>CAWGUU010000005.1:0-28095 GCA_963825765.1 uncultured Acidimicrobiia bacterium
CAGGGGCGCCTGGAGCGCCCGGAGCGCGTCGCTGTCCATGCCCCGAGTTTGATTCCCATCGGCTCCTAGCGCACGGTGAAGCGGCTGGAGATGATCCTGGCGACGATCGTGAGGATCAGCACGAGCACGATCAGGGTCAGCGCCGCCCCCCAGGCCCGGTCCTGGGCCCCGACGAACGGCAGGGTGGCGTTGGAGAAGATCTGCGTCGACAGCGCGGTGTTCGGGCCCTCGATCACGTCGAGGTTCAGGGCTCGGGCGGCGCCGATGGTGAACAGGAGGGGAGCGGTCTCCCCCGCCGCCCTGGCCACCGCCAGCAGGCTGCCGCTGGTGATGCCCGGCAGCGCCGCCGGCAGCACGACGGTGAGGATCATGCGCGACTTGCTGGCTCCGAGCGCCGCGCTCGCCTCCCGCAGGTCGTCTGGAACGAGGCGCAGCATCGACTCGGTGGACCGGATGACGATCGGAAGCATCAGGCAGGCCAGCGCCAGCGCCCCGGCGAAGCCGGACTGGCCGAACCGCAGGACCCAGACGGTGTAGACGAACAGTCCCATCACGATGGACGGGACGCCGGTCATGACGTCGCTCAGGAACCTGATGACCCCCGCCAGCCTGCGTCCCTGGCCGTACTCTACGATGTAGACGGCGGCGAGGATCCCAAGTGGCACCGCCATCAGGGTGGCGGTGAGAGTGATGACAAGGGTGCCGGCGATGGCAGGGCCCATGCCCGGCCCGGGGCGCCGGGAGATGGCCGGGATGTCCGATGTCAGGAACTCGAGGTCGACGACGGACATGCCCTTGCTGAGGACGTAGAAGAAGACGAATCCCAACGGGATGGCGGCGACAAGGATCGACCCGTACACGAACGTCGTCGCCAGGTGGTTCCTGACTCGGCGGCTGCGCTGGACGTTGGCCGAGCTGAGGTCGAGGGGGCTGAGGCGAGGGCCGGTCATCTCGACTTCTTGCCTTTGCTCGCCGGTGCGCGGACGATGACCGCCCTGGCGAAGATGTTCACGACGATCGTCATGGCGAAGAGCACCACGCCCAGGCCGATCAGGGCCGAGCGGTGCAGCCCACCGGCTTCGCCGAACTGGTTGGCGATGACGGCGGCGAGAGCGTCCCCCGGGCTGAACAGACGGGCGGTGAGCTGGGCGCTCGACCCGATGACCAAGGCGGCGGCGATCGTCTCGCCCATCGCCCGCCCGAGGCCGAGCATGACCGCCCCCGTGACGCCGGCCCGGCTGTGGGGGAGGATCGCCCCCCGGATCATCTCCCAGCGGGTGGCACCCAGGGCGAACGCGCCCTCCTTCTGGCCGGCGGGGACGGTGTCGAACACCTCCCTCGTGAGGGAGGTGATGATCGGGGTGACCATGAGCGCCAGGATGAGACCGGCGGTCATGAAGCTGCGGCCTGCGGTGGGCGAGCCGAAGACGACGTTCAGGATCGGGATGGGCTCGACCCAGCCGGCGACGACGTCGTAGACCTTGACGATTCTCGGGGCCAGGACCACAAGGCCCCACAGGCCGAAGACCACCGAAGGAACCGCCGCCAGCAGGTCGACCAGGTAGATGACCGGCTTGCGCAGGCGCCGCGGCGCCAGCTCGGACAGGAACAGGGCGATCCCGATGCTGATGGGGACTGCGAAGAAGAGCGCGACGGCGGAGACGATCAGGGTGCCGGCGACGAAGGCCAGCGAGCCGTAGACGTCGACGCTGGGAGCCCACCGCGAGCCGATGATGAAGCCGATGCCCTCGGCCTGGAACGCCGGCCACGCCTCGGTCACCGTCGAGACGGCGATGAGCAGGAGGATGACGAGTACCGACAGCCCGCTGGCGAGCGCCGCCCACCTGAAGGCGCTGTCGCCGAGCCTCCGCCGGGTGCCCGTCAGCCGCGGGCCATCCTCCGGTGGTACGGCCTGCGGCTTGGTGAGGACGGGGGACGACACGTCAGTCGGTACGCACGGGTGGCTTCAATGTCAGGCCGGGGCGGCGATGAGGGCGATCTGGGACTTGGCCTTGTCCTGGACGTTCGTCGGGAGCTTGGCGAAGTCGATGTCGCCGGCGAAGTCCTGGGCGTCGGTCACCAGGAAGGTCAGGAAGCTCTTGACGGCGTCGCCCTTTGCCCTGTCGGTCTGGTTCTTGTACACGATGATCCAGGTCGGGGCGGTGATGGGGTAGGAGTCGGCACCCCCGGCGTTGAGCGGGTTGTAGGTGCCGTCCGGGTTGACGGTGACGTTCTGGAGCGCGGCGGTGGCACCGGCGACGGTGGGCTTGACCGCCTTGCCGTCCTTGTTCTCGACCGCCGCCGTCTGCAACGCGGTGGCGACGGCGTCGGAGAGGTCGACGTAACCCACGGCGCCGTCGGTGGTCTTGACGATCTGCGCGACTCCCTGGTTGCCGTTGCCGGCCTGGGTGTCGGCCGGCCACTCGACGGTGGAGCCCGACTTCAGCGTCCACACCGTCGGGGACGCGGCGACCAGGTACTTGGTGAAGTTCTCCGTGGTACCCGAGCCGTCCGAGCGATGGGCGACCGTGATGGCGGTGCCGGGCAGCGTCGCCTTGGGGTTCAGCGCCTTGATGGCGGGGTCGTCCCACTGCTTGACCTCGCGTTGGAAGATCTTGGCGATGGTGTCGGCGTCGAGCTCCAGGTTGGGTACGGACGAGAGGTTGTAGGAGACCGTGATGGGTGCCGCGATCGTGGGCACGTAGAGGAACTCACCCTTGTACTTGGGCACGTCCTCGGCCTTGACGATGCCGTCGGTGCCGGCGTAGTCGACCACACCGTCCTGCAGCTCCTGGCGGCCCTTGCCGGATCCGCCGCCGGCGTAGTTCACGATGACGGTGGGCTGCACCGTCTTGTACGCCTCGATCGACTCCTCGTAGAAGACCTTCGGGAAGGTGGCTCCCGAGCCGTTCAGCGTCGCGGCCGCGAGGGGCACCTGGGTCGAGCCCGTCGACGTCCCCGTGTCCTTGCTGCTCCCGCACGCAACCGCGGCCATGGCCAGGATGACACTTGCAGCCAGCAGCTTGGTGACCCCCGGCCTGGTGATGTGGGTGCTTCTCGGCATGGTTTCCAACCTCCCCCTTCGTCGAGTCTCAGGGGCCGCAGGGTACGGAGCGGGATTGTCCTCGGACTGGCCGATGGATGAATGACCGGTGAACGGACGGTGAAGTCCGATCGGACGGCGTTCGTTGCGCACCGGTCCCCCTCAGGAGAAGGGCTGGCTGCCGGCCACCGGCCCCCCGTTGCCGACCGGATCGTTGGCGTACAGCCTCCCCGTCACCATGTAGCCGACCCGCCCGGCGATGTTCACCGCGTGGTCGGCGATGCGCTCGAAGTACCTGCCCACGAGGGCCAACTGGACGACGAGGTGCAGCGTGCCCTCGTCGGTGACAGGCATGCTGAAGATGGCGCGGAACAACTCCTTCTGGAGGTCGTCCATGACGTCGTCCATGTCGGCAAGAGCCTTGGCCCGCACCGGGTCACGCTCGGCGAACACGTCGGTGGCCACGCTCAGCTGGATCGTGGCCTGCTCCCGCATCCTGTCGACGAGGCCTCGGATCCGTGGGTCGATGCGATGAGGGTAGAGACGCCGGGTGGCCTTGGCGATGTTGATCATCAGGTCGCCGATGCGCTCGAGCTCGTGCACGACGCGCACCGTCGTCACCAGCGTCCGCAGATCGACGGCCATCGGCTGCTGGCGGGCGAGCATGAGGTAGACCCGCTCCTCCATGTCGTGGGCCAGGGCGTCCAGGCTCTCGTCGCCGGCGATCACCCGCTCGGCCCCGGCAAGGTCGTACTCCAGCAGCGCGGCGGTGCCGGTCTGTATGGCTTCGGAGGCCATGGCCGACAGTCGGATGACGTCCTCGCACAGCTCCGCCAGCTCCTCGTGGAAGACCTTGCGGGTCTCGGTCATCTTCAGCCGAACCGGCCTGTGATGTAGGCCTCGGTGCGCTCTTCGCTCGGGGTGGTGAAGATCTTCTGGGTGTCGTCGAACTCGACCAGCACGCCCGTGCGGGTGTCGGACTCGGGGTTGACCTCGGCGGTGAAGAACGCAGTCTTGTCGCTCACGCGGGCTGCCTGCTGCATGTTGTGGGTGACGATCACGATGGTGAAGTCGTTCTTGAGCTCCTGCATCAGGTCCTCGATGCGGGTGGTGGCGATCGGGTCGAGGGCCGAGCAGGGCTCGTCCATGAGGATGACTTCAGGCTGGGTGGCGATCGTCCTGGCGATGCACAGGCGCTGCTGCTGGCCGCCCGACATCTCCAGGGCCGACGACTTCAGCCGGTTCTTGACCTCGTCCCAGAGCGCAGCCTTGCGCAGGGCCTGCTCCACGATGTCTCCCAGGTCGCCCTTCATGTTGGCGATACGCGGCCCGAAGGCGACGTTGTCGAAGATCGACTTGGGGAACGGGTTCGGCTTCTGGAACACCATCCCGATGCGCCTGCGGACCTCGACCGCGTCGACAGCCGGGTCGTACAGGTCGAGACCGTGGAACAGGATCTTGCCCTCGATGTGGGCGCCGGCGATGAGGTCGTTCATGCGGTTCAGGCAGCGCAGGACGGTGGTCTTCCCGCAGCCGGACGGGCCGATGAACGCCGTGATCTTGTTGGACCTGACCTCCAGGTTCACGTCGCGCACGGCCCGGAACTTGCCGTAGAACACGTGGAGGTCCTGGAGCGAGAACACGGGGGCGCCGTCCATCTCAGGCTCTCCGCCCGAGGAAGAGGACTCCGCAGGACGGCTCGGCACGTCGATCGGCCGCCCTACGTTCGCCACCACAGCCCGCGTGTCGGGGCTGACCTCCGTGCTCATGAGAACGGCGACTGTAGAGCCTGTGGATGACACCGAAAGGTATCGACGGTGAACGGCAGGTGAACAACGGCCCGGCGGTCCACGGCTGTGGACAACGTTCGCCGGTCGTTCACCCGCGACCGCGACGCAGTCCACCCTGGGGTCACGGGCGCCCGGGAGACTCCTGGCGTGCGGTTGTCGGGAGGCCCGGCGAGAGCCACGGCGGTGCTGTCGGTCCCGTTGGCCCTTCTCACCGCTTCCTCGCTGGTCGGCACCGTGCTGGCGCCGCACCTGCTGGTGGCCAACCCCCTTGTCCTCGTCGTGCTGGCGCCCCGGACCCTGTACCTGACCGTCGCCGCCGGCCGCGTGCCACTGGGCCTCTTCCTCGTCGTGGGGCTGCTCCGGCTGGCCGCCGCCGATCCGTCGCACTACCTGCTCGGTCGTCTCCACGGTCCTCGTCTGACCGAGCTGGCCCAGCGGCGGGCGGGATCTCGCCGGATGATCGCCCTGGGACTTCGGGCCTGGCACCGGATCGGTCTGCCGATCGTCGCCCTGTCGCCGAGCGGGAAGTTCCTGGTGCTGGCCGGCGCCAGCGGCATGCCGCACCGGCGGGTGGCGGCGGCGGCGCTCGGCGGCACGCTGGTGCAGCTGCTCGCGCTCTACGCCGCCGGCCGGGCGGTTGCCGGGCCGGCCGACGCCTTGGCGTCCCTGGCCGCCGAGCACGCCGCCGTCCTGGTGCTGGTCACGGCGGCGGCGATGGTGACGGTGCTCGTCCGGGCGGCGCTCCGCCGCCGCCCACGCCCAGACATGGCGGTCGGCGAGAAGTCAGCCGGCGATGAGCGAGGGCTGGCGGGCGTGGAACTCGATGCGGCTGCCGTAGAGCTTCTCGAACAGCATCCGCTTGCGCCGTGCGCCCCATAGCTCCAGCTGCAGGTCGCCCCTTCCCTCGACGGTGACGCGGACGCGGGAGCCGGCGAGCTCGGCGTGCACGTCCTCGACCGCCCCTGCGTGCGCCGAAGTCGAGGCCGTCGGCGATCCGGAGGAGGGTGGCCAGCGTGCCGAACTGCGCCTGGCGGGCCGCGGGGAGCGACCCGTAGGGCTCGTGGGACGGCTTCGGGTCGCCCCGGCGGTGGTAGCGGGCCACGCAGGCCAGTGCGTCGACCTCTTCGGGGTCGAACCCCCGCAGCCGCCCGTGCTGGATGAGGTAGCAGGTGTGCTTGTGGTGGGACTCGTGGGCCACGTGGTGGCCGATGTCGTGGAGGAGGGCGGCGTGCTCGAGGAGCTCCCGATCGTCGAGCCCCAGCCCGTGGAGGGCCGTGGTGCTGTCGAACAGCTGGGTCGCCAGGCGGGCGACCTGGCGCCCGTGGGCCTCGTCCCAGCCGCAGCGGCGGGCCAGGCCGAGCACCGAGGACCGGCGGATGGCGCGGGGGTCGCTGGTCCAGACCGCGGGGTCGAAGCGGCTGATGACGTCGAGCACCATGCCCTCGCGGAGGGCCCACTCGCTGACGGTCAGCTCGGAGACACCGAACAGCTCCATGGCCACGGTGGTCACCATCGACCCGGCAGGGATCTGGTCGACCCTGCGAGCGTCGAGACCGGGGATGCGCGCCCGCTGGCCGGCGTCGGCGGCCATGACCGCGTCGTGGACGACAAGTAGCTCCTCCCGGCTCACCGTGACCTGATTGACCGACACGGGGACGACACCCGTACGGCGGGCGACCACGATGCGGGCCAGGTCGCAGAACGTGCCGCTGGTGCCGACGGCCATGGTGGGGCGGAGCGCCGCGGTCTCTTCGGCCACCGGCGCCAGGGTGGCGGTCAGGCGCTCGCGGAGGCGGCGGGCGTCGTGCACCGACGGGGGGTCGTGGGCCACCAGCTCGGCCGACAGGCGGGCGACGCCGAGCGGGAGGGTCGCGGCGTGCAGGAGGCCCCCGGAGCCGCCCACCATGATCTCCAGGCTCCCGCCGCCGAGGTCGAGGCACAGGGCCGGCCCGGGGTCGATCAGCACGCTGGCCCGAACCGCCCCGAGGATCAGGCGGGCCTCCTCCATGCCACTCAGGACCCGTACCCGCACGCCCGTCTCGGCGTAGATGGCGTCGACCACCTCGCCGCCGTTGTCGGCCTCGCGGATGGCGCTGGTGGCGCAGGCGGCCAGCTCGGTGACGCCCTGGGAGTCGGCCAGCGACTTGAAACGGCGGATGGTGGCGATGGCCCGGGCCAGGGCCGCCTCGGTGACCCTGCCCTCCCGGCTGACGACGTCGCCCAGCCGGAGCATCTCCTTGTCGCGCAGGAGCGACTTCAGGCTCCCCGGTTTCGACGCATCGACCACCACGAGATGGAACGAGTTGGAGCCAAGGTCGATGGCGGCGATACGCATGTCGAGGCATGGTACGGACGGAAGGTGTCCGGTCGGGCACCGTCCGACGAACGTCGGGTGAACTGGCGGGTCAGGGTTTCGGCAGGTACCGGGCGCGTACGAAGCGACCGCCGTCGGCCTCGAGCACCCACGTCGAGCCCTTGGCGAGGGGGGGATCGTCGCCGAGGTCGACTCCGTCCTCTGCCTGGAGGCAGGAGAAGAGGTTCTCGATGACGTCGCCGTGGGTGCAGAGCACCGAGACCGTCCCCGCCGAGCGCCGGGCGAGGGCCATGACGTCGGCAGGAGGGCTGCCCTCGGCCAGGGCGGCGTCGACGTCGACCGGCAGGCGCCGGTCGCACGCCAGGTGGACCACAGTCTCCAGGCACCGCACGTACCAGCTGGACACGATGCGCTCCACCCGGAACGGCGCCAGCACGTCGACGAGGCCGGCGGCTTCGCGTCGGCCCCTGCCGGTCAGTGGGCGGCGCCCGTCGGGGCCATCCCACTTCTCGCGGTCGCCGGCGTAGGCGTGCCGCACCACCAGAAGCGGGACCGTCATCCGTCGGTCATCGGTTTGGCGGCGCCGGTGGCCGGAACGACTTCAGCACCTGGCGGTCACGGTCGTAGCTCATCAGGGCCTCCGCCTCGGCGGGCGACACCCAACGGACGGCGTCGACCTCCCTGTTCGGCACGAACGACCAGTCGTCGGGGGTCGCCGCCACTGGCGTCATGGCCCAGAACCTGACCGTCTTGTACCGGCCCTTGCGGTCGAGGTAGTGGGCGCCGCGCAGCTCGGGACCGGCGTCGCAGCGCAGGCCGGTCTCCTCCTCGACCTCCCGCAGGGCGGCGGCGTGCTCGGTCTCGTTCCCGTCGACCTTGCCCTTGGGCAGGCTCCAGTCGTCGTAGCGCGGGCGGTGCACGAGGATGACCTCGACCGACCCGTCGCCGGGCCGTGGGCGCCACACCACGCCCCCGCCGGCACGGACGCGCCGCCACGGCCGTAAGCGGCGCCAGCGCCGTAAGCGGCGCCCTACTTCAGCCATCTCCGCAGGTGCGGCTCCCGTGCTTGCCTCCACGCATACCACCATTCCCGCCTCGAAACGTCGGCCTCGACCCGTTCGAGGGCGATCAGCTCCCCGGCCACGAGCTTGGAGACGTCGGCTGCCTCGGCGGCCTCCCGCAGCCATCCCTCCGCCACCACCGCGTCCTGGTGGTCGCCGAGCACGCCCTGCACCTCGGCCACCGCCTTGGCCATGTCCTTGGCCGGCTTGCCGATCACCGGCGCCACCGCCTCGACGGCGTACCGGCAGGCCTTGGCCTGGATGCGGACGTTGTGCAGCTCCTCGTCGACCGGGGGGTCCCCGAGCGCGGAGACGGCGCGGGCCAGCTTCTTCCACGGCTTGCGGACGAGGTTGGGCAGGAGCGTCGCCGCCTTCTGGTCGGCCTCGGGCAGCAGCGGGGGGTCCTGGGCGGCCGCCACCAGCCGGTCGAGCAGCTCCACGTAGCGGGGGCCGGACATGGCCTCGAGCAGCTCGGCCCTGCCCGTCTCCCGCTGGTGGGCCAACCGCCGCACCAGCGTGGCCGCCCCGGGGGCGTCGGCCTCGGCCAGGGACGCCACCTGGCGTCGGAGCCGTTCGAGCAGGACGTCGGCGTCGCGCACCTCACCCAGCGCGCCGCCCAGCCACCGCAGTTCGGTGCGCATCTCCTCCAGCCACTCCGGGTCGAGCAGGGACCTGAACGTCTTGAGGTCGGAGCGGAGCCGGCGGGTGCCCACCCGCGCCTGGTGGACGTCCTCGGGGTCGTCGCCGATGCGGACACCGGCGTCGTGGCGGAGGATGCGGATGACCGAAGCGGTGATGGCCGAGCGCACCACGTCGGCGGCGGTGGCGTCGTCGGGCAGGTCCTGGGCGACGAGCTCGGGCGGCTGCCGGGCCCTGGCCCCGAGCGCCCGCACCACCTTCGAGATCGGCTCGACCTCGCCCGCACCGGCGGCGAGGAGGGCGTCCACCACGGCTGCCATCAGGGCCGGGTCGGCGCCTTGGTCGACCTCGACCTCGAGCTCGCGGAAGCGGCTGGCCAGGTGCGTGCCCTCGAAGACCGAGACCTCGTCGTCGACGACCTCGGCCAGCCGCTGGCCCTCGGCGTCGAGCAGCTCGAACCCTCGCCGGCGGGTGCGGAGCCGGGCCGACGCCACCAGCGGGGCCCTCCGGGCGTAGGCCCTCACCAGGTTGCCGGCCTCGGCCGGGACCGGCCCGGCGGCCGCGGCCGGGAAGGTGATCTCCCGCCTCACGAGGGCGGGGCCGTCCTCTCCCTCGGCCAGCTTCCCGTCTGCCAGTTTGACCGTCCACCCCGTGCCGTCGCCGGTGCGGTAGCGGAGGCTGGCGCCCCAGCGGGCCAGGCGCAGGTCGGCGGTGTCGTAGTAGGTGGCCTCCAGCACCCGCTCCGGGAACGGCCTGGCCGTCACCCCGTCGAGGACGCCGGTGAGGTCGGGCAGGGCGAAGCCGGCCCACGCCGCCAGCTTGGTCTCGGTCTCCGTTGCTGCCTTCATGTGGCTGCTCTCATGCACCTGGCCGCGGCGTCACGCCATCAGGCTGGGCGTGGCCCTCGCCTTGCGCTCGGGGTCGCGGCGGGCCCGGGCGAGGGTCAGCTCCTGCAGCCGGTCGTGGGTGTTGAAGCCCCGGCCCGGAGGCACGTGGCGCCACTCGCCGTCGGGGCCCAGCTCCCAGGCCAGCGTGTCGTCGGCCAGGTCGACGTCGAGGATCTCCTGCAGCCGGGCGGTGAGGGCAGGATCGCTCACCGGCGTGACCGCCTCCACCCGCCGGTCCAGGTTCCGAGGCATGAGGTCGGCGGAGCCGATGTAGTAGTGCCGCTCGTCGCGCCCGCCGAAGGCGAAGATGCGCGAGTGCTCCAGGTAGCGGCCCACGATCGACCGCACCTTGATGTTCTCCGACAGTCCGGGGACACCGGGGCGCAGGCAGCAGATGCCTCGCACGATCAGGTCGATCTTCACGCCACCGGACGAGGCCTCGTACAGGGCGGAGATCAGGTCCCAGTCCACGAGGCTGTTCATCTTCATCACGATCCGCCCGGCGCCCTCGGGGGCGTTGACCTCGTTGCGGATGAGCTCGGTGAGGCGGGTGCGCAGCGACGTGGTGGCCACCAGCAGGCGCTTGTACTGGACGTGGCGGCTGTAGCCGGTGAGGAAGTTGAACAGGTGGGTCAGGTCCGAGCACAGGTCGGGGTCGGCCGACAGGAGCCCGATGTCCTCGTACAGCCGGGCGGTCGTGGAGTTGTAGTTGCCGGTGCCCACGTGGCAGTAGCGGCGGAGACCGTCGGCCTCCTCCCGCACCACCAGGGCCGTCTTGGTGTGGGTCTTGAGCCCGACGAGCCCGTAGACGACGTGCACGCCGGCGTGCTCCAAAGCCCTCGCCCAGGCGATGTTGGCCTTCTCGTCGAACCGGGCCTTGAGCTCGACCAGCACCACCACCTGCTTGCCGGCCTCGGCCGCGTCGATCAGGGCCTTGACGATGGCGCTGTCGCCGGACGTGCGGTAGAGGGTCTGCTTGATGGCCAGGACGTTGGGGTCGGCGGCGGACTGGCGGATGAATGCCTCGGTGGAGGCCGTGAACGACTCGTAGGGGTGGTGCACGACGACGTCGCGGCGCCGCAGGACGGCGAAGATGTCCTCGCCCGGCTCGTCGATGCTGGCCAGGGCCGGGGGCACGACGGGTATCCACGGCTCGTCCTTCAGGTCAGGCCGGTCGAGGCCGTGCAGGGCCCACAGGTCCCCGAGGTCGAGGAGGCCCTCCGTCTCGTACACGTCGCTGTCACGAAGGTCGAGCTCGTGGGTCAGCAGCTCCCGGACGTCGTCCGGCATGGTGCTGTCGACCTCGAGGCGGACCGCGTTGCCGAAGCGCCGGCGCCGCAGCTCCATGTCGATCGCCTCCAGCAGGTCGTCGGCGTCGGTCTCCTCGATGTCGAGGTCGGCGTTGCGGGTGACCCGGAACGCGCAGTGGGACTCGATCTCCATGCCGGGAAACAGCACGTCGAGCCGGGCGGCGACGACCTGCTCGATCGGGATCAGGCGCTGCTTGTCGGGCACCGCGATGAAGCGTGGGAGCAGGGGCGGCATCTTGATCCTGGCGAATCGGCGCTCCCCGCTGCGGGGGTTGCGGACCACCACGGCGAGGTTCAGGGACAGGCTCGAGATGTGGGGGAAGGGATGGCCGGGGTCGACCGCGAGGGGCGTGAGCACAGGGAAGATCCGGGTCTCGAAGATGTCGACCAGGTAGGCGCGGTCGTCCTCGTCGAGGGACTCCCAGTCGGAGAGGGCGATGCCGGCCTCGGCCAGGGCGGGAACGACGCCTTTGGCGAAGATCTCTTCCTGCCGGTCGAGCAGCGCAGCCACCTGGGTGCTGATGAGGCGGAGCTGCTCCGAGGGTGTCAGCCCGTCGGGCGACGTGCCGCCGATCTTGGCGTCCTGCTGCTCCTTCAGCAGGGCCACCCGGACCTGGAAGAACTCGTCGAGGTTGCTGCTGAAGATGGCGAGGAACTTGACCCGCTCGAGCACCGGGGCGCGGGCGTCGTCGGCCAGGGCGAGGACCCGGCCGTTGAAGTCCAGCCACGACAGCTCCCGGTTGAGGTAGGGAGAGTCGATCGGTGCGCGGGGAACTCGCGCAGGACTCCGGCGGTGCCAGGTTGCGAGGCCTCCTCCGCTTGGTGCGATGAGGACGGTGCGGGGTGCGTCATGTTGAGCTCCCTCGGGGTCGCCGCGACATGGGGCTCGGGGCGCTACTGGCCCGTATGGAGCGAAGTCGCCCTGATCATCGTACTTGTCGTGGCACACGATAAACGGTGCCTGGCCGGCGATGCATGGGAGCGTTCTCTTCACGCGGTGTTCAGCTCCCCTCCGGCCACCGGTCATGGGGAGGTCACTTCGGCGGCGCAGACTCCTCGCCATGGCCGTCACGCTGATCCGGGCACTTCCCCCCACGACCGGGGCACACGACGGCCAGGGTCGAGACCGGCACCCTTCGGTGGTCCCCACGGTGCTGGTCACCAACGACGACGGCATCGGCGCCCCGGGCCTCGCGGCGCTGGCGAGGGCGGCAGCGCGGATCGGGGATGTGGTCGTGGCGGCGCCGGTCGAGGACCGCAGCGGCAGCGGTGCAGCCGTCAGCCCGGCGTGGCTGGAGGAGGGCATCCTCGTTTCCAGGGTCGACATCGATGGCGTCGATGCGCCTTCGTACTCGGTGCACGGCCCGCCGGCGCTGGCCGTGATGGCCGGGCTGTCGGGAGCGCTCGGCGCTGCGCCTCGGATCGTCGTCTCCGGCATCAACCGCGGGTCCAACACCGGGCTCGGCGTGCTGCACTCGGGCACGGTCGGTGCCGCCCTCACGGCTGGCAACCTGCGGGTGTCGGCGCTCGCCGTCAGCCTGGCATCGAGCCAGCCTCGGTGCTGGGCGACCGCGGTCGACGTGGCCGCAGCGGCGATGGGTTGGCTGCTGCGAGCCCCGGCGGGCACCGTGCTGAACGTGAACGTGCCCGACGTGCCCACGCTGGAGGTCACCGGCGTGCGCGAGGCGCCGCTGGCACACGTAAGCACGGTCCAGGCCCCGCTGGCCGGCCTGCGAGCGGGTGATATGGGCCGGCTGCACCTCAGGATCTCCGCTCCGGGCGACGTCGCGGACATCCGCAGCGATGCAACCCTCCTGGCCGCCGGATACGTGACCGCCTCGTGCATCGTCGGTCCCCGCGTCAGCGGCAAGACGGGCGTGGCCGAAGCACTCCGGGCCGGCGTCAGGTCCCCCCGCCGGAACCGGGCCGGGGCGACAGCCGGCGTCTGAACCGTCTCCTGGACCCGGACTCCTCCTGGGACCGGGCCTGCGCCGATCCACGACCCCGGCGCAGGCCCGGTCGCCGGTAGGTCTCGATCCGGAGGTGAGAGTGCAAGAAAGTCGGTATATGCGACCTTTCTGCACTCTCACGGTGCCCCGGGGTGTGGTGAGGCTCGGACGAGCCTCGGCTCAGACTCGCGTTGGCTTCTCGTAGCGGTAGCCGAGGCCCCGGATGGTGGTGATCCGGCTGGGCCGCGACGGGTTGTCCTCGATCTTGGCGCGCAGTCGTTTGACGTGGACGTCGAGGGTCTTGGTGTCGCCGACGTAGTTGGGGCCCCAGATCCTGTCGATGAGGGTGTCGCGGGTGAGCACCCGGCCGGCGTTGGCCAGCAGCAGCTCCAGCAGCTCGAACTCGCGCAGCGGCAGGGCCACCTCGCCGTTGCGGACCGTCACGCGATGGCGTTCCGGGTCGAGCGTGACGTCGCCGACCTCGAGCACCTCGGACGACTCGTCCTCCTCGACCTCGGGTCCCGAGGTGGCCCGCCGCAGCACCGCCCGGACCCTCGCCACCAGCTCCCGCAGGCGGTACGGCTTGGTGACGTAGTCGTCGGCACCGACCTCGAGACCCACCACGGCGTCGACCTCGGAGTCCTTGGCCGTCACCATGATGATCGGGATCGTCGAACGGGCCCGGATGTGGCGGCACACGTCGATGCCCGAGACCCGGGGCAGCATGAGGTCGAGCAGGACGACGTCGGGCCGCTCCGCGTCGAACAGCTCCAGCGCCTCGGCCCCGTCGCGGGCCACCCGTACCGCGAACCCCTCACGGCTCAGGCCGAGGCTCAGGGCCTCCACGAAGGACTCCTCGTCCTCGACCACGAGCACGGTGGGACGGGAGTCGTTCAGCGGAGCGCTCACCGAGGAGGGTCCGTCTCGGAGGTGTCGGCCAGGGGGAGCCGTAGTGTGAACGTGGAGCCCTCGCCCTCGCGGGAGCGGACGCGCACGTCGCCGCCGTGGTTGGTGGCGACGTGGCGGACGATGGCCAGCCCGAGACCCGTGCCCCCTGTCTCCCGGCTGCGGGCCCGGTCGACACGGTAGAAGCGCTCGAAGATCCGCTCGAGGTCCTTGGCCGGGATGCCGATGCCCTGGTCGCGGACGGCGAGGCGGACCCAGCCGCCGGACCGGCTGCTCGTGACCTCGACCTTGGAGCCCGGCTCCGAGTACTTCACCGCGTTGTCGAGCAGGTTGGCGACGGCCGAGACCAGCTGGCGCTCGTCGCCCCGTACCAGGGGCGCCGGATCGGCCCGGGTCACCACGATGTCGACGTCGCGCTCGGCGGGCCACGGGCAGGACGCGGTCGGCGGCGGTGTCGTTGACGCCGTTGATGTCGACCAGCTCCTCGGTGAGCACGCCCTCGGCCTCGATGCGCGACAGGTCGAGGAGGTCCTCGATCAGGCGTCCCGCCCGCTCCGCCTCGGTGGTGATGTGGCTCACGAGCCTGCTGGTGACGGCCGGGTCGTCCTCCACCGCCAACGCCTCGGCGAGCACGGCCAGGGCTCCGATCGGCGTCCGCAGCTCGTGGCTGACGTTGGCGGCGAAGTCGCGCCGGACCGCCTCCAGCCGCCGGCGCTCGGAGATGTCCTCGACGAAGGCGATCGTGCCCAGCGCCTGGCCGTCGCTGTCGAGGGGGACGGCGGTGACGTCGAGGGTACGGGGCGGGGGCCCGTGCAGGACGAGGGTCTCACTGGCGGGCCCCCCTGAGCCGGTCTCGGCGACCAGGCGCTCGACGGTGGCCGCCACCAGCGCCGCGACCTGGCGGTTCGACTCGAGCTCGCCGTGCTGGCGGTTGTGCAGGACCAGCGTCCCGGTCTCGTCGTAGATCAGGACGGCGAGGGTCAGGGCGTCGAGAGCCCGGCGCATGCGCACCGTCTCGGAAAGGGCGGCGGCGGCGATACCCCGGGCCTCGCGCACCATGCGCTCGGCCTCGTCGGAGCGGTGGCGGCGAAGTGGTGTGCTCAGCGGTGCCTCGGGTTGTCGGGGACCATGAACGCCAAGGTTAGGGAAGGGAATAGATCTGCCGCTGACCCGGCGGTGAACTCCGGGCGAACGGCGAGCGAACTCCACAAGCCCACCCTCCGACCCTACGTCAGTACACTCCGTGACATCGGTGCGTGTGCTGTGCGGCGACTGACGGCGGGTGTGGCCGTCGTCCTTGCGTTGGTCCTCGCCGGCTGCGGCGGGTCGGACGACGACAAGAAGACCACCACATCCTCCAGCCGTCCCGGCACCTCGACGACGACCGACTCGACAGCCACCACCGCCACGACGGCACCCGCGGCCACGACCGCCGCGGGCTCGGCCACGACAGCGGCCACGACGGCCACGACGGCCGCTACCGACGGTTCGCCCTCGGATACCACCGCCTCCACCGCCCGCCCGGCGGCCTCGGTGGTCGTCACCCTGTACGCCCAGAAAGGCGAGATCCCGCCCGGCGAGACCCAGCCGTTGGAGGCGCCGGCATGGAAGGCCACCGGGGTCGGGTGGGACCCTGGCCACGTCGACATGATCGTCAAGCGGACCGACGGGCCCAGCGTGGTGCTCGACGTCGGGGCCGAGGCCGACGGCGACAGCCGGTTCGAGCGGATCTTCGTCGTCCTGGAGGTCGAGCCGGGCACGTACGCGGCCATCGCCTCCCAGGGTGGGAAGCAGGCCCAGGGCAGCTTCGCGCTTTAGACGGGCGACTACGGAGTAGGTCATTCGACCTATCGAATAGGTCATTTGGCCTACAGGTGAGCGATCGACGTGCCGATACGGGGCGCGGAGGTGACGATAATGCTCAAGGATCGCACCGACTTGCTGATGGCTTTCCTCGTCGTGCTGGGAATCTTCGTGGCCCTCCTGGCCGCGTTCCGGTACATGGGGATCCCGATCGACCTGTCCTTCCTCGCCCGTAACTGACACGTCCGCCCACCGGCGACCCGGGCCTGGTCCGAGCCGCCGGGGTCGGCAACTCTGCCCGCCGACCGGGCAAGTCCGGGTACGGCCGTATCCACCTCGCATCCACCGGGCGCCCCGGGAGACCACACCGGTCACGGGGACCATCAGGTCATGTGCCGAGAACGGGACCGACCCAGTCGACGCCCCCGCCACCAGCCCCATGGTCATGGACTGGTTCGGGAACCAGCTCGAGCTCCCGACAGCGACCCTCGCGGGGTGCTGGCCGTGATCGAGCTGTCGGAGGCCAGCTACCGCAAGATGATCGAGAACCTGGCGTGGGCCGCCGGGTACAACGTGGTGGCGCTGCCGGTGGCTGCCGGGGCCTTCGCCCGGGCCGGCGTGAGCCTGGCGCCGGCAGTGGCGGCGGTGCCGATGCGCGCCTCGACCATCGTCGTCGTCCTCAACGCCCAGCTCCTCCGGCGGCTCGACCTACGCCGGTTGCGTTAGCGGTCGGCACGTCTCTCGCCACCAGTCAACAGTGTTTGTCGACCCCACCCCAGGTGGGGTAGAGTAGACCCATGCATGAAGCCGACAAGAAGGCACTGGTGAACCGGTTGCGGAGCGCTCGCGGCCACGTCGACGCCGTGATCAGGATGGTGGAGTCCGACACCTACTGCGTCGACGTGATGAAGCAGCTGGCCGCCGTCCAGGGCTCGCTGGAGGCCTCCAGCCGGGCCGTGCTGCGCAACCACCTCGAGACCTGCGTGGCCGAGGCAATGCGGTCGGGCCGCACGGCCGAGATCGTCGACGAGCTGATGAACGCCCTTCGGTACGACCACGTGGTCACCGCCCCGGACCGGAGCTGAGATGGCGGTCGACCAGCTCGGTCCCCTCGGGCACGCCGAGCTCGACGTGTCGGGAATGACGTGCGGGTCGTGCGCGGCCCGGGTCGAACGGGTGCTGGCCGGGCAGCCCGGCGTCGAGCAGGCCGGGGTGAACTTCGCCACCGGACGGGCCACGGTGGACTTCGACCCGTCGGCGGTGGCGGTCGACGACCTCGTCGCCGCGGTGGAGGGCATCGGCTACGGCGCGGAGCCGGCTGCCCCTCCAGGGGACGGGCATCACGCCGACGACGCCGTCGACGAGCAGGCCGACTGGCTCCGCCGGGTATTGGTCGCGTGGCCGCTTACCTTCGTGATCGTCGCGCTCGACGTGGCTGTGGCCGCACGACGCCTGGGCGCGCTGGACGGCGGCCGCGCTCACGGTGCCTGTCCAGTTCTGGGCGGGATTCCCGTTCCTGCGGCGGGCCCTCGTGAGGGCCCGGGCCGGTGCCGCCAACATGGACACCCTCGTCGCCATCGGCACCCTGGCCGCCTTCGGGTTCTCGACGGCCGAGCTGTTGGGCGGCGCCGGCGAACACCTGCACTACGACATGGCGGCCCTCATCATCGCCTTCCTCGTGCTGGGCCGGTGGCTGGAGGCGAGGGCGAAGGGTCGGGCCACCCGGGCCGTGACCGCACTGCTGGAGTTGGGTGCGAAGGAGGCGTCGCTGGTCGATGCCGCCGCGCCCACCGGCGAGCGCCTCGTGCCGGTCGAACAACTGCGGGTGGGCGATGTCGTACGCGTCCGCCCCGGCGAGAAGCTCCCTATCGACGGCGTGGTCGTGGAGGGCGTGTCCGCGGTCGACGAGTCGATGCTCACCGGCGAGTCGATGCCGGTCGACAAGCGCCCCGGCGACCCGGTCGTGGGCGCGACGGTCAACCGCCAGGGCGTGCTCACCCTGCGCGCCACCGCCGTGGGCGCCGACACCGCCCTGGCGCGGATCGTGGCCCTGGTGGCCGAGGCCCAGGGCTCGAAGGCGCCCGTGCAGCGGCTTGCCGACCGGGTGGCGGGGGTCTTCGTGCCCGTCGTCCTGGCCGTGGCGGCTCTTACCTTCGCCGGCTGGGCCGTGCTGGCCGACAGCCCGTCCGAGGGTCTGCTGGCCGCCATCGCCGTGCTGATCGTGGCCTGTCCCTGCGCCCTGGGCCTGGCCACCCCCATGGCGATCATGGTGGGGACGGGCAGGGGAGCCGCCCTCGGCGTGCTCGTGAAGGGCGGTGAGGTGCTCGAGCGGTCCAAGGACGTCGACACCGTCGTGTTCGACAAGACCGGCACCCTGACCACCGGCCGGATGTCGCTCACCGACGTGGTCGCCGCCGAGGGCGTGACGGAGGACGAGCTTCTGGCCGCAGCCGCCGCCGCCGAGGTGGGGTCGGAGCACCCCGTCGGCCAGGCCGTGGTCGCCGCCGCCCGCCAGGGCCCGCTCGACGTCGCACGGGCCACCGGGTTCGAGGCGGTGGCCGGCTCGGGGGTCCGGGCGTCGGTGGGCGGGACTGCGGTGGTCGTCGGGCGTCGGCGGCTGCTGGAGGAGTCGGGGATGGAAGTGCCCGCCGAGCTGATCGACGCCGCCGACCGGCTGGAGCAGCTGGGGAGGACCGTCGTGTTCGCGGGCTGGGACGGCCGGGCGCGAGGACTGCTGGCGGTGGCCGACACCCTGCGGGATGGCGCCGCCGAGGCGGTCGCCGCCCTGCGGGCCATGGGTCTCGACGTGGCCATGATCACCGGGGACAACGCCCGCACCGCGTCGGCCATCGCCGCCCGGGTCGGCATCGGCCGGGTGCTCGCCGGCGTGCTGCCCGCCGGCAAGGTGGACGAGGTGGGCCGGCTCCAAGCCGAGGGTCGGGTCGTCGCCATGGTCGGCGACGGCGTGAACGACGCGCCCGCCCTGGTGCAGGCCGACCTCGGTATCGCCATCGGCAGCGGCACCGACGTGGCCATCGAGTCGTCCGACATCACCCTGCTGTCGCCCGACCTGGCCGGGGTGGGCACCGCCCTCCGCCTGTCGAGGGCGACGTTCACCACGATCCTCCAGAACCTCGGCTGGGCCTTCGGCTACAACCTGGCCGCAATCCCGCTGGCCGCCTTCGGCCTGCTCGATCCCGTCCTGGCCGCGGCCGCGATGGGCCTCTCCAGCGTGTCGGTGGTGGCCAACAGCCTCCGCCTGCACCGCTTCGGCCGGCCCGGCCGGACCGGGCACCCCACCCGCACCGGGCCCAGGCGTCGCTGGGGCGTGGCCGTCGCCTGGCTGGTCCCGGCCGTCCTACTGGTGGCGATCGCAGTCGGGACGCGGGTCGTCGACGACCGCCGGACGACCAGTCAGCGGACGGCCAGCCAGCGGACGGTCGAGGTCGGCATGGACGAGTTCTCGTATACGCCCGCCTCACTGTCGGTGAAGGCCGGCGAGACCGTGCGCTTCGTCTTCCGCAACGACGGCCAGATCGTGCACGACGCGGTCATCGGCGACGCCGCCGTGCAGGACGCCCACGAGCGGGCCATGGCGGCCGGCGGCTCACGCGGACAGGGACATGGACACGGACTCGACGCCGTCGCTGTCGAGGTGGCGCCGGGGGCCACTGCCACCCTCGTCCACCGCTTCGACCACGCCGGCGAGGTGCTGGTCGGCTGCCACGAGCCGGGCCACTACGACGCCGGCATGCGGGCCACGGTCTCCGTCCACCAGGCCTAGCCGCCGTCGCCCCGCCTATCCCGAGCCGGGCGACGGCGGTCGCGTGCCTACTTCTTGCCCGAGTTGCCGGTCCCGTTGCCGCTGTTGCCGCTGTTGCCGCTGTTGCCGGGGCCGCGGTTGCCCTGGCCGCGGTTGCCCTTAAACTCAGCGGTGTCGTCGCCGGGGATCGAGGTGGTGGTCGACGACGTGGTGGTCCGGCGTCAGGGTGTCCAGCAGCTCGGCTACCCGCTCGTCGCCCAGGCGGGCGAGAGCGACATCCTCGGATGCGGGGGCGGCCGAGGCCGGTGGTGGCACGTTAGGTGTCGCGCCTGGCCCGCGCCCGCCACTCGTGCACGACCCGGCGGTAGGCGATGGTGAACACCCAGCTGCGGAACTGCTGCTCGTCGCCTACGAAGGTCGGCAGTCCCGTCAGCACCGCAACGAACACGTCCCTGATGACGTCGGCCGGCTCAGCCACGCCCTGGGCCCGAACGTAGCCCTGCACTGCAGGCGCCACCGACTCGTAGAGGCGGCCGCGGGCCCATCCGGCGCCGACCTGGGCGGCGGCGAGGATGGAGTCGAAGGCGAGATCGAGGCTCATGACGCAGCAGGGGGTGAGCGGGGCGGGCCGCTCCTTCGCGTCATCAACCCGCCGGACGGTCACCTTGAAGGCACGCCCGCCCGTGAGAGGGCAAGAAGGTCGCATCCCGCGACCTTCTTGCACTCTCGTCTGCTGGCGGTGGCGTGAATCGAGGACCCAGGTTCAGCCGACGAAGCCGCTGAAGATCTTGGAGAAGTCCCACTGCTGTTGCAGGATCCCGCTGCACGTGGGGTCCGCCCAGGGAGTGACGCCACCGGGGCACTGCTTGTCCCGGGCCACCGACCACATCGACACCCGGCCGACGTGACGCTGGTTGGCGAAGGTGACCACCTGCTGGGCGTCGGCCTTGGTGAAGACCTCGGACTGCACGTCGTTCTGGCCGATCATCGGCGTGATCCCGACCATCCTCCAGAGCTGGGCCTCCGTCTTGGCCGGGTACAGGCTCTTGAGCTGGGCCTTCAGGCTTGTCGCCGAGTCGATGGCGTACTGGCCCATCTTGCCGGCGGGGCTGGGGGCGGCCCAGTCGCCGTAGTCCATCGCCATGATGTTGACGACCGACACGACGGCACCGGCGTCCCGGGCCGAGCGGACGACGTTCACCCCGTCGGGGGTGAGGCCGCTGGGCAGCACCGGCAGGGTCAGCGAGACATCCAACTTCTTGCCGGATGCGGCGGCGCGGGCCTGGAGGGTCTTGATGGCCTGCGATCGCCGGGCGATCGAGGCGGGCTCGGCTGCAGCCGCACCCTCGATGTCGAAGTCGATCCTGGTCAGGTTGTACTTGTCGATGACGGCCTGGTACTGGCTGACCAAGGCGTCGGGGTTGGTGCAGGTCTGAGCCAACTCCTGGCCGGACGCCCCGCCGAAGGACACGATCACGTCGCCTCCCTTGGCCCGCAGCTGGGCGATCTGGTTGCCCATGGGACTGTCGGCCAGCGAGATCACTCCACCCCAGGAAGCCTGGCAGGAGGTCGAGCCGTTCACGATGAAGGCGAGCGTGTACTGCTTGACGCCGCTGGCCGTGGCAGTGGCACTCAGGTCGACGGGCGGCCAGAGGGTGACGTCGGCGTAGGGGGCGAAGGCCGGCGTCGCACCGGCACCGCCACCGCCGCCCGGAACTGTCGTCGTCGTGGTGGCTGGCGCCGTGGTGGTCGTGGTCGCGGGTGCGATGGTGGTCGTCGTCGTGCCGCCGCCTCCTCCGGAGCAGGAGGCCCCGTTCAGCAGGCAGTTGCTGGGTACCGCGGACGGCGTGGGGGTCGCGACCTGGAACCCGAAGTTCGCCGACGAGCCCGCGCTGAGCGAGCCGTTCCAGGTGTCGTTGAGGACGGTGTAGTGGTTGCCGGAACGCGTCAGAAGGCCGTTCCAGGAGCTCGTGACGCTGGCGTTCGAGGGAAGGTCGAACTCGAGACGCCAACTTGCGATGGCGCCGGGGCCGGAATTGGTGATGGTGTAGGCGCCGACGAAGCCGGAGTCCCATTGCGAGGACTTGGTGAAGGTCGCTGAGACGCCGCCGGCGGCAACCGCCGTTCGGGGCCACGCCAACAGCGACAGTGCGAGTAGCAAGATCAGTAAGGGCGCGACCCCGAGGGCGCGCCGGGCGTGCGTGTTCAAAGCCATCTCCTTCAAGAGGGGCCCGCGGTCCGGTTGATCACGCGTGGCCGTTGATGAATTTCGACCCTTTTGCGAACGGACTTGAGGCAAATCGGGGTCGACCGTGGCCGGAGCGGCACCGCGGCCGCAGGGTGGCACCGGCCACCTCACGGCCCTGGTGTGTCAGGTCGACGAGCTCAGGTGAAGGAGAAGAGCGGTGGGAGGATGACAACGACCGTCGCGGCCCAGAGGGCGAAGACGGGCAGGTAGGTGGTCTGCCAGCGCTCGAGCCGATGGAAGGTGCTGCGCCCGGTGAGGAACTGGATGGACAGCCAGGCGGTGCCGGTCAGGTTCACGAGCAGCACCAGGTTGAGTCCGAGCGCCGCTGCCCGGTTCGGCGTGAACCCGAGATCGCCGATCCGGGCCGCCATCGAACCCAGCACCATGAGATCGAGGAGCAGCGCGCTCACGACGGCGACCAGCTGGATGCGGTCCATCCACGCCGACACGTGTGACGGGTGCCGGGCCGACATCCCGTACAAGACGAGCCCGAGGACCACCACCATCAGTGCGTCGAAGACACCGAGGAGCTCGCGGTCGAACGCGCCGCCCAGTCCGGTCACCGCGTAGACGATTGCGGCGCCGGCCAGCATCAGCGCGAACAACGGCGTGAAGAGCATGGTCAGCACCGGCGCCATGTTCTCCACCACCCGCTGCTTCGACTCCACGAGCCAGGCCGCCACGATCACGGCCCCCGCCGCCCCGGAGGGCAACATCCACTCGATGACCCGCTCGGCCAGTTCGGGGCCCGCCGGTTCGAGGATGAACGCGGTCAGGGCCAGAAGCACGCCGCCCCCGAGCGCGATCAGCACGTAGTAGATGAACCACTCGCCCGTGAAGCGGACGAAGTCCATGCGCCGCTCGTGCGATCGCAGGACCCCGCCCATGTACGGGTAGGCGAGCACGAACCACAGCAGGACGGGTAGGTGTGCGACGACGAGTATCTGGGTCGACGAGTCCTCACCGTAGGGGTAGACGTTGATCACGACGACGGCGATCAGGAATGGCGCGGCCGTCAGCAGGCACTGGCGCAGGGGGAGTCGCCCTCGGCGGGCGAAGTAGCCGGCAAGGAACGGCAGCACGAGCAGGCTCACGTTCCGCAGCAGCCACCAGGACTCCTCGCTCGGGAACCCCGCGGCCAAGCGTGCGACCTGGATCGTGACGGCCGCCGCAACGGCGAACCCCAGCGCCTCCAGCCACCGGCTGTCCGCCTGTTGCTGCTCGTCGTCGCCGGAGAGGACGAGCTGCCTCCAGAGGCTGCCGCTGTGCTCACGCGCGAACTCCCGGGACAGTTCGTCGACGCTCCCCATCCGCTTCACCGCGATCAGGAAGGCCTCGTCGGCAGCGAGACCGGCCGCGTCCAGATCGGCGATCTGATCGCGCAGATGGGCCTCCAACTCCTCCACGTCACGGCCATCGACCGCCGGGCCCTTTCCGACGAAGGCCCGCCACTCCGCGATCTCCGCCTCCAACGACTCCATGGTCAGGCCCTCCCCAACACGAGCGGCATCAGCTTGGCGCCCCCCCAGGCGCCACCCAACGCCCGCGTCACGGTCGCCCACTGCCGCTTATGCTCCGCCAGAGCCTCATGGCCGCCGTCGGTGAGCGCGTAGTACCTGCGGCGCCGCCCCTCAGGCGGCGTTCGCCAATCCGTGGTCACGTACCCGAGTCGGTGGAGACGATGGAGCAGCGGGTAGAGCATCCCATCGGTCCACTCGAGCTCACCGCCCGAGAGCTCCCGAACGCGCTTGAGGATGGCGTACCCGTAGTTCTCGCCGTCGTCCAGGATCGCCAGCACCAGCGGCGTCGCCGACGCCGCGACGAGGTCCTTGTCGATCTGCACCGCACCTCCGATACCTAGAGCCGGAACGCATAGCAGTACAAGGTATCGCATCCGGTCGATCTTGGTGTCGCGGTTCTCGACAGGCTGGCGGTCGAGCCACACGGAAAGCTCCCGGCCTCTAGGGTGCGCGCGACCGGCGAGCAATGGGAGGAACGGCAATGCCCGAGCGAGACGGATACATCTCCGGCGTCCCCTGCTGGATCGACACCAGCCAGCCCGACCCGGAGGTCACCCTTCCCTTCTACAGCGGCCTGTTCGGATGGGCGTTCGAGGACGTGATGCCCGACGGGTCGGAGGGCAAGTACTTCGTCGGCCGCATTCGTGGTGGCGACGTGGCGGCGGTGGGGTCGAGCCCTGAGGGCGCCCCGCCGATGGCGATGTGGAACACCTACATCTGGGTCGAGAGCGCCGACGAGGCTGCGTCAAAGGCCCGCGACGCGGGTGGCGGGGTGGCGATGGAGCCATTCGAGGTCATGGACGCGGGGCGGATGGCTGTCCTCACCGATCCCGAAGGAGCCGCGTTCTGTGTCTGGGAGGCGAGGAACCACCGAGGTGCCAAGGTCGTCAACGAGCACGGATCGCTGAACTTCAACGGCCTCGCCACGCGAGACCCCGAAGGCGCGAAGGCGTTCTACGGCGCGGTCTTCGGTTGGGAGACGCTGACAATGCCCGCCGGTTCGATGTGGACGCTGCCCGGCTACGGCGATCACCTCGAGGAAAGCAGCCCCGGTCTGCGCGAGCAGATGGCGGCGATGGGTGCGCCCGAGGGCTTCATCGACGTCGTCGCTGCCCTCAATCCGATTGCCGACGACGAGTCCGACACGCCGGCGCATTGGAGCGTCACCTTCGCCGTCGACGACGCCGACGCCACCGCGGCGAAGGCGAGCGAGCTCGGCGGCGAGATCGTCGCCGGCCCGTTCGATGCCCCGTGGACCAGGATGGCGGTGATCAAGGACCCGCAAGGGGCGACCTTCATCGCCGCCCAGTTCGTCCCCGAGAACAAGGACCTCGAGGCATAGCCGGATCTGCCGCTCGCGCCGTAGACGGCAGTTGATGACGCCTCGTCTCAGACCGCCAGTACCGGGTCAAGGGCGGTCGCAGGTTACTGGCAGCAGGCTTCGTTGCCCCCCGGCCGGGCGCGGGGGGCGAGGCTCTCGGGGTCGAGCAGGTCGACGAGCAGGGCCAGGGCCCTGGCCATGCCGTCGGGGTTGACGGCGTACAGCCTGAAGCCGTCCGCCCGACGCGCCTGGACGAGGCCGGCGCGGGACAGGGCGCGGAGGTGGTGGCTCACGAGGGGCTGGGCCACACCCTCGCTGGCCACCAGGTCGCTGACGCAGCGTTCGGCCTGGTGGAGAGCGAGGAACAGCCGGAGCCGGGTGGGATCGGCCAAGGCCCGGGCCACGTCGAGAAGCGGCGCGTTCGCTTCCGTGGGCACGGTGACCTTCGACGCCACTGCCGCCACTGTCCCAGAGGCCTCCGGAGGCGTCAAGGGTCGACCGCCACGACGCGGCATGGAGCGCTCAGCGGCTGGCTGCGAGTGAGGTCGATGCCTGGCAGCAGGCTCGCAAGGGCGCCTGGGACCGCTTGTCGTCGAACGTGACGAGTCGCACCGCCTGAAGGAGGCGGAGCAGGGGCCAGATCGGATCGAGTGGACCGGTGCGGGCGGCGCCCGGGTGAGCGTGGTGGGAGTTGTGGTAGCCGTGGCCGAGCAGCGGGATGGCGAGCCAGGCCAGGTCGTACCCCGGGATGTCGGGATGCGGCTTGCGGCCATGGAGGTGGCCCACCGTGTTCACCATCCCCATGACCCCCAGGTAGGCCACGAGGTGCACGACGAGCATCGTCACCACCTGAACCGGTCCGAACACGGCCAGGAAGAACGCGACCAGGAGGGAACGCAGGACAGGGACTTTCCGGCGCGAGGGGTGCTGGGCACCTCGCGCTTGGCGATCGCGAACAGGACCGAGGAGCCGGCCAGGACCGTGAGCGGTTGCCGCAGCTGCGGCGAATGAGGATCGAGGGGCGTGTCCGCGTACCGGTGGTGCAGCCGGTGCACGGCGGCCCACGTCTCCGGGTCGGTGAGAACGATGACCCTGAAATAGGTGTCGAGCGCCGACGCCAGGCGCGGGTGGACTCGGAAGGCGCAGTGGGCGAGGCAGCGGTGGCAGTAGACCTCGGTGACGACGGCGGTGAGGAAAGCCGAGACAAGGCCAATGACGACTCCGACCGGCACGGCGGAACCATAGCGTTCACCCCAAGGGGGCGATCACCCCGCCTCACCGCCGGTTCTGTGGCTCCTCTGTCGACACCAGGACGGAACCAAGCCGACGAGGCGGACGGAGCGGTCCCGGTGGTCCGTAGCCGTGGTCGAGGTCGGCCCGGCCGTAGACGTCGCGCGCGGCCATGTCGAGGGCCACGTGCAGGTCGCGCAGCTCTGTGACCTATCGCGCCACCGGCGCGCCCAGGCGGCGCGCCAGTCTTCCGAGTCTCCATGCTTGCCGCCAACGATGCGCGGTTCGACGACGTCCAGGGACCGGCTACCTAGGGCCCGTTCGGTCAACGTGCCGCGTACGCCCCTTGGTACCGGGCGTCGCCGAAGGCGAGAATCGGCAGGAAGATGAAGCCCAGGAAAAAGATGCCGATCCCGAAGCCGATGCCTTTCCCGAACGATTTCGCCAGGTCGATGCTCACCACGACCCACACGATGAGGTTCACGATGGGAATGAGCATCAGGATGATCCACCACACCGGTCGGCCCACGATCCGAAGCAGCACGACGATGTTCCAGATTGGGATGATGGACTGCCAGCCCGCCTTACCGGCCTTGGTGAAGACCTTCCACAGGCTTACGATCTCGATGATGATCAGCACGAGCGTGATCACCAGGAAGACCAGGTTCGCTCCGCCGTCCGCGTTGGTTGTGTCGGTTTGAGCCAAAAGCGACATCACACCCCCTAGCTGCAGTGGGGCCCAGTGCCCCCCCCATCACATCATTGTTACTCGTGAGCCGGCCAACGTGGATGGTGATCGACTCGCCGGGCAGATCGTGTCGGATCTCAGGTGGTTCCTCCCGACATCCGTGGCCGGGCGGGTGCCGTCGTCGGCGCCGACATGGTGTGCCGCGAGTACCTGACCGACGGTCGGGGCGCGCTCCTGGTGCCGCCGGGCGACGTCGCCCCGCTTGCGGTCGCGATGGCGGCGCTGATGCGGACGAGTCCGTTGCGGCGGCGCTTGGCGGCGGCCGGTCGGGAGGTGGCGGCGCGGTACACGTCGGAGGCGAGGCCCGCCGCCATCTCAGAACTACGACGAGATCGCTGCTGAAGGCCGACCTCGTTCACGCCGCTGGATCGAGGCTTGATCGTCGGCCGGGACCGGGACAGACTCCGGTCTCCGGCGGCGAGGAGGTACATCCACCGAAAGGGAAGGAGCCGCCATGACCCCGAGGAGACGATTTGCGTTCGTCGCTGTGCTGGCTTTGACAGGTTCGCTGCTGCTCGCCATACCCGCCAACCCCGCGGCCGCGGCAGTGGGGGACCTCACGTGCACGACTGCACAGAGAACCACATACTCGCCTGGCGTGACGCTCTTCCCCTCTCAGCAGACCATCACGCTCAACACCCTCGCCGCTCCGTGCGTGAGCCTCTCCAACCCGAACATCACCTCCGGCGCGGCGACGTTCACAGTCATGGGAATGCGTTCCTGCCTGACCCTCGACCAGACGACCTCCGGGACATCCGGGATCAAATGGAACACCGGGCAAACCTCGACCTACACCTACACGTCGTCGTCGAAGACGGTGCTCGGGCAGATCCTCGTCACGATCAACGGGATTGTCACCGCCGGCGTCTTCCAGGGCGCCCCCATCTCCCTGGCCCTTGCCTCACCCGTGCTGAACGTCACCAAGTGCCTGATCCCGCCCGGGATCACCAGCCGAGTCGGCGTGGGAACCCTGGTCATCGGCTGACACGCAGCGCAGCCACGGGTGCGCCGCGGCCTGGGTCGACGCCGGCGGTCACGACGCCGCCGGGTGTTCGTCGGTTCTGGCGGTCGCCGATCGGCGAGCTGCCTGCGACCAGGCCCTCCTTGCTCCCGGGCGACAGCACGATCACGTCGGCCCTGCCGGACGACGTCCGTGCACAGACAGGATCGGCCAGGGACTGCCCGGCGAGCTGGACCACGTCGGGGTCCCGCGGCCCAGGACCTCCAGATCTCGACCCCGAGCCACCTCGCCGACTTTGGCGTCCAAGCCGTTCGACGTGTTGGGGATGTCGATCCGAGGCGTCGGGAATGGTGGGCCGCGGTCGAGGCCAAAATGCCGCCCTCCCGCCCGCCAACTCTTGGAGACTCGCACGCGGGGCGAGCCCCTACGACCAGGGCCCGGCCCGGGCTACCGGGCGGGGGACAGGGCCCCCTCGATGACGGCGATCATGGTGGCGGCGTCGGTGGGGCCCTCGTAGTGGAGCCCGTGGACGAAGAAGCTCGGGGTTCCGTTGACCCCGCTGTGCACGCCACTGATGAAGTCTCCTGCACCCGGTCGGCGTG
>CAWGUU010000006.1:0-8074 GCA_963825765.1 uncultured Acidimicrobiia bacterium
CTGCTGGGGACGTCCCGGCTAGTGCCGTCGAGGACGCGTTAGTGCAGGTCACCCGCCATCTAGCCCGCCAGGCCTTCGCCTCGTGATCTCCCGTCCTGCACGATCCGGGGCCGTTCTGGACAAATTGCTGACATATGTAATGACAAGGCACCTCGGACGAGGGCGGTCAAGGCCGGTCGAAGACCGCCCGGAGGGGAAGCCTTGACGGCCCGGGCCCGCCGCCTGGACAATGGGATCAGAAGCCCGGCAGGGCTTCTTGGCCGACACACCACGCTCCGTCGACGTCGTAGTTGACGGCGAGGTCCGTCCCTGGGAGGGCGGGCGCGACGGACTGAGCGATACCGCTCGCTTCTCGACCCCGTCAGGTGGGGCGGGAGGCGAGAGATAGCGGCACATATCAGGAGACCCGGCGGCCGGCATGAGCGGGAGCGACCGACAGACGCGCCCGGACGTAGGCCAGTCAGGCGAGCAGTCGGATGCCGACGAAGACGAACAGCATCGCGAAGATGATCGGTGGGAGTTGCTGCGCCCGACGTGCCCATGCGTAGGGCGTTTCCGCCTTGAACAGCCTCGGCCCAAAGATAAGCAGCAGTCCCGCAAGAACGAGACACAAAATTCCGAGGAAGAGGTCCATACGCTGTGATCACCGTATCGGTGTCGCCGACGGCGCCGTGTGGGGCTCATCGGGTTCCCTGCCCAGCAGCGTGATACGACGCCTGTCCCGCCAGGGAGCGAATGCGCTGTCGCGCTCCGGCGGCCAGTTTCGCCGCTGCCCGCCGCTCCTCGGGCGACCCTTCGAGCTCAAGGCGCATCACCTGGGCCTCGAAGTCCTCATCCCACAGGTTCGCCGCCAGTTGGGCGGCGAACCGAAGGAGCCGTGGCTGAGGAGCAACAATGCGGTGGAGCACGACTGCGCGCAGCGGATGGATGACGTGACTCGGGAGACGCGCATTCGCGAGCCCGTGCATCAGGTCCCCCTTGAGGTAGCCCGAACGGAAGCACCAGGGATCCGCCACCAAGAAATTCGTCGCCTCCTCGATTGCGTCCAATCGTCCGGCGCGAATGCCGGCGAGTACCTCGTCATATGGGGCGTAGAGAGCGTCGAACGCCGAGCGGAACGCGGCTGCAGCATCGCGCCAGGCGTCGTCTGCAGCCGCCGAACCGTCTCGGGCGATGTAGGCACGGTGGAGTGCCATGCGCAGGGCTTCTACCTCTGCCGCCCGGGTAGTGACTCCCGGCTGCCACCGCTTTGTCATCACCAGCAGCGTACGGAGCCTCATGTTGGTGGTGGTCCCTATTGCCGGATCCTCATGAGGCCCCGCTCCCTACCCGGTGATGGAATATCGCTCCGTAGGCAGCTTTACCGATCGGTACGCGAGGGATGCGACCTCATCCCCGAGAAGCGGCTCGCCCGTCTCCACCTCAGTGACTGAGTTCGAGGCCGCGCGGTTCGATCGCATGGACCTTCCCGACTGTGCGGTCCAAGCTGTCGCAGGCCTTCGAGGCGGCCCGTTGACTGGCGTCGAAGGCGGTGTCGTCCCAGCCACGTGAGCGCCCGAGTGTGGTGACGTCGAAGGCGGCACAGTGCTGGTCGATGCGGGCCGCCGCCTCGTCCCACAGGCGGGCGGCAGCACCGTGTTCGGGTCGCGGGCCGAGGCGGTCGATGAGGTGGTCGGGCAGGTCGGCGACCAGGCCTGGCACCCGGGCGACGAGGTCCCGGTCGAGTTCTCGGCGGATGCCGTGGCGCTCGCGGTCGAGGCTGGGGCGCTCCCGTATGGTCGCCTGGGCTCGCTCAAGCGCCGCCTCCAGTTCGGGCCGGTGACCCTGCAGTTCCGCCATCTCGGCCGTGCAGGCCTCGATGCGGCCCACCGCCTGGTTCAGGTTCCCCTGGGCCTGCGAGATCTCCGAGCGGTGCAGGCGCCGCAGCAGGGGCCGGTCGAGGGCTTCCAGGACGTCCTCGGAGTCGTCCCGCGTGAGCTCGGCCTCGGCCAGGCGCCCGGCCAGCTCGTCGTGGCGCAGCGTGTTCCGGTCGAGTTGTTCGCTGTAGCGGCCGATGGCGTCCACCGCCGTCGACAGCGAGCGGGTGATCTCGTGCTCGCCGCTCCAGGAGCTTTCGGAGCTGCGCCCCGTCCAGTTGGTCCCCGACGCCGCGGCCGTGGCCGTCGGGCTCCCGGCGTAGCTCGGCCCGGCGGGCGACGGCGGGCTCGTCGATCCAGTCCCTGACCAGGGCCTGGCCGATGACGTCGATGGCGGTCTGCTCGGCCTGGAGGGCGACGAAGGCCTCGTTGCTCAGCCGGCCCCGGGTCATGGGCACGTAGACGCCGCGGGTGTCGGTGGGGCCGTCGAGGAACAGGAGCGAGCGGTCGACGGTGCGGCCCTGGTTGGCGTGGCTGGTCTCGGCGTAGGCGAGCTCCACGTGCTCGGCCACGTAGTCGGCGGGGAGGCGGACAGTTCCCGTGCGGCCGGACACGGTGACGTCGCCCCGGTGGACGTCGGTGACGGCCCACCGGTCGCGGTTCTTGACCATCAGGCCCCGGTCGGTGTGCAGGTCCCGGTCGTTGCGCCGGGTGGCGACCACGTCGCCCCGGTAGAGCCGGTAGTCGCCCACCGACACCGACGGCCCGTGGATGTCGAGCTCGCCCGCCTCCGCCCGCAGGGCCTGGGCTCGCAGGTTGAGCTCCACGACCGTCTCGTTGGTGGGCGCCATCATGGCCACGCGTCTCGCCCCGGGTCCGGGCCTGCCACCAGGCGTCGACCACCGCCTCCTCCATCTGGCCGGCCGTCCCGCCGTGGAGGCGGTCGTGGTGGTCGTAGAGGTCGACGATCTCGGTGTCGCCCCGGCGCAGGGCCGAGGCTGGCGTCGCGCTCCCACTCGTTGGCGAAGCGGTGGACCCGGTCGAGCTCGATCGCGCCGTAGGTGTCGACGAGGTGGCCGAACATGCCCGAGCGGCCGACGGCGGAGAACTGCAGCGGGTCGCCGACCAGGGCCAGGCGCCAGCCCCGGGCGTCGGCCAGCTCCGCCAGCTCGGCCAGCTTGGGGGTGGAGACCATGGCGGCCTCGTCGACGATCACCGTCGCCCCCGGGGGCAGGTCGTAGCGGTGGTCGGGGGGACGGTCGAGGCGGTGCTCGACGAGGAGCTTGTCGAGGGTGTCGGCGTCGAGGCCGGCGTCGACGGCCAGCACCTCGGCCGCCGCCGCCGAGGGGGCGACGCCGAACACGGCCCGCCCGTCGGCCCGGAGCTGCTCGACCGCCGGAGCGAAGGCCGTGGTCTTGCCGGTGCCGGCGGGGCCGACGACGAGCACCAGTTCCCGGTTGCCGGCCACGGCTCCCGCCACCTCCGCTGGGGCTTGGACAGGGCCAGGCTCATCGTCGGACGCGTCCAGGGCGACGTCGCCACCGGCGGCGGCCAGGCGGCGCTCGGCCCAGTGCGAGGAGGCGCTCCTCCTGGGCGAGGATCTCGGGCGTGGTCAGGGCCCGGTCGACGGCGGACTCGGTGATGGGGCGGCCGTCGCGGCGCAGGGCCACGCCGTCGGGGACGGGCCGGGAGATGTCGACCAGGCGCTCGGCGATGACCTGCTCGGCCAGCTGGTCCAGCCACGGCACCAGGACCTCGGCGTCGATGGCGACGTCGGTGGGCACGGCCGCGGCCAGCTCCCGGACCAGCTCGGCCGGCCGCCACGTCGACTGCTTCTCGGCCAGGGACTCGACGGCCCGGGCGACGAGCAGCTCCGCGGTCGCCTCGTCCATGGCCCGGCCGGTGCTCGGCTGCGACACGGCGGCGGCGATGACGTACTCGGGGTCGTGGCCGATGGCGGTCGGCCCGCTCGGCCCACTCCGCGTGCGAGCGACCGGCGTCGTCGCCTGGGACTTGGACGGCCGGCTGTCGATCACCGCCTCGCGCTCGAGCCGCCACCGCTCCCGGGGCGTCGGGTCGCGCTCGAAGGACTCGACGAACCGCTCGAGCTTCTCCTCGATGCGCTCCTCGACCGCCTTGGTGCGCGACGAGAACTCGGCCAGCACGTCGTCGGGGACGCCGGCGATCTCGGCGATGCCGTTGACCGGCTCGGCCCACTCCACCCCGAGGCGACCGGGTCAGCTCGGCCCGCAGGCCGGCGTGGTAGAGGGCGGACAGCGTCCGCTGGTCGCGCTTGATGGTGCGGGCGTCGAGCGCCAGCCAGCGGCCGTCGTCGGCGAGCGACCCGGTTGGCGATGACGACGTGGGTGTGCAGCTGGGGGTCGAGCGCCCGGCTGGTGTGCTGGCGGAAGCAGGCGGCGGCGATGCCCTCGGCGTCGAGCGTGCGCACCTGGCCGCCGATGCGGTAGCGGGTGTGGGCGTGGTCCTCGATCCAGTCGACCATGGCCGCCACCGCGGCGTCGTGGGCGTCGAGCACCGCGGCCCGGGTGGCGTCGTCGCCGAGGGCGAAGAGCACCGACACCGACTTCGGCGCCGAGCGCGGTCACGTCGAAGCCCCGCACCGATCCCTCGCCGTAGTGGCGGCCGAGGGCCGCGCCGGTGCGGGGGTCGAGCCCGGCCATCAGGGCCAGGAAGGCGTCGTCGTCGACCTCGTTCACCAGCCCGAGGCGGCCGGCGCCGAGGCCCTGCCACACGCCCGGCAGGCTCGCCCGCGTCGAGGTAGTAGCTGGGCAGGGCCTCGACGTAGTAGCGGCCGGCGTCGGCCCCCTTGAGCGTCGTGACCCGCACGGTCATCGGCACCACCCGCACGGGTGTGCACTCGTCTGTCCTGAATTGCGACGGAGGCGGTGGGCTGTCGGAGTCGAGGCGGCACGTCCTCGGGCTGGCGGTTGGTGCTGCGATGAATGGCCTTGCTGCGGGGAGTGCGCGGTGCTCATCGGACTGGGCTGGTGGTCGTGACGGAGATGCCGGTGTCGGCGAGGTGGAGGACGTAGGTCGGGGGATGGAAGGGGTCGGATGTCGTGGTGATGCGACTGATGACTCGGGCTCGGGTGAGCTGGCGGAGTCGGCGGTGGACGGTGTCCTTGGAGCAGACCTTGAGGTGGTCGGCGATCTGGCGGACGCTGGTCTCGACTTCGAGGCGGCCGTCGCGGAGCTGGGCCCGGGAGGCCAGGTTGTCGACGATCGACCAGCGCGTCGGCGCCGAAGCGGTGGACGAAGGTCAGCACCTGGGGGTAGCGGTGCTCGATGCAGGCGTCACTCATCGGCCTCGTCCTCGGGCTCGATCTCGGCCAGGCGCAGCAGGGCGGCGGTGGGGATGCGCAGGCAGCGGCCGAAGCGAACGACGGGGATCCCCTCCTTGCCGCCGGTCGCCCGCCACCGCCGGGTCTGCTCGTAGAGCTGGGACCGGCCCAGCTGGGTGAGCTCCTGGGCTTGGTCGACCCGCAGGAACGGGGGAAGATCGTCGAATCGCATCTGGCGGCCCTCCTGGGTCGTGCCTTACACTGGCGTAAGTCTCATTACCATGATGGGGGTCCGAGCCGGACGGCGCAACCGCCATGTGGATGACCGCTGTCCCTTATCTGCGACGGGTGACCGATGGCCAAGCCGAAGCGAGGTAGCAGTACCGGCGGCGACGGGGGCTGGACGGCGAGCCAGGTCGTGGCCCACAACCTCACCCAGGCCCGCGAGCTGCGGGGCATGACCCAGACCGAGGTGGCCGAGCGGCTCAGCCGGTTCACCGGCACGGCCTGGACGGCGACCACCGTGGCCCAGGCCGAGGGATCGGTCACCGGCAACCGGGTGCGGCAGTTCACGGCCAACGAGCTGGTCGCCCTCGCCCGCACCTTCGACCTGCCGGTCCTGTACTTCTTCCTTCCGCCCGAGGACAGGCCGGGACGCTGCGCATGCCCGACGATCGCCGGGCGGGGATCGCCGTGGGAGTACCTGCTGCTCCTGGTGTGGGGCCATACGGGGAACTTCCCCGAGGTCGCCGACCGGGCGGCTCCCTGGGCCCACGCCTCGACGGTCGCTCGTCCCGCATCGACGACGTGCTCGACCCGACCGAGGATTGGCGTGCTGCGGCGTCGTGGACATGCGCGACCGCCTCACGCCGGAGGACATGCTGGCGGTGGCCTTCAACGGCCTCGCCCGCCGGCGCGATGCGAGGATCGAAGGTGCCCGGGAAGGCGTTGGAGAAAATGATCGCCGACCTCCATGGGCTCGCCTACGCCCTGGAGGCTTTCGACAACTACAGGCCCGGGACGTTCTTCGATGCCGAGATGCTGCGGGAGGTCGCCGCTCGGAAGGACCGGGCGAGCGTCGAGGCCGAGGACGGGGCAGTCGACCCCGACGAGCCGATGGAGGACGAGCGATGAGTCAATCCCGGGCGAACATCCGCAAGCGGGGAGAGACCTGGACGTACTACGTCTACGTGACCGAGGCCGACGGCCGGCGCCGACAGGTGAGCAAGGGCGGGTTCCGCACCGGCGAGGAGGCCGAGGCGGCCAGAATCGAGTTGCTGAACACCATCCAGACCGGGACGTGCGTCCGACCCGAGCGGGTCACGGTGGCGAGCTTCCTCGTGGACGAGTGGCTGCCGACGCAGCCGCCGCCGAACCTCGAGGAGAGCACGTACCGCGTCCTACGAGCGTGACATCCGACTCCACGTCGTCCCCTACATCGGCGCCGTCCCGCTGCAGAAGCTGACGCCGATGGACCTGAACGCGCTGTACCGCAAGCTGCTCGACAGCGGCCGGCGAGAGTCACAGCCGCCCGACCAGGCGACATCCGCCGGAGCTCGTGGAGCGTGCGAACCAGCTGCGCGCGGAGGGCATGACGTGGCAGGCGATCGCCGAGACGTCTGTCAGTGGACCTTCCGGCCGAGGCGGCCGGCATCACGCGCCATGGCGTCGCCGCCCTCCACCGACGGTCGACCAGGCGCAGCGTGGGCCGACCGCTCCGAAGCCGGCGGGACTGAAAGCCCGGACGGTCCGCTACGTCCACACGATCGTCCACGCCGCGCTGAAGGACGCCATGCGCTGGAACCGGGTCGCCCGCAACGTCGCCGACGCCGCCACTCCCCCGCCGATCGGGCTCGACGCGGAGCCGTCGGCCGACGTCGTGGACGCGCCGACCAGCTCCGCCGTTTCCTCGACTTCGTCGCCGACGAGCCGCTACCTGGCCGCCTGGGTCTTCCTCGCCACGACCGGCTGCCGGCGGGGCGAGTGCCTCGGCCTGAGCTGGAGCGACCTCGACCTCGACGCGTGCCACGGCGATCATCTCCCGGCAGGTGACGGTCATCGACCACGAGCTCGCGGATCAAGGAGCTGCCGAAGACCAAGCGCGGCCCACATGGTCCGCCTCGACTCGGGCACCGTCGCCATGCTCCGCCGCTGGCGAGCGCGGCAGAACGAGGAGAAGCTGCTCGTCGGGCCGGGCTACGAGGACCAGGATCTCGTGTTCTGCCACCCCGACGGCCGGTCCCTACGAACCCGAACCGCTTCAGCCGCGAGTTCATCCGCAAGCAGGAGCAGTACAACCGGGCCCATCCCGAGCAGCCGCTACCTCGGCTCGTGCTCCACGGCCTCCGCCACACGTGGGCGACCCTGGCGCTCCACGAGGGCATCGACATCAAGGTCGTCAGCGAGCGGCTCAACCACTCGAGCACCCACGTGACGCGGGAGATCTACACCCACGTCACCCCGCCGATGCAGAGCGACGCCGCCGAGCGGGTCGCAGCGCGGATCTTCGCATCGAAGGAGCCGCTTTCATCACGAGCAGCAGATGTCCCTCCGGCTGCCTCCTTCCCGACGTAGCCTCGACCTGTGGAGCCGAGGCTGGTACCTATAAACGCCTTTGTGGCGCTCTGCACACCTGGCGACGTTTGGCCCCCAATCCTGGCTGATGCCGGGTACCGCCTCGCAGGCGTTGAAGTGCCCATCCCCGCTGGTGAGAGCAAGGTGGTGGCGGACGGTATCGCCTTTCGCCCGGAGTTGAATATGTTGCTTCTGGCGGAGGGAAAAGCGGGTGCGAATGTGGACGGTGACCAAGCCGCCCGGTACCTGCAAGTCCAACCTGATGATGTGATCCGGTCATCATCCATCACAATCACCAATCCGGGTCCTCGTACGGCTCAACCCCTGTACGTCTGCCAGAGC
>CAWGUU010000007.1:0-129570 GCA_963825765.1 uncultured Acidimicrobiia bacterium
ACAGGAGCAGGATGATCAGCAGGACGCCGGCGAGGCCGATGCCTCCGCCCCTGTACGTGCCTCCGCCGTAGCCGAAGCCGCCGACCAGCACCAACACGATCAGGACGATGAGTATCAGCGTTATCGGATCCATGGTCGGCTTGTCCCCCCGCGACGACCGCCGCAAACGACGGCGTTTCGCGTCCGCTATCTGGGGGCGCCGACTCCCCCCGAGAGGCTGACTTTGGCCTGCCGTTCGACGGCCGACATGCCGAGGCGGGTGGCGGTGTCGCCGGCCGCCTCCAGCAGCTCCTTGCCTCCGGCGGCGTTCCCCCGGGCGAGGAGCGACCGGCCCCATTCGAGCTGGGTGCGGGCGAGCCACCCGGGAGCGTCGATGCGCCGATGGAGCTCGGCGGCGGCCGCGAACCAGCGGTCGGCCGCTTCGTCCTCGCCGAGCGTGGCCGCCAGCATCCCGAGGTAGTGGGAGACCCCGCCGCAGTAGGCCAGCGACGTGAGGGTCACGAGCTGGTCGGCGAACGGTTCCAGCAGCTCGACCAGCCGGCCGGCACGGCTGGAGTCCCCGAGGTGGGCGCACACCACCGCGCAGTTGGCCACGATGTGCAGCCACGTCGGCTCGAAGGCGTGGTCGGCGAAGTCCTTGGCCGCCAGCTCGTCGAAGCACCTCCTGGACGCGGCGACGTCGCCCTTCTCGCAGGCGCAGAGGGCCTGCCACGACCGCAGGAACCAGCGCGAGTCGGGGTCGCGGGCCAGCGCGATGCGCAGCGGCCGCTCCCACCGTCCCAGCGTGCCCCGCTCGTAGGCGAGCTGCATGCGCTGGACGGAGAGGAACATGTCGGCATCCGGCTGACCGGCCACGTGGCCGAGCTGGTTGGCCTCGACGGCGAGCCGTTCGGCGTCGTCGAACCTGGCCGCCAACAGGGCCCGCCCGGCGTCGAGGTAGGTCGAGTACCACAGCAGGGTCGGCTGCCGGAGCTGGCCGGCCAGCCGGCGGTGGGCCTCGAGGCAGGCGGCCGCCTCGTCGGTGTCGGCGGCCTCCATGGTCGCCACCGCCCGCCAGGCCCACGCCTCGCAGCGCAGCTCGGCGTCGGGCAGCTGCTGGGCGACGGCGAGCAGCTCGGCGGTGTCGGCCAGCCGCTCGGGCAGCGTCGCCGGGTCGCCGCGGATGGTGTTGTAGCGAGGGGCCAGCACCTGGGCGAGCGTCGGCAGGTCGCCGAGGCGTCGTGCCATGGTCAGCGCCTCGTCGCTCAGCCGGCGCGCCGCGGCGACGTCGCCCGAGTACACGAGCTCCACCGCCAGCCGGGCCAGCAGGGACGCCCGCAGCGTTCCGTCGCCGGGATCGAGAGCCGCCAGCGCCGCCTCGAAGGTCGCCACCCGGTCGGCGTCGACACGGCGGGTGGCGCTCCAGAAGCCACGGGTGTTGGCCAGGGCGGCGGCGGCCATGCGTCCGGCGTCGCCGAGCTCGCCGGCGAGAGCGGCGGCGTCGAGGAGAGTCCGGCGGTGGGACGGGTCGCCGCAACGCTTCTGGGCCTCGCCCAGCGACATGAGGAGGTCGCAGCGCAGGCGCATGGCCAGGCCTTCGTCGCCGGGGTCAACGGGGATCAGGTCCAGCAGGTCGAGGCCCTGGCGGAAATGACGGGCGGCGTCGTCGTGGGCCAGCTGGGCGAGCGCCTGCCCGCCGGCCTGGTTCGAGTACGCCACCGCCTTCGGCGCCCCCCCGATGGCGGCGGCCCGGGCGAAGTGGCGGGCCAGCTCGGGCAGGTCCTCCGGACGGCCGACCGACGCCAGCTCGATTGCCTCCCCGACCCGGCGGTGCAGCTGGGCCCGGCGGCCGGCCGACAGCTCGTCGTAGAGCACGTCGCGCACGAGGCCGTGCGTGAACCGCTGGCGCAGCGTCGGCCCCGCCATCTCGGCGACGAGGCCGGCGTGGATCGCCTCCTCCAACCCCGAGAGGGCCGAGTCCTCGTCGAACCCGACGGCGGCCTGGAGGACGGCGAGGTCGTACTCGGTGCCGATCACCGACGCCACCGACAGCAGGCGGTTGGTGGCCGCCGACAGCCGGGACAGGCGGCGCCGGACGACCTCCTTGATGCTGTCGGGCACGTCGCCGGGCCTCGACTCGTCGAACCCCGACTCGTCGAGGTGTCGCAGCATCTCCCGCATGAACAGGGCGTTGCCGGCGGAGACGTCGTGCAGTGACAGGGCCCGTTGCGCGGTCGTCGACGCGTCGACCGCCTGAATGAACGCGCGCACGTCGTCCACGCCCAGCCCCGACAGCCGGATCCTCGTCACATCCGCCATGCGTCCGCCCAGCACCTCGGTGAGGGGGTGCCCCTCGTCCACTTCGGTGTCGCGGTAGGTGCCGATGACGAGAAGCGGCATCCCGTCGACCTTGGTCATCACGTGGCGCAGCAGGAGAAGGGTCGGCCTGGTGGCCCAGTGGAGGTCGTCGAGCACGAGGACCACCGGCGCCCGGCGGGCCAGGGCGGCGAGGGCGTGGCCGGTCGCCTCGAACATGCGGTACCGGTCGGTCTCGGGGTCGGACGAGAGGGGCACGGGCACCGACGGGGCCAGGTCGGCCAGCTCGGGGACCAGGCGCACGAGCTCGCCACCCCGGCCGCCCAGCAGGGACGTCAGGTCCTCGGCCGGCAGGTGGCGCACCGCCTTGGCCATGGCCTCGGCGAAGGGCTGGTAGGGCACGGCCAAGCCGTCGTCGCAGCGGCCGACCAGCACCCCCGCACCCTGGCGGTGGGCGGTGCGGGCCGCCTCCATGGCCAGGCGGGTCTTGCCGATGCCCGGCTCGCCGGCCAGCAGGACGAGCCGGGGCCCGCCTCCGCCGGTGCCGTCGGGTCGTGTGACGGCCCGCCAGGCGGCGTCGATCTGCTCCAGCTCGTCGCCGCGGCCGACGAAGGGGCACCCGGCGTCGTCAACGTCGACGGTGAAGGGCAGGGGCGCCGTCGGCCGCGAGCGGGTGCGCCCGGACGGGGGCGCGTGTGGCCTCTCCGGAGCCACCCAGTCGAGCTCGGGCTTCTGCAGCAGCACCATCTCCTCGAGGCGCTGCAGGGCGGGCGACGGCGTGATGCCCAGCTCGTCGCCGAGGTTCCGCCGCAGCTCGCCATAGGCGCGGAGCGACTCGGCCTGGCGCCCGGACCGGTACAACGCCAGCATGAGCTGGGCCCACAGCCGCTCGCGGAGAGGGTTGTCGGCGGCCATCTGCGCCAGCCCCGCCACCACCTTGGCGTGGTGGCCGAGCACGAGCTCGGCTTCGACCCGCTCCTCCCAGGCGGTCAGCCGCAGCTCCTCCAGCCGGGCCGCCTCGGCCACGGCGAACGGCTGGTCGGCGAAGTCGGCCAGCGCCGCTCCCTGCCAGAGCGCCAAGGCCTCGGTCAGCAGCGCGGCAGCCGCCTCCGGTCGTCCCTCGGCGGTGGCCCTGCGGCCCTCGTCCACCAACCGCTCGAACCGGCCCGCGTCAAGGTCGTCGGCGCCGACGAGCAGCACGTAGCCGGGCTTGCGGCTCTCGAGCAGGGACTGGCCGTCGGTGCCACCCGCCGCCAGCACCTGGCGCAGCCGGGACACCTGGACCTGGACCGCTCCGGACGCGTCGGCCGGCGGGACGCCCTGCCACAGCTCCTCCACGATGCGATCGGTGGAGACCACGTGGCCGGCGTGGACGAGGAGCAGCGCCAGCAGGGCCCGCTGCTTCGGCCGGCCGAGGTCGAGGGGGTGTCCTTCGTGCTCAACCTGGAGGGGCCCGAGCATGCGGAACTGCACCGGCAGGATTGTACGGCCGGCCACCCTCTGGCAGCCGTCCGATCCGACGAATTGGGGCGGCGTACCCGCGTATGGCGCGGTTGAGTCGCCCCAGTTCGGTGAGCGGGTGCCTAGTGCGAGCAGGCTCCGGGCTCGTGGCAGCAGCCGATGGCGTCGTCGGCCTGCTGGAGCATCGCCGTCGACTCGGAGCTCTTGGCCAGGACGTCCCGGTATCCCGACATGGCGTCGACGTAGTCGAGGAACGACGGGCCGCTCTGCTCGGCGATGTCGACGAACATGGCGCCGTCCCAGCCCATGCCCTCGGCCGCCTTCCACGCCCCGGCCAGCTCGTCGGTGTCGAAGGGCAGGCGTTCGGCCAGCTCGGCCAGTTCCTCGTCGGTCATGACCACAAGTATGGCGCCAGAAGCAGACCGACGGCCGCGCCGCCCCGAGTCGATCTATCGTGTGGCCGGTAGGTACCGAACCGGCGTGCGGGAGGTGTCGACATGGCGAGCGACGAGCGTGAGCAGGAGTTGGCGGAGCTGCTGAGCGAGGTGCGGGCCCTGCGGGAGTCCCTCGACGCGCTCAAGGCGAACCCGGCGTTGCAGGCGGAGCGGCTTCCGCCCACCTACGCGGTGGCGGTCCGCCAGGCCCTGCCGCCGGACTACGCGGTGGCGGTGCGCCAGTCGTTCCTGCCACCCGACTACGCGGTGATGGTGCGGGTGCGCAACCCCTTCGAGCAGGTGGTCAACCCCGCGCTGCAGGTCCCCACCTACAACGTGGCGGTCAGCCCGCCGTTCGTTGACGTGGAGAACCCGATCGTCGACCAGTAGCCGAACGTCGGCCGGGCACAACCACCCCATGGGCGCCGTCGCCTACATCCCCTACGCGCCGACGGCCGGGAGCGTCGAGGCCGGGTGGCTGGCGGAACACCTGGGTGCGCCGGTCGAGGTCGCCGGGGGCCCCACCCTCAACCTCGACCCGGGCCGGCCGCTGCCGTCGCTCGACGCCCTGGCGCCCACCCTGGACCGGCTGCTGGCGGCACCGGCCGTCGTCGCCGAAGGCCCCGGGGGGCTCCTCTGGGCCGCGCTCCTGCGGGCCCGCGGGTTCGCCGCCCCGGTCACCGTCCTCCCCTACCTCAACCCCCGCGGCTGGCACGACGTGGCCGCGGCCGCCCTGTACCGCCGGTCGGCGACGGCAGCCGACCGGGTCTTCGTCGGCTCGACACCGTCGGCGGCGGTGTACCGGGCGCTCGGCGTCGCCGCCCGGGTCGGCGAGCCGTTCGGCGTGGACGACGCCCGCTTCGCCGTCAGGCCCGGCGCGGCCACGACCCTGGCCGAGCTGTCGATCCCGCCGGGACGGGTGCTGCTCTTCGCCGGCCGAGCCCAGCCCGACAAGGACCTGTACCGGCTCGTCCGGGTCGGCCTGAAGGCCCGCCTGCTCTTCCCCGACCTCCGGATCGTCGTCGCCACCCATGTTGTCGACCCGTCCTACCTGGAGCCGGTCGGCGCCGCCGACGGCGTGCACGTCGTGGTCGACCCGACGCCCGACCGGCTGGCCGACCTCTACAACGCCGCCGACGTGTTCGTCACGGCGTCCACCAGCCACTTCGAGACGTTCGGGCGGGCGCCGGCCGAGGCCCTGTGCTGTGGCACGCCTGCCGTCGCCCCCCGCTACGACGGCTTCGCCGAGGTGCTCGACCAGGCGGGCGGCACGCTGGTCGACGTCGAGACCGACCCCGCGACGGGAGCCCCCCGCGTCGACGAGGCCGCGCTGCTGCGGGCGGTCTACGAGGTGCTGACCGATCCCCGGCCGCCCCGCCGGGCCGAGATCGCCGCCGTCGCCCGGCGGAGGTTCGGCCGGTCCACCACCATCCGGCTGTTCGACGACAGGACGGTCGCGGCGGCGGTCGGGCCGGCCGCCCTCGACCTGCCGGCGGCGTGGCACCGGCTGCTCGCCGAGCTCGCCGGCCGGACCCCGGCGGATGCCGTCTCCTACTACTGGCACGGCTGCGACAACCGGCGGCTGGCCGAGGCCGACGGCGACCTGGTGGCCCAGGTCCGCCGGGCCCTGTGCGTTGAGCCACGGATAACCGGCCACAGGAGGTGCGGGCGTGCCGCTGAGCATCTGGCAGGGCATGGAGGACTGCCTCCGGACGATCGTGGAGCGCCGGCCCACCGCGGTCCTCGACGCCGGCATCGGCTTCGGACTCTGGGGCGCCCTGTTGCGCCAGTACCTCGACGTGTGGTCCGGGCGCATCCAGCCCGACCAGTGGACGACCCGCATCGACGGCATCGAGATCGACGAGCGCCGGGTCCAGCCCCACGCCCGCCAGCTCTACACCGAGATCCACATCGGCGACATCCGCGACGTCGTCCCCCGGTGCGCCGCCGCCCGCTCCTACGACGTGATCCTCTTCGGCGACGTCATCGAGCACCTGGAGAAGGACGACGGTCGGGCGCTCCTCGACATCGCCTCGATCCTCGCCGGCCAGCTGGTCGTGGTGCGCATCCCCCTGGGCGACGGCTGGCGCCGGGAGGGAAGGGAGCCGCCCGACCACCACCGGTCGCAGTGGTACCCGGAGGACTTCGCCCGCTGGCCCTGCACCGTCCGCCAGTACGACTTCTGCGGCATCCCCTACGGCCTGGTGGCCATCGACGCCGGCGTGGCCCGGGTCGAGCAGCGCCTCGAACGGCTGGAGCGGCGCCTGGAGAGGATGGTGGAAGCGTGACCGGTGGAAGGGTGACAGGGGCCGGGCCCATGCTGACGATGAGCCCCGACGTCACGGTGATCGTGAAGGTCACCAACGCCTGCGACATGAAGTGCAGCTACTGCTTCATCGAGCCGTCGGTGTTCCACAAGACGATGCGGGACGAGACGGCCCGGCGGGTGGTGCACGCCTTCCTCGACTCCGACTACTTCCGGTCGGTCAACTTCGTCTGGCACGGCGGCGAGCCGCTGCTGCGGGGCCGGCGGTTCTTCGAGAAGGTCTTCGAGGAGCAGCGGTCCTGCACCACCAAGGTGGCCTTCACCAACGCGACCCAGACCAACGCCACCCACCTCGACGACGGCATGCTCGAGTTCCTCCTGGCCAACGACGTGGGCATCGGGCTGAGCCTGGACGGGCCGGTGCCGGTGAACGACGGGTCGAGGAAGAGCAGGCGGCGGCTCCCGATGCTGGCCGACGACCAGGCCGGCAGCGGTGGGTGCGGCGACAACCAGGGATTCAGGGGCCAGGGCCAAGGCTTCAGCGCCCACGACACAACCGTCGGCGCCGCCCGGCGGCTGCAGGACCGGGGACGGGAGGCCGCCGCCATCGTCACCGTCAACCGCAACAACGTCGACGCGCCCGAGGCCGTCTACCGGGAGTTCAACGACCGCCGCATCCACATGAAGGTCAACCCCCTGACCCGGTCGGGCCTGGCCGACACGCCCCTCGGCTCCGACCTCGGCATCACCGACGTCGAGTACGGCGAGTTCCTCGTGCGCCTGTTCGACGCCTGGTTCGACGACCCCGACGCCGCCATCACCATCGACCCGTTCGGCCAGCACATCGCCCGCATCGTGGGCGATCAGGTGGCCCACAACTGCTTCTACACCCTGAGCTGCCACCGCTTCTTCCTCGGCGTCTCCCCCGACGGCGACCTCTTCCCGTGCGGGATGTTCCAGGGTGAGCCGTCGTTCCGCTACGGCAACATCGGCGACATGGAGCCCGAGGACGTGGCCCGCACCATGCTCTTCGGCGACATCGACGCCAGGGAGCAGAAGGTGCTGGAGGACTGCTCCCGCTGCGCCTTCTTCGACCTCTGCTACAGCGGCTGCATGTTCCACTCGCTCAAGGACTCCAAGGTCCTGGCGGAGAAGGACTACTACTGCGCCGGCTACAAGACGTACTTCGAGCACGTCCTGCGGCGGGTGCACGCCGACCTGGTGCGGGCGGTCGGGGCTACGCCGCCGCGGTCACCTGAGAGATCGGCACCCTAAGAGATCGGCGCGAAACGGGCGGTGAAGTGCCGCAGGAACGGCGGTTCCCAGGTGATCCGGTAGCCCGGGACGGTCTGGCGGTTGCCGCTCACCGCGGTGATGACCTCGGCCACGTAGTCGACGTGGCTCTGGGTGTAGACCCGGCGGGGCAGGGCCAGGCGCACGAGCTCGTGCTGGGCCGCCGGCCCGAACATCACCGACCCCACCTCCACCGCCCGCACCCCTCCCACCCGGTACAGCTCGACGACCAGGGCGTGGGCAGGGAACTCGGCGGGAGTCAGGTGCGGGAGCATGGCGCCGGCGTCGACGTAGACGGCGTGGCCACCCGTCGGCCGCACCGTCTGGACACCGGCGTCCCAACACCGCTGGGCCAGGTAGTCGGCGGTGCGGACGCGGTAGCGCAGGTAGGCGGGGTCGAGCACCTCCCGCAGGCCCTGGGCGATGGCCTCCAGGTCGCGGCCGGCCAGCCCGCCGTAGGTCGGGAACCCCTCGGTCAGGATGAGCAGGGCCCGGCACCTGGCAGCCAGCTCGTCGTCCCGCAGGGCCAGGAAGCCGCCGATGTTGGCCAGGCCGTCCTTCTTGGCGCTCATGGTGACGCCGTCGGCGTAGGAGAACAGCTCGTGGGCCACCTCGGCCGGCGTCCGGTCGGCGTAACCCTCCTCCCGCTGGATCACGAACCAGCAGTTCTCGGCGAAGCGGGCGGCGTCGAGGAACAGAGGCAGCTCGAAGCGGTCGCACAGCGCCCGCACGGCCCTGACGTTGGCCATCGACACGGGCTGGCCGCCGACGGTGTTGTTGGTGACGGTGAGGAACACCATGGGCACGTCCGACGCCCGCTCCTCCAGCAGCTCCTCCAGCCGGGCCACGTCCATGTCGCCCTTGAACGGCGCCTCCACCTGGGTGTGGCCCGCCTCGGGGCAGGGCAGGTCGGCCGCCTCCCCGCCGTCGTACTCGATGTTCGCTCGGGTGGTGTCGAAGTGGGTGTTGTTCGGGACGACCTGGCCGTGGGTGACCGTCTCGGCGAAGAGGATGCGCTCGGCAGCCCGTCCCTGGTGGACGGGGATGACGTGGGGCATGCCCGTCAGCTCCCCCACCGCGGACGCGAAGCGCTCGTACGACGCGGCGCCGGCGTAGGACTCGTCGCCCCGCATGATCGCCGCCCACTGCTCGGCCGACATGGCGCCGGTGCCGGAGTCCGTGAGCAGGTCGATGAGGACCTCGCTGCTGGACAGGCCGAACAGGTTGTAGCCGGTGCGCTCCAACGCCGCCTGGCGCTCGGCAATGGTCGTGAACTGCAGCGGCTCCACCGACTTGATCCGGAACGGCTCCATCACGGTGTGCCAGCCGCCCTCGGTCACATCCGACTCGCCAGGCACATCCGACTCGCCAGGCACGTCATCAGCCGTCACGCCTCCCCCCTCTCGGCCGGCTCGTCCCGCCCGGAGCGGCGAAGGAGGAAGATCACGAGGCCGAGCACGAGCAGTCCCCCGACGAGCACGCCCATCTCCACCATGAGGTCGTCGAAATCGGCCTTGCCCACGTAGCCCGAGGCCTCGGCGCTGATCACGATCAGGCGCCGGACGATCGCCACGATGCCGACGACCAGGAACGGCTCGGTCAGCAGGATGCCCTCGGCGATCACCGACCGCAGGGTGTGGAGCAGCTCGGTGACGATGAAGACGAGGATCAGGCCGTCGAGCAGCTGGAGGATCGAGTCGACGAAGGGCTCGTCTCCGACGTGGCGGCCGAAGGTGAGGAGCACGTTGAAGAACAGGACGACGCCAGCCGCGGCGAGGGCGAGGGCGATGCCGACGTTGAGCGCGTGCTCGGCCTGCTGGAGACCGGCGGCCAGCATCCCTCGGCGCGACGGCCGGACCTCCTCCTCGTCCACGCCGAGATTGTCACCGCTGCCGGGGGCGGGCGTCTACTGAGCCGCCGGTCCGCTATAGACGTGGGTGATGGGTGACGACGATCTCGGGGAGCTGGAGGAGAACAACCGCATCCTCGTCCGGGAGGAGCTGGAGACCCAGCACCGCCTGGAAGGTCACCCGACACCGCTCGAGGACTGCCGTGTCTGCGAGTCGCACCGGCCGTCGCGGTCCTAGTGCCATGACCAGGTCCGACAACCCACTCGCGGCCCCCGTGACGGCGTTCGTCGACCGGTTGGCGCCCGTCCTCGTCGACCTGGCCGGCGGCGCCGGCGCCGAGCAGGCCGCGAAGCTGCGGGGCGACGTCGCCCTGGAGGCCCTGAACCTGGCGGCGGCGTTCATCGACGCCGACGGCCGCCACACCGACGACGAGCTGCGCGCCTTCGCCGACGCCTTCGCCACCCGGTCGGACACCGTGGCCCGGGCCGCCTCGCCCCGGGCCCTGCGGTCGGCGGGCCTGCTGACCGGCCGGCGGACCTTCGTCGACACGCCGTCGCCGCTGTTCGACCTGCTGGTACAGGCCGACGCCCGCGCCGGCACCGCCGACTCGTGGGCCTACTACCTGGGCGCCGCCGACATCGCCTTCGCGGTGATCGCCATCGACGACGACCCGTCCCACGCCGAGCTGACCGCCGTCGAGGCCTTCCGCCACCGCCTGCTCCGGGCCATGGACGGGGCAGGTGTCGGCCGACCCGGCCGGCCCCGGCCCGCCCCGTCGCCGTCGACCTCGACCTCGACGTCCGGGGCCGCGCCGGATGTCGTCGCGGACGCCGCGGAACCCCCGCCCCAGGAGCCTTCCCGTCCCCTGGAGGAGGTGCTGGCCGAGCTGGACGCCCTGGTCGGGCTGGCGCCGGTGAAGGCCGAGGTCAAGCTGGTGACGAACCTGCTGCGGGTGGAGAAGATCCGCAAGGAGCGCGGTCTGCCCGTCGTCGAGCACAGCCGTCACCTCGTGTTCACCGGCAACCCGGGCACCGGCAAGACCACGGTGGCCCGCCTCCTGGCCCAGATCTACCGGACCCTCGGGGTGGTCGAGAAGGGCCATCTGGTGGAGACCGACCGGTCGGGCCTGGTCGCGGGCTACGTCGGCCAGACCGCCCTGAAGGTCAAGGAGGTGTTCACGTCGGCCATCGGCGGGGTGCTCCTCGTCGACGAGGCCCACGCCCTGGCCCGCGGCAACGAGCGGGACTTCGGCCACGAGGCCATCGACATGATGGTGAAGCTGATGGAGGACCACCGCGACGAGGTGGTCCTCATCGTCGCCGGCTACCCCGACGAGATGGCGGTGTTCCTCGACGCCAACCCCGGCCTGCGCTCACGGTTCCCGAAGACCATCTACTTCGACGACTACACCGACACCGAGCTCCAGCGCATCTTCGACGGCATGTGCGTCAAGAACCACTACTCGCCCACGGCCGAGGCCCGGGTCAGGGTGCTGGACTTCGTGGCCGCCCAACCCCGCGACAGGGGCTTCGGGAACGCCCGGCTGGTGCGAAACCTGTTCGAGGCGGCAGTGAGCCGCCAGGCGACACGGGTGGTCGCGTTGACCGACGTCAGCGACGAGGCCCTGGTGACGTTCGAGGCCGACGACATCCCGCCGCCGCAGCCGTCTACGTCAACTTGCCCGGCACCTAGGTCAATTTGAAGGTGTCGAGCAGCCGGTCGTACGCCTTCGGGCGACCCTTCCCCGACGCCGCGCCGATGACGTACAGGCGCTGGCCGACCAGGAAGATGCGCTCGTACACGTCGCCTCCGTCCAGCGAGATCTCCGCGTCCTTGGCGGGGTGGCCGAGGAAGGTGGTGTCGCTGCTGGAGGTGATCGTCCCCTTCACCTGGGTCGCGGATCCCTGGACGGCACCGGCGAGGGCGGCGGCGGGATCGAGGGGGACCGGCGAGTCGGTGTAGGTGACGGTGACGGCCCCGTCGTCGACCTCGCTCGTCAAGATGATGACCTGGAGGTTGACGCCTCCGGCCGACTGGCTCTGTGCGTCACGCTTCGGCTGGTTCGGGAACTCGGCGGTGAAGCTGCCGTCCTCGGCGACGAAGGCCACACCCTTGGTGTCGGTGTCGGACGACGAACACGCGGCGGCCGACAGCACCGCGAACGACATGACGGCGGCCAGCAGCAGCCGGCGCGTACGGAGCGTGCGGATCATGGATGTTCTCCCCCTGCCTCGGCGTGAGCAGCTCCCCGGACGGGCACGTCGGTGCCCCGCCGACGCCCGCCAGTCTGGCCCAAGGCGCCGGCAACGTCGACCCCCGGCACAGCTCGCCGCCTGCCCGGCAGCGGAACCGGGGCCGCACAACCGCGGCATGCGCGGGTGAGTCGCCCCAGTTGGCGGGAACGGGATGTGCGTCAGCCGGGCGACTGCGGTTCGGTGAGGCGTCGGCCTGTGATCTCCCGGGGGACGATCCGCAGCCAGTGGCTCGGCTCGCCCCCCGGCCAGGGCGTCACCGGGAGGGTGCGGACCCGTTCGGACATGGTGTCGAGGGCGTCGGTGACCTCGTGCCCGACACCCTGGACGAGCACGCTCCAACCCGTCCGCCGCTCCTGGTCGATGTCGTCCGCCTCGAAGGCGACCAGCCGGAGCCGGGCCGCCGGAGCCGGGCCGCCGGAGCCGGGCCGCCGGAGCCGGGCCGCCGGAGCCGGGCCGCGCCGAGCATGGTGCCCCCGTCCATCCGGATCACGACGTTGTCGTCCTCGACGGCGTAGTTGACGGGGAGTACCAGCGGTTGCTCGCCGTCCACCACCGCCAGCCGGCCGACCTTCTGTGTCCCCACAGCCGGACGCATTCGTCGCGCGGGATGGGTTCCAGGGTGTGGGCCGGCTCCGCGTCCATCGGGTCCTCCGCGACCTCCCGGTCGGGCCCGCGGCGTCAGGAGACGTCGAGCTCGTTGCCTTCGGGGTCGGTCAGCAGCGTCCACCGGCCATCGGGGCCGTCGTGGACGCCGACGACGGTGGCGCCAAGCTCGACGAGGCGTTCGACCTCGGCGTCGTGGGCCTCGGGCCCGACCAGGAGGTCGAGGTGGACCCGGTTCTTCACGGTCTTGGGCTCGGGTACGGCCTGGAAGAGGATCCGCCGGCCAGTGCCTGCGCCCCGCTCGTCGACGGGATCGTCGGGATGGCGCAGCGAGGCCAGCGACCGCCAGCGTCGCTTCCCGTCGATCTCGACCGTGTACTCGGCCGGCACGTGGCCGGCCTCCACGAGACCGCCGACGAACGCGCCGATCTCCTCGTGCTCGTAGTGGAGGGCTTCGGCCCAGAAGGCGGCCAGCGCGTGGGGCTCGGCGGCGTCGAAGACGACCTGCGTACGGATGGCGGTCACACGGGCAGTAGGCACGACGACATGATCCCCCGGGAGTATGTCGGTTACGCCCGACGGCCGATTCCAGCGATGCTGGGCCGCCGTAGGGTCAGGGCGTGCGCAGACTGTGGGCCCGGGTGCGGGACGCCAACCCGCTGGTGGTCGACTCGATCTTCGCCGCCGTGGTGCTGGTGGCGGGCCTGGTCAGCCTCACCGCCGGACCGACGCCGGCCAACCCCACCCCCGCCGACGCCCTGGCTTGGGAGTCGGCGTGCTGATGTCGTTCGGCCTGCGGGCCCTGCTCAGCGCCGTCGGACTTGAGGTGCCGAGCGGCTCGATCGTGATCGCCCCATCCACGGTGATCACCGCCTTCGTGGTCGGCACCGTCATCACCGTGATCTCGGCCCTGTGGCCGGCGGTGCGGTCCAGCCGGGTGAAGCCGATCGCCGCTCTCCGCGACGTCGACCTCGACGTGTCCGGGTCGTCGATCGCCCGTACCGGGGCCGGCCTGGCCGTTCTCGGCCTCGGCGTGGCGTCCTTCACCGCCGGGATCCTCGGCGCCGGCTCGGCCCTGGCCCTCATCGGGTTCGGCACGGTGGCGACGATCATCGGCGTGTTCGTGCTCGGTCCGGTGCTCGCCATCCCCCTCATGCACGTGCTGGGGGCGCCGGTCCAGGCGATCTCCGGCACCACCGGGCGCCTGGCCCGGGAGAACGCCAAACGCAACCCCAGGCGCACGTCGGCCACCGCGTCGGCGCTCATGATCGGCGTGGCCCTGGTCGGCTTCAGCACCATCCTGGCCTCGTCGACCAAGGCGTCGATCTCCGACACGCTGTCCCAGTCGCTGCAGGCGGTCTACGTCGTCGCCTCGGGGTCGTTCGGCAACGGAGGCCTCAGCCCCGAGATCGAGGTTGACCTGTCGGCCCTGCCCGAAGTGGCGGCGATCTCACCCATGCGGTCGAGCCCGGTCGAAGTGGACGGAGAGGCCACGCAGGTGGCGGCGGTCGACACCCGGACGATCGACCAGGTGGCCGACCTCGGGGTGACGGCGGGCCGGTTGGCCGACGTCTCCGGAGCGTCGGTGGCCGTCGAGGACCGCAAGGCCAAGGCCGACGGGCTGGCGGTGGGGGACACGCTCACCATGACCTTCGCCCGCACCGGTCCCGTCGAGCTCACCGTCAGGGCCCTCATCGACCGGCCGCCGGCCGGCGGCGACGGGATGGTCTACCTGGTCGGCCTCGACACCTACGAGGCCAACGTCACCGACATCAACCTGCTCGACACCGCCACCCACACATGGGACCTCGCCACCGCCACCGGTCAGCCGTCGGCCCTGCCCGACGACGTCGCCGTGGCCGCGCTCGAGGCGAGCCTCGCCACGATCACCCCCGAGATCCGGCGCGGCCGCTTCGATCCCGAGGTCGCGGCACCCGCCGGCGCGACCCCCACCGATCTGCTGGTGGCGTTCCTCGGTCGCACGCCGTGAGCTCCCGACTTACAGTGTAAGAATGGCCAGGCCGACGACAGGCTCACGATGACCGCGACGACCGATCCCGCCTCCGCGCCCCGCATCCGGCTCAGCCGGGAGCGGGTGGTCGACGCCGCCGTCGCCTTCGCCGACGAGCACGGGATCGAGACGCTCAGCATGCGCAAGCTGGGCGAGGCAGTCGGGGTCGAGGCGATGTCGCTGTACAACCATGTGGCCAACAAGGACGACCTCCTCGACGGCATGATCGACCTGGTCTTCGCGGAGATCGAGCTCCCGTCCGGAGAGGACGGCTGGAGGTCGGGCATGCGTCGACGGGCGAACGCCGTCCGCACGGCCCTGTCCCGCCACCCGTGGGCCGTCGGTCTGATGGAGTCGCGGACGTCACCCGGTCCGGCCAACCTGCGCCACCACGACGCCGTCATCGGCTGCCTGCGGCAGGCCGGGTTCTCGGTCGAGCTGACCGCCCACGCCTACTCGGCCCTCGACAGCTACATCTACGGGTTCGCGATGCAGGAGCGGAACCTGCCGTTCGACTCGCCGGAGCAGACGTCGGAGCTGGCCCAGGAAATCATGGCCCAGTTCCCCGTCGACGCCTACCCGCACCTGGCCGAGCTGGCGATCGAGCACGTCCTCCAGCCCGGCTACGACTACGGCAACGAGTTCGAGTTCGGGCTCGAGCTGCTCCTCGACGGCCTGGAGCGGGCCGCCAACGGGATGTGACACCGACTTCGTTCGCCCTGGGGCCGGCCTTCGTACTCGTCGAGCGATCCTCCGCTACCGCCCTCCCTATGAAGCCACGTCTCCCAGCTGGTCCCTCGAGTCATCCGGTGGAATCGAGCGGTGGGGAGCACGCGGGGCCGGTACTCGACCAGTTGGATGCGGCCGTCGAAGGTGCGGTTGTCGATTATCCCATGCAAAGGGCGAGCCAGATCGAGCCGAACTTGGCGAGCGCGGACTACTCGCAAACGGCTCTGGGGCCGGATATATGGCGAATTCCCATTCGTCCGACGACGGCGGCCGTGAGAACCATCCGGTATGGAGCTGATAGCGGTGAAGCACGCTGGCGAGCCCTGCGGGCATCACCGTCCCTGGATGGAGCCGCTGCCCCGGACGCGGGACCCTCCCCCGACCCTCATGGCACGCCAAGGGAGGTCGCGTCGATCCCGCACTGGTCCTTGTTGTAGGCGTCGACGCGTGAGGCGGCGGCCTGGAACTCCGAGGTCCTTAGTCGTTCGGTGGCGGCCGTCATGGCGGCTGGATCTCCACTGATCTGCGCGTCCGCAACTGCGTTGCTGGCGCGGACCTGGGTCTCGACGTCGCTGCGAATTCCGGTGGGGGCGGCCTTCAGCGCCTTGTTGTTGAGCTCCTTCTGGGTCGCGATGAACTGCTGCTGCGTCGCAGGATCAGCGGCAGGAGAGCGGGAAAGAAAGGCGGTTAGTAGCGCCGCCTGTTCGTTGAGCACGTCGCAGTAGGCGCCGCCCTCGCCCCTGGCCTTGTCGGCGCCCCCATCTGAGGCCGGCGCTGATGTGGCATTGGGCCCGGGCGAGGCCTCGTCGTCCCCGCCTCCGCCACATGCCGTCGCCATCACTGCGATGGTGAGCACGACGGCGGCCAACCCAGACCCCGGTCGGGTGAGTCTGAACTGCATCTTGACCTCCTGTTCGTCATGCCGGCTGGATGGCTTGAGATACCCGGTGGTTGCGTGAGCCCTCGGACCATAGTGAGGCTGCGAGTGCTGCGAGCCTGAAACCTGCCCACACGGCAACCGCCCTGCTCCCTGGACGCATCCTTGGAGGGGGCCTGAGAGGGCGACGGCCCGCCTTCCCCCGAGCCGCTCTCGCCAAGTAGGGGGGTCGCTCGCCGACTCCTCGCCATCTTGTCGGCGCATTCGGCATCTATGAGTGCTCCCTACAGGACGGTCAGACGCCGCGGGCCATGTTGGCGAACCTGGTGTAGTGGTCGAGGAAGGCCAGGTTGGTGATGCCGGTGGGGCCGTTACGGTGCTTGGCCACGATGATCTCGGCGGTGCCGCGGTCGGGGCTGTCGCGGTTGTAGACCTCGTCTCGATAGATGAAAATCACAACGTCGGCATCTTGTTCTAAGCTATTATGTGCGACGACACCATCTGCAATAAAGTTGTGTGTGCCGACGACGGTCACATCAAATGTTGGCTGAGTGCCAGCGGAATTGATCTCCACGATCCTGTCCCAATACAGGTCGGATGTTGCAATGTCCGCAAGCGGACGGCGCTCGTCGCCGAGGAGATAGCTACCGCAGTAGCCCTCTCCGAGTCCATCGGCGATCTGGCGCTGGCTGATCCCAGAGGCCCGTGCCGTTTCTCGGATCGTCTCGGCCACCGGCCAGGGAATCAGGTCGACGTTCGGGTTTTCCTTGATTCCTTCGAGGATGGCCAGGGCCTCCGGGATGCATGCACCGCGTCGGCCGTGGCATCCAACTACCTGGAGGAACGCCCGCTGACTGGCAACGCCCTGGACTCGGACGCTGTACGCCTCGCGATAGTGCTGGCCGCCATCGGGATCAGCCCGCCCGACCCGCTGCTTGTTCGACGCACCGATCGTCGACCTCACGCCGAGGCGCAGCAGGAGTCGCTGCACGTCCAGGGCGAGCCGCTTGCTCGTCGTGGCGTAGTAGGTCCTGACGACCGGGCCACGGCCGTTGCGGCCGATCGTGATCGACCCGTCGGTGGCCCACAGGTGGTGGAGGAACAGGGCGACCTTCTCGTCGGGAAGTCCGAAGATCGACGGCGGGCAGAACTTTGTCCAGGCTCTCGACTTCCACAGCCCGTGGGGTTCCAGCCAGTTCCGCATCGGGTGGTTCGCGCCGTGGGTCAGGCGGTACGGGCTCGGGAACCAGAGCTGCCAGGTGTTCGCCAGCTTCTTTCCTTCGACGGTGATGCCGAACAGCCGATGAGCCACCTCCTCGACGAGCTGCTTGTTCGCTGCGTCGGCCGTCGCGTACTTGAAGCTCGGGCCCATGGTGCCGTCGCCCAGCATGTGACCGAGCAGCGCGAGTTCGTCGTCGGACCAGTCGTAGCTACCGTGCTCGGGGGCCGGGACCTGGCGCGGTGTCGCCACGAAGGACCCGACTGACAACGCATCCAGCCTCGTCCAGCCGTCGATGGTAAGGAACTTGTGGTTGGCCGTAGCGGTGACGCTCCGGCCTGACGCCAGCTGCATCGTGAACACCGGCTTGATGCCCGATGGGAACGCCTTCACGACCCGAGCGGGGACGAGGCGCTGGTGCTCGTCGACCGACCACACCAGCGGCTGCTCTTGGGTCAGCACCAGCTCCCCCAGCGACACCTCCTCGCCGTTGTCGGCCCGCATGACCCTCGTGGACGCCGGCATGCACCCCGACTCACGAAGGTCGGCGAGGACGGGGCGCTTGTCGGCCCTGGTCTCCAGGTTCCTGGACAGCTGGGAGAGGGCGACGACGGGTACGGCCAGCTCGCGGGCGAGGATCTTGAGGCCGCGGGAGATCTCCGAGACCTCGACCTGGCGGTTCTCGGCGTTGGTGCGACCGCTCATGAGCTGGAGGTAGTCGACGACGATCAGGCCCAGACCGTGGCGGCTCTTCATGCGCCGGGCCTTGGCCCTGATCTCCATGACGGTGAGGCGGGGGTTGTCGTCGATGAAGATGTCGGCCTCGGCCAGGCGGCCGACGGCGTTGCTGATCTTGGGCCAGTCGGCCTCCAGCAGGCGGCCGTTGCGCATGCGGGTGGCGTCGACCCGGGCCTCGGAGCACAGCAGCCGCTGGGTCAGCTCCCGGTGGCTCATCTCCAGCGAGAACACCAGCACCGGGATGTGGGCCTCGAGGGCGGCGTGGGCGGCGATGCCCAGAGCCAGGCTGGTCTTGCCCGTGCCGGGACGGCCGCCGACGATGACAAGGTTGGACGGCTGGAGGCCGGCCAGTTGCTGGTCGAGGTCGGTGAAGCCGGTGGGGATGCCGGTGATCGTCTCGTTGCGCTCGTAGAGGGCCTCGAGGTGGTCGAGGTGCTGGCTGAGCAGCTCGCGCAGGGGTGAGACGGAGTCGGTGACCCGGCGCTGGGCCACGTCGAACACGAGGGCCTCGGCCTCGTCGACGGCGCCGGGGACGTCCTCGGGCAGGCCGTAGCCGAGCTCGGCGATCTCGCCGGCCACGCCGATGAGGCGCCGCAGCAGGGCCATCTCCTCGACGATGCGGGCATAGCGGCCGGCGTTGCCGATGGCCGGCGTGCTGGCCTGCAGGGAGATGAGCACCGACGCCCCGCCGACGGCCTCCAGCAGGTCGGCCCGGGCCAGCTCGTCGGCGACGGTGACCGGGTCGGCCGGCTCCCCCTGGGCGTACAGCGACGTGATGGCGTCGAAGATGTGGCCGTGGGCCGGCTTGTAGAAGTCGTCGGCGTCGAGCTGGATCTCGACCGCCGACACGATGGCGTCGCGGCTGAGGAGCATGGCCCCCAGCAGGGATTCCTCGGCCTGGAGGTTGTGGGGCGGGACCCTGCCGCCGGCCGGGGCGGGGGCGATCGCGCGCCGGGGGGCGCTGTGGACTACGTGGGCCATCTGCCCGTCCACCATGACCCGAAGGGCCTGGGGAACGCTACGCCTCGAAGCTCGGGATTTCCCGGTGGACGCCCGAGGCCTGGCGGTGGAAGCTTTGGACTTGGCGGTGGATATCGTGGCCCGGAGGTGGCGAACATACGTTCGCTAGCGTACTCCGAACCTGTGACAGGCGATGCTGGGCGCCCCGCGGGGACCGACCGGTGGCGGGTGGCCCCGCGCTTGTTCATGTGCTGCGTCGGTAGCGCCCCAAACCGGGGCCGAAAACGGCGAAAAGGGGCGCTACGGGTGAAGCAAACCGCCGGCGAGGCCGTCGGCGGCCTCGTTACTGGGCGACGACTTCGACGCTGATGCGGAACTCGACGTCGGTGTGGAGCCTGACCGGCACCTCGTGGACGCCGAGGGCCTTGATCGGGTCGTCGAGGTGGATCCGCCGGCGGTCGAGGGTGACCCCGGCCTGCTCCTTCACCGCTCCGGCCACGTCGGTGGAGGTGACCGAGCCGAACAGCCGGCCCTCGGCCCCCGCCTTGGCCGGGATGCGGATGACGGTGGAGACCAGGACCCGGGCGACCTGCTCGGCCGCGTCGCGGTCGCGGGCGTCCTTGAGGTCGCGGGAGCGGCGCATGGCCGCGGCCTGGGAGATGGCGCCGTCGGTGGCGAGCATGCCCAGGCCCTTGGGCACCAGGTAGTTGCGGCCATAGCCGTCGGACACGTCGATGACGTCGCCCTTCTTGCCGACGTTGGCCACGTCGGACCGCAGGATGATCTTCATGGCCCCTAGAAGGGTTCCTCTCCGTAGTCGTAGGTGGGTGCGGCGGCCGGCGCGGCGGGCGGCCTGGGCGCCTGGCCCTGGTAGGGCTGGCCCCCCTGGTTCCCCTGGCCGCCCTGGCCGCCCTGGCCAGCCGGGCCGCCCTGGCCGCCCGAGGGCGGGCCGGACTGGTAGCCGCCGCCTCCGCCGCCGTCGGCCGGGCCCCGCCTGTCGTTCTTTCGCACCTCGACGGTGGCCCAGCGCAGGCTGGGGCCGATCTCGTCGGCCACGACCTCGACCTTGGAGCGGCGCTCGCCGTCCTGGCCGTCCCAGCTGCGCTGCTCGAGGCGGCCGGTGACAACCACCCGGGCACCCTTGGTGAGGGACTCGGCCACGTTCTCGGCCATCTCCCGCCAGCAGACGATGTCGAAGAACGACACCGCTTCCTTCTTCTCGTTGGTCTGCCTGTCGTTCCAGACCCGGTTGACCGCCAACCCGAAGGTGGCGGTGGGCTGGCCGGTGGGGGTGAAGCGCAGCTCAGGGTCTCGGGTGATGTTCCCGACGAGGGTGATGTTGTTTCCGGACATGGTGGTTCACGCTCCGTTCGCGCTGGTGCTGGTGCTCGTTGCCGGGGCCGCCTCGGCGGCGAAGGGGGCCGTGGCGCTGCCGGCGCCCGGCGACGCCTGTGGACGAGCTGGGGCGGCTGGGGCGGCTGGGCCGCGGGGCGGGCCGGCGGCCGGTCGGCAACGCGGATCACCTTGTGGCGCAGCACGCCGTCGGCCAGTTGAAGGGTGCGGTGGAGCTCGGACATCACCGCCGGCTCGGCGGTGGCCTCCATCAGCACGTAGTAGCCCTCGCGGTGGCGGGCGATCTCGTAGGCGAGGCGACGCTTGCCCCACTTGTCGACCCGGCCGGGGTTGCCGCCCCGGGACCGGATCAGCTCGGTGGAACGGTCGATCTCGGCCCTGATGGCATCGTCCTCGAGCGTGGGGTCGAGGATGATCATGACCTCGTACGGGCGCATTGCTTGAAAAGCCTCCCTCCGGACCTGGCGGCTGGCGCGCAGGGCCCCGCGGGATCGTCCCCCGGGGCAGGGTGTACCGGATAACCGGTGTGGTGAGAAGCCATGGTAGCCGTCCACCCGGCCAGGATCGCACGGGGGTACGACAACGACAGCCGAGAAGGGCCCGGTCGACAGGGCGCCACCGCGACGGAGTGTGGCGGTCAGCAGGTGGTGGCGCTGCTGAGCACCAGCCGGGTGCCGGGGCCGACGCCGAGGGAGCCGAGCTGGCCCTTGGGGACCTCCAGCGCGTAGCGGTAGGGGCCGGTGGCGGCGTAGGTCGGGCAGGTGCGCTGGTCGAGGCAGGGCTCCATGTCGGTCGACGAGACGAAGCGGCCGTTCACGTCGAACCAGGCGATCGACAGCGGCATGGGCGTGTTCTTCATGTGGAAGGCGCCAGTTGTGATGTCCGCGAACTTGAAGATCATGGCGTCGTAGCCGCCCATGTCGGTGCGCTCCATCAGTCCCCTGGTCTGCTGCTGGGCGGTCTCGGCCAGCAGGGCGCAGCGGGCGGCCTGCAACGAACCCTGGCCGAAGACCACGTCGGTGCCGTCGATGCGGAACGAGACCTCGCCGAACCCGGCCACCGACACCCGCGTGGTGGTCGGCCCGGTCGGCGCCGGCTCCGTCGAACCATCGGTTGTCAGCCCCGGCTCCCGCAGCGACGGGTCGGCCGGCCGGCCGGCACCTTGGAGGAGGAACAGGTAGAACCCCAGCACGGCGACCCCGAGCACCGCCCAGCGCAGCCACCCCTGGGTCTTGGCGGAACCGAGCGTCGTCACCCCGACCGCCGGGAAAGGGTCATGCGCTGCGCCATCCGGCCTGATCGGGCAGGACGGCGGCGTCGAGGGCGGCGGCGGCATCTGCCGACAGGTGGTAGCTCTCCTCGTCGGACGGGAACCGCCCCGCCCGCACGTCGGCGCCGAAGGCGACCACGGCCGCCACCGCGTCGGCCTTCAGCGCCGCGTACCGGCGGACGAACTTGGGGGCGATGCGGTCCTCCAAGCCGAGGAGGTCGTGGATGACCAGCACCTGCCCGTCGCAGTCGGGCCCGGCCCCGATGCCGATGGTGGGTACCGGCACCGACCTGGTGATCGCCGCCGCCACCTCCCGGGGGACGCACTCCAGCACGATGGCGAAGCAGCCGGCGTCGGCCAGGGCCACGGCGTCGTCGAGCAGGAGCTCGGCCGCCTCCACCTGCTGGCCCTGGACGCGGTAGCCGCCCATGGCGTGCACCGACTGGGGGGTGAGGCCGAGGTGGCCCATCACCGGGATCTCGGCGTCGAGCAGGGCCCGCACCACCGGCAGCCGGCGCCGCCCGCCCTCCAGCTTCACCGCCTGGGCGCCGGCACGGACGAGTGCGCCGGCGTTGCGCACGGCGTCCTCCACCGACACGTGGTAGCTCAGCCAGGGAAGATCGGCGACCACCAGCGGGCGGGGACGGGCGCGGGACACGGCCGCGACGTGGTGGGCCATGTCGTCGACGGTGACCTGCAGGGTGTCCTCGTGGCCGAGCACGACCATGGCCACGGAGTCGCCGACCAGCACGACGTCGACGCCCGCCGCATCCGCGATGCGGGCGGTGGGAGCGTCGTAGGCGGTGACCATCACCAGCGGGTCGCCACCCTTGCGCGCCCTGAGCATCGGAACGGTCACATGGGTGGGGACAGGGACGTGCGGGGACCCGGGGACCATCGTGTCGACCTCCTCCCGTCCGGCGCTCAGGAACGGGCTGCCGGCGGTGCCGACGATCCTACCCCTGCCCGCGCCCGTCAGGGACGCGTGAGCGACTCGATGTCGAAGGTGGTGGTGGTGCGGCGCTGGTTGCTCGTCTTCGGGGCAGTGGTGTTCGGCGTGGTCGGGTCCGACTGCGACGAGCTCTCGTCGGAGTTGGAAGGTTCGGCCGCGGTCGTCGGCGTCGCCTTGCGCGGGGTGGTCTGGTCGCTGGAACCCGACCCGGACGCGTCCGTGGTCCTGGGCGACGAGTCGGAGGACGTGCTGGGCGGGGCGCTGGTGGGGACGCTGTAGCGCATGACGGGGCTCAGCGGCCTGCCTTCGAAGCGCGGTGGGTCCGACGGCCCTTCGTCGTCGCCGGCGCCCGCCTTGCTCATGAAGCGCTCGAAGATCTGGGCCGGCAGCGAACCGCCGTTGACCTTGGCCACGCCGTGCACGTTGAACAGCGGCTTCGACTGTCCTTCGGGGTATCCCATCCACACCACGGCGGTCAGCTTCTTGGTGAAGCCGGCGAACCAGGCGTCGCCGAAGTCCTCCGTGGTGCCGGTCTTGCCCCACACCTTGGTCTCGTCGATCTGGGCGGCGGTGCCGGACCCGTGGTCGACGACCTGCTCCAGGGCGAAGTTCACCTGGTCGGCCTGAGACCGCTCCATCACCCTCGTGCCCTTGGGCCGGTCGTCCTGGAGCACCGAGTCGTTGAGGGTGACCTTGGTGATGACCCTGGGGTCGTAGCGCAGCCCGCCGCGCGCCAGGGTGGAGTAGGCGCCAGCCATCTCCAGCACCGAGACGTTCTGGGTCCCCAGGGCGATCGACGGCACCGGCGCCAGCGGCGAGGAGATGCCGAGGTCCTTGGCCGTGCCGATGATCTTCTGGGGCCCGAGGGTGTCGGCCAGCTGGGCGTACACGGTGTTCACGGAGTTCACCGTGGCGTCGACGAGGTTGATGCTCCCGAACGACTCCTCCTCGTAGTTGTTGACCTCCCAGTCCCTGCCCTCGTCGGCCTTGGGGAGGACGAGCTTGGCCGGACCGGGGAAGGAGCTCTCCAGCGTGTAGCCCTCGCGCACGGTGGCGGCCAGCGCGAACGGCTTGAACGTCGAGCCGGCCTGGCGGCCACCACCGCCGCCGGCCGCTCCCACGGCGAGGTTCACCTTGGACGTGCCCCAGTCCCTGCCTCCCACCATGGCCACGACGCGGCCGTCGGGATCCACCGCCACCAGGGCCCCGGCCGGGTCGTCGTCCCGGTCGAGCACGCCGTAGACGGCGTCGTAGGCCTGGCGCTGGATCGTGGGGTTCAGGCTGGTCTGCACCCGCAGGCCCTGGCGCAGGACCTGGTCCTCGCTGTAGTTCTGCAGCAGCTGGGTTCGCACGTACTCGACGAAGTACTCGGCCCCCACCCCCTGGAGGGTGACCGTCGAGTCGAGCTCGGTGCGCACGGCGACGTAGCTGGCCAGGGGAACGGCTTCCACCGCGGCGGCCTGCTCCGGGGTGATGTACCGGGACCGGAGCATCGCCTCGAGGACGAAGGTGCGCAGCTGGGTGGCGGTCTCCGGGTCGGAGACCACGTCGCCGCCGGATGGCGTGCGGATCAGCCCGGCCAGGTAGGCCGACTCCTTGAGGTCGAGGGCGCCGACGTCCTTGCCGAACCAGGTGCGGGCCGCGGCCTGGATGCCGTAGGCGCCGCGGCCGAAGTAGACGGTGTTGATGTAGCGCTCGAGGATCTGGCGCTTGTCGAGCTTGCGCTCGAGCTTGACGGAGATCACCGCCTCCCGCAGCTTGCGCCACAGGGTGGGGTCGCGCCCGACGTAGACGTTCTTGACGTACTGCTGGGTGATCGTCGACCCGCCCTGGGTGGCGCCCTTCTGGCGGATGTCGGCCCAGGTGGCCCTGGCGATGCCGACGGGGTCGATGCCGCCGTGCTCGAAGAACTTGCGGTCCTCGGCGGCGACGATGGCGTTCTGGACGACCGGCGGCACCTCGTCGATACGCACGGGGAAGCGGTTCTCCTGGCCGTGGAGGGTGGCCAGCTGGGCGCCGGAGGCGTCGTAGATGATCGTCGTCTGGGACTGGGGCGCTTCAGGCGGCAACGGGATCTGGGTGAGGACCCAGATGGCCCCGGCCAGGGCGGTGAGCAGGATCAGGCCGAAGAGGAACCAGACCCGCCGGTAGCGCCAGAGCCAGCTCGCCTTCTTCGGCCGCCGGCCCGGCGCCGGAGGCCTGCCGTTCGTCCCGGGGCGCGCCGGCCTGCCGTTGCCCGGCCTGCCCTTGGCGTCGGGACGGACCGGTCGCGGAGGAGCGGAGGGCGGTTCGAGAACCGCGCTACGGGGTGGGCGCACGACAGGAGGAGGCTACAAGAGGCCACCGGGCGGGGCCACCACACTCTGCCTCCGGCGGCCGCCGCACTCTGCCTCCGGCGGCTGGCGCACTCTGCCTCCGGCGGCCGGCCGGTCGGGAGGTCGGAGGTTGGCAGGGCGCCGGGTCAGCTCCGACTGGCCCGGCTGCGGCCGCCCACCGGGAACGTCCGCACCAGATGGTTCCAGGCGCACCCCGGGCACACCTCCACCACGTAGCAGGTGCTGGCGTCGGACCGCTGGGAGAGCTTGGCCATCTCCTTCTGGGTCACGACGCAGCGGCCCCCCGCCGGGAGCCGGCTGCCGAAGGCGAACGACACCATCACCAGCGGCGATTCCTCGCAGATGGGGCACTCCAGGGCGCTGGCCCGGCCCACGTTGCGGGCGGCGCGGAGCAGCTCGGGGTGGGCGTCGCAGACGTCGCGGCGGCTGAGGCGGCCGCGGCGGAACTCGTCGACGGTGTGGCGGCGGATGAGCCGGTAGTCGATCTGGCCCGCCGACGCGGCCGGGCCGGCCCCGCCGATCGATTCGGGCCGGAAGCTGGCTGGCACGCCAAAAGGGTACCGCCAACCGCCTGCCAGACCTTTCGCCGCTGCGCCATGGTACCTTGTCGATATATCGAGCCGATATATCGGCACGACCACCGACACAGGGACACGGAGCCACATTGCTGGAGCTGGCCATCCTGGGGTTGCTCAAAGAGCAGCAGCTCCACGGGTACGAGCTGAAGAAGCGACTCACCGAGGCGCTCGGCCCCTTCTCGAGTGTGTCGTTCGGGTCGCTGTACCCGGCCCTCAACCGGTTGGAGCGGTCCGGCGCGGTGCGGGTGGTCGCCTCCCCAGAGGACTCGGGCGGGGAAGGTTCCGCCGACGAGCCCGGCCCGGCCGTGACGACCGGCTCGCCCATGACCGGGTCAATAGCCGGGGAGGCCGCCGCCTACCGGGCCCGGCGGGCCGGTGCCCGGGCCGGGAGGGCCGAGCCGCGGTCGTCGCGGACCCGGAAGGTCTACGCCATCACCGAAGGTGGTGAGCGCCTCTTCGAGGAGTTGCTCGAGGGGGACTCGGCCGGTGCCGACGAGGACCGGGCGTTCAGCCTGAAATTGGCGTTCTGCCGCTTCCTGCCGCCCGACCGGCGACTGAGGCTGATGGAGCGGAGGCGGGCCCAGCTGGAGGAAAAGCTGGCCCGGACGCGTACGAGCCTGCGGACCAGGCGCGAGCGGATGGACACCTACACACGATCACTGGTGGATCACGGCACCGAGACCGCGGAGCGAGAGATCTCCTGGCTCGACCGGATGATCGCCGTCGAACGGCAGGGAGGACCAGAGTGAGAGGAACAGCAGCGTGAGCACGACGATTCGGACCGCCATCGCGGGGGTCGGCAACTGCGCCAGTTCGCTGGTGCAGGGCCTTGAGTACTACCGCAACGCCGACCCGGCCGAGATTGTGCCCGGCCTGATGCACGTGGTGCTCGGCGACTACCACGTCCGGGACGTGGAGATCGTCGCTGCCTTCGACGTCGACGCGGCCAAGGTCGGCCTCGACGTCGGCAAGGCCATCTTCTCCGGCCAGAACAACACCATCCGCTTCGCGCCGGTCGGCGAGCTCGGGGTCCAGGTCCAGCGGGGACCGACCCTCGACGGGCTCGGCAAGTACTACCGCCAGACGATCGAGGAGTCGCTGGTCGACCCCGTCGACGTCGTGCAGGTGTTGCGTGACAGCCGGGCCGAGGTGCTGGTGGCGTACCTGCCGGTGGGGTCGGAGGACGCCCAGAAGCACTACGCCGAGGCCTGCCTGGAGGCGGGGGTGGCCTTCGTCAACGCCATTCCCGTGTTCATCGCGTCCGACCCCGAGTGGGCGGCGCGGTTCACGGCCGCGGGCGTGCCGATCATCGGCGACGACATCAAGAGCCAGGTGGGCGCCACCATCGTCCACCGCCTGCTGGCCCGGCTGTTCGAGGACCGTGGCCTGGTGCTCGACCGCACCTACCAGCTCAACGTGGGCGGCAACATGGACTTCAAGAACATGCTCGAGCGGGAGCGCCTGGAGTCCAAGAAGGTCTCCAAGACCCAGGCCGTCACCAGCCAGATCGACAACGGCATCGCCGCCGACGACGTCCACATCGGGCCGAGCGACCACGTGCCGTGGCTGGAGGACCGCAAGTGGGCCTACATCCGCCTGGAGGGCCGCAACTTCGGCGACGTGCCCCTCAACGTGGAGCTGAAGCTCGAGGTGTGGGACTCGCCCAACTCGGCCGGGGTCATCATCGACGCCATCCGCTGCGCCCGCATCGCCCTCGACCGGGGCATCGGCGGCCCCCTGCTGGCGCCGTCGGCCTACTTCATGAAGTCGCCGCCCGAGCAGTACCACGACGACGACGCCCGCCGCCGGCTGGAGACCTTTATCGAGGGCTGATCGTCGCCCGGGGCGGTCCGCGCCCCGGGGCGCGGCGTGCGGCAGTATTGCCGTGATGGCCAACCAGGAGCTGGCGGCGTGGAAGCGGCTGCCCTCCGGTGAGGCGGGACGGGTCCTCGGCCCGATCGAGAGCGTGCAGTACGGGCCCGACCTGGACACCGAGAGCGAGCTGCGCCTGCTCGGGCACATGGCCGGCAAACGGGTGCTCGAGCTGGGCTGCGGCGCGGGCCAGTCGCTCGTCGTCATGGCCGCCCAGGGCGCCCACGCCATCGGGCTCGACCCTGTCGCCGGCCAGCTGGCGGCGGCGCGGCGGCTGGCCGAGCAGGAGGGCGTGAAGGTCGAGCTGCACCAGGGCGACCTGGCCGACCTCGCCTTCATGCGGGGCGACAGCATCGACCTCGTGTTCTCGGCCTACACCCTCGCCTTCGAGGAGGACCTCAACCGGGTGTTCCGACAGGTCCACCGAGTGCTCAAGGAGGGGGCTCCGATGGTGTTCTCGCTCCCCCACCCCGCCTACGACGTGATCGACGACCGCGAGGATCCCCTCCTCGTGCGGCGCTCGTACTTCGAGCGCTCGTCGTCGGGCGGCGGCGTCCACCGCACGTTCTCCGAGCTGTTCGCCGGGCTGTTCCGGGCCAAGCTGCGCATCGACGCCATGCTCGAACCGCCGCCGGCCGACGGCCCCCGCAGCCCGTACTGGCGGGACGCCGCCCGCCTCATCCCCCGCACGCTGATCATCCGGGCCCGCAAGGAGGGCATCTAGAGAGGACCACTCGGAGCGTGCGGGCGCCCGTCATCCCTGGGAGGAGGAGCTGTCATCCCCGGGAGGATGGGCCGGTCAGGGTACCCTGGCCCGACCCTTACCACGCGACGGGGAGGCTGGGCATCTCGAGACCGCCGCTCTTTCAGGTCCTCGTGCGACAAGGGCGGGAACGTCGGCGCCCCCGGGGCTGGTCGGCTCCCCGCTGGAGGGTCCTCTCCGTTCTGGTCGCCATCGTCGCCGCGCCCTTCGCCGGGCTGATCCCGCCGGCGTCGGCCGCCACCATCCTGTCCGTCACGCCGATCGTGCCGGCGTCGGTCACCGTCGGGGCCACGAGTCTCCCGGCGTCGCTCGTGATCCAGAACAACTCGACGGCCCCCGACAGTGCCGGCGCGGTCACCCTCGGGACGATCCCGGGTGGCGGTCCGGCGGGCATCACGCTGGTCCCCTCCTGCGGCTCGAGCTCGCCGAGCGCGACGGGGGACTGCAGCTTGCCCGACCCCGGCGTCTTCCAGCTCAGTGCCACCGGCCTCGGGTCGACCGGCACCGCCTGCGCGGGCACGACGTTCACCATCGCCGTCATCGACCCGACGGGCAGAGTCTTCTTCGATCCCTCGACTGCGGTCGTGCTCGAAGCGGGCGAGATCTGCACGATCGATTTCACGTTCGACGTCCTGGGGCTGCCGACCATCGACTCGAGTGGCTCGCCAGGCGTGCAGACCTCGCAGATCGCCTACGTGTCGGGCACGAACGACCTGAACCTGGCAGTTGCGCAAAGCACCGGCACCTCGTCGGTGACCGTCGCCGCCAGTGGCTCAACCGCCACCATCACCACCTCGGCCACCCCGACCGCGGCGCTGGGGAACCCCATCTCCGACACCGCCACGGTCACCGGTGGCACCGGCGGCCCCACGCCCACCGGCGTGGTCACCTTTACGGCATTCGGGCCCGGCGACACGACGTGCACGGGTCCCCCTGCATTCGGCAGTGGCACCCGGCCCCTGGGCGGCGGGGCGGCGCCGACGGCCGACTCCGGCCCCTTCACGCCCACCCTTGGCGGCACCTACCGTTGGATCGCCGCCTACAGCGGGGACTCCAGCTACGCCCCGTCGACGACCGCCTGCAACGACCCCAACGAGAGCTCCCTTGTGACCGCAGCGACGATCACGACCTTTGCGTCGGGGCCCGTGGTGCTCGGCGGCCAGGTCTCCGACACAGCCACGGTGACGGGCACGACCGGCGGGCCCTCGCCGACCGGCACGGTCACCTTCCGCCTGTTCGGCCCGGGCGACGTGACCTGCAGCGGCCCGCCCGTCTTCAACAGCGGACCGTGGCCACTGACTCCGTCCCCCGGCGGGCCGCCGCCGGTGTCGACGGCCGCATCCGGCCTGTTCACGCCGGGGGCGCCGGGCACCTACCTCTGGACCGCGGCATTCGGCGGCGACGCCGCCTACCCGGCGGTCGCGACCGCCTGCGGCGACGCCAACGAGACGTCGATCGTGACCCCGGCCGGCGCCACCATCTCCACCTCGGCGACGTCGGGCACCATCGGCTCGGCCATCGGCGACACCGCCACCGTCAGCGGGTCGGCGGGCCCGGTGCCGACCGGCACCGTCACCTTCACCCTCTACGGCCCCGGCAATCCCACCTGCGCCGGAGCGCCGCCGTTCACCAGCGGCCCCCATCCGCTGACCGGCGGACCGCCGCCGACAGCCACCTCCGGCCCGTTCACGCCGACCGTCGTCGGCTCCTACCAGTGGGTGGCGTCCTACTCGGGCGACGCCAACTACGCCCCGGTCACCAGCCCGTGCAACGCCCCGGGCGAGACGTCGGTGGTCAGCGCGGGAGTGGCCACCTTGAGCGGGACTGCCCTGAGCCCGGTGTCGATCGGCAATCCCATCCGCGACACCGCCACCGTCACCGGCGCCGGGGCATCGGCGCCCGCGCCGACGGGCACCGTCACCTTCACCCTGTTCGGTCCGGGTGATCCCACGTGTGCCGGGGCCCCGGTCTTCACCAGCTCGCCACGCCCCCTGGGTGGCGGGCCGCCGCCGACGGCCACGTCGGAGGACTTCACCCCCACCTCGCCGGGCACCTACAACTGGGTGGCGGCCTACAGCGGCGATCAGAACTACGCCCCGGTCACCAGCCCGTGCGGGGCGCCTGGCCAGGCGTCGATCGTCAATGCCGGCCCACTCACCATCGCCACTTCGGCCCAGAGCCCGGTACCCATCGGCAATCCCATCCGCGACACGGCGACGGTGACGGGAACCCCGACGCCCACCGGCACCGTCACCTTCACCCTGTTCGGCCCTGCCGACCCGACCTGCACGGGGGCCCCCATATTCACCAGCGCCGCGCGTCCTCTGGGCGGCGGGCCGCCGCCGGTGGCCACGTCGGCGGACTTCACCCCCACCGCACCCGGCACCTACAACTGGGTGGCGGTCTACAGCGGCGACGCCAACCATCCGGCCGCCACCAGCCCGTGCGGGGCGCCCAACGAGGCGTCGGTGGTCACCCAGAGCCCGGTCACCATCGACACCTCGGCTCTGAGCCCGGTGGCGATCGGCAATCCCATCCGCGACACGGTCACGGTGACTGGGACGCCGACACCCACCGGCACCGTCACCTTCACCCTGTTCGGCCCCGGTGATCTCACATGTACCGGGGCCCCGATCTTCACCAGCGCCGCACGCCCCTTGGGCGGTGGGCCACCGCCGTCGGCCACGTCGGCGGACTTCACCCCGCCGGTTCCGGGCCCCTACAACTGGGTGGCGGTCTACAGCGGAGACGCCAACCACCAGCCGGCTACCAGCCCGTGCGGGGCTCCCAACGGCACGTCGGTCGTCAACCAGAGCGCGGTCGCCATCGCCACTTCGGCCCTGAGCCCGGTGCCCATCGGCAGTCCCGTCCGCGACACGGCCACGGTGACGGGGACTCCGGCGCCCACCGGCACCGTCACCTTCAGCCTGTTCGGCCCCGCCGACGCCACCTGCGCCGGGGCCCCGATCTTCATCAGCGTCGGCCGGCCCCTGGGCGGCGGACCGCCTCCGACGGCCACGTCTGCGGACTTCACACCCACCTCGCCGGGTACGTACAACTGGGTGGCGGTCTACAGCGGTGACGTGAACCACCCGCCGGCCACCAGCCCGTGCGGCGCGCCCAACGAGGCGTCGGTGGTCACCCAGGTGAACGGTGACATGTTCACCGAGGCCACTCCGACGGCGGCGCTCGGCAGCCCGATCTCCGACACCGCCACCGTCACCGGCGCCCCCGCTCCGGCCCCACCTCCCACCGGCACGGTCACCTTCACCCTGTTCGGGCCCGGCGACGCCACCTGCGCCGGAGCGCCGGTCTTCACCAGCGGGCCTCGACCGCTCGGGGGCGGGCCGCCGCCCACGGCCCCGTCCGGCTCGTTCACGCCGACGGCGCCGGGCGCCTACCGCTGGGTGGCGGCCTACTCGGGCGACGCCAACTATCCGGGGCTGGCCGGCGCCTGCGGCGACGCCAACGAGACGTCGATCGTGACCCCGGCCGGCGCCACCATCTCCACCTCGGCGACGTCGGGCACCATCGGCTCGGCCATCGGCGACACCGCCACCGTCAGCGGGTCGGCGGGCCCGGTGCCGACCGGCACCGTCACCTTCACCCTCTACGGCCCCGGCAATCCCACCTGCGCCGGAGCGCCGCCGTTCACCAGCGGCCCCCATCCGCTGACCGGCGGACCGCCGCCGACAGCCACCTCCGGCCCGTTCACGCCGACCGTCGTCGGCTCCTACCAGTGGGTGGCGTCCTACTCGGGCGACGCCAACTACGCCCCGGTCACCAGCCCGTGCAACGCCCCGGGCGAGACGTCGGTGGTCAGCGCGGGAGTGGCCACCTTGAGCGGTACTGCCCTGAGCCCGGTGTCGATCGGCAATCCCATCCGCGACACCGCCACCGTCACCGGCGCCGGGGCATCGGCGCCCGCGCCGACGGGCACCGTCACCTTCACCCTGTTCGGTCCGGGTGATCCCACGTGTGCCGGGGCCCCGGTCTTCACCAGCTCGCCACGCCCCCTGGGTGGCGGGCCGCCGCCGACGGCCACGTCGGAGGACTTCACCCCCACCTCGCCGGGCACCTACAACTGGGTGGCGGCCTACAGCGGCGATCAGAACTACGCCCCGGTCACCAGCCCGTGCGGGGCGCCTGGCCAGGAGTCGGTGGTCACCCAGAGCGCGGTCACCATCGTCACCTCCGCCCTGAACCCGGTCGCCGTCGGCAATTCCATCCGCGACACGGCCACGGTGACGGGAACCCCGACGCCCACCGGCACCGTCACCTTCACCCTGTTCGGCCCCGGTGATCCCACATGTACCGGCGGCCCGATCTTCACCAGCGCCGGCCGGCCCCTGGGCGGCGGGCCGCCGCCGTCGGCCACGTCGGAGGACTTCACGCCCACGTCGCCGGGCACCTACAACTGGGTGGCGGTCTACAGCGGCGACGTCAACCACCCGGCGGCCACCAGCCCGTGCGGGGCGCCCAACGAGGCGTCGGTGGTCACCCAGAGCCCGGTCACCATCGTCACCTCGGCCCTGAACCCGGTTCCCATCGGCGATTCCATCCGCGACACGGCAACGGTGACGGGGACGCCCACACCCACCGGCACCGTCACCTTCACCCTGTTCGGCCCCGCCAACCCGACCTGCACGGGGGCCCCCATATTCACAAGCGCCGGCCGGCCCCTGGGCGGCGGGCCGCCGCCGGTGGCCACCTCGACCGACTTCACTCCCACGTCGCCGGGCACCTACAACTGGGTGGCGGTCTACAACGGTGACGCCAACCACCCGCCCACCACCAGCCCGTGCGGGGCGCCCAACGAGGCGTCGGTGGTCACCCAGGTGACCGGCGACATGTTCACCCAGGCCACTCCGACGGCGGCGCTCGGCAGCCCGATCTCCGACATCGCCACCGTCACCGGCTCTCCCGCTCCGGCACCCCCGCCCACCGGCGTCGTCACGTTCACCCTCTACGGCCCCGACGACGCCACCTGCGCCGGAGCGCCGGTCTTCACCAGCGCCGCTCAGCCGCTGACCGGCGGGCCGCCCCCCACGGCCACCTCCGCCCCGTTCACGCCGACGGCGCCGGGCACCTACCGCTGGGTCGCCGTCTACTCGGGCGACGCCAACTACCCGTCCGCCACCTCGCCGTGCAACGCCCCCGGCGAGACGTCGGTGGTGAGCACCGCAGTGGCCACGTTGAGCGGTGCCGCCCTGAGCCCGGTGCCCATCGGCAGCCCGATCCGCGACACCGCCACCGTCACCGGTGCGGCGGCACCGGCGCCCGCGCCCACCGGCACCGTCACCTTCACCCTGTTCGGTCCGAGCGATCCCACGTGCACCGGGGGCCCGATCTTCACCAGCTCGCCACGCCCCCTGGGTGGCCCACCGCCGCCGACGGCCACGTCGGAGGACTTCACCCCCACCTCGCCGGGCACCTACAACTGGGTGGCGGCCTACAGCGGCGACGCGAACTACGCCCCGATCACCGGCGCCTGCGGTGCGCCCGGCCAGGAGTCGGTCGTCGTCCCGGGCCCGGTCACCATCACCACCACGGCGGCGTCCGGCAGCATCGGATCGCCGATCAGCGACACGGCCACCGTCACCGGCGCCCCCGCTCCGGTCCCGCCTCCAACCGGCACGGTGACGTTCACCCTCTTCGGGCCCGGCGACCCCACCTGCGCCGGAGCGCCGGTCTTCACCAGCGCCGCCCAGCCGCTGACCGGCGGGCCGCCCCCCACGGCCACCTCCGCCCCGTTCACGCCGACGGCGCCGGGCTCCTACCGCTGGGTCGCCGTCTACTCGGGCGACGCCAACTACCCGTCCGCTACCAGCCCCTGCAACGCCCCTGGCGAGACGTCGGTGGTCAGCGCGGGAGTGGCCACCTTGAGCGGTACTGCCCTGAGCCCGGTGTCGATCGGCAATCCCATCCGGGACACCGCCACCGTCACCGGCGCCGGGGCATCGGCGCCCGCGCCGACGGGCACCGTCACCTTCACCCTGTTCGGTCCGGGTGATCCCACGTGTGCCGGGGCCCCGGTCTTCACCAGCTCGCCACGCCCCCTGGGTGGCCCACCGCCGCCGACGGCCACGTCGGACGACTACACCCCCACCTCGCCAGGCACCTACAACTGGGTGGCGGCCTACAGCGGCGACGCGAACTACGCCCCGATCACCAGCGCCTGCGGTGCGCCCGGCCAGGAGTCGGTGGTCGCCCAGAGCCGCGGTCACCATCGTCACCTCCGCCCTGAACCCGGTCGCCATCGGCGATTCCATCCGCGACACGGCCACGGTGACGGGGACCCCCACACCCACCGGCACCGTCACCTTCACCCTGTTCGGCCCCGGTGATCCCACATGTACCGGCGGCCCGATCTTCACCAGCGCGGGCCGGCCCCTGGGCGGCGGGCCGCCGCCGTCGGCCACGTCGGAGGACTTCACCCCCACCGCACCCGGCACCTACAACTGGGTGGCGGTCTACAGCGGCGACGCCAACCACCCGGCCGCCACCAGCCCGTGCGGGGCGCCGAACGAGACGTCGGTGGTCACCCAGAGTGCGGTCACGATCGTCACCTCGGCCCTGAACCCGGTGTCCATCGGCAATCCCATCCGCGACACGGCCACGGTGACGGGGACGCCGACACCCACCGGCACCGTCACCTTCACCCTGTTCGGGCCGAGTAATCCCACATGTACCGGGGCCCCGATCTTCACCAGCGCCGGTCGACCCCTCGGCGGCGGTCCGCCGCCGACGGCCACCTCGGCCGACTTCACCCCGACCGCGCCCGGCACCTACAACTGGGTGGCGGTCTACAGCGGTGACGCCAACCACCCGGCAGCCACCAGCCCGTGCGGGGCGCCCAACGAGGCGTCGGTGGTCACCCAGATCCCGGTCGCCATCACCACCTCCGCCCTTGGCCCGGTGACCATCGGCAATCCCATCCGCGACACGGCCACGGTGACGGGGACGCCGACACCCACCGGCACCGTCACCTTCACCCTGTTCGGGCCTGCGAACCCGACCTGCACCGGGGCCCCGATCTTCACCAGTTCCGGCCGGCCCCTGGGCGGCGGCCCGCCGGTGGCCACGTCGGCGGACTTCGCCCCACCGACACCGGGCACCTACAACTGGGTGGCGGTCTACAGCGGTGACGCCAACCACCCGGCGACCACCAGCCCGTGCGGGGCGCCGAACGAGACGTCGGTGGTCACCCAGAGCCCGGTCACCATCGTCACCTCGGCCCTGAGCCCGGTGTCCATCGGCAATCCGATCCGCGACACCGCCACCGTCACCAGTGCGACGGCACCGGCGCCCACGCCCACCGGCACGGTCACCTTCACCTTGTTCGGCCCGGCAGACCCGACCTGCTCCGGGGCCCCGATCTTCGCCAGTTCCGGCCGTCCCCTGGGCGGCGGGCCGCCGGTGGCCACGTCGGCGGACTTCGCGCCACCGACACCGGGCACCTACAACTGGGTGGCGGCCTACAGCGGCGACGCCAACCACCCGCCGGCCACCAGCCCGTGCGGAGCGACGAACGAGACATCGGTTGTCACCCAGAGCCCGGTCACCATCGTCACCTCGGCCCTGAGCCCGGTGTCCATCGGCAATCCGATCCGCGACACCGCCACCGTCACCAGTGCGACGGCACCGGCGCCCACGCCCACCGGCACCGTCACCTTCACCTTGTTCGGCCCGGCAGACCCGACCTGCTCCGGGACCCCGATCTTCGCCAGTTCCGGCCGTCCCCTGGGCGGCGGGCCGCCGGTGGCCACGTCGGCGGACTTCGCGCCACCGACACCGGGCACCTACAACTGGGTGGCGGTCTACAGCGGCGACGCCAACCACCCGCCGGCCACCAGCCCGTGCGGAGCGACGAACGAGACGTCGGTGGTCACGCAGAGCCCGGTCACCATCGTCACCTCGGCCCTGAGCCCGGTGTCCATCGGCAATCCGATCCGCGACACCGCCACCGTCACCAGTGCGACGGCACCGGCGCCCACACCCACCGGCACCGTCACCTTCACCTTGTTCGGCCCCGCCAACCCCACCTGCGCCGGGGCCCCGATCTTCACCAGCGCCACCCGTCCCCTGGGTGGCGGGCCGCCGGTGGCCACGTCGGCCGACTTCGCGCCGACCGACACCGGGCACCTACAACTGGGTGGCGGTCTACAGCGGTGACGTCGACCACCCCTCGGCCACCAGCCCGTGCGGGGCGCCCAACGAGGCGTCGGTGGTCACCCAGAGCCCGGTCACCATCGTCACCTCGGCCCTGAGCCCGGTTCCCATCGGCAGCCCCGTCCGCGACACGGCAACGGTGACGGGGACGCCGACACCGACCGGCACGGTCACCTTCACCCTCTTCGGCCCCGCCAACCCCACCTGCACCGGGGCCCCGATCTTCACCAGCTCGCCACGCCCCCTGGGTGGCCCACCGCCGCCGACGGCCACGTCGGAGGACTTCACCCCGACCGTGCCGGGCACCTACAACTGGGTGGCGGCCTACAGCGGCGACGCCAACCACCCGTCGGCCACCAGCCCGTGCGGGTCACCCAACGAGGCGTCGGTGGTCACCCAGGTGATCGGCGACATGTTCACCGAGGCCACCCCGTCGGCGGGGCTCGGCAGCCCGATCTCCGACACCGCCACCGTCACCGGGCCCCCCGCTCCGGCCCCACCTCCCACCGGCACCGTCACGTTCACCCTCTTTGGCCCCGACGACGCCACCTGCGCCGGGGCGCCGATCTTCACCGGTGCCGCTCAGCCGCTGACCGGCGGACCGCCACCCACTGCCACCTCCGCCCCGTTCACGCCGACCGCCCCCGGCACGTACCGCTGGGTCGCCGCCTACTCGGGCGACCCCAACTACCCGTCGATCACATCGCCGTGCAACGCCCCCGGCGAGACGTCGGTCGTAGGCGGATTCGGCGAGCTGCGGGTGACGACCGAGCCGTCGCTTCCCTCGCAGCTCCTCGTCGACGGCGTGCCCAGGGACAGCTACGGCCTCAACTGGCTGACGATCCCCGCCGGCGACTACGAGCTGAGCTTCACCCACGTCGAGGGCTGGACGGAGCCGCCACCCCAGACCGTCACCGTGACGGCGGGCGCGACCACCAAGATCACCGGCACGTTCGTCCAGCGCGGCACGCTGCACGTCGTCACCTTCCCCGAAGTGCCCGGCGCCATCTCGGTGGACGGGATCCCCCGCAACAACTGGGGACTCTTCACCGACCTGCCGGTCGGGTCGCACGAGGTGTGCTTCGGGCCGGTGGCCGGGTTCAGCCCGCCCGGCTGCCAGACCGTCGCCCTCACCGCCGGGAACGAGACGCCCGTCACCGGGATCTACCTGCCCACCCCATTGGCACCGGGGGCGGCCGACGTCGGGTTCCTGCGGGTCGAGTCCTCGCCGCCCGTCGCCAGCCAGATCCTCGTCGACGGCGTGGCCCGCGACACGTGGGGACTCACGTGGCTCGAGCTCCCGCCCGGCATGTACACGGTCGAGTTCACCCACGTCGAGGGCTGGACCGAGCCGGCGCCGTCGACGGTCGAGGTCACCGCCGGGGTCACCACCACCGTCTCCGGCGTGTTCAGCCAGCGGGGCATCCTGCGGGTGCAGACCAGCCCGGAGATGCCGGGGACCGTCTTCGTGGACGGCATCCGGCGCGACAACTGGGGCATGTGGACCGACCTGCCCGTCGGCTCCCACGAGGTGTGCCTCGGTCCGCTCCCGGGCTTCGGGCCCCAGCCGTGCGACATCGTCGAGCTGACGGCCGGGGCGCTGACGACGGTCATCCACACCTACACCTGACCCGCCTCACAACAAGGGCTTGATAGGTGACCATTTGGTCACCTATACTGGATGACGTGGACGACGTCTTCAGGGCCCTCGCCGACCCGACCCGGCGCAGCCTGCTCGACGAGCTGTTCCGCCAGGACGGGCAGACGCTGAGCGCTCTGGAGGAGCGGCTCCCGATGACCCGCTTCGGTGTGATGAAGCACCTGAAGCTGCTCGAGGAGGCGGGGCTGGTCGTCTCCAAGCGACAGGGGCGGGAGAAGCTCCACTTCCTGAACCCTGTCCCCATCCGGCTCGTCCACGACCGCTGGGTGAGCAAGTACGCCGAACCGTGGACCGCTGCCCTCAGCGGTCTCAAGCACAGACTGGAGGCCCCGATGGAGAAGGTGTTCGAGATCTACATCCGCACCACCCCGGAACGGCTGTGGGAGGCCATCACCGACGGCGAGATCAGGAGCAAGTACCACTTCGGCGTGCGCGTCGACTCGGACTTCACCCCCGGCTCGCGCTTCGCGATGACCCACGCCGGCGCCCCCGGGCCGCTGGGCGAGGGCGAGAACCTGGTGGTCGATCCGCCCCGCAAGCTGGTGCAGAGCATGGTCGCGCTGTGGAGCGACGACGCCAAGGCCGAAGGTACGTCCCGGGTGACCTGGGAGATCGAGCCGGTCGGCGACTCCTGCCGTCTCACCGTCACCCACGACCAGCTCCGCGAAGGCGCCAACGCCGAGCTCTACGGCGGCTGGCCGATGATCCTCTCCGGCCTGAAGACGTGGTTGGAGACTGGCGAGCTGCTCACCACGCCCGGCTCGCTCATGTACGCCGGCACCTGACGGATTGGCCTGGCCGACGGATTTGATGCGCCGAATGCGCCCCTGCTGAGGCGATTCCGGGCCGATTTGGGGCGCTACGGCCGCAGCAAAGTTCGGCTCGGCCCGAAAGGTCGGCTCGCTACTGCTGGTCGGCCCACCAGGCGTCGAGGCGGCGGCGGGCCTCGTCCTCGCCGAGGGGGCCCTCCTCCAGGCGGAGCTCGAGGAGGAAGTCGCGCGCCTTGCCGACCATCGGGCCGGGCTTGATGTCGAGCTGCTCCATGATCTGGCGGCCGTCGAGGTCGGGGCGGATGCTGTCGAGCTCCTCCTGCTCACGCAGGACTGCGATGCGCTCCTCCAGCTCGTCCATCCGCTTGGCCAGGGCGGTGGCCCGGGCCTTGTTGCGGGTGGTGCAGTCGCAGCGGGTCAGCTCGTTGAGCTTCTCGAGAAGCGGCCCGGCGTCGCGGGCGTAGCGGCGGACGGCGCTGTCGGACCACCCGGTGCCGAAGCCGTGAAAGCGCAGGTGCAGCTCCACCAGCCGGCGCACGGCGGCGATGTCGTCGGACGGGTAGCGCAGCGCCCGCATCCGCTCCTCGGCCATGCGGGCGCCGACCACCTCGTGGTGGTGGAACGACACCCCGCCGGGGCCGATGGAGCGGGTCTTGGGCTTGCCCACGTCGTGGAGCAGGGCGGCCAGGCGCAGGATCCGGTCGGGGCTGGTCTTCTCCACGACGGCGATGCTGTGGGCCAGCACGTCCTTGTGGCGGTGGATCGGGTCCTGCTCGAGGGCCAGCGCCGGCAGCTCGGGGAGGAACTCCTCGGCCAGGCCGGTGTTCACGAGGAACCACAGGCCGGGACCCGGGCGCTCGACCACCAGCAGCTTGTCGAGCTCGTCACGGATGCGCTCGGCCGAGACGATCTCCAGCCGGCCCCGCAGGGCCTTCACCGCCGCCACCAGCTCGGGGTCGGGCTCCAGCCCGTAGCCGGCGACGAACCGGGCGGCGCGCAGCATGCGCAGGGGATCGTCGGTGAAGGATTCCTCGGGAGCCAGCGGCGTCCGCAGCCGGGTGGCGGCCAGGTCGGCGAGACCGCCGAAGGGGTCGATCAGCTCGGCCTCGGGGAGCGAAAGGGCCATTGCGTTGACGGTGAAGTCGCGCCGGGACAGGTCGGCCTCGACGGCGTCGGCGAAGGCCACGTCGGGCTTGCGGGACTCGGGGACGTAGGCCTCGGCCCGGTGGGTGGTGACCTCGTAGGTGCGGTCGTCCTTCCTGAAGCCGATGGTGCCGAACCGGCGACCCTGGTCCCACACCGCGTCGGCCCACCCCGAGACGATGGCCTCGATGTCGTCCGGTCGGGCGTCGGTGGTGAAGTCGAGGTCGATGGAGTCGAGGGGCCGGCCCAGGATGGCGTCGCGCACGCTGCCGCCGACCAGGTAGAGGCGCTTGCCGGCCGCGGCGAAGCGCTCGGCCAGTGGCGCGGTCTTGTCGAGCAGCGGGCGGAGGCGGTCGGGCACCATTTCACCCGACGGTACTGGCCCGCCTGGTGACGCGACTTTGTTTGGTGACCCGAACCGGTTCGCGGTGGCCGGGTACCGGCCACGACCCGCCGGTATCCTCAGGGGAGCGATGACGGTGACGACCGAGGTCCTGGAGTGGGGCCAGGAGCGAGCGCGCGCGGGGCCGTGGCGGGGAGACGGGCTCGTCGCCTACCTCGCCCCCCTTCCCCAGGCGCCTCCGCCGTCGGCCGACTTCCTGTGGCGATGCCTCGACACGCTTGTCGAGCGCGGCTACGCCGAGGTCATCACGTCGGCGCTGGTCGGCTCCGAGCAGCGGCCGTTCCTCGCCGTCGGCTTCGAGCCGCGGGAGCAGCTGCGCCTCCTCGTCCACGACATGGCCGGCCTGCCCCCGGCCGCGCCGGTATCGCTCCGGCGGGCGACCCGGGCCGACTGGCCGGACGTGCTCAACGTCGACGCCTCGTCGTTCTCGGCGTTCTGGCGGCTCGACCGGGGCGGGCTGTCCGAGGCGTTGGTGGCCACGCCGGCCAGCCGCTTCCGGATCGCCGGCAGCCGCAGGACGGCCGCGCCGGTGTTCCGCGGCGACGCCTCCGGCAGCGAGGTCCTCGGCTACGCCATCACCGGCAAGGCCGGCGACGAGGGATACCTGCAACGGCTGGCGGTGGCGCCGGCGGCCCGTCGCGCCGGCATGGGACGGGCCCTCGCCCTCGACGGCCTGCGCTGGCTGCGCCGGCGGGGGGCGCGGCGGGCGGTGGTGAACACCCAGTACGGCAACGACGGCGCCCTCCGCCTCTACCTCGATCTCGGGTTCACCATGGAGCCGTCGGACCTGGCCGTGCTGCACAGGACCCTGACCCCATGAAGCGCCCGAAGACCAGTGGAAGTCCGAGGCGGTTGGCGGCGGGCACGACCCTCGTTGCCCTGGGCGCGGTCATGGCCCTGTCGGCGGCGCTACCGACACCGGCGTCGGCCCAGGGCAGCGGTCCCCAGATCCCCCGCCTGGTGTTCGTCTCCCAGACGCCGTGGGCGGGCGCCGGCAGCGAGTTCGCGCTGCGGTTCCGGGTCGATCGACCGCCCGGGCCGTCGAACCTCGAGGTCGCGATCAGCATCTACCCGGCGGTGGCCACCCGGTCGGAGTTCGCCGGCACCCTCCAGGACAAGGTCTTCGGGCAGCCGGTGATGCCCACCGCGGTGTTCCCCCTCGGCGCCCTGCCCACCGAGGCCGGCGGCGACATGACCGTCACCGTGCCCCTCGACCTGGGCCGCCGCCCGGCCGGCGTGATGCCGGTGCGGCTGGTCCTGCGGGCGCGGGACGACGGGTCGGTGCTCGACCGCCTCAACACCCACCTCGTCTACCTGCCCGATCCGGTCGAGGGCCCCAAGCTCGGCGTGTCGTTCGTCCTGCCGGTCCACGAGCTCCCCGGCCTGCAGCCCGACGGCACCCGCAAGCTGGCCGACGGCGAGGACCTGACCAGCCTGGCCCAGGGCATCGAGGCCGCCCGAGCCCTGCCGGTCAGCCTGGTGCCGACGCCCGAGACCGTCTCCGCCCTCGTCGCCAGCGACGACAGCCAGGCCGGCACCGTCCTCAACGCGTTGCGGGGTGCGGCGGCCGACCGCCCGCTGCTCGCCGGCTCGTACGTGCCGACCAGCCTGCCCGCCCTGAAGGCGGGCGGCCTCGACGGGGAGGTGGCCGGCCAGCTGGAGCGGGGCCGGTCCACCCTCACCGAGGGGCTGCGGGCCAACCCTGATCCGCTCACCTGGGTGGCCCAGCAGCCGCTCGACGCGGCCACGCTCGACCTCCTGGCCAGCCGGGGCATCGACCAGGTGGTGGCGACGGAGACGCCGGGTCTCACGCCCATCCCCGACCAGCTGGTCACGCTCACCCGGCCCTTCCGGCTGGCGGGCCAACGCGAGACGGTGCAGGGGGCGGTGGCCGATGCCGGCCTGGCCGCCCACTTCGACGGCGGCAACCAGGCCCTACGGGCCACCCAGCTGCTGGCCGACCTCGCCGTCATCTACCTTGACTTCCCCGACGAACGCCGCGGCGTCGTGGCCGTCCCCCCTCGGGACTGGCGCCTGAACCGTGCCTTCGTCGACACCCTCGTCAAGGGCCTCACCGGCAACCCCCAGGTGGAAGCCGTCAGTCTCGACGCCTTCTTCGCCAACGTGGCGCCGGCCACCAGCCGGGGCGTCCCGCTGGTGCGGCGCCCGGCCGTCGGCCTCGACGACGACCTCACCGACAGGGTCACCGAGCTCCGTGCCGGGCGATCCCGCCTCGACTCGCTCGGGTCCGTGCTGGGGCCCACCAACGCCCTGTCCGGCACCCTCGACGAGCGCCTGCTGGTGGCCCAGTCCGACGATCTGCGCACGGCCCACCAGCGCGACCTCTACCTCCAGGGCGTGCAGGCCACGATAGAGCAGCAGTTCGACGCCGTCGACATGCCCGAAGGCCGCTCGATCACCCTGACGGCGCGGGAAGGCGAGATCCCGGTGACCTTCCAGAACCACACCGGGCACCCCTTGAAGGTGGTCGTGAGGCTGCAGAGCGACAAACTCGAGTTCCCGGCCGGCACCACCAAGACCCTGGACCTGACGCGGTTGAACACCACCGAGCGCTTCCCCGTGGTCACACGAGCGTCGGGGACGTTCCCGATCCGGATCGTGCTGGAGTCGCCCGACGGCAAGCTGACCATCGGGCGGGCTCAGCTCACCGTCCGCTCGACGGCCACGTCGGGCCTGGGCGTGTTCATCTCCACCGGCGCGGTGCTGTTCCTCGCGCTGTGGTGGGGTCGCCACACGGTGAAGGGACGGCGGGCCCGGCGGCTGGTCGAGACGCCGGTCCTGACGCCGACCGACGAGCCGGTTCCCCCGCCGCCCCCGCCACCGAGCCCGCAGGTGACCGCTCCGGCGCCCGCGCCCAGCCCCGCGCCCGGCGCGTCCAACGGCCACGGCGAGAAGACCGACGGCAGGCCGGTTCCGACGCCCGGGACGCTTGGGGGAGGATGACCGTCCCGAGACCAGGAGGAGGCTGAACCATGGGTGTGGTCCGCGTGGTGACCGACAGCAGCTGTGACCTGCCCGCCAAGGAGGTGCGGGAGCACGACATCACCGTGGTGCCCCTCACCATCCGCTTCGGGGAGGACGAGTTCGTCGACGGTCGCGATCTCACCCCCGCCCAGTTCTGGGCCCGGTGCGCCAGCTCCTCGGTGCTGCCCTCCACCGCCGCGCCCGCGCCCGGCGCGTTCGAGGAGGCCTTCCGGGCGGCGGCGGCCGCGGGAGCCGACGGCGTCGTGTGCATCAACCTCTCGTCACTGCTGTCGGCGACGATCCAGGCCGCCGAGGCCGCGGCCCGGGCGGTGGCCGGCGAGGTGGCGGTGAGGGTCGTCGACTCCAAGTCGGTCACGATGGGTCTCGGCACGATCGTCCTGGAGGCGGCCCGCCGGGCGGAGGCGGGAGCCAGCGTCGACGAAGTGGCCGACGTGGCCCAAAACCTGGCCCGGCGGACCCGTGTCCACGGCGCCCTCGACACCCTCGAGAACCTCAAGAAGGGCGGCCGCATCGGCAAGGCCCAGGCCCTGCTCGGCTCCATCCTGTCGGTCAAGCCGGTCATCGAGGTGCGCAACGGCGAGGTGGAGCCGGGGCCCAAGGTGCGCACCCGGGGCCGGGCCCTGCAGTACCTGGTCGACAAGGTGGTGGCCGAGCCGGCGGTCGAGAACCTCGCCGTCATGCACGGCGACGCCCCCGACGTCGACCAGCTGCTGGCCCTGCTGGCTCCCCACTACCCATTGGACCGCATCGTCGTCGGCGACCTCGGGGCGGTCGTAGGTAGCCATGCCGGTCCCCGTACCATCGGGGTGGCGTTCCAGGTGCCGGGCACCGGCCCCTGACCGCTACCCACCATGACGAACCCCACCACCCACCACCGCCCCCGCCCGTGGTCCTAGCCGCCGACCGCCTGGTCGGGGGGCGCTACCGCCTTCGCCACGAGATCGCCCGGGGGGGCATGGCCGAGGTGTGGGAGGCGGAGGACTCGGTGCTTGGCCGGGCGGTGGCGGTCAAGCTGCTGCTGCCCGAGCTGGCCGCCGACCCCTCGTTCCTGGAGCGGTTCCGCCGGGAGGCCATCGCCGCCGCCCGGCTGGCGCACCCCAACGTGGTCGGCATCTTCGACACCGGCATCGACGACGGCCTGGCCTACATCGTCATGGAGCTGGTGGACGGCCGGACCCTGCGCGAGACGCTCATGGAGCGGGGGGCGCTGCCGCCGGCCGAGGCGGTGGACGTCGCCGCCCAGGTGGCGGGCGCCCTGGAGTACGCCCACAAGGCCGGCATCGTCCACCGGGACGTCAAGCCGGCCAACATCCTGCTGTGCGGCGACGGGCGGGTGAAGGTGGCCGACTTCGGCATCGCCAAGGCGGCGGCCACCGAGGGCGTCCGAGCCGACGACCTCACCAGCACCGGCGCCGTCGTCGGCACCGCCAAGTACCTGTCGCCCGAGCAGGTCGACGGCCGGCCCGTCGACGGCCGCAGCGACGTCTACGCCCTCGGCGTCGTCCTCTACGAGATGCTCTGTGGCCGTCCGCCCTTCGTGGGCGACACCGACATGGCCATCGGCATCCAGCACCTCGACCGCAAGCCGTTGAGCCCCCGCCAGGTCAAGGCCGGCATCCCCAAGCCGCTGGAGGCCATCGTCCTGCGGGCCATGGCCAAGGCCCCCGACCACCGCTACGCCAGCGCCGCCGCCATGCAGAGCGCGCTCCTCTCGGTCGACCTGCGGTCCGACGACGCGGTGCCGATGATCGTCAGGGACGACACCCCGGCCCGAGGCGTCCCGCAGACCTTCGCCCAGAGCGAGCGGTCCTGGATCGTTCCGACCGCCGTCATCGTGATGGTGGCGGTGGCGCTCGGCATCGTCGGCGTCCTGTTCGCCCGGTCCGGCACCGGTCAGCGGCTGCTCGGGGAGACACCGGACAAAGGGGGGACGGCGTCCGGCGTGGCGGTGACGATCGCCAGTGCCAAGTCGTTCGACCCCGACGGCGACGGTTCCGAGCACGAGGACGAGGTCTCGCACCTGTTCGACAGCGACCCGACCACGACGTGGTCCACCTCCCGGTACGGCGGTCCGCACTTCGCGGGCCTCAAGCCGGGCGTGGGATTCGTGCTCCAGCTCGACGGTGCCCACCGGTTGGGTGGGCTGAAGGTGAGCGGGGCCAGCAAAGGCTGGAGCGCCGAGGTGGCCGTGTCCGAGACCGTCCACCAGAACCGGGCCGGTTGGGGCCAGGCGGCGGACGCCAAGGCGGGGATCGACGGCTCGGCCACGTTCGACCTGGGCGGGCGGACCGGCTCTGCCGTCCTCGTCTGGATCACCGACCCCGGGGGGGGCAACACCTCGGTGACCGTCGGCGAGGTCGAGGTCACCGGCGGCTGACCGGCGGGGCTCCGATCGGTACGCCGGCCTCCTCGGTACGCTGGCCCGATCGCAGACGACCGCAGCGACGCAGCCCTGGTGGTGGCGGCGCAGGACGGTGATCGCAACGCCCTCGACACCCTCCTGCGGCGCCACCACGACCGCATCTACGCGCTGTGCCGCCGGATCACCGGCAGCGACGCCGACGGTGCCGACGCCTGCCAGGAGGCGCTGATGGCGATCGTGCGGGGACTGGACCGCTTCGACGGGCGGGCGGCGTTCGGCACGTGGGCCTACCGGGTGGCCACCAACGCCTGCCTGGACGAGCTGCGCCGCCGGCGTCGGCGCCCCGAGCCGGGCCTCCCCGCGGACGCCGGCGAGCCTGGCACACCGGTGAGCAGGGGCGAGGCCAGTACACCCGTTGGCAGGGATGCCTTCGGGGCGGTCGACACCCGCCTGGTCGTCGACGCCGCGCTGGGCCAGCTCCCCACCGATTTTCGGGTTGCAGTCGTCCTGCGTGACCTCTGCGGCCTGGCCTACGACGAGATCGCCGAGATGACGGGCGTCCCCGTGGGCACGGTGCGCTCCCGCATCGCCCGGGGCCGGGCCGCCCTCGTGCCCCTGCTCTCCCCCGGCGGGAACGCGCCGGGGGGCCGCCAACGTCCAAAGCCCAGGACATGAACGAGCACCCCGAATTCGAGGCCCTGAGCGCCTTCGTCGACGGCGAGGCCTCGCAGTGGCGACGCCACGTCGACGCCTGCGACCTGTGCCTGGCCGACGTCGCCCGCCTGCGGGCGGTCCGCGCCGCCATCGGCCAGCCGGTGCCGCCAGTGGCCGACGACGTGAAGGAGCGGTCGATCGCCCGAGCCCTGGACGCCTTCATCCCGTCGCCGGCGTCGGCGGTCGCTGAAAGTGGCGACACCCGCACTCCTCGCGTCGCCGGTACTCCCCGTGTCCGCCCGCTGCCTCCGGTCGAGGACCGGCCGCACGTCGTCGCCCCGCCTGCGCCCCGCCGTCGGGTGAACGGTCCCTGGGTGGCGCTGGGCTCGGTGGCGGCGGTGCTGCTGGCCGTCGTGGTCGGCGCCGCCGTCCTGCGGGGGCCCGGCGGTGGGGGTGAGGGCACCCAGACCCTCGCCTCGGGGACACCCGACTCGACTGCGGAGTCGGGCGCGGCGGCGCCGGGCTACGACCTCCGCCAGTCGTCCCCCGCCGGCGCCGGCGGGGTGACGGGCCCCGACCTGGGCCCGATCGACGACGCCGCGCAGCTGGCGGCCAAGGCCGGCAGTGGCGTCCGTGCCACGGAGCGGGCAGCCTCGGCACCGACACCTGCGCCAGCCCTGGCCCCCGGTGCCGCTCTGGACAGCAGCGTGGCAGGGGTAGCAGGCACATCGGTGGGCACCCGGCCGTGCGAGGAGCAGGTCCGCACGGCCAGGCCCGAGTTGCGGGAGGTCGTCTACTTCGCCACCGCCACCACCGGGGGCCGGCCGGCGTTCGTCCTGGGCTTCGCCACCGGGCCGGACCCGGCCCCGGTCACTCTTCTGCTGGTGGCTCAGGAGGGGTGCGGGGTCGTCGCCGAAGCGTCGTTGCCCTGAGCGCAGCCGCCACGGCACCCAGGGCCACCGCCAACCAGCCCTCCCAACCGACGCTCGACAGCCGGTGGCCGGTCGCGGTCCGGGCCGCGATCAGCAGGCCGCCCACGGTGCAGATCGCACAGGCCACAGCCAGCAGCACGTCGCGGCCTCGGTTCACGGCCACCGCCGCCTCCCCGACGAACAGGCCCACGACGACGCCCGCCGCCACGATGATCAGCCCGTCGAAGGCGTACTCCCCCAGCGCCACCCCCGCCACGACGCCGACGGCAGCGGCGGCCAGGATGGCGAGGGCTCGGCGTACGCCAGGCCGTGGACGAGCCGGGGGGGAGGCGTGGCCGGTCACATGGGAAGGGTAGGCTGAGGTCGTGGCGGATGCTCCCGATCCGGGCTCGACCGGCGCCGGCCCGCCTGCCGCGGCTGACGCCCCGCGTGCCGCGGATGGTGTGTCGACTCCGAAACCGCCTGTCCCCACGTCTCCTCCTCCCGCGTCCCCGCCGGCGACTGCGGCCGCCGCTCCGCCGACGACGCCGTCACCCGCGCCACCCAGAGCGCCTGCTGCGCCACCGAAGGTGACAGCCGCGTCCACGCCCACCCTGCCCGCGGCCCCGCCTCCACCGACCGCGACGGCACCGAGGCCGGTGGCGCCCGCCGCCTCCCCGCCGCCTCCCCGATCCACGCCGCCGCCCCCGCGGTCCACGACCACGTCCACCACCACCACCCAGGCCGGCTCCCCCAAGCCCGACTGGACCGTCCAGGTGGCGGGCCAGATCGACAGCCTGGTCGACACCATCAGGTCGAACACCTCCGACCGCCTGGTCCGCGTGGCCCGGATGATCGTGTACGGCCTGCTCGTCGCCGTCATGGGCACCATGGCCGTGATCGTGCTCATCATCGGCGCCATCCGGGTCCTCGATCGTCTCCTGCCCTACGAGGTGTGGCTGCCCTACCTCATCCTGGGCGCAATATTCCTGGCTGCGGGGCTGTTCCTGTGGTCGAAGCGGTCGGCCTCCCCGGCCGGCTCCTGACCGCGACAGGAAGGACCTCCACGTGAGCGCCGTGCACGACGTCGTCATCATCGGTTCCGGCCCGGCCGGCCTCACCGCCGCCATCTACGCCGCCCGCGCCAACCTGGCGCCCCTCGTGATCGAGGGCGAGCTGTCGTCCACCGGCGACCAGCCCGGTGGCCAGCTCATGCTCACGACCGACGTCGAGAACTACCCCGGCTTCGTCCAGGGCATCCAGGGGCCGGAGCTCATGCACACCTTCCGGGCCCAGGCCGCCCGCTTCGGCGCCGACTTCCTCACCGAGAAGGCCACACGGGTCGACCTCTCGGTGCGTCCCTTCGCGGTGGAGGTGGGTGACGTCAGCTACCGGGCCCGCTCGGTCATCGTCTCCACCGGGGCCAAGGCCAAGATGCTCGGCCTCGACGACGAGCGCCGCCTGCTCGGCCACGGGGTGTCGACGTGCGCCACCTGCGACGGCTTCTTCTTCAAGGGCGAGACCATCGCGGTGGTCGGCGGGGGCGACTCGGCCCTGGAGGAGGCGACGTTCCTCACCAAGTTCGCCGACAAGGTCTACGTCATCCACCGCCGCGACCAGCTGCGGGCGTCGAAGATCATGCAGGACCGGGCCCACAGGAACGCCAAGATCGAGTTCGTGTGGAACTCGGTGGTCGTGGGGGTCGAGGGCGACACCCTGGTCGAGGGGCTGCGGGTCAAGGACGTGCACACCGGCGAGGAGCGCACGCTGGAGATCGCCGGGCTCTTCGTCGCCATCGGCCACGTTCCCAACACCGAGCTCTTCGTCGGACAGCTCGACATGGACGAGAACGGCTACCTCCTCACCACCACCGGCACCCGCACCAACGTGGAGGGCGTGTTCGCCGCCGGCGACGTCGCCGACCACGTCTACCGCCAGGCCATCACCGCCGCCGGCACCGGCTGCATGGCCGCCATCGACGCCGAGCGGTGGCTCGAGGCCCAGCCCCACGAGCACGAGATCCTGTCGACCCCCACGGAGTGGTGATGGGCCCGACCTCACGCGGAATCCCCCGGCGGGAAGAGACGTTCACCGAAGCACAGAGAGAGGCTCTCTCCCAGCAACCCAGGAGGCAGAACATGGCCGAGGGACTCGACGTCCTCACCGACAGCACCTTCGACGAGGAGGTGGGCGCCACCGACGTCCCCATGATCGTCGACTTCTGGGCCGAGTGGTGCAGCCCCTGCCGCCTGGTGGCGCCCATCCTGGAGCAGATCGCGGCCGAGCACGTGGGTGCCCTGCGGGTGGTGAAGTGCAACGTCGACGACAACCCCGGCGTCACCCGCCGCTACGAGATCATGAGCATCCCCACCATGATGGTGTTCAAGGACGGTGTGGCCAAGAAGCGCATCGTCGGCGCCAAGGGCAAGACCCAGCTCCTCGAGGACCTGTCCGAGTTCATCGGCGGCGCCGGGTAGTCGTTCGCTCCGCGTCGAATGACGCGGGTCGGTATGAAAGAGCATCGAACGGCAGCCCGGTTCGCCCTGGCATTTTCGGGCCGTCCACAGAATTTCCCCCAACTGTGGAGAAGGCCTCCTGCGGTAGCTCATGGTGTCCGGTGCGTGACCGGGGCATGGCCTAGAAGTTACGAGACGGGGACTTTCCCGGTCATCGCCCGGTAGATCCGCTCGAGATCCTCGAGGGTGGCGAAGTCGACCACGACCCGGCCCCGGTTGGCGCCCATCTCCACCTTGACCCGGGTGTCGAGGTGGGTCGACAGCAGGTCCTCCAGCTCGAGCAGCCCGGGGGGGCGCAGCCGTCGCCCGGGACCCTGCGGGGGCGGCGACACGGCGGCGGTCTGCTGGTTGTGGCGCCGGGCCTCCTCCTCCACCGCCCGCACCGACATGCCGTCGTCCACCACCCGTCGGGCCAGTGACTCCTGGTAGGCGCGGTCCGGGCAGGTGAGCAGGGCCCGGGCGTGGCCGGCGGTGATCTTGCCGTCGGCGACGAGGCGCTGGACGCTGGGCGGCAGCTGGAACAGCCGGAGCGTGTTCGAGATGGCCGCCCGGCTCTTGCCCATGCGGGCGGCCAGCTCGTCGTGGGTGAGGTGGAAGTCCTCCAGCAGCTGCTGGTAGGCGGCGGCCTCGTCCAGCGGGTTGAGGTCCTCCCGCTGGAGGTTCTCCACCAGGGCCTGCTCGAGCGCGGCGGTGTCGTCGACGGTGCGGATGATGGCGGGTACGAGCGGCAGCCCGGCTCGCTTGGCCGCCCGCCACCGGCGCTCGCCGGCGATCAGCTCGTAGGTCCCCTCCCCCGCCGCCCGCACCAGCACCGGCTGCAGCACGCCCAGCTCCCGCACCGAGGCGGTCAGCGCCGCCATCGACTCCTCGTCGAAGGACGATCGGGGTTGGCGGCCGTTTGGGGTGATCGAGGCGATCGGCAGCTCCTGGAACGCGGAGCCGCCTACGTCGACGGTTCCCGCCGGTATCAGGGCCCCGAGGCCTTTACCCAGTCCGCTGCGGCGCGCCACCGCTTACCTCCTTGGCCAGCTCGCGGTAGGCAAGCGCCCCCCGCGAGGTCGAGTCGAACACGAGAATGGGCTGGCCGAACGAGGGTGCCTCCGACAGCCGGACGGTGCGGGGCACGATGTTCCTGCACACCTTGGCCCCGAAGTGCCGCCGCACCTCCTTGGCCACCTGGTCGGCCAGCTTGGTGCGGGCGTCGTACATGGTGAGGATGATGGCCGACAGCTCCAGGCGGGGGTTGAGGTTGCGCTGCACCAGCGCCACGTTGCGCATGAGCTGGCCGAGCCCCTCGAGGGCGTAGTACTCGCACTGAATGGGCACGACCACCTCGGTGGCCGCGGCCAGGCCGTTGACGGTGAGCAGGCCGAGCGACGGCGGGCAGTCGATGAGCACGTAGTCGAACTGGCCGTCCATGCTCTCGATGGCCCGACGCAGGCGTAGCTCCCGGCTGAAGGCGGGGACCAGCTCGATCTCGGCGCCGGCGAGGTCGATGGTGGCCGGCGCCACGAAGAGGTTCTTGACCGCGGTGGGCTCGACGCAGTCCTCCATGGGGAAGTCCGAGAGGAGGACGTCGTAGATGGACGACTGGAGGTTGCGGCCGTTGACGCCCAGGCCGGTGGTGGCGTTGCCCTGGGGATCGAGGTCGACCACCAGCACCCGGTACCCGAGCTCGGCCAGCGACGCCCCCAGGTTCACCGCGGTCGTGGTCTTCCCCACGCCGCCTTTCTGGTTGGCGATGGCCATGTAGCGGGGGAGAGGGCGGGCCGACATGTGGACGGCGGGGGCCGTGGACGCCGCCGCGGCGGTCAGCACCGGCGGCCGTTCGGAGTTGGCCCCTGCCTGCAGATCGTTCAGGGCAGCCTGCGGATCGTTCAGGGCCGCGAGCGGATCGTCGAGGACTGGGGGCGGATCGTCCACGAAGGCGGGGGCACCTGCGCCACCTGGGGGCGGCGGCAGGTAGAGGTCGTCGGGCTGGGGGACGGTCACGCGAGCACCGCCAATGGGCGCGTTGGAAACGAGTGCGTCGCAGCGACCCAGGAGCGCCCCTCGTCCTGGTTCACCACTCCATCATGGCAGGTCGGAGCACACCGTCAAGTATCAAGCTCGTGTTCCACGTGAAACATCGCGACAGGGCTGTGAGGTGGGCCTTTCTTGTCACCTGCCGGCGAAAAGGGGCCGCTTCGACGGGATTCCCGTCCGCCGGGGCAGGGGACCGGGACACGGGGACCGCTGCTCGAGCACCTGGTAGGTGCCCCCGTGGCCGCCTACCGTCGGGCCCGGCACCATGCCCAGCAGGGCCAGTCCCGCCGCCGGCCACCGGTCGGGCCGCCCTCCCGGCGGCTCGCTCACCACCGCCACGCCGCCCACGGCGACGAACGGCGCCGCGCACTCGGCCGTCACCGCTGGCGGGCCGAATCCCCTGGCCACAACCAGGCCCATGGCGGCCCGCAGCGATGGGTCATGGCCCACCTCCTCGGCCCGGCCGGTGACGACCTCCACCCGCCTGGTCAGCTCCAGACGCTCCACCGCCTCCCGCAGGAAGGCCGTGCGCCGGGCTCCCGCATCCAGCAGGACCCAACGGCTCTCCGGCCACCAGAGGGCCAGGACCAGGCCGGGAAGCCCGCCGCCGCTGCCCAGGTCGAGGCTCCGTAGGGGCGGCGGTGCACCTGGAGCCGCCTCGGCGAAGCCAAGGGCATGGGCCACGTGGGGCGCGAGGGGCCCCGGTCCCACGAATCCACGCCGCCGGGCGTCCTCCAGCACCGGCAGCAGGCGGGCCTCGACCTCGGCCCGCAGCTGCTCGTCCCGCTCAGGCGTCGTCGGGCGAACCTGCGTCCGGTGTGCCCACTTCTGATGCGTCTACCTCTGGTGTGGCCTCGTCGGGCGCGATCAGCACCCGACGGCTGGGCTCCTCGCCCTCCGACGTCGTCGACACGCCGTCGATGGTGTTGACGGTGTCGTGCACGACCTTGCGGTCGGGAGCGGTCATGGGCTCGAGCACCCGGGCCACACCCGACGCCTTCACCTGGTCGGCAACACCCCTGGTAAAGCGCTCGAGGGCCTCGCGACGGGCCATGCGGTAGCCGGCGATGTCGACAAGCACCCGCGTGCGGGTACCGATGCCGTGGCGCTGGACCACGGTGCGGGCCAGCTCCTGGACCGCGGCCAGCGTCTGGCCCCGCGGCCCGATCAGCAGGCCGAGGTCGTCGCCGCTGACCGCGATCTCGACGGTGTCGTCCTCCAGGTCGCGCCGGGCCACCTTGTAGTCGGCCCCGAAGCGGTCAAGGAGCCCGTCCACGAACTCCTCGGCCAGCTCGCCTGCATCGACGCCGTCGTCACCCTCAACCATCCGTGCTCCTTGTGATTGTTCGACCTCTGGTTGCCCGACCGGTTGCCGGGCGGGCCGCTGCTGCGTGGACCTCGGCTGGGACGGCGACCGCTGCTTGCGTTGCTCGCTTCCCGACCTTCTGGGCTCGCCTCCCGACCTTCTGGGCTCGCCACCCGACCTTCTGGGCTCGCCACCCGACCTTCTGGGCTCGCCACCCGACCTTCTGGGCTCGCCACCCGACCTTCTGGGCTCGCCACCCGAACTGCTTGGACCACCTGGACCGCCAGCGCCGCTGCGTTCGCCCGCCGGGGCATCCGACCGCTTGTCGCCGCCGGCACGCTTGTCTCCCGGCCGCTCCCGCCGCTTGCGCTCGCGACGCTCGACCTTGGGCCGCGCCGCGGCCGGCACCACGCGGGCCCGTACCCGCGCCTCGGACCGCAGCAACCCGAACAGCCCCGCCTTGGGTTCCTCCAGCACCTCGAACTCCGCATCGCTGTCGTCGACACCGAGCTGGTCGAGGGCGGCCTCCTTGGCGGCGCCCACGGTCTTTCCAGTTACTTCGACCCATTCCACGCGTCAACCTCCCGAAGATCCTGTAGTCGGAGGGAGGCCCTTGGGACGAGGCGCCGGCGGGGGACGGGTTGGCTTCGGGGCCCGGCGGTAGCGGGCGATACCGCCCTTGCCGCCCGACTTCCCCGGCTGCGCCTTGGCACCCGGCTGCCCGGCGCCCGAGCGGGAGCCGTCGCCGGAGTTGGCGTTGGCGTTGGCGTTGGCGCCTTTGGCCGGCCTGCTACCGGCACCATCGGCACCGGCTACGCCGGCCTTCCCGTTGGGGGTACCCCCGCTTGACGCGGCGGGCCCTCCCTTGGCCGTTCCGCCGGCCTTCACCGGCCGGCCTCCGTTCGACGTCCCGCCGGCCTTGGCCGGCTGGCCTCCCTTGGCCGGTTCGTTCCCCTTTGGGGTCGCACCTGCGCCTGGTGTCACGCTTCCCTTGGCGGGGCCAGTTCCCTTGGACGGCTGGCCCTTGGACGGCTGGCCTTTCGACGGCTGGCCTTTCGACGGCTGGCCCCCCTTGGCGGTGGCTCCACCTTTGGCCGCCGGCCCGCCCTTCCCACCCTGACCACCCTTGCCCTGGCCGGCCTTGGGCTGCTGGCCGCCCTTGGACGGCTGGCCCTTGGACTGCTGACCGGCCTTGCCCGCCTGAGCACCCTTGCCGGCCTGGCCCTTCCCCAGCTGGCCTCCCTTGCCGCCATTGCCGGACTGGACGCCCTTGGTGCCGCCGGTTGCTTGCTCCGGGCCCGTGAACCACGCCTTGGCCTGCTGCAACAGCCCGCCGAGGCCACCGGCGGTGGCCGCGCCGCCACCCTTCGTCTTCCCAGCGCCGGCTTTCCCACCCGCACCACCCGCGGCGGGCTCGGGCACCGGCATGTGGCGGAACGCCACCGCCTGCTGGCCGATCTGCCACAGGTTGGACACGAAGAAGTACAGGACGACGCCGGCCGGCACCGACAACGAGATCACCCCGAAGAACAGCGGGAAGACCTTCATGACCGCCTGCATCTGGTTGTTGATCCCGTCGCCCTTGGGCATCCGGGCCGACATCTGGCGCTGCTGGAAGTACCCGGTGGCCACCACCAGCCCGACCAGGAAGAAATAGGGCAGCGCCGACACCACCCCGCCGGGAACCGATCCGGGCTTGATTGACAGGTCGATGCCGAAGGACACCAGCTTCCCGCCCGACGCCACGATGGCCTTGTACAGCGAGCTGCCGATCGGGATGTGCTTGGGCGGGACGTTGCTCAGGTCGAGGATGAGGCGGTAGAGCACGATGAACAGCGGCATCTGCAGGAGCAGGGGAAGACAGCCCGCCAAGGGGTTGGCCTTGTGCTCCTTGTAGAGCTTCATCATCTCTTCGTTGAGCTTGACGCGGTCGCCCTTGTACTTGGCCTGCAGCTTCTTCAGCTCGGGCTGGAGGCGCTGCATGGCCTGCTGGGACTTCAGCTGCTTGGCGGTGAGGGGGATCAGGGCCACCCGCACGGCGATCGTCAGCATGATGATGGCGAACCCGTACGACGCGACGATGGCGTAGAAGAACGCCAGGGTCGACCCCAGGGCCTCGTGGAGGGGGTCGAGGGGCGACGCGGCCAGCAGTGTCACATCGACCATCGGCAGGTTCACCACGGCAGGTTCACGTCCGGCCCCTGACCTGGGCTTCAGGCACGGGATCGACCCCGTGCCCACCCCATGGGTGGCACCGGCCGATCCGTTTGGCCGCCAGCCACAAGCCCCGTCCCGGCCCGTGGAGCTCGATCGACTCCAGCGCGTACTGCGAGCAGCTGGGCCAGTACCGGCAGCGGGGTCGAGCCCCGGCGGTGACGGAGCGGTACAGGCGGATGGGAGCACACAACGCCCTGGTCAGCACGCCTGGGGTCACCTGCGTGCGGGCGCGGTGGGGGAGGGGGAGGGTGTGGGCGCGCCGAGGCTGCCCAGCGCCTCGAACAGAGCGGCCAACGCCTCGAACAGCGCGGCCCGCAGTTCCTGGTACGACAATGCCGTTGCCTTCGTATTCACTCCCACGAGGTAGGCGCCGGGGGAAAGCAGCGGTGCCGCTTCCCGGGAGATCGCCCGTAACCGCCGCCGGATCCGGTTGCGCACGACTGCTCCTCCGACCCCGCGGCCGACCGCGTAGGCCACCCGGGGAGGTTCGGACGGGTCACCCGGGATCCAGGTTACCGTCACCGGCCCGCAGCGGGCACGGCGCCCGGAACGGCGCAGGAGCCGGAACGTCGTGCGATCGCGGACGGACCAGATCAGGCCGACAGGCGCTGACGACCCTTGCGCCGGCGAGCGGACAGGATGGCCCTGCCGGCGCTGGTCGACATCCGGTGACGGAACCCGTGACGCTTGGCCCGTCTCCGGTTGTTCGGTTGAAACGTGCGCTTCACTCATGGCCTCCCCGGCGCGGTCCGGCCAGCGGTGTGTCCTGATCGGTCAATCCAGGCTAGGGGGGATCCGGGAGGGTGGGCAACACGCGCCCCGTTCCACCCCCCGGATCAGGGGAGCCGGTGGCTGGGTGGGGCTCGAAAACCCGAGTTGGCCCTTGTGTCCCTCCCCGACGCCGGTGGTACCGTTCGGACCTACCAGGGAGCGGCCCCTGGAGCTTGGGTCTTCACTTCCCCGACCCTGGAAGCTGTGCCAAGTCGCGTCCAAAATCGATGCGGCCGCAGTTATCCACCACCTGTGGATAGTTCTGTGGGAAAGGCAGGGGAGGTGGCTGGGCGAGTGGCGAACGCAGAGCACCTGTGGGGGGCCTGTGTCGACGTGCTGCGCACCGAGATGCCCGACAGCGTGGCCAAAACGTGGTTGGAGGCGGCACAACCCCGCCTGGAGGGGACCCGCCTGTTCCTCGGGGTCCCTCACCCGGCGGCCAAGGAGCGCATCGAGAACCGCTACCAGCGCTTCGTCGAGGGCATCCTCACCGACGTGGCGGGGGAGCCCCACGAGATCGTCCTGGAGGTGCGCACCGAATTGGCGACACCGAGCCCGCACGACAGCGACCCCTACGCCCGCCACGTCACCCTGGCGGGGGAGGTAGCCACCATCCCACCGGCGGCGAACGGGCCCGACGCCCGCGGCGCGGCCCGTGAGCCTGTCACAAGAGATTCCGAGAGCCGGGGGGGAGTCAGCGGCACGCCCGCCGACTTCGGGTCGCTGGGGGAGATCGACCTCAACCCCGGCTACACCTTCGACGACTTCGTCATCGGCGAGTCCAACCGCTTCGCCGCCGCCGCCGCCCTGGCGGTGGCCGAGAAGCCCGCCACCTCGTTCAACCCGCTGTTCATCTACGGCGACGCCGGCCTGGGCAAGACCCACCTGCTGCACGCCATCGGCCACTACGTGCGGGCCAACTACCCCGGCAAGTACGTGCGCTACGTGTCCACCGAGCACTTCCTCAACGACTTCATCGAGGCCATCCGCACCAACAGCCAGTCGGCGTTCAAGCTCCGCTACCGGCGCTGCGACGTGCTCCTCGTCGACGACGTCCAGCTCATCGAGAACAAGGCCACCACCCAGGAGGAGTTCTTCCACACCTTCGACTACCTCCACTCCGCCGGCCGCCAGATCGTCATCTCCTCCGACCGGCCGCCCAAGGCCATGGCCACCCTCGAGGACCGCCTGCGCAGCCGCTTCGGCTGGGGCCTCATCACCGACGTCCAGCCGCCTCACCTCGAGACCCGCCTCGCCATCCTGCGCAAGAAGACGGCGCTCGAGCCCACCCTGGTCACCGACGACGTCCTCACCTACATCGCCACCCACATCACCAACAACATCCGCGAGCTCGAGGGCGCCCTCAACCGGGTCATCGCCTTCTCCAACCTCAACGGCGTGCCGCTCGACCTGCAGATGGCCGAAGACGTCCTGGGCGACCTGATCACGGCCAAGGCCCCCCGCCAGATCACCGCCAAGGTGGTCATCGACGCCACCGCCGACATGTTCGGTATCAGCGTCGACGACCTGTGCGGCAAGAGCCGCAGCCGGCCCCTCGTCACCGCCCGGCAGGTGGCCATGTACGTCCTGCGGGAGATGACCGACTTCAGCTACCCCGCCATCGGCAGGGCCTTCGGCGACCGCGACCACACCACGGTCATGCACGCCGTGTCCAAGATCGCCGACCTCATGCGGGAACGGCGCACCATCTACGAGCAGGTCACCGAGCTCATGCACAGGATCCGCGCCGGTGGATGACCCGTGGACGCGCCGTCCCGTCTCCTGTTGACGCCGTCCACCCTGTCCACCGCGGACGCGCCCCACTGTCTCTACGCTGTGGGAGGCTGGGGACGCGGCGTGGACACCATTTCCCCCTCCCACCAGCGCCTTCGGGATGTCGTCCCCAATCCACAGGCCCTATTGCTCTTCCTCAGTTCTCTCCTACTTAAGACAGTGACTGCAGGCGAGGTATCCCAGTGAAGTTCTCGTCCGAGCGTGACACCCTCCTCGACGCCCTCGGCACCGCCGCCCGGGCGGCCGCCACCCGTGGTGGTGCCCTGCCCGCGCTGTCGGGCGTGCGCATGGAGGTGGTCGGCAACAGCCTGCGACTGGCGGGCAGCGACCTCGACCTCACAGTCCAGGTGGAGACCTCCGTCGCCGGCCACGACGACGGCGTCTGCGTCGTCCCCGCCCGCCTGGCCACCGACATCGTCAGGGCGGTGGAGCCGGGCGCGGTGGTGTTCTCCACCGAAGGGTCGGAGGCCTCCATCTCGGCCGGGCGGTCCCACTTCACCGTGCGTCTGCTGCCGGCCGAGGAGTTCCTGCGGCTGCCGGCCGCCGAGGCCGAGGCGGTCACGCTCGACGCGGTGGAGTTCTCGTCGGCCCTCACCCAGGTGGTGCGGGCGGCCAGCCGCGACGACGCTCGGCCGATCCTCACCGGTGTCCTGCTGGCGGCCGAAGAAGGGGGCCTGCGCCTCGTGGCCACCGACTCCTACCGGCTGGCCCTGCGCGACCTGCCCGGCACCAGCCTGCTGGGCGAGGGCAAGAAGGTGCTGGTCCCGGCCCGGGCCCTGGGCGAGCTCACCCGGGTGCTGAGCGGAGCGCCCACTGTCACCCTCCGTCTCGGTGCCGACCAGGCCAACTTCGAGGTGGGCAACGTGCGGCTCACCACCCGGCTGATCGAGGGCGAGTTCCCGAACTACAGGGCGCTGATCCCGGCCGAGTACCCCAACCGCCTGCTGGTGGCCAAGGAGGCCCTGATCGACGCCGTCCGCCGGGTGAAGCTGCTGGCCCGGGAGGCGGCACCCGTCCGCCTGGCCCTGCGGCCCGACGGGCTGCAGCTCACCGCCATCACCCAGGACGTGGGCCAGGCCCGGGAAGACCTCGACGCCAAGTACGAGGGGGCGGAGATGACCGTGGCGTTCAACCCCGAGTTCCTGCTCGAAGGGGTCGAGGCCACACCCGGCGAGGAGATCGTGCTCGAGACCCTCGACGCCTTGAAGCCGGCCACCCTGCGACCCACCGAGGGCACCGACTTCCTCTACCTGTTGATGCCCGTCCGGGTTTCGTAACCGCGGTCCGCCGTGCACGTGCAACGGCTGTGGCTCACCGATTTCCGCAATTACGAGACGGCCGAGGTCGGATTGCCGCCTGGCCTGACGGTCGTCGTCGGCGGCAACGGGGAAGGCAAGACCAACCTGCTGGAGGCGGCGGGGTACCTGACCACGCTGGAGTCGTTCCGGGGGGCGCCGGGGGAGGCCCTGGTGCGCCAGGGCTGCGAGCGGGCAGTCGTGCGGGGTGAGGGGGAGCGGGCCGGGCGGTCGCTGCTGATCGAGGCCGAGATCCCCGGCGGCGGCCGCACCCGGGGCCGGGCGCGGGTGGCGCTGAACCGCCAACCGCTGCGGCGGGCCGCCGACCTGCTGGGCGCCCTCGTCGCCACCGTGTTCGCGCCCGACGATCTGGAGCTGGTCAAGGGCGGCCCTGCCGCCCGCCGCCGCTACCTCGACGACGTGCTCGTCTCGCTCCACCCCCGCAACGACGCCCTGCGCCGCGACCTCGAACGCATCCTGCGCCAGCGCACCGCCCTGCTGCGCGACGCCGGCGGCCACCTGTCGCCGGCGCTGGCTCCCACCCTCGACGTGTGGGACGCCAAGCTGGCGGCGGTAGGCGACGTCCTGGGCGACGCCCGGGCCGACCTGGTGGCCCGCGTCGAGCCGGTGGTGGCCAAGGCCTACGACGACCTGGCCCAGAGCGGCATCGGCGGCCCAGGCGGGAGTGGGTCGGTGTCGATCGCCTACGACGCCCCGTGGCGGGAGCAGGGATTGGCGGCGGCGCTGGTCGAGTCCCGCGCCGAGGAGCTGCGCCGGGGGGTCTGCCTGGTCGGGCCCCACCGCGACGAGCTCGTCCTGCGCATCGCCGGCATGCCGGCCCGCACCCACGCCTCCCAGGGCGAGCAGCGCTGCCTGGCCCTGGCCCTGCGCCTCGGGGCCCACCACCTCGTGGGGGAGACGCTGGGGGAGCCACCCATCCTCCTGCTCGACGACGTGTTCTCCGAGCTCGACGCCGACCGCGGCCTGGCCCTGCTCGACCATCTCCCGCCCGGCCAGGCCATCCTCACCACCACCGGCGCCATCCCACCGTCGGCCCGCCCCGAGCAGGTCCTCACCGTCGCCGCCGGCCGCCTGGTCGAGGGGCCGCGCCGGTGACCGGTCGACCCCCCAGCGAACCGGTGACACGAAACCGCGTATGGCGCGGTTCTGTGACCCCAGTTGGCGACGCAGCAGTCGCGGTAGCGGCATCGGCGGCGGGCCGGTGACGTGGCGGCCGCTGCCCGGCGACAACGTGCCCGGCCCGAGGCGGGTGGGGGAGTCACTGCCGGCGGTCACCCGCAACCTGGCCGGGCCCGACGGCGTCCATCTCGTGCACCTCGTGTCGACGTGGGCCGACGTCGTCGGGGCCTCGGTGGCCTCCCATTCGCGTCCGCTGCGCCTCGTCGCCCACACCCTCACCATCGCCGTCGACCAGCCCGGCTGGGCCACCGAGCTGACCTACCTGGAGACCCAGCTGCGGGCCCGCATCGACGGCGCCATCGGGCCCGGTGTGGTCACGGCCGTCAAAGTCGTGGTTCGCCATCGTTGACAGTCCCGTCTGGTATCCTTGGAACGTGTGGTTAACGGCTGTGACCTGGGCTTTTCTCGATTGAAAGCAGGGGTTTTTCCACCTGACAGCAGGGTGTTTCCCAGCCTGAACCGCCGACTCTCGACCATTTCCCCCGACGGCAGTGGCCCGATTCGTACGCATTGTGAAAGGGCGCGCCTGTGGCGCTGAGCACCCCGTCCTACGGGGCAAAAGACATCACCGTCCTCGAGGGCTTGGAGGCCGTCCGCAAGCGGCCCGGCATGTACATCGGGTCCACGGGGCTCAACGGCCTGCACCACCTCGTCTACGAGGTGGTCGACAACTCCGTCGACGAGGCGATGGCCGGCTACGCCACCCGGATCGACGTCACCCTCCTGCCCGACGGTGCCTGCCGGGTGTCCGACAACGGCCGGGGCATCCCCGTCGAGGGCATGGCCAAGTACCGCAACAAGTCGGCCGCCGAGGTCGTGCTCACCGTCCTCCACGCCGGCGGCAAGTTCGGCGGCGACGGCTACAAGATCTCCGGCGGGCTCCACGGCGTCGGCGTGTCGGTGGTCAACGCCCTGTCCTCCAAGCTCGAGGTCGAGATCGACTGGAAGGACGGCGGCCACTACCGGATGTCCTTCGCCAACGGCGGCAAGGTCGTCAACAAGCTGGCCCTGGTCGGGCGGGCGCCGAGGGGCCGCACCGGCACCACCGTCACCTTCTGGCCCGACGCCACCATCTTCGCGTCCGAGGGCACCGAGTTCCGGGCCCAGACCCTGCTCGAGCGCATGCAGATCATGGCGTTCCTCAACAAGGGCCTGGAGATCCGCTTCCGCGACGAGCGCCCCGGCCACGAGGCCGAGCAGACCTACCGCTACAGCGGCGGCATCGTCGACTTCGTCAAGCACCTCAACCACGCCAAGGAACCCCTGTTCAAGCGGGTGGGCCAGTACGAGGTGGTCGAGGGCGAGGGAGAGGTCGAGGTCGCCTTCCAGTGGAACACCGGCTACTACGAAGGCATCCACAGCTTCGCCAACGGCATAGCCACCATCGAGGGCGGCATGCACGAGGAGGGCTTCAAGAAGGCCATCACCAACACGGTCAACCGCTACGCCCGGAACCACAACCCTCCCCTCCTCAAGGAGAAGGACGACAACCTCCTCGGCGAGGACATCCGGGAGGGCCTCACCGCCATCGTCAGCGTCAAGCTGCGCGATCCTCAGTTCGAGGGCCAGACCAAGGCCAAGCTGGGCAACGTCTTCATCCGCTCGCTGGTGGAGCGGGCCACCAACGACCGGCTCAACCAGTGGCTGGAGGAGCACCCCCCCGAGGCCCGCCAGATCGTTGCCAAGGGGATCCAGGCGTCCCGGGCCCGGCTGGCGGCCCGTCAGGCCCGCGAGCTCACCCGGCGCAAGACGCTGCTGGAGGGGGCGGGGCTCCCCGGCAAGCTGGCCGACTGCTCGTCGCGGGTCCCCGACGACTGCGAGCTGTTCATCGTCGAGGGCAATTCCGCCGGCGGCTCGGCCATCAACGCCCGCGACCCGATCACCCAGGCCATCCTGCCCATCCGGGGCAAGATCCTCAACGTCGAGCGGGCCCGCCTCGACCGGATGCTGAAGAACACCGAGATCCAGTCGCTGATCTCGGCCATCGGTGCCAACGTCGGCGAGGAGTTCGACGTGGCCAAGATCCGCTACGACAAGGTCATCCTGCTGGCCGACGCCGACGTCGACGGCAACCACATCCGCACCCTGCTGCTCACGTTCTTCTTCCGCCAGATGACCGATCTGGTGGAGCTGGGCCACATCTACATCGCCCAGCCGCCGCTCTACTCCACCATCGTGGGCAAGGAGAAGGTGTACCTGAAGGACGACGCGGCGCGGGAGCGCTTCGTCGCCGAGCACCCCAACAAGAAGCACGAGTTCCAGCGGCTGAAGGGCTTGGGCGAGATGGACTTCGGGGAGCTGAAGGAGACCACCATGGATCCGGCCCGCCGCACGCTGCTGCAGGTGTCGGTGGAGCAGGCCTCCATCGCCGACGAGGTGCTGTCGGTGCTCATGGGCGACAACGTGGAGGCCCGCAAGTACTTCATCCAGACCAACGCCAAGGACGCAAGGTTCCTCGACATATGAGCGCCAGACATGCCTAACGGAGACGGCAACACCCCCCACCTCGAGTTCGGCAACGTGGAGACGATCGAGCTCCAGTCGGAGATGGAGGCCTCGTTCCTCGTCTACTCCCTGTCGGTCATCACCCAGCGGGCTCTGCCCGACGTGCGCGACGGGCTCAAGCCCGTCCACCGCCGGATCCTCTGGACCATGTTCCAGGAGGGCTTCCGCCCCGACCGTCCCCACGTCAAGTGCGCCCGCGTCACCGGCCAGGTCATGGCCAAGTACCACCCCCACGGCGACTCGGCGATCTACGACGCGCTGGTGCGCATGGCCCAGCCGTTCAGCCTCCGCCACCCCCTCGTCGACTTCCACGGCAACTACGGCTCGCCCGACTTCGAGGCCGCGGCGGCGCGCTACACCGAGTGCCGGCTGTCGCCGCTGGCCATGCAGCTGCTGGCCGCCATCGACGAGGACACCGTCGACTTCGGCGACAACTACTCGGGCGAGTTCCTCGAGCCCGTCGTGCTCCCCGCCCGGTTCCCCAACCTGCTGGTCAACGGCAGCCAGGGCATCGCCGTGGGCATGGCCACCAACATCCCGCCCCACAACCTGTCCGAGGTCGTCGACGCGGTGATGCACGTCATCGACCATCCCGACGCCACGCCCGACGACCTCATGGCGTTCGTCAAGGGGCCCGACTTCCCCACCGGCGCCTACATCCTGGGCCGGGCCGGCATCCAGGACGCCTACCGCACCGGGCGAGGCTCCATCAAGATGCGGGCCCGGGCCGAGATCCACGAGGGCAAGACCACCGACGAGATCATCGTCACCCAGCTGCCCTACCAGGTGAGCGTGGCGTCGGTGGCCACCAAGATCCAGGAGCTTGTCGACTCCCGCCAGCTCGACGGCATTCGCGACGTGAAGAACCTGTCCTCGGGCGAGGACACCAAGCTGGTGATCTACCTCAAGCGCGACGCCACCGCCAACGTCGTGCTCAACAACCTCTACAAGCACACCCCGCTGCAGACCAGCTTCGGCGTGAACACGGTGGCCCTTGTCGACGGCGTGCCCCGCACCCTCAACCTGGCCCAGCTGGTCACCGCCTACGTCGACCACCAGGTCGAGGTGCTCACCCGCCGGTCCGAGCACCGCCTGGGCAAGGCGCGCGACCGGGCCCACATCGTCGAGGGCCTGCTCAAGGCGCTCGACATGATCGACGCCATCATCGCCCTCATCCGGGGCTCGGCCGACAAGTCGGCGGCCCGCGAGGGGCTCATGGCGGAGCCCTTCACCTTCAGCGAGATCCAGGCCGAGCACATCCTCGACATGCAGCTGAGCAGGCTGACCCGCCTGGGCAAGTCCGACCTGGAGTCGGAGATGGCCAAGCTGCGGGAGACGATCGCCGAGCTGGAGGCAATCCTGGGCGACGACGTGCGGCTGCGCCAGGTCATCAAGGACGAGCTCAGCGAGGTGAGGGCCAAGCACGCCCAGCCCCGGCGGGCCGAGATCACCTTCGACCCAGGCGACATCGACAGCCTCGACCTCATCGAGGACGAGGACCTCGTCGTCACCATGAGCAACGCCGGCTACATCAAGACGGTGTCGGCCGACGCCTTCCGCACCCAGGCCCGCGGCGGACGAGGGATCGCCGGGACCAAGCTGCGCGACAGCGACTACGTCGAGCGCATCGTCCACACCACCGCCCACGCCTTCCTGCTGTTCTTCTCCAACCGGGGCAAGGTCTACCGGCTCAAGGCCCACGAGATCCCGATGAAGGAGCGCACGGCCCGGGGCACCGCCATCCCCAACCTGATCTCGCTGGCGCCAGGTGAGCGCATCCAGGCCATCGTCGACACCCGCGACTACGAGACCAGCCGGTTCCTGTTCTTCGTCACCAAGAAGGGCATCGTCAAGAAGACCAAGTTCTCCGAGTACGACTCGTCCCGGCGCGACGGGCTGATCGCCATCAACCTGCGCGACGACGACGAGCTGGTGCGGGTCATCCAGACCGGCGGCGAGGACGACATGTTCATCGTGAGCCGCTCGGGCATGACCGTCCGGTTCTCGGAGGACGAGGTGCGGGCCAGCGGCCGGGCTGCCCAGGGCGTGATCGGCATGCGACTCAAGCCCGACGACGAGGTGGTGTCGGCCGACGTGGGCCGTCCCGACGTCGACCTGCTGACGATCACCGATGCCGGCTTCGGCAAGCGCACCAAGCTCGAACGCTTCCCCCGCAAGGGCCGGGGCACCATGGGCGTCAAGGGCATCCGCCTCACCGCCCGCCGGGGCTACGTGGTCGTCGCCTTCATGGTCGGCCTCGACGACGAGATCTTCCTGATCTCCTCCGGGGGTACCACCATCCGGATGGCCGTCCGGGAGATATCGTCGCAGGGCCGCGACGCCACCGGCGTCAAGATCATGAACCTCGACGAAGGCCAGTCGGTGGCCGCCGTCGCCCCGGTGTTCGGCGCCGACGACTGACTGCCCGCCTCCACTTCCCCCTCGAAGTCCTATGTCTGAGGAGTGGAAGATGGAACGCGGGAAACGTGACGAGCAGGGCTCGGCCCTGCCGCTGCTGGTGCTGGCGGTGGTGCTGGGCGGGATGATCGTCCTGCTCGCCGGTCGCCTCGGGGGAGCGGCGGTCGACCGGGCCGCCGCCCGCAACGCAGCCGATGCCGCGGCGCTGGCCGGCGCGGCGGCCGATGAGCCAGAGGCCAGGCAGCTGGCCGCGGCCAACGGCGCCACCGTCGTCGGCTACGCCAAGCAGGGCTCCGACGCCCGGGTCGAGGTCGAGCTCGGCGAGGCCCGGGCGGTGGGCAGGGCCCGGCGGTCGGGGGGAGGGACCGAGGGCCCACCCGGCGCGGCGCCGGCCCTGAGGGCCGCTCTGGCGCGGGCCGCGGACCTGCTCGGGCGCGACGTGCCGACGGTCCGGGTCCATCCGCCGGGCCTCGGTGTCGACGTCAGCCCGGTGGTCGTGGACCGCCTTCTGGAGGCCTCGGCCACCGCCGGCTTGTGCCGGCCTTCGGCCGACGCGCCCACCTACTTCGAGGTCTGCCAGGGCTCGGCGCCACCCGCCGCGGACGCCTCCGCGGGCCCCTGACCAGCCGGCGACCGGCGCCCGACCGACTTGGCTGGGCCGAATCCGGGTACCGTCGAGTCGACGAGGCGTCCGACAGAGGGAGCACATTGGCGCAGGGACGGCGAGTTCGGCTGGTCCTCCGTAGGATCGAGCCACTTACGGTCCTGAAGTTCTCGCTGCTGCTCTACGCGAGCCTGTACCTGGTCGTCATGCTCGCCGGCTTCGCGTTGTGGTCGGCGGCGTCGGTGTCGGGCCTGCGGGGCAACATCGAGAGCTTCGTGGGCGACCTTGTCGCGTCCGACGACTTCCACTTCCTCGGACGCGACCTGTTCCGGGCGGCCGCGGTCGGCGGTGTCATCCTCGTGACGATGGGAGCGGGCGTCAACGTGCTCATGGCCATCCTCTACAACCTGATCTGTGACGTCGTCGGCGGCGTCGGCCTCGTGTTCGAAGAGGGAGCGCTCGGCACCCGCGCCCAGCAGCGGCGAGCGGCCCGGGCCGGCGGCGAAGTCCACCCCGCGACCGAGGCCGAGCCGACCCCGAAGCGGCGACCCGGCAAAGTCGCGGCCGCCGCCGCGGCGACCACGCCGGCGAGAAGCCGTCGCCGCCCCGGCACCCCTGCCAGGCCCGAACCAATCGCTCCGGCCGCGGCCGCCGGAACGGCTGCGGCCGCCGCCCGCGGCCCGGCCACCGCCGCCGTCGGAGACCGAAAGGCCGCCGCATCCGGCCCTCCACCGCGGGAGCCCGCGCCGGTCGCCGGTCGCCCCGTCCCGCCGCTGAGCATCGACCCTCGACCATCACCACGACTCGAGGCGGCACAGCCGGTGAGGTCGTCCTCCGCCTCTGCTCAGCCCGCCGCCAGCACGCCGACTGGCGCACCGCAACCGGGGGCGACACCGCCCCAGGCAGCGCGGCCACCGACCATGGCCGGCCCACCTCCGCCAACCGGTCCGGCACCTTCAGCGACCCAGGCGCTGCCACCCGTCAGACCGGCAGCCGACAGACCGCCACCCGACAGACCGCCACCCGACAGAGAGGCAGCCGACAGGCCGGCACAGGACAGGCCGGGGCCTGGCACGCAACAGAGTCCGCAGTTCTCCCCGAAACTGCCACCGCCGGCGTCCGCGCCGCGGCCGTCGAGCCCGCCGGTACCGGCCTATCTGCCGCCACCGCGGACGCCCAGCTCCCCGGCGCCGCCGCCGGGGCAACCGGCACAGGCGAGTTCGCCTCCGCCAGCAAAGCCGTCGCAATCGATGCCTCCGCCCGCACCGGCACCGGCCGCAGCGGCGTCGTCGGCATCAGCAGCGCTTCCGACACCGAGTCCGGTGTCCTCCCCAGCGTCGTCACCCAAGCCGCCCCAACCGGGTCCGCCCGCCCCCAGCCCGGCACCAGCGTCGTCGTCGGCGTCGGCCCCGACCCCGACACCCAGTCCGGCGTCGGACGGCACCCCGTCACCGGCGGTGTCTCGCCCGCCTGAGTTGCAGCAGCCCCCGGCGAGCACGGCCACTCCGCCTCCGAGTGCGACCCAGGAGCCTGGTCAACGGCCCGCGACTACACCTTCGACCCCGGCGCCGGTTCCGCCCCCTTCGCAGTCGCTGCCGGATCGCGCCTCGGCTCTCCGTTCGTCGACTTCCCCGACACTGCCACCTTCGCCGCCGGACCAGCCGTCCGAAAGACCTCCCGAGTCGACTGGTACGGGTAGCACGACCCGGCCCGGCGCGGTGGATCACATGCCGTCGGACTTGGCGTCGCGTGTGCCGTCTCCCGAACCGGCGAAGCCGGCACAGCCTCCCCCCCGCCGTCGCAATCGGCAGCGCCCTCGCCCCCGGCGGCGCCGTCGCAATCGGCAGCGCCGCCGTCCCCGGCACCCTCTCCACCCCCGCCCGCGGCAGCACCGTCGCAATCGGCAGCGCCCTCGCCTCCGCCACCGCCGCCCCCGGCGGCGGCGCCCTCCCATTCGGCAGCGCCACCTGAGCCACCTTCGGTGCCATCACCGCCGGAAGCCCAGCCGACCCCACAAGCGGCCCCGCCGCCGGCGCCGACCCCGCCCCCCGAGCACCCGTCGGCATCGGCAACCACATCGGCGCCAGCGCCGGACCCCCCAGCGTCCCCGGCGGGGAATGGCGCGGCCCCATCCCCGGCGCCCGCGCCCGGCGGCCAGCCGGACTGAACTGGCCGGCGTCACGCCCGGTCTGGCGTAGGCTTGATGGTCTGCACGAACGCCGGGGCTATAGCTCAGTCGGTTAGAGCGCACCCCTGATAAGGGTGAGGTCGCTGGTTCGATTCCAGCTAGCCCCACCATGAAGAGACGAGCACTCTTGGCGATGCTCCTGGCGGGGGCCGCCGCCGCAGCCATCCGGCTTCGCGGCGGCAAGGCCCCGGCCCCCGAGCGCGGCGGCTGGCGAGAGCTGTCCTCTGCTGACCTTCACTCGTGAGAGCCGTCGTCGTAGGTGCCGGCGCGGTCGGCGCCCGGGCCGCCCGGCAGCTCGTCGCCCTTGGTGACCTCGATCGGCTCGTCGTCGTCGACCCCGACGCCTCCCGTTGCCAGGCGGTGGTGGAGTCGTTCGGCCCGATCGCGTCGTCGGTGGCCGACCTGGCCGCGGCCCTCGAGGTCGCCGGCGAGCGCCTCGACGTCGCCGGCGAGGAATCGACGCCGGCGGCCGTGCTCCTCACGTCACCGCCCGGCGACCATCCCGAGCTGGCCGCCATCGCCCTCGCGGCAGGTGCCATCGTCGTGTCGACCGCCGACTCGGTGGACGACGTGTCGGGCCTGCTCGCCCTCGACGCCACCGCCAGGGCCCTCGACCTGGCCGTCGTGGTCGGTGCCGGGTTCTCACCCGGCCTGTCCTGTGTCCTCGCCGCCTTCGCCGCCCGGAGCTTCGAGCAGGTGGACGAGGTGCACGTGGCCAAGGTCGGCTCCGGCGGCCCCGCGTGCCACCGTCAGCGGCTGGCGGCCTCCCGGTCCAAGGGCCCGGAGTGGGCCGGTGGCCGGTGGGTGGAGCCGGTCACCTCGGGCCGCCAGCTCTGCTGGTTTCCCGACCCGATCGGCGGGGTCGACTGCTACCGCGGCGCCCTGGGCGAGCCCCTGCTGATCGCGCCAGCCTTCCCCGGGGTGACACGGGTCACCGCCCGGGCCGGCGCCGGTCGGTTCGACCGCCTGGTGTCCCGGCTGCCCGAGCTCCGCCGGGTCCGGCGCGAGAGCGACCTGGGCGCGCTGCGGGTCGAGGTGCGGGGCTCCCAGGGGGTCGCCCGGGCCACGCGGGTCGTCGGGGCCATCGACCGCCCGGCCGTGGCCGCCGGCGCCGTCACCGCCCTGGCCGCCCGGTGGGCCGTCGACCGCCGCCTGTCGAGCACCGGTGCCGCCGGCCTGGCGCAGATGGTCGACCCCGGCCCGTTCCTGGCCAGCCTGGCCGAACGGGGTGTCAAGGTCGCCGTTTTCGAGGGCGCCGCCGCGTAGGCCCGACGCCGCGCCGCGCCGCCCTTACCGCACCAACCGGGACAGGCGGCGGTCGGCCAGCACCTTCCCACCTGTCTGGCATGCGGGGCAGTACGTCACCTCGTAGGACTCGTACGACACCCGGCGCAGGTCGCCGCCGCAGGTGGGGCAGGGCGTGCCCGACCGGCCGTGCACGGTGAAGTGGTCGCCGATCTTGGTGGGAAGTCCGCCGCCCCGACGTCGCTCCAGCTCCAAGGCCTCCGCCAGCACCACCCCGATGGCGTCGAGCAGTCGTCGCCGGTCGTCCTCCGACAACGACGCCAGGGTGGCGTAGGGGGAGATGCCGGCCCGGTGCAGGACGTCGTCGGAGTAGCCCCGGCCGATGCCGGCCACCGTCTTCTGGTGACGGAGCAGGGTGTGCACCCGGCGGCCGTCGTCGCCCGTCATCACCAAGGCGGCGAACTCCTCCGACAGCGGCTCGGGACCGAGGGCGGCCAGCGGTCCGTCGTCGCCGGGCGCCAGGACCCACCACCCGGCCTTGCGCTCGGTGCCGAACTCTTTCACCAGCACCGCCGGCCGCCCCTCGAACCGCAGGCGCACCACCCCGAACTTGGGCCTGGTGGTCTTGGGCGGATCCTCGAGGTCGACCCGCCCTCCCTGGGACAGGTGCACGAGCAGCCGGAACCCGCCGTCGAACTCGAACACGACGAACTTCCCCCGCCGGCCCACTGCGTCGACGCGGCGGCCCACCAGCTCCTCGGGCGGCACCTCGAAGGTCTTCAGCCCGGAGAACTGCAAGGCCGTCGCCGATTCGAGCGGTGCGCCGGCCACCGCCTGCTCGAGACGCTCGGCCAGCGCCTGGACCTCGGGAAGTTCGGGCACCCGGCCAGAGTACGGCTGCTGAAAAAGGTGCGCGGCCGCGCACCAAGTAGCGAAAGGGCCGCCGGTACAATCTGCTCATGCACCGGGCTCCCGCCGCCCGGCTGCGAAAGGTGGTTGCAGGCACCGGGGTGGTCCCGCCCCTCCCCGGTGCCTCCCACCCTTCCCCGTCCTACCATTGCCCATCCCACCATTGCCCATCCCACCGTTGATCGGCCGCCGCCGCACCAGGAGTCGCCCGTGCAGACGATGACCGAGCAGCAGGCCCGCGACTTCCTGGCGGCCGGTACCAGGACGGCCAAGCTGGCCACCGTCCGCGAGGACGGCCGCCCGCACGTGGCGCCGATCTGGTTCGTGCTCGACGACGACGGGACGCTCGTGTTCACGACCGGCGCCGACACCGTGAAGGGCAGGGGCCTGCAGCGGCACCCCGCGGTCTGCCTGTGCGTCGACGACGAGACGCCGCCGTTCGCCTTCGTGATGGTCGACGGCAACGCCGAGACCAGCGAGGACGCGGAGGACCTGCTCGACTGGGCCGTCCGCATCGGCACCCGTTACATGGGGGCCGACCGGGGCGAGGAGTACGGGCGGAGGAACGCGGTGCCGGGCGAGCTGCTCGTCCGCGTCACCCCGAGTCGCATCGTGGCCCGGGCCGGGATCGCCGACTGAATCACAGGTCCCGCCTGACTCACAGGCCCCTGCTGGCGACGCGGTCGACCGCCATCCTGACCCCGGCTCCGGTGGCGACACCGATCGCCGCTCCGCCCACCACGTCGAGGGGGAGGTGGGCGCCGACGTAGACCCGGGCCACGCTCACCGTCGTGGCCACCGCGAACACCAGCGGCCGGGCCCACCGCGGCAGGCTTCGGGCCGCCACCATGGCCAGGGCGAACGACACCCCGGCGTGGCCGGACGGGAACCCGAGGCCCCGCTCCTCGTTGCCGCGCACCACCACGTCGCCCAGGTGAGCCGCCGGCCGCCCCCGCCCGACCGACCGCTTCACCACTTTGCTGCCGCCCCACACCGCAGTGCCGGTGGTCGCCAGCACCAGGGCCAGGCTCCTGCGACCGGCCAACCGGGCTGCGCCCGCGGCCACGAACACCGCCGCCAGGCTTCCCGCCTGCATCACCGCCCAGACCGGACGGTGCAGCCCGTCGGGCAGGCCGTTCACCGTGCGGAAGGCGGCGCCCTCCGCCGACTGGACCAGGCGCCGGCGCGCCAGCACCGTCGTGACGCCGGTGACGGCCAGCCCGGCCGCCAGCAGCGCGAGGTCGCGCCGGCCGGCCGGCGCGCCGAACCGGGGCGGCGCAGCCGCGGTATACGCGGGTGAGCGGCCCCAGAACGCCGAAGGCGGGCCGAGGTCGCCGCCGGCGCCCGGCGCCCGGCCGAGCTCTTGACGTAGGCGTCGAACTGGGCCCTCGCCTTCTGCTGGTGCTCCAGCGACCGGGTGGCCATCCGGCGCTCGATTCGGCGCCGGGTTCTCGTCTGGCCGGTCCACGTTTTCTAGCAGCCGCCGGAGCTATCCTCCTGCCAACTCCCAGGTCGTCCTGGCCTGGAAGGAGGGCGAACCGGGAGGTCCGTGGTGGGATGTCTTCTCGTACTTGCCGCCTTTCTGTCGCCCCGGCTCGTCCTCTTCCTTCTGTTCCTGTTCAGCGACCGGCTGTCGATCGCGTTCAACTCGTTCTGGATCGGGCTGGCCGGCTTCATCTTCCTGCCGTGGGCGACGACCTTCTTCGCGCTGGCGTACGAGCCCATCAAGGGGGTCAGCGGCATCGGCTGGCTGTTCGTCGGCATCGGCCTGCTCTTCGACCTCAGCTCGTGGTTCGGTGGCGGCCAGCACGCCCAATCCCGCCGAGACTGAGCACATCGCCGCGGAGGGGTCAGGGAACTGCTCGGGCGGCGGCGGCGTCCAACGGAGTAGGAGGCTCCGAACGAAAGGACCGCATGCATCGAGCCCGGCGGTACCGGCGATGCGATCGTCTGGCCGCTTCAGTGGTGGCGGCAGTGCTCGTCGTCGGCCCGGCCGCGGGATGCTCGTCCGGACCGCGCCAGAGCGAGGTCACCCCTGACATGTCGACAGGTGGCGAGACGTCGTCCGGTGGCGGGTCGAGCGAGCCTCGATGCGGCGAGCTCCTGGAGTGGCGATCCACCGACGCACCCTTGACCTTGACCCCGCACTTCCCCGAGCCGGTCGCCCGTGGCGGGGACGGCCTGCTGCGGGGCACCGTCACGGTGACCAATCGCAGTGACGCCGCGCTCTCGGCGACGACCTCCGCCCAGCCCGATCTCGTGCTCCTCCGGGACGGCCGGGTCGTCACCCTCCCGATCGGGCAGCGGGCGGTGGGCGTGAGGGTCGACCTCGAGCCTGGCGCCAGCAGGGACTTCGAGGCGGCCGCCAGCCTGCGGTCGTGCGAGTCGGGGCCGTACCCGGCGGGCAATCCCCTGCCGGCCGGGACCTATCAGCTCGTCGCCTCCCAGACCTTCGTCGCCTCGCCGGCGCCGGACGGCAGCGGCGCGGTCGTCGCTCGGGGCGGGCCCTGGGAGTTCACCCTTCCCTGACCGATGTCGCGGGACGGGCAGCCGACGCCAGGTCGACTGCCCGCCCTCGCGAAATGCTTCGGCTCAGGTCACGATCGTGACGCCGAAGCGGCTGGCGATCGTGCTCCACTTCTCGGCGTACATCGTCGATCCCGAGACCGCGATGTTCATGCCTCTGGCGTGGATGCCGAGCGCCGGGTCGTTGGCGTAGACGTAGAAGGGCGAACCCGAGTCGCCGGGCTGGAGAGCCAGGCCGCCGGTGTAGGTGACGAGGCCGGGAGTACAGCCGGCGGAGTCACAGAACTGGCCGTAGAGGCCGGTCACCGTGTGCCCGCAACCCTCGCCGGAGGTCTGGCCGCTGTGGCAGTAGTTGGTGAACCCGACGACCGGGTCGCCGGCGCCGAGGAACCGCCTGGTCCCGTTGGACACGACCGGGCCGATGTACGCGTAGTTCCCGTAGGAGCTGCCACCGAGGAGCTCCATGTCCCAGGTCGGGAACGGCGCACGGTTCACGACGGTGCCCCAGCCGTAGTACGGGGAGCCCGGCGACCAGACGGACTGGTTGGCCAGGAAGCAGTGACCCGCCGTCACCATGAACCGGGTTCCTGCGCTGTTCTGCACGGACATGCCGCTGGTGCAGGTGCCACCACCGTTGGTGATCGACGAACCGGCCCAATGCGGGGTGGAGTCGCTCACACGGGTGGCGCGGCGGGGTTCGCCCTGCACGACTTCGATGGCGTCGGGGAACTCGGCGACGAGGCCGGCGGCGACCTCGGCGGGAGCGTCGGTCTCGACGATCATGACGCCCCGGTCCAGATCGAGGTGGCTGGCGTAGCTGTGCTCACCGGCGCGGGCCTGGATCGACTCGTTGATGCCCTCGACGGTGTCCTTGGTGATGGGCTTGCGCTCGATGGCGGTGACGATCTGCCCACCGCCGACCTCACGGGGAGAGATGTCGCTGCCACGGCCGGAGGCGGGGACGACCACGACGAGCCGCTCCTTCGCCGCGTCCCAGCGGACGCCGAGGGCGCCCCGGGACTCGACCAGTTTCTCGAGCCGGGCCGCGGCCTGCTCAATGGCCCGCGAGCGCTGGTCGGCGACGCTCGGGGGGCGGGGGGCAGCGGCGGGCGGCTCCTGGCCCGGCGTCTCCGCGGCGTGCGCCGGGATCGCGAGCGACAGAAGCATCGGGATGGCGAGGAGCAGGGCAACAAGGATGGGCCGGCGCCGACGGCGCCGAGGGGTGGTGATCTCGTTCACGTGTTCTCCAGTGGTTGTGGTCGGCGCCCTTCGCGAAGGGCCGGGAGCGGCGTCGCCGCTACCCTCGACAGAGCCACGGAGACGCCGTCTGATACGTCGGACGACGTGGAGCAGGCTGCGAGCACCGCTCGGCTGCGCCGAGACTGACCGACCAGCAAGACTGGCGGGATGCTCGATCACCTCTCGATCCAATGTGCTGACCTGGCGGCCAGCGCGGCGTTCTACGACGCGGTCCTGGCCACGGTGGGGGGCCGTCGCATCCTCGACTTCGGCCAGGTGATCGGTTTCGGCGTCCCGCCCATGCCGGACTTCTGGATCGGACCCAGGACGACGGGGGAGGGTTTTCGGGAGTGCCACATCGCGTTCACCGCCCCCGACCGGGCCGCGGTGATGGCGTTCTTCGAGGCCGCCGTCGGTGCGGGGGCGGAGGCGCTGCACGAGCCGAGGGTCCGGCCCGAGTATCACCCGAACTACTTCGGGGCCTTCGTCCGCGATCCCGACGGAAACAACGTCGAGGCGGTCTGCCACAGACCGGAGTAGCTCGGTGGCGCCTGCCGATCAGCCGGGGGAAGCTTCAGCCGGCCGATGGGCTCTCGGGGAAGTGGCACGCCACCGGGTGACCCTGGCCACGCTCGACCAGCTGGGGTTCCTCGGCGGCGCAGATCTCGGCCGCCTTCCAGCACCGCGTGCGGAACCGGCATCCCGACGGGGGCGCCGCCGGATCGGGAAGCTCGCCCTGGAGGATGACCCGCCGCCGGCCGCGCTCGACAGTGGGGTCAGGGACGGGCACGGCGGCCAGGAGGGCGACGGTGTAGGGATGGGCGGGCCGCTCGTAGACCTCGGCGGGGGGCCCGATCTCGACGATGCGGCCCAGGTACATCACGGCCACCCGGTGGGCGATGTGGCTGACCACCGACAGGTCGTGGGCGATGAACAGGTAGGTGAGGCCGAGCTCGTCGCGGAGGCGTTCGAGCAGGTCGAGAACTCCCGCCTGGACGCTCACGTCGAGGGCGGACACCGGCTCGTCGAGCACGACCAGGTCCGGCTCGAGGGCGAGGGCGCGGGCCAGGCCGACCCTCTGGCGCTGGCCGCTGGACAGCTGGTGGGGAAAGCGATGGGCGGCGTCCGGGCCGAGGTTGACCAGGCCCAACAGCTCCTCGACTCTTTCCCTGGACTCGTCCGCCGAACTGCCCATGACCACCAACGGCTCGGCCACGGACGCCGACACGGTCGTGCGCGGGTCGAGCGTCGAGGCGGAGTCCTGGAAGACGATCTGCATGTGCCGCCGGAGCAGGCGCAGGTCGAGGCGCGGCAGCGACAGCACGTCCTCGCCCAGGAAGCGGATCTCTCCGGCGGTGGGCTCCACCAGCCGGAGCACGCAGCGGGCGACCGTCGACTTCCCGCATCCCGACTCGCCCACCAGGCCGAGCGTCTCGCCCCGGGCGAGGTCGAACGAGACGCCGGCCACGGCCTGGATCGACCGGCTGGAGCGGCGCAGCCCGGTGCCCGGCAGGGGGAACTCCTTGACCAGGTCGCGGACGGTGAGGATCGGCTCGTCGTCGCCTGCCGCCGTTGCCGGTGCAGCCGCCGCCTCCTCCGTCTCCCGAGGTCGCGGCGTGACCGAGATCGGGCGCGCCTCGAAGATCCGGCCGGCCAGCACGCACGCGGTCTCGACGCCGTCGACGGCGCGCAGGTCGGGCACCTCGTCGCCGCAGCCCGGCTCGACGTGGGGGCAGCGCGGCGCGAAGGCGCAGCCCCCGGGAAGGTCATACGGCGAGGGCGCGGCGCCCTCGATGGCGCCGCCCCGTCGGGCGTGGGAGCCGTCGAGCCGGGCGCAGGCGGCGAGCAGGGCACGCGTGTACGGATGCCTCGAGGCGTGGAAGACCCGGTCGGCGGGGCCGCGCTCCACCACCCGCCCCGCGTACATCACCGCCACCTCGTCGGCCAGGCCGGCCACGACGCCCAGGTCGTGGCTGATGAGCACCATGGCCATCCCCCGTTCGGCGCACACCGTCCGGAGGAGCTCGAGCAGCTGAGCCTGCACCGTGACGTCCAGGGCGGTCGTCGGCTCGTCCGCGATCAGCACGTCGGGATCGTTGGCTATGGCCATGGCGATCATGGCCCTCTGGCACATGCCCCCGGACAGCTCGTGCGGGAAGGCCCGGGCGGAACGGGCGGGCTGGGCCATTCCGACGAGCTCCAGCAGCTCCTCCGCCCTCCGGGCCGCCGCCTTGCGGTCCACCGCCGGATCGTGCAGCCGGATCCCCTCGGCGACCTGGTAGCCGACCGGGAGCGCCGGGTTGAGCGAGCTGACAGCGTCCTCGAAGATCATTCCGATCTTGGCGCCCCGGAAGCCCCGCAGCTCCCGGGGCGGGATGCCCAGCAGCTCGGTCCCGCGGTGGCGGACAGAACCGGTCGCGACGGCCGTCGCCGGCAACAGTCCGAGGACCGACAAGGCGGTGAGGCTCTTTCCCGAGCCGGACTCCCCGACGATGCCCAGGACCCGGCCCTTCGCCACGCTGAGCGTGACGCCGCGTACCGCGCGCGCCACGCCGTCCGCCGTGTGCAACTCGATGTGCAGGTCCTCGATCTCGAGGACCGGGCCATCGACCTCGGGCGTCAGGCCACGAACCAGTCGGTGTCGACCACCACGGCATCGGTCGGGCCGCTCACCCGGCACCGAATGCTCACCGGGCCCGGCTCGATGTCGGTCGTGACGAACCGGCCGAGGTCGTCGACGTCGGCGGCCAGCACACCACCCCGATGGCGGACCTCGACGCGGCCGGACTGGGCCGGTACGAGCTGGCCCACGAGGCGACGGCGGGCCCCGACGGCCACTGCCTCCAGCTCCACGGTGACGTCAGCCGCCTCGAAGGTGAGAAGGCGGGAGGCGGGGGCGCCACGCACGAGGGCCATCCGGTCGGTGTCGACGACGGAGTCGTAGGTGAGCGCGGCGAGCTCGGCGTCGAGGTCGCGCATGATGAACCCGGCCTCGGCGGCGGCCAGGAGCTCGGGTGGGACGGGGTCGACGTGCGACACCACGTCCCGCAGCTCGGCGAGGAGATCGGCATCCTCGTCGTCCATTGCGAATCCGGTCATACGGACCTCCTCTTCATGTGAGGGAGAACCTTCAGATTCGCCGCTGATACCACCGATTTGGCGGCGGAGACGTTTGGCTCCGTCGGTACGGAACCCATCGCAGGGCTCTGACCCCGAACGTACCCCCGGCCGGCTCGGCTTTCGAGCCGGCCGGCCAGGGGTGTGACGAGTACGCCGCGAGGCGCGTCGCCGACGATCAGGACCAGCTCGGCGCGTACACCGGCACGCCGATGTCGTAGTCGTCGTCGCGGAGTCGCTTCTTGCCGCCGAGAAGCTTGAAGGCAGCCTCGGCGCCGTTGACGCCGTCCCGCTCCATGATGTCGGCGATCGCCCCGGCGACCCGTGCCGCCGCGAAGCAAGTTCCGCTCCAATAGGCACGACCGGCGAACGTCATGTCCACGATCTCCCCGTCGGCCGGGCCGGTCGGGTCCGTGCTCCCGTGGATCTTCACCTTGGTCTTCCCGGAGAGGAACGTGCTCCTCGCCTTGACGCCCGGAGCACAGGCGTCCACCCAGGCCCCGTAGTTGCTGAAGGGCGCCTTGGCCGGTTCGGAGCCGTAGGCGGCGACGCCGATCACGCCTTTCAGCGCGGCAGGGTACTCGGGCTCCTCCATGCCGGCGTTCCCGGCCGGTGCCACACACTGCACCCAGGGCCTCGCCGCCCACAGGTCGGCGAGCGCCTCCTCGGTGGCGGGAAGGCCGATGTTGGCGTAGGTGCGTCCCGCCGCCGAGATGAGCAGGACGTCGATGTCGTCCGGCAGCCGGCGGATGGCGTCGGCGATCTCCGTATCGGTCGTCCGGCCCCCGCCGTTCAGGATCTTCTCCATAACGACTGTCGCCCAGGGCGCGTGCTGAAGGACGAGCCCGGCGACGAAGGTTCCGTGGCCGTCGTAGTCGGCCAACTGGACTGGGATGGGAGGCTGGTTCTCGGGGTTGGTGCTCGTCACACCCTGACCCGTGACCCGTTCGACCCTCCCGTCGAGCCAACCGTGCTTGTAGAACTCGCCGTTGTCGAGCACCGCCACCCGCGTCGACGTCGCCCGGCGCGGCGGCGGCGCAGCCAGGTCGTCGGCCGCCGGGGCAGGCGAGCTGCCGGTTCCCCTGATGCTGCCGTGCGAGCTGCCGACGAGCACGTGGTTGGGGCTGACGCGGAACATCTGCTTGTCCGTCTTCTCGTACGGTGGTAGTCGCGATGCCGAGCGCTCGTCCGCCCGCAGCCGGGTCACGAGCTCGCTGACGGGGATGCGGTCGTCGCCGAGGCGCATGCGGACCCAGCGTGCGCTGTGGTCGACGCGCTGCACCTCCATGCCCCACTCACCGAGCAGGTACTCGACCTCTTCGCTGTCCTCGACGGCGACCAGCAGCTCGCGCTTCTTGTAGAGATAGCTGCCGCCGTCGATGTGCTTCGACCAGCCGACGTCCTTCCCGTATATCTCGCCGCCCGGTGCAGATCCCGTCACGTCCGACATCACGCCCCCTTGTACATCGCTTGCTAGGACGATGCGGGTCGAGGTCTCCCTGATACAAAATTTCCGGAGAAACATCTGCACTCGCAGGAGTAGCTTCGTGACCACGAATCGCACGGCGGCCCGAGCGGGCGACACAGCGCAGGCACCAGTCCCCCTTCGGGAGGGGCCGGCCGAGGCGTCGGAGAGGGAGCGACACCTGGCCGAGGCGGCGTGCGACCGGCGCGAGCTCGCTCTGGCGCTTCGCCATCTCCGGCGCGCGGTTCGTATCGCCGACGATGCCGGGCTGGCGAGCCACGCCGGCCGAGCCCGAACGCTTCTGGCCGGCGTGCTCGCCGCACGCGGCGACTTCGCCGGAGCCGACCGGGAGGCCGGCAAAGCGGCCGCCGTGCTCGAAGGCGTCGACCTGGCGCGACTGATCTCCCAGCGGGCCTACGTCGACTACACGAGAGGGCGCCTGACCGAAGCGCTCGCCGGGCTGCATCGGGCTCTGCCCGCTCTGCGCCGGGCCAAGGACAGGGCCTACGAGGCCAGCGCGCTGACAAACCGCGGCCTGGTGCAGGCCCACCAGGGCGCGTTCTCCGCGGCGAAGGCGGACCTGATTCTCTCGGGAGTGCTCTTCCGGTCGCTCGATGACCACCGCAGCGCGGCCGACGTCCAGCTCAACCTGGGCTGGCTGGCCGCGCGGCGGGGCGACATACCCGAGGCGTTGGCCTGGTTCGACGACGCCGACGAGTACTTCCGGCGGGAAGGCGTCGTCGAACCCGCCGCCCTGTTCGACCGGTGCGAGGCCCTGCTGGCGGCGCGGCTGGCCACCGAGGCCCGCCGCACCGCAGCCGAGGCGGTGGAGCGCCTCTCCCGGGAGGGCATGGCCTCGCTCGTCGCCGAGGCGCAGCTCCGGCTCTCCGAGGCCGCGCTCCTCGAGGGCGACGTCGCCGCCGCCGCCACTGCCGCGGCCGAAGCGCTGCGAGCCTTCAGCCGGCAGCGACGTCCGAGCTTCGCGGCGCTGGCTCGATACGCCGGGCTGCGCGCCGCCTGGATGGGCGGCGACCGCTCGAGGGTCCTGGTCGGCGTGGGCCGGCGTGCGGCCAACGCGCTGGCCGACACCGGATGGGCGGTGGCCGCCCTCGACGCCCGACTCATCGTCGCCCAGGTGGCACTTTCGACCGGCCAGGTCGAGATCGCCCGCGAGGAGCTGGCCCGAGGCCGGTCCGCCCGCCGCCGGGGCACCGCCCACCTTCGGTCCCGCCTGTGGCACGGTGAGGCGCTCCTGCGCATGGCCGACGGCGACCGGCCTGGGGCGGACCGGGCGCTCCGGGCGGGGATGAGGGTCATCGACACCCATCGTGCCGCCCTGGGCGCCACCGAGCTGCGGGTGTACGCGTCGGCCCACGCCGCCGACCTGGCCTGCCTCGGCCTGCGCCTGGCCATCGATGACGGCAGCGCCGAGCGGACATTTGCCTGGGCGGAGCGCTGGCGGGCCGGATCGCTGCACCTCCGGCCGGTCCGGCCCCCCTCCGACGCCGACCTCGACCGTGACCTGGCCGAGCTCCGGCGTCTGTCGTGCGAACTGGCCGAGGCTGCCGCCGGAGGGCGCGACACCACTCGCCTGCTGGCCAGGCAGGCGGCATTGGAAGAGGCCGTGCGCCGCCGGGCCCGGCATGCCACCGGCGAACCGCTCTACCGCTCACTCCCGCTTCCTACGCCGGACGTGTTCCGCGTCGCTCTCGGCCCCCGCGCACTCGTTGAGCTGGTCGAGAGCGGCGGCCTGCTGCATGCCGTCGTCATCGCCGGCGGACGGCCCCGGCTGCACGCCCTCGGCCCCATCGCGCCAGTCGAGGCCGAGCTGAGCGGGCTCCGTTTCGCCCTTCGCCGTATGGCCATGGGCCACCGTTCGGCCGCGTCGCGGCAGGCGACGCACGGAAGCATGACTCACGCCGCCCGGACCCTCGACCGCCTCCTGCTCGAGCCACTCGAGGCGGAGATCGGCGACCGCGATCTGGTGATCGTGCCCACCGGCGCCCTCCACGCCGTCCCGTGGTCGCTCCTGCCGTCGTGCACCGGCCGGGCCGTGTCCGTGGCGCCTTCGGCCGCCCTCTGGCACCGAGCCCGACGGGCCGGGATCGAGCCGGCCACGGGTGCGAGCGTCGTCCTCGTAGCCGGCCCGGGGCTGCCCGGCGCCGAGGCCGAGGTTTCCGATCTTCGGTCCAGCTATCCTGCCGCTCGTTGGCTGGGGGACGATACGGCGACGGTGGAGGCGGTCATGGCGGCGCTCGACGGAGCCGACCTCGCCCACGTGGCCGCGCACGGGCGGTTCCGCAGTGACAACGCGCTGTTCTCGTGCCTGGAGCTCGTCGACGGCCCTCTCACCGTGTACGACCTCGAGACCCTCGGTGTGGCCCCCAAGGTCCTGGTGCTGTCGGCGTGCGACTCGGGGTTGTCCGACGTCCATCCCGGCGACGAGCTGATGGGACTGGCCGCGGCCCTGTTCACCCTGGGCGCCCGCTGCCTGATCGCCACGGTCCTCCCGGTGGCCGATACGGTCGCCCGATCCCTGATGGTCGCTCTTCACGACGGGCTGCGCTCGGGTCGCTCGCCGGCCACCGCTCTCGCCCGTGCCCAGACCGAAGTGATGGCCGACGAGGGAGCCGTCGCCGCCTCGGCCAGCTTTGTGTGCTTCGGTGCCGGGTGACCCCCGTGCGCAAGGCGGCATGAGCGTCAGAGGCCGTCATCCGGCAAGCCTGCGGTGGCGCGCCGTGGTGGTGCTCCTCGTCTGGGCCCTGGCCGCCACCGCGTGCTCCTCGACGGACGACGCTGGCGGTGCCGGGACGATCGTCTACGCCGCGGCCGAGGAGCCGGCCGGTTTCAACTACAACAAGGCCGAGAACGAGACGTTCACGGCGCGGGACCTGGCCGAGAACCTGTACTTCTACGCCTCCAAGGCCGACCCTGGCTACCGGATCACGTTCCCAGGACTGGCCGGTCAGCCCACGCTGGTTTCGAAGGAGCCACAGGTCGTCGAGTGGCGGATCAGGGACGAGGCGGTCTGGAGCGACGGAACGGCGGTGACGTCCGAGGATCTGCGCTATTTCAGGGAGCAGTTGATCGACAAGGACAACCTCGGCTCCGAGCACGATGGCTACGACCTCATGAGCGATGTCGCCGCCGTCGACGACAAGACCATCCGAGTCACGTTCTCGCCGAAGCCGTACACCGACTACGAGATGCTGTGGAACGCGGTGCCGCAGGCTGCGCACCTCAAGGCCCAACCCGGCGGCTTCAACACCGGGCTCGACGAGTCGCCCGGCCCGTCGGCCGGGACCCTTCCAGTTCAAGGAGTGGAAGAAGGGCGAGAGCATCACCCTGGTCCGCAATCCCCGGTGGTGGGGCCAGCCGCAGCCGGCCCTGCGATCGATCGTGTTCCGGTTCATCCCCGAATCCGGCGCCCAGATCAACGCCTTGGCCAACGGGGAGGTCGACATGATCGCGCCCGAGCCGGACGTCGACGTCGTCCGGCAGCTGGCGGACGTGGCCGCGACGGGTGCCGCCGCCCACACGCTGGCGTTCGGCCCAAGCTGGGACCTCTTCACGTTCAACCTGCGCAATCCCATCCTGGCCGACGTGCGCGTGCGGCGGGCCATCGCCCACGCCGTCGACCGCGACCGGATCGTCGACACGGTGCTGAAGCCCATCACGACCGACGGCAAGCGCCTCGACAACTCGGTGTACATGAACAACCATCCCGCCTACGAGGCACACGGCGCCCAGTACGCAAGGCCCGATCCTGACGCGGCGCGCCGGCTGCTCGACGAAGCGGGATGGGTCATCGGGCAGGGCGGGGTCCGAGAGAAGGATGGCAACCGGCTCTCGATGCGGATCACCGCTCCCGCCGGCTTGGCCCGGTACGAAGAGACGGCGGATCTGGCCATCGCCCAGCTTCGGGAGGTCGGGATCGAGCTGCGGTCCGACGACTGCGACCTGGGCTGCCTGGCGGAGCGGGCCTACCAGGGCGATTTCGACGTCCTTGCCTCCGGGTGGGGCGGCAACATGGCGGCCGTCAGCCTGATCAAGAACATCTTCTCGACGGGCGGTGAGCAGAACTTCGGCAAGTTCAGCAGCCCTGCGTTCGACGCCCTCATTGAGCAGGCCCTCACCGTCCCGGACGCCAGCCAGCAGGCCGCCATCGCCAACCGGGCCGACGAGGCGCTGTGGGACGAGCTGCCTGCGCTCCCGCTGTACCAGGCGCCCACGCTGCTGGCGGTGAGCTCGAGGTTCGTCGGCATCGCCGACAACCCCAACGGCGACGGGGTCTTCTGGAACTCCCACACCTGGACCGAGCGAGGCTGACAACGAGCAGCCCGGTGGGAACGCCAGGGCTCCTCCCGTTCATCGTTCGCAGACTGGCGCTGTCGGCCGTGGTCGTGGTGCTGGCCAGCGTCGTGACCTTCGGGCTGGTCGCCGTCTCGGGCGATCCCCTCGCCCGCTACCGGACCGCACCGCAAGCCCACCAGGATGCCGTTCGCCAGCTCGAGCGCCAGCTCCACCTCGACCGGCCCGTGCCGGTGCGCTACGGCATCTGGGTCGGCGGCCTGCTGCACGGCGACCTGGGCCGGACGATCGACGGCCGGGACGTCGGGGGCTTGGTATGGCGAGCGTCGGGGGTGACCGCACGGCTGCTGGTGCCGTCCGTTCTCATTGCCCTGGTCCTGGCGTTGGTGATCGGGTCGCTCTCGGCCGCCCGTCACCATACGTGGGTCGATCACGGGGGAACGCTGCTCGCCTTCGTCCTGCTGTCCGTGCCCGCCTTCTGGCTCGGCTGGCTGGTGCGCGACCTGGCCGTACGGGTGAACAACCGCACGGGCACCAGGCTGCTCTCCTTCGTCGGCGAGCGGAGCATCGTGCCGGCCGGCGGCGTGCTCTGGTCGATCGTCGACAGGCTCCAGCACCTCGCCCTGCCGGCCCTCACCCTCGCCCTGCTGGCGGCGGCGGGATGGTCGCGGTTCCTACGGTCGAGCATGCTGGACTCGCTCGGCTCCGACCACATCCGCACGGCGAGAGCCAAGGGCCTTCCCGAGTGGCGCGTCGTCGGCCACCACGCCCTCCGAACCAGCCTGGTGCCGCTCACGACCGTCGTTGCCCTGAGCATCGCCGGCTTCATCGGCGGCGCAGTCGTGATCGAGACGGTGTTCAGCTGGCCGGGCCTGGGCCAGGTCCTCCTGAACGGCGTCCGAGACCACGACGTCAACGTGGTGTCGGGCTGCCTGCTGATCGCGGCGCTCGCCGTGGTCGTTCTCAACCTGGCGGCCGACATTGTCTGTGCGGTGCTGGACCCGAGGACCCGAAGTGCCTGATCCCGGCCACCGCGTCGGGCTGGGACGACGCTTCCTCCATCAGCCGCTCGCCGTCGCCTCCCTCGTCGTCCTGGCCGCCCTTCTCGTCTTCTCGCTGTTGGGACCGCGGGTCACGGGTCACGGCTACGCCGACACGTGCTGTCCCGCCTCCCAGCCGCCTTCGCTCTCGAACCCGATGGGCACCGACGGGCTCGGCCGCGACCTGCTGTCCCGAGTGGCGCGCGGGCTCCAACGCAGCCTGGTCGTGGGCCTGCTGGTGGCGGCCATCTCCACCGTCGTCGGGGTCGGCGTGGGCGCCGTGGCCGGGTACTACCGGGGGTGGATGGACGAGCTGATCGCCCGGTCCATCGACCTCTTCCTCATCGTCCCGGAGCTGGTCGTCCTGCTGGTCCTGGCCAACCGGGCGCGAAGCCAGCGCGACAACTGGCTGCTCGTCTCCCTGAGCATCGCGCTCGTGACGTGGCCGGTCATCGCCAGGGTGACGCGGGGCCTGTTCCGGTCCATCAGCGAGACCGGGTACGTGGAGGCGGCGCGGGCCGCTGGAGCCTCGGATCGCCGGATCCTCGCCCGCCACCTCCTGCCCAACGCGGCCGGACCGATCGTGGTGGCCGCCACGCTGGCCGTGGCGTGGGCCATCCTGGCCGAGGCGGCCCTGGGCTTCCTCGGCTTCGGGCCCACCCGGCCCGACACGTCCCTCGGCGTGCTGGTGGAGGACGGCACGAATGCACTGGCCACCCGGCCGTGGCTGTTCTACTTCCCGGGAGCTGTCCTTCTCCTCGTGTGCCTGTGCGTCAACTTCGTGGGCGATGGGGTCCGCGACGCGATCGACACCCGGGCCGATCGCCGGACGCGCCGCCGTCCAGCCCCGGCCCAGGCCGTTCGGAGCGGCGTGGTCGAGGGGGGTTGGCCAGTGCTGCCGGACCCTCCGCCCGCCGACTGAGGGCCGGCTGTCCCAGGGACGGTCCGCCGACCTGGCCCAGGCCCCGGGCCGCGGTGCTGGTGGCGCATTAGCTCGACCCGCCCGACGACCGTGTGAGGTCGTGGCGGTGTCGGTCATGGTTGTCCCACTCGCCTCAGTCGCAGTGCTACCCGGTCTGTGCGCCGCCCCCGGTGACGCCCGGGCGCGTCCACTGGGGCACCGGTCGACCGCTGTTTCTGGGACCCGTCGGCAAACCGTGCTCGTCGGTGCGCAAGACGGAGTGGGTCGGGAACTGCGGCCAACCCTCGGGCGAGTCCTCCCACGCCTCCCGCCGCGACACCCTGGTGATGGGCAAGCCCGACCATCAGCGGCTGACGGTAGTCTTCCGTCGTAGATCGCTACGCAAGAAGGAGCATCACGGTCAGGCCGATCATCGGAATTGCAGCGTATCCGCGCTTGGTCGAGACGGCGTTCGGTCCGACGCTCCTCCACACTGTGTCGCGCTTTTACATCTCGAGCGTCGAGCGCGCGGGCGGCACAGCAATCGTCCTGCCGGTGACCACGGTCGACCGCGTGGCCGAGGTTCTCAGTCTGGTGCACGGCGTCCTTTTCACGGGTGGCGGCGACGTCCAGCCCTCGCTGTACGGAGAGTCGCCGATGGATCGCACGCGCGGAGTCGATCCGGAGCGAGACGATTTTGAGATCGCCGTCTTCCGGCAGTCGATGGCCGCCGGTCTTCCCATCCTGGGCATTTGCCGAGGGATGCAGCTGATGAACGTCGCCCTGGGCGGCACCCTGGTCCAGGACATCTTCGCGGCCACGGGACAGTTCCACTACGACGACCGCCGATGGAGCGAAGGCGTCCACCGCATCAAGGTCGAACCGGACAGCAGCGTGGCCGCCGCGCTGGGCGAGACAGATCTGGCCGTGAACTCAGTACACGATCAGGGCCTGGGTCGCGTGGCCACGGGCGTCCGGCCGGTGGCTTGGGCGGATGACGGCTCGGTCGAGGCCATCGAGGTCGAGGCGCCCCAGCTCGTCTTCGCCGTGCAGTGGCACCCCGAGATGCTCGAGGACCAACCCGAGCAGCGGGGTCTCTTCAATCACTTCGTCGAGCAATCCCGCGCCTATGCGGCGGGAGCGTGACCCGAGCGAGCCCTCCGGTCTTGATCGAGTAGCGAACCCGGTTGAGTAGCGACAGCGGGCGACCTCGGTAGTTGACCGGCGCGTGGCGTGCTACGCCTCCTCCAGCAAAGCCATCTCGACGAGCCCGTCCAGCTCGCGGGCCTCCCGCGACGACGGGGCCACGGAGGTGGTCTCGACGTAGCCACACGCGGGGAGGGCGCCCAGGATGTGGAGCATGACCCCCGCCCCCCGGTCCGGATCCCAGAGCAGTCGGCGCCGGGTCAGGGCCGCAACAGCCCGTGCGACTGTGAGGCCCGCCAGCGCGTCGGGGCGGAAGAGACGGCGGTGGACGTAGGCGAGAGGTCGCCCCGAGCGCTCGAGGTTGCCGGCGGGGCCGAGCCGGTCGCCCACGGCCGCCTCGACGTAGGCCATCACGTGGGTCGGGGCCAGCTTCCGGACATTGACCTCGGCCGCCAGCAGTCGTCCGTCCTGGTAGCCGACGAAGTCGACGCCGAAAGTCCCGTGGATGCCGATCCCGGCCAGCGCCTGCCCGATCCGGCCGACGACAGCGGCGATCTGGTCCCGGAACTGTTCGCGGCAGGGACACGTGCAGCCGAGGTAGTGGCCGTGCTCGACGGTCTGCTCGTGGGTGGCCCGCACGCTCACCGCGCCGGCCTTGTCGATGGTTCCCTGCCCACTGGGGGAGCTGGACGCCCCGGGCACGAACTCCTCCACGATCGCGCCACCTCGCCGGATCTCCGACACGAACCGCTCCCACGGCTGCATGATCGTCTCGACCGCCTCCTCCAGGCTCCCGGTGCGGAGCAGCTCGGCGCAGACGATGACGACGTTGCCGAGGCCTGCCGACCAACCCACGTCGTCGAGTTTGACGACGACGTGGGTCGCGGGCGGTGTCGCCCGAGCCAGGCGGTTGGCCTCGGCCGTCACCTCCTCCACCGAGAATTGGGCATCGACGGGGCCCCGGAAGCTCGGGACGTGTGCCTCCGCGAACAGCCTCTTGCTCCCGGACTTGCTGCCCCACTTTCGGGCCAGCGTGAGCGGTCCCTCCTCGGCCTGGATTCCCAGGGCGGCTTCGAGTCGTTCCATCTCCGGCGACGCCGAGACATTGACAAGCACTGCCTCGTCCGCGGTGTCGACCTCGCCCCGGATCCGGTCCACAAGCTCTCGGTCCTCGACGATCAGCTCCGCCAACGGGCGGGCGTCCTGGGAGCGCGGCCAGAGTTGCACCAGGCGGGACCGAGCCGAGCGCTCGTCGTCGGCACCGAACCCGAGCAGATCCCTGAAGTGGTACGCCAAGATGTCTTCGGCGATGGGGGAGGGCATCACGAGCACGACCTTCGTCGCGGGACGGGCGAGTGCACCGAGATGGCACAGCGCACGCTCCACGAAATGCGGAACGTAGGGAAGCTCCCGCACGAGCCCCTCGCTGTAGGCCAGAGAGTAGGCCGCGACGTACACGACGGACGACGGCACCGTGCCGCTCGCAGACCTACCCGGAGGAACCGTCGGCGTGCCCCGGGCGCATTCCGGTCTCGGCGAGGACAGGCGTCCTTGCTTCGGCCATCGTCTCGCTCGAGCCCACGAGTCCGGCGGACCGGCCCGGGTGATACAACTCGTGCATGGGATGGCTCTGGCCCCGGAAGGCGGCCAGCACCGCCTGGGCGACACTCGGTGCCTGGGCGAAGCCGCCGGTGTTGTGGCCGCCGGTAACCACCAGCACCCCCGTGGCGGCGGGAAGAACCTCGAGTACGCCGAGTCCGGTGGCCGTCCAGGGGCGGACGCAGAGGCGGCGGCTGGAAGCGAGCAGACCGCTGTCCAGCGCCGCCGCGTGGCCCCGGGGGAAGAAGGCGCGCGTGTTCTCCTCCACCGCCGCGTAGAGCGCATCGAGCTCGTCGGGCAGGATGTTGCCGGGATGCAATCCTGTGTACCCGTAGCCCGAGCCGTACACCAGCACGTCGTCGCCGTGGGCATCGCGGGCGACCGTTACGTTGGCGTCCTCCGCCATGTGGCCCTTGCGGGCCAGCTTGAGGGAGTTCTCCAGCTTCGGCTCGAGGTTCGGCAGGGTCATCCAGACCCCGAGGACGCCCTGGATGAGGCCGGCCGACGCGGTGCCGGCCAGAAGCTCCTGGCCGTATACGCCGGTGGAGAGCACGTAGTGGTCGGCCGCGACGACCCCCAAGTCCGTGGCCAGGCCCGCCACTCGCCCAGCACGGCGGCAGATCTTCCGGACGCTCGTTTCCCACGACATGGTCGCCCCCGCGGCCTCGAGGACGTCGAGGAGCTTGGCCACGAAGTCGTGGACGTTCACGGTGAAACCGACGACCTCGATGCCCCCGGCGACCAGGCCGCTGGTGCACGCGTCGGCCAAGGCCGGGTATCGCGCCTCGATAGCGAGCGGTTCGAGCCTTCCCCGTAGCGCTCCGATGGCCTGGTGGCGCGCGACGGACCGCTCGAGATGGGCGGGGTCGGTGTAGAGCCGAAGGATCCCGTCTCGAAGCTCGACACCGTCGAAGAGCTGGGGCATGTCGGCCCGTAGGTCCTTCCAGAGCGAATGGCTCTCGGTATTGAACGCGAAGATGTCCTGGTTGAATGACCTGGCCAACCAGGGCGCCACCCGCTGATGGACGTCGATCCATCCGCGCTCGTCGGGGCCGAGGCTGTCCTCGCTGCAGATGCGCCATCCGCAGCTCGACACGGGGTCGCGGAAGAGCTGTGCGGCGATCCCTGAGCCATCCTGGTCGTTGTAGTTGTCGGCTTCGGTCAGGGTGAACATGCGGGCGTTGCCGCCTCCCCGCGTACAACCGAAGCGGCGCCAGTCGGCCGCGGTCCGCGGGTCGGGGCAGGCGTCGAGGATGTGCACGCGGAATCCGGCTCGGACCAGGCGGAGCGCAGTCATCACCCCGACGATGCCCGCCCCCACCACGACCACCGATTCCCGGGGTCCGGGCTGTCGGGATCGTCTCGGCCGCCGGGCGACCGGGCTGGTGGCGCACGTGACGTGGCGGTTGTAGAGCCGTTCGGCTTCGCGGAGCATGGCGAGGTCGGCATTCGGGCCTCGGGCGAACACCCGGTGGATCGACATGCCCGCCTGAGGGAGCGCCGCACGGACCGGGCCGGCGGAAGCGCCGTCCTTGACCACGACGAAGCGACGGGTGTCCGGCATGAGCTGCCGCCAGGCCTCCACCTCCGCCGGCCCCAGCTCCTGCTCGGTGAGGATGGTGTCGGGGCGGTAGGCGGCGATGGCCGACCGCAGGGATTGCCCGTTCCGCCCGGTCTGGTCGGCGAGCTCCGGTCGGTAGGAGCACTGGCGGCCGAGCAGAGTCGTTGCGACGGCCGTCATCGGGTACGTGACGAGGATCCTCATGCCGCGATGGGCGGTGGTTAGCGCGGTGTTCCTTGACGGAGGTAGACGGGCCAACTCACTCGTCGTGCCCGTTCCGGGTCCCCCCAGGCCTCCCGGAACTCACCGGCGAGGACGTCCAGCGGATCGGCGCCATGGGCCTCCCGGTACTTCAGGGCCGCCGACCATGTTCGGAAGCCGCTGACAAGCTGGTCGAGCGTCCAGTCCATGTGCATACGGAAAACGCGCCGGGGCAGCTCCTCGAAGGGGAAGGGGATGTCCTGGTAGGTGTGGTCGGCGAGCGTGCGCTTGGGCCAATACGGCCCCAGGAGCTCGACGTAGAGCCTCTCGATGACGAGGTTGACGTCGTCGTCGACCGACTCGAGCCCGTAGCACCAGATGGCGAGCACCCCGTCCGGCCTCAAGACGCGGCGCACCTCTTCGTAGAAGTCGTCGATCCGGAACCAGTGTGCGGCCTGCCCGGACGTGACCAGGTCGACCGAGTCGTCCTTCAACGTGGTCTGTTCGGCGGCCTCGACCCGGTACTCCACTCGGGGGTGGGGCCAGGCGTTGGCGATCTGGGCGGCGCTGGCATCGGTCGCGTAGACCTTGTCGAAGTACTCGGCCAGCCGAACCGCGGCCTGCCCGCTCCCCGTTCCGGCGTCCCACGCCTGCTCGTTGCGCGCCGCGGCGGCCGCGACGGTCTTGAACAGGTCCTCCGGGTAGCTCGGTCGGCCCGCGCCGTAGCTTTCGGCCAGCTCGGAGAAGTGGTCATCGAACTGAAGGATCATCTCAACCGCCCTTGTCACTCAGGAGACTGACAGGAAACTCGTGCCGCTGAGCCCAGGACGCGGTCGGTCGTCGGCCACGACCGGCGCGAAACGACACGCTCCTCATGCGTCCCCGCCGCTCGACCCGTTCGGCGGGTTGAGTTCCGCTACCTTCGCACCCGGTCATCGCGAGGTCAAGGGCGACCATCGCGAGGTCAAGGGCGGCCATGCGTTTCCCCGCAGCAGGAGCGGCGTCTCGGGCGTGGTCGCGAAGGCGCTGGTCGACCCCAAAGCGGGCCGACATCATCGTCGCCGGCGTCGGCGCTCGACCTCGACTCCGGTCGAGTCGCGGCAACTACGCCCGGTCTGCGGCCCTTCCCGCGGCCGCTCGAGCGACTGGGGCGACGCCGACCCGGCCGAGCGAGCTGCGGGAGAGCATCGTGGAGGTAGGCGCGGCGATGCGCTCGGTGCTCTCCGCCGTCGGATGCCTGAGATCGACCGTGATGCCGCGCCGCGGTGGTCGCTGGTCGTGCCGGTCAGCGACGCCCTCCAGGAAGGCGACTCGGCAGTCGCTGCTGCCCCCCGCTCTAGCCGCAGTCTCCAGCGGGCGCTGGAGCGCCTCCTGTCGGTGGCTGCCGCACTGACCGACACCTGAGGCGAACCCGAAATTGGTGGCCATGAACCCGCATCTTGCGGTGGCCGTGCCCGGGCCCCCGGGATTTTCCCAGGGGCACGTTCGAGACCGACCAGGTGGGCCGGTCCAAGGGCGTGTTGTGGGCTCCCGACGAGGACATCAGCTCCACCCACGCGCTGGCGGTGCTTGCCGGACGGTCCGAGGGGTTCCGGTATCGCTGGGACGACAGGGTGTCTGGGAGCAGCTCGCCCACGACATGATCGTCTCGCCTGCGGCTGGAAGGACTTCCCGCAGCGTCTCCCACGTGTCCTCGCCGGGCGGGCCTCGACCATGCTGGGCCAACAGGTACGTCGCGACTTGGGCGCCACCGCCGAGTGGGCAGTGCACGCCCAGGACATTGTCAGGTGGCTCGCTCGGAGTGGCTTGGTCGCGGTCCTTCCTATGGCAGAGGAGCCTTGGCGTCACGCTCCGCCGTCGGTTGAGGGTGCTGTCCACAGATCGTAACTGTGACGACTAGTTCGGGGAACACCTCCGGATGCACAGGCGGAACCGCACCATCGGCGCTCGACCGGTCTTGGCAGCGCTCGAGTGGCGGCAACTGCTCCAGTCTGCGGCCCGTCGGAGCGAGTGGCTGACGGCGCCACGGGGAGGGGAGAGTCGGCGGGTGCGACGACGGTACGATCAGGGGGTCCGGTTCCCCCAGAAATTCCCCCAACGTCCGACTTTCCCCCAAGTTTCCCCCAAGATTTTGGACCCGTAGGGACACGTCGAGACACAACGAGAGGAGGGTGGCAAGCCGCAAAGGTGCAGGTCACATAGGGGTTTTGGGCGAAAACAGCAGTCCAGGGGACGTAGCTCAGATGGCTAGAGCACCTGCTTTGCAAGCAGGGGGTCGTGGGTTCGAGTCCCATCGTCTCCACCACAAAACGCCAGGTCAGAGGGCTCAACGGCCGGTGGACCCGGCGGCGGCTCGGACGATCCGCAACAAATCCGCAACAGGGTGACGCGAATGCACGATCGTGGCGAGCATTCGGACTCCTCCTGAGGGCACGTTCCAGGTCCTGTACCGGGACCCTGCCGGACGGCAGCGATCCAAGACGTTCAAGCGCAAGACGGAGCGAACCGCTTCACGTCTACGGTCCAGACAGACATCCTCCGGGGCGACTGGCTGGATCCTCATCTGGTACGCATGCGTCCTCGCGAGTGGTCCGAACGTTGGTCGGGTCACGATGACCCAGGGCTGCCTCAACCACACGCGACCTGGTTTGGAGCGGCCACTCCGGCTCAGTCGGCCGGGCTCCTGTCCGAGGCGATGACCCGCGTGCGCGCCGAGGAGCCTTAGCCTTGACGGATGCACGTTGTCGGCTTGTGGCGCTACCCCGTCAAGTCGATGCAGGGCGAGGCGCTCAGGGCAGTTGACGTCGGGATCCTCGGTATCGCCGGGGACCGCCGCTACGGCATACAGGTCCAGGAGTCGGGGCGGATCCTGTCAGCCAAGCGCGACGGGCGCCTCCTCATGGCTCGGGCCGCGACCACCGACACAGTGCGGATCACCCTGCCGAACGGTGAGACGCTTGACCGTCCGGGACTGTCCTTAGATGCCGCCCTCAGCTCGTGGCTGGACCGATCGGTGCACCTGGTCGAAGCCGACGACGAGGAGGCCCCGACCTTCGAGAGGCAGGCCGACGACCTCGATGACGCCTCGGCCAGCGTCTCCTGGCAGGGGCGGCCCGGGGCACTCGTCGACTCCGGTCCGGTGCATCTGCTGACGACGGCCAGCCTGAGGGCCATGGCCGCTCAGCGGCCCGACCTCGACTGGTCCGTGGCCCGCTTTCGACCCAATCTTCTCGTCGACGCCTCCGGGGATGAGCGCGTCGAGGACGCCTGGGTCGGGAGGCGCTGCTGCGTCGGCGACGTGCAGCTCGAGATCGTCAAGCGTTGCCAACGCTGCGCCATGGTCACCCGCCACCAGCCCGGGGGTCTCGACCGTCAGCTCGAGGTTCTGACCCATCTGTCACGGGTGGCGGAGGCCTGTCTCGGCGTGTTGGCTCGGGTGCTACGCCCGGGAACCGTCACCCTCGGCGCGCCCGTGTCCCTCGACTGATACGGGGGGATCTTGACGTCGAGATTCTCCTCTGCTGATTCGGCGATGATCGCCGGGTCGAGCAGATCGCCCCTCACCACGAAGGCGGCTTCCTCCGGAAGGGTCTCACCCTGCTTTGGCGGTGCTTCTTCGCTCCAGGCATCAACCGCGCATTCTGCTCGTGTCTAGCGACACCAGCGACTCCTCCGCCGGTCCCGAGGCCCGGATTCGTGCCCACGACGTGCCCACCACAGTGGAGAACGGTGTCAATCAGCGGTCAGCCCGGTCAACGAAGATGGCCTTTGAACAGCACTGGACTTGACCTCGCGGATGAAATGGCGGCAGCCGGGTCAGCCCGTCGAATCGAAGGAGGCGTATCCGGAGAGGCGCCCGCGGGAAGCGAGGCCGCCGCCGCGGCCCGCTCGATCGAGCTCAGGCTGCGCAGTTGACGCGGGTGCCGTTGCGGCAGACGTTGCGGCCGGGGCCGCCGTCGTTGGTGTTGACCCCCGGGCCGCCGTCGAGGACGTCGGCGTCGGCGCCACCGAAGAGGGCATCGTTGCCCGGTCCGCCCTGCATCTGGTCCAGGCCCCCCTCGCCGGCCAGGAGGTCGGAGCCGCCGCCACCCATCATCGAGTCGCCGGCCGGGCCCCCGCACATGAGATCGTTGCCCTCGCCGCCGTCCAGGAAGTTCCCGCCCGCGCCTCCGTAGACGATGTCGCCGCCGCCCAGGCCGAGGATCACGTCCGCCCCGTCGAGCCCGTAGATCACGTCGACACCCTGGGTGCCGGTCAGCCGATCGCCACGGGCGGTGCCCACGATGGCCCCCGGCCGGGGCGGAGGTGGCGCCGCGCACAGGGCCAGCAGCGACGACTGGGCGGAGACGAAGCCGAACCCCGAGTCGAAGTCGAAGCCGGACGTTCCCATGTCGATGGCGGTCGACTCCAGGCGCGAGTAGAGCTGGGCGGGCGTGAGTCCCGGGGAGATCTGGCGCAGCAGCGCCCCCAGCGCGGCGGCGTGGGGCGCAGCCGCCGACGTGCCCTTGAAGTTCGGAAAGCCGTCGGGTTCGATATCCCTGCCGGGGAAGAAGGTGGTGTTGGTGTCGTCGGGTCCCACGATCTCCGGCTTCTGGCGCACCAGCTTGGGGATTCGACGTCCGGCCTTGTCGAACAGGATGGGCGTCCCACCGGCCGACGAGTAGGCGGCCAGCACCGGCGGGCTGGTGCCGAACACCGGCGTCTTCGAGTAGTTGGCGGCCCCCACCGACTCCGCCCCCGAGGCGTTGGCGTGTCCGAGCGCGGTGCTGCTCTTGGTGTCGAACTCGTCGATGGTCATGTCGGCCCCGAAGTTCACGTACTTCAGCAGTCCCGGCAGCGGACCTCCGCGATGGGAGATGGCCACGTTCAGCGTGAACTCTTCGAGCAGCTCGATCGGGGCGAGGACCTCGAGTGCGTCCTTCCCGATATTGTGGTCCCTACCACCGATCCCCTCCTCGGGGTCCCCCGGAGGATCCTCGTAGAGGCAGATATCCAGGTCACTGGCTGAGCCGGGTGCGCCACTGACGCTGTAGAACGGCTGGTCCCACTGGAGCGACAGATGGGCAACGCCCCCCGCGGCCACGGTGACACGCTGGAAGACGTCGACGCCCGGTCCCGGGTCGAAGTCGTGGGCCGGGCCCGTGCACGCGGTCAATCCGGACGGCCGGAAGGCGCTCTCGTAGGAGGTGCGGTCATAGTTGCCGACGGCCGTGAAGTACGGGATCCCCTGGGCAACCACGGTGTCGACGGCTTGGGCCTCGATCCCGTCCTGGAACATCGGTTCCTTCAGGTTGGCGTAGTCGTCGTTGATGACGTCGGCGCCGGCCGCGGCCAACTTGACGATGCCCTGGGCGAAATTGGCCTGGCCGCCAGCGGCGTGGAACGCCTGAGCCGCCCCGGGGGCGACGTCGTGGATGAGCTGCATCATGGCCCGGCCTTCGTCCGAGTCCGAGGCTGAACAGTCATCGTGCAGAACGAGGATGCCGGCGGGCAGGTCACCGGACGCGACGTCGGCGGCCGCCCCACCCTCGCAGTCGAAGCTGTCCGACAGCGTCCCGATCATCTGGCCCTTGCCGTCCACGCCGTAGCCGGCTCGCAGAAGATCGGTTCTCATGGCCGGGTCGCCCTGGCTGGTCGTGAGGCCGGCCTTGGTCACCGGCATCGAGGGTTGGGCGTACTCGAGGCTTGCCAGTTGGGCGGCCTCGTCGAGCGAGGCCACCGGCAGCCACCCGCTCACCAGCCGGCCGAAGGCGTCTCCGTTGTCCAGTCCGAGCGCCTTCAGATCGGCCAGGAGCACCCGGGAGTCCTGGGCGGCAGCGGCGTCGATCAACACCTCGTCGCCCCGCAGACGGAACCCGCCCGGCGCGGCCTTACGGGCGGCGCTCGTACCAGCGCCAGCGTCGAGGGTGTCCAGGCCCCCTTGGAGCTTGCCCTGGTCGGTGACCTCGGCCATGCCCCATCCGCCCGACTGGGCCAGGCTGGGCCCGGCGGCGAGGTAGGTGTGTCCCAGGAGAACGCACGCCGCGGCCACCAGGGCGGTCACGACTCGATCCGGCCCGCTCCGACCCATATCTCTGCCCCCCTGCTGCTCGTGCCTCCGCCATGCCCCGGCATGCCGAATGGCTGGAGCGACGGTACCAAGAGGGGAATTGTCACCCCAACCACGAGCCGACCGACTCCAAGCAGGCAGACGATGTCGGTGCGAAGCCACGTACGCGTTCGAGTCCGTGAGGTGGTTCCGACTCACACGCGTCGATTCATGATCCTCGCCGATGTGCGGTCCCGGTAGCCTCGTGCACGTGTTGTTCCGACGCGCCGCCGACGCGATCGCGGTCTCCCATCTGAGCCTGATCGGGTTCCTGCTGGTCGGCGGGTTCGTCGCCCGTGGCCGGCCGGGCGTCACCAAGGCCCACCTCGCCACCCTCGCCGCCACCGCCGCGGTCTACGCCGGCGGGTTCGATTGCCCACTCACCGTGTGGGAGAAGGACCTCCGCCAGCTGGCCGGCGATCAGATCTATGGCGGCGGCTACATCGAGCACTACCTGGTGTCGCCGTTCCACCCCGCCGGCATGAACAGAGGCATCGGCCTCGCCTTCGTCGGGACGGTCGTGGCCACCACCGCCATCGCCTACGGCAACCGGCTCCTGCGCCGGCCGGCCCGGGGACCGGCGGCGACCGGAAGGGCGTAGCCGCGCTCCTAGGTTTGTCGGCGATGATCCTGGTCGACCTCGAGCGGGTCGCGGCCCGCCGGCCCGACCGTCCCCTGTTCGAAGACCTCTCGGTCACCGTGGCCACCGGCGACCGGCTCGGCGTCGTCGGGCGCAACGGGTCGGGGAAGTCGACCCTCCTGCGGCTCCTGGCCGCGGCGGATGAGCCGGAGGAGGGCGCGGCCCGCCGTGGTCGCAACGTCCGGGTCGCCTTCCTCGGCCAGCACCCGGCCCTGCCTTCGGGAACCGTCCGGGCGGCGGTGGGGGTGGGATGGGAGGCGGCCGCCATCCTCGACCGCCTGGGCATGGGCGCCCTGGGCGACGCCGACGTCGCCACTCTGTCCGGGGGCCAGGCCAAGCGGGTGGCCCTGGCCCGCGCCCTGGTGGACGACGTCGACCTGCTGGTGCTGGACGAGCCGACCAACCATCTGGACATGGAGGCGATCGCCTGGCTGGAGGACCGCCTGGCCGGCTTCGCCGGTGGGCTCGTGTTGGTCACCCACGACCGCCACGTGCTCGACCGGGTGACTACCCGCATCCTGGAGCTCGACCGCGGCAAGGGCCACGTCCACGACGGCGGCTACGCCAGCTACCTCGAGGCCCGCAGCGAACGGGCGGAGAAGGAGGCGACGGCCGAGGCGGTCCGGCGCAACCTGGCCCGGTCCGAGCTGGCGTGGCTGCGGCGGGGGGCACCGGCCCGGACCCGCAAGCCCAAGGCCCGGATCGCCTCGGCGACCGCCATCGTGGAGGGCCGGGCGCCGCCGGTCGACTCGAACGTGCAGCTGGCCGCCGCCGACCGCGGCGGGACGACCCCACGGCTGGGCGACAAGGTCGTCGACCTCCACGCTGTCGGCCACCGGTTCCCGATCGACGGCGACGACGGTGACAGCGACGGGTGGTTGTTCCGTGGCCTCGACCTGGAGCTGGAGCCGGGCGGCCGGTTGGGCGTGGTGGGGCCCAACGGGTCGGGGAAGTCGACCCTGCTGGACGTCGCGGCCGGCCGCCGGGTGCCCGTCGAGGGCCGAGTGGACACCGCGCCGACCGTCCGGCTCGGCTACTACGACCAGGTCGGCGGCGACCTCGACCTGGCCAAGCGGGTGCGCGACGCCGTCGCCGGCAGGGCAGGACAGCCCACGTGGGAGCAGAACCGGCTGATGGAGCGGTTTCTGTTCGACACCGATGCCCAGTGGGCGCCGATCGGCACGCTCTCCGGCGGGGAGCGTCGCCGCCTGCAGCTCCTCCTCGTGCTCGCCGAGCTGCCCAACGTCCTGCTCCTGGACGAGCCCACCAACGACCTCGACCTCGACACGCTCCGGGCCCTGGAGGACTACCTGGAGGGCTGGCCCGGGTCGTTGGTCGTCGTGAGCCACGACCGGGCGCTGCTGGAGCGCACCGTCGAGGACGTCGTCGTGCTGGCCGGCGACGGCCACGCCCGTCTGCCGCCCGGCGGGTATGCCGAGTACGAGGCCGCCCGTCGCCGGGCAGCCGCTCGGCCAGGACAGCCGTCGGGCTCGAGGGCGGGCTCCGCAGCCTCCTCAAAGCGGGCCCCGGCCCCGCCGCCGCGGCCCCCGGCCAAGCCGCGGTCGCCGAGCACCCTACGGCGGCTGGTCATGCTGGCCGAGAGGGACATGGCCGAGACCGCCGAGCGGCGGGCCCGGCTGGAGGCCGAGTTGGCGGTGGTGGCCGCCGACCACGCCGCCCTCGCCGCCACCGCCCACGCCCTGGCCGAGGCCGAGGTCGCCCTGGCCGAAGCCGAGGACCGGTGGCTGTCCCTCACCGAGGAGCTCAGCGGCTGAGCGGGTCTCAGTAGTAGCGGTTGTCCGGCAGGGCCAGCGACAGGTAGCGACCGTCGAGGTGGAGCATGAGGTCCCGGCCGACGAGCTCGGCGAGGGCGGCGTCCACCCAGCCGCCGTCGTCCGCGAACGCGGCCCCGATCTCCTCCCTCGACTTGGACTCGGCGCACAGCTCGTACAGGGCGGCCCGGTCGCCGTCGTAGCGGTAGCCGCGGTGCTCGCCGTTGCGCTCGTCGTGGATGCTGATCGAGCGCCACGTCTTGACGTAGCGCAGCGACGGACGGTGGGTGCTCTGCCATCGACGGGTCCACTCCTCCACCAGCTTGATGCACTCGTCGTAGCCGGAGGGCGCCAGGATGTCGCCGACCTCGTGCTCGAAGTAGTACGACACCCGTCGCAGGTCGTATTCCGGCGGGTAGATGTGGCGATAGCAGGCCGAAGGCCGCAGCATGGTGATGGAGTGCGTCTCCGGGTCCTCGAACATCGGCGATCCCCGGTCGGGACGGGCCTGGCAGATGGCATAGGGCGGCTGCAGGTGCGGGATCCTGCGGATGACGTCCGCTTGGCCGCTGTAGTCCTCCGCCGTCTCGCCGGGGAAGCCGTAGAGGATGTTGTAAGAGTTGCGGATCCCGAAGTAGGTCGTCCACTTCAGCAGCTCGACGTTCCTCATGCCGGTCGTCCCCTTGCGCATGAGGGCGAGCACGTGGCTGCTGAAGCTCTCGATCCCCGGCTGCACCGACGTCAGCCCGCCCCGCCGCATGTCGCCGAGCTGCTTCCGGGTCAGGTTGGGGCGGATCTCGTAGTGGATGCGCAGGTCGGTGTGGTCCTCGGCCAGTCGCCCGAACAGGCGGCTCATGTACGCCGGCGCCAGGATGTTGTCGATGGCGTTGAAGTGAAGGGTGCCGTACCGGTTGGCCAGGTGCTGGAGCATGGCGAGCACCTGATCGGGGCTCTTGCGGCGGAACTCCATGCCCGACCGGTTGAGGCCGCAGAACGTGCAGTGGTTCTTCATCCCGTACCAGCAGCCCCGGGCCGCCTCGAACGGGAGCATCACGATCGGACCGCCGGGGTCGTAGCCGGTCGACCGTCGGCGGGCGTAGTACTCGTCGAAGTCGGGGACGGGGGTGAGGTCGAGGTCCTCGAGGTTCGGGGCCCGACCTTCGTAGACGACCCGGCCGTCTGCGTGGCGCCGGGCGATGCCGCGGACGCCTTCCATCGACCGGCCGGACCGGATGCGGGCGACGATGTCGGGCAGGGTGAGGTCGGCGTCGCCGCAGTGGACGTAATCGACCTCGGGGTTGCGGGCCATGATCTCCAAGGCGATGTCGTCCTCGAACGTCGCCCCGCCGAAGATGATCGGCAGCCCGGGGTGCCGGCGCTTTATGGCCTTGGCCAGCGCCAGCGACGCCACCATCTGCTGGAACACCACGGTGAACCCCACCAGGTCGTACGCCGACCAGTCGATGCTGTCGAGGGCCCACTCGACGAATGCCGGGGCGGCGACGTCGCGCACCCGCACCAGGTCGTCGAGGGTGCAGCCGCCGTCGTGGCAGATGGCCTGGAGCGAGAGGCGGAAATGGTCGAGGTAGCGGTCGTCGTCGCCGTCGAAATCGGGCCCGAACGCGGTCCTGGCCCAGATCCACTCGCCGGCCATGCACGGGTAGACCGTGGCCAGCGTGTCGTTGAGCCGCCAGCCGATCCGGCGGCCGAACTCCATGAACAGCGACATGGGCTCGACGTCGATCCCGGCCCGGCGCAGGGTCGGCGTCAGGAGTGCCAGCTGGAACGACGGCACGTGGGAGCCGAGCGTCGGCATGCTGACCAGGGCGACGGGTTTCTGGGCGGTCATTGCAGGGTGAGCACGGCGGCCAGGGCGTGGTGGACGTAGTCGATGCGGACGTCGCTGGCAGTGAGCGAGGTGCGGACGCCGCCGATGGCCCATGTCGGGTTGGGCAGCACCGGGGCGTCCCGGTCCTGGTAGACGAGCTGGTCGAGGAACATGAGAGCCTGATCGCAGGCGTCCCGGTACCGCTGGGCGCGTTCGTCGGCGCCCTCCCGGACGGCCGCCCGCCAGACCGCCGCCAGCCCCTCGAGGTAGAGGGCGGTGGTGGCGCCGGGCGAGTCGGCCTGGTGGTCGTTGAGGAAGGCGCCGCTCTTGGCCGACTGGAACTGGAGCGCCCAGTCGGCGATCTCGTAGGCGAAGGCGGTCTCGCCCCACGCCGCGTAGGCCTGGGTGAGCCAGGCGACGGAGCCCCAGTGGCGGTGCTGGCGGAACCGCATCCGGTAGAAGCGCAGCGCCCGGTGGAGGGCGGCGGTGTCGGTCTCTGCCGGGGGGACGCTGGCCAGGGCGAGGAGGGCCTGGCCGGGGGCGTAGTCCTGCCAGGCGTCGACGTCCGCGGCCGGGTCGGCATGGGTTGCGAATCGCCCGTGGACGTCGACCTGGGCCCACAGATGTCTGGCCACCGACGGGTCGGGACGGCCGAGCTCGGCTTGCGTCAGGAGCAGGAAGGCCAGCTCCGAGATGGAGGGCGGGTCGGAGCCGAGCCGGATCCAACCGTCCGAGGCGTCGCGGGACTCCTCCAGGCGCCGGATGTCGTCCTCGGCCTCCGCGGTCAGGCCCGCCCGTGCCCTCACCCACGCGCCGTAGGCCAGTCGGGCGGTGGCCAGGCCGGATCGCAGCCGGTCGGCGAAGACCTCGTACCGCCCCGTCGTCGGCCCGTCGCCCGGCCGCACGTGGTGGCGCCGGGAGTAGTCGACGAGCAGCGGCCGGAGGCGCTCGGCCTCCTCGGCCGCCGTCGCCGCCGGTTGCCCCTCGGGAAGGCCGTGCCGGAGGCGCCGGGCCCCGCCGCCGTCGGCCAGCCATGCATCGCAGTCGTAGCGGGTCCAGTGGTACGGGGGGCGGGTGATGCCCGCCTTGTCGATGACCTCGTCGACGTAGCCCCTCGGCGTGAGGTTGGCGGTGACCGCCACCGACGGCAGGAGCAGCCCGTGGCGGTCACCCTGGCGCACCTCGAGGGCCTGCCGGCCGAACTTGGTGGGGCGCACGACCCAGTCGGGATCGGCCCGGCCCATCACCAGCCGGTTGTGGAGCACCGCGACGCTGGTGGCGATCGGGTCGTCGTCCGCCGGCGGTTCGAACCGAGCGTCCCGGATGGCCGCCGTCGCGTACTCGGCCACCGCCGCGGCCGGCTCTTCGAGCGGGCCACCGGTGCAGCCGGCGATCCGGCCGCCGGCGTAGACGGTGACGAAGGCGAGGGCGCCGGACGGCAGACGCCACGCGGCGGACTCCTCCGCCGTGGTCGCCGGCTCCGGCCCCCGACCGAGGGCGTGGAGCACTGATGCGTGGGCATGCCGGGCGAGGCAGCCGCCGTCGGGTCCGTCGTCCGCCGGTGCCGCGAGCGGGATGCCGGTGGGCTGCCACGACGCGCCCGGCTCGACCACCTTCTCGACGCCGTGGCGGTACAGCCGGTACGGCTCGTGGGGCAGCACGCGCGCGTTGCGGTGGGCGTGGGCGAACTGCTGCCACTCGTCGACGATGCCGGGCATGCGGGGCAGCCCGCCGCCCATGCGCCCCGGCCGCTCGCGGCTCCGGACGACGATCCCGTACCTGTCGTTGTCGAGCTCGCCGACCGTGCACTCCTCCAGGGCCGAGAAGAAGGTGACCGCCAAAGCTGACTCGTCGAGCGCAGCGAGGGCCTGCTCGCGGGGGAGGCCGAAGTCCCGGGCGTTGGCGACGGCGGCGAGGACGACGTCGCCCGCGGGCGTGCTGCTCCCTGGCTCGCCGGGGAAGTGCCAGAACCCGCTCCGGGCCAGGCGGTCGTAGACGTCGGCCTTCCGGCGCACACTGACCCAGCACCCCCCGGCGGTGTCGTAGTCCCGGTCGAGCCTGCGGGGTGGCTGGAGTGCCAGTCCGGTGCGTAGGAACTCGGCGATCGCCTGGCGGGCCAGGTCGGCGGGGTGCAGACCGTCCGGTGCGACGCGCGGGGACGGCGGCAGGGCGGGAAAGGCCTTGGTCGGGTTGGTCGGGACGGGCGCCTCTCCGTCCATGTGGCGCATGAAGTCCTCGCGGATGTCGAACACGCTGGCCATCCGGTACCCGCGCTCGATCATGCGGGAGATGCCGCGCTCGTAGTCGAACCGGACCAGGCAGATCCCGCCCTCGACCTGGAACCCGGCCGCTTCGAGCTGGTCGGCGCAGGCGAGCATGGCCCGCCCGGAGCTGACCGAGTCGTCGACGATCACGACCGGCTCGGCCGGGTCGAACTTGCCCTCGATCAGCTTGAGTGAGCCGTGCGGCTTGCGCTCCTTGCGGACGAGGAGGCCGCGGTACCGGCCTTCACCGCGGAGGACGCACGCCTGGAGCAGCGGGACGCCGGTGAGGCCGTAGGTCGCCAGTTGGCAGCCTTCGAAGTCCTCGAGGAGGCGGAGGAGGCAGCCCCCGGCCAGGTGGGCGCCCTGCGAGCCCAGGCTGACGCACAGTGAGTCGAGCATCCACCGCGCCGGCGTGCCGTCGCCGGAGAGGACGGGCTGGTCCTCCGAGGCGTGGAGGATGCCGTCCTGCATGAGCAGCTGCAGCAGGCGGGTGCGCTCGTCCGACTCGACGGCGAGCGAGCCGGGGGAGGCGGTCATGGGGCGAGCCCGTCGGCGCCTAGCTCCGACGCGACGCCGTGGGCGCGACCTCGGCCACCACCTCGCCGCTTCTCTCGCTCGGCGCCACCTCCGGCGCCACCTCGACGATGACCTCCGGGCCGGGTCGCTCGGGCTCGGGTTCGGGCTCGCGCTCAGGGGCGACCTCGACCACGACCTCGGGCCGGGGCCGGCGGTCCGGGGAGACTTCCGGTGCCACCTCCACGATCACCTCGGGCCGCTCCCGTTCCGCAGCCGATCGTGACTCGGGCGAGACCTCGGGAGCGACCTCGACGATGACCTCGGGTGCCACCTCGACGATCGGCTTGCGCTCGGGCCGGTCGGGGGCCACCTCGGTGATGACCTCGGGCGCGACCTCCACGATGACCTCCGACGGGTACTTGTCGGGACGGTCCGGCGCCACCTCGGTGATGACCTCAGGTGCCACCTCGACGATCGGTCGGCGCTCGGGCCGGTCGGGGGCCACCTCGGTGATGACCTCGGGTGCCACCTCGACGATCGGTCGGCGCTCGGGCCGGTCCGGCGCCACCTCGGTGATGACCTCGGGTGCCACCTCGACGATCGGTCGGCGCTCGGGCCGGTCCGGGGCCACCTCGGTGATGACCTCGGGTGCCACCTCGACGATCGGTCGGCGCTCGGGCCGGTCCGGCGCCACCTCGGTGATGACCTCGGGTGCCACCTCGACGATCGGTCGGCGCTCGGGCCGGTCCGGCGCCACCTCGGTGATGACCTCGGGTGCCACCTCGACGATCGGTCGGCGCTCGGGCCGGTCCGGCGCCACCTCCGTCACCACTTCGGGCGCCACCTCCACGATGACCTCCGACGGGTACTTGTCGGGACGGTCCGGCGCCACCTCCGTCACCACTTCGGGCGCCACCTCCACGATGACCTCCGACGGACGCTCTCGCTCCGGTTCGTCCACGGCTGCGGACGGCCCGCGTCCACCGAGGTGCGAGGGCGATACTCCCACCCCGCCGACGGAGCCCTCGGCGACGACCACCGGGCGGCGCTCGTCGCCGTTCGATGCAGCCGAGCTTTCGACGACCTCGTCCGACGGTCCGCCGTCCACGGTGAGCCCTGAGCCGTTCGCCATGACCTCCACCTCCATCTCGGTGCCAGCCAACGATCGCGCCCACAAAGCCTGGTACCGACTCGGAGAGCCGTCAACCCCCTCGTGAGCGAGTACGAAGGGCGACGTGAGCAATGCCGCCAGCCGCTGGCCTCGGACCTATGGCGTCGGCCGATGGCGTCTCGCCGGGCTCATCGCCAGCGCCGGGTTCGGGTCGGGCGACCGTTTCGTCGTCGGCCACTGGCTCAGCTCGCCGCTCGGCGCCATGGACGACCTCATGTGGGCCACCCCGGCCGGCGAGCGACGCCTCGTCGCGCCCACCCGGCAGGTGGCCGACTTCGTGGCTGCGGTCTACCGGTTCGACGACGTCATCGTGAGCCCGCTCCAGGTCCAGGTCCGCCCCGACGGCCGTCATGTCGCGCTCCACGCCCCCGAGCTGGGCCTCGAGGTTCACCTGGAGGGAGGTCGCCGGTGGCCGATCCCGTTCTGCCGCCCGCCGTGGGTCACCAGGTACGTCGAGGCGCCGGTGGCCCGGCGGCTGCTCGGCGTCGAGGCGTACGGCACGACGGCCACCGGCGTGCACGAGTGGTATCAGGCGTCGTCCCACCGGCGGGTGGCCCGGGCCCGGGCCGCCGTCGCCGGCGTCGACCTCGGCCCACTCCGGCCGGTGTGGCCACCGACACGATTCGGGTTCAGCGAACCGCCCCGTCACCCGTCCATCGTCGAGGTCAGCCCCGTCCTCGTGGACCCGTCGGGCCGGCTCGATCGGCTGCTCGACGACGGCCCCGCGGCCCGCCCACTCAGCGCAGGAAGTCGGCCTGGCTGGCGACGCCGCGGAGTCCGACCGTCTTGTACGTCTGCAACTGCCCGTTGACCAGGTCGGGGCCGCCGATGCTGGTGCGGTGGGTGGTGAGGACGGCGAAGGTGCGGATCTTGGCCGTCCCGCTCTCGTCGAGGTTCACGGTGGGCACCACCAGCACGAGGAGGAGCGTGTCCAGGTCGGGCCGCACGGCCATCTCGACGCTCACCAGCGTGCCGAACAGGGCATTCCGAGACGATCGGATCTCGTCGCCGGAGAAGCTGGCCTCCCGGTCGGCATCCTTGCGGATGGTCGGATGCTAGGTCGGACGGCCCCGGATCACCCGGACTCTGAAGCGGGTGCGGGAGCGGTCCGACGACCAGGGCGCGTACGGAGCCATGACCAGGCCGGCCAGGGCCAGCAGCACGCCGTCGTAGTTCACCCGCCACCCGGCGAAGTCCCGCCAGGCCTGGTCGCGGTCGGGCTTCAGGCGGAGACCCGCGGCCGCCAACCGGTCGTAGGCGGCGTCGAACTCGTCGCGGGCGATGGAGATCGGGTCGTCGTGCGCCGGCTCGGCGTCGTACGGGATGCCGAAGAACGTGGCGATCCGGCGCAGGCAGACGTAGCCGGCCCTGATGCACAGGTTGGCGTCGGGGTCGTGGTCCTCGAGCGTGGACGACACCAGGGCGGCGGCGTCGAGGACGGCGCCGGCAGCCGTGATCCACGACTGGTCGGGCTGCGGCGAGCGGAAGAAGACGAGCGCCGGGAACGACGTGTGGCTCTCCTCCACCTCGACGAACCACCGTTCCCAGCGCTCCCAGATCGACGGGAGCCCGCCGATCCAGTTGATCCGGGCGTACCGCTCGAGCATGGCCACCCCGGTCGGCGGTGCCCCCGCCCGCACCTCCATCAGCGCCACCTCCACCTCCCGGCGGGCGAAGGACGAGTACAGGCTGGGGAGGTAGGTGACGAGGAGGGCCAGCAGGGTGAGGCCGATGGCCGCCTCGGTGAAGGCCAGCACGGTGGTCGGCAGGGTGTCGGGCTGCTCGAAGCCGAGGGTGAACAAGGCGGAGCCGCTGGACCTGAAGTCCTCCCGGTACGAGCCCTCCCGCAGGGCCCAGAACATGGCCGAGTAGCCGGCCAGGACGATGGTCATCCACACGAAGGCCAGCGTGAACAGGCTCAGCGGCGCGTACGGTGCCATCAGCCGGTCCCGCCGTTCGTAGCTCTCGACCCGCCGCAGCCGCAGGTCGAACAGCCGGCGCACCGTGATGAAGACGAGGCTGGCCAGCTTGGCGGGAACGGCCCGGGGCAGGACGACGGTGCGGATGGCCGAGCCGAGGGTGGCCGCCACCAGGAAAAACCCGACGGCGAAGACCACCACGTCGAGCAGCCCGTTCCACGGCATGGGCCAGCGTATGTTGCCCCCGGAGGACTGGCATGTCTTGCCGGCGTCGCCAGGCGGAGGTTGCCGCCGGGGGGCGGCAGAATGGGCCCCACGATGCTGCGTCCCGCCGTCCCGTCCGCCGTCATCGTCGACGCCGTCCGCACGCCGATGGCCCGGCGCAACGGGCGGCTGCGCGACCACCACCCGGTCGACCTGGCCGCCGAGGTGCTCAGGGCCCTGGTCGAGCGCAACGACTTCGACCCGGCGCTCGTCGACGACGTGATCCTCGGCTGCGTCAGCCAGACCGGCGAGCAGGCCCTCAACGTGGCCCGCAACGCGGTCCTGGCTGCGGGCTTCCCCGAGACCGTGCCGGGCACCACCGTCGACCGGCAGTGCGGCTCCTCGCAGCAGGCCCTGCACTTCGCCGCCCAGGGCATCATGGCCGGCGCCTACGACGTGGTCGTGGCCGGAGGCGTGGAGTCGATGAGCAGGGTGCCCATGGGCTCGGCGATCCTCAATGGGCCCGGCCAGCCGTTCGGCCCCCGGATGACCCAGCGGTACCAGGCCGCCGGCGGCCTGGTGCCCCAGGGGGTCGCCGCCGAGCGGGTGGCCGAGGCGTGGGCCCTGTCGCGCGACGAGCTCGACGCCTACAGCCTGTCGAGCCATCGGCGGGCGGCGGCGGCCATCGACGCCGGCCGCTTCGACGCCGAGATCGTCCCGATCACCGTCGAGACACCCACCGCCAAGTACGAGTTCCGGGTCGACGACGGCGTCCGGCGCGACACCAGCCTGGACGCGCTCGGCGGGCTCAAGCCGGTGTTCCAACCCGTCGCCGGGCGCATCACCGCCGGCAACTCCTCCCAGATCACCGACGGCGCGGCGGCGGTGCTGGTGACGTCGGAGGAGCGGGCCGCCGCCCTCGGGCTCGTGCCCCGGGCCCGGATCGTCGCCTTCGCGGTCACCGGTGTCGACCCGGTGATGATGCTCACCGGCCCCATCCCGGCCACCGAGCAGGTCCTGCTCCGGGCCGGGCTCACCCTCGACGACGTCGACAGGTTCGAGGTCAACGAGGCCTTCGCCTCGGTGGTGCTGGCGTGGGCCCGCTACCACCATCCCGACATGGACAGGGTCAACGTCAACGGGGGTGCCATCGCCCTGGGCCACCCGCTCGGCGCAAGTGGGGCCAGGCTCACCGCCACCCTGGTCAACGAGCTGGAGCGCAGCGGCGGCCGCTACGGGCTGCAGACCATGTGTGAGGGCGGGGGGATGGCCAACGCCCTGATCCTGGAAAACCTGTCGTGACCGAAACCTGATGAGATCGAAAACCTGACGTGACCGAGAACCTGTCGTGATCTTCCTGTTCAAGCTGGTGCTGGCCATCATCGTGTTCGTGGCCATCATGCGCATCGGCATGTTCATCCTGGGCGGGATGGCCAGGGCCAACCCGACCCCCGACGACGGCATCCTGCGATCGGTCAACCTGCGCTACCGGTGCAACATCTGCCTGGCCGAGGTGAAGATGGTGGTGGCCAGCGAGGAGCTCCCGGCCGCCCCCCGCCACTGCCAGGAGGACATGGAGCTCGTCCCCCCGCTGTTCGAGTAGGCGTCACCGGTATCCCCAGACTGGGGCTTACCTGGGGGTAATTACGCCGCTGGGATTCGCTATCCCCAGACTGGGGCTTACCTGGGGGTAATTACCACGGTGGGATTCGCGAGCCCGAACTTACGTACCTACCCGGCGGGAGGGCTAGTGAAACTTGGTGGCGGTGATGAACCCGACGGTGATCAGCACCAGCCCCGCCAGCAGGTACATGTTGCTGGGACCGTCACCCGGCAGCACGTCGACGTAGTTGGCGAGGATCACGACCATCCCCAGGCCCAGCGACCCGAACATGATGATCGGCACCCAGAGGGGGCTGACCTTCTCCGACCGCGGCACCGGCGGCGTGTACCGCTTGTTCTGCTTGGGGGTGACCCGCCCGCCCTGGGTCTTCTTCTTGGCCATCGCCCCGCAGAATAGGCGAAGAGCACCCAGCCGGCCCGCCTAGCGTGGCGTCCATGGGCCCGCGGGTGCTGGTGATCGACAACTACGACTCCTTCGTCTACAACCTCGTCCAGTACCTGGGGGAGCTGGGCGCCGAACCGGTCGTGCACCGCCACGACGACCTCTCCGTCCAGGCCGTCACCGACCTCGCCCCCGACGCGATCCTCGTGTCCCCGGGCCCGGGCCGACCCGATGACGCCGGGGTGAGCAACTCGGTGATCGAGCAGTTCGCGGGGGTGACCCCGATCCTGGGTGTGTGCCTCGGCCACCAGTGCATCGGCCAGGTCTTCGGCGGCCAGGTCGTGCGGGCGCCGTCGGTCGTCCACGGCAAGACGTCGCTCGTCCACCACCACGGCCAGGGCGTGCTGGTCGGACTGCCCCAGCCGTTCGAGGCCACCCGCTACCACTCGCTGGTCGTCGAGCGGGAGACGATGCCCGACGTGCTGGAGGTCACCGCCGAGACCTCCGACGGCGTGGTCATGGCCATCCGGCACCGGGAGCTCGACGTCGAGGGCGTGCAGTTCCACCCCGAGTCCATCCTCACCTCCGCCGGCAAGCAGCTGATGGCGAACTTCCTGGCCCGCGCCTGACGCCTGACGCCTCGCCGGGTTACGGCGTCGTGGTGGTGGTGGTGGCCGGAGGCGTGGTGGTGGTCGGGAAGATGGTGAAGAACGGAGCCGACGTCGGCGGGGTCGTCACCGTGGTCGCCGGGGAGCCGGTGGACACGATCAGGGTGACGGTGTCCCCCCGGTTGAGGGGGGTGCGGGCGGGCGGTTCGGTGTCGATGACCCGGCCGGCCGGGACGGTCTGGCTGCTCTCGGGGCGCGACGCCGTCCTGAACCCGGCCTGACCCAGGGCGTTGGCGGCGTCCCCCTCGGGCAGGTTGGCCACCTCGGGCACCCTGATCTGCTCCGGGCCGTTGGACACCACGAGGGTCACGACGTCGCCACGCTTGGCCGGTCCAGCCCCGGGGGACTGCTCGATGACTTCGTCCGGCTTGACCGAGGGGTCGTTTCGGCGGGTGGTCTTGACCTGGAAGCCGGCCGATTCCAGCAGGTCGGTGGCGGCGTCGATGTTCTTGCCCTTCACGTCGGGCACCGTCGCCGAGGGTGCGCCCTGGCTCACCGTGATGGTGATCTCGGAGCCCTCGTCGATCTTGGCCCCGGCCTTGGGATCCTGGTCGGTGACCTTGCCCGCCGCGTTCGACTCGTCCGCCACCTCCTTCTTGACGACCTTCAGCCCGATGTCGCGCAGCTCCGAGATCGCATCCTCCTGGTTCTTGCCGATGACCTGGGGCACGGTGACCTCGGAGGTGCCGCCGACCCCGAGCTCGCGGCTGAGGAGGAACAGCAGTCCGCCCAGGATCAGCAGCAGGACGACGAGGATCCCGATGTAGATGCCCGTGCGCTGGCGCGGCCGGCTCTCGTAGTCGGCGGGCGGCTGGCCGCCGCCAGTGACGATCCGGGTGCCGTCCACGCCGACGTCGGGCGTCCTGGCCATGACGCCGGTGACGTCGGCCGCCGGGAAGTCGGGCGCCGACATGAGCGGCTCGGCCGCGACCTGCTCCCCCCGGCTGTAGCGCAGGAGGTCCTGGCGGAGGGCCTCGGCCGAGGGATAGCGGTTCTGGGGGTTCTTGGCCATCGCCTTGAGGATGATGGAGTCGAATATCTGGGGAACGTCGGCGTTGAGATCGCTCGGCGGGAGGGGCCGCTCCCGGACGTGCTGGTAGGCGATGGCGACGGGGTTGTCACCCTTGAACGGCGCCCGGCCGGTGACCATCTCGTAGAGGACGACGCCGAGCGAGTAGACGTCGGTGCGCGCGTCGACGTCGTGGCCCTGGGCCTGCTCGGGCGAGAAGTAGGTGGCCGTGCCCATGACCGCCCCGGTCTGGGTGAGAGCCTCGGCGCCAGGATCGCCGGCCCGGGCTATGCCGAAGTCGGTGACCTTGACCTGCTGGCCGGTGATCATCACGTTGCCGGGCTTGACGTCGCGGTGGACCACGCCGTGGTCGTGGGCGAACTGGAGGGCGCCGGCGATGTCGGCCCCGATCTCGGCGGCGCGGTGGGCCAGCAGCGGTCCCTCCGACCGGATGACCTCCCGGAGGGTCTTGCCGTCGACGTACTCCATGACGATGAAGTACGTGCCGTCGTCCTCGCCCCAGTCGTAGATCGACACGATGCCGGGGTGGTTCAGGTTGGCCGCCGCCCGTGCCTCCCGGCGGAAGCGCTCGACGAAGGACCGGTCGAGCGAGAACTCGGGAAACAGGACTTTCAGGGCGACCGGCCGGTCCAGAAGCAGGTCGCGGGCGAGGAACACCTCCGCCATGCCGCCGCGCGCCACCTGACGAACCATCTGGTAGCGGCCGGTGAAAACCTGGGAGGCCACGGTCGCAGCCTAGGAGACCGTGACTTGGGGGTGCAGAGCGGACTTCGGGGTGCAGCGGACCTCGGGGTGCAGAGCGGACCTCCGGGCCCCCCGGGGGCCGCGCGGCTGCTACAGGCCGCCGAGAACCGCCTGAATGACGGAGCGGGCGATCGGCGCGGCCAGGGCGCCGCCGGTGGTCTCGGAGTCGCTCGACTGGTTCTCCAGCATCACTGCCACCGCCACCGTGGGCGCCTCGGCCGGCGCGAAGGCCACGAACCACACGTGCGAGCTGTCCAGGCCCGTCTGGGCCGTCCCGGTCTTGCCGGCCACGGTCACGCCGTCGATCTGGGCGCGGGTGCCCGAGCCCGACTCGACGACGCCCACCATCATGGACTTGGTCTCCTCGGCCACCCTGGCCGTCACTGCGGTGAGCCAGGGCTTGGGGCTGTAGGTGTCGATCACCTCGGCCTTGCTGTCGGTGACCTCCTTCATGACGTGGGGCGTCATGATCACCCCGCCGTTGGCGATGGCCGAGGCCACCAGGGCCATCTGCATGGGCGTGGCGGCGACGTCCTGCTGGCCGATGGCCGACTTGGCCAGCGCCGGCTGGTCCCTGACGAAGGCGCTGGCGTCGGGGAACAGCGATTGTGCGGCCGACGGCAGGTCGATGGGCGGGGTCTTGTTGAAGCCGAAGCCGTCGGCGCCGGCGCTCATCTTGGGCCCACCGATGTCGAGGCCCAACTGGGCGAAGGCCGTGTTGCACGACACCCGCATGATCTGGGGCAGGGTCCCACCGCAGGTGCCGCCGCCGAAGTTTCGCAGCGGCTGGCCCGACCCGGGCAGGTCAAGCTGCGACAGCTGGGGGTAGGCGGGCTGGGTGAGGGTGGCCTCGCCGGTGGCCAGGCCGGTGGCGGCCGTCACCACCTTGAAGCTCGAGCCGGGGAAGTACCGCTCGCGGTAGAAACGGGGGAGCAGTGGCTTGTCGGAGTCGGCGTTGAGGCTGTCCCAGGCCGTGCGCACCGTCTTTTGGTCGTGGGCCGACAGCGGGTTGGGGTCGTAGGAGGGGGAGTCGGCGGCGGCCAGGATGGCCCCATTCCTGGGGTCGATGGCCACCACCGCACCCTTCCGCCCGGCCAGACCGTCGGTGGCCACCTGCTGCACCTCGCTCGAGACTGTGAGCGTCACGTTGGCCGTGCTGTCCGTCTCCAGCAGCAGGTCGCCGATGTTGTCCAGGGTCACCTTCTTGGACCGGCCGGTGAGGACCTCGTTGTAGGTGCGCTCGACGCCCTCGGTGCCGTAGGTGAAGGAGAAGTAGCCGGTCAGGTGGGCGAACAGCTCGGGCTGGGGGTACTGCCGAAGCCGCTCGAACTGGTCGCCCGGGGTCGGGACCGACTCGGCGATGACCACGCCGTCGGACGTCTGGATGGAGCCCCGCGGCTGGTTGAAGTCACGGACGACGGCCCGCGTGTTGGCGGGGTGGGTGTTGAGCCGGTTGGCGCTGAAGATCTGCAGGTTGTTGACCTGCACGAACAGGGCCGAGAACAGCACGATCATGACGATCCCGAGGACCCGGATCTGGGAGTTCACCGCTGGCCGATCCGGGTCGAGTCCTGGGCTACGGCCGCCTGGGTCGACCGCGACGCCTGGTCGTCGGAGACCCGCAGCAGCAGGGCCAGCAGGATGTAGTTGGAGATCAGCGACGAGCCGCCGTAGGACACGAACGGCAGGGTGATGCCGGTGAGGGGGACCAGCCGGGTGACCCCCGCCAGGATGATGAAGCTCTGGAAGCCGAGGCTGGCGGTCAGGCCGGTGGCCAGGAGCTTCTCGAAGGGAGGCTCCGTCCGCATGGCGATGCGCAGCCCCGCACCCACCATGAGCAGGAAGGCGACGAGGATCGCAGTGGTGCCGATGAGGCCCAGCTCCTCGCCGATGGCGGCGAAGGTGAAGTCGGTGGCCACCGCCGGGATGCGCTGGGGGCTGCCCTGGGCCAGGTTGGTGCCGGTGAGCCCGCCGGCGGCGAAGGCGAAGGCCGCCTGCAGCAGCTGGTACCCGCCCGTGGAGGCGACCTCCCAGGGGTCGAGCCAGACCTCCACCCTGGTCTGCACGTGGGCGAACATCTGCCACGCCAGCAGGGAGCCGGCGGTGAACATCACCCCGCCGATGGCCAGGTAGATCCACCGGTTGGTGGCCACCCACAGCATGACGATGAACAGGGCGAAGAAGAGCAGCGACGAACCCAGGTCACGTTCGAAGAACATGATGACCAGCGAGAAGCTCCATGCCAGCAGCAACGGGCCGAAGTGGCGGAACTCGGGGAGCCAGACGCCGACGACCTGGTGCGTCCCGGCCGACAGCAGGGCCTGCTTCTCGACCAGGTAGGACGCGAAGAAGACCACGAGGACGATCTTGGCCAGCTCGCCCGGCTGGAAGGTGACCCCGCCCAGGCGGATCCACAGGCGGGAGCCGTTGATGTTCTGACCGAGCACCGGCAGCAGCGGCAAGAGGAGCAGGCCGATGCCGACGAAGGCGAGGATGTACCGGTAGCGCTCCAGGTTCCTGGCCTTGGGCACGAGGAGCAGGGTGGCCACGAAGGCGGCCACGCCCAGCACCGTCCACAGCGCCTGGAACCCGGCCAGGTCGGGGCGGAGGCGGGCGACGAAGACGTAGCCGATGCCGTTGAGCAGCCCGGCCAGGGGCAGGAGGAGCGGGTCGGCGCCCGGAGCCAGCATGCGGACGGCGATGTGGGCGGCGATCAGCAATCCGAGGATGATCAGCAGGAACGGGATGAGGTTGGCCGGCAGCGACGACGCCCGCCCCAGGCTGGCCAGCACGTAGGCGCCGGCGGTGATGACGGCCGCCATCACCAGCAGGCCCAGCTCCGTCGTCCGGCGGACGGCGACCACGGGATCCCGTTGCATCAGTGCATCCTCCTACCCAGAGGTTCGCTCAGGGTGGCGGCCCGGGGACGGTCGCGGCGGTGGAGGTCGTCGAGGTCGGGATCGACGTGGTCGTCGACGGCCGGGCGCTCTCGGCCTGCTGGCGGAGTCGGGTGACGTAGCGGTCGGCCTCGGCTTTCGAGGCCACCTCCTTGCCCCGCTCGAGGTCGGGGTAGTTCACAGGGAGGATCTCGGCCCGCGTCGGGGACGTCTTGCGCTCGGCGAGGGTCGGGTTGAACCACAGAATGCCGCCCGGACGGCCCTTGTAGATGGCGACCTGGTCGCCTTCGAACTTCACGAAGTAGGCACCCCGGGCGTACCAGCCGATGGCCAGCACCGTCCCCCCGAGGATGGCGGCCAGCAGCACGACAAACGCGAGCGTCCGCCATGTGAACCGTCGGGAACGGGGCGGCGGACGCATCGTGAGCGACGTGGTCAGGTCGCTCGGGGGCGCGGCGACGCTCACCGCCCCCCGACCCACGCGGGCGGGTTCGTCCCCGGTGTCGTCGCCGAACCCCAGCGCCGCGGTGCTCCGGAGGGGCGGGTCGGCGGGCGTGGGAGAGGGCGGCGGGCCGTCCTCGGCCAGGGCGGCCGACGCCCGCCCGGCCCTGTCGTCGTCGTCCACCACGTCGATCACGACGACTGTGATGTTGTCGCCCCCGCCCTCGGCCCTGGCTTGGCGCACCAGGTCGCGGGCGGCGTCGGTGGGGTCGGCCAGCTGGCGCAGGGTGGCGGCGATGCGCTCGTCGCTCAGCTCGTTGGTGAGCCCGTCGCTGCACAGGAGCAGGCGGTCGCCGCGGTAGGGGATCAGCTGCCAGGTGTCGACCTCGATCTCCGGCTCCATCCCGAGGGCCCGGGTGATGATCGAGCGCTGGGGGTGGACGGCGGCCTCCTCCCGGGTCAGCTTGCCCTCGCGCACCATCTCCTCGACCAGGCTGTGGTCCTCGGTGAGCTGCTCGAGCTGGCCGTGCTGGAGCAGGTAGGCCCGGGAGTCGCCCACATTGGCCAGGCCCAGCTGCTCCTCCCCGTCCTCGAGGACAAGGGCCAGGGCGGTGAGGGTGGTGCCCATCCCCCGCTTCTCGCTGGCCGTCTGGGCCAGGCGCCACACCGCCTCGCTGGCCTGCTGGACGGCCGAGCTCAGGCCCTCGATGGTGTGGTCGGTGAAGGTGTGCTGGAGGGTCTCGACCGCGGTCTGGGCCGCCACCTCGCCGGCCTGGTGCCCACCGACGCCGTCGGCCACCGCGTAGAGGCCGCCGTCGGCGTCGCACAGGTAGCGGTCCTCGTTGATCTGGCGGACACGGCCGACGTCGGTGGCGGCCCCGCCCTGCAGCGTCGTCACACGACCTCCATGCCGGTCACACGACTTCCATGCCGCTCACACGACCTCCATGACCGTCTTGCCGACCTGCAGCCGGTCGCCGCGGCGCACCTCGAGCGGGGCGGTCACCTTGGTGCGGTTGACGTAGGTGCCGTTGGTGGAGCCCAGGTCCTCCACGAACAGCTGACCGTCTCGTCGGAAGACGCGGGCGTGGAGCTGGGAGACGTAAGTGTCGTTGTCGAGGGTGATGTGGCAGCCGCTGGCCCGGCCGAGGGTGAGCTCGTCGACGAGGTCGTAGGTGCGGCCCCGGGCCTCGGCCGGCTCGACCACCTTCAGCTTGCCGGGGCCCTTGCCGCCCACCGCCGCCTTCACGGTGGTGGCCCGGTTCCGCGAGAGGTGGGGCACGGGAGCGTTGGGGCCGTTGGCGCGGGTCGTCGGCGCCTTGCCGCTCACCTCCACCCACACGGCCCGCAGGACCCGGAAGAAGAAGAGGTAGAGAAGGGCCAGGAAGCAGAACTTGAGGATCGTGAGCAGGCTGTCGGGCACGGTGTGGGCTACGACGCCTCGAAGCGGATCTTGGTGCCGCCCACGGTGATCTCGTCGCCGTCGGCCAGCCGGCGCTCCTTGATGCCGGCGCCGTTCACCTTGGTGCCGTTGGTGGAGCCGAGGTCGACCACCACGAACCCGGTGCCGGAGCGTCGGACCTCGGCGTGGCGGCGGCTGACGTTGGGGTCACCCAGCATGACGTCGCACTCGGGCAGGCGGCCGATGTCGACCGGCTCCTCGCCGACCACGATGCGACGGCCGTCGGGCAGGGACAGGCTGCCGACCGCGGCGCCGCCCGGCGCCTCGACGATCTCGCTGGCCACCATGAACTCGCCCATCCCCATGTCGTCTACGGACTCGAGCTCGACGTGGACGGGGCCGACGAAGCCGTAGCCCTCCTCCCGGGCGTGCTCCCTGACAGCCTCGCTGAGCTCCCGGGTGAGGGCCTCGGCGTAGGACTCGAACTGCTTGTGGTCGGCGGCGCTGATGGCGATGGTGAAGTGATTGGGGGCGATCAGACCACTCACACCGACGATGCGGTGCAGGTCCATCTCCCGCGTCAGGCGTCGGGCCAGCTCGACGGGCTTCAGCCCGCTGCGGAAGGTTTTGGCGAAGACGCCCTCCACCAGCCGCTCGAGCCGTTGCTCGAACTGGTTCAGTCCCATCTCCGGCGAGCTTACCCACCACACCTGAGAGCCAGCCGAAGGGGATCGGGTACGTTGGGTGACCCACTCGGGCGAGTGGCGGAATTGGCAGACGCGCAGGATTCAGGTTCCTGTGTCCGAAAGGACGTGGGGGTTCAAGTCCCCCCTCGCCCACCACGGGCTGTTCCACAACCCGCCGGAACTATCCCGGGTCGTCGCCACGGTGCTCGCGGAGCAGGTGGTCCCGCCGGCAAAGTAGGCGTCCCAACATGGTAAGGGCCGAGCGCCATGACCGCTTCGGCCGACCGTAGCGCTGTCGGCTCCGGACGCTGACCGCAGCAGGAGCTTCTCACGGCTCCTGCGGAGGTCGCCCGCTACGGCGGCGATGACATGTTTTGTATCGATGGACTGACGCTCGTACCGTCAGTCTGTGAGCGCCGCGCGAGTCCACGGTGGGTCCCAGCAGATGAACTCGTTCCGAGCGAGCTTGCCGCCTGGAAGGACGTCACGCCGCACCGCGAGCTATCGCCGTGCCTAGAACAGACACCGCTGCCCGTGTGATCGGGGCACCGGTCGTGCGGGTGTTCGCCGCCCTCGTCGATCCCGAAGCTCTCCTGGTGTGGTTACCGCCGAGCGGTATGACCGGCCGGTTCGAGCGATTCGACGCCCGTCCTGGCGGCTCGTACCGGTTGATCTTGACGTACGACGACCCTGCCGCAGCAGGGGGAAAGGCCACAGCGGGCTCCGACGTCGTCGAGGCCCGCTTCGTCGACATCGTCGAAGGGGAGCGGGTCGTCCAAGCAGTCGACTTCGTTTCCGACGACCCCGCGTTCGCCGGCACCATGACAATGATCTGGGAAGTGGACGAGCTCAGAGACGGAACAGGAGTCCGCATCACCGCCGAGGACGTACCGGATGGCATCTCGGCCGAGGATCACGCCGAAGGGCTCTCCTCGTCCCTGTCCAACCTCGCCGCCTACCTTGAGCCGTAGCCCTCGCACCTCCATCTTCCGCACTCTCAGCTTGCGATTTAGACGTGAGACGCCGCTCAGATTCCGTGCGTCGCTGCGTCTGCATTGACATGAAGCTCACGATCCAGACGTTCCTGACCCTCGACGGCGTGATGCAGGCCCCCGGCGGACCTGAGGAAGATCCCAGCGACGCCTTCACCCACGGCGGCTGGCAGGCCCCGTTCCCCGACCCGGCCGTCGGCGAGTTCGTCACCGAGCTCAACAGCCACGCCAGCGCGTTCCTGTTCGGTCGCAGAACGTTCGACATCTTCCGCAGCTACTGGCCTGATCAGACCGACCCGGCCGACCCCATCGCCACGGCGATCAACTCGCTGCCCAAATACGTGGTGTCCAACTCGCTCAGCGAGGCCGATGCCACATGGCGCGGCGAGCACCCCGACACCGCCCGCCTCGTGACCGGCGACGTCGTCGCGGCGGTGCAGGCGCTCAAGGACGAACCCGGCGACGAGCTGCAGATATGGGGAAGCAGCAACCTGCTCCAGACGCTGTTGCAGCACGAGCTCGTCGACCGCTTCCGCCTCATGACGTTTCCGCTGGTGCTCGGCTCCGGTCGCCGCTTGTTCTACGACGGCATCCTCCCGGCGACGATGCGCCCTGTCGACCTCACCGTGACCGATCTCGGCATCGTCCTCGGCACATACGAACCAGCCGGTCCGGTTCGCCACGGTCAGATGTAACCGCCGGCCGCCTCGGGGACACCTTCGAAGTCGACCTGACGTCGGTCGACGATTGCCAGGCACGCGAGGCAAGGGCGGGGCCGTGCGGATGCGAGGCGTGGTCGTCAGGAGAGGGTGATTGGCCCGACGCTCCCCGCTCGTGTCGTAGGGGCGGTGCAAGATGGTGGCCATGGCCATGCAGGCTCTGGGCTCAACCGATTCGCTTGTTCCCCGCGCAGAGGCGCGGCGGGTAAGAGCGTCAGACGAGCTGGATGGTCGACGTGGACACCTCGGTCAGTTCTTCACTCCAGCGCCGATCGCCGAGTTGCTGGCGGGGATGTTCGATCCGGTCGGGGGAGCGGCTCGGATGCTCGATGCCGGAGCGGGCGTGGGTTCGCTGACAGCGGCAGTGGTGGAGCGCGCCAGGGCCGAGCAGTGGCCCGTCGAGCTGGAGGTCCACGGTGTCGAGGTCGACGAGAACTTGATTCCGCGACTGGAGGAGACATTGCAGGACTGCGAGATGGTGTGTCCTGGGCTGACATTCGAACTGCACGCCCGTGACTTCATCGCGTGGGGTCCCGAACAGCTCGGTTCAAGCCTTTTCGCCCAGGACCGGGCCTCTTTTGATTTGGCGGTCCTCAACCCGCCCTACCGAAAGCTCAGCACGGCCTCATGGGAGCGGCGGCGGCTGACCGAGGTAGGAATCGGCTCGACGAACCTCTATTCGGCCTTCGTCTCCCTGGCCCTACGACTTCTGCGGCCGGGTGGTCAGTTGGTGGGGATCACGCCCCGGAGCTTTTGCAACGGGCCCTACTTCAAAGCGTTCCGCCAGGAACTGCTTGAGAGCGCTGCGCTCCGAAGAATCCATGTGCTCGAGTCCCGAGACATGGCCTTCCGTGACGCTGACGTGCTGCAAGAGAACGTCGTCTTCCACCTGATCAAGGGTGCCGACCAGGGCGAGGTAGTGATCGCGTCGAGCGATGGCGGGGGAGGATCGGCCCGTGAGCGTGAAGTCCCGTTCTCGGCCGTCGTCCGGCCAGGTGACCCCAACCTCTTTATTCACATCGTTGCCGACGAGTCGACCAGCGGGGCAGCGAGCCAAGTTGACAGTCTCGCCGGGACGCTCGATCGGATCGGCGCGGCCGTCTCAACTGGACGGGTTGTCGATTTTCGCGCTCGGGAGCACCTGCGCATGACAGCGGATAAGGGCACCGTGCCATTGCTCTATCCCCTACACCTCCGCGGCGGCCGGGTCCGATGGCCGGCACCAAACGCCAAGAAGGCGAACGCGCTGGTCGTGAGGGACGCAACTCGACGGCTGCTGCTGCCGCGTGGCAACTACGTGCTCGTCAAGCGGTTCTCCTCGAAGGAGGAACGTCGTCGTATCGTAGCTACTGTGCTCCAGGCGGACGACCTCGACGCTGATCACATCGCGATCGAGAACCACATCAACGTCTTTCACCACCGCAACGCGGGGATGGCGATTGACTTGGTCTGGGGGATAGCCACCTACCTCAACTCGACGACGGTCGACGTGTTCTTCCGCCAATTCAACGGGCATACCCAGGTGAACGCAACTGACCTGCGCTCGCTGCGGTACCCGTCGGTCGATCAGCTCACGGCTCTCGGAATGGCCGCTCGGGCAGTCGAATACGATCAGGTCGTGATCGACGCTCTCGTCGATCGTTTCGTTCCCGAGCTGGCGCACGTCTGAGCCTGTGGCGGCGGTCCAGGAGGCCATCGACGTTCTCGCCCAGTTGGGTCTTCCGCCAGCGCAGCAGAACGAACGTTCAGCCTTGACGCTGCTCGCCCTTCTTGATCTCACGCCGGCAAAGTCGTGGTCCGAGGCCACCAACCCCCTCCGGGGAATCACGCCGATGATGAACTTCATGGCGGAGCACTTCGGCCGGCGGTATGCGCCGAACACTCGCGAGACCGTTCGGCGACAGTCGATCCACCAGTTCGAAGCCGCGGGGATGATCTTGCGCAATCCGGACGACCCTGACCGAGCAGTGAACAGCGGTAAGACCGTTTACCAGGTCTCTGGCTTCGCCCTCGAGCTGTTCCGGTCCTACAACACGGCGGAGTGGCCGAATGCGCTGAAGAACTATGGGCTACAAGTCGAAACGCTGACGCATCGGTGGGCAAAGGAACGGCGGCTCAGAAGGATACCCGTCGTATTGCCGGACGGAACGGCGATCACCCTTTCCCCGGGTGGGCAGAACGTGCTCATCGCGGCGCTGGTACAGGACTTCTGCCCGATGTTCACGCCCGGCGGAAAGGTGATCTATGTCGGCGATGCGGACGAGAAGTTCGCCGTGTTCGACGAGCCGGCGCTCGCTGCTCTCGGCGTCACGATCGGCGGGCACGGCAAAATGCCAGACCTCGTCGTGCACCATGCCGAGCGCGACTGGCTGGTCCTAGTCGAGGCCGTAACCAGCCACGGCCCCGTCAACCCGAAGCGTTACGAGGATCTTCAGGCTCTGTTCGCGCTGTCGACGGCTGGCCTTGTCTACGTCACCGCATTCCTGGATCGGCGGGCCTTGGCGAAATGGGTAGGCGACATCTCCTGGGAGACCGAGGTCTGGGTGGCTGAGTCACCGACCCACCTGATCCACTTCGACGGCGAGCGGTTTCTCGGGCCGTATGGCTAGTCTCCGGGACCTAGTTCCCTTGCCGAGACGTTCCCTGTATGGCGCGGATCTGTGGCCCCGGTTGGTGCGCCTGCGCTCCAGGACCAGTCGACGGAGTCGCCGAAGGCCCACCGGCGGGTCCGCCGCAATGCTCCTCGGCTGGCGGGATAGCACCGGGCAGTGGAAGCCCCCATGGCAGTGCCTGGTCGAGGTGCGTCAGGTGCCGGCGGGTTGGAACAGCTCGACGACGTTGCCCGAGGGGTCTTCGAGCAGGATCTGCGAGCCGCCGGGGCCGGTGACGATGTCGTTGCGGAAGCTCGCTCCGGCGTCGCGGAGTCGAGCCACCTCGGCGGCGATGTCGGCGACGATGAGGTGGATGCGGTTCCAGCCGCCGGGGCGCGGCGTGGTGCCGTCGGGCATGGGCCGCCCGGCCGAGCTGGCCGGGCCGCTGAGCAACAGCCGCAGGTTGCCGCGAGTGACGTCTGCGAATGCAGGGGCGAAACTCGTGCGCACCTCGAAACCGAGATGCTTGACGTAGAACTCGATCGAGGTTTCCACGTCGTCGACCATGTAGCGGACGTTCACCATCTCGTGAGGTTCCGTCATGGCTCCTCCGGTGCGTGTCGTCGGGACGGGGTTGTCGGGGCGGTGAGGGTGGCAAGTAGGAACCCGATGCGGGCGTCGAGCTCGGCAGCCGTGTCCCGGAAGGCCGGGTAGCTCGCCTCGTCGGCGCTGTCGGGGTGGCCGCCGGCGGGGTCGGGAATGCTCCAGTGGATGGTCTCGGGGTGGCCGGGGAACTCGGGGCAGACCTCGCGCACCCGGTCACACAGGCTGATCACCCGATCGAACCGCTGCTGTGCGAACACGCCCATATGCTTCGAGTGGTGCCCGGCCAGATCGATGCCGTGCTCCTCCCGCATTGCCCGCACGGCGTTGGGGTGCAGCGTCTTGGGGTGACTGCCGGCGCTGTGGGCTTCGACCAGTCCACCGGAGCGGGCCCGCGCCAGGGCTTCGGCCATCTGCGAGCGGGCGCTGTTCCCTGTGCACAGGAACAACAGCCGCGCCTTCACGTCCAATGGCCGGACGCTCGTCGAGCTGGGCGGGACGAGCCGGAGCCCGGGGTGCAGGGCCGCGCCGGTGGCGGCGAGCAGCCCGCCGACGCGGGTGAGGTCGACGGTGTAATACGCGTCACGGCGGTCGGCCGAGCTGCGCCGCGCCGAGATCATGTGGGCGGTACGGAGCTTGCCCAGGTGGTAGGAGACGAGGTTCTGGGGCTGCTGCACCAGCCCGGTCAGCTCGTGCACCGTGCGATCGCTGCGGGCCAGCTCGCCCAGCAGCTGCCACCGCAGCGGATGCCCTGCGAGCTGCAGGAACGCCGTCGAGGTCAGCTCGGCCTGCTGCGTCTCCACAGCGACGATGTTACATCAACTGTATTCGATACATCAAGTCAGACTGTTGGATCGATCCCCCGCCCCCCGAACATCACACGCCGGAGCGGGAGCGGGCTACTTCCAGACGCGGACGTAGTCGACCTGCATCGTGGCCGGGAAGACCGGGGGCTTGGCCGGGTCGAGTCGGTTGCCGTACACCCCGAGCCCCTGCGTCAGGGCCAGCATGAAGGGATGATCGAAGGGCTGCGGGGCCACGAGGGGCGGCGCCGGCGTGATCGGCTCGTTCACGCACACCTTGCCGTCGAAGCTGATCTTGATCGAGGTGGTCGTCCACTCCAGCACGTAGGAGTGCCAGTCGGAGACCTTCAGCAGGCAGTAGTTGTTGGTCTGCGCAGCCGTGCCCGGCCAGTAGTGGACGTACGGGATGGCCCGGTCGTTGTAGAGGCTGTACACCTCGGCCACGTCGATCTCGCCCGACAGCGGCCAGGGGCCGTACTTCAGCGCGTTGTCCGGCCACATCCACAGGGCGCCGTGCAGTCCCTTGGCGGTGGCGGCGGGGAACTTGGCCCGGAACTCGTAGCGGCCGTAGGTCTGGCTCCACTTCGTGTACGTGGAGACCATCCCAGCCGTGTACCGGGTGCTGTAGGCCGAGGCCGGCGTGGTGCAGGTGAACGGCGCCGCCTCCTTGCGCACGGAAAGCTTGAGCGTCCCGCCCGAAACGGCGATGTTGTCGGGATCGTCGACGTAGCAGTCGTCCTGGGAGCCGAACCCGCTGGCGGCCGACGTCTGGGGGACCCACAGGGCACGGTTGAGCGACGTGCCATTGAAGTTTTCCGCCAGCGTGCACACCCACGGCGTGCCGTTCGCCTTGAGGACCGTGGTGCCGCAAGCGCCGGCCGGGGCCGTGGTGGTCGTCGCGGCGTCGGCGGGCACGATGGCGGCCAACGTGGCCACGAGAAGAGTCGCCCCGGCCAGTAGGAATCGGCCGCGACCCAGCCTGTTGATCGTCGAATCAGTGGACAGGGCGCCCCCCTCGATACCGCCAGTGAGTACTTGGGATATCGGGCGCTTCGCTCCACGTCTTGAGTGACCGCCCGCAGGGATGCGGATCCCGCCTGGTTCGCGGCCCCGACGCCGACAGCGCTCAGTCACCGAGCCGGCGCCATCTCCCTTCGATGTACTCCTGAACCCATTGCCCTGAACTCCTCCACTGCCCATCGGGACCCCGCGTGGCCTGTAGGCGCCCGCGCCCCGCAGCCGTCCGGAGAGCAGCGGCGCTCAGCTTTGGAGTGGCGAGCGCGGCCAAAGGGACGAGCCGAGCCGGCCCTGCAACCGCCGGGACGATGAACTTGTAGAGGTTGTCCAGGATGGCCCGGGCCAGCAATTCCCCGAGTTGCCCGCATTCGCCTCCGTCCGCCCGCCGCAGTGCCCGCAGGTACTCGGCTCTCTGCCGCTTGTAGATGATCGCGGGTGGGTAGCCGAGCCTGACGAGGGCCAGGTTCAGGAGCAGCCGCCCCGTCCGTCCGTTGCCGTCGAGGAAGGGTTGGATTCGCTCGAAGTGGGCGTGAACGGCGGCGATCCGCTTGCAGAAGTCCGGCGCCCTGGCCTCGAGCGCGTTGACTGAAGCCAGCCATGAGGCGGTCTCGGCGGAGACGAGCACCCAGGAAGGCGGAGCCATCCCGCCGGCGAAAGCCTCGATCTCGTGCTCCCGAAAATTCCCCGGGGCCTCCGTTGGCGTTGCGTCCGGATGGGGGGCGACATCCCAGACAGGAGTCATGGCGGTGCGATGAACCTGCCGAACCTCGGTCATCGTGAGGATGCCGTCGTCGTCGCTCCACGCGCCAGGCTGGATGGCCTGTCGGTACACCCAGTCTGCGGCGTTTGCGTAGCCCGTGACCTCCAGGTACTCGCGTAGCTCCTTCTGACCCACCACCCTTCCTTCGGCCAGCAGCGTCTCGACTTGGGCTCGGACGAGCGTGTTGCCCTCGATGGCGGTCGAGTGATGCGCCTCCTCGAACCAGATGTCGCGCCAGATGTGACCGGCCTCGAGCGGGTTGGGGAGCCCTCCCATGCGCAGCCAGAGTTCGGCGATCTGCGTGTCGAGCCGGTGGTAGATCTCTTCCCTGGGAGGGCGGCCCCGCCTCGTGCCGGGTTCGGATGAATTTGTCGCGCTCATGGCCTAGCCAATCGTACAGAACAAATTCGGCGGAAGTTGTCGCGCCTGAAGCGCATCGATTGGAACAGAACCACAGTCGCACTCTTGTAATTCGGGCCGTGAAGGTCAGTTCGGCCCGACGCCGCAACCTGACCGCTACGCCGCCTCGCCGAGGGGCAGCCAACCGTGAGGTTTCTCCCCCGCGCTGTCCATGTACCGGCGGATGGCCTGCTTGGCCCGGTGGAGGCGCGAGGCGACGGTGCCGGACGGGACGCCCAGGCGGGCGCCGGCTTCGGCGTAGTCGAACCCCCACACCTCGACGAGCACGAACGCCTCCCGTTGCGGCGCGGACAGGCCGGCGAGCGCATCGGTCAGGCCGGAGCGGGAGACCGATGCGTCGGCGAAGTCGGCTACGACATCCGAGGGTCCCGCGTCGTCCGTGTCGGCGGCGAGGACCGGCCGCCGCCGTCGCCGGCGCCACTCGTCGATGCACACGTTGGACGTGATGGTGTACAGCCAGGTTGCCATCGAGGCATCGCCCCGGAAGCGACCGATCGAGCGCAGTGCCCGCAGGCATGCCTCCTGCACAGCGTCGTCGGCGGAGTGGTGGTCACCGAGCATGCGAAGGGCGAGGGCGCGCAGGCGCGGCTCGTTCTCCTTGATCGAGTCGGCCAGAGCGTCACAGGTCAGTTCTCCGTTGCCATCCATACCCACTGCCCCTCCTGGGTTCGTCGGTGGCCCCGCCACCTGTCCGCCTCAGCGTGCGCTTTCGCAGGCTGGTGGGTAAGGGCCCCCGGCGGGGGTCCTGGCTGGCCGGGGGGGAAGGGTTTCCTCGCCTCCAGGTGAGGTGAGATGGCCAGTCCGACCGACCAGTCGTGTGAGCCGGGCGGGGACGGTCAAAGGCGTCGCGGGGCCGGCAACCAGCAGACGCTTGGAAGAACGGCGGGACCACCCACGTCTGACCCTGATACATGCAGCCGTCGGAATCCGGCTGGACAGAGGACACAGGAGGTTTCGTCATGAACATGAACGTCACCCGAGTCGGGAGGATTCGCAGGGGCGCCTTCGTAGCAGCGGCCCTCGCCGCCGCGGCCCTCGTGCTGATGGCCGGCCTGGCACCACCTTCCGCGCTCGCCGCCGAAACCACCGAGCCGGCTTCGGCCCCGCCAATATCCGGGTCGTTGTCGATGACCAGCGATCCCGGCGACTACATCGGTCAGGGGCTCAGTTATGCGTACGACACCGCCGGCGGTGACGTCTTCGGCTCGGACAGCAACGGCAACGCCGTGCACATCGCCGTGACAGGTGCGCAGGGGGACTGGTGGTACCTCGACTTCGCCGCTCCTGGCGGAGCCCAGCTCGCCCCCGGCTCGTACCCCAACGCCACCCGGTACCCGTTCCAGGCTCCGACCGAGCCGGGGCTGAGCGTGTACGGACAAGGCCGGGGGTGCAATCAGCTCACGGGCAGCTTCGAGGTGCTGGAGGCCTCCTATGGCGCCGACGGCTCCCTCGCGTCCTTCCAGGCGACGTTCGAGCAGCACTGCGAGGGTGAGAAGCCCGCGCTTCGGGGGTCCGTGCAGTTCGGCCCGCCCCCCCTCCTCGAGATGAAGATGTCCGTCAACCCGACCGGGTCGCTCGACCATTTCAAGGGCACTGCCATAGTCCGCGGGACGATCTCCTGCTCCCGCCCCGCCCAGGCGCAGGTCCAGGTGACCCTGAGCCAGCAGCGCCACGACAAGTCGGTCTCCGACGGGACGTCGAGCCTGGCGGTGGACTGCTCGCCGACCGTGACCTCATGGCAGGCCCCGGTGGTGGCGACCGACGGGCTCATGTTCGCGGTCGGCATGGCGAAGGCCGACGTGAGCGCGTCCGCGTTCGACACCGAAAACGGCGTGGTCGTCCAGGTCGAATCCAGGTCGGAGGTGGGCTTCCTCTACTTCTGAGCCACAAGAGCAGGACGCGGCGAACCTGTACTTCGGGGCACCCGTCGAGCCTCCTGGCTGCAAGCCAGGAGGCTCGGTCCATTCCCGCCTCGCCGGCCTGTGATCCTTCCTGAGCTGCAAGTACCTTGCCGTTTGGCCCCCTGGCCGGCGACCGATCCCGGGTCGTCGAGGTCGTCGACCTGGTGTTTCAGCACCCGGTCCTGACTACGACGCGCATCGCGCGATCGCTTGACACGTCCTTACAGAGCGCGCTCAGGTCACGTGCGCCGGCTCGAGTCCGAGGGCGTCGTGGTCGAGGTGCCCGGGATCCGTGGCCGCTCAAAGTGTGGATGAGTCTGGAGATCTACGGCGTACTCGAACCTGACGCGCCACCGACCTTCTCCGACGACGACGACGACCCTCCGTGACCGGCGCCTGCCACTCCGTTCGGGCCGGGTGGTTGTCGAGCGACAGCTCCGATCCAGGGACGCGCCGAGAAGCTGTTTTCGCACGATCGAGGGACGAGCTCGACCGAGCCGCTGCGTGCCCGGGTGCGTGCCCGCGTGGCTACCGTGGTCGGCGTGGTGCGCCTGACCGCTGCGATTCCTGGCTCCGATCTGGTCGAGGCCGGGCTGCAGGATCTGGCCGAGGGCCGCCGCACAGTGCCCGCGCTTCTCGTCTCGATCGGCGCCCCGCGCTTGCGGCAGCTCGGCCTCGAGGTTGCCACCCCGATCGAAGACGCCGACCACGCCTTGTACGAGTTTCTGGCTGCGGAAGACCCCGACAGTGCCCACAGCCGGTACAACGCCCTCATCCGCCGTCTGGTCAGCTTCGAGCGCGCAGCGGCGTGCGCCGGCTAGCGACGGCCGAGCGCATCCGCGCCTTCCTGTCCCGCCTGGGCCGCGCCGCCCGGGAGCCCTCGACCGCGTACCTCACCGGCGGGTCCACTGCCGTTCTCCTCGGATGGCGGGACAGCACGATCGACATCGACCTCAAATTGGTCCCCGACTCGACCGCACTGCTGCGGGCTGTGCCGGAGTTGAAGGAAGAGCTGGAGATAAACGTCGAGCTGGCTTCGCCCGACCTCTTCATCCCTGTACCGCCGCAGTGGGAGGACCGAAGTCCGTGGGAAGCGACTGAAGGAATGCTCACCGTCCGACACTTCGATCTCACCGCCCAGGCCGTGGCCAAGCTCGAGCGCGGCCATGCCCGCGACCTCGATGACGTTCAGGCGATGCTCGACCGCGACTTGGTCCAGCGGGAGGGACTGCTGGCATTCCTCGACGCCATCGAGGGCGAGCTGTACCGCTTCCCGGCGATCGACCCGCCGTCGTTCCGCCGGGCGGTGGAGGCTGTGGCCCGTTACCCGTGACGTGAACAGGGTCGTCGACTCGGCCCGTCCTGCTGCGGGAGCCGCAGCTCAGTAACCCTGCCTGCTGCTGCTCGGCGGCTCGGGGTGGCCGGTTCACCAACCCGGGGCAGAGCTGTACCGGCTCGGCCTCGACGGTGCCCGGGCGCTGGGGGACCCTCTCGTCGTCGTCGTGACCATCCGGCTGGCGGCGCCGGAGCTCTTGTCCGACGAGTTTGCACCTCTCGCACACCAACCTGTCGTCCCGATGGGCGCAGGCCCCCTCGGCAGACTTGTCGTGATGGCGTCCACAATTGCCGCAGACGGGCACGTCACAAGGGCGGGCGACGAAATCCGCCCTGTCCAGGGCCCGCCAGCGTCGTCGGCACCTCCCGAATGTCGTACGAGAGGAGTCAGCGCAGCTGGGCGGGCCAACCCCTCCCTCGTCGTAGGCTGCGCGACCCGGATTCTGGTCGTAAGGCTGGATGAACCAAAGGTGTACACGTGGACGAGCTCAGCCTCGGAGTCATCTCGCACTCTCGCAAGGAGAACGAACGACGGTTGCCGATCCATCCGGCCCACGTCGAGCGGATCGACCCCGAGCTCCGTCGGAACATCTACCTCGAAACCGGATACGGGGAGCGGTTCGGCGTTCCCGACGACCAGTTGGAGCCGCTGGCTGCCGGGTTCCGCAGCCGCGAGCAGTTGATCGCCGAGTGCGACGTCATCCTCCTGGCCAAACCGCTGGCACAGGACCTCCGAGAAATGCGTGCCGGGCAAACCCTGTGGGGCTGGCCGCACTGTGTCCAGGACCGAGAGGTCACGCAGCTGGCGATCGACCGGCGGCTCACGTTGATCGCCTTCGAGGCGATGAACCATCGGCCGTCCGACCCGGTCAACCTGAACGTCTTCCACAAGAACAGCGAGCTGGCCGGCTACTGCTCGGTGCTGCACGCGCTGGAGCTGGCCGGCTCGACCGGCGACTACGGCCGCCGGCTCCGTGCCGCGGTGATCGGCTTCGGCGCGACGGCACGGGGCGCGGTGACCGCCCTCAACGCCCACGGAGTACACGACGTCGACATCCTCACCCAGCGCGCGGTCACGGCTGTCGCGTCGCCGATGCACTCGGCTCGACTGGTGCAGATCGACCGCGACCCCACCGACGCAGGCCGGCTCCTCGCGCTCTCGGAGGATACGGGGAGCGTGCCGTTGGCCGGCTTCCTCGCCGACCACGACATCGTCGTGAACTGCGTGTTGCAGGACACCGACGCGCCCCAGACCTTCCTCACCGACGCTGACCTCCCCGCGTTCAGCCCTGGCAGCGTGATCGTCGACGTCTCCTGCGACGAGGGGATGGGATTCAGCTGGGCTCGGCCCACGACCTTCGACGAACCCACCTTCGTCGTAGGAGACAACGTCCTCTACTACGCCGTGGACCACAGCCCGTCCTATCTGTGGAACTCGGCCACGTGGGAGATCAGCCAAGCCCTGCTCCCGTACCTGGAAGCGGTGCTGGCCGGACCAGAGGCGTGGGACGCGGACGAGACCATCCACCGCGCCATCGAGATACGCGACGGAATCGTTCAGAACCCGATGATCCTGTCCTTCCAGGGTCGCTCGCCGGACTACCCGCACGAGATGGACGGACGACGCGGAGCCGCTGGATAGCCTGCGCCGTGGCCAAAGGTCCGTGGTGGCGGCGCGCCGTGATCTACCAGGTCTACGTCCGCAGCTTCGCCGACTCGAACGGCGACGGGATGGGCGACCTCGCCGGTGTCCGCTCCCGGCTGCCCTACCTGGAGGACCTCGGCGTCGACGCCATCTGGCTGAACCCGTTCTACCCGTCGCCCCAGGCCGACGCCGGCTACGACGTGGCCGACTACCGCGGCGTCGACCCCATGTTCGGCACCCTTGCCGACTTCGACGAGCTCGTCGGCGACGTCCACCGCCACGGCCTGAAGGTCATCGTCGACCTGGTGCCGAACCACACGTCGAGCGAGCACCCTTGGTTCGCTGCCGCGCTGGCAGCCAACCCCCACGGCCCCGAGCGAGCGCGCTATGTCTTCCGCGACGGTCGGGGCCCCGACAACAGCGAGCCGCCCAACGACTGGGCCAGCGTCTTCGGCGGGCCGGCGTGGCACCGCGTCACCGAGCGGGACGGCACACCCGGACAGTGGTACCTGCACCTCTTCGCCCCCGAGCAGCCCGACCTGAACTGGACGAACGACGACGTCAAGGACGAGTTCGACTCCATCCTGCGCTTCTGGCTCGATCGCGGCGTCGGCGGTTTCCGCATCGACGTGGCCCACGGCATGGCCAAGCACCCCGACATGCCCGACATCGCCGGCGCCTACGCGGGCGCCGGGCCGGCGGCGGAGGGTCACCCCTACTGGGACCAGGACGAGGTCCACGAGGTCTACCGCCGGTGGCGTCGGATCGCCGACTCCTACCCCCACGAGGTCACCTTCGTCGGCGAGGTGTGGGTGCAGACACCCGAGCGCCTCGCCCGCTACCTGCGCCCCGACGAGCTGCACACCGCCTTCAACTTCGAGTTCCTCCTGGCGCCATGGGACGCCGAGGCGATGCGTACCGCCATCGACGAGAGCATTGCCGCCCTCGCCGGGGTGGGGGCACCCACCACGTGGGTGCTGTCGAACCACGACGTCGTCCGTCACGTCACCCGATACGGCGGCGGCGACCTGGGCCGGCGGCGGGCCCGGGCGGCAGCGCTGCTCATGCTGGCCCTGCCCGGCGGCGCCTACGTCTACCAGGGCGACGAGCTGGGCCTTCCCCAGGTGACCGACCTCCCCGACGAGGTGTTGCAGGACCCGACCTTCCTCCGCACCGGCGGCGCCGACCGCGGCAGGGACGGATGCCGCGTGCCC
>CAWGUU010000008.1:0-26363 GCA_963825765.1 uncultured Acidimicrobiia bacterium
GAAGGGGGGACTTGAACCCCCGGCCTCAGCGTCCCGAACGCTCGCGCTACCAAGCTGCGCCACTTCCCGTGCCTTCGATCCTACCCCGACCCTGCCGGTGGAGCTAAGAGGTAAGTGGGACGCTGACCGGCACGTACGAGTCGTCCTCGTAGCGGCCGCCGGCGAGAAGGCTGCTGATGGCCCGCTCCAGCCGCAGCGGGTCCAGCGGCTTCACCGCCCAGCCCTCGGCGGCGGAGCGGCGGGCGAGGAACACGTCGGCCCGGCGGTCGAGGAGCATGAGGACGGGGATGTGGGGATCCTGCCCCCGCTCTCCTCCAGCCGCAGGTCGAGGCAGGTGGCCATCCCGCCCATCTTGCCGATCTGCAGGTCCAAGATCGCCAGGTCGGGCGCCTTCTTGCGCACCAACTCCCGCACCTCGGACCCGCGGGTGAGCTCGGGACCACGATGGCGGCGTCGGGCAGGGCCGAGCGCACTTCGGCGCGCACCAGGGCCGAGTCGCTGACGATGAGCACCTCCGGCATGCGCCGCAGGGTAGCCCTCCCGGCGCTTGGGTAGCATTCCAGCGTCGCAGCCGGGCGAACCAAGGGGACCCGCGTGCTCCACATCGATCTCGAGGAGGGCGAGGGCTACACGGTCTGCCGTCCCGTCGGGGAGCTTGACGCCTACACGGTCGGCCAGTTCCGGGAGGCATTGGGCGAACTGGCGGCCAGGCCGAAACTGCTCATCGACATGTCCCAGGTGCCCTTCGTCGACTCCGCCGGCCTCGGCGCCCTCATCGGCGGCATCCGCCGAGCGCGGGAGGTCGGGGGCGACGTGGCCGTGTGCTGCAACCGGCCCACGCTGGTCCGACTCCTCCACACCACCGGCTTCGACCGCATCGTCACCGTCACCGACACGATCGAAGAAGCGGCCCGCTCGCTGACCGACGCCGACGAGAAGGAAGCCACCGGCAGCAGCTGACCGGCCCGCCGGAGGCCGCTACGGGATGCAGAACCCGGTGCCGTCGGGATGGAGGCCCTCGGGACAGATCTCCTCGATGCTGGGCTCGGGCTGCTCCTCCGCCACGGTCGAGGTCGTCGTCGGCGCCACGGTGACCGGAGCCTGGGTCGTCGAAGTCACCTCCACCGTGGTCGACGTGGCTTCCGTCGTCGTCACCGCGACCGACGTCGAGGTCGACGACGACGAGGTCGACGTGACAGCTGGCGCAACCGTCCGCCTCACGCGGGTGTCGCTCGTCACCGACACCGAGTCGTCGATGGCGAGCGAGATCAACCCGGACACGGCCCAGACCAGCGCGACCAGTGAGAGCACGCCGAGGAACTGCAGCGCAACCGGAAGCGACCGCAGCCCCCTCCACCAGCTCTCGAACGAAGATCCGACGGCTCCAGGCTACGCCTGTGGGCCCACGGGCGCCCCTGCCTCGCTGGCGAACACGTACCCGGCGACCGCCTCGATGCCGGCGAGGTCGTGGACGTCGCCCGGCAACTCGGGCACGACCGCCGCCGCCGCCGTCCCCACCTTCTTCACCAGCTCGGCGATGTGGCCCTGCTCGGCCTCGGCCATCTGCGAGAAGTCGGCGAGGTTCGCGTAGAACGCACCGAGCGGTGTGCCGGCCAGCGTCTCGGCCCGCTCGCGGTCCGACTCGGCCAGCCCTCCACCGAAGCGCGGGTGGGTTCGGTTGACGACGAGGCCCTCGGCCCGCAGGCCGGCGTCGGTCAGCTTGTCGGCGAAGAACCCGACCTCCTTGGCGGCGTCGCGGTGGGGCGACGACACGAGCACGAACGACGTCCCCGGCTCGCCGAGCAGGTCGCGCACGCGCTGAGCCCGCTCCCGGAACCCGCCCTCCATGCCCTCGAAGGCCTGGAAGAACGTGACCGCCTCGCCCACCACGTCACTGCCGACCGTGCGCGACACGGTCTTGAGGACCAGGCCGGTGGCCAGGCTCATCACCCGGTACCCGCCGTGGGCCGGGGCCATCATCATCCGGTAGAAGCGGTTGTCGATGAACCTGGTGAGGCGGCGGGGGGCGTCGAGGAAGTCGAGGGCGTTGCGGGTCGGCGGGGTGTCGACGACGACCAGGTCGAAGCGGTCGTCGGCGTGCAGCTCGAACAGCTTCTCGGTGGCCATGTACTCCTGGGTGCCCGACAGGGCGCCGGCGATGTTGCGGTAGAACCGGTTGTGCAAGATGGCGTCGACCTGCTGAGGCGTGCGGGCGTACCTGGTGACGAGGCTGTCGAAGGTCTTGCGGGCGTCGAGCATGAGCGCCCACAGCTCGCCCGGCCAGGGCCCCTCGATGCGGTGGGGCGTGTCGGGCAGGTTCGTCAGGCCGAGGGCGTCGGCCAGCCGCCGAGCCGGGTCGATGGTGACCACCACCGCCCTGCGCCCCTGGCGCGCCCCTTCCATCGCCAGGACCCCGGCGATGGTGGTCTTGCCCACGCCGCCGGGCCCGCAGCAGACCACGACCGAACGTCGACCGACCAGCTCGGCGAGACCTACTCGCTTGCCGACCGGGCCACCTTCCCCGCGACATCCCGTCCGCCCACATCCCGTCCGGTTGCCACCCGGCCCGCCTCCGGGAGCGCCTTCAGCTGCTCGGCGATAGCGCCCGCCAGCACGTCGATCTCGGCCAGCCCGAAGTCGACGGTGAACAGGGCCGGCAAGTGAAGCTGGGGCAGCTTCAGGGCGAGATCCAGCCGGGCCAGCTGCTCCTGCTGGAGCTCGTGGCGCCGGAGACGGAAATCGGCGGCGGTCCGGAGGACCTCGGCCTCGCCCGGGAACAGGGTGACGCCCTGGCGGGCGGCGGCCTCCTCGGGGTCCTCGTCGAGGCCGTCGAGCTTCGGGTAGAGGCCGTTGACGACCACGGGCCCCAGCTTGACGCGGATCCTGCTCATCAAGGCGGCCTCGGTCTCCACCAGCTCGTTGACCGGGGTCTCCTCCGGCAGCGTGACCAGGATGACCTGGCAGCGCGACGAGTCGGTGAGGAGCTGGAAGGCCTCGTCGGCCTGGGACCGCAGGACGCCGCTGCGGGCCACGTCCATGACGCTGCGAGGGCTGACGAGGAAGGTGAGGGCGTGGCCGGCGGCGGGGGCGTCCACGATGATGAGGTCGGCGGCTCCGGCGCGCTCCAGCTGCTTGATCTTGCCGAGGACCAGGATGTCCTTGATGCCGGGAGCGGCGGTGGCGACGACCTCCACCATCCCGCTGTTGGCCATCTTCTTGGACAGCTTGCCGAGCCCGTGGCTGTCCATGTACTCCACCAGGGCGATGTCGGGAGTGAGGGTGCGGGCCCGGATGTTCGGGGCCAGCTCACGCTCGCCGTAGTCGAGGAACCCGGCGGCGCCGAGGGCCGCGACCAGGCCGCTCTTGGCCTCCACGGCCACGATCAGGACCGAAAGGCCGGCGGCCGCGCCCATCCTGGCCAGTGCGGCCGAGACCGTCGTCTTGCCGACGCCACCCTTCCCGGCGACGATGACGACTCGCGACTGGCTGAGAAACTCGCGAGGATCCACCCCATCCGCAGACTACTTGCCGCCCTTCTTCTCCTCGGGACGCTGGCCACCGCCGGCGCCACCGGCCTCCACCCCGCCGTCGCCCAGGACGCCGGGGTGGTCGACATCATCGAGGTCAAGGGCCGCATCGACCCGGTGGTCGGCGATTTCATCGAGCGCTCACTGTCGCGGGCGCAGGCCGGCGGCGACGAGGTGATCGTCATCCAGCTCGACAGCCCGGGGTCGCTGCTCTCGCGGTCGGACCTCGACGTGCTGCTGTTCAAGGTCGCCCATTCGTCGGTGCCGGTGGCGGTCTGGGTGGGGCCCACGGGCGCCAAGGCCTACGGCGGGGCCGCCCAGCTGGCGCAGGTCGCGGCGGTGACGGGGATGGCACCGGCCACGCGCATCGGGCGGACGCGGGGGTTTCCGGAGTCCCTGACGCCCGAGGCGGCCGTGGCCCGAGGGCTCGTCGACGTGGTGAGCCCCACGCTGGGCGAGTTCCTGGTCGGCCTGGACGGGCGGGAGGTCGGCGGCGTGACCCTGGAGACGGCCCGGACGGTCACCGAGGGCGGTGAGACGAGGATGGAGGCAGCGGGGAACGTCCGCTTCGCCAAGCTTGATGTCCTCGAGCGGCTGCTCCACGCCGCCGCCAGCCCGTCGGTGGCCTACCTGCTGCTCATGGTGGGCCTCTGCCTGGTCATCTTCGAGTTCTTCAGCGTCGGGATCGGGGTGGCGGGGGCCACCGGCGCCCTGCTTCTCGTGCTGGCCGGCTACGGGCTCGCCGTGCTCCCCACCTCGCCGCTGGGTCTCGCCCTGGTGGCCTTGGGGCTGTTCGGCTTCGCCGTGGACGTGCAGTCGGGCGCGCCCCGCACCTGGACTGCCATCGGATCGATGAGCCTCGTGGTCGGATCGCTGCTCCTGTTCGGCGACGGGATCGGGGTCCCGTGGCCGACCCTGATCGCGGTCCTGGCCGGGGTGTTCCTCCTGATGGTGTCGGGCATGCGGTCGATGGTGCGGGCCCGTTTCTCCACGCCGACGATCGGGCGGGAGTCCATGATCGGGACCCTCGGCCAGGCCACCACGGCCGTCGATCCGGAGGGCACCGTGTCCCTCGAGGGCGGGCTGTGGCGGGCACGGACCAACCGGGCCACGCCGATCGAGGCCGGGGCGCCGGTGCGGGTGGTGTCCATCGACGGCCTGATGTTGGAGGTGGAACCGGAGGAAGGAGGTGCCCGTGACGCCGGACATTGATCCGGCAGGGCTCTCACCTGCACAAATGTTCGATCTGACCCTTGTCCAGGCCGCCGTGGGGGCGGTACGGTAGCACGCCGAGCGATTGGGGGCGGGGTGAAGACGCATCGGGTTACGGAGCCGTGGCGGCAGCGGGCGGCGTGCAAGGGACCGCAGTCCGCGGTGTTCTTCCCGCCGTCCCACATCGAACGCAAGGACGAGCGGGAGGCCCGCGAGGAGCGGGCCAAGTCGATCTGCGCCATCTGCCCGGTCCGCAGGGCGTGCCTCGACTACGCCTTGCACATCCACGAGGCGCACGGCATCTGGGGCGGGCTCAACGAGCTCGAGCGCAAGCACCTGATGGCCGACAGCGCCACAGGCTGACCGACCCCCCCCGCCCGCAACTGGTGACGCACAACCGCGCCTGGCGCGGTTCAGCGTCACCGGTTCGGTAGGGGTGGCAGGCGGGGGCCGCCCACACGCAGGTCTCCCCTTCGCCGGGTCACGCCCGTGGCATCCAGCTCGGCCAGCAGCGGCAGGGCGTGGCGGCGGGAGGTGCCGAGGGCGTCGCGTACCTGGGCCACGGTGAGCCCCTCGGGGTGGGTCTGCAGCGCCCCGGCCACCCGGTGGGCGGCCTCGGCCACCGCCGACGGTGCGAAGTAGACGCCGTCGCGCTGCACGACCAGACCCCGCCGGACCAGCTCGGACAGCTCGGCCCGGTCGACGCCGCCGGGATCGGGCGGGACGAAGGGCGAGGCCTCCAGGGCGGCCAGGAAGGGATGGCCGGCCAGGGAATCCGGCGCGGCGCCGGGACGGGCGCGGCCGCCATCCACCACCACCCCGTCGAGCATGCCGAGGACCGCCCGCCCGCGCTCGTCCAACCCGGCGACGTCGAGACCGAGGGGGCCGGCGGCGACGACGGCCTCTCCCAGCTGCGACGTTGCCGACTCCAGGGCTTCGGGCGACGCCACCCACCGCCCTGCGTTCGGTGACCGGCGCTCGCCGGTGAGGCGCTCCAGGTCGTTGGCGGTCACCCATCCGCGCTCGGCGACCACCCTGTCGACCGACCGAGACGGCCGAGCCCGCGACACCGCCAGCACCGGCGCCACGTCGAGGACCTCCCCGCCGCCCACGGTCTCCTCCCGACCGCTCTCCCGCAGGATGTAGCGGTCGCCCGGCAGCAGCGGCAGGGCGACGGGGAGATGGATGCGCATCAAGCCCTCCTCGCCCGGACCGACCGCGGCGTCGCCGCCACCAAGGATGCGCACCCTGGCGGCGTGCTCGCCCGACCCGACGTACACCTGATAGGCGCCGCGGCGGGTGACGTCGTGGTCGAGGGCCCGCAGGGTGCGGAGCGACGCGTCGAAGACACGCGTGGGTCGCCACTGACCGGGCCTGACCAAGGCGTCGCCGCGCGCCACCTCGTCGTGGGCCAAACCCGACAGGTTCACCGCTACCCGGCTCCCGGGCGCCACCTGCCGGAGTGGCTCCTGGAGGCTCTGCAGCCCCCGCACCCGCACCTTCCTGCCGGTGGGCGCCGTCACCAGGTCGTCGTCGACCGACAGTGGTCCTCCCGTCAGCGTGCCGGTGACCACCGTGCCCGAACCCTTGGCCGCGAACACACGGTCGACCCACAGCCGCGGCCGGCCCCGGTCGACCGCCAGCGGCGTGGTCTCGAGCAGGCGGTCCAGCGCGGCCCGCAACCCCTCCACGCCCTCCCCGGCGGGGACGTCGACCTCGACTACCTCGGCCCCCTCCAGGAACGTGCCGGCGACCATGTCCTCCAGCTCCAGGCGGGCCAGCTCCCTCGTCTCGCAGTCGACCAGGCCCACCTTGGTCAGCACGACGAGCCCGTGGCCGATGCCGAGCAGCTCCAGGATCCGCAGGTGCTCCTCGGACTGGGGCTTCCAGCCTTCGGTGGCGGCAACGACGAACATGCAGGCGTCGACGCCGCCCACCCCCGCCAGCATGTTCTTGAGGAACCGCACGTGGCCGGGGACGTCGACGAAGGCGAGGCGGCGACCCGACGCCAGCGTGGTCCAGGCGAACCCCAGGTCGATGGTGAGGCCACGCTCCTTCTCCTCGGCGAAGCGGTCGGGGTCCATCCCGGTGAGGGCCAGGACCAGGGTCGACTTGCCGTGGTCGACGTGGCCGGCGGTGGCGACGACGTGCAACTCAGCCGTCGAAGCCGGCGGAGCCGGCGGAGTCGGCGGTGACGGCCGCCAGCGCCTTGGCCAGCACCGGGTCGTCGGCCGGGTCGACGGTGCGCAGGTCGCAGACGGTGCGGCCGTCGTGGACCCGGGCGACGATCGGCGGGTCGTTGGCCCGCAGGGCGGCGGTGTGGTCGCCGTCGAGGGAGACGCCGGCCGACGGCACGTCGTGCCCCGGCACCGACCCGCCTCCGGCGACGGCCATCGTCTCGCACGGGGTTCCGACGCCCAGGGCCTCGGCCCGCCGCCACAGGGCGTCGACCGGCAACGAGGCCATCCGCCAGAACGGGATGGCGTCGCCGTCGCGCCGCAGGTAGGCGAGGGCGGTCTCCTGGAGGGCGGCCAGCACGAGGCCGCCGGGGCGAAGGGCCCGGCTGAGCGGGTGGCGGGCGCACGCCGCGACCACGTCGGCCCGGCCGGCGATCACTCCGGCCTGGGGCCCGCCCAGCAGCTTGTCGCCCGAGAACGTGACCGCGACCGCACCGGCGGCCAGCGTCTGGCGGGCCGCCGGCTCCCCCGCCAGCCACCCGGGCGGCCCGCCCGCCAGCCACGGCGTGCCATTGTCGAGCAGTCCCGAGCCGATGTCGGCCACGACCGGCGGCCCGAGCCCGGCCAGCTGAGCGACGTCGACCGACTCGGTGAACCCCACGATCCGGTAGTTCGACTGGTGGACCTTCAGGATCAGGGCGACCTCAGGGTCGTCGACCGCCGCCCGGTAGTCGGCCAGCCGGGTGCGGTTGGTGGTGCCCACCTCGACGAGGCGGGCGCCTGACTGGGCCATCACCTCCGGCACCCGGAACCCGCCGCCGATCTCGACCAGCTCCCCGCGGGACACCACCACCGCCCGGTCCCGGGCGAGGGCGGCCAGGACCAGCAGCAGGGCGGCGGCCCCGTTGTTGACCACGTGGGCGGCTTCCGCGCCCGCCGCCCGGGCCAGCAGTGCGGCCGCGTGGTTCCCGCGGGAGGCCCGTCGGCCGGTGACCAGGTCGATCTCCAGGTTGGCGTAGCGGCCCGAGGCCACCGGCCCACCTCCAGACCAACCTGCACCCAGCGGCGCCCGCCCCAGGTTGGTGTGGAGGAGGACGCCCGTGGCGTTGACAACCGGCCGCAGCAGGGCCGCCGCCAGCTCCTCGGCGCGCACCCGGGCCGACGCGGGGTCCCCGGATGCGATTGCCGCCCGGGCCGCGTCGACGAGCAGGGGGTGGGGCAGTCCGACGTCGGCCAGGTCCCGCGCCAACGCGTCCACCGACGGGGGTCTGGCCCGGTCCACGCAGCGAGGATACGGGCGAGCGGGGCGTGGAGCCGCCACCCGGCGGCGAACCCTCGGCCATTAGGATCATGAACAATGAGCCCGGTCGTGATCGCCAAGGCCGTCGGGGTCTTCCTGCTCATCGCGATCGTGGCCCCGGTCGTCACCGCGGGAACCGCCCTCTTCTCGATCATCTACCTGCCGTTCCCGGCCCCCGAGCTGCCGGAGCCCAAGCCGAGCGTCGAGTCGCGGATCACCCACATCCTCGACGCCAACGGCCAGGAGATCGGCGTCCTCCGCCGTTTCGACACCAGCATCCCGGTCAAGCAGTCCGACATCCCCGACATCACCAAGGCCGCGGTCGTGGCCGCCGAGGACAAGCGCTTCTACTCCCACAGCGGCTTCGACCTGATCGGCGCCATGCGGGCGGCGTGGGCCGACTTCCGGGGCAAGAAGGTCGTCCAGGGCGGCTCGACGATCACCCAGCAGTACATCAAGAAGGTCTACGTGGGGGACGACCGCACGCTGTCCCGCAAGATCCGCGAGGCGGTGCTGGCCGGCCAGCTCGACCGCAAGGTCGACAAGGAGGAGATCCTCTACCGCTACATGTCCACCGTGTACTACGGCGGTGGCGCCTACGGGATCGGCGCGGCGGCGGAGTCGTACTTCAAGAAGCCGGTCAACAACCTGAACGTCTCGGAGTCGGCCATGCTGGCCGGCCTCCTCTCCGCCCCCTCCGAGCTCGACCCTCGCACCAACCCGACGCAGGCCGAGGCCAACCGGCTCGGCGTGCTCGACGCCATGCTCGACCAGAAGCGGATCAGCTCGGTGCAGCACGCCGAGGCGGTCCAGCAGAAGATCTTCCTGGTCGGCAGCACCGACGTCCCGCCGCCGGCCAACGCCACCCTGGTCCACCCCGTCGAGCTCCAGTCAACCACCCAGCCGTACTTCGTCGACTACGTGGTGCGCTACCTCGTGGCCAAGTACGGCGACGACATCGTCTACAGGGGCGGCCTGAAGGTGGAGACCACCCTCGACCCCAATCTCCAGACCACGGCCGAGGAAGCGGTCGCCAATTCGCTGTCGAACACGGAATCGCCGCTGGAGATGGCGATGGTGTCGGTGGAGCCGGGGACGGGGTACGTCAAGGCCCTCGTCGGGGGGCGGGACTTCGCCGAGTCGCAGGTCAACCTGGCACTGGGCGCCTGCCAGTCCCGTGACGGGCAGCCCCAGCCCACCGACGGGCCCATCTGCCTGGCCGGCGGGGGCTCCGGCCGCCAGCCAGGGTCGGCGTTCAAGGTCTTCACGTTGGCCCGGGCCTTCGAGGAGGGCATCGGGCCGGGCCGGGTGTACTCGGGGCCGGGCTCGTACACCTTCCCCAACTGCAGCGGCACCCAGTGCACGGTGAAGAACGTCGAGAGCGGCAGCTACGGCAGCATCAGCCTTCGGGAGGCCACCGAGAACTCGGTCAACACCGTGTACGCCCAGCTCGTCGGCGACGTCGGGATCACAGAGACGGCCGAGATGGCGCACCGGCTCGGCATCACGATGGTGTCGCCGGACGGCAAGCAGCCCAACGGCGAGCCCTACGGCGCCAGCCTCACCCTCGGCGCAGCGGAGGTCTCCCCGCTCGACATGGCCGCCGCCTTCAGCGTCCTGGCCAACCGGGGCAACCAGTTCGCGGCCACACCGGTGGTGAAGGTCACCGACGCCTACGGCCAGGTGCTGGAGGACAACACCAAGCGGGCACCGAAGCGGGTGCTGGCCGAGAACATCGCCGACAACGTCAACGACGTGCTCAAGGGCGTCATCACCAGCGGCACCGGCAAAGGCGCCGACATCGACAGGCCGGATGGTTCGGCGGGCAAGACCGGGAGTGCCGACCTCAACCGGGATGCCTGGTTCGTGGGCTACACGCCCACCCTGTCCACGTCGGTCTGGATGGGCTACAGCGACTCGAACACCCGCTCGCTCTACAACATCAAGGGCGTGTCCAAGGTCTACGGAGGCACGATCCCGGCCGCCACGTGGAAGGCGTTCATGGGCGAGGCCATGAAGGGCAAGCCGCCGGCCGACTTCCCGGCGCCCACGCCGCTCGCCGGTGACGTCAGCGCCGGACCCCGCCGGGCGCCGGTGCAACTGGCCCCGGTCTCGGAACCCGCCGATCAGATCCTCCTCGTCGGCCCGCCCGTCACCCTCTACCCGCAGACCCCGCTGGTGCCCACGCCGAACACGGGCTTCACCATCCCCGGGCTGCCGAACGTGACGCTGCCGCAGATCACCACACCGCCGACGCCGCCGACGACGGTGAAGAACGCCCCTCCGTAGGGGCCCACGCCGCGGCCGCCTCGAGGGCCGGTGGCGCCTATGGCGTGGTTGTGTTCGGGGTCGGCGACGGTTCCGCGGGGTTGCTGGTGCTGCACGAGAGCACCTGCTCGCAGGCGTTGCGGATGGGGATGGCGATGAAGATCAGGTCGGTGCCGACCCCGCCAGGGTTGTACTCGCTCGACGTCATCCCGAGCACCTCGCCCTTGTCGTTCACCAGCGCCCCACCCTGGCGCAGGCTGTCGATCGGGATGTCGTGCTCGATGCCCGTCGAGGAGATGGACCTGATCCTCCCCTGGGCGAGGGGTGAGCCCTCCGCCGCCACGAAGACCTTGTCGCCGGCCTTGGGCACCGGGTTGTCGCCCACCCATGGGAGCGGCGGGGCAGGCCGGGGCATGACCAGGAGGGCGAGGTCACGGTCCTCCTGCCAGGTCCAGAGCGTGGCAGCGGTCTGGCTGCCCCCGTTGTGGAGGATGATCTCGGGCCCGGGACTCTTGGTGGCGGCCCTGACCGCCGCGAACGAGGTCAGCAGGAAGGTCTCGCCTCCATACGATCCCGCCACCATCGCCGACACCTCCACCGGCTTCCCCGCCTCGTCCATGGTGGTCACTCTCCAGACTGAGGGTTCCACCTTCTTGCCGAGGGCCTCGACCGACAGGACCTCGAGCTTGGTCGTCGTGGGCCCTGCGGTGGGTGCCGCGGTCGGTACGGGGTTGGCGTTCTCGGGCCGCACCGGCCCCGCCGGATCCTGCAGCTCGACCTTGCCGGCACTCGACTGGGTGTAGACGTAGCCACCGACGAACCCGATCAGCACCGACGCCAGCAGGACGACGATCACGATCCCGAAAATGGTCGGCGGCCAGACGTGACGGCTCCAGAAGCTGCCCTGGCGGGCCGAACGGGGGGATCGCCCAGCCGGTTCGGGGAGGCCCAACCACTGCCGGCTGCGCTCGAGGAGCGGCATTCAAAGCACAGTACCCGGGCGTACCATTGACACCATGGTCGCCCTGCTGGCAGTGATCTTCGTCGTCGTACCCATCGTCGAGCTGTTCGTCATCATCCAGGTGGGCCAGGCGATCGGCGCCTTGTACACGATCGCCCTCCTGCTCGTCGTCGGCTTCGTGGGCGCGTGGCTGGCCCGGCGGGAGGGGCTGGCGGTGTGGTCCCGCTTCCGCCGCCAGATCGAGGCCGGCGCCGTCCCGGGCCGCGAGATCGTCGACGGCGTGCTCATCCTCTTCGCCGGCGCCCTGATGCTCACCCCCGGATTCGTCACCGACATCCTCGCCCTGCTACTGCTCCTGCCACCCGTCCGCGCCGTCGTCCGGGCCACGCTGCTGCGCCGGTTCGTGGGCAAGGTCATCGAGGTCCGACGGCCGCAGGACTATCACGGCTGAGACGGCGGCCCGGCTTCGAGCCGGCGGCGCACCTGGGCGAGCCTCTCCGGCCCGTGGTTGGGGTCGCCCCACCGGGTCTCCAGCCACCAGCTCGCACCCACGTCGCTCCAGCGTGTGACGATCGCCGCCGCCTCGGCGGGGTTGTCGTCGGGCGTCTCCCCCTCCACGATCACGTCGAACTGGCGTCGCTCGCCGCCGGTCCAGGCCAGCCAGCCGATCATCTCCTCGATATCGCTCGGCTCGGCCGGTCGCACGCCGTCGTCGCCCATACACATCGGGATCAGACCGTCGCCCCGGATCACCCGCCGCATCGACTTGGGCCGGGGCCACACGCCGACGACCCAGATCGGTGGACGCGGCCGCTGCACGACGGCGGCGGTGGCGTCGAGATCCTCCCGTGCCGACAGGTCGACGCTGTAGTGACGGCCGGAGAACTTCTTCTTGCCGGCGAGCAGGCCCCTGACCAGGTCGATCCCCTCGTCGAGCCGCTCGGCCCGCACCCGGCGGTCGGTCTCCTCGCCGGTTTGGCCGAGGGCGTCGTCGACCGCCCCGAGGCCGACGGCCAGGATGGCCCGGCCGCCCGACAGCTGGTCGAGGGTGAGCACCTGGCTGGCCACCTTCCACGGGCGGCGCCAGGGAAGCGGCGTGAGCATCGTGCCCAGGCGGACGTTGGTCGTGCGCTGGGACATGGCCGCCAGCAGCGTCCACGGGTCGACGCCGTAGGAGGCCTCCCACACGAACACGCCGTCCCACCCCGTCTGGTCGGCGAGGACGGCCAGCTCCAGCTGCTCGACGGCGCTCCCGCCGGGGAGCACGAACCCGAACTTCATCACTCGTTCAGAACGCGACGCAGGTCGGGCCCTCGAACTGCGCCGTCGCGCTGGCCGCCCACGCGTCCCCCCGGCGGGTGAGCACCCGCCAGTAGTAGACGCCACCCGGCTGCGAGTCTCGCAACTCGTAGGTCGAATGATCGGCCGGCAGCTCCTCGCTGGTGGTGTAGTTGCCACTGTCCAGCCCGTCCGGCCGGGCCGACACGGCCACCACCTGCACATCCGCGCCCGCTGGCTGCCAGGAAAGCCTGGTCAGAGGCATGGTCCCTTCACAGCCGGGCAGGGCCGACAGGTCCGTCGCGACCGAGCCCTCGCCCGTGACCACCGGCTGCGACGGCGGGGGGGACGGCGGGAGCCCGGGCCCGGTGGGAGGCGTCTGCGACGCGGCCGTCGTCGGTGGGACGGGCTCGGTCGTGGTCGCGCCGACCGTGGAGCCGTCGTCGTTGCCGGTCGTCGGGGTCGACGGCGTCGTCGATGTGCTCGGCTTCAACACGGATTCTCCGCTCGTGCCGTCGCCGCAGCCGGCCGTCACCATCAGGACGGCAAGGGCCGCGGCCGCCCACGTGGCGCCCCTCCCCGACCCCGGATACCGCACGTCACAAGGCTATCGACAGTACGATCCGCGGCAGCGGCGGGGCGAGGATTTCAAACCAGATCGCAGCACAGGGAGGGCAGGACCATGGCGCATGTACAGCGATGGTCGCGACCGGGCGGGCGGGTGGCGTTGGCGACGGTCCTCCTCCTCGGATCGCTGGCCGTCCAGGTCGGCCTCGCTCCCCAGGCGTCAGCCTTGGTTCCCGTCGCCGTCACCTTCACTGACGTGAACCCCGACGCGTCCACCAACGCCAGCGCCAACAGCTCGACGGGCGGCCGCACCAACGGTCTGGCCAGCGCCAGCGCCAACAACCAGGTCTTCTACGCGGCCACCGAGTTCGGGGGCGTCTACAAGACGACGAACGCAGGGGCGACCTGGTCGTTCCTCTCCGGCCACCGCCCGATGGTCGCGTGGGACGTCGAGGTCGACCCCAGCAACAACAACCGGGTCTACGCCACCTCCTTCTTCGACGGCCGGGCCGCCAACTCGATATCCGGGATCGAGAGCTCCGGCGACGCCGGCACCACGTGGACCCACTCGGCCACGGCCACGCCGCCGACCGCCTCCACCGCCACCTACGGAGGATGCCCCGCGGCCCGGGTGGCGGCCCCGTCGGCGTTCGGGATCGGCATCAACGCCACCAACGGCAACGCCGTCGTCGGCACCAACTGCGGCGTCGGCCGCACCACCGACGGCGGCGCCACCTGGGCCTTCTCCGATCCGACCCCGTTGACGACGGCCACCAACGTGTGGGACGTCTTCGTGCAGGGCGACGGAACGGTGCTCATCTGTGGGAACGACGGCGTTCACCGGTCGACCGACGGCGGGGCCAACTGGACTTCGGTCGTCGGCAACCTGCCCGGTGCCCTGGCCTTCGGCCGGTGCTCGGTCTCCGCCTCCCCCGACGAGAACTACGTCCTGTTCGTCGAGTTCGGCGGCCGCGTCTTCGAGAGCGACGACACAGGTGCCACGTGGGTGGAGTTCCCCGGGTCGTCGGACGGCACCCGTATCCCGTTCATCACGACCAACAACCGGACCACGGGGTTCGACCTGTGGGTCGGCCGGGGCGTCAACCTGTTCCGGGCCGGCTGTACCACGCCGGCCATGCCCGCCCCCGGCGGGGCCCGACGGTGCCCGTTGGTGGCCACGTGGGTCAACGCCCAGACCGGGGCCCACGCCGACACCGGCGACGTGGTGTTCGACACGGGCCCGGCCAACGACCGCTGCCCGAGGGTGTACTCGTCCGACGGCGGCGTCCACACCACCGCCCAGGCCAACCCCGCCTGCCACACCCCGACGTGGGTGCGGGCGAACGTCGGGCACCACGCTCTGTGGCTCTACTCCATGACCGGCGCCGACCAGCCCGGCGACCCGAACGAGAACCTCTACATGGGCGCCCAGGACAACGGGGCCATGGGCACCACCACCGGCGGCAACAGCCCGCCGACCTGGAACTTCCCCCACTGCTGCGACGTGTTCAACATCGCCGCCGAACCGGCCCGGGTGGTCTGGGACTTCTTCTCGACCTACAACCAGTTCCGGGGCGGCCCTGGCATGACCGGGCCCGTCGCCATCACCGCGCCCGCCCCCGGCAACGGGACCCAGGGCGTCGACCTGTTCACCTTCCCGGACAACATCGACAACTTCGGGGCCAACCAGTACGTGTCGGTCAGCGGATCCGGGGCGTTCACCACCACCGACATCACCGCCAATCCGGTCGTCTGGACCGCGTTGGGAACGGGCATCCCGGCCGGCGGGTTCTGCGGCGTGCAGGTCGCCGTCACCGGGGGAACGCCGACGTTCTACGCCCAGACCGGCTGCCTGGGTGTGTTCGAGACCGGGAACAACCGTGGACCGTTCCAGCTCTGGCGGCTCCAGGGACTGACCGGCACCTGGGACCGGGTGGACGACAACTTCAGCGCCACCAGCGGCATCGAGATCTTCGGCGCCGACCCGAACAACCCCAACCGCGTCTACGCCTCGCACCTCTCCGGCCCCAAGGGCGTGCAGATGATCCGCTCCACCGACGGCGGCGCGACGTGGCAGGTCGATGCCGGGCTGACGGCGCTGATGGACGGCAACGGCGACTTTCAGATGCAGACCGGAGTCGGGGCCGGCGCCACGAGCTTCACGCAGTTCCAGGGGTACGTGCAGCCGACGCTGGTCGCCTTCGACCCCGAGGATGCCAACACCATCGTGGCCGGCGGCCGCGACTCGGGGGTGTTCCTCTCCCGCAACGGCGGCCTGAACTGGTCGTTGCTGACCGACCCGCGCACGCCCAACACCTCGGGAATCCCGCACCTGCCTCGGCCCTTCTTCGCCTACTTCGACCACGAACCCGCAGGGTCGATCCGGATCCACGTCGGCACCCAGGGCCGGGGCATGTGGCGCATCACCGTTCCATCCGACGCCTGCGCGCTGACGACGGCTCCGCCGGCAGGGTCGATCATCGGCACCGCCGGAAACGACAACCTCATCGGCACCGCCGGCGACGACGTGATCTTCGGTGCCGAGGGCGCCGACAGGATCACCAGCCTGGGCGGGAACGACACCGTCTGCGGCGGGACGGGCAACGACGAGATCTACGGGGTCGACGGCAACGACACCCTCCTCGGTGAGGGCGACGCGGACAAGCTCGTCGGCGGCACAGGCAACGACACCCTCATCGGGGGCACCGGAGCGCCCGATGACGTCTCCGGTGGGCCAGGCGACGACACGATTGACGTCCTCGATGGTGTCGGCGGCGAGCGCTACTCGGGCGGCGACCACGTCTCTGGCGACACCTGCGTGGCCGACGCCGGCGACATCGGCTTCGGCGACTGCTCGCCCTAGCCTCAGCCCCTCATCCCAGAGCGTGCTCCGCGGCCTCGAGCAGGCGGGCGGTGCAGCCGGCCATGTTCACGGGCGGGAGGAGCTCGTCGGCGATGCGGTCGGCGATGGCAGCGAAGGCGGCGCCCGCGGCACTGGTCGGCGCGGCCACCGATAGTGGCGTGCCGGCGTCGTTGGCCCGGCTGACGTCGGGCTCGAGCGGGACCCGTCCGAGCAGCGGCACACCCAGCTCGTTGGCCAGTGTCTCGCCCCCGCCTTCGCCGAACAGGGCGTAGGACTGACCGTGGTCGCACGTGAACGACGTCATGTTCTCGATCACGCCCAGGACCTTGAGGTACGAGCGGCGGGCCATGTCGGCCACCCGCACCGCCACCTTCTGCACGGCGAGGGCCGGCGTGGTGACCACGACCATCTCGGTACGGGGCAGCAGGCGGCCCAGCGCCATCTGCACGTCGCCCGTACCGGGCGGCATGTCGATCAGCAGGTAGTCCATCGGTCCCCAGGCGACCTTGACCAGGAACTCCTCGAGGGCCTTGGCCAGCATGAGGCCCCGCCACATGATCGCCATGTCCTCGTCGTCGACGAGGAAGCCCATGCTCACCACCTTGATGCTGCCCTCGCCCACCTTGACCACGTGGGGCCGGATGAGGCGGCCGTCGGTGGTCTCCAGCCGTCCCTTGACGCCGAGCATGCGGGGGACGCTGAAGCCCCAGATGTCGGCGTCGAGCACACCGACCGAGAATCCCCTGGCGGCCAGGGCGGAAGCGAGGTTGACGGTGACGCTGCTCTTGCCCACGCCGCCCTTCCCGCTCGCGATGGCGACGATGCGGGTGCTGAGGGGCACTTCGGTGTCGGGGGCGTTGTTCGACGCGTGGCGGCGGGCCCGCTGCATCACCATGCTGCGCTGGGTCTGGTCCATCTCGCCGAACTTGACCTTCACATCGGTGACGCCGGACAGGCCGCGGACCTTGGAGATCACGTCGTCGCGGATCTGGACCCGCAGCGGGCAGCCGGCGATGGTGAGCGAGACGTTGACGGACACCACGCCGTCGGGCTCGATGGCGACCCCGTTGACCATGCCCAAGTCGACGATGTTGGAGCCCAGCTCCGGGTCGACCACCCCTCTGAGGGACCCCATCACGTCCGCCTCGGTGATCGCTACGGGGGCGGTTGCGGAGGGGATGGCGGGGGCGTCCGGGGTCACGTCTGGATTTTACCGGGCTCGGCCGGTAATATCCATCTGTGGATACGCCGCGACTCGACGTGCTCAAGGCGCTCGGGGACAACACGCGTTACGCCATCTACCTCGAGCTGGCCCGATCCCGCTCGCCGCGATCCACCGCCGAGATCGCCGAGTCGCTCGACCTGCACCCCAACACCGTCCGTCCCCACCTCGAGCGCATGCGTGACGTGGGGCTGCTGGTGGTGGAGGCCGACGGGCACGGATCGGTCGGTCGGCCCCAGCACCGCTACTCCGTCGCCCCCGACGCACCCTCGCTCGGGCTGGAATCCCCGGCCTTCCCGCTGCTGGCCCGCATGCTGGCGCCGCTGGCGGCGGCGGCCGAGCTGGAGCCCGACGACGTCGCCCTGGTCGGCGCCCAGGTGGGCCAGGCCATGGCGGTGGCGGCCCAGCCCCGGCCCGGCTGTGTCGACGCCCTTGCGGGCATGCTGTCCGAGCTCGGGTTCGACCCTGCGGTGGCCGCCGACGACGACCTCGTCAACATCGTCTTCACCCATTGCCCCTTCGCCGAGCTGGCCGAGGCCCACCCCGAGGTGGTCTGTCACCTCCATCGGGGCCTCATCCAGGGATATGTGGAACAGATGGGCGGTGCGAGCGTTGAACGGTTCGGTACGCTCGCCGACCGCGACCCATGCCAGGTAGAGCTCTCCGTCGGGTAGATTGGGAGCCGGAATTCCTTCAGGAGGAGTTGGATGATCGTCCTCACCGACACTGCAAGCACCAAGGTCCAGGAACTGCTCAAGGCCGAGGGCAACGACGACCTGGCGCTGCGGGTGGCCGTACGGCCCGGCGGATGCTCCGGCTTCAGCTACGAGATGTTCTTCGACTCGGAGTTCGGGAGCGACGACACCGTCGCCGAGCTCGGTGGCGTAAAGATCGTCGTCGACGCCGCCAGTGCCCCGTACCTCCAGGGCGCCCAGCTCGACTACAAGGACGGGCTCCAGGGCGCCGGGTTCGCAATCAACAACCCCAACGCCACGAAGAGCTGCGGCTGCGGGCAGTCCTTCAGCTGAGCACGCCGGTCGGGCCCTACCGCCCGATCGTCCGAGCAGGAGGGTGGCTGGTCACCTCCGGCCAGATCGGCCTGTCGGGCACTGCCCTCCTCGAGGGCGGGATCGAGGCCGAGACCAGGCAGTGCCTGGCCAACCTCTCGGACGTGCTGGCCAGCGAGGGCGCGACGCTCGACGAGGTCGTCCGCACCACCGTCTACCTGCAGGACATGGGTGACTTCGCGGTCATGAACGCCGTCTACGCCGCCGCATTCGGCGAACACCGGCCGGCCCGGGCCACCGTCGCCGTCGCCGCCCTGCCCCTGGGGGCCCTCGTCGAGATCGACGCCTGGGCCTGGGTGGGCGACTGACGCCTCTCGTCTGAGCCCTCGCCCCTCCAGGGGATCACCAGCTACCAACTGGTGACACGGAGCCGCGCCGGGCGCGGTTGCGTGTCACCGGTTCGCCTGCCAGGAACCGCGGCGTCCGGGCACTTGACCCGTACGCTCATCCCGTGCGAGTCGTGGCGGTTGGCGTGCAGCCGGTCGGAGTGGTCGCCATCGGGTTGATGCCGACCGGCGTCGTGGCCATCGGCGAGCTGGCGACGGGTGTCATCGCCATCGGACAGCTGGCCCGGGGCGTCGTCGCAGTCGGGCAGCTGGCGCTCGGACTGATCACGATCGGCCAGCTGGCGATCGGGGTGCTCTGGGCCTGCGGGCAGGTGGGCATCGCCGCTACGTCGGGCCCCGGGCTGGTCCTCGGCCTGTTCGGCCGGCTGTACGCCCGTCGCCTCGTGGGCAGGGAGCCGGGACCGGCGTGGGGCGGGTTCCGGCTGCTGAGCCGGGCTCAGCTGGTGGCGGGGCCGGTCGTCGTCCTACTGCTCGCCGCCCTGTGGTGGTTCGCCGCCGGAGCACCCCTGGCCGACGCGCTCACCCGGCTTGACCCCGTCGCCGTGGAGGAGCCCCCACCCGACCGCTGCGTGGGCCGCTGCTAGACGCCCCAACGAGCCTAAACACCCCATCGTGATTGCCCGAAGCGGTACCCGACCGACCGGACGGTGTGGATGAGGCCGGCGTGCTCCTCGGTGAGCTTGGCCCGCAACCGGCGGATGTGGACGTCGACCGTGCGGGCCCCGCCGTAGTACTCGTACCCCCAGACCCGCGACAGGAGCATCTCCCTGGTGAAGACCTTGCCCGGGTGGGTGGCCAGGAACTTGAGCAGCTCGTACTCCATGTAGGTGAGGTCGAGGGAGCGGCCGGCGATGGCGGCCTGGTAGGTCTCCAGGTTGAGCACGAGCTGGCCGTACTCGATCAGCTCCGGGCGGGTGCCCCGGCCCGTGCGCCAGAACAGGTGGCGGAGCCGGGCTTCCACCTCGCCCGCCCGCAGCGGCAGCACGCAGATGTCGTCGAACAGGTCCTCCCGCAGCTCCAGGTCGTCGAGCTGGGTCGCGGCCACCAGGAGGAGCAGCGGCTCCAGCGGGAGGTCGCGCTTGCGGAGCGAGCGGCACAGGGCCAGGCCGCCCTCGGGGTCGACGTCGGCACAGATCACGGCGCCCGACCAGCCGTCCTCCGGCTCGCGGCGGGAGGCGTCGTCGCCGGTCGTGGCCGGCAGCCACGGGTACCCGGCGGCGTCCAAGACGCTCGTCACCGTGGGCGGCGGCGGGTCAGGGAAAACCAGTAGCGACTCCATGGACCTCTCCGCCTAGAGGATGGGTAGGTAACGGTCCAGCTCGAACGGCGTGACCTGGGTCTTGTAGGCGTCCCACTCCACCCGCTTGTTGCGGATGAACCATTCGAAGACGTGCTCGCCCAGCACGTCGGGCAGCAGGTCGGAGTGCTCCATGCAGGCGATCGCCTCCTCGAGCGACCCGGGGAGCTGGTCGACGCCCTCGGCCAGCCGCTCCGCGGGGGTCATCTCGTACAGGTTGGCGGTCAGCTCCGGCGTCAGCTCGTAGCCCTCGGAGATCCCCTTGAGCCCGGCGCCGAGGATCACGGCGAAGGCCAGGTAGGGGTTGCAGGCGGGGTCGGGCGAGCGGAACTCGATGCGGGTCGACGACCCCTTGCCCTTCTTCGAGCCGGGGATCCGCACCAGCGCGGAGCGGTTGTTGCGGGCCCAGGCCACGTAGACGGGCGCCTCGAACCCCACGACCAGCCGCTTGTAGGAGTTGACCCACTGGTTGGTGACGGCGGTGATCTCGCGGGCGTGGGTCAGCAGGCCGGCCACGAAGCCCTTGGCCACCTTGGACAGGTGGGCCTCGTCGCCCGGGTCGTGGAAGGCGTTGACGTCGCCTTCGAAGAGCGAGATGTGGGTGTGCATGCCCGAACCCTGCACGCCGGCCAGGGGCTTGGGCATGAAGGAGGCGAACACGCCGCGCTCCAGGGCGATCTCCTTCACGACCAGCTTGAAGGTCATGACGTTGTCGGCCATCGTCAGGGCGTCGGTGTAGCGCAGGTCGATCTCGTGCTGGCTGGGACTGTCCTCGTGGTGGCTGTACCGCACCGGGATGCCGATGGACTCCAGGGCCAGGATCGTGCGCCGGCGCAGGTCGGTGGCGACGTCGACGGTGGTGAGGTCGAAGTAGCCGCCCGAGTCGAGGGGGATGGGGGCGGGCTTGCCCTTCTTGTTGGCGAAGTAGAAGAACTCCATGTCGGGGCCGACGTAGAACGAGAATCCCAGCTCGCGGGCCCGGTCGAGGTTGCGCCGCAGGACGTGGCGGGGATCGCCCTCGAAGGGCGAGCCGTCGAGGTTGGTGACGTCGCAGAACATCCGGGCCACCGGCGTGTCCTCGCCCCGCCAGGGCAGCAGCTCGAAGGTGTTGGGGTCGGGGTGCAGGAGCATGTCGCTCTCCTGGACCCGGCTGAAGCCGTCGATGGCCGACCCGTCGAAGGTCATCCCTTCCTCGAAGGCGTTCTCCAGCTCGCCGGGGACGATGGCGATCGACTTGAGCTGGCCCAACACGTCGGTGAACCACAGCCGGATGAACCTGATCCCTCGCTCCTCCACCGACCGGAGGACGTAGTCCTGCTGGCGTTCCATGTCGCCATCATCGCACCGCCGAACTCGACTCCGGTCCAGTTCACAGAGCGTTCACCAAGGAGCAACCGACGGGAAACTGGCCCCCGCGAAGGTGGCGCACTTTCCAATCGATCCCTAGAAGGGGGAACCGTGCACGGACACAGCCCGGCCGACGTGCTGAAGATGGTGTCGGACAACGACGTCGAGTTCGTCGACTACCGCTTCTGTGACCTACCAGGTCTCGTACAGCACGTGACCGTGCCCGCCACCCAGCTGACCGAGGCGGTCTTCACCGACGGTCACGGCTTCGACGGCTCGTCGATCCGGGGCTTCCAGGAGATCCAGGAATCGGACATGATCCTGCTCCCGGACGCGAACACCGCCTACCTGGACCCGTTCCGTGCCCGGACGACGCTCAACATCCACTGCTTCGTCCACGACCCCGTCACCGGCGAGCCCTACTCCCGCGACCCCCGCTACGTCGCCAAGAAGGCCGAGGCCTACCTCAGCTCCACCGGCATCGGCGACAAGGCCTACTTCGGGCCCGAGCCGGAATTCTTCATCTTCGACGATGTGCGGTACTCCTACAACGGCAACTCGTCGATGCACATGGTCGACTCGGTGGAGGGCACGTGGAACACCGGCCGCGACGAGGGCCCGAACCTCGGGTACAAGCCGCGTACGAAGGAGGGCTACTTCCCCGTCCCCCCCATGGACAAGTACCAGGACCTGCGGTCGGAGATCGCGGCGACGCTGATCGCCCTGGGCATCCCGGTGGAGCTGCACCACCATGAGGTGGCATCCGGCGGCCAGGGCGAGATCGGGATGCGCTTCGACACTCTGCTGAACATGGCCGACAAGCTGGTGACCTTCAAGTACGTGGTGAAGAACGTCGGCAACAACTTCGGCAAGACGGTGACGTTCATGCCCAAGCCGCTGTTCGAGGACAACGGATCCGGCATGCACACCCACCAATCGATCTGGAACGGCGACGAGCCGCTCTTCTACTCCGAGACCGGGTACGCCGGGCTGTCCGACATCGGGCGCTGGTACATCGGGGGGCTGCTCACCCACGCCCGGGCGATCATCGCCTTCTCCAACCCGACCACGAACTCCTTCAAGCGGCTGGTGCCGGGCTACGAGGCCCCGGTGAACCTGGTGTACTCGCAGCGGAACCGCTCGGCTTCGTGCCGGATCCCGCTGGCCCAGAAGAGCCCTAAGGCCAAGCGGGTCGAGTTCCGGTGCCCCGACTCCTCCTGCAACGTGTACCTGGCGTTCTCGGCCATGCTCCTGGCCGGCATCGACGGGGTGCAGAACCGCATCGAGCCCCCCGACCCCGTCGACAAGGACCTCTACGACCTGCCGCCCGAGGAGCTGGCCGAGGTGCCGCAGGTGCCGGCCAGCCTCGACGAAGCCCTGCTCGCACTGGAGGCCGACAACGACTTCCTCCGCGCCGGCGACGTCTTCACCGACGACGTGATCTCCACCCACATCGCCTACAAGCGGGAGCACGAGATCGACGCCCTGCGACTGCGGCCGCACCCCTACGAGTTCCACCTCTACTACGACATCTAACCCCCGACTCCTGAACTGGGGCGACTGAACCGCGGAATGCGCGGTTACAGCGCCCCGGTTCGCTGGGTTCAGGTAGTGCCCTGGCCGGGTTGCGGGATGTCGACCTCGAGGCGGGCGGCTTCGGTGCGGACGAAGCGCTCGGCGACGTCCTGGAGCGCCTGCCGCAACGCCATCACCACGACCGCCTCTGCCAGCGGGCCCAGCTTCTCCAGCGCCCCGACCAGCTCGGTGACGCGCTCCGCGGGCATGCCGGTGCCGACGAACGGCTCCCACAGGTGGGTCTTGAACACGTCGGTGAAGCGGCCGGCGATCGTCGACGCCTCGGCCCGCAGGGCTTCGTACTCGTCGAGGATCACGCCGGGGGGGACGCCCATCGCGGCCAGCTCGCTCCCGATCCGCAGGAACGACGGGCTCCGGACGATCACCCGGCCGTCGTCTGGGAAATCGACGAGACCCAGGTCGACGACCCGGGCCGCCATCTCCGGCGTGAACTCCACCTGGGGCAGGTAGGCGGCCAGCTCGCCCGGTGACATCGACTCGGACGGCTCCGGCGTCCAGGTGGACGGGCCGTCGCCGAGGCCGAGGATGGCCCGCAGGCTCTCGCCCCGATCCATACCGTCGAGCAGCTCCCTGATGCCGGCCAGGGAGAAGCCACGGTCCTGGAGCCGGGCGATCAGGCGCAACCGGGCCAGGTGCGTGTCGTCGTAGTAGCCGACCCGGCCCCGCCTCGTCGGCGGCGGGAGCAGGCCCTTGTGCTGGTAGAGGCGCACGGTCGAGACGACGACCGCCGCGGCGGCAGCCAGCTCGTCGATCGTCATCTCTGGGGTCATCTCCGGGCTCGTCTGGGACATCTGCACTCCGTCATCTCTGACTTTGCTTCTGAGCACTGACTTTACGAGTAGATACTCGTACTGTATATGGTAACAAGATGAGCCAAACATCGGAGATTGACGCATGGCGCGCATAGTGATCCCGGGTGGAACGGGTTACCTCGGCCGTGCGCTGGCCGAACGGCTGGAGGCGCGCGGCGACGACGTCGTCGTGCTCACCCGCGGACCGAGCCGCCGGCTGGACGGCTGCCGGCTCGTCTCGTGGGATGCCCGCACCGTTGGCGACTGGGTCGACGAGCTCGACGGCGCCGACGCCGTCGTCCACCTGAACGGGCGCCGGGTGGACGTCCGGGCCACCAGGCGCAACGTCGACGAGCTCATCTCGTCGCGCGTCGAACCGGTCCGGGCTGTCGGCGAGGCGGTCCGGGCGTGCAGCTCCCCGCCGGCGGTGTGGGTGCAGTCGTCGTCGCTGGCCATCTTCGGCGAGGGCGGCGGCGCAGTGATCGACGAGTCGACGACGCCGAGCGGGATCGGGCCGAGGGAGATGGTGACCGTCTGCCTGGCCTGGGAGGGGGCGTTCCGCCAGGCGACGGCGACGGCCACCTGCGGCGTCGACCGCACCGTGCTGCTGCGGATGGGCATCGGCCTCGGCGGCCGCGGCGACCCGGCCACCGCCAAGCTCGCCCAGATCGTGAGGATGGGGCTCGGCGGCAGGGTGGGCTCGGGGCGACAGTGGGTGTCGTGGGTCGACCTCGAGGACCTGCTGGCGGCCATGCTCCGTGCCATCGACGGGCCGGTCGACGGGCCGGCCATGAGCGGCACCTACCACGTGACCTCGCCGAACCCCGTCACCAACGCCGAGCTGATGGCGACCTACCGTCGGCTCCTCGGCCGTCGCGTGGGCCTCCCGACGCCGGCGATCGTGGCGAGGCTGGGCGCGCCGCTGCTCGGGAGCAGCGCCGGCCTGGCCCTGACCGGCCGCCGCTGCGTGCCGACCCGCCTGATCGATGAGGGCTTCGTGTTCGCGTATCCCGACTTCGAGCCGTCCGTGCAGCGCGCTCTCGCACGGTGCGCCTGACGCCCCCTGACTTAGGGTGGGCGCCGATTTCGACGGCGGAGCCGATCGAGCGAGGAGGACACCGTGCAAGAACGCAGCCCGGCGGACGTGGTGCGGCTCGTCCAGGAGGAGGGCGTCGAGGTGGTCGACTTCCGCTTCTGCGACCTGCCGGGGCTCATGCAGCACTTCTCTACGCCCGCCCACGCCCTGACCGAGGAGGGGTTCGAGGAGGGCTACGGGTTCGACGGGTCGTCGATCCGGGGCTTCCAGGAGATCCAGGAGTCGGACATGATCCTCGTGCCCGACCCCAACACCGCGGTGATCGACCCGTTCCGCGAGTTCAAGACCCTGAACCTGAACTGCTTCGTCCGCGACCCGGTGACCGGCGACTCCTACTCCCGTGACCCGCGGTACGTGGCCAAGAAGGCGGAGGAGTACCTGGTGTCGACGGGGCTGGCCGACACTGCCTACTTCGGGCCCGAGGCCGAGTTCTACATCTTCAACGACGTCCGCTTCCACCAGGACCAGCACTCGGCGTCGTACTCGGTCGACTCGATCGAGGGCATCTGGAACTCCAACACCGACGAGAAGCCGAACCTCGGGTTCAAGCCGCGGTACAAGGAGGGGTACTTCCCCGTCCCGCCCATGGACCACTTCCAGGACCTGCGGTCCGAGATGATCCTCATGCTCGAGAAGGTCGGGATCGAGACCGAGGTCCAGCACCATGAGGTCGGCACCGCCGGTCAGGCCGAGATCGACATGCGCTTCGACACCCTGCTGGCCATGGCCGACAAGCTGATGCTCTACAAGTACGTCACCAAGTCGGTGGCCTGGGCCCACGACCTGTCGGTGACGTTCATGCCCAAGCCGCTCTTCCAGGACAACGGGTCGGGCATGCACTGCCACCAGTCGCTGTGGAAGGCGGGCGAGCCGCTGTTCTTCTCCGAGACCGGCTACGGCGGGCTCTCGAACATGGCCCGCTGGTACATCGGCGGGCTGCTCACCCACGCCCCGTCCATCCTCGCCTTCGCCGCTCCCACCACCAACTCCTACAAGCGGCTGGTGCCCGGCTACGAGGCCCCGGTGAACCTGGTGTACTCCCAGCGGAACCGGTCGGCGGCCGTGCGCATCCCCCTGTACTCCCGGAGCCCGAAGGCCAAGCGGCTCGAGTTCCGCTGCCCCGACCCGTCGGCCAACCCCTACCTGGCGTTCGCGGCGATGCTCATGGCCGGCCTCGACGGCGTGCAGAACCGGATCGAGCCGCCCGACCCGGTCGACAAGGACCTCTACGACCTCCCCCCCGAGGAGCTGGCCCTGGTGCCCCAGGTGCCGGGGTCGCTGGAGGAGGCGCTCTCCGCCCTGGAGCACGACCAGGACTACCTTCTGGCCGGCGGCGTCTTCACCCCCGACCTGATCGAGACGTGGCTGTCGTACAAGCGGCTGCGCGAGATCGACGAGGTCCGCCTCCGCCCCCACCCCTGGGAGTTCTACCTCTACTACGACATCT
>CAWGUU010000009.1:0-523977 GCA_963825765.1 uncultured Acidimicrobiia bacterium
TCGTCCCGCCAGGACGAGCGGCCGAGGGCGAGCAGGGCGTCGTGGGTGCGGGGCACGTCGCCGGCGGGATCGAGGAACTGCCGCAGCACCTCGTGGACGAGCGTGCCGAGGTCGGCCCGGACCCCGCCCTCGTCCCGGACGCCGACGACGTAGCGGTAGGCGTAGCGGAGGGGACAGTCGTCGTAGGTGTCGAGCTGGGTGGCCGAGAGCCTGAGTCCGGTGCCGCCGACCGCGGGCGCGTGACTCCTCGTCGGCGCCAGGGGTGAGGGCGCGTCGGCGGCCGGGACGACCACGCCGGCCTCGCCGCACGTCCACGCCTCGACGAAGCGGCTGAGCAGGACGCCCGGCTCCGGGGCGGCGACGCCCACCAGGCGGGTGGTGGCGCGGGAGCAGGCGAGGGCGAACAGCCGCCGCTCGTCGTCGAGGACTTCCCGGCGCCGCTCGGCCGGGGACGGCCGGTGCCCGCCGGCCAGCACGGCGGCGTCGAACACCGATTCCCGCGCCCTGAGCGAAGGGAGCTCGCCCTCCACGCACCCGGCCAGCACGACGGTGTGCCACTCCCGGCCGGCCGCGGCCTGGATGGAGGTCACCGTGACCGCGTCGGACGGGCGCCGCGGCCGCCACCCGGTAGGGGTCGACCTCCCAGCCGGCCGGGCCGGCGGCGTCGATGGTAGCCAGGACGTCGGGGAGGCGGGCGGCGGGGTCACGCTCCCCACCGCGGTTGAGGGCGTCGAGGAAGCCGACGAGGGCGTCGAGCGAGCCACCCCGGCCGCCGTCGTCGCGGTCGTCAGCCACCAGGTGGGCGAGGCCATGGCGCCAGATCTCGAAGGCCAGCTCGGCCGGCGGGTCGACCGCGGCCCGTGCCGCCAGCCGGTCACGCAGCGCCACCAGCGAGGCCAGCCGGGGGTCGGCGTCCACCGGCGTGCCGTCGGCGAGGGCCCGGCGCCGGACCCGTCGGGCCTCGAGGGGGTCGAGCCGGGACAGCGGCGACACCAGCAGCCGGTCGAGAGCCGACGCGTCGCCGTCCACCCAGCGCAGCATGTCGACCACGCTGGCGACGACCGGGTCGTCGGACGCGATGGCCGCGACGGGGACGGCGGCGGGGATGCCGTGGCGGGCCAGGGCCCGGGAGATCGGCCCTGCGCGCCGGGCCGGGCGGCGCAGGAGGACGGCCATGTCGGACCACTCGACCCCCTTGTCGCGGGCGGCCAGCAGCTCGGCGGCGATCGCCTCCACCTCGAGCGACGGGTGCCGGCAGGTCACCAGCACCGGCGGCGCCGGGCGGCGGAAGGAGTCGTCACCGAGGTCGACGCGGGCGGCGGGGTCGATGCCGCCAGGGTCCCCGGTGAGGACGGTGTCGTCGGCGTCCGCGGCAAGCTGTCCGAGGACGCGCCGGTCGGACTCCCCGGCAACCTCGACGTCGTCGACGAGGACGTGCCCGAACCGATCGCCGCCACCTGTGGCCAGCAGGTCGGCGGCCCGGCTGAGCAGGCCGGCCAGGTCCGTGCCGCCCACGTCGGCGAGTGCCCGCCGGTACCGGGGCAGGAACCGCTGCAGCTCGGTCCAGGCCGGGTCGTCGTGGGGACCCGCCCCCGGAGGGCGGTGCTGGAGAAGCAGGAGGCCGTCGGCGACCTCGGCGGCCATGGCCTGGCGGCCGAGGAGATGACCGAGCGTCGGCCACGCCGAGCCGTCCTCCTCGGCCAAGAGGCCGGCTACGATCCGCCGCTGCTCGGGGCCGATGACGAGTCGGAGCGGGCCGTCGCCGCGGGCGACGACGTCGTAGGCGAGGCCGGCGACGGTGGTGATCGGCAGGCTGTCGAACCCGCCGGCCAGCCGCGGCAGCACAGCATCCCGGAAGCGCGTCGACGCCCCCCGGCTCCTGCACAGCACGAGCACCGACGACGCCGGATGCTCCCGCACGAGGCGCAGGTACCGTGCTGTCAGTGCCGTCGTCTTACCGGTGCCGGCGGCCCCGTCGACCTGCATGACGCCGCGGTCGTGGTCGACCACCCGCTGTTGCGCGTCCGTCAGCTCCATCCAAGGCGAGCGTACCGAGCGGGTGAGACGGCCCTCCCCGGGTCGGCCTGCGCCGCCCTCAGCTCCAGAGTCCCCTGGCTTTCAGGACCTTCTTGAGCACGGCCGGGCGGTCGGTCATGATCCCGTCGACGCCCATGTCGAGCAGGCGCTCCATCTCCGCGGCGTCGTCGATCGTCCAGACGTGGACCGGCAGGCCGGACTTGTGGGCGGCGGCGACGTAGCGGTGGTCGGTCACCAGCCAGCGGCCGCGGCGGACGGGGACCTGGGTGCAGGCCGCCGCGAACCTGCCGAGGGGCACGCGGTAGCTGCGGGCCCGCAGCCGGGCGATGTCGCGGGGACCGAGGGCGGTGCAGACCCGCCCGTCGGTCAGGGCCCGGAATCGCGCCAAGCGGCGGTCGGAGAAGGCGGCCACGCAGACCCGGTCGTGGGCCTGGCACCGGTCGATCACGTCGACCAGGGGCCCCACCGACGCGTCGTGTTTGGGATCGATGTTGACCCGCACGTCGGGCCAGGCGGCGAGGATGTCCTCGAGCAGCGGGATCCCCTCGCCGGCGACCCTGGCGGTGCCGACCTCGGACCACTTCAGGTCGCAGATCTTGCCCCGCTGGTCGGTGACGCGGTCGAGGCTGTCGTCGTGGAAGGCCACGAGGACGCCGTCGGCGGTGGTGTGCACGTCGGTCTCGACGTACCGGTACCCCAGGTTGACGGCGTTCTCGAAGGCCCGCATGGTGTTCTCCGGGCAGTCGCTGGCCCCGCCCCGGTGGGCGAAGGGGATGGGGCCGTCGTGGTCGAGGTACGCCCAATCGGTCTTGCCCGGGCGGTCACGACGTCGAGGTCGTCGCCGCGTGGGCGTCACGACGGGGGCGTCACGGCCGGAGGCGGCAGGAAGATCGTGTCGCGGTAGTAGCGCAGCTCGGCGACCGACTCCTTGATGTCGTCGAGCGCCCGGTGCGACCCTGCCTTCACCGGCGCCGCCGCGAAGGCCTCGGGGTACCACCGCCGGCACAGCTCCTTCACCGTGGACACGTCGACCGACCGGTAGTGCAGGTGGTCGTTGATCTCGGGCAGGTAGGCGGCGAGGAAGCGGCGGTCGGTGCCGATCGAGTTCCCGCACAGCGGCACCGTCCCGGACTCGGGGGCGTGCTCCTTCAGGAAGGCGAGCACCTGCTGGCCCGCATCGTCGAGCGACACGGTCGACGCCTGCACCGCGACGGTCAGCCCGCTGTGCTCGTGCATGCGCTTGACGATGTCGGGCATGGCAGCCAGCGCCTCCGGCGGCTGGGCGATCACCAGGTCGGGGCCCTCGGCCACGATCTCGAGGTCGTCGTCGGTGATCAGGGCGGCGATCTCGACGATCACGTGCCGGGACGGGTCGAGCCCGGTCATCTCCAGGTCCATCCATGCCAGCACGGGTAGCGATCGTAGGCTCCCGCCACGTGACCGAGGTTCCAGGCACATGATCGAGGTTCCCAGGGACATGATCGAGATCCCGCTCGTCCGCCTCGACCCGTCTGCGGTCGTGCCCGCCTACGCCCGCCCGGGCGACGCCGGCGCCGACCTGGTGGCAAGGGAGGACGTCGTGCTGGCCGCCGGCGGCGGTCGGGCGGCGGTGCCGACAGGGGTGGCGGTGGCCATCCCTGTGGGTTTTGCCGGGTTCGTCCTGCCCCGCAGCGGCCTCGCCCTGCGCCACGGCGTCACCCTGCTGAACGCTCCCGGCCTGGTCGACTCCGGCTACCGCGGCGAGCTGATCGTCGTGCTGGTCAACACCGACCCCGCCGCCGACTACACCGTCCGCAGGGGCGACAGGATCGCCCAGCTGGTGGTCCAGCGGGTCGAGTCGGCGACGTTCGTTGTGGCCGACGAGCTTCCGGCGTCGACGTCGGAGCGGGGGACAGGAGGCTTCGGCCACACCGGCCGCTGACTCGACTCTTGCCGCCGGCGGCGCACGTTTTGGTAAGGTGAGGGGGTTCGCGGACGTGGCTCAGCTGGTAGAGCACAACCTTGCCAAGGTTGGGGTCGCGGGTTCGAATCCCGTCGTCCGCTCCAAGGACGGTCCCACATGAGTGTGCAACAGACCCCCGTATAGAGGGGTTTTTGCACACTCACGAGGGACCGGCGCACCGGCGCACGACGTTCCTACGCGCTTCTCGCTTTGCTGTACCGCGCCGTGGTGCTGTGCCACTCGCGGCTGCCGCCGAGCCACGCCCACAGGTCGGCCAGGAAGCGCCGCAGCCCGGGCGAGCCCAGCTGGCTGATGACCGTCGCCTCGGCGACGAACGTGTGCATCAGCTCGTTGTGGATTCGCACTGTCCGCCGGATCGCTTCCTGTTCACTGCAGCCCTCCTCGATGGCGATGAGCTTGGGCAGGTCGAAGTCCGTGTCCGCTTCCTTCGCCATCGAATAGAGGTCGTTCAGGATGACGCTGGCGGTGCCGGCCAGGCAAAACAGGCGGCGGACGCGCCGGTCCGCGAACTCGAACGCGGGGACCTCGTAGCCGGCGATCGGATCGACCAACACCATGGGGGGCAGGAAGCTGTTCTCGTGCCGATGCTGCAGGTACTCCCAGACCGGTGGGGTTCGCCCCGACTTCCGCCAGTCGGCCTCCTGGTTGTAGGCGACGAACATCACCGCCAGTTCGTGGTGAAGACGGGCGATCTGCGTGCCGGTGGCGTACTGGGCGAGGTGTTCGAACGCCGTCCGGTACGCGACCGCCACGGGTTCCTCCGACAACGCCAGGGCGAGCTGATCTGCATACCCGGCCGGGAGATCAGCCGGGTCGATTGCCGCGTAGGTGATGGCCAAGCGCGATCCGATCACCTCGGCATCCGCGCCCATGGACTCTTCGTCGAGGAAGTGGTCGTCCGTCGCCCACTCGGCCAACACGCACTTGGCAGCTGCCAGCAAGCGGTCGGGATCGTCGGTCGCCGGATGGGTGAGCATCATCAGCCGGCCGAAGTTGGCGTCCTCGAGGCGGTGGAGCTCTCCGGGGTAGATGCCGACCTCCTCGGCCCAGTCGATGAGGCGGAGGTTCACCTCCTCGCCGAGCGCTGGGTCGTCCCGGACCGCACCTGGGCAGAACAGGGCGGGAACCGAATCGTCGTCATCGGGCGCTTCCTCGACCGGGATAACGACCAACGACGAGTCCACGCCGTTCGGTGGGGCGAGCGTCGCGGCCTTGGCACCTGCCACCGCCGCCGCCGGCTCGACATCGGGTGGCAGGAACGCCCGTGCCGCGGCGGTCCCCAACCCGCTCGGGCCCAGGACGAACCGGCTCGCGGTCGGCTCCGCCGGCGGTTCCACGGGATCGGGGGTGGCGACCTCCAACGCGGCCGCCAGATCCTGAGGGGCAGCGCTGTCCAGGTTCGACAGGACGGTGACAGCCAGGTCCGCCAGGTCCGTCGTCGCATAGGGCCTGAGGATCCGGGACAGCGTCGACATGTGCTTCAGCTCTCTTTCACTGCGGACGGCCGATCAGCCTGGAGAAGATCTGCCGGATCGTGACGAGCTCCTACGTCACGGCCGGTCGGCCACGATGAGGAGATACTGGAAGCTGCCATCTCGGTATGAGCTGAGAAATGCTTCCTCGATCCCGGTGCGCACAGACGACTCCGCGCGCAACTCCCAGTACGGGATGGCCTGAGGAGTGAGATCGATGACCCTCAACGGAACCAAGCCGTTGGCTGCCAGCGCTTTGAAGTATGTGCTTCTGGGATGAACGTTGCAGATGTAGTGGTTGTCGATCTGGATGACCGACGAGGACTTGGGCCCGAGGATGTCGTTGTAGCACCCCGTGATGCAGACGTAGCGTCCCCCGCTTCGTAGGAGCCGTGCGAACTCCCTGTAGAGGTCGAACAGGTCGACGTACATCGTCGTCTCATTCGTCCAGATGCCCTGGAACGCGCCGCCGGGAAATCCCGTGTCGAGCATGTTCCGGAGATGGAACCGGACCTGGTCGCCGCGGCCACGGCTGGCAGCTTGCTCGTTGGCGAAGTTGGCCTGATACTCGGAGATGGTGACGCCGTCCACCTCGCAGCCGAAGCGGGCGTTGGCCATGATGCTCGATCCGCCCCGCCCGGACCCGGCGTCGAGGAGTCGGCAATCGGGCGTGACGTCGCCGAGCTGATCGAGGAGGATGTCGGCCTGGGCGCTTTCCAGCCGGTGCAGCTCTCTGATGATCAGCTCGTCACGGACGTCGCTCGCGGCCTCGAGCACGGCCGGATCCGGGTCGCCGAGGCCGTAATGATGGTGGTACAGATCGTCGACCTTCCCCAGCTCGAGGTTGACCGGGTCATCGGTGTTCGTGTTCCAATAGTTGGCGACCGCCCGCTGGTAGTCGCTCATGGTCACCTGAGTGGAATCGTTGGACGTCACGACGCCTCCTTCTCACGGCTTCCCGCCGTGAGCGCGCTCTGGTCCGGGAACCGCCGAACGCTGCGACCAGAAAGGCTGGCGCGACACGCACGACATCTGCTCCGGGCAATCACGATTGGCGAGCCGCCGGACCTGATGTCACGCCGCTGAGATTGGTCGATTGGTAGAAATGGCCTACGTTCCTCGTAGCTCCGTCGAACTCGGTAGGTGTCCGATGGAGACTCCTTGCCGATCTTCTAGCAAGTCGTGCCTGGAGGTGTCGTCAGTAGAAAGTACTGAATCCCCTGTCGAGTCCGCTTCCGCCTTCCGCGCGTCTGAGCGTGCGCCGGATTTCGCAAAATGGGTGTCGGCTCTGCCCGATGGCCAGGAGCGTGGCGGGGCTGGCGTTCCGTAGTTCCTACGGACGACGGCGCGACGTCTCCTTCGTAGGCTTCGGCCATGCCCGTTCGAGTGGTCCGCTTCACCGCGCCATGCCCGAGATCGGTCGCGCCGAAGGCGAGGGCTCATGTCGCAGCCCTTTGAGCTCCCCGACTTCTACATGCCGTGGGTCGCCCGGCTGAACCCCAACCTCGACGGCGCACGCCACCACTCCAAGGCGTGGGCGAGAGGCATGGGCATCCTCGAAGGCGAGACCGGTCCGTCGGGCTCGTTCATCTGGGACGACGCCAAGTTCGACGCCATGGACTACGCCCTGCTCTGCTCCTACACCCATCCCGACGCCCCCGGCCCCGAGCTGGACCTGATCACCGACTGGTACGTCTGGGTCTTCTACTTCGACGACCACTTTCTCGAGATGTTCAAGCGCAACCCCGACCTCGCGGGCGCCAAGGACTATCTCGACCGGCTCCCCCTGTTCATGCCGGTCGAGCCCGCTGACCCTGAGGGAGGCGACGCCGACTCGACTCCCGGGCCGACCAACGCCGTCGAACGGGGCCTGGCCGACCTGTGGGCCCGCACCGTGCCGTCCAAGTCCCTGGCATGGAGGAGACGGTTCGCCGAGAGCACCGAGAACCTCCTCAACGAGTCCATGTGGGAGCTGGCCAACATCGACGAGGGACGGGTGGCCAACCCGATCGAGTACGTGGAGATGCGGCGCAAGGTCGGCGGCGCTCCCTGGTCGGCCAACCTGGTCGAGCACGCCAACTTCGTCGAGGTCCCGGACGAGATCGCCGCCACCCGGCCCATGCGCGTCCTCAGGGACACGTTCGCCGACGCCGTCCACCTGCGCAACGACCTCTTCTCCTACCAGCGCGAGGTCGAGGACGAGGGCGAGAACGCCAACATCGTCCTGGTGCTCGAGCGCTTCCTCGACGGTCTCGACACCCAAACCGCGGCCAACCTGTCGAACGACCTCCTGAGCTCCCGGATCTACCAGTTCGAACAGACCGCCGTCACCGAGGTGCCGGCGCTGTTCGAGGAACGCGGGATCGACCCCGTGGCCCGGGAGCAGGTCGCCCGCTACGTCAAGGGCCTGCAGGACTGGCAGACCGGCGGGCACGAATGGCACATGGCCTCCAGCCGCTACATGAACGAACGGGCGCGGGCCAAATCCACACCCACGCCCCTGCTGCGGGGCCCCCGAGGGCTCGGGACGTCGGCCGCCCGCCTCGACTCGCTGAGCGCCAAGTTCGGCGCCCGCAGGCTCGAGGCCTACCGCCACGTGCCGTTCCAGGGGTCGGGGACCTTCGAGATGCCCGAGCTGTACATGCCGTTCACCCTCCGGATGAACCCCCATCTGGACGCCGGGCGCCGGCAGACCAAGGAGTGGGCCCTGTCGATGGGTTTCGGCGACGAGCCCGAGAACCTCGGTCTGTGGAACGAGGAGCAGGTCGACGACGACGACTACTCGTACTGCGCGGCGATGAGCCACCCGGAGGGGTCGCTCGAGGAGTTCGAGCTGACGTCGAACTGGTTCGTCTGGGCCACGTTTTTCGACGACTACTTCCCGGCGAGGTTCTTCAACACGCACGACTTCTTCGGGGGCAAGGCGTTCATGGACCGGCTGGCCCGGTTCATGACGCTGGACCCCTCCGACGAGGTGCCGGTGGTCACCAACCCGGTCGAGCGGGGCATGGCCGACCTCTGGCCGCGCACCCTCGCGGTCATGTCCGACTCGAAAGCGCCACGGTACCGGGACGCGGTCCAGGCCATGTTGGACAGCTGGGTGTGGGAACTGCTCAACCATGTCCAGAACCGGATCGCCGACCCGATCGACTACATCGAAATGCGTCGTGACACCTTTGGCTCGGGCCTCGGCCAGATATTGTCGGAGCCCGAGAGCGACAAGATCCCGCCCGAGATCTTCCGAACCCGGCCGATGCGTGCGCTGGCCAATTCCGCCTCGGATGCGACGATGCTCATGAACGACATCGTCTCCTTCCGCAAGGAGATCGAGCTGGAAGGCGAGATCAGCAACGGGGTGCTCGTCGTGCAGAACTTTCTCGACTGTGATCTGCAGCGGGCTGTCGACGTGGTCAACGACCTTCGAACAGCACGGTTCCGTCAGTTCGAACTCGTCAAGGCGACGGAGCTCCCCGCCCTGTTCGACCAGTTCGAGCTGGGCAGGACCGCCCGGAAGGCGCTGATGGCCTACGTGACGAGCTTGGAGGACTGGGCCGCCGGCGTCATCCAGTGGCATCTCGACACCCCGCGGTACAAGCGCCTGAAGCCGTCGCCGGTCCCGCAGGTACAGGAGATCTTCGGCCGCCCGAGCGGCCTCGGCACGTCGGCGGCGCGCGTCTCCAGCCGCGCATAGGACGTTCTTCCGCCAGAGAGCGGTCGAATCCGTAGGCGGTTCCGTACCTTCTACGGACGACAGCTTGCGACGCCGTTCTTACGCTGTCGCTTAGACATTCACCCCACCCTCGGACGCACGACATGTACGGCCATTTTCGACAACATCGCGGTGTCGAACAGCCGGTTCGGGGCGGCCAATCAGTCAGGAGCGTCTGTTGAACGTTGCCGCTGTCTCTTTGACGTGACGCGACCGCCCGACCACTCTCTTGTGGCCGGCCGCCCACCTGTGTCCGGCCGCCCCCATGTGATCTTGGCCGACGGGCGGACCGAGGACATCTGGAAGGCGCACACGCCGCCGGGAACGCTCCATGTCGCCGTCTCCGTCCAGCTCGTCACGCGAGGCGGGCAGTGGCTCCTGCAGCGGCGGAGCCACACCAAGCCGCTGTTCGCCGGCAAGTGGGCGAACAGCTGCTGCACCCATCCCAAACCGGACGAGGACACGCAGTCGGCGGCCGCCCGCCGGGTGACCGAGGAGCTCGGCATCCACGCGGTGTCCCTCGTCGCGGCCGGCGAGTTCACCTACCAGGCTGCCGATCCGGCGAGCGGGATGGTCGAGCACGAGCACGACCATGTCTTCGTCGGCTTCACCGACATGGACCCGGTCGCCGATCCCTCGGAGATCGACGAGCTCTGGTACGGCACGTTCGACGACGCGTTGGTCAAGGTTCGCGGGGACGAGGGGGCGCCATGGGCCGGGACCGTGCTGGAGCTCTGTGGCACGGCGGTACGCCGATGGACCTGACCGGTCTGGCCGATCTGCTCAGGCTGCCGGGGCTGCCCGGCACCCTGCTGCGGGTGGAGGGCGTGATGACGGAGCTGGTGGGCTCCGCCGACCCGAACCTGGCCGAGCCCTGCTGCCGGATCCTTCGGGGCGGAAAGCGGGTTCGGCCCGCCCTTGTCGTCGGTTCCGCCGCGTGCGGGTCGGGCTCTCCGGACGACCGGAAGCTGCTCGGGGCGGCCGCCGCCGTCGAGTTCGTGCACATCGGCTCGCTCGTGCACGACGACATCATGGACAACGCCACGGATCGCCGCGGCGTCACGACGATCAGCTTCCTGGAAGGCCCGAGCACCGCCCTGCTCTGCGGCGACGTGCTGTTCGCCCTGGCGAACTACGCCGCCGCCCTGGTGGGCCGGGAAGCGGCGCTCGAGGTGGCGGACACGATCGTGGCCCTCTGCAACGGGCAGGCCCGTGAGATGGCCGACAACTTCGACCCCTACCGCGCCGAGCAGTCGATCTTCAACGCCATCGAGGGGAAGACGGCGGCCCTGCTGCGCACGTCGTGCCGCCTGGGCGGGCACTGCGCCGGCCTGGACGAGGACCGGATCGATGCGCTCGGAGACTACGGCCACGCCTTCGGCATGTCCTTCCAGCTCATCGACGACGTCCTGGACTTCGTGTCCAGCAAGGCGCTTTCGGGCAAGCCCGTGCTGAACGACATCCGCTGCGGCGTGTACACGCTGCCGATCGCCCTGGCCCGCAGCTCCGAGCACGGAGACGACCTGCTGAACGCCCTGGCGCCGAACACCGACGGGCCGAACAGCGAGCCCGGCGGCCACGGTCCGAGCCTGTCGGAGAGCCAGGTCGAGACCGCCGCGGCGATCCTGCGGTCCGGGGACTACTTCCGGCAGGTCCTCGACCTGGCCATGAGCTACGCGGACGAGGCCGCCGACCACCTGGCGGCCCTGGCCGACGGCCCCACCGTCAGCGGCCTGGCCCGCCTGCCGCGGCTCTACGTCGAGGAACAGATGCGGACGGTTTCCGACCTGCATGCGCTCGGCCTGTCGGCGTCGGTCAATGGCCGCTGAGCAGAACCTGCTCCTGGACTCGATCGACGGTCCGGCCGACCTGAGGCTCCTGGACGCCGACGGCCTCGAGATCCTCGCCGCGGAGATCCGGCGTTTCATCGTCCAGTCGGTCTGCCTGACGGGCGGTCACCTCGGGTCCAACCTCGGGGTGGTGGAGCTCACGCTCGCCCTCCACCGGGCCTTCGACTCCCCCCGCGACGTCATCCTCTGGGACACCGGACACCAGGCCTACGTCCACAAGATCGTGACGGGTCGGCGGGAACGGTTCACGGGTCTCCGCCAGTCGGGCGGGCTGTCGGGATATCCCTCGCGCTCCGAGTCGGTGCACGACTGGGTCGAGAACAGCCATGCCTCGACCATCCTCAGCTACGCCCACGGGCTCGTGACCGCGTTCGGCCTTCGCGACGAGGTCGACCGGCGGGTCGTCGCCGTGCTGGGCGACGGATCCCTGACCGGAGGCATGGCGTACGAGGCGCTCAACAACCTCGGCCACGCCGGCCGGAACGTTCTCATCGTCCTCAACGACAACGGCCGCTCGTACGCCCCGACCGTGGGTCGCCTCGGTGGTGGCGGGGACGCGGTCCGGGCCTTCTTCGGGGCGCTCGGGGTTCGGTACGTCGGCCCCGTCGACGGCCACGACGTCGCCGGCCTCGAGCGGGTCCTGACCGAGGCCGCGACCTTCGACGGGCCCGTCGTCGTCCACGCCCTCACCCAGAAGGGCCTGGGGTACGGGCCGGCGGAGGACGACGACGAGAAATGCCTACACGACACCCCGATCTTCGATCCCACGACCGGCCCGCCCCGGTGGGTGCCCGCCGGCTACACGCAGGCCTTCGCCGACGCCATGGTGCGCGCCGGCGGGCGCGACGAGCGGGTCGTCGCCATCACCGCGGCGATGGCCGGCCCCACCGGCCTGCGTCCCTTCCAGGACCGGTGGCCGAAACGGTTCCTCGACGTCGGGATCGCGGAGCAGCACGCCGTCACCGCCGCCGCCGGTCTGGCCCTCGGGGGGCTCCGCCCGGTCGTGGCCGTCTACTCGACGTTCCTGACCCGCGCCCTGGACCAGGTCAACCTCGACGTCGGGCTCCACCGGCTCCCGGTGATCCTGTGCGTCGACAGGGCCGGCATCACCGGGGACGACGGTCCATCGCACCACGGCGTGCTGGACATGGCGCTGCTGTCGAAGGTCCCCGGCATGACGATTCTGGCCCCCTCGTCCGCCCAGGAGCTCCACGTCATGCTCGACGACGCCCTGCGGGCCGACGGCCCGGTGGCCGTCCGCTACCCCAAGGGCCCGGCGCGCCAGGTGGACGCCGACCAGGTCGGCTCGGGCCTGGCCGCTCGACGGGTGCGGACCGGGCCGGACGTGTGCATCGTCGCCGTGGGGCCGCTGCTCGAGGCGGCCGAGGAGGCCGGTCGGCTGCTGGCCCACCAGGGCCTGGGCGCGACCGTCTGGGATGCTCGAGCCGTGAAGCCGCTCGACCCGGCGATGATCCTGGACGCCGCCGGCCACCCCCTTGTCGTCACCGTCGAGGACGGCGTGCTCCAGGGCGGCGTCGGCAGCGCCGTCGCCCACGCGCTCGCCGGGCACCCCGTGCCCGTGCCCGTGCTCACCCTCGGCATCCCCGACCGGTACATCCCCCACGGCAGCCGAACCGGCATCCTGGCCCGACTCGGGCTCGACGCGGCAGGCATCGCCGCCTCCATCGTCGGTGCCCTCGGCTCCCGGGAGGACGCCGGCCCCGCCCTACCGGTTCCGGTGCCTCCGACCGGCTCACGGCGGGAGCCCGGGAGCCGTTTCGGCCGGATCGACGTCGAGAGCAGGCTGCCGCTCGCGGTCCACCCTCGCAGCGACGAAATCGAAGAGCGCTGCTACGACCGGGTCCGTCCGCTTCTGTACGAGCACTTCGCCGACGAGCGCCTCGCCGAGGGCTATCTCCGGCAGCGCATGGCCCTGTGGGCCTGCGTGTGTTACCCCCACATGGCCGACGACCGCTGCCTCAGCCTCCCGGGGATGATGATCCCCGGCGTCCTTCTCGACGACTCGTTCAGCCGTCCGGAGATCATGCAGAGCGTGGAGCACGCGGCACGCCTGCGCGACCGGTTCTGTGCCGTCCTCGACGCGACCGCGTCGCCCGACTTCGCAGCAGGGCGCATGCTCCAGGAGGCGCTGGCGCTCGTGACTCCTCAGATGTCCCGCTCGCTGAAGGAACGGTACGTCGGCAGCTTCCGGCAGATCGTCGACAGCAGGGTCCTCGAGGTCGCCGTGCGCACCGCGGGGAGGGCGTTGGACTTCGAGGCCTACATGGCGCTGCGGCGAACCGACCTGTTCGGGTACTGGTCGACCATCCAGACCGAGTACGCCCTCGACATCGACATGGCCGCCGAGCTGGCCGCCGAGCCGAGGTTGGCCCGGGCCCGGGACCTGGTGATCGAACACCTGGTCTTCGTGAACGACCTGTTCTCCTTCCCCAAGGAGTACGACGCCGACGAGGTCATGAACTCGATCTGGGTCCTGCTGCGCCGGGGCGGGCTCGAGCTCGGGGAGGCGGTCGAGAAGGTGCGCGCGCTGATCGCCGAGACCGAGGACTCCTTCATCGTCCTGCGGGACGAGATCCTCGACGGTCCGCCGGCCGGCAGCGACGTCGACCGCTACCTGGTCGAGCTGGGACACCTCGTGAGCGGGAACCTCCACTACCACCGGTGCACCACGCGCTACGGCGGCGATGACGTCGTACTGGGAGAAGCCACGTCAGCGAGCTGGTGACGGTCACCGACCCCGGGCGCGGTGGTGCTGCACTGGTCCAGGTCCGATGCATCGGGAACGCACGCGTGGCCGACACGTAGCGTGCGAATCCTGCTAGCCGATGACGACGGCGACGTGGGGGTCCTGCTCCGTCATGCCCTCGGCCGCGCCGGCCTGGTCGTCGACGTCGTGGACGACGGAGTCGAAGCCCTCTGGATGGCCTCCGAGGTCGCCTACGACATCATCATCCTCGACGTAAACATGCCCGGACAGAACGGGTTCGAAGTGTGCCGACGCCTGCGGGAGTCGAGCAACTGGACACCGGTGATCTTCCTCACCAGCCGCGGCGACGTTCCCGACCGGATCACGGGCCTCGACGCCGGTGCCGACGACTACCTCGTGAAGCCGTTCTCGATCGGTGAGCTGCACGCTCGGATCCGAGCGGTCGGCCGGCGTCGGCTCGAGGTGCGGCCGACAGTGCTCGTCGCGGGCGAGATGGAGGTGGACCCGGCCACCCGGCGGGTACGGCTCCGGGGCGCCGACGTGGCCCTCACCAGCAAGGAGTTCGCCCTCGTCGAGCTCCTCGCCCGCCGGCCCGGCGAGATCGTGACCCGGGCCGCGATCATCGACGCCCTCTACGACTTCGCCTACGACGGCAGGTCCAACGTGGTGGAGTCCCTGGTCCGCCGCGTGCGCGACAAGATCGACCGGCCCTTCGGGCGCCAGTCGATCGAAACGGTCAGGGGCGCCGGGTACCGCCTCCGCCCCGGCTCCCGGGCGATGGCGGTGACCACGGTCTTGCGGTTGGTCTTGCGGGCATCGAGGCGGTGGAACTTGCCGCACAGGCGCAGCTGGGCGGCCCAGGCCCGGGCCACGACGTCGGGGGCGAGGCCCTCTTGGCGGTGCCGGAGGATGGCGCCCACCGCCGGCTTGGCCTTGTAGGCCCAGGCCGACTCCACCAGCTGGGCTCGCAGGTGGCCGTTGCCGGCGTGGGTGATGCCGCCCCGGCGGGTGCGCTCACCGCTGGAGTCCTCGCTGGGCACCAGCCCGGTGAAGGCCATGAACATCCCGGCGGTGGGGAACCGCCGCCAGTCGCACACCTCGGTGGCCAGCGTCAGCCCGCCCAGGCGGGTGATGCCCCGGTAGGCGCCCAGGCGGTGCACGGCGTCGGCGAAGGGCGCCCGGTCGTACCAGCAGGCCAGATCGGCCTCGATGGCCTCGACGGCGGACTCCCGGGCGCTCAGCGTCGCCTGGTAGTGGGCCAGGGTCTCGTTCAGGGCCCGCTCCTCGAAGCGCTGTTGGCGGATCCAGGCCTGGTGCTTGAGCGTCCAGTTGTCGCCGCCCCGCCACACCCGGCCGTGGCGCAGCAGGAACTTGCCCAGCCGGTGGCGGGCCCGGGTGCGGTCGATGACCATGTCGGCCCGGGCCCGGCACAGGTCCCTCACCGCCTCCTCGGCCACGCTCGGCACCCGCACCGAGCTGAGCTGGCCGGCCCGGAACAGCAGGGCCAGGCGTCGGGCGTCACGGCGGTCGGTCTTGACCCGGTCGCCGGGGCGGGTGGGGATCAACGACGGGGCGATGACCTCGCAGTGCATCCCGGCGCCCCGCAGCACCCGGGCCAGCTCGTAGCCGGTGGGACCGGCCTCGTAGCAGGCCCACACCCGCGCCGGCTCGTCGAATCGGGCCACCAGACGGCGCACCGACTCGTCGTCGGCGCTCAGGCGGTCGACCACCGGGGTGTCGGAGTTGGGCTCGAGCAGCCCGGTGGAGATGGTGTGGGCGTGGACGTCCATTGCCAGGACACGAACATGAGAGGGAACATGGATCAGCACGGCCGGCTCCTTCCGTATGTGGCTCGGTCCGCCTCATGGTGGACAACCCACGCAAGATGCGGAACGGGCCGGCCGTTCCATACTCACTGAGCCGCCGTGCCGACCCACGTTCTGCTCGCGCAATTCCGGGATATGGCCGGGTCTTGCGCGAGCAGAACGGCGGGGCGATCCGTACTTCCTACTGACGACGTCGGGGGAGGTCGTTCGTAGGCTCGGGCACCATCTTGGGAACCGTCGACACAAGCCCGGACACCGAGCGGCGGGGCCGTCCGGCGTCTCCACGATCGTCCCGGAGGGCGGCCTCGGGGCGCCGGCCGTCACTGCGCCGGCGCGTGAGGTACCGGTTCGACAACAGCCTCGCCGGTGGACCGCTGGTGCTCATCGGCTGGCTCGGCCTGGTCGTCCTCGGGATCGTCGTGATCGCCGCCGCCGCCGGCCGGTTCCTGCTGGGGGCCGCCGGTAGTGGCGGGTTCTTCGAGAACGTCTGGGAGAGCCTCCTCCGAGTCTTCGACTCGGGAGCATTCCAGAGCGAGACGGCATGGCCGTCCCGGCTGGTGTGGTTCTTCGTCACCCTTCTCGGAATTCTCGTGGGAGGTTCGCTCATCGGGCTCATCGCCGCCGCCATCGACGCGCGGGTCGAGGACCTGCGCAAGGGTCGGAGCCCGGTCATCGAGACCGGGCACACGCTGATCCTCGGCTGGTCGGCGCGCCTCCCGGTGATCGTCAAGGAGCTGTCGATCGCCAACGAGAGCGTCACCCGGCCCGCCATCGTGATCCTCGCCCCCCGGGACGTCGTCGCCATGGACGCCGAGCTCCGGGACCGGGTCGACGACACAGGGAACACGAGGGTCGTGTTCCGCAGCGGCAACCCCTGGCAGCCGGCTCACCTGCAGTTGGCCAACATCGCCGGCGCCCGCTCGGTGATCGTGCTGGCCGGCGAGGACGGCGACGCCGCGGTGATCAAGACCATCCTGGCCGTGAAGTCGCTCGACCCCGACTTCTCCAGTGCCAACGTGGTGGCGGAGTTCACCCACCCCGAGCACGCCCTGACCCTGCGCTCGATCACCGGCGGGGCGGTCGGCACGGTGAACTCCGACGACGTCATCGCCCAGGTGACGGCCCAGGCCTGTCACCAGTCGGGCCTGGCGGTCGTGTTCCGGGAGCTCCTCGACTTCGATGGTCACGAGTGCTACTTCGCCGAGGTCCCCGACCTCGTCGGGCACACCTACGGTGAGGCGCTCCTGTCCTTCGAGCGCTGCTCGGTGATCGGCCGCTTCGGCAACGGCGGGCTGGTCGAGCTGAACCCGGCGGCTGCCACCGTGTTCGAGCCAGGTGACCAGGTCATCGCCGTGGCGGAGGACGACGAGACCCTCCTGTTCACGGGCGTCCGCGAGATCGCCGTCCCGGAGCCCGCTTCGCCGCTGCGAGGAGACGGGGTTCCCGTGCGCGTGCTCATCGTCGGGTGGAGCGGGTTCGGCCCGACCGTCGTCAGGGAGCTCGACGAGTTTCTGGCTCCGGGTTCGCTGATCGAGATCTCTGTCGACCCGTCCCTCGCCGACACCTCCAGCCTGGAGGACATCGGCATCGCGAACGCGACGATGCACGTGTCCCTCACCCAAGGGGGGCCCGAGGAGTTGCGCTATCTCCGGGATCTGAGGCCGTTCGACCAGGTGATCGTCTTGGGGTACCGCGACGAGCTGAGTATCGACGACGCCGACTCCCGCACGCTGCTGACCCTTCTCACCCTGCGGGAGATGTGGCCGGTGGAAGCCACCCCGCGGGTGCGGATCATAGGTCAGCTGCTCGACCAGGCCAATGCTGCGCTGGCAGGCGCGACGGGAGTCGACGACTTCATCGTCAGCGACGCCCTGGCCAGCTTGATGCTGGCGCAGCTGTCGGAGCGCGCCGAGCTGCAAGCGGTGTTCGACGACCTGTTCGACCCGAAGGGCGCGGTCGTCGAGCTTCGTCCCGCCCACGGCCTCCTGCCCGACGCACCGGTTCGCTACGAGCAGATCGTCGCCGCCGGCGTCGCCCAGAGGGTGTCGGTGCTCGGCTGGCGCGTCGACGCCACGGGCGAGGTCGTGGTCAACCCGCCCAAGGACGCCCAGGTCCACCTCGCCGCGGTCGACCAGGTCCTGGTCGTGGGGCTGCGGGCCGGCTGACGCGAGACGTCAGCCCCGAGGAGTCAGCACCGCCCGTCGGACGCCAACCCGGCGAGGGACCCGAGCTCGGCGCCGGCGCCGTCGGCGAGCCCGGCCGACTCCAGGTGTTGCAGCGCCCGCGCCACCAGGTCGTCTGGCCGCAGCTGATCCGGCCGCAGCTGGCGCCCGGCCCGTCCCCCGGCCAGGTCGACCAGCCGCGCGGCGCGCTCCAGGTCGGCCTGGGAGAGCCGTGTTCCCGCCTCGTAGAGCGCGGCCAACTCCCGGCCGGCCGGGGTGTTCGAGGTCAGCGCCGACACCAGGGGCATCGTCGTCCTCCGGTCGTAGAGCTCCCACCGCACCGGCCCGCCGTCGGCGACCGTGCCCGGCCCTCCACGGCCGGAGGAGTGGTCGCCAGCATGGAACGCGCGTCCGAGGTCCTCGCCGAAGCGTCGCATGTGCTCGACCTGCTGCTGGTCGCCACCGCCGAAATCGGCACCGAGGGCGCACGCGCAGCCGAGGAGGGCGCCCGTCTTCCCGGCCGCCACGCTCATCCTCTCGCCCACGTCCACTCCCGGACGCGTCCCGAGGGCGATGTCGGCCCCCTGGGCGTCGACCACGTCGAGGACGGCGGCGCTCAGCACCTGCATGCCGTCCTCGGCGCAGGGGTGCCCGCTGGCGGCGAGGACCTCGAGGGCGGTGGCCAGCAGGGCGTCGCCGGCCAGGATGGCGGCGCGGAGCCCGAACACGCTCCAGGCCGTGGGTCGGCGGCGCCGGCTGATCTGTCCGTCGACGACGTCGTCGTGCAGGAGGGAGAAGTGATGGGCCAGCTCGACCGCGACCGCGGCGGGCAGCGCGCCGGCAGGGACCCCGCCGACGGCCTGGGCGGATACCAGCACGACTGTCGAACGGACCGCCGGTGCGGCCGCCGGGCCGCCCGGCAGCCCGTGTTCGTCCCACCAACCGAAGTGGTAGCCGGCGATGTGCCGGGTGGCGCCGGGGAGCGCGTCGACGGCGGTCCGGAGGGCCGGGCCGGCGAGGTCGCCGCTCCACGACAACGCCTCCCGGGCCGCCCACCGCTCGGTCAGCTCGTCGATGGTGGCCTTGCCGGCTCCCATCAGCGTCCGATTTCGACGTCTTCCAGGATCCCGAGCGCGTCCGGCACCAGGACGGCGGCCGAGTAGTAGGTGGTGACGAGGTAGGAGATGATGGCCTTGTCGCTGATGCCCGCGAACCGTACCGACAGGCCGGGCTCGCGCTCGTCGGGGATGCCGGTCTGGTGCAGGCCGATGACGCCCTGCTCGTCGAGCCCCGTCCGCATGGCGAGGATGGACGTGGTCTGACGGTCGGTCACCGGGATCTTGTCGCAGGGCAGGAGCGGGATGCCCCGCCAGGCCGCGATGCGGCTGCCGTCGACGTCGACGATCTGGGGATAGACGCCCCGCTTCGTGCACTCCCGGCCGAAGGCGGCGATGGCCTTGGGGTGGGCGAAGAGGTACTGCGTCTTCCGGCGCCGGGAGATGAGGCGGTCCATGTCGTCGGGCGTGGGCGGCCCGGTGCGGGTGTGGATGCGCTGGGACAGGTCGGCGTTGTGGAGCAGCCCGTAGCCCCGGTCGTTGACCAGGTCGTGCTCCTCCCGCTCCCGCACCGCCTCGACGGTGAGGCGCAGCTGCTCCTCGACCTGGTTCATCGGGTCGTTGAACAGGTCGGCCACACGGGTCTGGACGCGCACCACCGTCTGGCCCACCTGGAGCGAGTACTCGCGCGGGTTGAGGTCGTAGTCGGCGAACGTGCCCGCCACGTCGGCTTCGTCGGGGTGGCCCGTGGTCAGCTCGATGGCGGCCTCGCCGTGGCGGTTCTGCGGTCGCCCGGCGCTGGCGCGGAACGCCTCGATGTGAGCCCGGAGGCTGTCGGAGCGGGCGACGACGTCCTCGAACTCCGCCTGGGAGAGGGTGAGGACCGTGGCCGAGGTGACGGCCTTGGCGGTGAACTCCCACAGGTCCTGCGACTCGATGATCGCCCGGTAGCTGAAATGGTCGCCGTCGGCGAGGACTCCGAGCACCGTCTCGTCGCCGAACTTGCCGAGGCCGGTCTTCTCGATCTTGCCGTGGGCGATCAGGCAGATCTGGTCCGCCGGCTCGCCCCACTCGACGATGACGTCGCCGGGGGACAGCTCGCGTTGCACGAACCGGTCGGCGAGGGCCGAAAGCACCTCCTCGTCGTCGTAGCCCCTCAGCAGCGGCAGCTCGCACAGCTCCCGAGGGATGACCCGGACGTCGGCCCCGGTCGAGGTGAACGTGACCCGACCGTCGCCCACGGCGTAGCTCAGGCGGCGGTTGACCCGGAACACGCCGCCCTTGGTCTGGACGAAGGGCAGGAGCCGCAGCAGCCACCGCGGGGAGATGCCCTGCATCTGGGGCTGGGACTTGGTGGTGGTGGCCAGGTTCCGGGCCGCAGCCGTGCTGAGGCTGAGCTTGGCCTGATCGTCCCGGTGAGGCGCCTCCGGTTCAGCCGGCTGCGGATCGGCCGTCGTCACATCGGTCATTGGTGCACCATCCCTACGGGTGGCGCACCAATGACATCCGTGACATCCGGCCTATGGCCGGACGAAGCGCGCCACATTCGTTCGCTCACCTTCGGCTCGCTCATCACGAGATCAGCGCCCGATCTCGACGTCCTCGAGGACGGCGAGTGCGTCGGGCACGAGCACTGCAGCCGAGTAGTAGGTGCTTACCAGGTAGGAGATGATCGCCTTCTCGCTGATGCCCATGAACCGAACCGAAAGCCCCGGCTGGTACTCGTCGGGGATGCCTGTCTGGTGCAGGCCGACGACACCGCGCTTCTCCAGCCCGGTGCGGAGCAACATGATCGAGCTGGTCTGGGTGTCGCTGACTGGGATCTTGTTGCAGGGGAGCATCGGTATGCCCCTCCAGGCCGGCACCCAGTTGCCGTTGATGTCGATGCTCTGGGGATAGATCCCCCGGCTGTTGCACTCCCGGCCGAAGGCGGCGATGGTCTTGGGGTGGGCCAGGAAGTACCCCGGCTCCTTCCACACCATGGCGATCAGCTCGTCCATGTCGTCGGGCGTGGGCGGCCCGGAGCGGGTGTGGATGCGCTGGGAGAGGTCGGCGTTGTGCAGCAGCCCGTAGTCGCGGTCGTTGACCAGGTCGTGCTCCTGACGCTCCCTCAGGGCTTCGATGGTGAGGCGCAACTGCTCCTCGGTCTGGTTCATCGGCTCGTTGAACAGGTCGGCCACACGGGTCTGGATGCGCAGCACGGTCTGGCCGACGTTGAGGGAGTACTCCCGGGGGTTGAGGTCGTAGTCGACGAACGTGCCGGCCACGTCGGCCTCGTCGGGGTGGCCCGAGGTCAGGGCGATGGAGGCTTCGCCCTCGGCCGTCTGGGCCTGGCCGGCGTTGGCCTGGAACGCCTCGATGTGGGCCCGGAGGCTGTCGGATCGCCCGGCGACAGCCTCGAACTCGTCCTGGGCGAGGGTCAGGACCGTTGCCGAGGTCACCGCTTTGGCGGTGAAGTCCCAGTAGTCCTGCGATTCGATGATGGCCCGGTAGGAGAAGTGGTCGCCGTCGGCAAGGACGCCGAGCACCGTCTCGTCCCCGTATTTGCTCACGCCGATCTTCTCGATCTTGCCGTGGGCGATGAGGCAGATGGAATCGGCGGGCTGGCCGCGCTCCACGATGACGTCGCCCGGGCTGAGCTCACGCTGGACGAAGCGGTCGGCCAGAGCCGACAGCACCTCGACGTCGTCGTAGCCGCGCAGCAACGGCAGCTCGCACAGTTCCTGAGGGATGACGCGGACGTCGGCGCCGGTGGTCGTGAACGTCACCCGCCCGTCTCCGACCGAGTAGCTGAGCCGGCGGTTGACCCGGAACGTGCCGCCCTGGGTCTGGATCCACGGCAGGACCCGCAGCAACCACCGCGACGAGATGCCCTGCATCTGGGGCTGGGACTTCGTGGTGGTGGCCAGGTTGCGGGCGGCAGCGGTGCTGAGGCTCAGCTTGCCGTGCCCGTTCTGGCCGTTCTGAGAGATCTCTTCCGGATCGGCCGGCTGCAGCGGCTCCGTCGTCACATCAGTCACAACCCACACCCCATTCTTCGAGTCATTTTGTCAACAGAACACCTGATCGAGGATCGATGTCACGCTGTGAGCGCGCATCATGCGGCGATCCCGTCGAATCTCGATACACGCTCCGGAGGAGTACCTGGCGAGGTTCCTTTGGCGCGCGTCTCAACTGCACTTCAACGTTGACGCCTCATGGAGAGTGTAGAAACCGCCGCGCGCGCTTGTCGTCCGTAGTTCCTACGGAACCCTCCCGTTGCATCGGGTCGGTCCAGGGATCCGGCCGTCATATCGTGATTACGCCGAGGGCGAGGAGAACGCCGAGGCCGAGAACGGGGATACCCAGGAGCTGGTGACGGAATGGCAGCTCCCGGTCCGGGCCCTCGCGTCCGAAGAGCTCGAGCAGCGCCAAGGCGAGACCTGGGAGCGAAAGCAGAACGAAGGAGTCGCGGATCGCCTCCTGGCCCGTCGAGAAGTAGCGCAGCACGAGTGCTCCGACCACCGCACCGACGAAGAGCATCAGGACGATGGCGACGATGCCACGCGGAGTGACGGCGTGGACCCGCGCCGAATTCGGCAGCCGATCGGCGAAAAGGTCCAACACCTTGGGGAGGATGAAGAGGGCGCCTCCCACGTACAGCTGCCAGCAGGAGCCCAGGTACGAGATCGCCACGAAGACGAAAATGGTCAGCACCAGGGCATGCGCAGCCAAGCGCTGTGCGGTGCTGGGCTGTCGCATATCTGGCGGCTGGACCTGGGCGAGCCGCAATGGGTAGGAATGGGCGGCGATCGTCTCGAGCAGCATCCGGACGGCCAGTGCGGCCAGCACCATTAGGGCGATGCGGTTGGCGCTGTCGGCGATCGGCAGGTCGATCCCCGCCAGGCCGGGGAGCCCCTGCAGGATCACCTGCACCGCCCACGCCCCGACCAGCGAGGCGATCACGATGTCGGCGGTCCGGTCCCAGTGCTCCTGGCGCGTCATGGTCGGCGGACGACGCAGCGGCCGGGCGGTGCCGGCGATGAGTGGCGCCGCGAACCACAGCGTCGCCAGGCCGAGCATCGTCCGAGCGTTGTCTGCCGACGTCACTCCACCCAGGAGCACGACGCCGCCGGCGAACACCACCACGGCGATCACGCCGGCGAGGGCGTCGAACACGCCCAGCACGGCGAGTCCGGCCGCCAATCCGATTGCAGGCGGAAGGGCTCTGCCGTCGACGCTCGCCACGGCCAGGGCGGCAAGGAAGGCGCCGAACGCGGGGACGGCCAGGTAGAGCGAACCGAGCATGGCGCGCAGGTAGCCGGCGTCGTCCAGGACACGCGCCAGAAGTGGCGACCGGGAGGACACCCGGGGCGGGACAGCGAGGCTCAGGCGGTCGACATGGGCCGTCCCTGGCCATCGCCAGGTCCGCGACCGGTCGCCGCGCCGGACGGCGGCGAGGAAGCCGCCGGCCAGCCCTTCGTCCGCGCTCTCCACCTCGGTGGAGACGACCTCGCCGGCCTGGTTCGCGGTGCTACCTGCCCCGATGGCGGCGCTTGCGATGGAACGGCGCCGCCGACCCACCCCGAGCAGGGCCAGCAGCGCGAAGGCCGCCACCTGCATGGTGACGATGTCGGCGGGGTGGTCCGCGGGGTCATATCGATGCAGATTGGCCTCGGCCACTGGAGCGATCGGTCCGGACGCGGCTTCGACGATTCCCGGGTCGAGCTCGGGCGGGCTCGCGGGCGGCGTCGGCGAGGCGGGGGGTGGGGGTGCGGGCGTGCCCGGTGGTGCGGCAGAGGCCGGCGTCGTGCCCGGGGGCGGAGCCGTGGTCGGCGTCGGTCCCGGCGGTGCGGCGCTGGTCGTCGGCGGCAACGTCGTGACGGGAGGAGGCGTCGGCGGGGTCGGAGCGGCCGGCGCCGTCGTGATCGTGGTCGGGAGCACGGTCGTCGTCGTGGACGAGGTGCCCGTCGAGGTCGGCGGGCCAGTGGTCGTCGTCGACGGCACCGTGGTGGTGGTAGTGGTCGACGTCGGCGGCACCGGGGTCGAGGTCGGCGGCACCGTGGTGGTGGTAGGGGTCGACGTCGGCGGCACCGTGGTGGTGGTAGGGGTCGACGTCGGCGGCACCGTGGTCGTGGTCGTCGTGGTCGGCGGCACGATCGTCGTCGTGCTCGTGGTCGTGGTCGGGGGCGCCGGTGACACGACCACGGATTCGCCGGGGTCGTTGCAGGCGGCTTCGGCGGGGGTGTTCGCGGGGTCGCCGCCGTAGGAGGCCACCCACCGGTAGATGCCGGGCACGCCGGGGCTGTAGAAGGCCGAGGTGTAGGTGCCGGTGCCGTTGACCGTGTGGTAGGAGCTGAACGCCGGGACCCCCGTGCAAGTGGGATCGTCGGGCCCGTAGAGATGGAAGCTCAGGATGCCGAATGGCTCGAACCCGCCAGAGAGCGTGGCGGTGTCACTGACCTGGCCCCCGACGGGCACGGTGCCCGACGCGCTCGTCACCAACGTGGTGACGGCGCGTGTGACGACGACCGATTCGCCGGGGGCGTCGCACGCCCCCTGGGCGGGGAGGTTGGCGACGTCGCCTCCATACGACGCGACCCAGCGGTACGTGCCCCGGTACGACGGCGTGTAGGCCTCGGAGGTGTACTGACGGTTGCCGACGACGGCCACGTTGGAGCTGAACAGCGGCGTCCCGAGGCAGGTCGGGTCGTCGGGACCGTACAGCGCGAACGTGATCGTCCCGCCCGGTGACGAGCCGCCCGCCAACGTGGCGGTGTCGCTGATCTGGCCTCCGACCGGCACGGACGGAGAGGCCTGAGTCACCAAGGTCGTGACGGCCGGCCCGACCGGGACCTGCGCCGACGCGCCCGGCATCGTCAGTGTCGACTCGACGAGGACGAGCAGGAGGCCGGTGAGTCCGACGGATCCGAGAAGCTGACCGTTGGACCGTGCCGGTCGGCGACCTGCTGCGTCTGGCGAGGCTTGGCCTGCAGATGGCGAAGGGCGCACCGCGTGGTTGTCCAATGTCTCGTTCGACGCTGGACCGGCGAACCATGACCGCTCCAGCCATCGATGTCCTCCGCCGGGCGTTCTCGACCCGAGAGTAGGAACGGCCGGGGGGCGGCGTCGTCAGTGGAAACTACGGATTGCGTTCAGGGAGTGGTCAGCCCGAGCTCCAGGCGACGGCTCACGAGCTGCTGCTTCGAGCCGACCCCGAGCTTTCGGTACACGCGGGCCAGGTGCGTCTCGACGGTGCGGACGCCGATGTGCAGTCGGTCACCGATCTGGCGTGCAGTGAGCCCGAGGGCGGCCAACTCGGCGATCTGGCGCTCCCGCTCGGTGAGCGAGGGCTCCCCCAGCATGTCCCTGACCCGATCCGGGTTCGACCTGAGCTCTGACATCCGGGCGCGGGCACGGCCGGCACGAAGGACGGCGCCGTTGGACTCGAACGCCGCGATCGCCTCTACCAGGGCCTCGACGGCGCGGGCTCGGTCGCCGCGGATCGCGCTCGCGTAGGCGACGCGTGCCCGGGCTTCCAGTATCGGGAACCCGATGGTGCGCATGGAGGCGATCGCGTGGCGCGCTGCTGTCGCGGCATCGTCCGGCCGGCCCAAGGCGAGGAGCGACCAGGCGCTGGCGAACTGGTGGAACGCCTGGACGCTGGGAGCGCCGACGCGGCGAGCGAGATCCTCGGCGTTGGATGCGGCCCGGGCCGCCATTCGTGGGTCGCCGGCGACCGCCGCCACCTCGGCCAGGTCCACGAGCATCGGGCCCAGCACCGCGAATGCGCCCATGGCCGCGCAGCGGTCGACTGCTCGCTGGAGCACTGCGGCCGCCGTCGTCAGCCGATTCTCCGACCAGGCCACGAGGCCCTCGCCCCATCGCCGGAACTGGCTGAACAGGTCGAGATCGTCGCCCTCGTACTCCCGCACGATGCGATCGAGCGCGGACCGCCCCTGGGCGACCCGTCCCTGCTCGGCGTCCGCCATCGCTGCGTACAACGCGATCCAGGGAGGGGAGAGGTGTCGGGGCAGGACCTGCTCCGCCCGGCGAGCCCGGGAGGTCACCGTCGCCAGGTCGCCGCTCAACCACGCGATGTAGGCGCCGCTCTCCCAGACGAGGGCATGCCTGCCGGCACCGCTCTCGGCCGCTTCCGACCAGCGGCCCCGGGCGGAGCTCATGTCACCCCGCATCGCGTCCTGCGACGCGAGGAGTGCGTTGGTGTGGGCTTCCACGAGCGGCCGGTCTTCAGGCGCGGCGAGCTCGACGCCGCGCACCAGAACCTCCTCTGCCTCGGCGAAGGACCCTTGCAGGGTCAGTGCCAGCCCGAGCGCGCCCAGCGCGCCGACGGCCGCCGACTGATCGCCCGCCTCCTCGGCGCCTCGAAGGAGGCGTCGGGCGTCGGTCTCCTGCCCCGGGAGGTCGCCCGACCACCCGCGCGCGTTGGCGAGCTCTATGCCGGCCAACCGGGCCTCGTGATCCCCACCGGCCTCCGCGCAGGTGCCGGCGCCCTCTCGGCACAGCTCAGAGGGATCGACCGCACCGGTGCGGGTGGCCAGGTCGGTGCTGCGAGCCAGGATCGTTGCGTGCCGACGCACGTCACCGACCCCCTCCAGCTGGTCGAGCATGCGCTGGACGGCTCCCACCCGGGTCTGGGTGTCGGGCGCCGTCCGGTAGCTGACCGTCGAACGTCGCGGCCACGACAGCGCATCGAGCAGGGCGAGCCACCGGGTGTCACCGGTGGGGAGGATGTCGACGAGCGTCGGGACGATGGCCCAGAGCAGCGCTTCCGAGCCCTGGTGCTCGGCCTCCCGCGCCTGCGCGATCAGCGCGTCGAGAGCGTTGCCGTCCTCGACCCGCGCCGAGCGGAGCAGGTGCAGGGTGCCGGCCTCGGCGCGTCCGGAGTTGACGAGCGTTCCGGCCGCTCGCTGGTGGAGGATCCGCCGCCTCGCGCCCCCGAGGGAGTCGTACAGGACCTCCCTCACCACCGGGTGGGCGATCTCGTACCCGAGGGGACCGGCGTGGTCCTGCTCGACGACCACCCCGGACCGGACGAGCGTCTCGAGGACCAGTGCCACGTCCTCGACCGTTTCGCCGGCGATGTCGGCCAGATCGCCCGGATCCACCGGGCTGCCGATGACGGCGAGGAGCTCGAGCAGGGTGCGTGGTCCTGCTTCGAACTGGGCCAGCTCGGCGTGCACCCAGCGCGCCAGCTCCTCGGGCACGCCACCGAGCGCGGGCACGTGCGGATCGGCACGTGCTCGGACGAGCCCGTCGAGAAGCCCGGCGACGAAACGTGGGATCCCCCTCGATCGCACCATGAGCCAGTCACTGAGCGCCGGCGGCGCGGCGCCGAGTCGGTCCGACGCCAGCTCGGCCACGTCGTCTCTCCGAAGGGGCTCGAGCCGGATGCGGCACAGGACGTCGTCCTGCTCCAGCGCCGACAGCACCTCGGCGGCGGCCCGGTTGCCGTCGAGCTGATCCGGCCGGGCGGTTGTGACGACGAGGAGTCGGCTCCGCGCGTACTCCTGCGACAGAGCCTGGACGAGTCCCCAGAACGTGTCACCCGTCCAGTGGGCGTCGTCGAGGACGACTACCACCGAACGGTCGGCGCTGACCGCCCCGATCACGTCGAGTATCCGCTCCGTGGAGTCGGGCTGGCCGAGCGTCTTCGCCCACCGGGCCAGGGGTGGTGCGGGCGTCAGTCGGGACGCGCGCCCCTGCAACGCGACAGCGGACACCGGATCGCCCGCCAACAACTCGCTGGCCAGACGCGTCTTTCCGAGCCCCGCCGCCCCGAGCACGACGGCAACCCGTAGCTCGCCCTTGTCGCTGCGATGTCTTTCAGCCCGGAGCTGTAGGAGCTCGCGCTGACGGCCTACGAACGCGCCCGATGTACCCGTGTCCACCGCGGGCCGTGCTCGCTGACCGACCCGCAGCTTGTGACCTCGGATGGTCTGCGATGCTGCCGACATGGGGAAGCTCCCGGGGAGGTAGGTGTTCTCTTGATCGGGCTCGCGCCGACGCGAGTCGGACGGGGATCGAAGAACGCGGAGCGAGTCGCATGCTCACGTCGGGCGCGCACGTGGGGATCGCCGCCAGGTCTCTCGAGATTCGAAAGGCAAGCGGCTGCGTCCTGCGGGCCGACAACCAACACTGGAATTGTCTCGGGGTCGTCCCTCGATGTCTCGGTCGACGCCGTGTGTCGCACGGTCCCATCCGTTCTCACCTGGGTGGGTACCCGGAGGTCTGAGGGTCAGGCGTAGTGGCCGCACACTAGGGAGAACGGTTTGGCGTGTCGTCCGTAGAAAGTACGGAAACCCCTCCGCCACCCCAATCGGGACTCAATGCTCCGTCGATCGGAGCACGCCGCTGTGGTTGCGTGAGCGGTCTCCCCGCGAGTCGTCGTCATCCCGGGGTCACCTTCAGAGCGCCATGATCGGCGCACTCGTTGAAGTGGAGGACACGATGGCGGGCCTCGTGCCGGAGGGTGGAGTGGTGCCGCGGGACGGTGGGTTGCGCCAGCGCGGGCACGCGCTCCTCGACGACCTGGCGGCCAGGTTCGAGGCTCGGGCCGAGCGCATTGCCGCCGACGTGGCGTCGGCGCTCATGGGCGGTTTCTCGGCCTCGGCCACCACGAGGGACGAGCTCGTGAGGGACACGCAGGCCTTCGTGTACGCCATCGCCAACTGCCTGCGCCGCGCCGGGCGGCGCGTCGATCCTTTGCTGTTGGAGCGCTGGCGGGCTCTGGGTCGACGCGGAGCAGCGGAGAACGTCTCCCTGTCCCGATTGGTCGAGGCGCTCGAGGTCGAAGCCGAGATCGTGATCGCGGCGCTGGTCGAGGAATGGTCGACGCTGTCCCCGGCGGGGCGCACCATCGAGGCGTACCTGATGTGCACGACCATGGCGCTGACGGCCCAGCGGTTGGCGGCGGTGACCGAGGCGTACCTCGACACCTGTCTGCAACGCCGGTCCGGACGGCGCTGGGCGACCGAGCAGCAGGTCGCCGAGCTCATGACCCCCGAGCTCACGCCCGCCGAACGCATGGAGAAGGTGGTGGACGATTGCACCTCGTGCCTGCCCGGCGTCGGCTTCCTGGCGGCGTCCGCCTACATGGTCGTCGCCGTCGTTCTGACCGACTCCGACTGGTCGGTCGGCGACGAGTCGCTCGCGCGCCTGGCCCGGCAGGTGGAGTCGTCGTCCACCGCGCTGTGGGCGAAGGTCGGCAGGCTCGGCGTCCTAATCGTGCCCGTGACCGACGACGATGCCTCTGCCGGGCACGACGCAGTCGAGATGCTGTGCGCGGTGGCCGGCGACCATATCCCCGACGCCAGGTTGCTGATGGCGTCGACGGGGCCACACCCCGGTCCGGCAGGTGTGCAGCACGGATTCGAACTGGTGCGATGCACCCTCGAAGTAGCCGAGCGGCTCGGGTGGCGCGGCGTCCTGAGGCCGGGCGACGTCCTCGTCCCCGCCCTTCTGGTGTCGGCGCCGCACGTCGCCGGCGAACTGGCCGACCTCGTGCGCCCGCTCACCTCCGACGGTCACTCCGAGCGTGGTCTCGTCGGCACGCTTCGTCAGCACCTGGCGAGCGGTCTGTCGGTGGAGGCCACGTCGCGTGCGCTGGGTGTGCATCCGAGCACGGTTCGGGCCCGGCTGGGGCGGGTCGAGCGCCTCGTCGGGGGTCGGGTGGCCGACCAGGCGACGGCCTTGCACCTGGCGTGCCTGGCATCGGACCTGGGCTTGGGCGGCGGTTCGGTAGTTGCTACGGACGACACCGGACGGGGTGATTCCTAGGCTTCGCCCCGAGCTGCGGGCGGGTTGTCGCCGCCCGGTCCCGGAGGAGGGCGTCCGATGATCACCGAACGACGACCGACCCGGCAGATCGCTGTCGGGTCGGTGCTCGTCGGCGGGGGGGCGCCGGTGAGCGTGCAGTCGATGACCATCACCCGCACCGCGGACGTGGAGGCCACCCTGGCCCAGATCTACGACCTGGCCGGGGCCGGGGCCGACATCGTGCGCTGCACCGTCAACGACGCCGAGGCGGCGGTGGGCCTGGCCGCCATCGTGCCCCGCTCCCCGGTGCCCATCGTGGCCGACATCCACTTCCAGTACCGCCTGGCCCTGGCCGCCCTGGAGGCGGGGGTGGCCTGTCTGCGCCTCAACCCCGGCAACATCCGCAAGCCGGCCCACATCCGGGCCGTGGCCACCGAGGCCCGCGATCGGGGGGTGCCCATCCGCATCGGGGTCAACGCCGGCTCCCTCGACCCCGACATCGAGGCCCGCCACGGCGGGGCCACCGCGGCGGCGCTGGTGGCCTCGGCCCAGCGGGAGCTGGCCTACTTCGAAGAAGTCGGCTTCGACGACGTCAAGATCTCGGTCAAGGCCTCCAACGTGGGCCTGATGATCGAGGCCTACCGGGCCCTGTCCGAGGTCACCGACCACCCCCTGCACCTGGGGGTGACCGAGGCCGGACCGCCCCCAGCGGGACTGATCAAGGCCACCGCCGGCATCGCCACCCTGCTGGCCGAGGGCATCGGCGACACCATCCGCTACTCCCTGACCGCCGACCCCGTGGAGGAGGCCAGGGCCGGCCGCCAGCTGCTGGAGGCCCTGGGCCTGCGGGAGCGCAAATCCGTCGACCTCATCGCCTGCCCCTCCTGCGGGCGGGCCGAGGTCGACGTCATCAAGGTGGCCCGGGAGGCCGAGGCGGCCCTGGCCGGGCGCAACCTGGCCATCCAGGTGGCGGTCATGGGCTGTGTGGTCAACGGCCCGGGCGAGGCCAAGGGGGCCGACATCGGCATCGCCGCCGGCCGGGGCAAGGGCCACCTGTTCGTCAAGGGCCGCATGGTGCGGGTGGTGCCCGAGGCCGACATGGTCACCGCCCTGGTGGAGGAGGCCGAGCGCTTGGTGGCCGAGGGCGTGGAGGCCCGCCTGGCCGCGGCCGACGTGGGGGCCGTCGAGGAAGCCGAGCGCGACCGCCTGGCCATGCTCGAGGTCCAGGGCGACGACCCCAACGCCGTCGGCCAGCGGGTGGAGCTCATCCGCAAGACCACGACGACCTAGGCACCAGTCGTCCGTACTTCCTACGGACGACAGCCGAGCGAGCCGTTCTTACGCTGATCGAAGCCGGATGACCCTTCCCACCCGCCATCGTCGCCACTCCGGTGCATCCGGCCGCCTCCTGGCCACTCGCTGAGGCAGGACGTGCGGCGGAAAGCGGTTGGCGCCGCCGTGATCATCGTGGTCCTCGTCCCGCAATGCCTGCTTCTTCGCTCGTCGTGGGCACAGGCGGACGCTCCACCGGACCGACCGGCCCTCGTGGTCGTGAAGCGCTTCGTGCCCCTTGTCATCACCGACGGCGGAGAGGTTCGCGGGTTCAGCATCGACTTGTTCCGGGAGGTAGCGAAGCGAGCGGGTCTCGACTACGAGTTCCAGGAGGTCGGCACGGTCGAGGCGCAGGTCAACGCCGTAAGTACGGGCGAGGCAGACCTGGCCGTCGCAGGAATAAGCATCACCAGCGGGCGGGAGGCCATGGTCGACTTCTCCCACCCGATCTACAACTCCGGCCTTCAGATCCTCGTTTCCGACACCGCCACCAGCTCGACTGCGAGCAAGTTCAAAGGGATCCTCTTCTCGCCCGGTCTCAGACAGCTCGTCCTGGCCCTCATGGCCGTGATCCTGGTCGTGGCCCATGTCGTGTGGCTGGTGGAGAGGCGCCGCAACCCCGACTTCCCCAGGGGCTATTTCCGAGGCGTATGGGAAGGGTGCTGGTGGGCGGCGGTGACGATGGCGACCGTCGGCTACGGAGACCAGCCCCCGAGGAGCGCCGTCGGGCGGATCCTTGCGATCTTCTGGATGTTCGCAGCCATCGTCATCGTGGCGAACCTCACCGCCAGCATCTCGTCGACCCTCACGGTCCGGGAGCTGCAGGGTTCGATAAACGGCCCCGACGATCTCTTCGGCAAGCGAGTGGCGACCGTCCGCGGCACCACGTCGGCCCACTACCTCTCGTCGGTGGAGATCAACGCGGTCGAGGTGGATTCGATCGACGACGCCTATCCACTCCTGGAGGACAAGAAGGTCGAGGCGATCGTGTTCGACTCGCCGGTCCTTCGCAACTTCGCGGCGTCGGGCGGCCGGGGCAAAGCGCGCGTGGTCGGCCCCCTGTTCCAGCGGGAGGACTACGGGATCGCGATGGCGCAGGGCAGCCCGTACCGGCAAGTGATCAACCAGTCCCTGCTGACGATCATCGAGGACGGCACGTACGCCCAGATCCGTCAGCGCTGGTTCGGTCCAGCGGAGTAGCTGACCCAAGGCGCTGGGCGGCTGCGGCTCGGGCGCTGCTCTCGCGGTCGATGATGTTCTTCGACACGTCCTCGACGTCATCGTTACCGGGGATGCCGGCGACGTGGAGCACCAGGCCCGCGGCGGGACACGAAAGCCCGCTACACGGAGGCGGCCCACTTGGCGCCGGGGATGAAGCCCAGGCCCCGCAGCTGCCGCAGGCGGGCAGGGTCGGCATGGGCCCGCTCGCCGGCACCGACGGCGTCCCACAGCACAGCACCACCACCTCGTGGTCCACCCGGCGATGGGTCTTGGACCCCTGAGTCTGCGTGCTTGGCCCGTGGGTCCGGTACAGGGCCCCGGGCACCTGGGACAGCCGGCGCAGGTGGGGGGCCACCACGCCGAATGGCCCGCCATCGGCGCTGGTCAGCGCCGGCACGCCCATGGCGCTGAGGTCGAGGGCGTACCCAGGCGCGACATCCGAGCCGTACCACACCCCGACGGCCAGGCCGGCGGCCAAGACGGCGAGGCCGTTGCGCAGGAGGGGGTGAGACCGGCAGCGTCCGGCGCCGCCCCGCACCGCCCCGGCCCACGACGCGCCGGGAAGAGCCGAGTAGACGCCGGCGACGGCCTTGTAGAGCACCACCTTGCCCACGTCGTGCTGAGAAGGTGGTTGTTGGTGGCGTCGGCGAAACACGGACCACCAGGCCCACGTGCCATGGACGTGGGTGGCGGTGACGAGGACGGCGGAGACTCCGAACCTCGACCTGCAACGTCGCTGGCCGGCAAATATTGCGTAGGAAACCCTTGCGGAGTCGAACGTGTGTTCGCTACCATGGCGGGATGAGTTCGGCGACTGCGATGGAGCGGGAGGTCACCGCCATGGCCCTGGAGGCCGAGGTGGCCCAGGTGTGCGGGGTGGCCAACGCCGCCGCCGGCCGCCTGGTCGGCCTGATCGCCGACGTGCTGGCGACCGGGTCGTGGGAGGGGGCCGACATCCTCTCGCCTTGTCATTGGGTGGGCTGGAAGTGCGGGGTGTCGCCCAAGCGGGCTCAGCGGCTGGTCACCATGGCCCGGCGGCTGGGTGAGCTGCCCCAGACCCGGGCCGCCTTCGAGGCCGGGGAGCTGAGCGAGGACCAGGTGGCGCTGATCTGTCGCCACGCCCCGGCGTCGGCCGATGCCTCGGTGGCCGAGTTCGCCCGCCAGGCCACCGTCAGCCAACTGTCGCGGGTCCTGTCCAAGTATGTGTTCGAGGCCGACAAGCCCGAACCCGAGCCCGAGCGGCGCCGGGTCGACTTCGGCCACGACGACGACGGCTGGTGGCGGTGCTGGGGGACCCTGGGGGCCGAAGAGGGGGCCAAGGTCGCCCGGGCCCTGAGCTTGGAGCGGGAACGACAGAAGCTGGAGTCGTGGGCCGACGCCCTGGTGGCGGTGGCCGAACGGGCCCTGGCCGCCGACCACGCCACCCGCGGTCATCACGATGCCCAGACGGTGGTGGTGCACCTCCACCCCGACGGCACCGGCAACCTGCACCTGGGCCCGGGCCTGCCCGACGCCGTGCTGCGCCACCTGGGCTGTGACGGGCGGGTCAAGACCGTCGAACACGACCGCCACGGGGTGGCGGTCAGCGTGGGCCGGGCCCTGCGGCTGGTGCCCGAGCGCACCCGCATGGTGATCGAGGAACGAGACCGGGGCTGTCGGGTGCCGGGCTGTGACCACACCGCCTGGTTGCAGATCCACCACATCGTGCATTGGCTCGACGGCGGTCCCACCGACACCTGGAACCTGGTGGCGTTGTGTTCGCATCATCACCGCCTCCACCACCAGGGCAAATTCGACATGCACGGCGACGCCGACGATCCCGACGGCCTGGTCTTCACCGACCGCAAGGGCCGACGGCTGATGGGGTGTGGCCGACCGGCGCCGCCGGGGAACGGCGAGGCCACCATCACCGGCAACTGGACACCACCGTCGGGCGAACGCCTCGACTGGTGGATGGTGACGTTCCACGAGGTGCCGGTCAACGTCTGACGAGCAGTCGCGGGCCGGTTGCCCCCGGCGACGGCCGCGGCTCAGCTGGGTGCGGTCGTGCAGGACGACATGGGCCAGCTTGCAGGCACAGCTCGAGGAGTTCGCGGCCTATTACAGGTCCGGGGAACCACCGGGGGGTTTTGGCCGCCTCACCTCCGTGCACCGGGTGGTCGGCCACTTCCCCCGCTCACACGCCCGGCCTGCCCTGCCCGGCCCAGCGCCGAGTGGGGCTCATCGTCGTCCCGCCGGGCGATGCAGCCTCCGCTGCCTATGCCCGAGGTGCCAGGAAGTAGACGCGTTTCAACGGGAGCAGCTGACTCTCCGGCTCGGAGATCGATTCGGTGGATCGGTGTAGGCGAGAATGTCGAGTCCGCAATCCGGGCCGGGAGGAGACACCCAGGCAACGTGGTAGCCCATGGCCTTCAGCAACGCGGCCACTAGGTCCTGGAATTCGTACGGGTTCATTGCCCGCAAATAGGCGCTGATCTCCGTCCACGCCGCCTCCTCCGGCTCCTCCAGCGTTCCAGCGGCTTCTATCACCTCTTCGACCGGCGCAGCCTCTTCAGCCGCATCGTCCGGTTCGGCAGCATCATCGGGCTGATCCATTTTCCATGCCTTGTAGAGCCGGAACGCCTCTCGCATGAACTGCTCCGGGTCCGGCCACTGCTGTAAGGCTCGCTGGCCCTCCTCGGTGAGAGCCACACGCCCTTAATCTTGACCATCCAGCCCGCCTTGACGGCGTGGTCGCGAACCGCACGAGCTTGTCGAAGCGGCGGACGCCCGGCGTGCTCGGATAGTCAGTCCGTTCGGCATCCGTCAAGGTCATGACCCTGGCGACTTCGGCGATGGCCAGTCGAGCTGGAAGCCCGTCGGAGTGCAGAAGTAGAACCTCGAAGACGGCCCTGAGCATCTCGCCCTGGCGACGCCGAGTCACCTCAGACATCAGCTTCCCCCCCCCCCCGCCATCCGAAGGCTTTCGGGGAAAACGGTCATCGACGGCTTGGCCCCGCCAACGGCGGTTCCTCATGGGATTCGCGCTGAGATCATCTGCCCGGCTCTCCTGCGACATGGGCGGAGTTCGACCCCAAGGATGACTGAGAGATCCTTCCAGACCGGTGAGGCGTCGGGAACGGGCGGACCCAACCGCCGCGGTCAGTCGGGAGTCGCCTGCGGCTTCGGCTGCGGCTTGGGTCGAATGCGGTAGCGCAGGACCAGGAACGGCAGGCCGAAGACCCAGAACGAGTGGTCGGCCCGCACCTCGTCGTCCTCGACGTACACGTCGAGCTTCTCGGCGAAGCCACCCACGACGAGGGCGGTGAGCTGGCGGGTCTCGGGGTCGACGTAGGTGAGGTAGTGGCCGGGATGGGCGAGGTCGCTGCGAGACGAAAGCGTCAGCCCGCCGCCGTCCCGGGCGCGGGGCACGAGCGTGGCGGTGAAGCTGCCCTGGGGGAGCGGGAAACCCACGCTGACGTAGCCGCGGCCCCCGTGGCGGTAGGTGGTGTAGATGCCGGTGTAGATGGGGGCGTCGTCGTCGGCGAACGACCTGATCCGGCCGCGGATGTCGGCGGCGCCGTCGTCGTCGACGTCGATGGTGTCGATCCGGCTGCGCACGCCCCGGAGCGCCTCCCGCTGGTTCATCGGCACGTTGGCCTGGCCGAGGGGCCGGGCGACGACCGTGCGGTAGAGCAGGTACCCCGGACGGACCCAGCGCCTCCACTCGGGGACGATGTCGAGCGTGTACCGGGTGGTGTGCTCGTAGAACCGGCGGACCCGGGGGTCCACGGTCGACGGGTCGAGCTCGGGGCCGGCCAGCTGGTCGAGCGACGGGACGATCCCTGCGTCGTCGGCGCCCCGCACGTAGGTGCCGCCCAGCACGTCGGCCAGCGCCTTGACGTAGTCGGTGCCGACATAGCGGGTCCGGGACTCCAGGGGCACCACGAAGGGCAGGTCGTCGGCGTTCACCCGTTCGGCCAGCAGGTCGACCTGGGCGTCCCGGAACACGGCGGCGGAGAACACCCGGTAGGCGAGGACGGTGGACGCGGCGACGACCGACGCCGGCATCTCCCTGTCGATCGAGGACAGCAACCGGCCCATGGCCGCCCCGAACACTGGGCCGAGAACCACCTTCTGGGGCCGGAGCCCCATGGCGCCGGCGACCGCGCCGGCACCCGTCGCCACCGCCACCGGACCGGCGCCCGTGACCCGTCCGGCCAGCCAGCCCAGTGGTGCGACGAGGGCCGCGCTCATGACGATCCGGTGCGGCAGGGCAGGGATCTCGCCGGGGCGCTCCAGGTGGCGGGCGACGGCTTCGGAGCCGGCCAGCAGCGCGGCACCACCGGCTGTCGCAACTAGCCGAGACCGAAGGCGGCCGCGACTGGCGAGCGAGAGCCCGGCCAGCGCCCCGGTCACCGCCGCGAAGGCCACTCCGGAACGTCGGTCGGGCTCCGCCACGTGTCGACGCTACCGCCGGCCCCCTCCTCCCAAGGGTGACGAAAGGGCGCACATCGTCAGGTCGCGCTTGAAAAGGTCAGGACATTGGTAGAGATTGGCCACAAGTACCTCAGGGGGAAGGGAGCGCTGACATGTCCCGTGTCAACCGATCCGGACGGGCGTTCGTCGCGCTCCTCGTGCTGGGCCTCCTGGCATTGGCGGCCTGCGGCAGCGACAGCGCGTCGGGCACGACCTACAAGCTCGCCTACGTCGGGCCGCTGACCGGCCCGAACGCCAATCTCGGCATCAACATCCGCAACGGCGCGGCCGTGGCCGTCGACGAGGCCAACAAGACCGGCGACGCCATCGAGTTCGAGCTGGTGGAGTACGACACGCAGGGCAGCCCCGACCAGGCCTCGACCCTCAAGGACCGCTTCATCAACGACCAGTCGATCCTCGCCCTGGTGGGGCCGACGTTCTCGGGCGAGACCCGCGCCCTCCTGCCGTCGCTGCAGGAAGCCGGGCTGGTGATCGTGAGCCCATCGGCCACCGCCACCGACCTGGCCACGATCGTCCCCGACAACGGCGTCTTCCACCGCTTGGTACCAAACGACGACGTACAGGCCACGGGCGTCACCGACTACGTGACGCGAAAGCTGACCGTCAAGCGGGCCGCCTACATCCACGACAACGCCGAGTACGGCAAGGCGCTGGCCGACGGTACGAGGGAGCAGCTGGAGAAGGCGGGCGTGGAATCGGTGCTCAACGAGCCCCTCGACCCGAAGTCGCAGGACTTCTCGGCCGCCGTGAACAAGGTGCGGGCGATATCGCCCCCGCCCGACATGATCTTCTACGGCGGGTACTACTCCGAGGCCGGACGGTTGAAGAAGCAGCTCACCGACGCCACGGTGAACATCCGGTTCGTGAGCGGCGACGGCACCCTCGACGCCGGCTTCGTGCAGTCGGCCGGCGCGCCGGCGGCCGAGGGCGTCCAGGTCACGTGCGCCTGCAAGCTGGCCACCCCCGACGCCCCCGGCAAGCTGGGCGAGTTCGCCAAGGCCTACCAGGCCAAGTGGAACGTGGCGCCCGGCACGTACTCCACCGAGGGCTACGACTCCGCCAACATCCTGATCAGCGGCATCCGGGAGACGAACGCGACCCGGCCGGCGCTGCTCGGCTACGTCGAGGGCCTCGGCGTCTACGAGGGGGTCGGAAAGCCGATCGAGTTCGAGCCGAACGGCAACATCAAGGCGGGCGGCGTGTTCGTCTACGAGTTCCAGGGGGGCGCCATCAAGGTGCTCGGCACCACCGACGAGCTGGTGAAGTAACCCGGACATCGACCGGCACAGGTTCGGCGTAGGGGGCGCGCCATGGAGGCCTGCTTCTCCTGTCTGTTCCACCAGTTCTGGCCGCAGACCCTCGACGGGCTGACCCTCGGCTCCATCTACGCCCTGATCGCCCTGGGCTACACGCTTGTCTACGGCGTCCTGCGGCTCATCAACTTCGCCCACTCCGAGGTCTTCATGATCGGGGTGTTCGCCACCCTGTTCGCCATGCACGGCCTCGGCATCGCCACCGGCGACCCGCCCAAGGTGGGCCTGACCCTTGTCGCGATCCTGGTCCTGGTCACGATCGCGGCCATGGCCACGTCGGGTCTCACGGCGGTGGCCATCGAACGGGTCGCGTACCGCCCGCTCCGCCGCCGCAACGCGCCCCGCCTGGCCGCGCTCATCACCGCCATCGGCGTGTCGTTGTTCCTACAGGAGCTGTTCGCCGTGCGCTACGGCCGGGAGATCCTGGGCTTCCCCCGGGTGCTGGAGAAGGCCGAGCTGGCGTCCATCGGCGGGGCGAACATCCGCACCGACAAGCTGCTGGTCATCGTGGCCGCCATCCTGCTGACCTTCGGACTCGACCGCTTCCTCGCCAGTTCCCGGCTGGGACGGGGCATCCGGGCCACCGCCCAGGATCCCGAGACGGCGGCGCTGATGGGGATCGACATCGACAGGGTGGTCGTGCTCACCTTCCTGCTCGGCGGCCTGCTGGCGGGGGCGGCGGGGACCCTCTACGGCGTCTTCTTCGAGGCGGCGCGGTTCGACATCGGCTTCCTCCCCGGCATCAAGGCGTTTACCGCGGCCGTGCTGGGGGGCATCGGCAACGTGAGGGGGGCCCTGGTCGGCGGCCTGCTGCTGGGCGTGCTGGAGAACTGGGGGTCGACGGTGCTCGGCGGCCAGTGGAAGGACGTGTTCGCCTTCGCAGTGCTGGTGCTCGTGCTCATGTTCCGGCCCACGGGCCTGCTTGGCGAGAGCCTGTCGCGGGTGCGGGCGTGACGGCGTGACGGCGTGACGGCGACGGGGGCGACGGCCCGCGGCCGCGCCCGGGCCAGGGCGGGAGCCATCCGCCTCCCGTCGGTCACCGACCGGGTCGGCCGGTGGTGGGATGGCCAGGGCAGGGTCGGCCGCGCCTTGGTCGTCGCCGGGATCCTGCTCCTCGCCGTCCTGGTGCCGGCGGGCCTCTCGCCCGGGTGGCAGAGCGTGCTGTTCTACCCGGTGGCCATCTTCATCCTGCTGGCCCTCGGCCTCAACGTGGTCGTCGGGCAGGCGGGCCTGCTCGACCTGGGCTACGTGGCGTTCTACGCGGTGGGCGCCTACACGACGGCCAAGCTGACGACGGCCGCGGGCTGGTCGGCGTGGGAGGCGGTGCTGCTGGCCATCCTGCTGGCGTCGCTGGCCGGGGTGATCCTGGGGGCGCCGACACTTCGGCTCCGGGGCGACTACCTCGCCATCGTCACCCTGGGCTTCGGCGAGATCGCCCGGATCATCGCCCAGAACACCGAGTCGCTGGGAGCGGCGCGGGGGATCTCGGGCATCCCCCACCCACCGTCGATCGACGGCATCCGGTTCGGCCTCTCCCCCCTGCCGTACTACTACCTCACCCTCGCCGCCATCGTCCTGACCGTGGCCATGATCCTGCGCCTCTCCCACTCCCGCGTCGGCCGGGCGTGGGCCGCCATCCGCGAGGACGAGGACGTGGCCGAGGCCATGGGCGTGCCCACGTTCAAGATGAAGCTGTGGGCCTTCGGCATCGGAGCCTCGACCGGCGGGCTGGGCGGGTGGCTGTACGCCAGCCGGGTGAGCTTCATCAACCCCGACAACTTCCCGTTCTTCCTGTCGGTCATCCTGCTGTGCGCGGTGGTCCTGGGCGGGATGGGCTCGATCCCGGGCGTGATCGTCGGCGCGTTCGCCGTGGCCTTCCTCCCCGAGTACCTGCGCGACGTCGGCGCCGGCGACACCGTGACGCGGTGGCTGAACGTCGTCACCGGCGGCCACGCCACCAACATCACCGAGTACCGGGTGATGCTCTTCGGGGCGGCGCTGGTGGTGATGATGATCTTCCGTCCCCAGGGACTCCTGCCCAGCCGCAAGCGGGCGGCCGAGCTGGCCGTGGCCGCGCCCGACCAGGCGCTCGGCGCCACCATCGTCGAGGTGCCGGTCGAGGTGGTGGAGGTGGACGAGTCTGCGGAGGTCGAGCCGCCGGGCTCACTTGGCGTGCGAGAGGCCCCGCCGGTCGAGGTGGGGGAAGCTGCCGTCGCCGCCGTCCCCGACGGTCGATCGCTCGATTTGGCCGGGCTGACCATGGAGTTCGGGGGGGTCGTGGCCCTCCGTGACCTCGACCTCGCCGTCCGGCCGGGCGAGATCCTCGCCCTGATCGGTCCCAACGGGGCCGGCAAGACCACGGTGTTCAACTGCGTCACCGGCTTCGCCAAGCCGGCCAGCGGGGAGGTCCGCCTGGACGGCACCGCACTCACAGGCCGGCGCCCCCACGAGATCACCCGGGCCGGCGTCGCCCGCACGTTCCAGAACATCAGGCTGTTCCCCAACGAGACGGTGCTCGAAAACGTGATGATCGGCGTCGACTCCCGGCGCCGGACGAGCGTGCCGGCCACTCTCTTCGCCGTCCGGCGCCACCGTCGTGAGGAGCGGGAGACTCGGGACGAGGCCCAGCGGCTGCTCGACCTTGTCGGCATCGGCCACCGCTCGGGCGACGTGGCCTCCAGCCTTCCCTACGGCGACCAGCGCCGGCTCGAGATCGCCCGGGCGGTGGCCACCCGGCCGACCGTGCTCCTGCTGGACGAGCCGGCCGCGGGCATGGGGTCGGGCGAGAAGCAGGGACTGAGCGCCCTGATCCGGCGGCTGCGCGACGACGGCATCACCGTCGTCCTCATCGACCACGACATGGCCTTCGTGATGGCCCTGGCCGACCGTGTCACCGTCCTGCACTTCGGGGAGAAGATCGCCGAAGGCCTGCCGGCCGAGGTCCAGCGCGACCCTCGCGTGGTGGAGGCCTACCTCGGCCCGCCGGCGACCGAGGACGGGTGACGGCCATGCCAGACTTCCGGCATGTCATCCAACGTCTTCTTCGATATCACCATTGACGGCGACGCCGCCGGTCGGATCGTGTTCAAGCTCTATGACGACGTGGTGCCGAAGACGGCACGGAACTTCCGCGAGCTGGCGACCGGCCAGCACGGCTTCGGGTACGAGGGCTCCGGATTCCACCGGGTTATCCCGGACTTCATGCTGCAGGGCGGCGATTTCACCCGTGGCGACGGCACCGGCGGGAAGAGCATCTACGGCGAGAAGTTCGCCGACGAGAACTTCACGCTCACGCACGACAAGCCGTTCCTCCTGTCGATGGCGAACGCGGGCCGCAACACCAACGGCTCCCAGTTCTTCATCACCACCGTGATGACGACGTGGCTGGACGGCAAGCACGTGGTGTTCGGCGAGGTCGTCGAGGGCCAGGAGCTGGTGACGAAGATCGAGTCGCTCGGCTCCCAGTCAGGGACCCCTCGCGCCAAGGTCGTTCTGGCGTCTACCGGCGTGGTCGAGGAGTAGACGCCGACCGTCGGCGGCGGTCCAGAAGCCGAGCTGGGGGGCGTCGGTGCAACCACCCTGGGCGTAGCGCTTCAGCCGGTCCAGGCCGTCGTCGGAGAGCAGGTCGACGACGTCGAAGAAGGCGTCAGGCCCCGCGGCGCGTAGCGCGGTGTCGCCCTCGCCGGGTCGCCGAGGCAGGTGGGTCGTGAGGAAGACGAGCGGCACGGCGGGGGCGTGCGACCGGCCTCGCAGGGCGTGGGCCCGGCCGAGTGACTTCCACACCGTGTCGGTGCGCAGCATGCCCCCGCGGTGGCTGGTGGAGGCGCCGGAGACGTCGAAGTACCACGTGGCGCCGTCGGCGTCGGCGGCGACGAAGGTCACGGCGACGCCGGTGCTGGGGATCCGCCGGTTTCGGTCGAGGATCACGAACCCGGCATCCACGATCACGTCCTCGGCCAGGTTCTTGGCCGCTTTACCGCCGCCCGGCGCCGCCTGCGACTCGGACACATCCGCTTCGGCCACCCGGCGGCGGGCGATCTCCACGTAGTCGGGATCCAGGTCGTAGCCGACGTAGCGCCGACCGAGGCGGGCGGCGGCCAGAAGGGCCGAGCCGCTCCCCATGAACGGGTCGAGCACCAGGTCGTCGCGGTAGGTGTAGAGGCGGATGAGCTGCTCGGGGAGCTCGACGGGGAAGGGTGCGGGGTGGCCCACCCGCCGGGCGCTCTCGGCCGGGACCGCCCAGACGTCGAGCGTGAGGGTGAGGAAGTCGTCGGCCGGGAGCGTGCTCTCGTGCGGCAGCCCCTCGGCCGCCCGGTGCTTGACCGACCCGGCCCGGTCGAAGCGGCCCTTGCTGGCGAGGACGACCCGTTCGGTGATGTCCCGCAGCACCGGGTTGGCGGCGCTGCGGTACGACCCCCAGGCGCACGAGCCGCTGGCGCCGTCGCCCTTCTGCCAGATCAGCTCCCCCCGCAGGAGCAGGCCGAGGTCGTCCTGGAGGATGCGGATGACGTCGGCCGACAGGCTGCGGTACGGCTTGCGGCCGAGGTTGGCCACGTTCACCGCCATCCTGCCTCCAGGCTCGAGCGTGCGGGCGCACTCGGCGAAGACGTCCCGGAGCAGCTGGAGGTACTCCAGGTACGACGACGGGATCCCCTCTCGCTCGAGCTCCTCCTCGTAGCGCTTCCCGGCGAAGTAGGGGGGCGAGGTGACGACAAGGGCCACCGACCCGTCGGCGACCGTATCCATCGACCGGGCGTCGCCGCAGACGAAGGGCTCGGCCACCGGCTTGGGCGGCAACACCGTGGCGTCGTCGGACAGCTCCGGGGGGTGGAAGCGCCCGTAGAACGCCGAGGCGTCGTGGCTCTCCCGCTTTCCCACCCCGAAGTCGGAGGTCGCGGTTCGCCTTCGCTCAGCCACGTCGGACCTCCTCAGGGCGAAGTTGGCGCCGGCGCGATCGTTCGAGCGTCGGCCGGCGACCCCGCCACCTCGAACTGCAGCGATACGTCGAGGGCCTCCTCCAACAGCGCCTTGCGCTCCTCGGCCGTGTAGAGCTCGAGCGAGGGATCGCCGTTGACCATGAGCTTGACGGTCAGGACCTGGCCCTTGCGGCGGCAGGAGACGTCGTCGACCACATGGTTGTGGGTGCGGTCGAGGGCGATGGCGATGCGCAGGATGCCGGCCAGGATCTGGACGACCCGCTGGTCGGCCGGCACGAGGGCGGTGAAGGACTCGTGCTTGGCCTTGGGGGCGCTCTTGCGGTGGTAGCGGGCCACCTGGGCGATGAGCTCGACCTCCCGCTCGGTGAAGCCCCGCAGGTGCTCGGCGTTGCGGATGACGTAATAGCTGTGCAGGTGGTGGCGGTCGTGGGAGATGACCAGGCCCACGTTGGCGAGCAGGGCCGCGGCCTGAAGGATCTCCCTGTGCTCGCCGTCCAGGCCGTGCAGCTCGGACGTGCCGTCGAAGAGCTCGAGGGCCAGGTTCATCGACCGTTCGGAGTGCGGCTGCTCGTCGGGTACGAGCTCGCTGAGGTGGCGCACACTGCGGGTGCGGATGTCGGCGAGGCGCTCGTGCAGGGTGTCGCTGGTGCGCTGAAGGGTGTCGAGCAGCAGGCCCTCGCGCAGGGCGTACTCCGACACCGTCATGGCCTCGATGTCGAGGATGGCGGCGATCTGCTCCAGCAGGATGGCCCCGGCGACGACGATGTCGGCCCGGCGGGGGTCGAGCCCCGGCGTCTCGATCCGCTTCTTGGCCGTGGGCGCGGCCGTGAGGGCGGCGACCACCTTCTTCAGCTCCTTGCGGGTGAAGGTGGTGTTGCCAACCGTCCGTTCCGACGACTCGCCCCGCTGGGCGAGGGCCATCTCGGCGATGTTGAGGATGGTGCCGGAGCTGCCGATGGCGACGTCGAAGCCGTGTCGCCGGACGTCGCGCGCCACCGGGCCCAGGTAGGCCCGGACGTAGGTCCGGCACTGCTCGACCTGGCGCTTGGTCAGCGGCTCCTCCCGGAAGAAGCGGTTGGTCAGCCTGATGGCGCCCAGCTTCAGGCTGCGGGCCTCGAGGATCTCGGTGCCCTTGCCGACCACGAACTCTGTGCTGCCGCCCCCGATGTCGATGAGCAGGACCTGCGCGTCCTGGACCGGGACGGCCTGCAGCACGCCGAGGTGGATGAGCCGGGCCTCCTCGACGCCGGTGACGACCTCGACCTCGACGGCGGCGTCGTCGTGGGCCCGGCGCACGAATTCGTCGCGGTTCTCCGCCTCCCGCACCGCGCTGGTGGCCACGGCCCGGACCGACGCCCCCGAGATGTCGGCGACCTGCCGGAACCGCTTGAGGGCGGCCACGCCGCGGTCGATGGCGTCGGGGTCGAGGCGCTTCATGTCGCCCGGGCCCGAGCCCAGCCGCACCATCTCCTTCTCGCGGGCGATGGTCTCGAAGCCGCCGTCCGCCGTGGTGCGGGCGACCAGGAGATGGATCGAGTTGGTGCCGATGTCGATCGCGGCCAGGGTGTCGGAGGCAGCCATGGTGTCAGGAGCGGTGGAGGTCGTTGGCGGAGTCTCCCAGCGGGCCCGGCGGACGGCAAGAACCGCATGCCTGGCCTCCTTCGGAGATCCCTGCCTGGTTCCCTCGGAGATAACTGTCCGAGCCGTGGGCCAAGATCGCGCCGTGCACGACCCGATTCCCCTCGGCCGGTCGGTGGTCGTCGGCCCCGGCCAGGTCGCGCCCGACGAGTGGTCAGCGTGCCCGCGGGTGCAGGTCAGTGCCATCGACGCCGCCACCGCGGATGAGCTCGGTGCGGCGTGGCGGGAGCGGCGTTCGCTGTTGATCGAGCTGGCGCCCGGCCTCGGCCTCGACGACCCGCTGGCGCCGCCGGCGGAGGTTGTCGCCGGCCGCCAGCCGTGGGAGTGGCCGGTCGACCTCGACCTGGTGGAGGAGCGGCTGCACCACGCGGTGTGGGCCAACGCGGTGGACGGCCGCGACGCCGCCACACTGCGGTGGCGCTGGGCGGAGGTGGCCTGTGCCCTCGGCGCCGAGCCCGTTGGCGCCGGGGCCGACGTCGTCCTGCCCGGCGGGACGGCGGCGATCTGCGACGGCGGGCCGCTCGACGCGTCGCTGGCCGCCCGGGCCGGCGTGGCCGTCGTCCACCGGATCTCGCTCGAGCACGGGGCCCTCCGTCCCCTGGGGCCCGTCGATCCGATCGGCGTCCCGCTGGCGCCCGACCAGCTGGCGGCGGTGGCCGAGCCGACGGGCGCCGCCCGCGTGATCGCCCCGGCGGGGTCGGGCAAGACCCGGGTGCTCACCGAGCGAGCCCGGCTGCTGCTGCGGGGTTGGGGACTGCCGGCGGAGTCAGTGGCCCTCATCGCCTACAACGTGCGGGCCGCCGGCGAGATGAAGGACCGGCTGGGCGACGTCCCCGCGGTGCGCGTCCGCACGCTCAACTCGCTGGGCCTGCGGCTGTGCGGGAACCGCTCGACCATCGAGGAGATCGAGGTCCGCCGGCTGCTCGGGGGCCTGGTCAGCTTTCCGAGGCGGGCCGAGGCCGACCCCGCCGCCCCGTGGATCGAGGCCTTGAGCCGCGTGCGGCTAGGTCTCGCCCACCCCGGCGCGGTCGAGGACGAGCTGCCCGACGTGTCCGACCTCGACCGCGTGGCGCGCACCTACCGGGCCCAGCTGGAGGACCGGGGGGTCGTCGACTTCGACGAGCAGGTGGTCGGGGCCATCGAGCGCCTGCTCGGCGACCCCGCGTTCCGGGCCCGGGCCCAGCGCTTCGCCCGTGTGGTGCTGGTGGACGAGTTCCAGGACCTCACGCCCGCCCACCTGCTGCTCATCCGCCTGCTCAGCGGGCCGGCCGGCGCCGTGTTCGCGGTCGGCGACGACGACCAGACGATCTACGGCTACGCCGGCGCCACCCCCCGCTGGCTCGTCGACTTCGGCTCGTGGTTCCCGGGGGCGGCGATGCACTCGCTGGAGGTGAACTACCGGTGCCCCGAACCGGTGGTCACCGCTGCGTCCAACCTGCTGACCCGCAACGCGGTGCGGGTGGCCAAGGAGATCCGAGCGGCGCCAGGCCAGGCCGACGGGGCTTCGCCGGCGGAGGGGTCGCTGTCGATCTTCGACGGGGCCGACCGCCCGGCCACCAGGACCGCCCAGCGGGTGCAGGAGCTGCTGGCGTCGGGGGCGGCGCCGGGCGACGTGGCCGTGCTGGCCAGGGTCAACGCCTCCTTGGCGCCGGTGCAGGTCCTGCTCCGGCACGGCGGGGTGTCGGTCAACGTGGCCGAGGGGCGCTTCCTGAACCGGGGCGGCGTGCGGGCGGCGTTGTCGTGGCTGGCGGTGGCCACCGCCCCCGAGCGGGCGCTGCCGGGCCAGGTGCTCCGGGAGGCGTCGCGGCGGCCCAAGCGGGGCATGAGCGCGTCCCTGCTCGACCTGGTGGCCAAGCAGCGTTCGGTCGACGCCATCGCCAGCCTGGCCGTGTGGCTGGACGGCAAGGGCAGCGCCCGGGAGGCCGGCAAGATGCGGGACCTGGCCGCCGACGTCGCCGTCGTGCGTAAGGCCGCCGACGGGGGCACCACCGCCGACGTCCTCGACGTGGTGCGGTCGCAGGTGGGCGACGGGGGGCTCGACGCCAGCGCCAAGGCCCTCGACAAGTGGAGCCACGGCGCCATCGCCGCCCACGGCGACGACCTCGACGCCCTCGTCGAGTTGGCCCACCTCGAGCCCGACGCCGCCCTGTTCCCCGGCTGGCTGGCCGACCAGTTCGGGGCGCCGGCCGATCCCGACGGGGTCACGCTGGCGTCGATCCACGCGGTCAAGGGCAGGGAGTGGCCCCACGTCGTGCTCCACCACACCACGGCCGGGCTCATGCCCCACCGGCTGGCCGAGGACGTCGAGGAGGAGCGGCGGGTCTTCCACGTGGGTCTCACCCGCTGCCGGAGCACGGTCTCACTCGTGCCGGGCTCGCCACCGTCCTCGTTCCTGGCGGAGCTGACCGCTCCTGGCGAGCCGCCCCCGGCGCGGACTCTGGCCAGGGCCGCGGCGTCGGCGGCGACAGCGGCCCCGCGGGTGGCGGCGGAGGTGGCCGATCCCCTGCCGGCGGCCGTCGGCGCCCGGTTCAGCCTGGGCGGCTACGAGCACGAGGTCGTGGAGGTGACCGATACCGGCGTCAAGGCGAAGATCGGCGAAGGACCGGCGACCACGGCGGTCCGCTTCGGGACCGCGGTCACCGTCGACGGGCGCCGGGCGGTGGTTGCCCAAACGGGTTACGACGTGGCGTGGGAACGGCTGCGGGCGTGGCGGACCGAGCGCGCCCGGGCCTCCGGCAAGCCGGCGTTCGTCGTCTTCGACGACAAGACCCTGCGGACCCTCGCCGCAGTGCTGCCCACCACCGAGGCCGGGCTGCTCGCCATCAGCGGCGTCGGCCAGGTCAAGCTGGAGACCTACGGCGACGACCTCATCGCCATCGCCGAGCAACTGCGGGGCGCCACGGGCGGGTGACCCAGGCACCGCGTCTGCTTCAGCCAACGCGCCCCAAACGTCGGCGATTCTCGCTGTTTTGGGGCGCTACAGACGATTGAAACGCGGCTGACGACGCTCAGACGGCCACCTCGACGGGCACGGAGATGCCGTCGGGGAGGATGGTGACGGTGTCGAACCCGGCGTCGGTCTCCTCCTCGTAGCGCACCTCGACGGTGGTGACGACCTGGGCCACCATGCCGTCGGGCGGGGTGATCGTCAGGTCGAGGAGCAGGTCGCGGGGGTTGATGCCCTGCGGCTCGTGGCGGCACAGCTCCACGGTGAAGCCAGGCGTGCCGAACGTGCACGACCCTGCGACCCACAACACCGCCGGCCCCGGTGGCTCCCGATCGTGGACGGCGGTGAACCCGCACGGCCCCGGCGGCGCACCGAGCGATGCCGTCCCCTGCACGGTCCTGTGGACGTAGCCCTGGACCACGCCCTCGACAAGCCCGGGGCCGCCGACGCTCGAGCGGATGTGGGTCCACACGGCGAGGGACTCGAACGTTCCGGACTCGCCGGCTCGGAGGTTCACCCGGGGCAGCAGGGCGCTCACCGTGGCGCTGTCGCCGTCCTCTGCCGCCCGGAGCGTCGCCGTCACCAACCGGCCGATCGGTGTCTCCGCGGGTTCGACGGTCTCGGTGACGTCGATGAAGTCGCGCAGAGGAGGCCGGGACGGGCCCTGGTAGTGCAGCTCGCCGCTCCGGGCGTCGAAGCTGATCCGTGCGCCATCGCCGTCCAGCTCGAAGGTGTCCGCCTGTTGCAACCCGGCTGCCTCGGGAACGTCGCCTGCCTCGTCCGGTTCGCCTGCCATCGGGGCTCCCTTCTCGTACCTGAAGCATTGTCTACCCCGGCACTACCTTTGCCGCCACGATGAACCGCACGGAGCGACACCCCGGTGACGTGGTTCGGGTGTCCCTCGGGGCGGCAATCGTCGGCCTCACCACCGTCGTCGCCGTCGTGGGGCCGGTCGGCGCCATCGAGCGCAACGCCTTCAGGCTGGTCAACGACCTTCCCGACGCCATCGAGCCGGTCCTCAACGCGGTCCAGCAGTGGGGCGCCTTCTACTCGGTGCTCATCGTCACCGGCGTCGCCCTCCTGGCCCGCCGCCCGCGCCTGGCCATGGCGCTCGCCTCGTCGGGCACCGTCGCCTACCTGGGCGCCCGGCTGATCAAGGCGCTGGTCGAGCGGGGCCGCCCGGCCGCCGAGCTGGCCGACGCCATCATCCGGGGGATCCCGGCGACGGGCCTCGGGTTCCCGTCGGGCCATTCCGCCGTCGCCGCCGCCCTGGCCACGGCCCTGGCGCCCTACCTGCCGCGGTGGGGCCGGCGGGCGATGTGGGGTGTGGTGTTCCTGGTGATGGTGGCGCGCATCTACCTGGGGGCCCACCTGCCGATCGACGTGGTGGGCGGGGCGGCGCTGGGCTGGGCCGTCGGGTCGCTCTCCAACCTGGCGTTCGGCACGCCCCGCTGGACCCCGAACCCGGCGTCGCTCTACGGCCTGTTCCGCCATCACGGCATGACCGTCGCCTCGGTCGAGCCGCTCGACGTCGACGCCCGGGGCTCGATCCCCTACGTCGTCCGCACTGGGGAGGGCACCAAGGTGTTCGCCAAGCTGGTGAGCAACGAGGAGCGGGACGCCGACGCCCTGTTCAAGAGCTGGCAGCTGCTGTCCTACAAGGGCATCGAGGACGAGGTGCCGTTCCTGTCGGCCAAGCGGCTCGTCGAGCACGAGGCCTTCCTGGCCTTGCTGGCCGAACGGGCGGGCGTGTCGACGCCGAGACTGCTGCTGGCGGGGCCTGTCGCGCCCGACGTGGCCGCCCTGGGGGAGGTGTGCCTCGACGGGCGGACGCTCGCCGACATGCGGCCCGACGAGGTCACCGACGAGACGCTGGCCGCGCTGTGGGGCGAGGTGGCCAAGCTCCGGGTGGCCCGCATCGCCCACCGCGACCTGCGCCTCGGCAACGTCATGGTCACCGGCGACGGTCGGCCGTGGGTCGTCGACTTCGGGTTCGCCGAGTCGGAGGCCTCCGACCGTCGCCTGGCCCAGGACGTCGCCGAGCTGCTGGCCGCCCTGGCGTCGGTGGCGGGCCCGCAGCGGGCGGTGGACGGCGCACTCGACGTCCTGGGCACCGAGGCGGTGGCGTCCGCCCTGCCGCTGCTGCAGCCCCGGGCGTTGTCGCGGGCGACCCGCCAGGCCTACAAGGCCCGTCCCAACATCAACGGCAGGCACGACGCCCTGAGGGAGCTGCGGGCGGCGGCGGCGGCCGGCGCCGGTGTGGACGAGCCCCACCTCGAGCAGCTCAGCCGCTTCCGGTTGCGGACCATCCTGGTGGTGGCCGTGCTGGGGATCGCCCTGTACGTCCTGCTCCCGCAGCTCGGCGACTTCAAGGACTCGTTCGAGGCCATCGTCCACGCCGACCCGCCGTGGCTGGTAGGGGCCGTGCTGGCGTCGATCCTGACGTACGTCGCCGCCGCCATCCAGCTCCAGGGGGCGGTGCCGGAGCGGCTGAACCTGCTGCACACCGTCGAGATGGGCCTGGCCAGCTCCTTCGCCAACCGGCTCACGCCCGCGAGCGTCGGCGGCGTGGCCGCGAACATCCGCTACCTGCAGCGACGCGGGCTCGAATACGCGGTGGCCGGGTCCAGCTACGTGCTCAACTCGGCCACCGGGCTCGTCGTCCACCTGTTCCTGTTGGTGGCCTCCGGGCTGATCGTCGGGAAGAAGGGCGTCGGGGCGGTGAAGCTGCCGTCCGGTTGGATACTGCTGGTGGCGGCGGCGGTGGGGCTGGCCGTGGCCGGGCTGGTGGTCAGGCTGCCCCGGATCCGCACCAAGGTGCTGCCGCCGCTGCGGCAGGCGGCCGGCGGCCTGCGCCAGGTGCTCATGCAGCCGGCCCGGCTGGCGCGTCTGTTCGGGGGCGCCGTCGGGGTCACCGGCCTCTACATCGCCGCCTTCGACCTGTCGCTGCGGGCCGTCGGCGTGCACGAGCCGATCGCCCAGGTGATGTTCGTGTACCTGGGCGGCGCCGCCATCGCCGCCGCGGCGCCGACGCCGGGCGGTCTGGGGGCCATGGAGGCGGCGCTCACCGCCGGGCTCACCGCCGTCGGCGTGCCCGCCGCCCCCGCCCTGGCCGGCGTGCTGACGTTCCGGCTGGCGACCTACTGGCTGCCGATCCTCCCCGGCTGGCTGTCGTTCCGGCACCTGCGCCGGATCGAGCTGCTGTAGGGGCGCCGAGCAGGCCGGTCGGCCGCCTACGCCCGGGCCCGCGGCTCGGGGTGAACGTGGACGCCCAGCCAGTTGGTCCCCGGCTCGACGCCGACCAGGCGGTGGGGGACGTGCGCCGGGAGGAGGACCCAGTCGCCCGCGCCCAGGTCGACCCGCTGCCCGCCGACCTCCAGGACCGCTGTCCCGCGCAGCACGACGACCCACTCGTCCTGCTCCTGCAGGTAGTCGAGGGGACCCTCGACCTCTCCGCTGAGGATCTGCTCGACCACCACGATCCCTATCCGGAGGACTTCCGCGATCGTCTCCCCGGTGGCGGGCGTCTCCGACGGGTCGAGGAGGCGTCCCCGGACGACCCCGGCGCTCATCGTCGCAAGTGTGCCCGCGTTCGACGTGGGCAGAACCGTCAGGTTCGTCCGATTGGGGTAGGAACCGGGCTTGCGCCTGCTCTGCGTCCTCGTCGGGATTGTGCTCATCGTCCTGGTGGCGACGGACATCATGATCACACTCCTGCACCCGACGGCTCGGGGACCGGTGAGCTACGCCGCGAACCGGGCCACGTGGAGCGCCACCAAGACCGTGTCGCGGCGGCTGCTTCGGGGTCGTGGCCTGAGCTATGCAGGCCCCCTGGCCGTGGTCACCAACGTGCTGGCCTGGGTCGTCATCTTCTGGATGGGGTTCGCCCTGGTGTACCTGCCCTTCATCGGCTCGTTCGCCTTTGACCCGTCCACGCCGTTCGCGGGTCGCGGCTTCGCCGAGGCGGCGTACATGAGCGGGGCGGCTCTGACCACCGTCGGCTACGGCGACATCGTGCCGACGGCGATGGCGCTGCGGCTGGCCACGATCGCCGAGGCGGCCAGCGGCTTCGCGGCCCTTTCCGCAGCCATCGCGTTCGTCATCAGCATCTACCCGCTGCTCAGCCAGCTCCGCGGCACCGGCATCCAGATGGCCGACAGCGGCGCCCTGGAGCTGGAAGGGGCGGCCCGAGTCGTGCGCGAGGCCGGTCCGTCCGAGCTAGCGGCCGTCACGCGGGAGCTGACCGAGAATCACGAGCACCTGCGGCGGTTCCCTGTCCTCTACTACTTCGAGTCCGGGAACGCCGAGGAGTCGCTCAGCGCCTCCCTGCGGGGTAGCGCCATGCTGCTAGTGGCCCTGCACTGCGTCCCCGTCGAGGAGGTCGGCCACGCCCACGTCTACGCCGACGTGCTCGAGCGCATCGTCGTCAGGCTGCTCGACGACCTCCAGGGGGACTTCGTGGGTGGCCGCCACAGCAGCCCCGACCAACCCGACGACGCCGCGGGCGATGCCGCGGCCAAGCTGAACGCCGCCTGCGAGCAGCTGGCGATGGGGAGCCACCACGACGCCGAGCGCGACCACGACCGGGCCGAGCTCGGCATCCTTCTGGCCCGGGTGGAGACGGTGCTGGAGGGTCTGGCCGAGGAGCACGGCCACCACGCCCGGCCCCTCTTCTCCGACCCCGACTGACCGACGACCACTGACGATCAGGTGAGCCGCAGCCCGATGTCGAAGGTGCCGGCATAGCCCGAGCCGTCCTTCGACACCGGTAGGACGAGCTGGCTGCCCCCGTTCCTGTAGATGCCGTCTCTCGCGTTGGTCACGTCGGGGACGCCCCGGCCGGCGTAGGGAGCCTGGCTGAAGGCCGCGGCCAGCACCGAGTCGTCGAAGAACAGCTGGCTGGTGAAGTCGTAGCCGCCGGTGCGGATCTTGAAGTGGATGTGCACGGCCCGGCCCTGGTACCACCCGGGGAAGGCGGTCGTGAAGGTGGCTGCCCCGCCGGAATCGGTGACCTGGTAGCCCCGCAGGAACTTCTTGCCGACCGTGTTGTCGGCGGCGACGTCGGAGTAGCGGCCGGCCGCGTCGCAGTGCCAGACGTCGACCATCGCCCCGGCCAGCGCCGCGCAACCATCGGCGGTGACGCTCGACACCCGAAAAACGATCTGCAGGGGTGCCCCTTCCGACACGGCGCCGGTCGACGGGTCGGGGCGGATGTCCGACCGGTTGAGCTTCCCGTCCACGAAGAACGGCCCCTCGGTGAGCTCGGGCTTCACCACGCATGCCGGCGCCGCCCCGCCCCCGGCGGCCGCGCCAGTCGTCGTGGGGCCAGGCGTGGTGGGCACGACGGTCGTGGGGGCGCCGGTCGTGGGTGATTGGGAGGTGGCGGTGTCGCCCGACGAGCCGCAGGCCGGCAGCAGGACGGCGCCGGCCGCCCCGAGCAGGACCAGCGCCTCCCTCCGGCCGAGGACGCGCCCGACGGGCAGGTCGTCGTCGTCGTTGTCGCGTCTGTGGGGGCGGCGGGTCATGGCTGGCTCCTATCTGGTTCGGTACGGACGAGGGAGGTGCCCCGGGGAGGGAGTGTGCCGAGCGGGAGTGTGCCTAGAGGAAGTGTGCCTAGAGGAAGTGCCCAGAGGAAGTGTGCCCAGAGGAAGTGTGCCCAGAGGAAGTGTGCCCAGAGGAAGTGTGCCCAGAGGAAGTGTGACGGTGAAGGCCGCACCCTGGCCCGGGGCGGTGCGGACGTCGACCCGGCCGCCGTGGGCGGCGACGATCTCGGCCACGATGGCCAGGCCCAGGCCGTTGCCGTGACCGGCGCCGGCGGCGTCGCCCCCCGCCTGCCAGAAGCGGTCGAAGGCACGGGCGGCCTCGTCGGCGGTCATGCCAGGCCCGTCGTCGGCCACCACGATGGTGGCGCTCCCCGCCGCCGATTCAAGGCTGACAGTGGCCAGGCCCACCGACGTCGTGGTGCCGGCGCGGGTGTGCTGGCGCACGTTGGCCAGCAGGTTGTCGACGACCTGCCGCAGGCGACCGGGGTCGCCCGGCACTTCGACCGGCTCGTCGCCGACCTCGACGCGCACCTCCCGCGTCTGGTCCGACGCCCGGGCCGCGGCGACGGCGTCGAGCACGAGCAGCGTGAGGTCGACGGGTTCGCGTTCCAGCGGGCGCTTCTGGTCGAGGCGGGCGAGGAGTAGGAGGTCCTCGACCAACCCGCCCATGCGGACGGCTTCGTGCTCGATACGCGACATGGCCAGCGCCACCTCCTCCGGCGACTGGGCTCCCTGGCGGTACAGCTCGGCGTAGCCCCGGATGGAGGTGAGCGGGGTACGAAGCTCGTGGGAGGCGTCGGCGGCGAAGCGGCGGGTCCTCGCCTCCGACTCGGTCTTGGCGTCGACGGCGGTCTCGATGCGGTCGAGCATGAGGTTGAGGGCCGTGCCCAGGTGGCCGACCTCGCTGGCCGGCTGCGGCACGGGGGCGCGCTCCGACAGCTTCCCCTCGGCGATCCGCTCGGCGGTTTCGATCATCTCGTCGATGGGGTGGAGGGTCCGGCGGACCGTGACCCATACGACCGCGCCGGTGGCGGCGATGGCGAGGAGGCAGGCGACGACGACGATGCCCCGCGCCGTCCTGACGGCCTGGTCGACGTCGCGCAGGGGGATGGCGGTGACCAAGGTGTCGCCATCGGGTTGCACCGAGACGACAGCCCGGTAGCGGAGGTGACCGCCGCCCTCGCTCCCCACCGTGACCGGCCCTCCGACACCCCCCGCCCCAGTGACGGCGAGGCCGGTGACGTCGGGGAGCGGGTCGGGGTCGTCGGCCGGCCCCGTGGGCACCGCGGACTCCAGCCGGCCACTGCGGTCGAAGGACACGAAGGCGTAGCGCTGGACGTCGTAGGGGGAATGGTCGTCGTGCGGGGGCCGGTGCCCCGGCCCCTCCGACCGCGGCGAGACGGCGGTGGTGCGTGTCGCCAGCTCCCGGTCGACACTGTCGACCATGCGTCGCTGGAGCGTCGTCACGATGAGCATGCCCGCCACGCCGGTGACGATGGCCACCACGGCGATGATGGAGGCCACCAGCTTGCGGCGAATCACCGGACGGTCCCGACTCCCTGGCTACGGTTCCGTGCGGAGGACGTAGCCGAAGCCCCGGACGGTGTGGATCAGGCGAGGTTCGGTGTCGTCGACCTTCTTGCGCAGGTAGGAGATGTAGTTCTCCACCACGCCGCCACTGCCGCCGAAGTCGTACTGCCACACGTGGTCGAGGATCTGGCTCTTGGAGACGACCCGCTCACGGTTGACCAGCAGGAAGCGCAGCAGCTTGAACTCGGTGGGGGAGAGCTGGACGGGCCGCCCGGCGCGGGTCACCCGCATGGTGTCCTCGTCGAGCTCGAGGTTGGCGTACTGGAGCCGGTGCTCGGACCGGGGCTCGCCGCGGGCCCGGCGCAGGACGGCGCGGACCCGGGCCACCAGCTCCTCCAGCGAGAACGGCTTGGTGAGGTAGTCGTCGCCGCCCTTGGTGAAGCCGGAGACCTTGTCCTCGGCGGTGTCGCGGGCGGTGAGGAAGATCACCGGCGTGTCGTCGCCGTCGGCCCGCAGCCGCCGGCAGACCTCGAAGCCGTCGATGCCGGGCAGACCCACGTCGAGAATGACCAGGTCAGGGGTGTTGGCCGACATCGACGCCAGTCCCCGGAGGCCGTCCGGCGCGGTGTACGACTCGAAGCCGGCGATCCGCAGCGCCGACGACACGAGGTCGCGGATGTACTCCTCGTCGTCGACCACGAGGACCTTGGCTGCTCCCATGGCGCCCAGTAGACCTCGTGAACCTGGGAGAACCCTATGAGCCGGCTGGGAGGATGCGTGTTACAGGGCCAGGTCCTCGCGGTAGGGCACCGGGTGGTCGCCGCCCATGTCCATGAAGCGCTCGTTGACGGCCTGGGCCAGCACGTCGTAGTCGGTGAGGCCGGGGTCGGTGTCGGCGTCGAGGAAGGCTCGTACCCACGCCGCCGTCCGCGACCCGCCGAGGGCGAAGTAGGCCATCCACAGCTCGTTGACCGACATCCCCGCCTGCACCCTCGCCGCATCCAGCACACGATTCCCGGCGGCCGCCATGCTTGGGCCCGTCATCTCTTCCTGGAGCGCGCCTCCACGACGGCGACGAGCTCCTCGGCCAGGTCTCGAAGCTTGCGGTTCTCGCGCTGAGACGCTCTACGGAGGATGTCGAAGGCCTGGTCCCTGTCGCACGACTCCCGTTCCATGAGGATGCCCTTTGCCTCGCCGATGATCTCCCTGCTGGCCAGCGCCTGCTCCAGCTGCCTGGCCATGTCGGTGGCCGTCAGGAAGGCATGGGCGTTGGCGAGCACGACCGACGCCTGCTCGGCGAAGAGCTTGGCGGTCCGGCGGTCGGTCGGGGACAGGGTGCCGTCGCCGTCGGTGTAGATGTTCAGGGCGCCCAGCGTGGTACCCCGTTGGACCAACGGTGTCGACAGCACGCGGCTGACTCCGAGCTCCTGGGCCTTGGCCTTGAACGCCGGCCAGTGGTCCGCCTCGGCGATGGTGAGGTCGATCTGCCGGGCCGTCCTCAGGGCTTCGAGGCACGGGCCGCCGTCCTCCTGGTACTGCACCTGGTCGGCCGCCAACGCCTCTTCCCCCGAGCTGTGCGACGTGCGGACACCGGCGCCGTCGGAGACGGTGATGCTGGCGAAGCGGGCCGACGGCAGCGTCTGGACCGCCAGGACCACTACTCGGTCGGCGGCGTCGTCGAACGAATCCTCGTCCAGCAGGACCATCCCGAGCTGGTAGAAGGTCTCCGGTACGCGGCCATCGGTTTCGGGCTCGCTCGGCTCGCTCACATCTGTCCTTGCGTGTCGCATCCGCTGGTAAGTCGAGAAAGGGCTTTCCATGCCCTCCCGGGACGCCACCGGGCCACTCCCTGACCGGGTGATGTGAACGATTTCAGTATAGCTCTCTGTACGGTGGCGAACAGAAGGGCTTTGGCGGCCGGATCCTCAGGCGAGCAACCGTTCGTACTCGTCGCGGATGACCCGGTAGCAGTCGCAGGACGACCGTTCCAGGCCTTCACGGTCGACGACGGTGACCCGTCCCCGCGAGTAGCGGATGAATCCGGCCTTTTGGAGCGTGCCCGCGGCGGCGGTGACGCTGGGCCGCCGCACCCCCAGGAGCTGGGCGAGGAACTCCTGTGTGAGCGGGAGCTCGTCGCGCCCGGCCCGGTCGTGGGTGAGCAGGAGCCAGCGGCCGGTGCGGGCCTTGATGGTGTGGAACCGGTTGCACGCCGCCGACCGGGCGATCTGGGTGATCAGGGCCTGCACGTAGCGGTGGAGCAGCCGTTCGAATGGCTTGCTGGCCTCGACCAAGGCGAGGAACCGCTCCGTCGGCAGGCGCAGCGCCCGGCCGGGGACCTGGGCGAACGCCCGGTGCTGGTCGGCACCGGCCTGGAGCAGGGCGGGGACGCCGATCATCCCCTCGCGGCCGACGGTGGCCACCTGTATCACCGAGCCGTCGCCCATGTCCGCGACGACGGACACGACGGCGTCGACGGGGAAGTAGACGTGGTCGATGAGCTGTCTGCTCTCGTAGACGGGCTGGCGCGCCACCAGGTCCACCAGGTCCAGATGCTCTCGGACGGCGACGAGCAACTCGGGTTCGAGCGCACCCAGCAGCCGGTTGGCCGGCGCCGCCGCTTCGGGATCGAGCCCCTGTTCCATCTGGCACCAGTCGTCGAAGCAGACGGGTGAGGGCAGGGTTGGCCCTCACCTGGGGCACAGCCGCTCCTGGTGGCACAGGAGGACCGGCGGGATTGTACCGCCGGTCGACAACTCCCGGCTCAGTCGGCACCTGTGAGGACGATGCCGGCCAGGGCGACACCCTCGCCGGCCGTCAGGACCAGCGCCACGGTCACGATCGCGGCACCTACCCGTGCGAGCACCTTGCGCATGACAGCTCTCCCTTCGCAGTCGTCGTACCGGTATACGGCTGCCGGCTCGGAAAAGCTTGCGGTTCTGTCCCGATGTTCCGCCGCTACGACGCGGCCGGGAGGCCCAGGTTGGCCCAGATCTCCCTTGTCGCCACCGAGCGGTTGAGCGTGTAGAAGTGCAGACCGGGGGCGCCGGCGTCCAGCAGGCCCTGACACAGCTCGGTGGCGACCTCGACCCCCACCTTGCGCACCGCGTCGGGGTCGTCGGCTACGTCGCGGAGCCGCTCGGCCAGCCATTCGGGGAACGCCGCCCCCGACAGCTGGGCGAAGCGCTCGATCTGGGACACGTTGGTGACGGGCATGATCCCCGGGATGACGGGCGTGTGCACGCCGAGGGCGGCGAGGTCGTCGATCAGCCCGCAGTAGTCGTCGAGGTCGAAGAAGAACTGGGTGACGCCGAAGTCGGCCTCGGACAGCTTGGCCGCCTGGTTGCGCCGGTCGGTGGCCCGGTCGGGGCAGGTGGGGTGGCCCTCGGGATGGGCGGCGACCCCCACCGAGAAGGGACCGACCTCTCGCACCAGCCCCACCAGCTCGACGGCGTGGGCCAGGTCGCCGGGCGGAAGGCCCAGGTCGGGCGGGGGGTCGCCACGGAGGGCGAGCACGTTCTCGATGCCGGCGTCCCGGTACTTCTCGAGGATTGCCTGCAGCTCGGCCCGGGTGTGGCCGGCGCAACACAGGTGAGCCATCGGCGTCATGGACGTGTTCCGCAGGATGTCGACGACGATGTCGTGGGTCTTGTCCCTCGTCGATCCCCCGGCGCCGTAGGTCACCGACACGAACGACGGGCCGAGGGGCGCGACGTCGGCGAGCGTCTGGCGGAGCTGGGCCTCGGCCTTCTCGGTGCGGGGTGGGAAGAACTCGAAGGAGAAGCACCGGCCTTCTCTGATGAGGTCGACGATCCTGGCCATGAGCCGTCATCGTAGGGTCGGACGGCGCCGGAGCCGGGCGGCGGCCCCGCAGGCGGCGAGGGAGGCGGCCAGCGCCAGGCTCACGTGGAGCGACAGCTCGACGGCAGCGGCGATGTCGGACCGCTGCGCCGGCGGGCCCACGCCGAGCTGGGCCCGGTCCTCCACCCGGCCGCCGTACCGGTTGGTGCCGCCGAGCCGGATGCCCAGGGCGGCGGCGAAGGCGGCCTCGGCCACGCCGGCGTTGGGCGACGGATGGGCGGGCGCGTCGTCGCGGACCGCCCGCCAGACCGCAGCCGCGGACGCGGGCCGGACGGCGGCCACCAGGGCGGCCGTGACCCGGGACGGCACCCACCCGGCCAGGTCGTCGAGGCGGGCGCTGGCCCAACCGAATTGCTCGTACCGGGCGGAATGGTGGCCGACCATGGCGTCGAGGGTGTTGGCGGCGCGGTACCCGAGGGCGCCCGGTGCGCCGAGCACGGCGGCCCACAGGGCCGGGGCGACCACGGCGTCGACGGTGTTCTCTGCTACCGACTCGACAACGGCCCGCACGATCCCCGGTTCGTCCAGCGCCGAGGAGTCGCGCCCGGCCAGCGAGGGCAGCAGCCGGCGAGCCCGATATAGGTCGCCGGCGTCGAGGGCGCCGCCGATCGACGACGCCGTCTCGCCCAGCAGCCGGCCGGCGACCGCCAGCGACGTGGCCGCGGTGGTCGACCGCAGGGCGGCACCGGCCGCAGCCCCGATGCCGACTCCCACTGCCGTGTAGGCCACCCCGCCGCCACGTCGATCCCGCCACATCGGTTCCTCCAGGGCGGCCATGAGCGAGCCGAACAGGGCCACAGGGTGCGGATCCATGCCGGCCTCACCCACCAGCCGGTCGACGACGATGCCGGCCGCCGCCGCCATCGGATGATCTCGCCGCACCGAGCCGCGCTAGGTGCCGGGAAGTAGGCATGTCAAGTCCGCGCCGGGGCCAGGCAAGTCCGCGCCGGGGCCAGGACCGTCGACGTCCACGGTAGGTACGCTGACGAGATTCCCGCCCCGCGGCGGTGGGAGAACCAAGGGGGTTGTCGAGATCGCCGTCGTGCTGCTCGAGGAGCTCAGGAAGCTCCAGACCATCATCTCCGAGCTGGCCGGGGCCTCGTCGGAGGAAGCGATCGCCGACGTAGTCGTCGACTTCCTGCTCCCCGCCTTGGGCGCCGACGCCGGCGTGCTGGCGCTGAAGGACGAGGAGGGTGGCCTCGACGTCCGGCGGGCGGTGGGCTACGGCGACGTCGTCGACGCATGGCGTCGCATCCCGATCGACGCCGGCCTGCCCATCAGCGAGGCGGCTCGCCGAGGTGAGCCCGTGTTCCTGTCGACCGGGGAGACCCGGCTGAAGGCGTTTCCCCGCAGCGCCGCCATACCGGTGCAACACGAGGGCCTCGCCGCGCTGCCCCTGCTGGCGGGCGGGCGCGCAGTGGGTGTGTTGGGCCTGAGCTTCACCGAGACACACCACTTCCAGCCGGACGAGCGGGCTCTGCTCGTCACCGTCGCCCAGCTGTGCGCCCTCACCGTCGACCGGTTCCAGCGGGGCGCGCGGCTCAGCCGGCTCCAGGCGCTCACCGGCCATCTGTCCCAGGCGTTCACCGTCGCCGAGGTCGTCAGGGTGGTCAGGGACGAGCCGATCTCGGAACGGGCGCTCCGCAGCAGGGGATTGTGGCTGCTCGACGAGGCGAGTGGCGATCTACGCATGGCCCTGCCCGAGCGACCGGGCTCGGCGGAGGGAGTGGTGGTGGCCGACGCCGACATCCCCGCGGCACAGGCGGCGCGCACCGGGACGGCGGTCTGGGTCGACGCCCTGGATGGTTCCGGCTCGTTCCCCACCCTCGCCGGCACCGGCTGTCGGAGCGCGGCGGCGATCCCGCTGGCGGCCGAGGACAGGGTCGTCGGGGTCCTCACCGTGGGCTTCGACAACGATCTACCGCTCGAGGACGACGACCGACGCTTCCTCGTGGCCCTGGCCGAGCAGGTGGCGGTGGCGCTCGAGCGCGCCAGGCTCTACGACAGCGAGCGTCTCTCCCGTCGCCAGGCCGAGCAGGCCAGGCGCGAGGCCGAACAGGACAGGCGCCGGTCGGTCGAGCTGGCCCGGGCCCTCCAGACCAGCCTGCTCCCGCCCCGCCTGCCGGACGTCCCCGGCCTCGACCTGGGGGCGCGATACCACCCGGCGCTGGCCGGACTGGAGGTCGGCGGCGACTTCTACGACGTGTTCGACACCGGCGGTGACTGGGCCGTCGTCATCGGCGACGTGTGCGGCAAGGGACCGGAGGCGGCGGCCCTGACCGCCCTCGCTCGCTACACGATCCGGTCGGTGGCGATGGACCTCCGCCACCCCGCCCAGGTGCTCCGCAAGCTCAACGAGACGCTGCTGCACCACCAGCTCGACGAGCGGTTCTGCACCGTCGCCTACGGGCGGGTCGTCCCCAGCGTGGGCGGGATGCGGGTGTCGGTGTGCCGCGGCGGCCATCCGCCGCCGCTCGTGGTCCGGGCGAACGGCGAGATCGAGCCGATCGGTGCCGACGGCGGCGCCATCGGCCTCTTCCCCGAGATCCGGCTGTGGGAGGAGACGACGCTGCTCCTCCCGGGCGACAACCTCGTCTTCTACACCGACGGCGTCACCGAGGCCCGCAGGGGCCACGAGCAGTTCGGCGACGAGCAGCTGGCGAGAGTGCTCGGGTCGTGCGCCGGGTACTCGGCCGCAGAGGTGGCCGAGAACGTCCAGGCTGCCGTCGTCGACTTCGGGGGGCCCCAACCCCGGGACGACATCGCCGTCCTGGTCCTGCACGTACCGGCCTGACCGCCACCGTCGGCGCGGAGTGCAGTCAGCCGACGAAGGTGTCGCCGACCACGATGCCGTCGCCGGTGATGACGTACTCACGGATCTCGGGCTCGTGCAGGCTGGCGCGGGTCTTGAGCACGGTGAGCGCCCGCTTCACCCTCGACTCGCTGCGCAGGAACTGCAGCAGGATCACGTTGTCGGACATGTTCGAGATGCCCGACTCGGACAGCCGCGAGAGGTTGAAGAGGTCGGGGACCTCCATCGTCATCAGCACGCTGACGCCCCGGCGCGAGCACCGCTGGATGAGGGAGTAGATGTACTCCCGCATCCGGACCTGGTCGGGCGACGCGAACGCCAGGTCGCCCAGGCTGTCGATCATGAGCCGGGTCACGCCCTGGGACTCGACGGCGTCGAGGAGGGAGTACACCCACTCGTCGATGTAGAGGTCGACGGTCGACCGGTACAGGAGCGACACGTCGGGGTGCCCGAGCGACCAGCCGAAGCCTGCGGCGGTGCGCTGGAGCTGGCTCGGGTTCTCCTGGAGGTTGGCGATCAGGCCCCGCTCGCCCCTTGCCGCCCCGCCGAAGATGAAGCTCATGCCCATCACCGTCTTTCCCGACCCCGACGGGCCCGCCACCAGCGTGCAGGCGCCCGGCCAGTAGCCGTCGCCAAGCATGGTGTCGAGGGCGGGGATACCGGAGGAGATGCGGTCCTCGGACAGCTCGTATCCAGTCTGGTTGCCGATGTCCGCCAGGCGGGGGAAGACGTCGAGGCCCCGCTCCGAGAGCCGGTAGGCGTGCTGACCGGACAGGAAGCCGCTGCCCCGCAGCTTGAGGATCTGCAGGACCCTGGTCTCGCGCTCGCTGAGCATGACCGTCGACAGCTGGACGATGGCGTCGGCGACCGCGAACTCGGGCTCCTTGGCGATGTCGTCGGGCGCGTACTCGCCGACCCAGAACGACGACGCCCCCGACGCCGAGAGGCGGGCGGCGAAGTCGTGGAGGAACCACCGGAAGTCGCTCGGCTCCCGGGCGAAGGCGTGCAGGGCCTTGAAGCTGTCGATGACGATCATGGCCGGGGCGTACTCGGCGATCAGAGCCTGCAGGCGGTCGACGAAGGCCGGTAGGCCTCGTTCGTCCAGGAGCCCCCCGAGGTCCTCGTAGAAGACCGCCTTCCCGACCAGCGAGTCGTCGAAGAACGACAGGGTCCGCCCGTAGCGGAGGATCTTGTCCATGGGCTCCGACACCGTCGAGACGTACAGGGCGGGTGTCTCGGGGGTGGCGTTGGAGAACACGAACTGCTGTGCCAACAGCGTCTTGCCCGTACCCGGGGCGCCGGTGATGAGCGTCAGGGCGCCGGTCGACAGGCCGCCGCCGAGGACCTGGTCGAGCCGTGGATGCCCGCTCTTCAGCCGTGAGGTCAATCCGTCTCCGCTCCGATCGGTAGCGGCAATGTAGGCGCGTGGGACCGGTCCCCGCCGTTGTGACCGTGCAACAGACCTAAGAGGGCCGATCGGCTACCAGCGGGTGGCGGCTACCAGCAGTCCGATCGTCTCGCCGACGATGCCGGCGGCACCGAGCACGTCGCCGGTGAATCCGCCCAGGCGGCGGCGGGCGAAGGCCACGACGGCAGCCCCGGCTACGGCCACGGCCACGACGGCCAGGACACCCCGTCCCCCGAGGGCCACGGCGCCGAGGACGAACGAGCAGGCGACCCCGACGGCGGCGACGGGCCCCGGGCGACCGCCCAGGAAGGCGCTGGCCAGGCCGCCCTCGCTCCGGGCATAGGGCACCGCCCTGGCGGTCACCGCCATCATGGTGCGGGACGCGCACCACAACGCGGCGACGAGGGCCACGCTCGGCCCCATCGACGCCAGGACGGTCACCCGCAGCACCAGGGTGACGACGACCGCGGCCACGCCGAAGGCGCCGACGTCGGGCTGGGCCATCACCTCCAGCCGGCGGCGGCGGTCGAGGTGGGGCAGCACGCCGTCGGCCGTGTCGGCCAGGCCGTCGACGTGGAGGGCGCCGGTGAGGGCCAGGTCGGCAACCACCGCGATGGTGGCGGCCACCGCCGGCGCCCACAGCTCGCCGGCGCCCCACCAGACTGCTCCTACGGCGGCGCCGAGGAGGGCGCCGACCAGGGGGAACCACGAGAACGAGCGGGCGTCGGGCTCCCGCGCCCGGCCAAGAGGGGTGAGGAAGGCGAGGGCGGCGAGCACTCAGCCTGCTTCCTGGGGTTGATCTGCGGCCCGGGCGAGGGGGAGGAGGCGGCCGGCCACGACCAGCCAGACGTCGCCGGCCACGCCGGCCACGGCGGTGTTCACCGTCCCGAGGGTGTCGCGGAACCGGCGGCCGACCTCGGTCGACGGGTGCACGCCGAGCCCGACCTCCTCGGAGACGACGACGGTCGGTCCGTTGCGGGTGCGGAGGGCGTCGCACAGGGCAGTCACATCAACCGGGGCGTCGGGTGTCATGTCGTCGAGGCCCGCCACCCACGTCCCGAGCGAGTCGACCAGCACCGGGCCATCGAGACCGGCCAGCAGTCCCGGCAGATCGGGACCCGACTCGACCGTCTTCCAGGTCGGGGGCCGCCGGGCCGTGTGGGCGGCGACCCGGTCGGCGAAGTCGGCGTCCGCCGGGTCGACGACCGCGGTGGCGACGTAGGTGACGTCGTCCCCCAGCCCGGACACCAGCCGTTCGGCGACCGCCGACTTCCCGGACCGGGCGCCGCCCAGCACGAGGGTGATCACTGGTCGAGCGGGGCGTAGACGTTGTAGCGGTCGTCGCCTGCGAACCCCACGAGCGCCAGGCCGGCGGCGCGGGCCGTCTCCACCGACAGCGACGTGGGCGCACCCACCGCCACCATCCACGCGAACCCGGCGGCCCACGCCTTCTGCACCAGCTCGAAGCCGGCCCGGCCCGACACGAACAGGCCCAGCCCGGTGGCGGGGAGGCGTCCGTCGAGCCGGAGCCGGCCCACCACCTTGTCGACGGCGTTGTGGCGGCCGACGTCCTCCCGCACCAGCGACGGCGTCCCCTCGGCGTCGAACACAGAAGCGGCGTGGACGCCGCCGGTCGAGCCGAACAGGCTCTGCATCTCGCGGACCCGGGCGCCGAGGCCGAGGATGGCGGCGGCGGGCGGCAGCGGCGTGGGGGAGAGGGGTGTCAGGCGGGCCGTCAGCTCGCCGATGGACGTGGCCCCGCACAGCCCGCAGGCGGCGGTGGACACCTGGAGACGGGGGACGGGCGCCGTGGCCAGACCGGCGGTGTCGACCGAGACGGTGTTGAGGTGGCCGCCGTCGTAGAGGCCCGGGGGAGAGTGGCGGACCTGGATGACGGGGCAGCCGTCGAGGACGCCCTCGGCATGCAGGAGGCCGACCGCCAGCTCGGCGTCGTGGCCGGGCGTGCGCAGGGTGGTGGCGACGGTGCGCCCGTCCAGCCGGATCTCGAGCGGCTCCTCGACCACCACCTCGTCGGGCGTGCGCCGCAGCCGCCCGCCGGTGTGGCGGTGAATCAGCAGGGGGGTCGTGCCAGGGATGCGGGTCACCGGCATGGCTTCAGCTTGGCCGATCCGCCGAACCGGGGCGACGTACCGGCGGATGGCGCGATTGAACCGCCCCAGTTGGGTGTTGGTGCATCACCGCGCCGAACTGGGGCCACGTACCCGCGTATGGCGCGGCTGAGCAGCCCCGGTTCGGTGGGGGTAGCTCGTCCGTCATCGAACCGCGGCGGACACCCGTTCCAGCCCGGCCGGGCCGGGGACGCCCATGCGCACGGTGCTGGGGAGTCCGAACGACGCACAGTCCCGCACCAGGATCCCCGACCGGGCCAGGCGGTCGCGCAGGTCTTCGGCCGGAGAGACGAGCACCCACGGCCCGGCGGGCGCCTTGGCGCAGTAGCCGGCGGACCGGAGTACGGCGACGAGGTCCCGTTGCAGGGTACGGATGGTGGCGCACCAGGCCGGGAGGTCGGCCAGTTCGAGCAGCTCGGGGACGAGGGCGCAGGCCAGCCCGTTCACCGACCACAGGGGCTGGCGCCGCCTGAGGCGATCGGCGGTGGCGGCGTCTGGGGCGAGGGCGTAGCCCACCCGCAGGCCGGGGCAGGCGAACAGCTTGGTCAGGGAGCCGAGGACCGTCGCGCCGCGATCGGCGTCGCCCCTCGTCCACGTCCCGGTGGCCAGCGGCCAGAACGCCTCGTCCCAGACCGCGGCTTCGTCGTCGGGGGCGGCCAGCTCGCCGGTGGGGTTGTTCGGGTTCGACCGCCAGCGCCCGCTTCCCACGCCCACAATTGCCAGGTGGCGCCGGTAGAGGGAGAACTCCGGGTCGTGCACGTCGCCCTCGAAGGCGTCCTCGGCCACCAGGGCGATGGCTTCGGACCCGCCGTTGGTGAGCAGGACGCGGTCGGTGTCGACGCCGAGCGCGGTGGCGGTGGCGGTGGCGGCCTCGGCGGCGTCGGGGTAGCGGTGGAGGGCGTCGAGCCGGCGGGCGGCCAGGGCGGCTACGTCGGGCGCGCACGGGTTCATCGACGCCGACAGGTCGAGCACCGCCGACGGGTCGACGCCCAGGGCGGCGGCCAGCCGGGCGCCGTCGCCCCCATGCGGTCCGGGGAGGGGCGCCGTGCTGAGGTCGGCGGGCCGGCTGGTCACGGCCTGCTGGTCACCGGCCTGCCGCTCTCCGGGGCACGAACCCGTAGGGCAGCTCGAGGCGGTGGGCGGCCATGAGGCCCGGGTTGGCGAGCAGGGCGGCGGTGGGCCCGTCGGCGACGACCCGCCCGCGGTCCAGGACGACCGACCTCGGGCACAGCTCCAGGGCCAGCGGCAGGTCGTGGGTGATCACGATGGTCGTGATGCCGAGGCCCTGCACGATGTCCACGACGTCGCGCCGGGCGGAGGGGTCGAGGTTGGCGCTGGGCTCGTCCAGCACCAGGATCTCGGGGTGCACGGCCAGCACGCCGGCCAGGGCGGCGCGGCGGCGCTCGCCCATGCTCAGGTGCTGGGGGGCGCGGTCGGCGGCGTCGGTCAGCCCCACCAGGTCGAGGGCCATAGCCACCCGCTCGGCCAGGGCGTCGCCGCTGAGGCCGAGGTTGGCGGGGCCGAGGGCCACGTCGGCGCCAACCGTCGGGAGGAGGAGCTGGTCGTCGGGGTCCTGGAACACGAGTCCGACCCGGCGGCGGATCTCGGCCAGGTTTCGCTTCTCCACCGGCAGCCCGGTGACGGTGACAGCGCCGTCGTCGGCCGACCGGTCGAAGGCGCCGATGAGATGGAGGGCCAGCGTGGTCTTGCCCGATCCGTTGGGCCCCAGGACGGCCAGCCGCTCGCCCCGCTCCACGGTGAGGTCGACGCCGGCCAGGGCGTCGGTGCCGTCGGGCCAGCGGTGGCGGAGGCCGGCGATCCGGACGGCCGGCCCGTCCCGGTCCGGTGAGGCCGGCACGCCGGTGCGCCGGCCCAGCCCCCGGCGGGGGCGTTCCCGGCGCTCGGCGGCGTCGGCCGCGGACTGGTTGGCCGCCCGCCGCGCCCGCCATCCACGGGGCGCCTCGTCGGGGGGAGCGACTGTGAGCGGCGTCCCGACCTTGTCCTCGTAGCCGGGGAGCCGCACGCGGTAGGCGCAGACGTCGCAGTTCATGCGCACGTCGCCCTCGTGGGCCTCGCGGTGGCGCTCGAGGACGACGTCGACCAGCCGGGTGTCCGGGCCGAGGTGGGCGGCGACCGAGACGGCCAGCTCGGGTCGGCCGGCGGCCCAGGCCGTCGCCCGCTCGCCGATGCGGTCGACGAGGACGCCGTCGAACAGCAGCAGGGGCACCACGGCGATGGCCTCGGCTCCCAGCAGGCGGGCCCGCTCCAGGGCATCCTCGACGCCGGGCCGGGTCATGGCCACGAAGGCGGCTTCCACCCGGCCCAGGCCCCGGCCGTCCTCCAGCAGGCGGGCGAACTTCACGAAGTCGGCGCAGGCGTCGGGGTCGGTCGAGCCCCGGCTGACCAGGACCACCACTGTCTTGTCTGTGTCCGGGTTGCCTGTGTCATGGCTGGCTGTGTCGGGCAGGCGCTTCAGCGCGGTTCGGGCCCGGTCCTCGGCGACGTCGAGCACGGCCGGATGGAGGCCGACGTCGCGGGCGAGGCGAAACCGGACCCCCGGGTGGCGGGCGCGCGACCGGGCCAGGACGGCGGGACCGTCGTCCTTGAGGTGTCCGGCGCCGAAGAGGACATAGGGGACGGCCACAACGTCGGTGGCGCCGTTGGCGACCAGCCGGTCGACGGCGGCGTCGATGGGCGGGTCGGCAAGCTCGAGGAAGCCGGCATCCACCCGCAGGTCGGGCGCAGCGGCCGTCAGCTGCTGCACGAGCCGGTCGAACTCCGCGGTGGCCGCCGGGTTGCGGCTGCCGTGGCCGATGAGCAGGAGGTCGGGTTTGGTCACAGGGCCACCCGCAGGACAAGGGCGGCGGCGGCCGGCACGAGGGCGACGAGCCAGTGGGCGGCGGTGGCCCGGGGTGGCGTGGCGGCCAGGACGGTGGCACCCAGGCGGGTGCCGCCGCGGGCGGCGGTGGCCAGCTGCAACCGGTCCATGCGCTCCATGCTGCGGACGAACAACACGCCGAGCGACCGGCCGACCGCCGACCACTCGCCCCGGGCGCCGCGGGTGCCGGCCCGCACCGAACCGGCCAGGCGGAGGCGGCCGATCTCGTCCCGCAGGACGTCGAGCTGGCGGCCGGTGAGGGCGACGAGCTCGCAGCACCAGGCCGGCAGTCGCAGCCGGCGGAGTCCGCCGACCGTCTCCGCCATCGACGTCGACGCCGCCACGGCCGAGACGGCCACGATGGCGATGCTGGCCTTGGCCAGGAGGGCCAGGCCCACCCTCAGCCCGTCCTGCGACAGGTGGAGGCCGGCGACGTCGACCCGGGGACCGGTGCCGGCGACGGCGAGGGTGGCGGCCAGCACCAGGAGGGGGAGGTCGACGAGCAGCCGGCGGCCCACTTCCCGGGGGTCGACGAGGGCGGCGACGGCCACGCCGGTCGCCACCACCGCCTGGGCCAGCAGCACGGCGGGCTGGGAGGGCGGGGTGACGGCCACGACCAGCAGGAACGCCACCAGGCCGACGAGCTTGGCCTCCGGCGCCAACCCGGTCAGCGGCCCTCGGACCCGGACAGCGGCGCCGGCGGCGGCGTGGCTGTTGCTCACGCCGGCTCCCGCTGGGGCTGCGGCTGACGGGCGGCGGCCGCCACCAGGTCGGGGCGCAGGCGGTGGACGATCCTGACGACCAGGCCGGTGAGCACGCCCTCTGCGACGGCCACGACGATCGTCCCGACCCCGAGGGCAGCGGCGACCGCGCCGGCGGGGACGACCGAGGTCCCCCCGACCACGAACTCGACCGCGGCGGCGGCGCCTGCGGCCAGGGTCGCCGCCGTCGCCGCCAGCCCGGCCGCCGGCACCAGGCGGCCGGTGGCGCGGTACAGGGCGCGGAACAGGCAGTAGGCGACGAGGGCGGGCACCACGCCGTTGTTGACGATGTTCAGGCCGATGGCGGTGACGCCACCGTCGGCCAGCACCAGGGCCTGGATGACCACCACGACCGACACGCACAGGATGGCCACGCTGGGACCGACCAGGATGGAGGCCAGCCCGGTGCCCACCAGGTGGGCGCTGGTGCCGAGGCCGAGGGGCACCACCAGCAGCTCGGCCACCAGCAGGTAGGCGGCGACGACCGCCGGGGTGGTCACGGCCCGCTCCTTCAGGGCGGCCGCCGCCCGGCGAGAGGAAACCGCCACCGCGGTGGCGGCCACGGCGACGCCGGCGGCCGAAGTCGGGAGGTCGATCCAGCCGTCAGGTATGTGCACTGCTACTCCAGGCGTGTGCACAGATCTTCGACTCGGGACCGATGACGACGGTGCTGGGCGGCGGCAGGCGGTGGTCGCCGAGAGCCGACAGGCGGGTGCGCACGACGTGGCTGTCGTCCCGAGTGGCGCCGTGGACCACGGCCGCCGGCGTATCGGGGTCCAGCCCGCCACCACTCACGAGGGTGGCGGCGATCGAACCCTGCCGGGCCCGCCCGACCATGACGACGAGGGAGCCCAGCGGATCGGCCAGCGCCGCCAGGTCGGTCGGCGGGTACACCGGGTCGTCGTTGCCGGCCACGATGGTGACGGTGCGTCCCCGGGGCAGGCCGGCGGCCAGCGGTGCGGCGGTGGCTGCGGTCACGCCGGGCGTCACCTGGCACTCGACGCCCCGCTCGATCAGGGCCAGCATCTCCTCGCCGCCGCGCGAGCACACGAACGGGTCGCCGCCCTTCAAGCGCACGACCATGCGGCCGGCGCGAGCGCGGGCGGCAAGCAGGTCGGCGGTGCTGTCGGTGCCCCAGGCCGGGTGCCCGTCGGTCCTCCCCACGAAGATCCGCTCGGCGCTGGCCGGCACCAGGGCCACGATCGGCGCCAGCGAGCGGCGGTCGCACACCACGACCTCGGCCACCGCCAAGAGTTGGGCGGCCCGGCGGGTCAGCAGCATGGGGTCTCCGGGGCCCGCCCCCACCAGGTGCACGGTGGCGGTCACCCCTCGTTCTCCTGGGCCAGCCGCCAGAGGGCGTTGAGGGCGGCGGCGGCCACGGCGCTGCCCCCGCGCTCGCCGACGTTCGTCACCGAGGGGACCCCGGTGGCCCGCAGCGCAGCCTTGGCGTCGGCCGCCCCCACGAAGCCGACGGGCAGTCCGACGACGAACGCCGGCCGGCACACGCCGCCGCCCACCAGGCGGACCAGCTCGAACAGCGCGGTGGGGGCGTTGCCGACCACGACGACGGCTCCGTCGGGCCACCGTGACATGGCCACCCGCATGGCCGCCGCGCTGGCGGTGAGCCCCGGCTCGTCGTCGGCGACGGTGGCGGCCAACGCCCGCCCTTCGGCCAGCAGGCAGCGGGATCCGGCCCGGCGGGTGGCGACGGCCACCATCTCGACGTCCGCGACCACCTGCGCCCCGCCTCGGAGGGCGGACACCGCTGCCCGGCAGGCGTCCTCGTCGACCACCAGGGAGTCGGCGTAGCCCACGTCGGCCGACGCGTGGATCACCCGCGCCACGACGGCCCTCGACAGCGGCGGCCAGCGTTGGAGGTCGACCCGCTCGGCGAGGATGCGGTAGCTGCGCTCCTCGATGGGGTGCCTGGGCTCCATCGGCTGGACCTCGGTCACCGGCCGACCTCGATGATGGCCCCGGCCGGGCAGATGCCGACGCAGTCCCAACACGCCGTGCACCTGTCGTCCATCACCAGCGGCCGGCGGGGGGCGCGGCGCAGGGCCCGCTCCGGGCACGTGGCCAGGCAGGCGCCGCACGCCGTGCAGGCGTCGGTGATCCTCACCGTTGCGGCCGCCGTCACGCTCCCACCAGCACGATCGAGCGCATGCCGACGATGGTCGGGTCGAGGTCGCCGAGGGTGGTGCGCACCACCGTCTCGCCCGGCCCGGTGGCGTCGGTGACGACGACCACCGGGGTGGAGGTGCCGAGTATGGCGGCGAGCACGTCGCGAGCCCGGGCCAGGTTGGAGGGGCGGCCGACGGAGCGGGGGTTGTAGAGGGCGAGCCCGAGCCCGGTGGTCGCGGCGGCCGTCAGCTGCGCCTCGATCTTCGACCAGTGGACGTGCAGGTCGGACAGCGAGAGGAGGGCGTGGGCCCCGGCCAACGAGGTGCCGGCGGCCGCGGCCGCGGCGTGGGCGGCGGTGACGCCGGGGACGATCTCGATGGCGATGTCGTCGTAAATGTCGCTGTCGCAGTCCTCGCCGGCCACGTCGAGCGTGGTGGAGGCCATGGCGAACACACCCGGGTCGCCCGACGACACCAGCGCCACCCGCCATCCGGCCCGGGCCAGAGCCAGGGCGGCGCGGGCCCGGTCGGCTTCCTGGCCCATCGCGCCGCGCACGACGAGCTGGTCGGGACGCAGCGACGGCCCGACGGCGTCGACGTAGGGGCCGTACCCGACGACGGCGTCCGCTCCCCGGACGGCGGCGACCGCGGCGGGGGTGCGGTGGCGGGGGTGGCCGGGGCCGAGCCCCACGATCCGCAGCCGGCCCGGCCGCTCGTCGCCGGCGCGACCGACGGCGACCGCGGCGGTGGCGGTGGCGGTCGGGCCCTTGATCTTGGTCACGGCGAGGGTGGCACCGGGGCCGGCGGCGATGAGGGCGGCGGCCTCGGCGACGCTGGGCGTGTCCACCGCGGCGGCCACTGCCTCGCTCGGGGACGGCACGTCGACGGCGCCGAGCAGCAGGGACGGGAAGGCCACCAGCGGTACGGGCCCGGCGACAGCTTGCACCGCGGGGTGGTCGGCCCTGCGGTCGATGGTGGCCACGACATTCGGACTCAGGGCGAGCAAGTCGTAGGAGGCGGCAGCCAGGGCCTCGGCCACGACGGCGGCCACCTCCTCGGCGGTGGCAACCGTCGAGCAGCCGACTCCGACGGCCACCCGGCCGACCTGGCCCGGCCCCGGCAGCGCCACGGCGGGCGCGTCCCCCCACGCCACGAACACCGGGTTGTCGGCCGCAAACCGAACGCCGCCGTCGGGCAGCAACTCGGCCCGGTCCACGCCCACCTGCACCAGCGACCCGAGGCGACCGTGGGCGGCCACCGCCCGGTCGACGGCGGCGAAGGTGGCCACCAGGCGACCTCCCGGACGGAGGGCGGCCAGGCAGGCGTCGACCACGTCGAGCCCGCCACCACCCACGAACACCCGGTCGGGGGCGGGCAGGCCGTACAAAGCCTCCGGCGCCGCACCCTCGACGACCTCGACCAGCGCGCCGAGGGCGGCGGCGTTGGCCACGACCCGCCGGGCGTCGGCGGGATCCCGCTCGACGGCGATCACCCGCAGGCCGGGCGCGGCCAGGGCTACCTCGACCGCGACGCTCCCACTGCCGGCGCCGACGTCCCAGAGCACGCCCCGGGCGGGGACGTCGAGCTTGCCGAGCACGACCGAGCGGACCTCGGGCTTGGTGATCATCGACCGCCGGTGCGAGAAGTCTCCGACGGGTCGGCCGCCGGCCGGCAGCACCGCCGTCGGCGGGTGGGCCACCACGACGACCGATCGGTGGTCGAAGGTCCCGGCGGCCAGGTCGTCCAGGGTCGGGCACACCGTCACCTGCTCGCCCGGCTCGCCCAGCCGGGTGCACACCGCCACCAGCGGGTGGTGGGCACCGAAGGCGAGCAGGGCGGCGCCGACCGCCTCGGGCGGTGCGTCGGGCCCGCACAGGACGCCGGCCACCGGCGCCCGGGCGACTTCGGCCGCGCCTCGTCCGGCGACACCCGTGTGGCACGAGCGCACGACAGCGTCGTCCCACGGCAGGCCGAGGCGGGCGAACGCCAACGCGACCGACGACGGCGCCGGGTGGACGACGAGCCGGGCGCCCCCGACCCTGGCTGCCAGCGCCCGGCCGATGCCGAAGAACCCCGGGTCGCCGGACGCCAGCACGCACGCCACCCCGTCGGCGGCCACGATCTCGTCCAGCGCGGCCAGGCCCGCACCCACGACCGCGGTGTGGGCCGAGGGCGACACCAGGTCGGCCACGGCAGCCAGCTGGTCCTTGCCTCCGGCCACCAGCGTCGCCGATCGCAGGGCGGCCATTGCGGCGTCGCCCACCGGCCGCCCGCCGAGCAGTCCCACCAGGTGGATGGGATCAGCCACGGGCCCCAAGTCACCCACGGGCGACAGCCTCGGCGCCGTCGAAGTCGACGCACACCACCTCCACGTCGAGCCGACCGTCCACGTGGGACCGGCACGCGGCCGAGGCGCGGCGGCACAGCACCGCGATCGGCTCGGTGGTCCCGTGCTCGACGCACACCTCGAAGAAGTGCCGGGCGGTGTTCGTCTCGGTGGCGGCGACCACCACCGCGTCGGGCGCGCCGGCTTCCCGGGCCACGTCGGCCAGCAGCGCGGTGTCGACCTTGGTCCTGCGGAAGTGGGTCATCATCACGCCCGCCGCCAGCTTGGCGATCTTGCCGACCATGCCGACCCACACCACCCGGCCGATGCCGGCGGCGACCGCCCGGCGGAGGGCGATCCCGGTGAAGTCGCCGACCTCGACGAAGCACACCTCGGCCAGCTCGGGGTGGGCCCGCTGGGCGTAGGCATCGGAGCGGGTGCCGGTGGCCAGGACGATGGAGTCGGCGCCCTGGGCCGCGGCCACGTCGATCTGCTGGACGACCGACGCCCGGTACGCGGCGGTGGAGAACGGCTTGACCACGCCGGTCGTGCCCAGGATGGAGATGCCTCCCACGATGCCCAGCCGGCTGTTCGACGTCTTGGCCGCCATGTCCTCCCCGCCGGGGACGGAGAACGTCACGACGACGGGCCGGTCGCTCACCTCGGCCAGGGCGGCTGCGACCATGCGGCGGGGGACGTCGGTGATCGATGGCGCACCGACGGGGATCCCCAGCCCCGGGCGGGTGACGGTGCCGATGCCGGGCCCGACCCGCAGCTCGCTCGGGTCTTCGGACGGCGCCCACTCCACGGTCGCGGTCATCCGGGCGCCGTGGGTGCAGTCGGGGTCGTCGCCGGCGTCCTTGACCACGACGCACCGGTTGGGAGCCTCGGCCTCGACCGGGAAGCGCACCCGCCGACCGTCCGGCAACCCGACCTCGACCTCGACCGGCGGCGTTCCCGTCGCCAGCCCGATCAGCGCCGCCTTGGCCGCGGCGCTGGCGCAGGTGCCGGTCGTCCAGCCGGTACGCAGGCCGCCCGACGCCGCAGCCACCTCGGGCGCCAGCGGCGGTTCGCCTGACTGTCCTCCCCGTTCGCCTGACTGTCCTCCCCGTTCGCCTGACTGTCCTCCCCGTTTGCCTGACTGTCCTCCCCGTTTGACAGTCGACATCACGCCGTCACCGCCCCGACGACGACAAGCCCCGAGCCCGGTGCGGCCAGGTCGCCCAGCGGGCCCCGCACCGGCGCCTGTCCGGTGACCAGTCCGGCGGCGGGAAGTCGAGGCGAACCAGCGGCGGCCAGGGCGCGGGCGGTCGCGGCGACGTCGTCCGTCACAACCACGAGCGTGCGGGCCGGGTCGATCGGCGGGGGCGCAGTGGCGGGGTCGGCGAACGTGCAGGCCACGGCCAGGTGCCGGACGTGCACCGCGATCCCGGCCGCCGCCGGCACCGCCACCTCGACGGCCACGCCCGCCACCGACTCGAACCCCACTCCGGCTTCAGCGAGGGCGGCGGCCTCGGCGGCGTGGCCGGGGTGGAGCCAGGCGTCACCCGCGTACAACCGCACGACGAGGCCGGGCGCGCCGGCGGCGTCGAGCAGCTCCGCCGCCGCAGCCGTCCGGTCGGCAACCGCGACAAGCTCGGCTTCGGGGGCGAACTCGGCGCCCAGGTGGGCGACGCTGCCATCGGCCACCACCACCGCCGCGCCCCGCAGCAGCGACTCGGCCCGCAGCGTGAGCAGGCCGGGATCCCCGGGACCGGCTCCGACGAGGAAGACCGTCACGCCCGCGCCGGCCTTCCCGCGGTCGAGCCAGGCAGCGAGCGTCGCCGGTAGCCGTGGGCGTAGCCGGGGTCGTACAGGTGGCACCTCGGCGCCGCCCCTGCCAGCGCCGAGCCGACCAGTACGAGGGCGACGGTGCGGGCGCCGTCCTCCCGCATGGTCTCCGCCAGCTGTCCCACGGTCGTCAGGTGCACCCGCTCGTCCGGCCACGAGGCCCGGACGACGAGGGCGGCGGGCGTGTCCGGCGGGTACCCGCGACCATCGTCGATCAGCTCGTCCTGCAGCTGCTCCGGCCTGGCGCCGGACAGGTAGACGGCCATGGTGGCGCGGTGGCCGGCGAACGCGGCGACGGTCTCGCCCGCCGGCATCGACGCAGCCGTGCGCCCGGGAAGCCGGGTGGCCACCAGCGACTGGGCCACGCCCGGCACGGTCAGCTCCCGCCCCACCAGGGCGGCGGCGGCCGCCAGCGACCCCACCCCCGGCACGATCTCCCAGTCCCGACCGGCGGAGAGGCACCAGTCGATCTGCTCCTGCACGGCCGAGTACAACGCCACGTCACCCGAGTGCAGGCGCACGACGCGCGCCGGCGCCGGGTGGGCGGCATACACCGCGAGGACGTCCTCGAGCGTCATGCCTGCCGAGTCGTGCACGACCGCCTCGACCCGGGCGTGGACGAGCACCTCCTCGGGCACGAGCGACGACGCCCACACCACGACGTCGGCACGGGCCAGCCGGTCGGCCGCCCGCAGGGTCAGCAGGTCGGCGGCGCCCGGACCGGCCCCGACGAAGGAGATCAACGGCCCGCCCGAGTTCCCGTGTGGCCGTCCCCGTTGCCGCCACCGCGCACTGGCGGCACCACCAGCGTGGCCAGGTAGGTCGCCGGTCGGTCGGCCACGTCGGCCACCGCCGCCACCCTCCCGCCGGGGAGGCCGAGCAGCTCGCCGAGGACGGCACCCTCCAGGCGACCGGCCCGGGCCAGACCGGCGGCCAGCTCGGGCAGGCGGGAGCCGCCCTTGTAGACCACCAGGGCGGTGCCGGGGTCGGCGGCGGCCGCCGCGGCCACGGCGTCCGGGCCACCGGAGCCGTGGGCCGGCACCAGCAGCAGCCGCTCGCGGCCGTCGACCAGCACCGTCCCGGCCCGCGCCGCCAGGTCCTGGAAGGCCATGATGCCGGGCACCGTTTCCACGGGCACGCCCGGCCGCCGGGCCCGCACCTCCTCGGCCACCGACGAGAACGTGCTGTACACGTTGGGGTCGCCGAGGGTGACGAACGCCACCACCTCGCCCACGTCGAGCAGGGCGACGACCCGCTCGGCCACCGCCGTCAACGCCGCCGACCGGGCGGCTCCGTCGGTCTCCATCACGAACACCACGCGCTCCACCACCACCTCGGGGACGGCCTCCCGCACGATGGCCTCGGCCCGGCCCACCGCGGAGGCCGACGTCGTCGGCGCCAGCACCCGGTCGGCGCCCCGCAGCACGTGCGCGGCCCGAGCCGTCAAAAGGCCGGGGTCGCCGGGGCCCATCCCGACGCCCACCAGCCGCGGACCGGGCTGGTTGCGGGCGATCACCGGGTCCTCACGGGGGCCGGCCGAGGCGGAGGCCGCCGCCACCGGCTCCGACGCCACCAGCCGCTCCACCGCCTGCCGCACCAGCTGCGCCTCGGACCGACCGGTGCGCCGGGCCACCTCGGCCAGCCGGGCCTTGAGCCCGTCCGGCAGGTAGACGCTGGTCTTCTTCACGCCGCGCCCGGCTCAGCGACGCTCAGGTGGTGCACCTACATAGGGTAGGAGGTAGGGCAGAGGGTGGCAAGAACGCGATCGAGCCCTACTGGCCGGCGACGGGCACCTGTCCGCACGCCGGGGCGTTGACGGCCTGGGCCGCGGTGCTCACTGCCGCCAGCGGCGTCGTCACCGCGGCCACGTAGGCGGCCTGCGCCTCCTCCGGCGTCTGGCCGGTGCCGAGCCCCTGGGCGGCGGCCGCGGCGGCGTTGGCGATCGACGAGTACCCGCCGAGCAGGTTGTAGACGTCCTGCTGCTCGTTCACCGGTGCCACCAACCCGTCGATCTCGCGGCGGGCGAGCACGAGCTGGGCCTGGATCGCCTGGTACTGCTGGGCGGTGTATGGCGCCGTCCCTCCTAGCAACGACAGCTTGGCCTCGGTGCAGTCGGCGTTCGCCTTGGACGAGAACTCCGTCGGCGTCATTGCGTCGCCCTCGGTCTCGGAGGGGTTGACTGCGCACCCGCCCAGCACGACACAGAGGAGCAGGCCGACACAGATGGGCAGGCCGACACAGATGGGCAGGCCAGGGGCGAGGACGAGCGGGCGACGGAGTGACGACATGAGCCGGAGAGTAGTCAGCGAACCCGCGAGGGGGTGAACTACCTTCCGAGCGGCGAAGGCAAGGGAGCGCGACATGGAGCTGATCGGAATCGACATCGGCGGCACCGGGATCAAGGGTGCGCCGGTCGACGTCGAGAAAGGCGTGCTCACTGCCGACCGGGTGCGCATCCCGACGCCCCAGCCGGCGACACCCGGGGCGGTGGCCGCGGTCGTGGCCGACCTCGTCGGGCAGTTCCGGACGGAGGGGACGGTCGGGGCCACCTTTCCCGCCGTCATCCAGGGGGGAGAGGCCAAGACCGCCGCCAACGTCGACCGAGGATGGATCGGCCAGGACGTGGCCGGCATCTTCACCGCCGCCTGCGGGGGCCGGCCGTTCGTCGTCCTCAACGACGCCGACGCCGCCGGCATGGCCGAAGTCAGGTTCGGCGCCGGCGCCGGGCGCACGGGGGTGGTGCTGATGATCACCCTGGGCACCGGCATCGGCTCGGCCCTGTTCGTCGACGGCACGCTCGTGCCCAACACCGAGCTCGGCCACCTGCACTTCCACGGCGGCGACGCCGAAGAGTACGCCGCCGAGTCGGTGCAGGAGCGCGAGGAGCTCTCGTGGAAGAAGTGGGGCAAGCGGGTGGGGGAGTACCTGCGGTACCTCGAGGCCCTCTTTTCACCCGACCTGTTCATCATCGGCGGCGGGGTCAGCAAGAAGTCCGAGCACTACTTCCACTACTTCGAGACCAAGGCCGCGGTCGTCCCCGCCCAGTTGCTCAACGAGGCGGGGATCGTGGGGGCGGCGCTGGCGGCAGCCGCCGTTCAGGCGGTCGCCCTCCGACGTGGTCTCCTGATTCCCGGTCTCCGGGGGCCCCGGCTCGGGCGAGCGCCGACCGAGCAGCGAGAACGCGATCAGCGGGTAGATCATCACCGACAGGATTCCGGCTCCCACCAGGGCGGCCGCGGACGACGGTGCCAGCCGCCCCGTCGACGTCCCGATCTGGGAGATGGCGACGACGAGCGGGAGCGCGGCGGCGGAGAACAGGGCGAACGGCCACCGCTGGTCGGGTTCCAGCTCGTCCCTGTAGAAAAGGAAGACGGGCAGGCCCCGGACCAGGAGGAACAGCCCGAGGGTGGCGGGCAGGATCAGCAGCGACCGGGGGGTGGACACCAGGCCGTCGAGGTCGAACTGCATGCCGCTGACCACGAAGAAGATCGGGATGAAGAACCCGAACCCGATGGCCTCCAGCTTGATCCTGATGGTCTCCTCGTCCGGGCCCTTGATACCCAGGCGGACGACGATCCCGGCGGTGAAGGCGCCGAGCAGCACGTCGAGCCCCAGGCTGTTGGCGATCCAGAGCAGCACGACGATCAGGACCACCGACAACCGCACCGGCAGCTGTGCGCTGGTGTTGAGGTTCGTCTGGAGGAAGCGCACCAGCCGCGGCGTCTTGGGCTGGGCCGCCAGCTTCGCCGCCCCCACCGCGACGACGACGAACAGGACGAGTAGCAGCGAGGACTGGCTGGGCTGGTGGCCACCGAGGAGCACGGCGATGGTGACGATCGGCCCGAACTCGCCGAGGGTGCCGACCGCCAGCAGGTGGGTGCCCAACCGGCCACCCAGCAGGCCGGCGTCCCGCCACATCGGCAGCATGGTTCCGAGCGCGGTCGTGGTCAGGATCAGCCCGATGATGAGCCCGGAGACGGCCTTGCCCTCCTCTTGCAGCAGGAAGCCGATCCCCAGCCCGAGCACCAATGAGAGCAGCCAGCCTTTGGTGGCCAGCTTCAGCGGCGTGCCCTTGATGCGGGCGAAGTCCACCTCGTAGCCGGCGAGGAACATCAGGAAGGCGAGGCCCAGCGACGCGATGGACCGGATGGTCGGGTCGAGCTGGGCCAGGCCCAACAGCTGGGGGCCTACGACGATCCCGGCCAGGATCTCGATCACCACCGCCGACACGCGGAACCGCTTCAGCAGCTCGGCCAGGAACGGAGCGAGGACGGCCACGACCATGATGACGGTCAGGGTCGCCAGCGTCCTCGAATCCACGGCTCCCCCTCGCCCATCGCTTCCGTCACGAAAGCTACCGTGGGGTGTTCAGCTCTCGGCGGGAAGCACCGGGAGGGGACCGCTTGACGCCAGCTGGGGAGTCGGGGGAGCGCACGGTGCGGGTTCGCGTCATCGGGCCGCTGCTGGTGCATGTGGACGGGCGCCGGGCCCGGGATCTCCCTGGCGGCCGGGCGTCGAGCCTGCTCGGGCTGCTCGCCGCGGACGCCGGCCACATGGTGCCGACGGGGCGGATCATCGAAGACCTGTGGCCGGGGAACCCGCCGGCCAAGCCCGAGCAGAACGTCGCCTCGCTGGTGAGCCGGCTGCGCCGGCTGGTGGGACGGGACTGCATCGAGGGCGGCCGCTCCGGCTATCGCCTGGTCCTGTCCGATTCGGTCAGCATCGACCTCGCCGACGCCGACAAGGCGGTGTCCGAGGCGGAGGCCCGATTGGCCGCGGGCTCGTCGGCGTCGGCCGCGGCCGCGGCCCGGGAGGCGCTGGTGCTCCTCGACGCCGGCGAGTTACTGGAGGACGAGCTGTACGCGGCCTGGACCGAGGGCCCCCGGCGGCGAGCCGAGCGGCTCCAGCGGCGGGCCCGCCGCTGCCTGTGGACCGCCGGGTTCGAGTTGGACGACACCGCCGCCGCGCTGGGGGCGGCCACCGCCGCGGTCGAGGCCGACCTCTTCGACGAGGAGGCGGCACGGGCTCTGATGCGGGCCAACCACCGCCGGGGCGACCGGAGCGCGGCGTTGGTGGCGTTCAAGCGCCTGGAGTCCCACCTGCACGAGGAGCTGGGCGTGGCGCCGGCCGACGAGACGTTGGAGCTCCACCAGGCCATCGTCGGCGGCCTGCCCGAGCCGGCCCGGTCCCCCGCCACCGGCATCGACGGCGGTGGTGGCGGGCGCCGGGTCCCGCTGGTGGGCAGGGCCGAGGAGCTGGACCGTCTGCGTGACGCGTGGGGCGCGGCGGTAGGCGGGCGGGGCGGCGCAGTGTTCGTCTGCGGGGCCGCGGGATCGGGGAAGTCCCGGCTGGCGGCCGAGGTGGTGGCCCTGGTCGAGGTCGGGGGTGGCGTGGCGCTGCGGGCCCGGTGCAACGAGGCGGAACGCTCGCTCTTCCTCCAGCCCATCCTCGAGGCCATCCGCGGCCACCTCGAGCGCACGCCGCCGGATGTCGCCCGCCAACTGGCCGGCAACTGGGCCGGCACGCTGGCCGAGTTGCTGCCCGGCCTCGCCGACCTCCTGCAGGCGGGCCCCTACGAGTCGGTCGCACCCGAGCTCGAGCACCGCCGGTCGCTGGAGGCGGTCACGGAGCTGTTCGCCCGCGTCGCCCATCGCCAGCCCGCCCTCCTCGTGGTGGAGGACCTGGAGCACGCCGGGGCGTCGACCCTCGAAGCGCTGCGGTTCATGACCGGGCGGCTGGGCAACGAGCGCTTCCTCCTCCTTGTCACCCTCCGCCCCGAGGAGGCGCGGGACGCCCTCGAGACCCTGGAGGACCTGGGCCGACGCATCCAACTCGGCCCCCTGCCGGAGGCGGCGGTGCGGCGCCTGGCGACAGTGATGGGTGTGCCCGAGCTGGCCGGGCCGATCTACCGCCTCACGGGTGGCGACGTGCTGTTCTCGGTGGAGGCGTTCCGCCTGGCGGCCGATTCCGACAGGGCGGCCGACGCCCTCGAGGTGGCCCGTTCGCTGCGGGAGGTGGTCGTCGAGCGGATCCGCCGGGCCGGCGACGAGATCGAGGAGTTCCTCAGGGTGGCGGCGGTGGCCGGCGTCACGTTCGACATCGACCTTGTCGGCCGGGTGCAGAACCTCGACCCGGCGCGGGCCGCCCGGCTGGCCGAGCGGGGCGTGCAGGCGGGGCTGCTCACGTCGAAAGGCGACAGCCTGGCGTTCGCCAACCGCGTCATCCACGAGGTGCTGTACGACACCACCCCGCCGGCGGTACGGGCCAGCCGCCACCGGCGCATCGCCGAGCTGGTGGCCGACCGTCCCGAGCTTGTGGCCGTCCACCAGGAGGCGGCCGGCGACTGGGCCAAGGCGACCGCGGCGTGGACGGCTGCCGCCGACGACGCCCAGCGCCGGTTCGCCAACCGCGACGCCGAGCGACTCCTGACCGCCGCCCTCGGCTGTGCCGAGAAGGCGAGCGCCGACAGGGACGGCCACCAGCGCACCGGGCCCGACAAGAATGGGGGCGCCGGCACCATCGCGCAGGTCTCGCTGCGGCGGGGCCAGGTGCGGGAGGAGCTGGCCGACTACGCCGGCGCCCGCGACGACCACCACCGGGCCCTCTCGCTGGCCCGGGACAGCGGCGACACCCGGATGGAGGCGATGGCCCTCGAGCGCCTGGGCTGGACCGCCTACTACGGGCGCGACGCCGACACCGCCGGCGACCTCGCCGCCCAGGCCACGGGCCTGGCCGAACAAGCCGCTGCCGCCCCCGGCGCCCTGCCCAGCGCGCTCGTGCTGGTGGGACGGGTGCGCCACTGGGCCGGCGACATGGCGGGGGCGGCGTCGGCCTACTCCGACGCCCTCGTCGGTGCCGAGCCGTCGACGGTGGCGTCGGCCCTCAGCTGCCTCGGGGCGCTCCTGGAGCACGGCGACCGCTTCGAGGAGGCCAACGACGTGCTGGCCCGGGCCATGGCCCAGTGCGAGGAGACCGGCTCGTTCCGGGCGCTGCTGCGGACGCTCTTCTTCGCCGGCCTGGCCCGGGCCAACCTGGGCGACCTGGTCGGCGCCCTCCGGGTGCTCGAGCGCAAGCGGGGCCTGCTGGAGCGCTACGACGTCCACTTCTACCGGGCCCGCACCTCGACGACGCTCTCCTGGGTGTGGCGGGAGCTGGGCGATCGCGGCCGGGCCGAGGAGCTGGCCCAGATGGCCATCGAGCAGTCCCGGGAGGTCACCGCCGGCCAGCTGCAGACCGAGCAGGAGCTGCACGCCCTCCTGGCCCTGGCCGAGTGCCGCCTCCTCGACGACGACCCCGGCCGCGCCGCCGACCTCGTGGCCGAGGCCGAGCCGCTCATCCGCAACTGGCTGCCGTTCCGGTGGCGGGCCGAGCTGCGGCTCGTCGAGATGGCCAGCCGCTTGGAGCCGGAGCGGGCCGAGCTGCTCCTCGACCTGTCCCGCCAGCGGGGCTCGGCCAAGTACCAGGCGCTGGCCCTCGGTCGCCTCGGCCGTCGCGAGGAGGCGGCCAAGATGGCGGCGACGACCGGCTCGCCCCTGCTCGTGGCCGAGGTCGCGCCGGAGGCGCAGGCCCGCGACGCCATCCAGGCCGTCGCCGCCGCCGTCCCGCGCGACATGCGGTCGAGGTTCGTCCGTCAGGGGAGGCTCACCGGCCCGCTCCGCGGCCGGCCGGTTTGATGCAGCGATAGCGCCCCTCCGCCGCCCGAAACGGCCTCGACAGGGGCGCGACGGGCGCATCAAACGCCGCTACGGCCCGGTGCCTACGCTTTGTCCGTGCCCTTGCTTGCCGGTGGTGCGGCGATGCCGATCGTCGGTTTCGGGACCTGGGAGATGACGGGGTCCGAGTGCTACCGAGCAGTCCGGTACGCCCTCGAAGTCGGCTACCGCCACATCGACACGGCGACGATGTACCGCAACGAGCGCGAGGTCGGTCGGGCGCTGCGTGACAGCGGCCTGCGCCGTGAGGACGTGTTCCTGACGACCAAGCTGCGACCGACCGATGCCGGGCGAGAGCGACGCACGCTCGACGGGAGCTTGCGGGCACTGGGAGTGGACTTCGTCGATCTGTGGCTCGTCCACTGGCCACCCCGTGGATCCGGGCCGCAGCTGTGGCAGCAACTCCTCGACCTCCGAGACGAGGGGATGGCCCGCGCCGTCGGCGTCAGCAACTACTCCATCGCCCAACTGGACGAGCTCGTCCGGGCGACCGGCGAGGCCCCGGAGGTGAACCAGATCCGGTGGGGTCCCACGCTCCACGACCCGAACGAGCTCGGGGAGCACCGCCGGCGCAGCGTGGTCCTCGAGGGCTACAGCCCGTTCAAGACCACCGACCTGTGCCATCCCGTGCTCGTCGACGTCGCCGGCCGCCTCGGCGTGACGCCCGCCCAGGTCGTGATCCGTTGGCACATCGACCACGGAGTGGTCGTCATCCCGAAGTCCGCCAGGCCTGAGCGGATCGCGGCCAACTTCGACGTCTTCGGATTCTCGCTCGACGACGAGGACCTCGGCCGGATCGACGCGCTGTCCCGATCACGGTGACGCCGCCCTTCGTCCGAACCCCCGACGAGCGGTTCGCGGCCCTCGCCGGCTGGCCCTTCGCTCCTCACTATCTCGACCACGACGGGCTGCGCCTCCACTACGTCGACGACGGACGGCGCGACGCCCCGGTGTTCCTGCCCAGGACTGGGGCGGCCCGATCTCCCTCCGCAACGCCTGCGACCAGCCCGGCCGGTACGCACGGCTCTTCGTCGGTAACACCTGGTTGCACCACGACGCCTACGAGTACACCGACGCCATCCGCAGCTGGCGAGCGATGGCGGTCGATGCGGAACGACTCGGGGGCGACATGCCGACCGGACTCGTCGTCGCCAGCTCGCTCAGGCGCAGCGGCCACGACACCGATGCCATCCGCGCCGCCTACGAGGCTCCGTTCGACGGTGTCGAGTCGAAGGCCGGTCCCCGCCGCTTCCCTTGGTGCCTCCCCTTCGCCGAGCCCGAGGCGGGCGGTGCGACGTGGCAACGCCGATGCCACCAGCGTCTGCCGGCGTTGGGTATTCCCGTGCACTTCGTGTGGGGCGACGCCGACCCGATCTTCACCTGGGAGTGGGCCGAGCAATGGGCGGCGACGATCCCAGGAGCGACGCTCGACCGAATCGAGGGCGCCGGTCATTTCGTTCAAGAGGACGCTGCGGAAGACTGCGTCGACACCGTCCTCGCCCCGCGGGGGAAGCGGGGGCCTGAGACGCAATGAGCTTCGGGGGGTCCGCTGACGAGCGTCCTGCTGCGACCGGCGAGCGATCTGTACTCTCGGCGCCCGGTGGTTCGTGCCCAGGCCACGGATCACACGGGAGGTCCGATGGACAACACCGAGGACGTGCACGCGGCCGCGACACTCCTGCACATGACGGCGGAGCACGACAGCAGGAGCATTGCATCCGGCGGGATCGTGGCGTTCAAGGTCAACGACCAAGGCAAGTTCACGGAGACGTGGTTCCTCTACAGCGATCAGCGCGCCTACGACGAGTTCTTTCGCTGACGAGCTCGACCTCTCAGGTCCCGATGGTGTCCTGCACCAGGTCGGCGATGTGGCTCTGACCGGTGGGCGTGGGGTGGAACGGAGCCAGGCTGGTCTTGTCGCGCAGGAGAATCGACATGCCGTAGTCCCACGGATCCTTGTCGCACCACTGGTGCCCTTCCATCACCTTGGTGACGTCGGCCACTTTGGCCCCTGTCAGCGGTATCTCGCGCAGGATCAGGCCGTTGAGCTGGCCGAGGAGATCGCCGAGGTACGAGAACTGCTCGGCCGACAAGCCCAGCGCGTCAGGGCACTTGGTGATGGTGAGGTCGGCCCCGGGCGCCGGCAAAGGGTTGTAATACGTGGTGAAGACGATGTTGGGCACCTTGCCGTCGCGCTCGCCGCGCGCCACGATCGCCTGGACGAAGTCGGCGTAGTCCTTGGCCAGTGGCGGCAACTCGTCGGTGAAGGTCGTCTTCACGAACTCACTCGGGTCGCCGGCGGTGCACGGGTAGGGCGTGCCCGCGGCCTGGAACTGCTGGCGCTTTTGGTCGAGCGCGCTCTGCAGCTTGTCGAGGTCCTTGTATTCGTCGTAGGCGCCGGTGACGTCGGCGAAGAGACGGTCGATCCCCTTCTTCCGCTCCGTCTTGTCCTTGACGGCCTCCAGGTCCTTCAGCTGCTGGACGGCCTCGGGTGTCACTGCCAACGTCGCCGCGATGCAGTACACGAAGATCTTGGCGAACCCGATGTCGTCGGCGCCCAGGGTGATGAGGACGAGGTCGGGGTCGGCGGCGTCGTAGAGGGCGTTGAGGTCGGTCTGGGTCGCCCAGTCGCCGAACTGCGGAGGCCCGAAGTTGGCCGTCTTCTCGGATGGCAGCAAGGCGACTTCGGGGGTGACGATCCCCGCCGGGTAACCACCACCGGTGCACGCCAGCATGGTCAGGTTGGCCTGGCGGGAGTTGGCGACGAGGTTTCCGTAGGCCTTGCCCGACTGGTGGCAGTCGGGGTAGGGGCCCAGCCATTTCGGGTCGGCGACTCCCTTGCTCCAGGTCGGGAGCACGGGTCGGTGCTCGTACTTGTAGTCGTAGGCGATGCCTTCGCCCGACGCCACCGAGTCGCCCATGACCACGATCGAGCCGATGGGCGGGTAGGTCGGCTGACTGGACGAGGACGACGACGACGAGCATCCGGCGACCAGCAGGGCGAGCACGCCGGCGACGGCAATGGAGCGCAGCATGGGGGCAAGGTACCCGGCCAGCCTCCCGCCGGCCGTCCGCCCTGGTCCTTCACGCCCCGTCAGGTGCACCCCGGAGGAGGGAGCTCGCCGACCTCCGCCAAGAAGTTACGAAAGATGATGGGCTCGACAGGATCCTCGGCTGAGGTCATTTCCTTGACGGTCTCCCACGCTGACCAAAGCACAATAGCTCCGATCCCGCAATACCCTCGTACGATTCGCAGCTGCCGTAGCATTGTCTCCGGTGAGATCGCGTCACGATTGTGGACCGTATTCGGTCCCGCGAGCACCCAAAAGGAGAGGATAGGACATAGTGGGATCGAACGACGGTTGCTGCGAGTCAGGGTGAGAGACGCGTCGATTGCCTGTCGTGTGGCGTCATCGACCCAGCCCTTGAACTCCTCGCCAGTCTTTCCATCGTGCGGCCCGAAGCGGACATAGAGAACTGGGACTATATAGTCGAGGTCGTCGTACATCCCGAGGCGACCAGCTTCCCTGTACCCCTTCATGCTGCGGAGAAAGGCTGGGTTCGCCCGCCCTTTACCATCTGGGACGATGACTTGATAGAGACCAAGTTTCGCTCCCGACCCGCCGAGCCTTTGCCGAGCCACGCGTATTCTCGTCTTGTATGCCTCGACGATCGTCGCCAGTTCCTCATCTCCGAACCCGCCGAGGTGCCGTGGAGCTAGATCCCCCGGCTCCATGTGAATCAATACGGCATTGTTGGTGATTCCAAAGGCTTCGAGTTCCCCTCGAAGTGGGTCGCCCGCATACCGACCCTGGAGCGAGAAACGAATATCGCAGGTCGGATTGTCTGTGCGTTGACACAAACGCATGCATTCGAGCGACTGCAGTTCATGACGCACCGGAGCCAGCGGAGGAAGCAGCGAAGGCGCCTGCCCGGGTCAGAGCTCATCGTTGGGGATCGTGTCCAGGCGGGGCAACGCCGAGTTTGGCCAGTGCGTGCTCGATGACGGCGCCGAACCGGGGCGACGCAGCCGCGGCATACGCGGGTGAGCCGCCCCAGTTGGCCAAAGTCTGTACGACAGACTGCGCCGGCTCCCGGACCATGACCGCACGTACGCCTGTTTACAGCGGCTTCAGGGCCACCCACACCGCTTGTGCCGGCACGTCGCCGGCGTTCTCCCAGCGGTGGGGGCGGTCGGTGCGGAGATGCAACGCGTCACCGGTGCCGACTTCGTACAGCCGGCCCTCGACCTCGAACCGCAGCGACCCTTCTAGTACCAGCACCAGCTCCTCGCCCTGCCGTTCGATCAGTGACGGGCCGCTGCCGGCGCCGGGAGCCACGGTGACGACGCGCCCGTCCAGCAGGAACCGGGCGTACGAGCCCGAGATCGAGCGCACGTCGACACCGCCGTCGGTGCTGAACAGCTCGGGCCGGGCTGCCGCCGCGGTGAACGCCACCGGCCCGGCGAGGTCGGCCTCCTCGTCGATGAAATAGGCCACCGGCCGGTCGAAGGCGTCGGCCAGCTTGAGCAGGGTGGTGATGGTGGGCACCATCCCGTTGCGCTCGATCTTGTGGATGGCCGCCGCCGAGACCCCTGCCCGCTCGGCCAGCTGCTGGAGCGAGAGCCCCCGCTGCATGCGGAGCTCCCGCAGCCGGGGGCCGATCCCCTCGACCACCTGGTCGACGCGTCCGGGCCCGCTGACGTCTGCCGCATTCAAGTCTGGCGGTCCGCTGACTTCGGTCATGCCGCTCCTGGACAGCGTCGGAAACGTACGTCCAGTATAGTAAACGGCTTACCCCGGTCGTCCCTGCTCGAGGTGGACACGTGGCAACAAGGATCGTCGTGGTTGGCGGAGGCGCTGCGGGCATCGGCGCCGCCGGTGCGGCCAAGGCCACCGACCGCAGCGCCGAGGTCACCGTCTACACCGAGTACGAGGACGCCGCCTACAGCCCCTGCGGCATCCCCTACGTGCACGGCCGGGAGATCCCCGACTTCGACCGCCTGTTCCTGGCCACCAAGGATGCCTACAGGGAAGCCGGGATCGACATCCACTACGAGAGCCGGGTGACGGCCCTCGACCTGACCGCCCGCACCGTCACGGTGAAGGGCGAAGGCGACATCAACTGGGACCGCCTCGTCGTCGCGACGGGTTTCGACTACGCCGATCCCGGCGTGCCCGGAGGCGACCTCGACGGGCTCTACTTCGTGAAGAACATCCGCCGGGCGATGGAGTGGGACAAGGTCCTCGACACCACGAAGGTAGCCGTCGTGGTCGAGGCCTCGCCTCTCGGCCTCGAGATGGTCACCGCCCTGGCCCACCGCGGCATCGAGACCCACGTCGTCGACCCCCAGCCCTGGGCCCTCGCCGAGGCGGCCGACCCCGACATCGCCGCCCCCGTCGAGGAGTCGTGGACCGAGATGGGCGTGAAGATGCACTTCAACACGCCGATCGAGGCGTTCGTCGGCGACGACAGTGGCCACGTCAAAGCCGTCCGTACCGCGTCGGGCGAGCTGCCCGCCGACCTCGTCGTGGTGTGCACCAAGAAGGTCCCGAACACCGCCCTGGCCGCGGGCGCCGGCGTGAAGACCGGGTCCACCGGCGGGATCGTCGTCGACGAGCGCATGGCCACCTCGAAACCCGGCGTGTTCGCCGCCGGCGACTGCGCCGAGCTGCCCCACGCCGTCAGCAACATCCCGATCCAGGGCCTGTCCGGCAGCCACGCCTACGCCCAGGGCAAGGTGGCCGGCACCAACGCCGCCGGCGGGAAGCGGGCCTACCAGCCCGTCTACGTCCCCTGGGGGATGGTGGCCGGCAAGTGGATGATCGGCGGGGTGGCCTTCGGCGAGACGCTGGCGACCGCCCTCGGGATCCCCTACGTGCTGGGCGTGGCGCAGGGGATCTCCCGGGCCCGCTACTACCCCGGCGTCAAGAAGGTGAAGGTCAAGCTCCTGGCCGAGCCGGGCAGCCTGCGGCTCATCGGCGCCCAGATGGTCGGCGGCGAGGGGATCAAGGAGCGGGCCGACTTCCTGGCCATGGCGGTGAAGACCGGGATCACGCTCGAAGACCTGGCCTTCATGGAGAACGTGTACTCGCCGCCCATCGGCGCCCTCAACGAGCCCATCGCCGTCGCCGCCCAGAACGGCCTGGCCAGCCTGAAGGCGACGGCGTGATCGGATTTCGGCAATGACCGGGTTCTCGCACTGGCTGCGCCAGAACTCCGAGCACTACCTGCTCGTCGACGCCCAGCGGCGGATGGCGGACAAGTACGGCAAGGAGGTGGCCCCGCCCCACGGTTGGCAGGACCGCTTCTGGCTGGGCGTGTTCGCACCCGTCTACCGCCTGCTGCCGTGGAAGCTGCGGCGGTTCACGATCCAGATGATGCCGGGCAGCCACCGGCAGACCTGGCACACGCCGGCGGTTCGCGGCACCCCCGCGATCGGCCCCGTCATGGCGGGCAAACCGTTGTCGTCCCCACCCGTTCCCGAGCAACGAGGAGAGTAGATGCCCAAGACCGTCAACCAGGAGCGGCCCGCCGACGGCGAGGTCCTGTTCGACACCGACGAGAAGATCTTCGAGGACATCAAGGCCAACCCCGGCGAGAAGGCCTTCGTCTTCATCCACACCGTCCCCTACGAGGGATCGGTCGCGCTGGTGAACCTGCTGACCTCGACCCGGCTGGTGCGCAAGGGCTTCGACGTCAACATCATCCTGTACGGCCCGGGCGTGCTGCTGGCGTCGGGCACGCGCGGGTTCCCGGCCGTCGGCCAGGAGGCCTTCCCGGGCCACATGGCCATCAACAACCAGATCAAGACCCTCATCAAGGAAGGCGCCAACATCTACGCCTGCCGGTTCGCCATGGGAGCCCTGTACGGCTTCCGCGAGGACGACCTCATCGACGGCGTGAAGCCCTTCCACCCGCTGGATGTGCTGGACTCGGCACTGACGGCGTGGAGGGCTGGGGCTTTCCAGATCAACACCTGGACCGTCTAGACCCGTCTCCCAAAGTCGTGGAGCGCCTCGGCGCGGTTCCGCCGGCCGTGCCGGGCGCTCCGCCTATTACTGGCCTATGAGTTATGTGGAGGTGACGTGGACACTCTCGCCGACATGGGCGGCCAGCAGAACTACGGGTCGGTGCAGCTCGACCCGCCGGACGACCCGCCCTTCCACGAGGAGTGGGAGCGCCGGGCCTTCGCCATGGCCCTGCTGTCGATGCGGATGTCGGGCACCAACCTCGACGCCTTCCGCCACGCCCTGAACCGCCAGCACCCCATCGACTACCTGGCCTACGGCTACTACGGCCGATGGCTGAAGATGACCGAGAACCTGCTGGTCGACAGCTCGATCATCGCCCCCGGCGCGGTCGACGCCAGGGCCCGCAAGCTCCGTGGCGAGGACGTGGAGGAGCCGGCCCCGACCGAACCGAACAAGCCCGACTACAAGCCGACGGCCGCCGGCTCGCTCCGGCAGGTCGAAGACCCGCCGAAGTTCGCCGTGGGCGACAGGGTGAGGGCGCTCGCCGTGCACCCGACCGGTCACACCCGGCTGGTCGGCTACGTGCGGGGCCGCACCGGTGTGGTGCGCTTCGTGCAACCGGCGCACCTGCTGCCGGACACCAATGCCCACTTCCTGGGTGAGAACCCGCAGCACGTCTACAACGTCGCCTTCGAGTCGACCCAGCTGTGGGGCGCCGACAGCGAGCCGTTCACGCTCGGCATCGACCTCTACGAGTCCTACCTGGAGGCTGCCCAATGACCACCTCGGACACCACCGCCGAGCGGCTCCCCATCGAGCTGCGCACCGAGGCTCTGGAATCCATCCTGGTGGAGCGGGGGATCATCGACCCGGCGGTGATGGACAAGTTCATCAAGATGTACGAGCAGGACGTCGGCCCGCTCAACGGGGCCAAGGTGGTGGCCAGGGCGTGGGTCGACCCCGACTACAAGGCCAAGCTGCTCGAGGACGGCACCGGGTCGATCGCCGAGATGGGTTTCAAGGGGCCACAGGGCGAGCACATCGTGGTGCTGGAGAACACGGCGGACGTGCACAACGTGGTGTGCTGCACCCTGTGCTCGTGTTACCCGTGGCCGGTGCTGGGCCTGCCGCCGGGCTGGTACAAGGACCCGGCGTACCGGGCCCGGATCGTGCGCGAGCCCCGCAAGCTGCTGGCCGAGCTGGGCCTGGAGCTCGACGACGGCGTCGACGTGCAGGTCTGGGACAGCAGCTCGGAGGTCCGCTACATGGTGCTGCCGGAGCGACCGGCGGGCACCGAGGGGATGTCCGAGGAGGAGCTGGCCGCCCTGGTCACCCGCGACGCCATGGTCGGCGTGGCCAAGGTCCGCGCGCCGTGAAGGTCACGCTGGCCGCGGTGCTGGACGTGGACGGGCCGGCGGCCCCGCCCCGGTCCAACGGCGAACTCGTCTTCGCCGAGCCGTGGGAGAGCAGGGCGTTCGGGTTGGCGCTGGCGCTGCACGACGGCGGGGCGTTCGAGTGGGAGGACTTCCGCCGCCGGCTGATCGCAGCCGTCGCCGACTGGGAGCACCACCATCCGCCGGGGGAGTGCTGGAGCTACTACCGGTGCTGGCTGACGGCGCTGGTGGGCGTGCTGGAGGCCGAGGGCGTCGTGGGCGAGGCTGAGCTGGTCGTCCGGGCCCACGAGCTGACTTCTCGCCCGGCGGGCCACGACCACACGCATGGGGGCGATCACACGGACAGGCGCAGGCACGGCTGACTTTCTCGCCGTCGACGCCACGTGGGACGGCGGGTACCGCTGCCGGGTCAAGGCCCGTGACTTCGAGATCCGCGTCGACGAGCCGACCTCGGTCGGCGGTGACGACACCGGCCCCCAGCCCACCGAGCTGTTCCTCGCGTCGCTGGCGTCGTGCTTCGCACTGGCCGTGGCCTGGGCCGCCCGCAAGCAGGGCGTCGTGCTGGAGGACCTGGCCGTGAGGGCGGTCGGCACCTACCAGGGTCCCAAGTTCGCCGAGCTTCGGGTGGAGGTGTCGTCGTCCCACGAGCGAGCCGAGCTGGAGAAGATCGTCCAGCGGGCCAAGGGCGCCTGCTACGTCTCCAACACCCTGCGGGTCGTCGACCGACGTCGACGTGGTGGTGTCCGACCCGGGCTGACCAAATAGCTATGCTCCCTCGGCGGCTCCGAAATGGCGGACTGCACGGCGGACAGGGGACAGAGCATGCAACGGCGCGACTCGGTAGGGATCGTCACGGTCGGACGCGTCATCGCCTTGGGACTGGCACTTGTGGCCGGAATGGTGGCCCTGGCCCCCGCGGCAGGCGCTGGCTCGACCAACGGCGGCGGCGGCGCCCAGGCGGCCAGCGGTGTGGGAGCGCAGGCGGCCATCAGCGAGCCCGTCGGTCCCGGGCTCGGCTGGTACTCCTTCTTCTGGAACGGTCCCGGGACGCAGTTCGTCGAGCCATCCCCGTTCACGTACAGCGCCACCAAGCCGTCGGTCGTTTCTGTCACCGACGCCTTCTGCCGAGGCGACCGCTTCCGGGTCCTCGACAATGGCGTGCCCATCGGTGACACGACGCCCCCAACGGGCATCGACTGCCAACCCAACATCGACAACCCGTTCTTCGCCTTCTCCGACCCGACCTACAGCCACGAGAGCTTCCTGCTCCCGCCCGGCAGCCACTCCATCACCATCCAGGTGATCGCCAATCCCTACGACGGTGGTGGTGGCTACATCCGCGTCGACACGTGCAGCGTGTTCGGCACCGGGATTCTCGCCGGGACGACCGGCGACGACGTCATCTGCGGCTCACCGGCTGTCGATCAGGTCACGGCGCGCGAAGGTAGCGACCTCATCTACACCTTCGGCGGCGCCGACATGATCTCGGCGGGTCCCGGGGTCGACCTGGTCTACGCCGGTGCCGGCAACGACAGGGCCACCGGCGACGCCAACGAGGACCTGCTCGACGGCCAGGACGGCAACGACAATTTAGTCGGCGGTGTCGGCGGCGGGAATGCGCTTTTCGGCGGCCTCGGCTCCGACGTCTGCATCCAGGGAACCGCGTTCTTCTGCGAGACGATCATCCCGTGAGATGACGTCCCGCCTGGGGCGTCAGAGGAGGGGCTGGAGCCCCTCGATGGTGTCGGCCTCGGCGGGGGTCCTGCCCGCTCGGGTAGTCATTCAGGCGCGGTACGGTTCGCGGCGATGGCCAGCGAGTACAAGTTCCTCACTGTCTGGAGGGTGCCGGGCTCCGTAGACGAGGTGACCGACGTCCTCGGAAACGTCGACACGCTGCCCGAGTGGTGGCCGTCGGTCTACCTGTCAGTCCGCCGGCTGGAGGACGGTGGCCCCGACTGGGTGGGCAGCGTGAGCGAGCTCCACACCAAGGGCTGGCTGCCGTACACCCTGACGTGGAACATCCGCCTCGACGAGCCGGTCACCGAGGCCGGCTTTGCGATCTCGGCGATAGGTGACCTGAAGGGCTCGGGCCGGTGGACATTCGAGCAGGAGGGCCCAGAGGTGGTCGTCACCTACGACTGGCGGATCGAGGCCACCAAGCCGCTGCTGCGGAGGATGGCCTGGCTCCTCCGGCCCGCGTTCGAGGCCAACCACAAGTGGGCCATGGCCCGGGGCGAGGAGAGCCTGCGGCTCGAGCTGCGCCGCCGCCGGGCCACCACCGAGGAGGAACGGGCCGAGGTGCCTCCGCCGCCCGGGCCGACGTTCCGCCGGCTCCTCCGCTCCAAAAGCTGACCGGGGTCCGTCCGCCCCCGACCAGACTGGCGCGATGCGCTTCCCGCTGACCGTCCATTACGACAACCGCCGGCAGTTCGTACGTCCCCACCTCTGGATCTTCTACGCCGGATCGGCGCTGGTGGAGGACGTGGCGCCCACGTCGGTCGACGACTTCGGGCCCGTCTTCGAGACCGACGTGAGCCGGCCCGAGTTCGGGTTCACGTTCAAGGAGGGCCCGGGCACCTTCGGTCCCTGGGAGGGCCCGGGGTTCGACCGCAGCCACGTGACGTCGGTGGTGCCTGCGGGCGACGGGATCGATCCCAACGAGCTGTGGTGCCGAGCCGACCGGGCCTTCGTGTACACCGTGCGGCCCGCCGACCCCGAGCAGGAGACGGCGCCCGACTTCCTGGCCACCGTCGCCGCCATCCGGGGCTTCCCGGCCGGCACCTACGTCACCGACACCGGTGGTCTGTCCGGGCTCGGCGCCACCGAGCTGGCCGACGGCAGCGTGCTGTTCGGCCTCTACCACCCCACCGCCGCGCAAGTGCACGTCACCGGCAGCTTCAACCGCTGGCAGGTACCCGGCGAGCCGTTGAGGCTCCACGAGGGATGGTTCGGGGCGGCCAACACGTGGCTGGATGTCGTGCCGGGAGCGGCGGCCGGCGACGAGTACCGGTTCGTCGTGGACGGCGGCGTCCCGATCGACGGCGGGCGTCGCCACCGGCGATTCCTCGTCGACCCCTACGCCCGTCGCCTGGGCGACGACCACGACGACAACAACCCGGTGGTCGTCGATCCCGGCGCCTTTGCGTGGACCGACGCCGGGTGGCGCACGCCCGACCCCGCCGACCTCATCCTCTACGAGCTGTCGGTGCACGGCTTCACCGACGGCGACCTCGACGTGAAACCGCAGGACCAGGGCCGCTTCGGCGGCATCACCGCACGCATCCGCAGCGGGTACTTCGACGACCTCGGCGTCACCGCCCTGTCGCTCATGCCGCTCGCCGAGGTGCCGTCGCCGCAGGGCCCCACGTCGCTCGGGTACGACCCGTCGCTCTACTGCTCGGTGGAGCGGGACTTCGGCGGGCCCGACGAGCTGCGCACCCTGGTCGACGTCGCCCATGACCAGGGGCTGGCCGTGCTCCTCGACATGGTGTTCAACCACACCAGCAACGGGTTCAACCCCATGTGGGGCGCCGTCCTTGAGCATCCGGCCGAGGAGCTCGACCCGTCCGAGGGCGGCCTGTACTTCAGCGGCTCGACGCCCTGGGGCAACCGGGTGGCCACCGAGAAGAAGGACGTGCAGAACCTGCTCATCGACGCCTGCAAGCTGTTCATGCACGAGTACCACGTCGACGGTTTCCGCTTCGACGCCACCCACTCCTATTACATGGACCACGGCTTCCTGCTGCGGTTGGCGTCCGAGGTCAGAGCCGTCCACCCCGCCGCCCTGCTCGTGGCCGAGAACCTGCCCAACCAGCCGGACCTCAACCGCCAGGGCTGGGACGGCTACGCCCAGTGGTCCGAGCTCTTCCACGACAAGCTGAAGGCCGTCCTGCGCGAGGGCCCGTTCGAGTCCCAGGACCCAGGTCCCGACAACCTGGCCGACGCCTTCTACTTCGGTCGCTCACACGGCATGGCCCACACCAACAACTCGGTCAACTACACCGAGAGCCACGACGAGAACAGCGTGCCGTTCGAGGTCGGCTCCACGCCGTGGCTCGACCACCCGGCGGCCAAGGACCGCAAGGGCCGACTGTCGCTGCTGGCGACCATGGTGGCGCTGGGCCAGCCCATGATCTACATGGGCAACGAGCTCAACGTGGAGCGCCCCCGCAACGTGGTGACCGTGGTCTGGCCGACGTCGCTCGCCGACCACGGGTTCTACCAGTGGGCCCGGCGGGTGACCCGACTACGCCGGCGGTACCCCGGTCTGCGGCTGCGCGGGTTCGACCCCGCCGCCGACGGGCGCTTCGAGTGGGTGCTCGGGCCCTGGATGGACGGCCGTCACGGCGGTGGCCGCCGGGTCCTGGGTTGGCGGTCCCGGCCCAACGCCGATCCCCACGACGCGCTCGTGGTGCTGCTGAACTTCGATGGCTTCGACGTGGCGCTGGACCTGGAGCTGGGGATCCCCGGCACGTGGGTGAAGCTGGCCGACATCGACAGGGTGAACGACGTACCGCCCGAGGGCACCAACGGCGCCGGCGACCCGACTGCGTTGCACAGCGCCGACGGGCGGTTCGCCGGGTTCACCCTCCCCAGCTCCAGCGGGTTCGTCTACAAGTGGGAGGCGCCCTAGCCGCCGACTGGTGTCCGACGCGTGCGGCCGGCAAGCGTCCGGCAAGGAGTTGGCAGCGCCCCGGCCGGATGCTCTGGAGGTCAGCTCAACCGATCTCCAAAGGAGCCAGTCCAATGTTCAAGCGCACAATCGCCGCCATCGCAGTCGCCGGAAGCCTCTTCATCCTCGCCCCCCACGCCGCCTTCGCCGACGAGGCCCCGAGCCGCCCCGTGGCGATCACCGACGAGACCACCACCGACGCCAAGCGCGACGCCGTCGCCCAGAAGGCGCTGTACGACCTCGAGCAGCGGGTCGCCGGCGACCCGGTCCTTGTCAAGCAGCTCCAGGCCTCGGCGGCCAGAGGCGACATTGTCCAGGCATCACGGCTGCTGGCCCCCGAGGGCGCCGAGGTCGTGGCCATCGGCACCGAGGCCGGGGACATGGAGACGGCCCGGGTGACGATCAGGGTCCGGATCACGGTCTGCGTCACCGTCTGGGGAACGACCTACTGCGGGACCATCACGGTGACGGTGAACCTCGACTGACTCCGGCTGGAGCAGCGGGCAAGGGCGATCCTCTCTGGGGTCGCCCTTGTTTCGCGCCCGGCGGTCTCACTCCGGGGTGTCGGTGTCGAGGTAGGCCTCGGTCAGCCAGCCGCGCAGTGCGTCGTCGAAGTCGGACGGGCTGCGCAGGTTGGCGATGTGGTAGTACCGCCCGTGATAGGCCATGACTTTTCGGGTGATGGTGCGGTGGTCGACCCTTCGGCTGAGGGCGAACGACATCGCCACCCAGCGCATCATCGGCCGCAGCTGCGTGAAAGTCCGGCCGTCGTGCTTCAGGAAGATGCCGACCGACACCGGTTCGACGTGGACCGGTCCGACGGTCGCCAGGTGGGCCATGACCGCCTCGAAGACAGGCCGCTCGTGCGGTGGGCCCGTCGAGAAGTACTCCTCCACCGACATCGCCGGCGAGCACTCGTGGCCCTGCCGTGCGCGCGCGAACCGTCGGCCGCAGTCGGGACAGGTCCACGCCGGCACGCCCGCCATGCTGCTACCCACGTCGCCTTTCTGCTCGCGCCATTCCCGGTTATAGGGGGCACAATCGCGAGCAGAACGGGATGGCCTGGCAAGATCGTCGGCGTGACCAGCGACGCCCACTTCGCGGTGGAGCTGGTGATCCAGACGACCAGCGGTGTCCTCACCGGCAGGTACGGCCCGAAGGAGGCGGTCACCCTTTTGGCCTCCCAGGGCCCCCAGGCCCGGGCCCGGGCCATGGTGATGGCGGTACGCGAGCCCGAGCAGGCCGGCAACTACGCCGAGCTTCTGCGAGCGATCGTCGCCGAGCTGGCGGCCAGGGACGTGGCGGGCGAGGACGCCCGTGACCTGCGAGCTGTGATCGACGACGTCGAGCGCGTGGTACAGGCCTTGACTCCGTAGCGGGGTACGGGCCCTATCGTCTTCGGCGTGGGCGCGTTCACCATCGGCAGGCTGGCCGAGGCGGCCGGCGTGAACGTGGAGACGGTGCGCTACTACGAGCGGCGGGGCCTCCTCGAGCAGCCGCCCCGTCCGGGCCAGGGCTACCGCCAGTACACCGACGCCGACCTCTGGCGGCTGCAGTTCATCCGCCGCGGGAAGGACCTGGGCTTCACCCTGGCCGAGCTCGCCGACCTGCTGGGGCCGGAGGGGGAGCGCTCGGCGGAGGCCGTCCGCCGCGCCGCCCTGGCCAAGATCGACCTCGTCGACCAGCGGGCCGCCGAGCTGGCGGGCGTGCGAGCGCGGCTGAAGCAGCTGGCCGAGCTGTGCGAACGGGGCGACGGCACCGACTGCCAGTCGCTCCAGCTCGGCTGACCGGCGGCGCCGGCGCCCTCACCTGCCGCAACTGGGGTCACAGAACCGCGCCTGGCGCGACTGAGCGTCACCAGTTCGGTGCGGGTGGCCCGGTGGGTCAGCCCAGTACGTCGGCCAGGTCCTCCAGCAGGCGGCGCTTGCTGCGGGCGCCGACGAGCCGCTTGACGAGCACGCCTTTGGTGAACACCAGCATCGTCGGCAGCCCGAGAACCTGATGGCGGGCGACGGCATCGGGGTTGTCGTCGTTGTCGATCGTGAGTACCCGGAGCCGGCCGCCCAGCTCCTCGGCGAGCGTTTCGAGCACCGGGCCCATCATGCGGCAGGGCGGGCACCAGTCGGCGGTGAACTCCACCAGCACCGGCACCGGCGAAGCGGCGAGCTCCTCCGCGAGCGTCCTCCCGTCAACCGCCAGAGCTGCACCTGCCATCACGGCCTCCCTTCCTGTCTCAGGGCGACCGTACGGCCCGTACCGTGGTCCGGAGTCAAGCGCCGATTCAGGGGCCGAGGGGCACGGCCTCCTCGCGGTCGTCGCGGTAGAGGTCGTAGGCAGCCGTGTACTCCATGACCCTGGCCACCTCGGCGATGAGGTCCTCGTCCCAGCCGGCGCGTCGCAGCAGGTGGAAGCCCATCTCCATGCCCGACGTGATGCCGCCGGCGGTGATGATCCGACCGGCGTCGACCACGCGGGCCCGGCTGATGTGGCAGGCGGGGGCGAGGTCGGCCAGCCGGTCGAGCGGCACCTTGCCGTTGGGGCCCGACTCCACCCTGTCGGGCTCCTTGCGGTTCGTGGCCGGCAAGCCGTCCAGCAGGCCCATGACCCCGTAGACCCACGAGCCGGTGCACACGCTGGTCAGCAGGGTCGTCTCCGGCAGCGAGCGGACGAAGTCGTGGAGCCGGCGGTTGTGGATCTCCTGGCGGGTGCCGAACCCGCCGGGGATGAGGAAAGCGTCCATGGCCGGCTGGTCGCCGAACGAGTAGTTCGGCAGCACGGTGAAACCGGCCTGGGCCTGGACGGGGCGGGCGGAGTCGGCCACCAGGAACGCCTCGAGCTCCGGGTCGAAGCGGCGGGCCACCGAGAACACGCCGTGGGGCGCGGCGAAGTCGACGATCTCGGCGTCCTTGAAGACGTAGATGCCGAGCCGGAAGCCGGCGATGCGAGGGTGCAGCGGCATCGGGAACCCGTGACGGGGTGCTCTCGCCTACCCGGCTGTCCGTTGCCCGTCGAGGACGGTTGCCCGGCCACGTCGGGCGACGTCGACGGCCACGCTGAACAGGCGCTCGGCCACCGCCGGGTCGTGCCAGGTGTGCTCGGCCACGAAGTCGAGCCAGTCGGCGGGCGGGATGACCGCCTCCATGCTGTAATCCAGCTCCTCCCAGGTGGTGGCCAGCTCGAGCAGCTCCAGAGCCATGGCGACGTCGGTCTCTGCCCGTACCAGTTGGTCGTGGTGGGCGGGGGCGGCGGAGGCGAACCGGCAGTGACAGTCACCGCTCCACCTCCGGGAGCACGTCGTCTTCGGCACGCTGGCTCCTCTCTCCGGGGGAAGGGAACAGCATGCGCCCACGGCTTTGCACAGCCGTTGCACGACGGTGCAACGCGTCACCCGTCGGCGGGGCGCCGTGCAACACTCGCGTCAGCCCGGAGAAACGCCGGGCGGTCCGGCGGGGACCCGCGACGGCAGGCACGCGAGGCCCAACCGCAGGCCCATGGCCAGGTCCGCGCCCGAGCTGCGGCCGAAGCCGACAATGTCGGCGAGGGCGGCGGCGGCGTCGCCGGGTCGGCCGTCGGCGACCGCCAGGAGAAAGCGGTGGACGGGCTCGATGCTCTGGCCGCGGGCCGCCCACGCCAGGAACGCGGCAGCGATGTCGTTGGTCTCGACGCCGCCGGCCACAGCGGCCAGCTCGGCCTCTGCCGCCTCGCCCCCGCCGATCCCGGCGATCAGCAGGATCCCGGCCAGGCAGTCGTCGCCGGCGGGGGTCAGGCCGGGGCCGACACCGCCCAGCCGGGCCGCCACCGCGGCCAGGTCTCCGAAATCGACGTCGTCGAGGTCGGGCTCGATCGAGGACGGCGGCGCCCCATCGAGCAGGTCGACGGCCAATGCCGCCGCCGCGTGGAGGGCCGATGCCGTGGGCACGCGGCCTTGCCACACGTGGGCGCCGGCGAGATCGACGAGGACGGCGCCGGCCTGGAGCACCGTGGGCGTGACCACCACCCTGTCGTGCAGCCGGAGCCCGTCGAGGTCGACCCCGACGCGCGCGTGCACCGGCCCCGACGGCACGTCGAACGTGGTGAGGGCCACCAGCCCGCCGCGGAAGCCGCAGGTAGGCGGCGCGGGAGTACACGCCCACGACCTCGCCGGTGCCCGCGACGGCGAATGCCTCGGCCGCACCGAGACCGAGTTCGATCACTGGGCCAGACGGTGATCCAGGTCCAGCAGGGCGTCGGCGAAGCAGGCCATCGGCGCCTCGGCCACGCCCGCACCCACCTGACCCGAGCCGTCCGAGACGTGGAGGATGCCAGTGTTGACCTTGGGCGTGATGCCCACCTCCACCACCTTGCGCACGTCCACGCCGATCGGCGTCCCCCTGAAGTCGAGCACCGGCACCTTGAACCTGGTGCTGCGGGCCACGCACACCCGGTCCATCTCCTCGGTGGCGGCGATGCCGTCGGCCATGGTGCCGCCGATGAACGTCGCCACCGCGGGCGACGCCGCCGCGGCCGAGCCGCCGAGCCCGATCAGCTCCAGCACGGCGCTGTCCCCGATGTCGGGCGCGGCCGACTCCGGGCCCTGGCCGGCGTAGTAGAGGGCGTTCCCGACGGGCGGCGAGTCGGTCACGAACCAGGTCTCGGAGCCGGGCAGGCGGATGCCGTAGGTGGTGCCGTTGCGGGACATGGTCGTCACCACGCTGGACCCCTCCACCTGCTCGGCCCAGAGGGTGAGGGCCTTGGCCCCGGCCATGGCCAGGTTGAGGAAGAACAGGTGGTTGCCGGCCAGGAACCGTCCCAGCTCGCCCCGGGCGGGGGAGTCGAGGGCCATGAGCCGGGGCAGCAGGGTGCGGATCAGCACGTTGGTGGACGCCTGCGTGCGCATGTGCAGGTCGTCGCCCATCTGCAGCCCCTGGGCGGCGATGCTGAACAGGTCGATGGGGGCGAACACGTCGACGGGGCCCGACGCCGCCAGGCACTCCGCCAGCAGCGGACCGGCCACCTCCCGCAGGAAGACGAGCCGCTCGACCGCCGCCGGGGTCTCCCGGCCGAACCACGCCACCTCGCCCGGGCCTTGATTGACCGACGAGAACGCTCGCGTGCCCCCGGCTTCGTTCTCCACGACGAACATCGGCGCCGACGGGCCGATGGCGCTGGCCATGGGCACGACGGCGGCGTGCACGTTTGCCGGCTCGAGCCGCACCCCGTCGTGCGACAGGACATCGTCGGCACCGGCCGGGTCCTCGGCCCACCCCTCCGCCATCACCGCGGCCCTGACGGAGCGGCGCAGGGGGTCGCACATGTCGTCCCAGGCGATGGCCGGGCCGCAGTGGACGACGGTGCGGTCGTCGACGCCGGGCAGGGCCGTCCGCGCCGGCTCGATCCCGACCAGCGACGCCCCGCCCTCGTCGAGCCGGCGGGCGACCTCGGCGTTGGCCTCGTCGATGGCGGCGGCGTGGCGCCCGTACAGCCGGCACAGCGCAGCCACCAGCTCGGCGTCGCCGGCGGCGGGGATGCGCCAGTCGACCTGGACGACGGGCCGGCCCTGGTCCCGGACGGCGTCGGCGAACAGGGGGAGGCCCAGGTTCACCACCTCGATCTCCGACGGCAGCTTCATGTGTCGGCCCTATCCAGGAGCGCCTCCTCGGCGCTGTCGAAGGACGACCGCCACTTGTCGGCGTCGGCGCGCAGGGCGGTCGCCGCCGCCCGGCAGGACTCGACCATGGCCTCGACCGCCGCCGGGGCGGCGCCACCCCGGGCCGAACGGGTGGCCACGATGAGGCCAGGGTCGAGCACGGCCGAGAGGTCGTGGCCGGCCAGGCCGAGGGGCCGCCCCTGGTGCTCGACGGAGGCGTTGTCCAGCATCTCGCCGGTGAGGTCGATCCCCCGAAGCCCCTGGGCGCTGGCCGCCTTCACGGCCAGGCCGACGATGAGGTAGGCGGACCGGTAGTCGATGCGGCAGACGGTGACGATGTGCTCGGCCAGGTCGGTGGCCTGGGTGAACCCGCTGGCCAGGGCGTCGGCCATGCGGGTCACGTTGACCCGCAGGGTCCCGACCACGCCGCTCATCAGCCGGGTCACGCGCCCGGCCAGGTCGAGGGAGCGGGGCACCTCGCCGTAGGCGAAGATGAGGTTGTCGCTGCGGGCCGACGGGCTTTTCACGACAGCCAGGAACCCGGTCAGCCGGCCGATCAGGATCCCCGAGGCCCCCCGCACGATCGACAGCGAGTACGGGTTGCGCTTCTGCGGCATGAGCACGCTGGAGCGGGTGAAGCCGTCGTCGAGGTCGACGTAGTCGAACTCGCTGCTCGACCAGATCTCCAGGTCCTCGGCCAGCTTGCTCTGGTTCGACAGCATGCTGGCGGCGGTGGCCATGATGTCGATGAGGCCGTCCACCTGCCACATGGCGTCGCGGGTGTGCTCGATGACCCCGCCGAAGCCGAGCAGGTCGGCGACGACGCCCCGGTCGGCCAGCAGGCGGCTGCCGTTGACGCAGCCGGCGCCGCCCGGGCTGGTGTTGACCCAGTCCAGGCCTTCCAGCAGGCGGCGGCCGTCGCGCAGCGTGGGGTAGGCGAAGGACAGGATGTAGTGGCCGAATGTCGACGGCTGGGCCTGCTGGAGGTAGGTCTGGTCGGGCATGAGGGTGCCGACGTGGCGGGCGGCCTGGGCGGCCACGTTGTCGACGAACCCGGCGGCGTCGTCCACCAGGTCGACCAGCTGGCGGCGCATGAGCAGTCGCAGCGCCAGCCTCGTCGCTTCCCGGCGGGGGCGGCCGGCGTGCAGCCACCCGGCCACGTCGCCGATGCGGGAGACGAAATAGCGCTCCCGGGAGTTGTAGGCCTCGCCGAAGGACGGGTCGTAGGGGAAGTCCTCGGCGGCCATGGCGTGGACCTCGAGCAGCAGGTCGAGCAGCTGGCGGGCGGGCTCGTCGGGGACGACGCCGCGGCTGCGCAGGTCGAGGACGTGGGCGATGTCGGCCAGGTTCAGCCCGTGGTGCAGCAGTGGGGCGTCGGCGTTCTCCAGGGTGAACCCGGACTCGATCAATTCCCTGGCAGGGCCGGCTGTCATCGGTTCGTCGCCAGGTGGTCGGCGGCGGACAGCAGCCCGCCGGTGTGCCAGAACACGAGCGGCTCGGGGTGACCCTCGTCGGCCATGCGGAGGAGCACCGCGAAGGCCTTGGCCGTGTAGACGGGGTCGAGCACCAGGCCCTCGGTGCGGAGCGCGACGGTGGCGGCGCGTTCGCCCTGGGCGGACGGGACGCCGAAGCCGGGGCCGCGGGCGTCGACGAGGGTCACCGTCGGCGATGGGCGGCCCAACAGCCCGGCGCACGAGTCGGCCAGCGCCTGCACCTGGGCGGTGGCCTCGGCGAGGGGACGGCTCACCGACGCGCCGACCACCGTCCAGCCCTTGGCGGCGGCGCCGACGGCCAGGCCGGCGCAGGCGCCGCCGGAGCCGGTGGCGACGACGATGGTGCCGGGCCCGTCGGGCAGCTCGTCGGCGGCCAGAGCCATCCCGATCGCGCCGACCGCGGTGGCGCCCCCCCGCGGGACCGGGTACGGCCGGCGGCCGGCGGCTTCCAGCTCGGCGGCGACGTCGAGGACGGCGGTGTCGACCGCAGCCCGGACCGGGGTCGCCGGTCAAGCGGACCTTGGCACCGGCGGCCAGGGCCAGGGCCAGATTGGGGTGGGCGCGGGCCGGGCGGCTGGCGTACAACACGAGCTGGCAGTCGAGGCCGGCGATGGCGGCGGCGACGGCCGCCGCCGCCACCCAGTTCGAGCTGGACCCTCCACCGGTGACCAGCACGTCGCAGTCCCGCTCCAGGGCGTCGCCGACCAGGAACTCGAGCTGCCTGGCCTTGTGGCCGGCCACGCCGAAGCCGGTCAGGTCGTCCCTCTTGAGGAGGGTTCCCTGGCGGCGGGCGGGGACCAGCGGCGTCGGCAGCGTGGCCAGCGGGAACCTCTCCACGGCCTTCGGTCCCATCACCAGCGGCTTCACGCCCACTCGTCCGGCTCCCCGGCGCGGGCGGACCGTCCCCTCGCCACCACCTCGTCGACCATGGCGACCGCACCTTCGAGGGCCGGGACCGACAGCAGCGCAGTCAGCTCGCCGGCGTCGAACAGGCCGGCCAGCGCGTCCTCTGGCGAGGGCGGCGATCCGGCGCCGGGTCGGAGCGCTTCGTGCAGCAGCTCCTGGGCCCGCTGGCGTCCGACTCTGGCGGTCAGGGCGGCCAGGGCCCGCTCCGACCCCGCTTGCGGACCGACCTTGGCGGCCATGGCGGCGACGTCCACCTCCAGCCCCGACAGCAGGTCGACCCCCATCTGCAATGCCACGCCGGTCAGCAGGCAGACCTCGGGGAACGCGACCCACTCCGCCTTCCACGCCCGCCCGTCGCGCTCGTGGGCGGACACCATCCCCTCGAGCAGCACGCCCGCGGACGCCCGTACCAGGCGGGCGAGGGTGTCGAGATGCTCGCTGCGCTCCGGGTTGCGTTTGTGGGGCATCGTGATCGAGCCCACCGCCGACGCGGTGGTGGCCTCCCGCAGCTCGCCGATCTCGGGCCGCTGCAGCTCGTAGACCTCGGTGCCGATCCGGGCGAGGGTGGCGCACACCATGGCCAGGAGGTGGGCGAGCTCTGCGACCCGGTCGCGCGACGTCAGCCACGAGACCGCCGGCTCGCCCAGCCCCAACTCGGCGCAGAAGGCGGCCCGCAGAGCGGGACCGTCGGCGCCGAAGTACCCGAGGACGCCGACGGCGCCCCCGAGCTGGGCGACCAGCCAGCGCCGCCGCCCCTCGGCCAGCCGCTCGACGTGGCGGCGCACCTCGTCGGCCCACGACGCGGCCTTGAAGCCGAAGGTGATCGGGGCCCCGGCCTGGCCGTGGGTCCGCCCGACCATCACCGTGTGGCGATGACGTTCGGCGAGGTCGAGCAGCAGCCCCTCGATGACGTGCAGGTCCCGCCACGCCACCTGGCCGACCTTGGCGATCGCCAGCGAAGTCCACGTGTCGGTGACGTCCTGCACCGTGGTGCCCAGGTAAACGTGGTCGCGGGCGGGTGACGGGAGCACCCGCTGCAGCCCGTGGATGAGTCCGAGGGTCGAGTGCGACGTACGCCGGGTCTCGGCGGCCACGACGTCGAGGTCGAGAGCGTCGACCACCGCCGTCTCGGTGATCTGCTCGGCCGACAGGGCGGGGATGATCCCGACCTTGGCCTGGGCCCGGGCCAGGGCGGCGAGGATGTCGAGCCAGGTCTGGAGGCGGGCCCGCTCGTCGAACACCGCCCGCAGCTCGTCGGTACCCCAGAGGTGGGCGTACAGCTCGGAGTCGGTTATGCGGGCGCCCATGCCGGATCCGCCATCGTGGCCAGGTCGGACAGCGCCCGGCGGACGAGCTCGAGCGAGGCGCCCCAGGGCACGGCCACGCTGGCGCCGTCGGCCCGGTTGCGGCCCTCGAGCAGGCAGCACTTGGTGAGCAGGGGCCGGCCGTCGTCGGGAAAGAGCTGCCTGGGGCAAACGTCGACGACCTGGCGCGGGAGGTCGCCGTAGAACCACTCGTGGAGCGACCGGGAGCGGGCGCAGCCGACCAGGGCCCAGTCCTGCCGGGGCGGGCGTTCGTCGAGGAAGGAGACGGCGGCGCCGTCGAGGTGCGAACCCCGACGTGCGGCACGGCAGGAGGTAGTGGTCGGCGGGGTGGGCCCGGGCCAGGTCGGCCAGGTCGACGATCTCGGGCACCAGCTCGACGGGGGGGAGGTCCTCGGCCAGGTCGAGCACCCGTGTGGCCTGGTCGACAAGCTTGGCCGGCCCGGGCGGGACCACGTCGGCCACGCGGATGCGAATTGGCTCCGGCCCCAGGATGAAGTTCACGTGCTCGTAGCGGCCCTGGACGACGACGCACCTCTTGCCCGGCGCGTGGCCCGTCGCCGCCGCGGCCAACGCACTCGGGATGCCGGTGTCGACGTCGGGCGCCCTCACGTAGGCGCACTCCTCCGGCAGGGCGAGGACGTCGACGGCGGTGATCGGCGAAAACAGGGCGTCGCCCGGCACCTTGGTGACCTCGACGACCGCGGTGGCGTCACGGTCACGCACCACGACGTACCGGGTGTGACGGTAGGCCTCGCGCCCCAGGAAGTGGGCGGTGAGGGCGTCCGGCGTGAGGGGGCCCTCGATCGCGGCGACCGACACCTTCCGGTACTGGCCGGGAACCAGGTTGGTCACGATCCGTTCTTCCCGATCGGCACCGCCGTCATCGTGGACAGGCCGATGGTGTCGGCCCGCAGGCCGAGGCGCAGCGTCTCCAGCCCGAGCGCGTCGCCGACGGCGATGTTGGCGAGGTTGACGTTCGACCCGAACCGGCTGACGAACCAGGCCTGCTGGTCCTTCCGGGGGGCCTCGAACACCAGCCGGTCGAGGCCGCCGGCCCGGATCGCAGAGGCGACGATGTCCTCGTGGACGGCGCCCTGGTCGTCGAAGATGCCGACGGTGCCGCTCTCCCTGCCCTCGGCGACGACCCACGTGGCGCCGGCGGCGATGTCGCCGCTGACCTCCTGGGCCCACTCGAGCTCACCCAGCCGCGACGTCCGGCTCTTCCTGCCGACCTCCGACAGCACGGTGAAGGTGGCGGCGGCCCGGCGGATGAGCTCCTGCTTCTCATCGGTGTCCATCAGGACTGCGCCACGAGAGACCTCGACGCACGGCATCCCCAGGTCGTCGGCCCAGCCCAGGAGCTCGTCCACCCGGTGCTGGGCCCAGGCGATCTCGAGGAGGGTCCCGCCGAGGCAGCCGAGCACGCCGTGGTCGGCGAGGACGGCCAGCTTGGCCTTCAGGTGGGGGTCGAGGTAGGCGGTGCCCCAGCCGAACTTCCACACGTCGACGTACGCTCCGCACACGGCGAGGGCGTCGGCCACCTGCGGCGCCGGCATCCCCTTGTCGAGCACCTGGGTCAGCCCGACCCGGCGGGGCTTGGCCTCCCGCACCGGCAGGTCGAGGGGGAACGGCGAGCCCACTTCCCCCTAAGGTAGAGAGCCGTTTACTTTAGTGCAAGGCGAGGAGACTCTCATCGACGTCGACGCCGTGGCCAGGGCGGTTCGGGCCCACCCCGGGCTGCGGAACAAGGCCCCCATCGGCCTGGTGACGGAGGTGTTCGGGGCCTCCGACTGGCTTACCGGGCCGGGAGACGACGGCGCGGCCATCCAGGAATCCGGGGTGGACGGGTCGCTGGTGGTGGGCGGGGAGGCCATCGCCCCCGCCTTCGTTGCGCAGGACCCCTATGGCGCGGGGGTGGCGGCGGTGCTGGCCAACGTCAACGACCTGGCGGCGATGGGGGCCCGGCCGCTGGCGATCGTCGACACCGTCGTGGCGCGGGCAGCAGTGGCCCGGGCCGCCCTCGACGGGATGCGCTTCGCCGCCGGGCTCTACGACGTGCCCGTGGTGGGCGGCCACCTCACCCTCTACGACGGCCCGGCGTCGATCTCGGCATTCGGGCTGGGACGGGCCCGGCGGGTGCTGTCGGTGCGCAACGCCGAGGCCGGTCAGAGCCTGGTGCTGGCCTGCGTCACCGACGGCACCATGCGCGACGACTTCCCGTTCTTCCGTTCGTTCGACGAGCGCGGCACCCGCCTGGCCGGCGACGTCCGCACGCTCGCCCAGGTGGCGGAGGACGGGTCGTGCGTGGCCGCAAAGGACGTGAGCATGGCCGGCATCCTCGGGTCCCTGGCCATGCTGGTCGAGTGCAACGGGCTGGGCGTCACCGTCGACCTCGACGCCCTGCCGAAGCCGGCCGGCGTCGACCTGGCCACCTGGTTGATCGCCTTCCCGTGCTTCGCCTTCCTGCTGTGCGTCCCGCCGGGCCGGGAGGACGACTGCGTCCGGCCCTTCCACCAGCGGGGGATCGAGGCGGTCGTCGTCGGCACGCTCGACGGGTCGGGCGAGGTGGCGGTCACCGCGGGCGGCCACCGGGCGACGGTGATCGACGTTCGGGCCGAGGTCGTCACCGGCCTGGGCCGCCCTGGCCCGGTTGCCTGACGAGGCGCCTGGCACCACCGCGACCTGACGCGTACACCCCGAGGTGACGGTCGGCCTAGTGGTCCATGAGCCAGGAGTGCAGGGCCAGGCCGCCGTCCACGGCAATGTTGGTGCCGGTGACGTAGCCGGCCCAGGCGTCGCTGAGCAGGATGGCCACGATCTTGGCGACATCGTCGGGGTCGCCGGTGCGGCCGATGGGGATCAGCCGGCCGATCGCAGGATCCTCGACGTCGGGCTGGCGATTGGTTGTCGACCTGATGGAGCCGGGTGACACGGCGTTGACCCGGATGCCGTGGGGCCCCAGCTCGTAGGCAAGCTCCCGAATCAGCATGGCCACGGCGGCTTTGCTGGTGCTGTAGTGGGGCTGGAGCCGCAGGATGGTGTCGTGCAGGGAGGAGATGAACACGATCGATCCTCGCTGGTGATCGGCGACCAGCCGTTCGACCAGACGGCGGGTGAAGAACCATGGGCCGCGAAGGTTGGCGCCCTGCACCTTGTCGAAATCGGGTTCCTGGAGGTCGAGGAAACCGTGCGGGGTGGAGATGCCGACGTTGTTGACGATGAGTTCGAAGGGGCCGTAGACGGCGAGGAGCTGGTCGGCCAAGGCAGCGGTGTCGAGGCGAGACAGGTCGCCCCCGACGGCGTCGCAGCCGAGCACGGATGCCGTCCGGCCCAAGGCGTCCTCGTCGCTGTCGACTGCTGTCACGAGCGCCCCGCAGTCCACCAGGCGGGCCGCGATGGCTCGCCCGATACCGTGGGCGGCGCCGGTGACGACGGCCCGGCGTCCCCGGAGGTCTGCGGGTAGCGGCCCTAGCCGGGTTTCGTCCACGGCGCGTTACCGTCCCCGCGGTGGAGCGGGGCGGAGTGGGGCGAACGGTGCAGACGACTACCCGGGCGGCGATGACCTGGATCTGGCTCGCCGCTGATGGGCCGTGAGGGGGTGGTCGCCGTCGGCTGAACGCTGCCCGGGCCGGTTTTCGAGTCGCTGCGCATGGCAGTCAACGGTCTACTCGGGTTCCCGGCCGCCGACCGCCACGTGAGGACGGCGCAGGTGCTCTTCGAGATGGCGGGCTGGCTTGTCGTGCCGGTGATCGTCCTGTTCGTGGGTCGCGCCGTGCTGGTTGCAGCGACGGCGTCTCGCCACGTGGCCAGCCAGCTCGGCCCCGAGCCGGACGGGTGGAGCCCGCCGCCGGTGTCGATCGTCGTGCCCGCGTGGAACGAGGCGGCCGGGATCGCCGCCTGCGTCCGTTCCCTCGCCGCCAGCCGCTACCCCCATTTCGATGTCGTCGTCGTCGACGACGGCTCCACCGACGGGACCGGCGACATCGTCGAGCGACTGGGCGTGGCCAACGTGTGGCTTCTCCGGCAGGCGAACAGCGGAAAGGCCGGAGCCCTCAACGCCGGGATCGGGGCCTGCGGTGGGGAGGTCGTGGTGAGCGTGGACGCCGATACCGTCTTCGAGCCGGACACGCTGGTCCGCCTTGTCGAAGCGTTCGCCGACGACCGTGTCGGAGCGGTGGCGGGCAACACCAAGGTCGGCAACCGGGGCGGCGCGTTGGGGTGCTGGCAGCACCTCGAGTACGTGGCCGGATTCAACGCCGACCGGCGGGTCTATGACGTGTTGGGCTGCATGCCCACCGTCCCGGGCGCGGTCGGCGCGTTCCGCCGCCGGGCCCTGGCCGAGGTGGGCGGGTTCAGCGACGAGACGGTGGCCGAGGACACCGACGTCACGATGGCCATCGGCCGTGCCGGCTGGGCTGTCGTCTACCGTGACCGGGCCCGGGCCTGGACCGAGGCCCCGGCTGACCTACGATCCTTGTGGCGTCAACGGAAGCGCTGGGTTGGCGGCACCTATCGCTGCATGTGGAAGCATCGGGGTGCTCTCTGTCAACGGTGCCCATTGGGCTGGCGGGGCCTGCCGTTGATGATCGCCTACCAGGTGGTGCTGCCGCTGATCGCCCCGGCTGTCGATGTCTACGGCCTCTCCGGGGTGGTGGTGGGCCAACCGGGGCGCCTGTTCGGCTTGGCTGCCGTGACTGTGACCCAAACCGCCCTCGCCGCCTACCTGTTGCGTCTCGACGACGACAGTCTGCGGCCGCTGCGGACACTGCCACTCCAACAGGTCGCCCTCCGCAGCCTGACATGCGCGGTCGCGGTCCGGGCCATGCTCGGCGTGCGCCGCGGGCAGATCCGGTGGGAACGAGCACCGCGCGCCGGCAACGCTGCCATCGGAGGGCTGTAAAAGCCGCCGGGCGGCGCCTTGTCCCGTCAGCCAAACGACCGGCGAGCCCACCCCATCCGAGCCACGGTGACGGGGGACCTCGGCCCCTTGTATATCGGGAATGTCGAAACCTACTGTTAGGGGCGGCGAGCGGGCTGCGGGCGGCAACAACTGCTCGTTTCCCTAGCAACCCGGTGGGGTGGGGTCGTGCCCTGTCGGCCGGTGCGTCGTCGTGCGTCGATGGGATCCGGGCAATCCAGTCAGGCGATGGAAGGACGTGTTTCGTGGAGATCAGCGAGTTCCTGGGGCGAAAGCTGACCCGCCGATTTCAGACCTTCGACTACGACGGCGACGGCCTGATCGAGCGGTCGGATTTCGAGGAATCGGCGGGAAGCTGCGCCGACGAGTTCGGTCACGGCGCCGAGTCGCCGGCGCGACAGAGGCTGATGGAACTGAGTCTGGGTCTGTGGGATCACCTGGCATCGGTGGTAGACGCCGACCACGACGGGAAGATCACCCTCGACGAGTACAAGAAGGCGTTCGTGAACGGACTGTTGGTGACGGAAGCTTCGTTCGAACAGGGCTACCGGCCGTTCCTCCAGGCGGTTCTGGCGGTCGCCGATACCGACGGCGACGGCATGCTCGACGCTGAAGAGCATGTCCGCTGGACCGGTTCGCTCATGCATCTACCCCAGGCCGACGCACGCGAGGTCGTCCGGCGGCTCGACACCGACGGCGACGGTCTCGTCACCGCAGACGAGTTGCTCCAGGCGATCCACGATTTCTACTTCGATGAGGATCCCGACGGCGTCGGCAGCTTCCTGCTCGGCCGGCTGCCCGACTGACGGCCTTTCGGGACCCTCCCTCATGTCGATCTTCCCGAGTCGACCGTTGTAGTGCACCCTTCCCGGCTTCAAAGCTCGATTTCGGCATCCCAAGATGCGGCCGCTGGTCGTTCGGCTCAGCCGACGCACCACGTCGCGCAGGTCTGGGTCGTACGACATCGTCCACTCGACATCGGCGCCATCGGTGGGTGCGCCGCTCACCCGCGTCCAGATGACCACACAGTGGTCCTGCGGGTCGCTGCTGGCCACGCCGTGGGCGAAGACACTCGCCGGCCCTTCCGCCGCCACAGGCGGCATTCTACGCGGAACGACCCCGACCGGGCTTCCCGGTCGGGGTCGTTCAAGGCTCGGTGCTCGACGTTGAGCTAGGCGGCTGCGGGAGTCTCGATGCGCTCGGGAGCCTGGGCCCCGTGGGTGATCTCGATGCGGCGCGAAGTCGGCTCGGTCACCGGGACGGTGATCGTGAGCACACCACTGTCGTAGCCGGCGCTCATGGCGTCGACGTCGACACCCTCGCCCAGGAACAGCTGGCAGGTGAAGGTGCCGTAGGCACGCTCCGAGGCAACCCACTCGACCCCGTCGGCCTGCGGCCGGGGGCGCTGGGCGGTCACCTTGAGGACGTTCTTCTCGACCGAGAGCTCCAGGGAGTCGGCGGCGACGCCGGGCAGGTCGAGGTTGATGACGAGGTTGTTGTCACGGCGGTAGGCGTCCATGGGCGTGGTCGCCGGGCTCCGCCAGGTGGGGTTCGACATGTGGTGATAGTTCCTCTCAGAATCGGTTTCGGTACACCAAAGTTAACACTACCCGACTCAACTTTTATTCCGGGGAGCTGTCAGGAACCGGGTCGCAACGGCTCCAGGTCGATGGCCATGGGCTGGTGCACGACGCCGACGTAGGTCTCCACCTCGCCGTAGGTGTGCCAGCCGATGCGCTCGAAGAAGGCGACGTTGGGCAGCTGGATGTGGGCCACCATCTCCCGACCGCCGCGCTCGGCCGCGGTGGCGACGGCGAAGCGCACCAGCGGCGCCCCCAGCCCCAGGCGGAAGCCGGGGAGCACGGCCAGGCGGTCGCCCTGCCACAGGCCGGTGTCCGGGTCGATCGGGAACAGGCGGACGGTGCCGGCGACCTGCCCGTCCCACGCCCCGAGGGCGTGGACGACGTCGGTGCCGGCGTCGTGGCTGTCGACGTCGGAGCCGTCGAACAGCCCCTGCTCGACGACGAAGACCTGGTGTCGGATGCGGTGGTGGACCTCCAGCTCCTCGGCCGTCGACGCCGCCCGGCACACGGCGCGGGCCCGCGCCGGTGCGAGGGTCACGAGGCCGACGGGGCTCGCGTGGAGCCGATCGACAACACCTGTTCCATGGCGCCCATGGCCGAGCAGGCCTGGCACCGGGCGCACCCTGCGGCCACGCCCTTCGCCCCCAGGCCGCGGGCCGTCAGGTAGGGCACGACGTGGCGGTAGACGCTCTCTGTGTACGCCGCGGTGGGCGGCAGGCACTCCTCCATCAGGCTGCCGGCGATGGGCCGCAGCGGCACCACGAAGGGGTAGACGCCCATGTCGACCGCCCGGCGGCAGCCGTCGATGGTGAGCTGGGGGTCCTCACCCAGGCCGAGGATCACGTAGGTCGACACCTGGCCCTCGCCGAACAGGCTCACCGCCCGCTCCCACGCCTCGAAATAGCCCTCGATGCCGGTGCGGGCCTTGGCCGGGGCGATGTAAGCCAGCACGTCGGGGTCGAACGACTCGACGTGGATCCCGACCGAGTCGATGCCCAGGTCGTGGACCCTGTCGATGACGTCGAGGTGGCCCGCGTCGGGCGGCTCGAACTGGACCTCCACCGGCAGCCCGGCGGCCTCCTTCACGGCGGCCCCGCACGCGGCCACGTACAGCGCGCCCTTGTCGGCACCGAGGGTGCTGCCGGTGGTCAGGGTGGCGTCGACGGCGCCGTCGAGCTCCTTGGCCGCCACCGCCACCTCGGCCAGCTGCTCGGGACGCTTCTTGGCAATGGTGCGGTGGGCGTCGAGGGACAGGCCGATCCCGCAGAACCGGCACTGATCGTCGTTGCCCCAGTAGGCGCACGTCTGGAGGACGGTGCTGGCCAGCGAGTCGAGGTGGAGCAGGGCGATCTTCCAGTAGGGGATGCCGTCGGCGGTGGCCAGGTCGTAGTAGCGGGGACGGGGCGTGCCGGTGGCGGAGGCCAGCCGGGTGCCGTCGCGGTAGATGCCGAAGCCGTCGTCCTCGGGGCGCAGGACGAAGGGCGACGTGCGGGCGAACTCGGCGTCGGTGGGGACGGTGACGGCCACGCCCTCGATCCAGAGCATCCCGGAGTCGCTCGGGCCCGCCCCCCCGTGGCGGGACTCAACCGCATCAACAGGGGTTGCCTCCACCCGCAGGCCGCTGCTCTGGAGGTCGGTGATGAGGCCGGCGAGCGAGTCGGTGGGCACGAGGCTCCTGGAGGGTCAGGCCGGTCGGTTGGCGGCGAGCTCGCGGTAGCGGATCGAGCACGCCGCGCCGGCGACGAGGGACAGGTCGATGTCGGCTGCGGTCTCCGGGTCGTACGAGGCCACCCGCTGGGCCATCCCCAGGGCCTCGGCGTCGGCCGCGACGAGGCTGGCCAGGTCGGTGCACGAGGCCCGCAGCTGCTCGGTCACCCGACCGACGAGGCGGAGCGCGGTCTGGTAGCGCTCGGGCATCACCAGGGCCACGGGATAGAGGCGCTCCTCGGCCCTGAACCACTTGAACAACAGCTCGCCGGGCACTTCGGGATCCTTGAAGGGGCTGGGCTGATCCTGGAAAGGACTGGGCGGAGCCGGACCGCTCATGGCCCCGCCACCCTACACTATGATGGACGGGCGTTTCTGATCGTCCGGTAGCCGTGACGGTGCGGCAAGGGGGAGCATGGCGAAGACGGCCGTCGTGGCGCTCGGGGGCAACGCTCTCACGCGCGAGGGCCAGTCCGGCACCCACGAGGAGCTGGAGGCCAACGCCACCACGATGGCCAAGTCGGTCTGCTCGCTGCTGCGGACGGGGTGGCGGGTGGTGCTCGTGCACGGCAACGGGCCCCAGGTCGGCAACCTCGCCATCCAGCAGGAGGAGGGGGCCCGGCTGGTGCCGGCCCAGCCGATGTTCTCCCTCGGCGCCATGACCGAAGGCCAGCTCGGCAGCCTCATCTGCCTGGCCCTGCGCCGGGTGGGGGACCAGGCCTGGATGCGGGGGGCGGTGGCGCTGGTGACCCACGTCTCGGTCAGCCCCGACGACCCTGCCTTCGACGACCCCACCAAGCCCATCGGACCGTTCCTGACGCCCGAGCAGGCGGAGTCCATGGGCCCGTCGCGGGGATGGGTGGTCAAGCCCGACGCCGGGCGCGGGTACCGGCGGGTGGTGCCGTCGCCCCAGCCCGTGACGATCCTGGAGACGGCGGCCATCAGAGCCCTCCTCGACCAGGGCCAGGTGGTCGTGGCCGCCGGTGGCGGGGGAGTGCCGGTCGTGCGCTCCGAGTCGGGATGGCGGGGCGTCGACGCGGTGATCGACAAGGACTACGCCGCCCAGCAGCTGGCCACGTCGCTGGCCGCCGAGGCATTGGTGCTGGTCACCGGCGTCGAGGCCGTCCTGTTGCACTACGGCACACCGGCGCAGGTGCCCATCCACGAGATGACCCTCACCGACGCCGAGGGCTACCTGGAGACCGGGGAGTTCCCCGAGGGCAGCATGGGACCGAAGGTGCGGGCCGCCACCCGGTTCCTGCGCCGGGGCGGCGAGGTGTCGGTGATCACCTCGCCGAACCTGGTGTACGCATCGCTGGAGGGGACGGTGTCCCAGCTGGAGGGGGTGACCGGCACGAGGATCGTGCGGGTGCGGCCGCTGGTGGCGAGCGGCCTGTGACGCACGCAGTAAAGGTCTTCCGCGCCACCTACCTCGACTCGGTGCTGCAGATGGCCGGCACCCGGGCCATGCTCGAGCTCGACGGCGTCGACTGGGCGGCGGCGGCCATGGCCACGCCGGCCAACGTCGACACGCTGGTGGAGAAGGGGTTCGACAAGGCGGACCTGGGCGGGGCCGGGGCCAACGACCTGTTCGTGGCCGCCAGCGCGGCCGACGACGACGCCGCCGAGAAGGCGCTGGCGGTGGGCGAGGACAAGCTGTTCGCGGCCCGGTCGTCGTCCTCGGCGTCGGCGTCGGGCGCTGAGGCCCGCCCGCCCCGGACCCTCGACGAGGCCATCGACCTCCAGGCCGGCACCAACGTGGCGGTCGTCTCGGTGCCCGGCGACTACGCCGCCCTCGAGGCCCACAAGGCGCTGTCGGCCGGGCTCCACGTGCTCCTGTTCAGCGACAACGTCAGCGTGGACGACGAGGTGGAGCTGAAGGACCGGGCCACCGAGTGTGGGCGGCTGGTGATGGGCCCCGGCGCCGGGACGGCGATGCTCGGCGGCACCGGGCTGGGCTTCGCCAACGTTGTCGAGCCGGGTCGGGTGGGCGTGGTGGCGGCGGCGGGGACGGGGGCCCAGGAGGCGATGAGCCTGCTCGACCGGTGGGGGGTGGGCGTGTCCCACGTCGTCGGGCTCGGGGGACGGGACCTCACCGACGCCGTCGACGGCCGCATGGCCAAGCTCGCCGTCGCCGCCATGCGAGACGACCCGGGCACCGACGCCATCCTGCTGGTGTCCAAGCCGCCGTCGGAGCGGGTGGCGCGCGAGGTGGTGAGGCTGGCCGGCGACACGCCGATGGTGGCGTCCCTGGTCGGCCTCTCGGCTCAGTTGGACCTTCCGGACGGGGTGACCGTGGTGACCACGCTGGAGGAGGGGGTCCTGCGGACGCTCGACGTCCTCGGCCTGGAGCTGCCGGACGTCACCGAGGGCCTGGCCGAGGCGGTCGAGGCCGCGTGCAGCCGGCTGGGAGAGGGCCGCACACTCGTGCGGGGACTGTTCTCGGGCGGCACCCTCTGCTACGAGTCGCTGGTGATCCTCTCCGAGCTGTTGGGGCCGGTGTGGTCGAACACGCCGCTCGACAAGCGGTACGGCGTGCCGGCGCCGGACGGCAGCCACGTGTGCCTCGACCTGGGCGAGGAGGAGTACACCAAGGGCCGCCCGCACCCCATGATCGACCCCGAGGCCCGCATCGAGTTCATGCGCGAGGCGGGGGAGGAGGACGACGTGGCCGTCGTGCTCCTCGACGTGGTGCTGGGCCACGGGTCACACCCCGACCCGGCGGGCGAGCTGGGGCCGGTGTGCGCCGACATCGTCGCCGGCGGCGCCGGCCCGCAGGTCGTGGCCTACGTGCTCGGGACCGACGGCGACCCCCAGGGCTGGGACCGCCAGCGGGCGGCGCTGTTGGAGGCCGGGTGCGTGGTGACCGCCACCGCGGCCCGGGCGTCGCTGGCCGCGGCCGCCATCGCCCTGCGCCGGCCGAGCCTCGTAACCACGCGCCTGTGACGCCGCGGGTCGCGCTCGTGGCGCACTCGACCAAGCCCCGCGGCGGGACGGTTCACACCCTCGCGTTGGCCGAGGCCCTGCTCGACCTCGGCGCCGACGTCACCGTGGCGGCCCTCGGCGACCCCGCCGCCGGCTTCTTCCGCCCGGTGAAGACGCCGTGCACCATATGGCCGGCGGTCACGTGGGCGGAATCCCACGAGGACAAGGTGTTCCGGTCGGTGGACGCGCTGGCGGCGGGCCTGGCGTCGCTGGCCGCCGACGTCGACGTCTTCCACGCCCAGGACTGCCTGGCGGCGCGGGCCGCGGTGCGGGTGGGGGGCATCCCCGTCGTGCGCACGGTGCACCACGTCGACGACTTCACCACGCCCGCCCTGATCGACTGTCAGCGCCAAGCCATCCTGGAGCCCGACCTGGTGCTGGTCGTGAGCCGGCACTGGCAGGCGAGGCTGCGCGACGAGTACGGGGTCGAGGCCGAGGTCGTCTACAACGGTGTCGACCGCGACCGGTTCGGGCCCGTGTCGCCCGAGGACCGGGCCGCGCTGCGCCGCAGGATCGGCGCCGACGACGGCCGCTTCGTGTTCCTGGCCGTCGGGGGCATCGAGCCCCGGAAAGGCAGCGTCCACCTGCTGGCCGCCATGTCTGCGCTGGTCGGGCTGGCGACCGTCGGGCCGCGGCCTGTGTTGGCGGTCGTCGGCGGGCACTCCTTTCAGGACCACCGCGCCTACCGGGACGCCGCATTGGCCGGGTTGGGCGACCTCGGGCTGGAGCTGGGCCGCGACGTCGTGCTGCTCGGCACCGTCCCCGACGACGAGCTGCCCGCCTGGTACGGCGCGGCCGACGCCCTCGCCTTCCCGTCGCTCGAGGAGGGCTGGGGCCTGGCCGTGCTGGAGGCCATGAGCGCAGGGCTGCCGGTCTTGGCCACCGACATCCCGGTGTTCCGCGAGTACCTCACCGACGGCCGCGACGCCCTGCTGGTGCCGCCGGCCGACGTCGACCGCTTGGCGGGGGCGATGGCGACGCTGATGGCCGACGCCGCGCTCCGCGCCCGCGTGGCGGCGGGGGGGCGGGAGGTGGCCGCTCGATACACCTGGGAGGCGACGGCCCGGCGTCACCTGGAGATCTACGACCACATGGCTCCAGCCCGCCGCCAACAGTGAGCTCGCCGCGGCTGCCCCTAGTACGCGCCGGTCTCCCCGGCGAGCATGTGGGTTCGTGTATCGAAGGTCACGCAGCTCCACGTGCGGTCGACGGTGTCGATCGAGGCGAGGACCTTTCGGTCCTCGGACGAGGAGGAAGCCCGTGACGAAGGTCATCGCCGACATATCCATGTCGCTCGACGGGTTCGTGACCGGGCCCGACCCCGACGTGGACCACGGCCTGGGTAGGGGCGGCGAGCCGCTGCACACGTGGGCGGTGGAGAGCGACGACGCGGTCGACGTCGAGGTGCTTCGGGCGGCGACCGAGGGCACGGGCGCGGTGGTGATGGGCCGTCGCCTCTTCGACATCGTCGACGGGCCTCTCGGCTGGAACGACGAGATGGGCTACGGCGCCGGCCTCGTCGGAACGCCGTCGTTCTTCGTCGTCACGCACTCGCCCCCCGACAGCGTCCGGCTCGGCCTGGACTTCACCTTCGTGACGGACGGGGTGGCGGCGGCGGTCGCCCGCGCCCGGACCGCGGCGGGGTCGAAGGACGTGGTCGTGATGGGTGGCGGCGAGGTGGTCCGGCAGTGCGTCGACCAGGGCCTTGTCGACGAGCTGCGCCTGCATCTGGCCCCGATCATCCTCGGGGCCGGCACGCCGCTGTTCGCGGGGGCCGGACGGCGCGAGCTCGTGCAGCGATCCGTCCGCGTCTCGACGACGGCGACCCACCTGACCTACCAGCTCGTCCAGGACCGTAGTTAGACTCACCCGCCGTGGGTAGGGATCGGGCATCTGCCCCCCGCCTGGTTCCACCGGACGGCTCGTGACCGATCGCCGCCCCTCTCGGCCCGACCGGTTTCCCAGTCTCGCCAGGTGACAGGGGGCCCGGTGCTGGACGGTTCGAGGCGAGTCCTGACCGACCCGCCGAGCCAGCCCGGTCCCGCCGCCCACCGCCGAGCGCTGCTGGCCGGCCTCCTCCTCTCCACCGCCGTCGGCATCATCGCCTTCTGGCCGCGCCAGCCGGTGTCCGCCCAGACCGGGCCCGACGCCGCAGGAGCCCGCCAGGTCTACCTCTCGGACTGCGCGGTGTGCCACGGTGACGACGGGCGCGGCACGAACCGGGGACCGACCCTCGTGGGTGTCGGGCGGGCGTCGCTCGACTACCAGCTCACCACCGGCCGCATGCCTATCGCGCCGGTGGGGCGTGCGCCTGAGCCCGGGCACCCGCTCCAGCCGCTGCCGAACCAGGGCGTGGCCGAGCTGACCGAGGCGGTGAAGCGGCACCGGCCGGCCTACCCGGCGCAGACGATCGCCGCCCTGGTCGCCTACGTCGACGGCATCACGGGCGGCACCGGTCCCCGCATCCCGGTGGTCGGCGAGGGTGACCTGGCCGAGGGCGGCAAGCTGTTCCGCCTCCAGTGCGCCGCCTGCCACGCCTGGGCCGGCGACGGTGGCGCCCTCCTCCACGTCGACGCCCCTTCCCTGCACGCGGCCACGCCCACCCAGATCGCCGAGGCCATCCGGCTGGGACCGGGGCAGATGCCCGCGTTCGGGGAGGCGGCGCTGACCGACGAGCAGATGTCGTCGGTGGTGGCCTACGTCCGCCACCTCAACGTCGTGAGCGACCGCGGCGGGCGGGCCCTGTGGCACCTCGGGCCAGTGGCCGAGGGCGGGATGGCCCTGCTCGCCCTGGCCGGTCTGATGGTCTTCCTCCGCTGGATCGGCGAGCGCGGGTGAGCGCCGAGGTGCGACCCGTGACGGACCCCGAGGGCACCGGGGAGACCATCGCCGAGGAACGGCGGGCCGAGCGCCGGGTGGCGGTGTCGTTCCTCATCTGCGCGGCGAGTGCGGTGGGGCTCGCCATCGTCTACCTGCGCGGTGGAAACCCCCAGCTGGAGGGACTCCTGCTGGGCCTGGCCCTGGCCGGCATCGCCGTCGGGTTCGTCATGTGGGCCAACCACCTGATGCCCCGCGGCCCCTTCGTCGACGACCGCCACGACCCCACCAGCGGCGAGGACGACCTGGAGGAGGTGGAGGCCGACGTCGAGCGCGGCGGCATGCTCAGCCGGCGCAAGCTGATCCTGCGGACCCTCGGCCTCGCCGTCGCGGGTCTTGGCGCCGCCGCCCTGTTCCCGATCCGCTCCCTCGGCCCCAGCCCGGGAAGGTCGCTGGAGGAGACGCCGTGGCGGAACGGGCTCAGGCTGGTCACCGAGGACGGCCGCCCGGTGCGGACCGATGAGGTGCCGCTGGACGGGCTGGTGACGGTCTACCCGGACGGCTTCCCCGGGTCCGCCGACGGCCAGGCGGTGCTGGTGCGGGTGGCGCCGGGCCTGGTGACGGCGGCGCCGGGTCGGGAGGACTGGGCACCCGAGGGGTTCGTCGCCTACTCCAAGGTGTGCACCCACGCCGGCTGCCCGGTGGGCCTCTACCAGCCCGAGAGCCACGAGCTGCTGTGCCCGTGCCACCAGTCGAGCTTCGACGTCCTACGCCAGGCCCGGCCCACGTTCGGGCCCGCCGCTGCGCCCCTGCCCCAGCTGCCGCTGCGCATCGACGCGGGTGGGTTCCTGGTCGCCAGCGGCGACTTCTCCGAGCCGGTCGGCCCCGTCTTCTGGCGGCGCACGTGAGGGGCCGGCGGCAGGTGGCGGCGGCTGTGGTCGGCGGCGTGGTCCTGGCCGTGACCCTGTCCGCCTGCGGCGACGGCTCCCCGTCGATGCTCGACCACCATGGCCCCGAGGCCCGGCACGTGGCCGGCGTGTGGTGGCTGATGTTCGCCATGGCCGCCGTCGTCTACGTCGTGGTCGCCGGGCTGGTCGTGGTCGCCATCCTCAAGGGACGCCGGGGCCCCGACACCGAGGGCGTGGCCACCGGGGAGGGCCGGGGGGGCGAGTCGGCGTTCATCTGGGCCGGCGGGATCGTCGCCCCGGTCGCCATCCTCGCCGTCCTGGCGGTGGTGACCGTCACCACCACCAAGGACCTGCGGAAGCCCGAGAGGGACGAGCTGCAGATCGAGGTGACGGCCAAGCGCTGGTGGTGGGACGTCGAATACCCGGACACGGGGGTGGTCACCGCCAACGAGATCCACATCCCGGCGGGCCGGCCGATCGACGTGGTGCTCCGGTCCGACAACGTCATCCACAGCTTCTGGGTGCCGCAGCTCGCCGGCAAGGTCGACGCCATCCCGGGCCAGACCAACCACCTGCGCTTCGAGGCGTCGGACGCGGGGACGTACCTGGGCGCGTGCGCCGAGTACTGCGGCGACCTCCATGCCCGGATGGGCTTCCTCGTCATCGCCGATACACCTGCCGACTTCGAACGGTGGGTGGCCCGTCGCACCGGCGCCGGCACCGGCCCCACGTCGGAGAAGGCGGCCGAGGGCCAGCGGGTGTTCATGCGCGAGCCGTGCGCCGGCTGCCACACCATCCGCCGCACCGAGGCTTCCGGCACGCTGGGCCCCGACCTCTCCGACTTCGGCAGCCGGCAGTGGATCGGGTCGATCACCGTGGAGAACACGCCGGCCAACCTGGCCGGCTGGATCAGCAACTCCCAGCCCATCAAGCCGGGGAACCTCATGCCACCGATCAGCCTGGAGCCGGACGAGATCGACGCCCTCGTCACCTACCTGGAGAGCCTCCGGTGACCATCGTCGAGGAGGAAGGCCGCAGCGGCACGCCGTCCGGAAAGGACCTGGAGACCCTCTGGGAGGACGCGCCGGGGCTGCCCGGCTTCTTCTCCACCGTCGACCACAAGCGCATCGGCATGCGCTACATCTACACGTCGTTCTTCTTCTTCTTCGTGGCCGGCCTCACCGCGTTGATGATGCGGGCGCAGCTGACCGGCCCCGAAGGCCAGGTGGTCGGGCCCGAGCTCTACAACGAGCTGATGACGATGCACGGCACGACCATGATCTTCCTGTTCAACACGCCGGTGCTGGCCGGCTTCGGCAACTACCTCATCCCGCTCCAGCTCGGCACCCGGGACATGGCGTTCCCCCGTCTGAACGCCTTCAGCTACTGGATCTTCCTGTTCGGCGGGATCTTCATGTACCTCAGCTTCTTCGTGGGGAAGATGCCCGACGGCGGCTGGTTCGCCTACCCGCCCCTGGTGAACAAGGCGTTCTCGCCCGGGCTCAACATGGACTTCTGGGGCCTCGGCGTGGTCTTCGTGGGCCTGTCCACCACTGTGGGGTCGATCAACTTCATCGTCACCATCTTCAAGCTGCGGGCTCCGGGGATGTCGGTGCAGCGGATGCCGATGTTCGTGTGGTCGATGCTCGTGTTCTCGTTCATGGCCATCTTCGCGGTGCCGGCGGTGACGCTGGCGGCGGGGCTGCTCGAGCTCGACCGGCTGTTCGGAACGTCGTTCTTCGTGCCCGAGCTGGGGGGCAGCACCCTGCTCTACCAGCACCTCTTCTGGTTCTGGGGCCATCCCGAGGTCTACATCCTGTTCGTGCCGGCCACCGGCATGATCAGCCAGATCATCCCGGTGTTCTCCCGCCGGCCGCTGGCCGGCTACCTGTGGGTGGCGGCGTCGCTCGTCACCATCGGGTTCATCAGCTTCGGCGTGTGGGTGCACCACATGTTCGCCACCGGCATGCCGGCGCTGGCCATGGCCTTCTTCTCGGCCGTCAGCCTTATCATCGCCATCCCCAGCGGCGTCCAGTTCTTCGCGTGGATCGCGACGATGTGGAAGGGGAGGGTGCGCCTGACCACGCCCATGCTGTTCGCCGTCGGCTTCCTGCTCATCTTCCTGCTGGGCGGGATCACCGGGGTGATGGTGGCGGTGCTGCCGTTCGACTGGCAGGTCACCGACAGCTACTTCGTGGTGGCCCACTTCCACTACGTGCTCAACGGGGCGGTGGTGTTCCCGATCTTCGGGGCCATCTACTACTGGGTGCCGAAGATGACGGGGCGGATGCTGAGCGAGCGCCTCGGCAAGATCAGCTTCTGGGTGATGTTCGTGGGGTTCAACATCACCTTCTTCCCCATGCACATCCTCGGGTTCCTGGGCATGCCCCGGCGGGTCTACACGTACCGGGACGGGCTGGGCTGGGAAGGGCTCAACGTGATGGTCAGCCTCGGCTCCCTGGTCTTCGGCCTGGGCACCGGCATCACCCTCGTGAACTTCCTGTGGAGCAGGTGGAAGGGCCGGAAGGCGGGCGACGACCCGTGGGACGCCGACAGCCTGGAGTGGTCGACCACGTCGCCCCCGCCCGAGTACAACTTCGCCGCCATCCCGGTGGTGGCCAGCGCCCACCCGCTGTGGGACCAGAAGCCGCTGCCCTATGCCGAGTCCGGCGACGAGCAGGAGACCCGCGGCCTGGGGCCGGAGGGGGCCGTCGAGCGGGAGACGCCGGTCACCAGCGGGATCGACACCCGTCCCGAGGGCAACCTCGCCATCCCCCAAGAGACGTACCTGCCGCTCGGGGTGGCCGGCGGCCTGGCCGTGCTGTTCCTGGGGCTGCTCGTCAACGCCGCGGCGGTGGCCGTCGCCGGCGCCGGCGTGGCCGTCGTCGCACTGGTGTGGTGGGCGTGGCGCACCGAGGAGGACCTGACGTGACGGCGACGACGGTCCCTGTGGGCGGCGTCGACGGCGTCGCCGGCCCCATCCGACCGTCCACCCGGCGGAGCTACGGCACCGCCTGGTGGGGCATGGCCGTGCTGATCATGACCGAGGGGATGGTGTTCGCCATCCTGCTGGCCTCGTACTTCTTCCTGCGGGCGTCGTCCACCGAGTGGCCGCTGGGAGGGATCGAGGCGCCGAAGCTCGAGCTGGCCCTGCCGTTCAGCTTCGTCCTGTGGGGCAGCAGCATCCCGATCTTCTGGGCCGAGGCGTCGATCCGCAAGGGTCTGATCGGCCGGTTCAAGATCGGGATGGCGATCAGCTTCGTGATGGGGCTGTCGTTCCTGCTCTTCACCTTGTACGACTTCGAGGAGCTGACCTTCGGGTGGCGGGACAACGCCTACGGCTCGATCTACTACACGATCGTCGGGCTCCATGCCTGGCACGTGTTCGTGGGCCTGGCCATCAGCGTCGCCATCCAGGCCAAGGCGTGGCTGGGGCGCTACGACCGCGGCCGCCACGCCAGCGCCGAGGTGTTCTCCCTGTACTGGCACTTCGTCGACGGGATCTGGCTGCTCGTGTTCCCGGCCCTCTTCCTCTCGGTGCACTGGCTGTGAGCGCGCTTCCGTCCTCCGAGACCGCCCGCCGGTCGCACAGCATCGTCTCGGCCATCAAGTCGGGGGTGACGGTCTGGTACGCCGTGCTGGGCGGCATCGGGGCCTGGACCATCCACCTGCTTGTGCTCACCAGCGTCGTGCAGTTCACCTGCAACGCCGGTGGCTACGAGTGGATCATGCACGTCACCACCCTCGTGACGCTGGCCATGACGGCGGTGGCCATGGCCCTCTCGCTGCGGCTCGTCCGCCAGGGCCGGAAGGCGGACGCCGACGGTGGCGGTGGCGGGAACGGCGGGGAGCGGACCGTGTTCCTGGGCCAGCTGGGATTGCTCATCGGCGGGGTGAACTTCCTGCTCATCGCCCTGGAGGGGCTCTACGCGGTCCTCCTGGAGGCTCGGCGCTGTGGCTGACCCCGGCCCCGCCGTCATGGTGCTGGCCGCCGGCGGCTGCTACTGGGCCGGCTGGCGCCGGACGGCGACCGCCGCGCCCCCCCAGCAACTGGTGACACAGAACCGCGTGTGGCGCGGTCCTGCGTCACCAGTTCGCACTGCGGGGCCGCTCGGCCGGCAGTGGTGGCGGCCCTGCCTGTTCGGGGCGGGGCTGGCCACTGTGGCCGTCGCCCTCGTCTCGCCCCTCGACGGGATGGCCCACACCAGCCTCACCGCCCACATGGTGCAGCACGTCCTGCTCCTGGTCGTGGGTTCCGCCCTGCTGGTGGCCGCCGCGCCGGTGCCGACCCTGCTGGCCGGGCTGCCGCGGGCCGTCCGCGACACGGCCGCCCACGGGTGGGCGCTGGTCAGGTCGTCCGCGTGCTCCCGGTGGTGGCCGGCGTGGATGGCGGCCGCGGTGGTCGTCCAGACGGCGGTGATGTGGGCGTGGCACGCCCCTGTCCTGTACGAGGCGGCGCTGGACTTCACGCCCGTCCACGCCGTCGAGCACCTGAGCTTCCTCGGCGCGGGGCTGCTGTTCTGGGGCGCCCTGGCCGCGGCGGTGGCCGGTCGACGGGGCGCCGGCGTGGTGGCAATGTTCGTGGCGGCCCTGCCCGGCACCGCCCTCGGCGCCGCCCTCACCCTGGCCCCCCGGGCCTGGTACCCGGCGTACCCGTCGCTGGAGGACCAGCAGCTGGCCGGGGTCGTGATGTGGGGGTTCGCCGGGACGCTCTACGTCGTGGCCGCCGGCGTCGTGTTCGGGCTGTGGCTGGCGGCCGACGACACTGACATCGCGGCGGCCGACCGTCGATCTCCGACAGCCGTCGGAGCCGAGCCGTGAGCGAGCCAGAGGCGAGCGAACCAATGTGGCGCGCTTCGTCCGGCCGAAGGCCGGATGTCACGGATCTCATCGGTGCGCCAGCCGAAGGCGTGGTGCACCGATGAGCACGAGACGGGCTGGCCTCGTCGTGGCGCTGGTCGCGGTGCTGGCCGCCGGAGCCTGCGGCGGTGACGACTTCGTGCCGATCCGGGTGGTGCCCGGCGGGAGCGCGGAGGTCGGCAAGGAGCTGATCACCAAGCTCGGCTGCGGCTCGTGCCACGAGATCCCCGGGATCAAGGGGGCGGACGGCCTGGTCGGGCCTCCTCTCATCAGGTTCGGCCGGCGCCAGATCATTGCCGGCCAGCTGGGCAACACCCCGGAGAACCTCGTGCGCTGGCTCATGGACCCGAAGGGTGTCGAGCCCAACACCGACATGCCCGACCTCGGCATCACCCCCGACCAAGCCCGCGACATCGCCACCTACCTCGAGCAGCTCGGGTAGGTGGCCGTGTTCGACCGGGCGTTCCGATGGGTCGACTCCCGCCTCGGCGCCTCCAGGTTCGCCCGTAGCGCTCTGAACAAGATCTTCCCGGACAACTGGTCGTTCATGCTGGGCGAGGTCGCCCTCTACTGCTTCGTCGTCCTGCTGCTGACCGGCACCTACCTGACCTTCTTCTTCAGCCCGAGCGCCAACGTGGTGACCTACGACGGCAGCTACGGACCCCTGAACGGGCTGACCATGTCGGACGCCTTCCGGTCGACAGTCCACCTGAGCTTCGACGTCCGAGCCGGCCTGGTGTTCCGCCAGATGCACCACTGGGCGGCGCTGATCTTCGTGGCCGCCATCGTGGCCCACCTGTGCCGGATCTTCTTCACCGGCGCCTTCCGCCGTCCCCGCGAGCTGAACTGGATCATCGGGGTGACCCTGCTGGCGCTCGCCATCTTCAACGGGTTCAGCGGGTACTCGCTGCCCGACGACCTGCTGTCGGGCACCGGCCTGCGCATCGCCTACTCGATCGCCCTGGCCGTCCCCGTCATCGGCACGTGGGCCGCGTTCCTGCTCTTCGGCGGCGAGTTCCCCTCGCACGACATCATCTCCCGCCTGTTCGTGCTCCACGTCCTGTTCGTGCCGGCGGTCATCGTGGGCCTGCTCGGGGCCCACCTGGCGATCCTGTGGCGGCAGAAGCACACCCAGTTCCCGGGGCCCGGCCGCACCGAGGACAACATCGAGGGCTCCCGCCTGTGGCCGACCTACGCGGCCCGCTCCATCGGCCTGTTCGCCGGCGTGTTCGCGGTGATCGCCGTCCTGGGGGGGGTCGCCCAGATCAACCCCATCTGGCTCTACGGCCCGTTCGAGCCGTCGGCGGTCACCACGGCCTCCCAGCCGGACTGGTACATGGGCTGGATCGAGGGGGCGCTGCGGCTCTTCCCGGCGTGGCGGCTCCACGTGTTCGGCTACACCGTGTCCGAGCTGTTTCTCCCAGCGGTGGTGTTCCCCGGCGTGACGTTCGGGCTGCTGTACGCCTGGCCGTTCCTCGAGGCCCGGGTCACCCGCGACCGTGGGCCCCACCACCTACTCGACCGGCCCCGGCACCGGCCGGTGCGGACCGCCATCGGCGTCGGCGCCCTCACCTTCTACGTCGTCCTGTTCGTCGCCGGCGCCCAGGACCTGGCCGCCCAGAAGTTCGGCCTCCCGGTACCGACGGTGATGTGGACGCTGCGCGTGCTCCTGCTCGTCCTGCCCCCGCTGGCCGCCTGGTTGGCCTTCAAGCTCTGCCACGACCTGACCGCGGCCGAGCATCTCGAGGAGGAGAAGGATGCGATCCGGGCCGGTGGCAATGTCGCCGAGGTCCGGGAGGCGGCTGCGGTCGATCAGCCCGCCGCGGAGAAGGACGCCGGCCGCCCGGGGCTCGGCGTCCTTCTCCTTGGCGGGCTGATCGCCTGGGTGGTGAACCGGCTGGGCCGGAAGCGGAAGGCCAAGGCCTCGTCCGGCAGGTCCCGGGGCCGCTGACCCGGCTCAGCGGGTGCCCCGCTCGGACAGGCGGGAGGCCAGGGCGGGGATGACGATGGCAGCGGCGACCACGTGGGTGAGCACCAGCGTGATCTTGGTGGCGCCGCTGGCCGACAGCATCACGTCCGGGACAAGGGACAGGGCGGTGAGGACGATGGTGGTCCTGACGAACGTGGAGCGGGGCCGGCGGGCCCGGCGCCCGATGGTGCGGGCGATCAGCACGCCGACGACGGTGCACATCAGGGTGAGCTGGCCGAAGCCGAGCACGGGGATGGCCTCGCCGGGCGCGGTCTCGAGGGACACACCGGCGGCGTGAGCGCCGGAGGCGACGGCAACGGTGGCGGCGGCGGCCACGACGCCGGCGGTCATGCCGGTGCGCCACAGCTTCTCGGGACGGGCGGTGCGCGGTGCCGGCTCGGTGCAGGTGTCGGTCGTGGAGGGGATGGGGGTGTAGGTGGCGGTCATCGGAGCTCCTCGGGGTCCGGGACCGGCTCGTTCCGGCCCTCACCCTGTCTACGAACGGCGCTCGCCGGAACCGACACCCACACCGAGAAATCCGAGCTTTCGGTTACATCGAAGCTGGGCTACCTGGCCTCGAGTACGTCCCGCAGCTCGGCGGTGAGGGCGTCGGCCTCCTCGGGCCGGCCGTGGAACGCCGCCGGGGTGTTCTGGAAGTGGGCGACCCGCCAGCCGTCTGCGGTGCGGACGGCGACGAGGGCCTGGACGGCGTTGGCGTCGGGGTTGAGGTCGGACCCGCCCGGGGGGACCAGGCCGGCCACGGCCCGCAGGAGGGCGACGCCCTCGGCGAGGTGCCGGACCTCGCGGACCGTGGCCACGTAGGTGGCGGTGCGGTGGTCGGCGAAGATCGACGTCAGGTGCTCGGTGATACCCGCCGGTGTCTCGACGCAGCTGCCGTCGAAGCCGACGATGCTGCTGTCGGCGGTGAAGAGAGGTCGCCGTAGCCGGCGGCGTCGCCGTCGTTCCAGCGGTCGAGCAGGCCGCGGTAGAGCGCCTCGACCTCGTCGTCGTCCGCGTCGGCCACTACCGGGCCTAGCCGTCGAGGTAGCCGTCGGAGCCGCGCCCGAGGCCGGCCGGGTTCGTCCCGATCCTGACCGCCTCCTCCTCGGGGGACGTCGCCCGCACCAGGGCCTCGTCGCGCCACTCGCTCATCCCGCGCCGCTCCCGGCCGGTTCCGGCGACAGACGTCGCCGGCGGTCAGAGGCTGCGGAGCGCGGCCTCCAGGCGGCCGGCGGTGAGGGCGGGTAGGGGGATGTGGCGGGCGTCCATGGCCAGGGCCAGGTTGGCGGCCAGGCCCAGGCGGGGGCCGTCGGGCTGCTCGACGTCGACGACGACCGCCGGGAGCCGCTCGTGGGCGACCGCCGCGGCCTCGACCAGGGCGGCGACGGTGGGGTCGTGGCCCGTGTCGGCCTGGCTGCCGGTGGCCCTGCCGTCGGTGACGAGCACCAGCAGCGGTCGGAGCTCGGGCGTGGCCGAGCGGCGGGCCAGGTCGGCGGCGGCGCGGATGCCCTCGGCGAGGGGCGTCTCGCCGCCGGTGGCCAGCGTCTCCAACCTGGTCCGGGCCACCTCCACGCTGCCCGTGGGGCGCAGCACGACCTCGGCGCCCGAGCCGCGGAAGGTGACGAGGGCGACCCGGTCCCGGCGCTGGTAGGCGTCGACCAGCAGGCCGAGCAGGGCGCCTTTCACCGCGGCCATGCGGTCGTCCATCCCCATCGATCCCGAGGCGTCGACGGCCAGGATGACGAGGTTGCCGGTGCGGGACTCCCTCACCGGTTCGCGGAGGTCGGCCTCGGTGAAAGCGGGAACGTCCTCGGTACCGGCGGTTCCGGCCGGGGCGGTTGCCGTCGCGGCCCGGCGGGCGGCGGCGGCCTGGAGTGTCGGCACCACGGCCACCCGGTCGACGGCGCCGTTCGGCACCCGCGCGCCGACGGTGCGGCCGCTGTCGGCGTCGCGCACGACCGAGCGACGACCGCCGATGCCGCCGCCCTGCGTCCTTGGCGCGATGAGGGTGACGACCGGCGCCACCTCGCCCGGCGGGGCCACCCGGTCCTCCTGCTCCGCCTGCGCGCCGTCCGCCGGCGGCTCCTGCGGGGCCCCATCCAGTGTGGCGTCGAGGGCGGATTCGATGGCGGCCGATCCGGCGGCGGGGTCGTCGAGGGGTTGGCGGCGCTGGCGGTGGGAGAGCACCAGGCGGGCGACGGCGCGGACGTCCTCGGCGGTGGTGGCGGGCCGCCGGCACCAGCCGGCGTGGGCGGCGGCGGCGCGGGCCAGCACGATGTCGGCCCGCAGGCTCTCGGCGCCGGCGCCGACGCAGGCCGCGCAGGCCGCCTCCAGCAGCTCGTCGTCGAGCGTGGCCGGGACGGTGGCGGCCAGCCACGCCACCAGCTCGGCCTCGCGCTCGGACCAGACGGCGGCGAAGGCGGCAGGGTCGGCGTCGAAGGCCATGCGGCGACGCACGACCTCGGCCCGGGTGGCGGGGTCGACGGGGCTGCGGACGTCGACGGCCAGCCCGAAGCGGTCGAGAAGCTGGGGCCGGAGGTCGCCCTCCTCGGGATTCATGGACCCGACCAGCAGGAACCTCGCCGGGTGGGTGTGGGACACGCCGTCGCGCTCGACCCGGTTGACGCCGGACGCGGCTGCGTCGAGGAGGGCGTCGACCAGGTGGTCGGCCAGCAGGTTGACCTCGTCGACGTAGAGCACCCCGCCGTGGGCCGCGGCCAGCAGCCCGGGCTGGAACCTGACCTCGCCGCCGGTCAGCGCCGCCCGCAGGTCGAGCGAGCCGACCACCCGCTCCTCGGTGGCCCCCAGCGGCAGCTCGACGAACGGCCCCCCGCCGGGCAGCAGGGCGGCCAGCCCCCTCGCCAGCGTCGACTTGGCCGACCCCTTGTCGCCCCGCAGCAGGACGCCGCCGATGGTGCGGTCGATGGCGGCCAGGGCCAGCGCCAGCTTGGCGTCGTCGGCCCCGACGACGGCGGTGATCGGGAAGCTCACCCCAAGCGAACTGGTGACACTCAGCTGTTCCTGGCGCGGTTGTGTGTCACCAGTTCGCCGGGTTTCGCTCACGTCCGGCGCTCCTCGCTGCCCTCGGCGGCCAGCAGCCCGTCGCGCAGGGTGTCGAGGGCGGCGGGGCTGGCCGACCACAGGTCCCGTTCGTTGGCCTCCAGCAGCCGCTCGCAGATGCTGCGGAGGGCCCACGGGTTGGACCGCTCGTAGAACTCGCGCATCTCGGGGTCGCCGACGTAGGCCTGGGTGACCCGCTCGTACATCCAGTCCTCGACCACGCCGGCGGTGGCGTCGTAGCCGAACAGGTAGTCGACCGTGGCGGCCACCTCGAAGGCGCCCTTGTAGCCGTGGCGGCGCATGGCCGACAACCACTTGGGGTTGAGGACCCTCGTGCGCACCACCCGGGCCGCCTCCTCGGCCAGCGACCGCACCTTCGGCCGGGACGGGTCGGCCGAGTCGCCGAACCAGGCCCTCGGCTCGCGCCCGGACAGCTCGGCCGCCGCCGCCACCATGCCGCCGTGGTCCTGGAAGTAGTCGTCGCCGTCGAAGATGTCGTGCTCGCGGTTGTCCTGGTTCTTGACGGCGACGTCGATGGCGGCGAACCGGCGCCGCACCTGGTCGGGGGCGGCCACGCCGAAGCCGTCGCGCCGGTAGGCGAAGCCGCTCCACGCCAGGTACACCTCGGCCAGGTCCGACCGGGTGCGCCACGAGCGGTTCTCGATGGCCTGCCAGATGCCCGAACCATACGACCCCGGCCCGGGCCCGAAGACGCGGGCGTCGTCGGTGCCGGCGGCCCGGATCGGGTTGACGGCGGCGGGCTCGTCGTCGCGGGCGGCCACCAGTCCGACGGCGTCGTCGAGCATGGCCACCACGCCGGGGAAGGCGTCGCGGAAGAAGCCCGAGATGCGGACGGTGACGTCGACCCGCGGGCGACCCAGCTCCTCGACGCTCATCACCTCGAGGCCCTCGACCCGGCCGGAGTGCGGGTGCCAGACGGGTCGCACGCCGAGCAGGGCCAGCGCCTCGGCCACGTCGTCGCCCTGGGTGCGCATGTTGGCGGTGCCCCAGACGACAAGCCCCACGGTGCGGGGGTGCTCGCCGGTCTCGGCCAGGTGGCGCTCGACGAGCCGGTCGGCGAGGGCCACGCCGACGTCCCACGCCAGGGGGGACGGGATGGCCTTGGGGTCGACGGAGTAGAAGTTGCGGCCGGTGGGCAGCACGTGGGCGCCGCCGCGGGTGGGCGCGCCGCTGGGCCCGGCCGGGACGTGCCGGCCGTCGAGGCCGGCGAGGAGGTTGCCGAGCTCGTCGGGCGTGCGCCGTAGGGCCGGGACCAGCGTCGACGTGATCCACGTGAGGGTGGGGTCGTCGGAGGTGGGCGTTCCCGAGAGCGCTGCCTTCACCCGGCAGAGCGCTTCGGCCTCCACCCTGTCGACCTCCGCGGTGCCGGCGTGGTCGAGGTCGACGCCCAGCTCGGCGGCGACGGTGGCCCGCAGCGACGGCACGGTGCCCTGGGGCTGGCGGGTGATGGCCAGGATCGAGTCGACCAGCGCCTCGTCCACCGGCGCCTCGCCGAGGATGTGGAGCCCGCCGCGGATCTGGGCGTCCTTGAGGGCGCACAGGTAGCCGTCGACGTGCTGGATCATCCCGGAGAAGTCGTCGGGGTCGGGCATGGTCTCGACGCCCAGGTCGCTGGCCAGCTCGGAGGTGACCAGCAGGTCCCACAGCTGGCCGCGGATGGCGGGCAGCTTGGACGGGTCGAGCGACTCGATCTTGGCGTGCTCGTCCAGCAGCCGCTCGACCCGGGTCAGCTCGTCGTAGGTCTCGGCCCGGGTCATGGGCGGGGGCAGGTGGTCGACGACGACGGCGTGGGTGCGGCGCTTGGCCTGCGCCCCCTCGCCGGGGTCGTTGACGACGAACGGGTAGAGCAGCGGGAGGTCGCCGAGGGCGGCGTCGGGGATGCAGGCCGACGACGGGCCGGTGCCCTTGCCCGGCAGCCACTCGAGGGTGCCGTGCTTGCCCATGTGGACGAGGGCGTCGGCGCCGAAGCCGGCGTCGAGCCAGCGGTAGAAGGCCAGGTAGTGGTGGGGGGGCGGCAGGTCGGGGGCGTGGTAGGTGCCGATCGGGTCCTGGCCGAAGCCGCGGGGCGGCTGGACGGCGACGACGACGTGGCCGAGGTCGACGCCGGCGAACACCAGGTGGCCGTCGTGGACGCAGACGTCGCCCGGCGCCGGGCCCCAGTCGGCCTCGATCTGTGTGCGCAGCGCGGCCGGCAGGGTGGCGAACCACTCGACGTAGTCGTCGACCGGCAGCCGTCCGACGGCCATGGCCTGCTGGGCGGGGGAGAGCCGAGGCTGGTCGTAGGTGAGGCCGTCGGCCAGACGGGCCATGAAGGCGTCGGAGTCCTCGGGCACCTCGTCGAGCTTGTAGCCGGCCTGGGCCAGGGCGTCGAGCACCCGCAGCAGGCTCTGGGGTGTGTCGAGGGCGACGGCGTTGCCGATGCGGCTGCGCTTGGTGGGGTAGGCGGTGAGCACGAGCGCGACCCGCTTGTCGGCGTTGTTCAGGTGCCGGAGCCGGGCCAGGCGGGTGGCGAGGCCGGCGATGCGCTCGACCCGGTCGGGGACGGCCCGGTGGGCGGCCAGGGCCACGCCCAGCTGGTCGCCGTCGTCGACGATCTCCTTGAAGGACAGGGGCGGGCCGATGATGCGGCCGTCGAACTCGGGGATGGCCACGCCGAGGGCGACGTCGAGGGGCGACAGGCCGGTGGTCGCCTGCGCCCAGGTGGCGGTGTCGCCGGTGGACGCCACCGCCTGGAGCACGGGCACGTCGAGGGCGTCGAGCGGCGACGCCCAGCCCTCGCCGTCGCTCGAGGCGGTGACGGCGTCTCCCTCGTGGACGGTGCCGCCGGCGGCCCAGGTGGTGGTGACCACGACGTCGGCGCCGCGCAGGAGGTCGACCGAGGCCGGGTCGTTGCGCAGGGAGTAGCAGTAGACGCCGCGGGCGTTGGCGCCCCGCGCCTCGATTGCGTCGCACAGCTGCTCGACCGGCAGGGTGTTGCCGGCCAGGACGTTGGCCCGGTAGGTGACGACGGCGACGGTGGGGCGGCCTGGGATCTCGGCCGTCGGTCGTACGAGGCCGGACATGGGCAGGTCCTGGGGCGGCTCGAACCCGAAGCCCTCCAGCAGCACGGTGTCGGCCACGAACCGCAGGAGGTTGGCCAGGTTGGCCGGGCCGCCGCGGGCCAGGTAGGCGAACGCTTCGGTGACGATCCCGCCCGGGACGGTGGACAGGGCGGTCAGCTCGGCGTCGACACCGGCCTCGCCGCCGAAGGCCAGCAGGGCGGCGCCGGTGGCGAGGCACCGCTCGCGCAGCTCGTCCAGCTGGTGCTCCCATGCGGCGCGGCCCTTGAGGAGACGGACGAGGACGGCCCGGGCGCCGTCGACGTCGGGCACCGGCGTGTCGGGGCCGAGGCCGACGCCGCCGAAGGCCCGCACCGGCGGGAACCCGTCGGGAAGGGACTCCACCGCCGCCCGCAGCGCCAGCAGGTCGAGGTCGTTGTTGGCGATGACGACGATCACGAGGTTCGCAGGGGTTCGGGATCGGGTCGCAGGGAGCAGTCCTCGCACATCGCGCCCTTGGCGGCCGTCGTCTTGAACCAGAGGCAGCAGGTGGTGCGCCGGTAGTCCCAGCCGGTCCAGGCGCCGAGGTCGGGTTCGTCGGGGCGGGCGATGGCGGCGGTGGCCTGGTCGACGCGGTCGCGCAGCGTCGGCGGCGCGCCCTCGGCCGTGCCGACGGCGCCCAGGGCGGAGGCGACGCCGGCGGCGGTGTTGCCGTGGAGCAGGCGGGTGCCGACGGCGTGGCGGGCCCGCAGGGACGTGGCCACCGGATCGAGGTGGTCGTCGAACAGGCGGCTCACCAGGCGGTCGAGGTTGTCGATCACCGCCGCGCGGGGGTCGACCAGCAGTGACGAGGGCCGGCTTCGGGCCAGGCCGACGCCGGTGCCGGGCGCGGCCGGGTCGGGGGCGGCGCCGCTGACAACCCAGGCGGCCAGGGTGGTGCCGGCCACGCGATAGCAGTAGGCCTGCCACCACAGGGACGCCAGGACCGCGGGGTCGTCGCTACCCCTGCCGGCGGCGGTGCCCGCCACCTCGGCCGCCAGCCGGTCAGGGTCGGCCGCCAGCGCCGCACCCAGCAGGTCGCCCTCGGCGGGCGGGCCGACCCGCCAGCGCAGGTGGGGGACGAGGGCGCTGACGCCGCCGAGCGCGTCCTCCGCCGCAGCCGGATTTCTGCTCGCGCAATTGCCGGCAGGAGGTGGCATTTTCGCGAGCAGAACGTCGGGGTCGGAGGAGGGGGCGCCCTCCTCGATCAGGGCGAAGAGGCGGTCGAGGTCGAGGGACGCCTCCAGGACGTCGGCGATGCGGTCGAAGCGGGCCTGCCGGGCGTCGGCGAACCTCACCTCGGGCAACTGAGGGAGGGCGGCACCGGTGGCCCAACGCAGCATGGCGGCGCGGAGGCCGTCGGACTCGAAGAGGCCGTGCAACGTGGTCGCCGCCACCCGGCCTTCGCACCAGCCCAGCGGCGTGCCGTCGTCGGCGACCAGCCACGGCTCCACGTCGCCGCCGGTGACCCGTCCGTAGTGGATCCGGTAGCCGGCCACCCGTTCCCCGGCGCCCGGGCCGCCCACCGCCGCGGCAACGCCCGCCGGGCGGTCGAGGACCTTGGCGCCCTCGAACACCGTCCGCAGCGGCAGCCAACCGAGCCCGTCGACGACGCCGGGCGGGCCCTCGACGCCGTCGGGATCCGCGATCGTGGACCCGACCATCTGGGCCCCGGCGCAGATCCCGACGACCGCCGCGCCGCTCGCCCCCACCGCCGCGGCCAGGCCCGACGCCCTGAACCAGTCCAGGTCGGCCCGCGTGCTCTTGGATCCCGGCAGCACCACCAGGTCGGGGCGGCCCAGGGCGGCGGCCGACCGCACCCAGCGCACCGCCACCGCCGGCTCCAGCCGCAGCGGGTCGAGGTCGCCGAAGTTGGCGACGTGGGGGAAGCGGATGGCGGCGACGTCGACGACCGCGGCGGGCGAACCCGTGTCCCAGCGGTCGAGGGCCAGCGAGTCCTCGGCGTCGAGGTCGGTGCCGGCCACCATCGGGACCACGCCGAGGGTGGGGACGCCGGTGCGGCGTTCCAGCTCGCCGGTGGCGTCGCCCAGCAACGAGGGATCGCCCCGGAACCGGTTGACGACGAACCCCCGCACCCACGGCCGCAGGTCGTCGGGCAGCAACGAGACGGTGCCGAGCAGCGAGGCGAACACGCCGCCGCGGTCGATGTCGCCCACCACCACCGCCGGGAGGCCGGCCGCCGCCGCCAGCGGCACGTTGGCCAGGTCGCGCGCCAGCAGGTTGATCTCCGCCGCCCCGCCGGCGCCCTCGCAGATCACCACGTCGTACCGGCTCCGCAGGTCGGCCAGCGCCGCCAGCACGACGGGGCGGAGGCCGTCCTTGCCGTCGTGGTAGTCCCGGGCCGACTGCTCGCCCACCGCCGCGCCCATGACCACGACCTGGCTGGTGCGCTCGCTCGTCGGCTTCAGCAGCACGGGGTTCATGGCCACCTCGGGCTCGACGCCCGCGGCCAGCGCCTGCACCCACTGGGCGTGGCCGATCTCCCCGCCGTCAGCCGTGACGGCGGCGTTCAGCGCCATGTTCTGGCCCTTGAACGGCGCCACACCGACGCCCCGGCGGGCCAGCAGTCGGCACAGCCCCGTCACCATCCACGACTTGCCGGCGTCGCTGGTCGCCCCGCAGACGACGAGTCCGCCCCTCACGCCAGAGACCTAGAGTCGACCACATGGCCCGTGCCAAGTCTCTCGTCCTCGTCAACACCGGCCACGGCAAGGGCAAGTCGTCGGCCGCCTTCGGTGTGATGGTGCGGGGCTGGGGCCGAGGCTGGAACGTGGCCGTCGTGCAGTTCGTCAAGGGCGGCAAGTGGAAGACCGGCGAGCGCAAGCTGGCCGACCACCTCGACATCGAGTGGCACACCATGGGCGACGGGTTCACGTGGGAGTCGACCGACCTCGAGCGGACGGCCGAGCTCGGACGGGAGGCGTGGCGCCTGGCCGCCGAGAAGCTGGCCGGCGGGGAGTACGACCTGCTCATCCTCGACGAGCTGACCTACGTGATGAAGTACGGCTGGGTGCCGGTGGACGAGGTTGTCGCCGCGGTGAGGGACAGGGCGGAGCGGACGAGCGTGGTGATCACCGGCCGCAACGCCCCGGAGGAGCTCATCGAGGTTGCGGACACTGTCACCGAGATGCGCAAGGTCAAGCACGCCTACGACTCCGGGATCCCTGCGCTCAAGGGGATCGAGTACTGATTGTCGAGGTGTCGGCGGTCGAGGTGCGGCCCCGAGCGGCAGCCTCGGCCGTGAGGGCGCCGAAACCGAGGGTGAGGACCCCCCACAGCAGCAGGTTCCCGCCCAGCGAAGCCAGCCGGAAGCGCCACAGCAGGTTGGCCGGGACGGTGATGGCGTCGGGCGGCGGTGGCAGCAGGGCGAAGGCGACGCCGAGGGGCACGACGACCAGCGCGACAAGGGTGAGGACCCGGCGGTGCGCCGGCCAGCCGTCCCGGCGCAGCCGGGTGGACAGGGCGGCGGCGGCCGCGCCGAGCAGCGCCGTCAGGCAGATCAGGCTCACGTAGAGGACCTGACGCTTGGCCAGCGTGTCGGGGTCGCCGACGGCCGGCGGGTTGGGCGGGTACTTGAGCCAGGGAGCCACGGTGACGGCCCCGGCCAGGATGGCGCCGGCCACCAGCGCCCGCCGGAAGGGGTCGGGTTGGCCCCCCCGCATGACCCAGAACGCCACCGCCACCAGCAGGCCGAAGGCGACACCGGTCACCGCGTAGGCGGCGAACAGCCCCACGCCCCGCTGCACCGACCGGGGGACGATCTCGGGCTCGCCGGGCCCGGCGCCCGCTTGGTGCCCGGCGGCGTCGGCCGCGGCCTGCTCGATGTTGATCGCCTCCTGGATCGACGGCTCGCCCGTCACCTCCAGGAACAGGGCAGCCAGCAGCCCGGCGAGGAGGCCGACGAGCACCGCGGCGACGGCGACCGAGCGCGGGCGCGCCGGGTCGAACCGGGTGATGAGGTTCACGGCGGGGGAAGGGTCGCCGCTAGTGGCAGGGGACGCCGAGCAGGTGCCGGCCGTCGTGGAACAGCTCATGGAGGAACGCGCCCGTCTGGCCCAGGGCGTGGGAGACCATGCCGCCCTCCATCGTCACCGCCCAGAACAGCAGCGTTGCCGCGAAGACGAGCAATAGGGCCCAACCCGGCACCGGGAGCGTGAGTCGACCCTCGGGTGCGAGTGCGGTGATTTCGTCCATGGCAACCTCCATCCTCGTGGAGCGGACCCGCTACTCGGGCCCACAGATCCTCGTCGACCTCGGTTCCTGACTCCCGGCTGGCATCCCGGGTTGGGCTGCCAGCCGATCACAGTGGCGGGACCGTCCCGGATTCACACCGGGTTCCCGACGACGACGGTCCGGACACTACCTTGAGAATCCCTTGGACACACAGTTGCTCGGGCCCCGATTGGTGGTGGCCGGCACCCACTCGGGGGCGGGCAAGACCACGGTGGCCACCGGCTTGCTCGCCGCCCTCCGCTCGGCCGGGCATCGGCCGGCGGCGGCCAAGGTCGGACCCGACTTCATCGACCCCGGCTACCACTCGCTGGCCTGCGGCCGGCCGCCCCGCAACCTCGACGCCTGGCTGTGCGGCATCGAGGCCGTCGGGCCTTTGGCGGCGCGTGCCGCCGGCGCCGGGGACGCCGACGTGCTGGTCGTCGAGGGCGTGATGGGCCTGTTCGACGGTGCCGCCGACGGATCGCCCTCGTCCACCGCCGACATCGCCCGCCGCCTCGAAGCGCCGGTCGTGCTGGTGGTGGACGCCTCCGCGCTGTCGACCTCGGTGGCGGCGGTGGTGCACGGGTTCACCACCCTCGACCCGACGGTCCGCGTGGGCGGCGTGATCCTGAACCGGGTGGCGTCCGACGGACACCGCCAGCTGCTCCTGGAGGCCCTCGCCCCCCTGGGCGTCCCGGTGCTCGGGACCATCGGCCGGGACGACCGGCTGGTCTGGCGGGACCGCCACCTGGGGCTGGTGCCGGTGGCCGAGCGGCCTGAGGAGGTGTCCGCCACCCTCGACGTGCTGGCGGAAGCGGTGGCGGACGGGATCGACCTGGCCGCGGTGATGGCCCTGGCCCGTTCCGCACCCGCCCGGCAGGTGGGGCCGGTGGCTCTGCCGTCGGTCCCTGCCGCGGGCCGGGTGAGGGTTGGCGTCGCCGGCGGGCCGGCGTTCACGTTCACCTACACCGACACGCTGGAGGCGCTGGCCGCGGCCGGGGCGGAGGTGGTGACGTTCGACCCCCTACGCGATCCGGCTCTGCCCGACGGCGTCGACGGCCTGGTGGTGGGCGGCGGCTTCCCCGAGACCTACGCCGCCGAGCTTGCCGCGAACCGGCCCCTGCTGGCCGACGTAGGGCGTCGCGTGGGCAACGGACTGACGACGTGGGCCGAGTGCGGCGGCCTGGGCTGGCTGTGCACCGAGCTCGATGGGCACCCCATGGCCGGCGTGGTCCCTGCCGCCGCCTCCATGACCGACCGGCTCAGGCTCGGCTACCGGGAGGCGACGACCACGGTCGACAGCCCGCTCGGCCCGGCCGGCACCGCCCTTCGGGGCCACGAGTTCCACTACTCGAGGGTCGACCCGGGCGGCCACGCCATCGAGCTCAGGAGCCGCTTCGCCACCGGCCACGACGGCCACGCCACGCCGTCGTTGATGGCGACCTACCTGCACCACCACCCCGGGGGCGACCCTTCGATCGTCGCCAACTTCGTGGCCCGGTGCGCCGGGATGAAAGGGTGAACGAGATGACCGTGACCGGACAGCTCGCCACTGGACCGTTTGACACCGCTGCCGCCCGCGTCGGGCCGCTCGACGAGGAGGCGAGGGCCGACGCCGTCGCCCTCCACGACCGGCTCACCAAGCCCCGTGGCGCCCTCGGCCGTCTCGAACCGCTCGGCGTACGCCTGGCCGCCATCGCCGGCTGCTGCCCGCCTCCCCTGCCGACGCCGGCGGCGGTGGCGGTGTTCGCCGCCGACCACGGCGTGCTGGCCGAGGGCGTGTCGCCCTGGCCGCAGGAGGTCACCGCCCAGATGGTGGCCAACTTCTGCGCCGGCGGCGCCGCCATCAACGTCCTGGCCCGCCAGGCCCGTGCCCGCGTGCTCGTCGTCGACGTGGGGGTGGCCGCCACCCTCGACGAGACCCCCAACCTGCTCCGGCGCAAGGTCCGCCCGGGCACCGCCAACCTTGCGGTCGAGCCGGCGATGTCGGCCGACGAGGCCATGGCCGCCCTCGACATCGGCGCCGAGGTGGCCGCCGACCTGGTGGCCGACGGCGCCCGCTGCCTGGTCACCGGCGAGATGGGCATCGGCAACACCACGCCCGCCGCCGCCCTCATCGCCGCCTTCACGGCGCGGCCACCCGCCTCCGTCACCGGCCGCGGCACCGGCATCGACGACGCCATGCTGGCCCACAAGGTCGGCGTGGTCGAGCAGGCCCTCGCCTGCCACGCCGGCGCCGTCGCCGACGGCCCGCTGGCCACCCTCGCCGCCCTCGGCGGCCTCGAGATCGCCGCCCTGGTCGGCTTCGTGGTGGGGGGCGCCGCCGCCCGGGTGCCCGTGGTCGTCGACGGCGTCATCGCCGACGCCGCCGCCCTCGCCGCCTGCGCCCTCGTCCCCGGGGTGAGCGACTACCTCGTCGCCGGCCACCGGTCGGCCGAGCCCGGTGCCACCGCCGCCCTCGCCCACCTCGGGCTCGAGCCCCTCCTCGACCTGGGCATGAGGCTGGGAGAGGGGAGCGGCGCCTGCCTGGCCCTCCCTGTGGTCGAGGCCGCGGCACGGGTCCTGCGGGAGATGGCGACGTTCGACGGCGCGGGAGTCAGCGAGAAAGAGCAGGTGAGTGTGCAAGAAGGTCGCATATAGCGCCCTTTTTGCACAGTCAACGTTCGATGAGAGCGACCGCCAGGCAGGCCATGCCCTCCCGCCGGCCGAGGGCGCCGAGGGCCTCTGCCCGCTTGGGCTTCACGCTGACCGGCGCTCCCACCAGCCCGCCCAGCCGCTCCTCCATGGCCGCCTTGTGCGGCGCCAGCCGGGGCGCCTCGGTGACGACCGAGCAGTCGACGTTGGCGACCGTCCAGCCGTCGCCGGTGACGCGGGCCACCACTTCGGCCAGCAGGGCACAGCTGTCGGCGCCGGCCCACGTCGGGTCGGTGTCGGGGAAGAAGCTGCCGAGGTCGCCGAGGCCGGCGGCGCCGAGGAGGGCGTCGGCCACGGCGTGGGCGACCACGTCGGCGTCGCTGTGGCCCTGCAGGCCGGGCGAGCCCTCCAGGCGGACGCCGCCGAGGACGAGGACCCGCTCGGGGTCGTCGCTGAAGGGGTGGACGTCGAAGCCGAGGCCCACCCGCGAGGTCGTCACGGCCGAACCCCGCGGTGCGCCAGCAGGGCTTTCATGACGACCAGGTCCTCGGGCGTCGTGAGCTTGAGGTTCCAGCGGTCGCCCTCCACCACCACCACCTTGCCGCCGATCGACTCCACCAGGCCGGCGTCGTCGGTGGCGTCGCCGGCGGCGGCGTGGGCGTCCCGGAGCATCTGGGCGCCGAACGCCTGCGGGGTCTGGACCGCCACCAGGGTGCTGCGGTCGATCGTCTCCACCACGAGCGCGCCGTCAACCCGCTTTATCGTGTCGGTGACGGCGACCGCAGGGATCACGCCGTCGGCGCCGGCCCGGACGGCGGCCATGGCCCGTGCGAACAGGTCGGGCCCGGCCAGGGGACGGGCGGCGTCGTGCACCAGCACCACCTCGGCGTCGTCGGGGACCGCCGCCAGCCCGGCCCGCACCGAGCCGGACCGGGTGGCGCCGCCGGTGACGGCCCCGGGTTCGTCGACTCCAGGGGGCACGACCAGCACCACCCCGTCGCAGGATGCCTCAGCGGCCGCCAGCGACCAGTCGACCACCCGCCGGCCGGCCAGGTCCTCGAACTGCTTGAGCCCGCCGTAGCGCGACCCGCTGCCGCCGGCCAGCACGATGGCCCATGCGCTGCCCATCCGTTCCCTCCTTACGGGCGGTCGGTGCGGACAGGCACGAGGCCGGGGCCCTCGAACGTCCCCTCGACGAACCAGGTGGCACCGCTGCCCGCCAGCACCGGAGTCTGCCCGGTGGCGTCGCCGAGCGTGTCACGCCAGGCCGCCAGCCGGGGCTCGACCGCCAGCGCCGCCGGTGCGAGGTCGTTGGGGCCGTCCGCCGTCGGCCCGCCCAGCTCGTCCCACATCTTGTAGACGGCGGGGGTGTACACCCCGAACGGCGGCGTCAGCAGGGTGAACTCACGCTCGACGAAGGGCAGGGGCTCGACAACCTCGCCGATGCCCGTGACCCGCGCCCTGCCGCCGAGCAGGCAGAAGGGGACGTCGGCGCCGAGGGAAGCCGCCAGGCCCAGGTCGGTGACGCCCGCCCACCGCAGCACCGCGGCGGCGTCGGCCGAGCCTCCACCGAGCCCGCCGCCCATCGGGATCCGCTTGCGCAGGCGGACGTGGGCGTGCCGCCCGGCGGCCCGCAGCGCCCGGCTGACCAGGTTGTCGTCGCCGGGGGGGACGGCGTCGTTCCCCTCGATCTCCAGCCCGTCGCCACCCTCGGTGATCTCCAGCTCGTCGGCCAGGTCGAGCGTGACCATCTCGGAATCGAGCAGGTGGAACCCGTCGGGCCTCACACCCACGACGCGCAGGGACACAGTCAGCTTGGCCAGCGCCCGCTCGTGCATGGGGCCAGCTTGGCCCAGCCGTCCTACCGGCCGCTTGGCGGCGACTTGGCGCTCGACCGGTCGGCGTCGACGTGGGCGTGGGCGGCGACCACCGCCTGGAACCCGCCGTCGAGGTCGGTGGCCCGCCGGAGGCCCAGGCGCTGGAGCTCGGCCGCGGCCAGGCTCGACGCGTAACCCTCGTCGCAGACCAGGACGATCTCCCGATCCCAGCCGGTGGCCTCGGGGATGCGATCGGGCGAGTCGGGATCGAGCCTCCATTCGAGCACGTTGCGATCGACGACGACCGACCCGGCCAGCTCGCCGTCCAGCGAGCGCTGCGCGACGGGGCGGATGTCGACGATCAGCGCGCCCCGCGCCCGCAGAGCCGGGAGATCGGCCGCCGTCGGACGACTCGGGAGCGTGCCGCGGGCCTCCTCCAGCAGCCGTTCGACCCCGGTCACTCGTCGACCCCAGAGGTGGACACGGTGGTCGATGGCTGGAGGTCGCCGTCGAAGAACGTCATCGTCGTGATCCGGGGAGAGTAGACGTGCACGCTGACGGCGGTGCGAGGGCCCGGGTTCCACACCTCGTGGATCCTCGTTGCCGGCAGCGCCAGGTCCTGGCCGGCCCACACGGAGCGGGAGCGCAGCGGCTGGCGGTCGGCGGCGTCGGTGTAGAGCTCGATCAGCTCGCCACGCACGACGTGGCGCGCACCTGCGGAGCCACCGTGGTCGTGGAGCTCGAGGGCTCCGGCCGGGGCCCAAGCGATGAGCCGGGCCTCGTATGACTCCGTGTCCAGCAGCCGCACGTAGCCCCGCAGCGCACCGGGTGCGACCCGCACTCGAGCCGGTGACGGCGGGCAGCGAAGCGCGGCTCGGGCTGCTGCCATCACCGTAGACCGCTAAACCCGACCAAACAAGTCATATTTAGTCTCTGGGGGGGCGAACGACCGGAGGTGGCCACGGTGGCGTCGAGCACCACGGCCCCGGCGGCGCTCTCAGGATGCGGGTCGGACACCTGTTCGCAGGGTGGCGGCGTAGAGGTCGGCGGTGGTGCGGGCCACCGCCGCCCAGCCGAAGTGGTCCAGCACCCGTCGGCGCCCGGCCTGGCCGAACCGCCGGGCCAGCTCGGGGTCTGCCACCAGCTGGTTGACCCTGGTGGCCAACGCGGCGGCGAAGCCGGCGGGGTCGCCGGCGTCGTAGTGCACCAGCCACCCGGTCTCGCCAGGCACGACGATCTCGGGGATGCCGCCCACGTCGCTGGCCACCACCGGCGCCGCGCACGCCATCGCCTCCACGTTGACCAGTCCGAACGGCTCGTACACCGACGGGCACACGAAGGCGCGGGCGTGGCTCAGCAGCTGCACCACGTCGGTGCGGGCCAGGGGCTCCTCGACCCAGATGACACCGGTCCTCCGGCCCTGCAGCAGGTGGATCCGCCGAGCCACCTCGGCGCCCATCTCCGGCGTGTCGGGCGCGGCCGCGGCCAGCACCACCTGGGCGGCGGGGTCGAACAGGGGGACGGCGTCGAGCAGCAGGTCGATGCCCTTCTGGCGGGTGATGCGCCCGACGAAGAACACCAGCGGCCGGTCGGGGTCGAGGCCCAGCCGTTCGAGCACGTCGGTGCCGTCGTCGGGACGGTAGACGTCGGTGTCGACGCCGTTGTGGATGACGGAGACGCGATCGGGGGCGACCGCCGGGTAGGCCCGCAACAGATCGGTCCGCGCCGCGTCGGACACGGCGATCACGGCATCGGCGCCCTCCAGGGCGGTGCGCTCGCAGAAGCACGACAGGGCGTAGCCACCGCCCAGCTGCTCCGCCTTCCAGGGTCGCAGCGGCTCGAGGCTGTGGCTGGTGACGACGTGGGGGATGCCGTGGAGGAGCTTGGCCAGGTGGCCGCCGAGGTTCGCGTACCAGGTGTGGCTGTGGACCAGGTCGGCTCCGGCCACGCCGGCGGCCATGAGCAGGTCCACCGACATGGTGCCCAGCGCCGCGCTCTCCGGGCCGCCGCCGGCCAGCGCCTCCCAGGACCGGTACGTCGCCGCCACCAGGTCCGACACTCCGGGTAGGGGCGAGCGCGGCGCGCCGAAGCAGTGCACCCGGACGTCCACCAGCCGGGACAGCTCGCGGGCCAGGTACTCGACGTGCACGCCGGCGCCGCCGTAGACCTCGGGCGGGTACTCCTTCGTGAGCAGGGCCACGCGGGGACCACCGCGCGGGCCCGGTCCCCCCGGGTCAGCTGCGATGGACCTGCTCCCCCTTGCCCACCACCACGACACCGTGGGCCGAGATGGTGAAGCGGGCCCGGTCGGCCTCGGCGTCGACGCCCAGCCTGGCTCCGGCGTGGACCTTCACGTTCTTGTCGACGATGGCGTTGCGCACGACCGAGTCGGCCCCGATCACCGACCCGTGCATCACCACCGAGTTCTCGACCAAGGCGTTGGGCTCCACCAGGACGCCAGGCGAGATCACCGACCGCCTGACCACGCCGCCGGACACGATGGCTCCGGCGCAGACCATGGAGTTGAGGGCCCGGCCGGCACGGTGGGAGTCCTCCAGCACGAACTTGGCCGGCGGCAGGCTCGGGCCGAGCGTGTGGATGGGCCACTGCATGTTGTAGAGGTTGAAGACGGGGTGGACCGACACCATGTCCATGTGGGCGTCGTAGTAGGAGTCGAGGGTCCCCACGTCCCGCCAGTAGGCCTTGTCACGCTCGGTGGCGCCGGGCACCTCGTTGTGGGAGAAGTCGTAGAAGTGGGCGGTTCCCTGCCCGACGAGCATCGGGATGATGCTGCCCCCGACGTCGTGGACCGACGACTGGTCGGCCTCGTCGGCGACCACCGCCTCGACCAGGGTCTTGGTGGTGAAGATGTAGTTGCCCATCGACGCCAGGACCTTCTCGGGTTCGTCGGCGAGACCCGACACCTCCTCCGGCTTCTCCCGGAACTCGGCGATGCGGGTGCCCCCACCAGGCACGACCACGCCGAACTCGCGGGACTCCCCGGCGGGCACCCGGATGGCGGCGACGGTGACCCCCGCCCCGGAATCGATGTGCTGCTCGAGCATCTGGCGCGGATCCATGCGGTAAATGTGGTCGGCGCCGAACACGAGGGTGTAGTCGGGCCGCTCGTCGCCGAGGAGGTTGAGGTTCTGGAAGATGGCGTCGGCCGAGCCTGCGAACCACCTCGGGCCCACCCGCATCTGGGCCGGTACCGGCGTCACGTAGTCGCTCAGCAAGGTGGACAGCCGCCACGTGCGGGAGATGTGCAGGTCGAGGCTGTGGCTCTTGTACTGGGTCAGCACGACGATCCGCAGGAAGCCGCCGTTGGCCAGGTTCGAAAGGACGAAGTCGATCAGGCGGTAGTGGCCGCCGAAGGGCACCGCCGGCTTGGCCCGGTCGGCGGTGAGGGGGAACAGCCGCTTGCCCGCGCCCCCCGCCAGCACCATCGCCAACACCCTGGGTTCGCCCACGACGTGGACGGTACCCCTCTCAGGCCGGTTTGACTTCGAGCACCTCGACGACGAACCAGAGCGGCTCGTCGGGGGCGATACCGGCCCGGGGGTTGCCCTGGGCCCCGTAGGCCTGGGCGGCGGGGATGCCGAGGACCCGTTTGCCGCCCACCTTCATGCCGGGGATGCCGTCGGTCCACCCCTTGATGACGCCGGTGAGGGAGAAGGTGATGGGCTCTTTGCCGTACGAGAAGTCGAAGATCGTCCCCGTCGAGCAGGCCACGCCGATGTAGTTGACCGTGACGCTCGAGCCGGCGGGGACGTCGGCTCCCGTTCCGACCGTGACGTCCTTGGTGACCAGCGCGGCCGGCGGCGGTCCCACATCCACGGGGATCTCCGGGGCCCCGGGCGGAAGGGGGTCGGAGACGGGGACGCACGGCTTGCCGGCGGCGGACCCCGTGGCCGCCGGCGCGGTCGTCGCCGTCGGCCCGAGCGTGGTGCTCGTGTTCGACGTGGTGCCCGAACCGTCGTCGCTCAGGCGGCTGATAAGCACGATCACGAACGCGACGCCGATGATGGCGACGCCGAGCGTGATGACCCGCCGGATCAGCCGCTGGCGACGCCGCTCGGCGGCGAGGGCGGCCATCCGGGCCTGGTGGCCCGCCTTGTGTCGTTCACGCTTGTCGCCGGCCACGGGTCAGCACGGTAGCAACACCGGGCGCCGCGGACGGCAGCGCACAGTTCGGAACGACCGCGGATGTGGCAGCCTGTCCGGTTTCACACAAGAACACGGCGGGCTGGGAGGAACTTGACATGCGACGTCCCGACTCTCTCCGCAGGCGCTCCTATGTCCTGGTGGCGCTGGCCATGGCCCTCGTGGTCGCCGCCTGCAGCTCGTCGGGCGATGACTCGTCGACCCCCACGACCGCGCCGCCCAACGCCACGCCGACCGCCATCTACGTCAACGGCAACGTCGTCACGATGGACTCGAAGGGCACGACCGCCCAGGCCGTGGCCGTGGCCGGCACGACGATCGTCGGCATCGGTACCAATGACGAGATCCAGAAGCTGGCGCCCGCCGGCACGCCGTCGACCGACCTGAAGGGGGCGACGGTCCTCCCCGGGTTCATCGACCCCCACTCCCACATGCAGGCGATGTCGCTCTACAACGACCCCGCCAACTGGCTCGACGTGTCGGGCATCAACGTGTACTTCAAGCCGCCGCCCGGCGATCCCCGCTGTACGACGCCCGACGACCCCCAGCTGTGCTTCATCCCGGTCCAGAACCAGGACGACGTGGTGGCCCGCCTGCAGGCCCGCCTGGCGCAGAACGTGGCGGCCAACCCGAGCCAGCCGCTGCCGGTGCTGGCATTCAACTACGACTCGTCCCGACTGGGGCACAGCTCCAACTGCGAGAACCCGATCGGCCTGGCGTACGACTGCCCGAACTTCGAGAACGGCAAGGCCAGAGAGCAGCTCGACGCCATCTCGGCGGACGTCCCGATCCTCGTGACCGCGGAGTCCGGCCACTTCGTCTTCGTCAACACGCCGGCGCTGAAGGTCCTGAACATCTGTGGCACAGACGGCGAGAACGCCGGTCCCTCCGACAACACAGGTCAGTCGGCGAGCAAGTGCTACAAGCCCAACGTCAACCCGACCCAGGAGACCGCCCTCGCCAACCTCGGCCAGCTCGACGAGGACCTGGCCCAGTACGCGATCCCCGTCTTCCAGAACGGGGTCTTCCAGCGGAACCCCGGCATTGGTGGCACCCTGCTCCAGCAGGTGGCGGAGATCTACGCCCAGCACGGCTACACGCTGATCCAGGAAGGCACCGCCTCGTACCCCGCCATGGAGCTGTACGCCAAGGTGGCGGAGGGGGGTGCAGGGTCGACCTTCCCGGTGTCGGCGGCCATGCTCGCGTACGTCGCGACCACCGGGGACTACGCCGCGACCCTCGACACCGCCGTCAAGGGCAGGAAGCTTTTCGAGGGCAACCCGCTCCTCACCGTCGCCGCCACCAAGTCCTTCACCGACGGCTCCCCCCAGGGCTACACCGCCTTCTTCGAGTCGCACTACCGGCGGTCTTTCACCCCCTTCACCGACAGCGGGCTGTTCGCCCAGCCCTATCGCGGCCTCCCCGACATCGACGAGGCCAGGCTGCGGGCACGGCTGGTAGCGGCCCACAAGGCCGGCTTCCCGGTGGTGATGCACCAGATCGGCGACGCCGCCGTCCAGTTGGCGGTCGACGCCGTGCGGGCGACGACGGGCACGCCGCCCCCGGAGGGAAAGCGCGACGTCATGCTGCACATCGCCTTCATGACGCCGGAGCAGATGGATGCCGTCAGCCAGGTCGACACCGCCGTGCTCAGCGTCATGCCCGCCAACGTGTACTTCTACGGGTTGCCGGAGTGCCAGCAGGTCATCGGCCCCGAGCGGACCTTGAACTCGTACCCGGCGAAGGCGGCGATCGAGAAGACCGGGCGGGTCACCCTGCACACCGATTCGCCGGTGGACCCGCCCTACCCCCTGTTCGCCATGTGGGCGGCGGTCACCCGCAACGTCCAGCAGCCGCCGTGGTACCCCAACAGGAACCCGTCGGAGTGCCCCCCCGTGGCGGTGGACGCGGATCGCCCACCAGGGGACCAGCGGATCACGATGGAGCAGGCGGTCAAGGGCTACACGGTCGACGCCGCCTACCAGTACGGCATGGAGAACCAGCGGGGGACGCTGGAGGTTGGGAAGATCGCCGACATGGTCCTCCTCTCCGAGAACCCTCTGGGCGAGGAGACGGTGAAGAACCCCGACAACCTGAAGAACATCAGGGTGCTGGGCACCGTCCGCTACGGCACGTCGTTCCCGAACCCGAACGCCGACCAGCCGCCCATCTGGCCCGCCTGATCTTTCTTGGCGGCCCCCTGATCTCTCTGCGTGGGCGCGGTCGCAACGCCGTCAGGTCTCCCTCTAGGATGATGTTAGGTACGCCTACTACCCCTGGAGACCACCTGTGACCTTCCGCTTCCCTCGCCGCCTCCGCTCTCCTCGCATGCAGGCAGTCGCCGCCGGGATCGCGATCGGCCTGGTGACGGTCGTCACCGCCGCCTGTGGCGGTGGAGGCTCGTCGGACTCGGCGTCGACGCTCACCCTCTACTCGGGACGGGCCGAGGTGCAGATCCAGCCCATCATCGACCAGTTCACCAAGGACACCGGCGTCAAGGTCAAGGTCCGCTACGGGGCCACGCCCGAGCTGGCCGCCCAGATCGCCGAGGAGGGGCCGAACTCGCCCGCGGACATCTTCTTCGCCCAGGACGCCGGCGCCCTCGGGTCGGTCGACAAGGTGGGCCTGTTCGCCCCGATCCCGGCGGAGACCCTCTCGGAGGTCGAGTCCAAGTACCGGGCCGAGGACGGCGACTGGATCGGCGTCACCGGCCGGGCCCGCGTCATCGTGGCCAACAGCGCCAAGGTCCCCGACGCCGAGGTGCCCACCAGCGTGTTCGCCGTCACCGACCCCAAGTGGAAGGGCAGGGTGGGCATCGCCCCCACCAACGGCTCGTTCGAGTCCTTCGTCACCGCCATGCGGGTGCAGGTGGGCGAGCAGCGCACCAAGGAGTTCCTTGACGCGCTGAAGGCCAACGACGTCAAGACCTACAACGACAACGCCCTCATCCTCAAGGCCGTCAACGACGGGGAGATCGACCTCGGCCTGATCAACCACTACTACTGGTACCAGCTGGCCAACGAGATCGGCGAGGACAAGATGGTGGCCCGCAACCACTTCACCGTCAACGGCGATCCGGGCGCCCTGGTGAACGTGGCCGGCGTCGGCGTGCTGAAGTCGTCCGACCACAAGGCGGCGGCGGCTTCGTTCGTGTCCTACCTGCTCAGCCCGCCGGCTCAGACGTTCTTCGCCGACAGGAACTTCGAGTTCCCGCTGTCGGGTGGCGTCCAGCCCCTGCCCTCACTGCCCAAGCTGGCCGACATCCAGAGCCCGAACATCGACCTCTCCGACCTCGGCACCCTCGACCAGACCCTCGCCATGCTGAAACAGGCCGGACTGCTGTGAGCCCGAGCCCGGTTTCTGCTCGCGCAATTCCGGGTCATAGGCGGGTATATCGCGAGCAGAAACCGGACGGGAGGCTCGACTGAGCGATCCCAGCTTGCTCGTCGTCGAGCCGCCGGCTCCCGCTCCGGTGGACTCCCGGCCGGGCCGGGCCGGTCGGGTGCGGCTTCCGGTCGTGCTCACGACCATCGCGGCGCTGGTGGCGGTGGCCGCGCTGCTTCCCCTGGGGTACCTGGTCGTGCGGGCCCTGGAGGGCGGGTGGGCCAAGGTGGCCGACACCCTGTTCTCGGCCGACACCGGCTGGCTGCTGGTGCGCAGCGTGGGGCTGGCGGCCGCCGTCACCGCCGCCTGCGCCGTCCTCGGCGTCACCCTGGCCTGGCTGACGGTGCGCTGCGACCTTCCCGGCCGGCGGGCCTGGCGGGTGGTGGCGGCGGTGCCCCTGGCCATCCCCAGCTACGTGGGGGCGTTCGCCTACATCTCGGTGTTCCCGGGCCTCACCGGCTTCAATGGCGCCTGGCTGGTGCTCACCCTCCTGTCGTACCCGCTGGTGTTCCTGCCGGTGGCCGCCGCCCTCGAGCGGATCGACCCGACGTTCGAGGAGGTGGCCAGGTCGCTGGGCGACGGTTCGGCCCGGACCTTCCGCCGGGTCACGCTGCCGCAGCTGCGGCCTTCCATCGCGACGGGGTCGCTGCTGGTCTTCCTCTACGTGCTGTCGGAGTTCGGCGCCGTCTCCATCCTGCGCTTCGACAGCTTCACCCACGCCATCTACCAGTCGTACCGGAGCAGCTTCGACCGCACGCCGGCCGCCATCCTCGGCTGCCTGCTGCTGGCGGTCACCTTCGTCGTCGTGGTGGCCGAGGCGAGGACGAGGGGCCGGGCCCGGTACTACGCGGCCGGGCCCGGTGCCAGCCGCCCGCCTGGCGTGATCAGCCTCGGCCGGGCCCGCTGGGCGGCGCTGGTGATGCCAGTGGGAGTGGCCGCCCTGGCCCTCGGACTGCCGGGCGTGGTGCTCGTGCGCTGGCTGCTGGAGAGCGTGCAGACCGACGTCGACATGGGACGGGTGTGGGCTGCGGCCGGCGGCTCCCTGCTGGCGTCGTCGCTGGGCGCCCTCCTGACCGCGGCGGCGGCGGTGCCGGTGGCGCTGCTGGCCGCCCGCCACCGGGGCAAGGTGGTCGGGTCCATCGAGCGGGCGTCGTACGTCGGCCACGCCCTGCCCGGTATCGTGATCGCGCTGTCCCTCGTGTTCTTTTCCGCCCGCTACCTCTCGTCGCTCTACCAGACCCTCCCCGTGCTGGTCTTCGCCTACCTCGTCCTGCTCCTGCCCCTCGCCGTGAGCGCCATCTACACGTCGGCGCTCCAGGCCCCTCCCGTCCTGGAGGAGGTCGCCCGGTCGCTGGGCAAGCGCCCCATGACCGTGATGCGCACCGTCACCGCCCCGCTGCTGGCCCCCGGCGTGGCCGCCGGCGCCGCCCTCGTGTTCCTGGCCTGCATGAAGGAGCTTCCCGCCACGCTGCTGCTCGGCCCGACCGGGTTCGAGACGCTCGCCACCCGACTCTGGTCGGAGACGTCGGTCGGTGCCTACGGGGCGGCGGCGGTGCCCGCAGCCATGTTGGTGGTCCTGGCCGCGGTGCCGACCTGGGTCCTGTCCCGCCGTCTCGGCGAGGGAAGGCCGGCCGCGTGACCGGCAAGGGCCCGCAGCTGCTCACCGGTACCGAGGTGGAGCTCACCGGCGTCGCCAAGTCGTTCGGCGACGTTCGGGCCCTCGACGGCGCCGACCTCTCCGTCGCCCCCGGGACGCTCGTCGCCGTGCTGGGCCCGTCCGGCTGCGGCAAGACCACCCTGCTGCGGGCGGTGGCCGGTTTCGAACGCATCGACGGAGGCACCATCGCGGTCGGCGGCCACTGCGTCGCCGGGCCGGGGGTGCACGTGCCACCCGAGGGCCGCCAGGTGGGGATCGTCCCCCAGGACCAGGCTCTGTTCCCCCACCTGACGGTGGCCAAGAACGTGGGGTTCGGGCTGGACCGCAAGCCCGGCCGCGCCGAACGGGTCGAGGCCATGCTGGAGCTCGCCGGCCTGCAGGGTCTCGGTGACCGCATGCCCCACGAGCTGTCCGGCGGGCAGCAGCAGCGGGTGGCCCTGGCCCGGGCGCTGGCGCCGGCGCCGTCGGTGGTGCTGCTCGACGAGCCCTTCGCCAACCTCGACGCCGCCCTGCGGGTCAGCATCCGCACCGAGGTGCGGGAGATCCTGCGGGCGTCGGGCGCAACCGCCCTGTTCGTCACCCACGACCAGGAGGAGGCGCTGTCCACCGCCGACGTGGTGGCCGTCATGCACGCCGGGCGGGTCATCCAGGCCGGCATCCCCGAGGAGATCTACCGCCGGCCGGCCGACCCATGGGTCGCCGGCTTCGTCGGCAACGCCAACATGCTCCACGGCGAGGTCGCCGGGCCGGGCAAGGCCACGTGTGCCCTGGGCGTGATCGAGTACCGGGGGAACGGTGGCAGTGGCGGTGGTGGCCACCTCCGGCTCGTCGTGCGGCCCGAGCAGCTTCGCCTGGTTCCCAGCGCGGTCGGCGACGCCGTCATCGACGACCATCAGTACTTCGGCCACGACGCCCTGGCCAAGGTCACCCTGCACGACGGCACCAGCCTGGTGGTGCGGGCCTCCACCGGCTCGCTGCCGCCCGACGGCGCCCGGGTGTTCGTCACCTGCGACGGCGAGGTCATGGCCTTCTCTACCTGACGCCCGGCTGGTCGCGTTTGGATCGTCCGTAGCGCCCCTATCTCGGCGATCCGGGCCGGATTTGGGGCGTTACCGCTGCATCAAAGTTCGGATCGCGGGCCCGGGGCCGGGCCGGGATGGGGCCGTCGGCCTGCCTGCTCGTCGACGATGGCGCGGCGGCCCATCCGCCGGCGCCACCGTGGACGCCACCCCCCCCGGGGGGCCCCGGCCTCTCATGCCGCGGCCCACCACCGGTGCCACCGACGGCCTCGCCGTCACGGCCCTGGTTCTCGGCCTCGTCGCGCTGCCGATGTTCTGGGTGGCGATCCTCGGCATCGGGGCTCTCGTCTTCGTGGGAGAGGAACGGTGCCTGTCGTTGTTCGCCGACTACGTCGGCATCAGCTGCGACGAGTCCAATCTCCTGATGCGACCGATCGTCCCGACTCCGGAGACCTGGGCGGCCGGTGACCGGGAGATCTCCTGCCTCGCCCTGAGCGGCGACGGCCAGCAGCTCGCCGGGTCGGTGCGGGGCTCATCAGTGACCGGCTGATCCGGCTCCGGTTCGCAGCCGGCACGCTGGCGGCACGACACCCGGCGGGGGCTCCTACTGTGAAGGCGACAGCGATGACTTCCCCGGCACCCACCCCGGCACCCTCCCCCTACATCGAACTTGGCGAGCTCGACGGCCTCACCGCCGCCCAGGTCGGCGAGCGGGTGGCGCGCGGCGACACCAACCAGGCGCCCCCGGGCAGCGGCCGGTCGCTCAGCCACATCGTCAAGGCCAACGTCCTCACACCGTTCAACTTCCTGCTGGGAGGGCTTAGCGCGGCGGTGCTGGCGACCGGCTCCTGGCGGGACGCCCTGTTCGGCGTTGTACTTGTCTTCAACACCCTGATCGGCATCGTCCAGGAGGTTCGGGCCAAGCGGACCCTCGACAAGCTGGCCGTCCTGAATGCGCCCCGGGCGCGGGCAGTGCGCGACGGCGAGGTGGTGGAGCTGGCCATCGAGGACGTGGTGCTCGACGACCTTCTCGAGCTCCGGGCGGGGGACCAGGTGGCGGCCGACGGCGTGCTGCTGGCGGTCGAGGGGCTCGAGGTCGACGAGTCCCTGCTGACCGGCGAGTCCGACCACGTCGCCAAGCGGGCCGGCGACCAGGTGTTCTCGGGCAGCCTCGCGGTCGTTGGCTCGGGGCACGCCCGGGTGACGGGCGTGGGCGCCGCCTCCTTCGCCAGCCGGATGACCGAGGACGCCCGCCGCTACACCACGACGTCGTCGGAGCTGATGAACGGCATCAACCGGATCCTCAAATACGTGGCGGTGGCGATCGTGGTCGTCGGGCCCCTCCTGTTCGTCAGCCAGAGCCGGTCGACCGACACGTGGCAGGACGCGGTGCAGGGCGCGGTGGCCGGTCTCGTCGGCATGGTGCCCGAGGGGCTGGTGCTCCTCACCAGCGTCGCCTTCTTCGCCACCGCCCTGACCCTCGCCCGGCGCCGGGTCCTGGTCCAGGAGCTGCCCGCGGTGGAGGGCCTGGCCCGGGTCGACGTGGTGTGCGTCGACAAGACGGGGACGCTCACCGAGGGCGACGTGTCGTTCGACCGCCTGGAGCTGCTCGACGGCGCCCCGCCCGACGCCGTCGACGCCGCCCTGGGGGCGTTGGCCTCGCAGGACGACGCCAACGCCACCCTCCGGGCCATACGCGACGCCTTCCCGGCGCCCCCGGACTGGCGGCGCACCGGGTCGGTGCCCTTCTCCTCCGACAGGAAATGGAGCGCCGCCACCTTCGGCGGCCGGGGCACGTGGGTGCTCGGCGCGCCCGAGATGGTCCGGCCCGACGCTCCGGCGGACGATCCGGTCATGGCCAGGGCGTCCGAGCTGGCCGCCGAAGGCAGCAGGACCCTCCTCGTGGCCCGCACCGGCGCCGCCTTGGCCGGCCACGACCTTCCCCCGGGCCTGGAGCCGGCGACCTTCCTCGTGCTTCAGGAGACCCTCCGGCCCGACGCCGGCGAGACGCTGCGCTACTTCGCCGAGCAGGACGTGGCCGTGAAGGTGCTCTCCGGCGACAACCCGGGCACCGTCGGCGCCGTCGCCCGCCGGGTGGGCGTCCCGAACGCGGCCGACCCGGTGGACGCCCGCGGACTCCCGGAGGACCCCGAGGAGCTTGCGACCGCCCTCGACGACCACGGCGTCTTCGGCAGGGTCGTGCCCGAGCAGAAGCGCTCGATGGTGCTGGCCCTCCAGTCGCGAGGCCACACGGTGGCCATGACGGGCGACGGGGTGAACGACGTCCTCGCCCTCAAGTCGGCCGACATCGGCGTGGCCATGGGGTCGGGCGCGGCCGCCACCCGCTCGGTGGCCCAGCTCGTCCTGCTGGACAACCAGTTCGCGGTGATGCCCCGCGTGGTGGCCGAGGGCCGCCGGGTCATCGCCAACGTCGAACGGGTCGCCTGCCTCTTCCTCACCAAGAACGTGTCGTCCCTCCTGCTGTCGATCTGCATCGCCATCGCCCGCTGGCCGTACCCGTTCCTCCCTCGCCAGGTCACCCTGGTCAGCTCGGTGGCCATCGGCATCCCCGGGGTCTTCCTCGCGCTCGGGCCCAACTCACGCCGCTTCCGGCCCGGCTTCGTCCGCCGGGTCCTCGGCTTCGCGGTCCCGGCGGGCGCGGTGACGGCCGGCGCGGTGATGATCGCCTACGGCATCGCCCGGGCCGAGGATGCGGTGCCCGGCGAGGCCCGGACGGCGGCCACGATCGTGTTCCTGATGACCTCCCTGTGGGTGCTGGCCATCCAGGCCAGGCCGATGGTGATCTGGAAGATGGCTCTGGTGGGGGCCATGGCCGGGCTCGCCGTGCTGGCGTTCGTCCTCCCCGGGGGACGCGAGTTCTTCGATCTGCCGCTGCCGCCGGCGCTCACCATCGCCACCATGGTGGTCCTGGGCGCGGCCGCCGCCGCCTTCATCGAGGCGCTCACCCAGATGACCGCCGTGCTCACGCACCGCCATCAGCATTAGCTCCAGAGGCCGGCCAGCAGGCTGTCGACGGTGGCGAGACCAAGTGGCGGACCGCCGGCACCGGCGGCGCCGGCCTCGAGGTCGTCGTGGGGCGGCTGGCCGGCGCCGGCGCCGGAATGGGTCCGGTCCATGTGAGCCTGCACCGCCTGGGAGAGGAAGCGGCTGACCTGGGCGTAGCTGTGGGCGTCGGACAGGCGGTTGGGACCGTGATGGTGGTAGCGGAGCGGGGCGTTCACCTCCAGCACGTGCCGGGCCCGGGTGACCGCCACGTACAGCAGCCGCCGCTCCTCCTCGATGCTCTCGGCGTCGCCGGTGGCCATGTCCGACGGGAACATGCCGTCGCTGGCGTGCAGCAGGTGGACGACGTCCCACTCGCCGCCCTTGGCCGAGTGGACGGTGGACAGCACCAGCCAGTCCTCGTCGAGCAGGGGAGGCCCGGCCAGGTCGGACGTGGACCGGGGCGGGTCGAGGGTGAGGTCGCTCACGAACCGGCGCCTGCTGGCGGCGCCCGCGGCCACCTGCTCGAGCCGGCGCAGGTCGTCGATCCTGGGGGCCGGGGCGGCGTAGACCCGTTCGACCACAGGTGCCAGCCACCGGACCAGGCGCTCGACCTGGGCTCCCGCCGGGGGAGTGGCACCCCCGGGAAGGGATCCGTCGGCGCACTCGGCCAGCGCGGCCCGCAGCAGGCCCAGCTCGGGACGGGCCGACGGCGGGACGCCCACCGGCGCGGCGAGGAACTTGGCCAGCGGCGTGAGGGCCGGGTCGACGACGCCTTCGCCCTCGGGCGTCGGTGATTTCGACCCGAGGCCGATCGAGGCCATGCACCGGCGGGCGGTGGCGGCGCCCACGCCCTCCAGCAGCTGGAGGATCCGGAACCAGGCCAGCTCGTCGCACGGGTTGTCGAGCACCCGCAGCAACGCCATCAGGTCCTTGACGTGGGCCGCCTCCAGGAACTTGAGCCCGCCGTACTTGACGTAGGGGATGTTGCGACGGACCAGCTGGAGCTCGAGCAGGTCGGCGTGGTGGGACGCCCGGAACAGCACCGCCTGCTGGTGGAGGGCGACGCCGTCGTCGCGGTGGGCCAGGACCGAGTCGCACACCGCCTCGGCCTCGGCGGTCTCGTCGCCGCAGGTGCGCAGCAGCGGCCGCCGGGCGCCGGCCACCGTCGACCACAACTCCATGCGGGCTGCCGTCCCGGGTGCGGCTTCGGCCATGACCGTGTTGGCCACGGCCAGGATGGGCGTCGTCGAGCGGTAGTTCTGCTCGAGGCGGACGACGGTGGTGCCGGGGAAGCGGTCGGGGAAGGCCAGGAGGTTCCCGCTGCTGGCGGCGCGGAAGCCGTAGATGGCCTGGGCGTCGTCGCCCACCACGGTGAGCCCGGTGCCGTCGGGACGGAGGGCGGCGAGGATGTCGGCCTGCAGGGCGTTGGTGTCCTGGTACTCGTCCACCAGCACCTGGTCGAACAGGCCGGCCAGCAGCCCGGGCACGGCGTCGAGCGCCCGCCAGCACAGCAGCAGGTCGTCGTAGTCGAGGAGCTGGTGCTGGCGCTTCCGAGTGACGTAGCCCTCGAAGACGGCCCGGATGCCGTCGGCCTCCTTGGCGCACCACGGGAACGACCGCTCGAGGACCGCCGGGAGTCGCTCGCCGGTGTTGACGACCCGGTCGTAGATGGCGGCCAGCGTCGCCGGTTGCGGGAAGCGGCGACCGCCGCGGGCGTGGGAAAGACCCAGGTCGTGGCGGACGAATCCGAACAGCTCCATGGCGTCGCCCTGGTCGAGGATCGAGAACCCCGGGTCGATGCCGAGGCGACGGCCGTGGAGCCGGAGCACCCGGTTGGCGACCGCGTGGAAGGTGCCACCCCAGACTCGCGACGCGGCGCCCGCGGCTGCCACATTTCCTGGAACACTCCCTCCTGGCCCTTCGACTCCGACCAGCCGTGCGGCCCGACCCAGCATCTCCTGGGCCGCCCGCCGGCTGAAGGTGAGCAGGCACATCCGGTCAGGCGCGACCCCGGAGCGCAGCAGGCGGGCCACCCGGTGGGCGAGCGTGCCCGTCTTGCCGGTGCCCGCCCCGGCCAGCACCAGCAACGGCCCGCCGTCGTGCTGGACGGCGGCCGCCTGCTGAGGATTCAGGTCGAACATGCGTTCGCAGCGTAGCCCAGCCAAGGTTCAGGCCGGTGGAGCTTCGAAAGCCGTTACCTCGTCGACGTAACGAACCGGACCCTACGAGACGGCGTGAATCTCGGTGGCCCTGGCGATGAGCGTCGACGTCTCCGGGGACGACGGCGGGAACACACACCCGGTGCCGGAACGCTGGCCGATCACGGTGCCCGCCACCGTGTAGGGCCCCGAGCCACCGAAAGTGACCTCGCCGTCCTGCTGGGAGAACTCGTAGGTGCCCCGCTGCACCACGGCCGCCCGGCAGGTCCGGGGATCGACGGTGAAGGCCTGGAACACGGGGGTCTGGGTCATGAAGATCGGGTTCTCGCCGCCGATGAGGATCGTCTCGGAGCTCGGGCCGGTCTCGAAGAAGGTTCCGACGCCGTTGGCGACGGCGCCCTGGGCCACCGCGACGTGGCCGCCGGCGTTGACCGTCAGGTAGAAGTCCTGGAGCGGGGCCGCCGACGCCGGACCAGCCGCCGCCATCAACGTGACCGCTAGCACCAGGGAGCAAAGGGCCCCCGCCGTACGCCGTTTCATGGGTTCTCCTCGGGTGGGGCCGGCGGGACGCTACCCGATAGGGCACTGATCGCGCCGAGGGCCTCCCTTTCAGGAGGCCCTCGGAGAGATGCGTCGGTTCCCCTGCTCGGTGTTAGGGGTCGTTGAAGGCGATGGCTATGCCGAGCAGGGCGGTATTGATGGCGGTCGGGTTGGAGGTGGCCGGACCGGTTGATCCGGTGCCACCCGAGTCCCCCGAGGCCGCCTGCGGTGAGGACACGGAGCCCGAGGTGGCGTTCCCCGTGTTCCCCGTGTTCGTGGCGCTGGACTGCGCAGTGCTGGCCCCGGACCCGCCGGAGGTCGCGACGGGAGTCGCGACGATCGTCACGTTCCCGCCTGCCCCTCCGTTCGAGTTGCCGATGGCGACACTGTCGCCGCCGATGGCGATGCCCGGCCCCAGCAGGTTGACTGCTGGACCTCCGGGCCCGGCGACGGACAGGGCGAGCCCGCCGTCACCTCCTTCGCCACCGACCGCGAAGATCGCCACCAGGTTGGACACGTTGCCGGTGTTCCCCGACTGCGCGTTCGCACTGGAGGCGGCGCCGCTGTTGGCGGAGCTGTCGGCACCGCCGATGGCGAGCACAGAGCCGGTGTCCCCGGAGCTTCCCGAGTCACCCGACTCCGCTTCACCGCCCACGGCGATCGCCACTCCGAGGATGCCGGAGTTGGTGGCCGTGGGGTTCGACGACGCCGCCCCGGTGGATCCGGTGCTGCCGGAGTCCCCCGAGATGGCGACAGGTGACGACACCGCGCTCGACGACGCGTCCCCGGTGTCGCCGGTGTTGGTGGAGCTGGACTGCGCCACCGCCGCGCCCGAGCTGCCGGACGTGGCCACCGGGCTGGCGTTGACGTTGACGTCGCCGCCGTTGCCACCGTTGGAGTTGGCGACGGACACGCTCGAGCCACCGATGGCAGCGCCACTGCCGTTGTTGGCAGCCGCGCCCCCACCGGCGGAGACCGCGATGGCGGCACCTCCGTCGCCACCCTCGCCGCCGGCGGCGCCGACGATGACGGTGTTGGAGGCATTGCCGCTGTTGCCGCTGCCGGCGCCGGCGTTGGAACCGGCCCCCGAGCTGGCGTCGCTGCTCGCGCCGCCGACTGCGGCGGCCGACCCGGTGTCGCCCGAGTTGCCGGAGTCACCCGACTCCGCCTGCGCGTTGGCTGCGCCGGCGCCCAGCAGGAGCAGGGCGACCGCAGCCATCGCGCACGCCAGCAGGGTCATGACGACGACTCTGCTGGCTGATCGAAAGGTAAGAGTTTGCATATGCATTCACCTCCTTCCGTTCCCGCCCTCCGCCGTTTGAAGGTCCAGGAAGAGGTCCCCAGCCTTGGGTTGTGACCGAGGCCATGTAGCCGTTCCGTGCGGCGCACAACCTACCAAGGCAAGTCCGTTTCGGGAAGGGCACCCGATGGCAGCAGGCCGTGCCGGCGGATGCCCCTGAGCTGGCCGGATGCAACAGTGGGGCCGTCATGCGGATCTCGGTCTTCACCGTGCTGCCCCAGCTGCTGGAGCCTGCCCTCGCCGGCGGCCTCCTCGGGAGGGCGCGGGAACGGGGCGTGGTCGACGTGCTGGTCCACGACATCCGCCACTACACGACCGATCGACACCGGTCAGTCGACGACACGCCCTTCGGTGGGGGACCGGGCATGGTGCTGGCCCCCGACCCCGTGTTCCGGGCCGTCGAGGAGGTCGACCCGCCCCGGCCGCTGCTCCTGCTCGACCCCGGCGGCCGCCGCTTCGACCAGGCCCTGGCCGCCGAGCTGGCGGCGTCGGACGGGTTCTCCCTCCTGTGTGGGCGCTACGAGGGGGTGGACGAGCGCGTCCGACGTCACCTGGTGGACGGAGAGCTGTCGATCGGCGACTTCGTGCTGGCGGGCGGCGAGGCGGCCGCCTTCGTCGTCGTCGAGGCGGTGACCCGGCTTGTGCCCGGCGTCATGGGCAACCAGGCGTCGGCGGGGGACGAGTCGTTCACCACCGGTCTGCTCGAGTACCCCCACTACACCCGCCCCGCCGACTTCCGCGGCTGGGCCGTCCCCGAGGTGCTGCGCTCCGGTGACCACGGGCGCATCGCCGCGTGGCGGCAGGCCCAGGCCCTGGCCCGCACCCGCGACAACCGGCCCGACCTGGTGGACGCGAGGGGCGGGCTGACGCCCGAGGAGGAGGCCCTGCTGGAGAAGTTCGCACCGTCGGCCTATCCTGGTCCCGACCCGGGAACCCCTGAGGAGCCTGTCGCGCCATGAATCCACCTGCTTTTTCATGAATCCGACTGACATCGTCGACCGCGACAGCCTGCGCGACGACATTCCCGCGTTCAATCCCGGCGACACCGTCAAGGTGCACGTGCGGGTCGTCGAAGGCAACCGGGAGCGGGTGCAGGTCTTCCAGGGCGCCGTCATCCGCCGGCAGGGGTCGGGTGTGCGCGAGACCTTCACGGTGCGCAAGGTGAGCTTCGGCGTCGGCGTGGAGCGCACGTTTCCCGTCCACTCGCCGATCCTCTCCCGCATCGAGCTGGTGACGATGGGCGACGTGCGGCGGGCCAAGCTCTACTACCTGCGTGATCTCACCGGGAAGGCGGCCAAGATCAAGGAGAAGCGTTCGGCTCGGTGACCGGCCGACTGGTGACTGGCCGACCGGTGCCTCGCCGACGCGGAACTCCGTGCCCGTGCCAGCACGACGCAGACTCCTCGTCCTAACCGTCCTCTCCTTCCCCGGCTGACCCGTGGCGTTCTCCCTGCAGGCTCGCGATCGGTTGTCGGCCTCGGGCCGGCTGCTGCGCGAGGGCATCGTCCTCGTCGTCACCGCCCTCGTCATCGCCTTCGTCATCAAGACGTTCGTCGCCCAGGCCTTCTTCATCCCGTCGGGCTCGATGATCCCGCAGCTGGAGATCGGCGACCGGGTCGTGGTGTCGAAGCTGGCCTACCGCCTGCACGACCCCAACCGGGGTGACATCGTCGTGTTCGATGCGCCGACCGGGCCGGCACAGCCCGACGAGCCCCCCGACGAGACGCTCCTGCCCGTCCGCGCCGCAAGGAGCGTGCTGCAGTCGGTCGGGCTTTCGGCGCCGTCGACCCAGGAGTACATCAAGCGGGTGATCGGGCTGCCGGGGGAGACCGTCGAGGGACACGACGGCCGGGTCTACGTCGACGGCAAGGAGCTGGTGGAGCCCTACCTGCCGCTCGGGCCCACGACCGGCGACTTCAAGGCGGTCACCCTGGGCGGCGACGAGCTGTGGGTCATGGGTGACAACAGGGACAAGTCGTCGGACAGCCGGGTGTTCGGGCCCATCGACCGCTCGACGGTGGTGGGGCGCGCCTTCGTGAAGGTGTGGCCGCCGGGGAGCGGCTCCTTCCTGTAGTTCGCCGTCATACGTCGGCATGTGCCCGGAACCAGCGGCATTGGCCCGGCGCCCCCGTACACTGAGCCTCATGAGCGAAGAGGACCTCGAGCGGTACGAGACCGAGATGGAGCTCCAGCTGTACAAGGAGTACCGCGACGTCCTGCCGCTGTTCAGCTACGTGGTCGAGACCGAGCGCCGGTTCTACCTGGCCAACACGGTCACGCTCGTCGAGCACGACGGCGACGCCCGCAACCACCTCGAGCTGCAGCTCCGCGACGCGTGGGTCTGGGACATCTACCGCCCCGGGCCCGCCCGCTTCGTGCAGTCCGTGCGGGTGGTGACGTTCAAGGACGTCAACATCGAGGAGATCCGCAGGGATTCCTGAAGTTGACGGTTGTGGCGGCGCATCCGCGCGGGTAGAACACCGCCGGTGACGCAGGCCCGCCGGGCGCTGGGGACGAAGGGGGAGGACCTGGTCGCCGCCTGGTACCTGGCCAACGGCTACCAGGTGCTCGACCGGAACTGGCGCTGCCGCGACGGCGAGCTCGACCTGGTGGTGCGGCTGGGACGCACCGTCGTGTTCTGCGAGGTCAAGACCCGAACGTCGGACGCCTTCGGCGTGCCGGCCGAGGCCGTCACCCGCCAGAAGCAGCAGCGCATCCGGGCCCTCGCCGCCCGCTGGCTGCAGGAGAGCCCGTCACCCGCCGGCGAGATCCGCTTCGACGTCGCCTCCGTCCTCGACGGTCAGCTCGAAGTGATCCCCGCAGCATTCTGAGGGGTCGTCACATTTCCGATCAGAGCAGGCGGCGCTCAGAACCCGCACTCCTCCTGCTCGATCTGGGCCAGCTGGTCGATGCGGGGCTGGTGGCGGCCGCCCTCGAAGTCGGTCGAGAGGAAGAGGTCGACGAGAAGCAGGGCGAAGGCGTCGGCCAGCAGGCGGGTGCCCATGGCCAGCACGTTGGCGTCGTTGTGCATGCGGGCCATGCGCACCGTCCACTCGTCGTGGCAGAGGGCGGCCCGGATGCCGTGGACCTTGTTGGCCGCGATCTGCTCGCCCTGGCCGCTGCCGCCCAGGACGATGGCCCGGTCGGCCCGCCCGGCGACGACCTCCCGGGCGGCGTTGGCGCAGAAGAACGGGTAGTCGACCGACTCCTCGGAGTCGGTGCCGAAGTCGAGGACGTCGTGGCCGGCGTCGGCCAGGTGGGCGGCCACCACCGTCTTCATGCGGTAGCCGGCGTGGTCGCAGCCGAGGGCGATCCTCATCAGCCGATCACCGCCCACACCAGGAGGACGGCGACGACGACGAACGCGGCCGCCACCATCAGGTAGTCGCTGGGGCGGCGGCGCTGCTGGCGGAACGGGTTGAAGCCCACTGGTGCGTCTCCTTGTCCGGCTCAGGTCGTTCGTCGAACTTTGCTGCAACGGTAGCGTCGTGATCTCGCCGTCCCCGGCCGAGATCACCGCGCTACGAGCGATCCAAACGGCGGCGGCGACCGTCTCCGGGGACGCTGTCACACCTTCTCGGTAGTCTCGACATCGCTCCGCTCGAGCCGGCCGGCGCCACGGCCCTCCTTCTCAGCCCGTCGCCGCCCGGAGGAGCCCCGTGATCGCCATCATCCCTTCTGCCACCCTGCTCGGGGTCGAGGGCAGGCCCGTCGCCGTGGAGGTCCACGTGTCGATCGGGCTTCCCGGCTACCACGTCGTGGGCCTGCCCGACACCGCCTGCCGGGAGTCGCGCGACAGAGTCCGGGCCGCGCTGATGTGCAGCGGGCTGCAATTCCCCACCAAGCGGATCACCGTCAACCTGGCGCCCGGCGGCGTGCGCAAGGGCGGTCCCGGGCTCGACCTTCCCATTGCCATCGGTCTGCTGGTGGCCTCCGGCGATCTGCCTCCGGAGGCGGTGGCGGGCTGCGCCTTCGTGGGCGAGCTGGGGCTCGACGGCTCGCTGCGGCGGGTGCCGGGGGTGGTGCCGATGGTGGGCGCCCTGGATGCCGCCACCGTCGTGGTGCCGGTCACCTGCGGGGCCGAGGCGGCCGTGCTCCGGCGGCACGAGGTGCGGGTGGCGTCGACCCTGAAGGAGCTCGTGGCGTGCCTGCGGGGCGTCGAGGAGTGGTCCCGACCCCCGGCGCTGGTCCCCGCTCCCGCGTGTGGGCGCGGGCCCGACCTGGCCGACGTACGGGGCCAGGCCGTCGGCCGCACCGCCCTCGAGGTGTGCGCCGCCGGCGGCCACCACCTCCTTCTCTCGGGCCCGCCCGGATCGGGCAAGACCATGCTGGCCCGCCGCTTGCCGGGGCTTTTGCCGCCCCTCGACGGCGACGACGCTCTCGACGTCACCCGCATCCACTCCGCCGCCGGCGTGCCGCTCCCGCCAGGGGGGCTGGTCGAGCGGCCGCCGTTCCGTGCGCCCCACCACGGCGCCTCGGCGGTTGCACTGGTCGGGGGCGGTACCGCCTGGCTGCGGCCGGGCGAGGTCAGCCTGGCCCACGCCGGGGTGCTGTTTCTCGACGAGATGGCCGAGTTCCCCGTCCAGGTGCTCGACACCCTCCGCCAGCCGATGGAGGAGGCGGTGGTCAGGGTGTGCCGGGCCAGGAACCGCGCCACCTTGCCGGCCCGGTTCCTCCTCGTCGCCGCCACCAACCCGTGCCCCTGCGGCGACGGCGGCCCGCCGGGGTCGTGCCGCTGCAGCCCACTGGCGCGTGCCCGCTACCAGCGCCGGCTGTCGGGACCGCTGCTCGACCGCTTCGACCTGCGGGTCGTGGTGGGGCGGCCCGACGTCGGGGCCCTGCTGGGAGGGCCGGCGGGGGAGTCGTCGGCAGTCGTCGCCGACCGGGTGGCGGCGGCCCGCGGCCGGGCGCGCGAGCGGGGCGTGCGCTGCAACGCCGACCTGTCGGCTGGTGCGCTCGACGAGTGTGCCCCGCTGGCGCCGGCGGCGGCGTCGCTGCTCGAGCACCGCCTCCGGTCCGGGACCTTGAGCGGTCGGGGCCTCCATCGGATCCGCAGGGTGGCCCGCACCCTCGCCGATCTCGCCGGCGACGGGCCGGTGATCGACGAGTCGCACGTCTGCCTCGCCCTCGGCCTGCGCGCCGACGTCGTGGTCGACGAGGCCGCAGCATGAATGCGGCTGAGGCTCCGTGCGCCGCCGCCGGCGAGCTGCCGGGAGAGGCCTATGCCGCCGCCCTGGCCGGCCTGCCTGCCGCCGGTCACCGCCGGCTGCGGCGGCTGCTCGAGCAGTGGCCGGCCCCGAAGGCGTGGGAGCGGGCGCGCACGGGGCGGGCAGGTGTGGAGCCGGCGCTGAGCCACCTGTGGCGGGCGGCGGCGGCGTCGACGGCGGTCGACCGGTTGTGGGCCGACGTGCTGGAGGCCGGCATCGGCGTGGCCGTGTTCGGCGGTCCGGGGTACCCGCCGTCGCTGGCCGACGATTTCGAGCCGCCGGCGGTGCTGTTCTGGCGGGGGTCGCTGGCGTCGCTGGAACACCGTCGGGTGGCGATCGTCGGCACCCGACGCTGCACCCGGTACGGCCGCGACCTGGCCCGCGAACTGGGGCGCGACCTGGCCCTCGCCGGAGTCAGCGTCGTGTCCGGCCTGGCTCTGGGGGTCGACGGTGCCAGCCACGCCGGGGCCATGGAGGTCGGCACCGGCACGGGCGCAGGTCCCCCGGTGGCGGTGGTCGGCAGCGGGCTCGACGTGATCTACCCCCGTCGCCACGCCGACCTGTGGGCGGAGGTGGGCCGCAGGGGGGCGGTGCTGAGCGAGTCGCCGCTGGGCACCCCGCCGGAGCCGTGGCGCTTCCCGGTGCGCAACCGGGTGATCGCCGCCCTGGCCGAGGTGGTGGTGGTCGTCGAATCGCACAGCCGGGGCGGGTCCCACTACACCGTCGACGCGGCTGCCGAGCGGGGCCGCACGGTGATGGCGGTGCCCGGATCGGTGCGCAGCCCGGCGTCGGCCTACACCAACGCCCTGCTGGCCGACGGCTGTCCGCCGGTCCGCGACGCCACCGACGTCCTTGTGGCGCTCGGTCTGTCCACGGCGACGGCCTCGGCCTCGGCCGCCGGCGGCTCGGGCGGAGGCGATCCCCGGCCGGCTCCCTCGCCCGACGACGCCGGCGTCCTCGACGTGCTGGGCTGGGAACCGGCGAGCCTCGAGCAGGTGGTCCTGCGCGGCGGGCGCAGCCCGGCCGAAATCACTCTGGCGCTGGTCCACCTGGAGCGCGACGGGTGGGTGGAGTCGCATCATGGCTGGTGGGAACGAGTGGCGTCCGCCGACCACGCTCGGTAACCGCTCGTGGCAGTCGATGCTCACACAGGTGTCCGCCGGCTCCCGCCCCGGGCCGGCCTCACCTGGCAGGCCGCAACCGACCTCGACCGAAAGCGGGTGGCTGGCGCGTCTTGGCAGGTGGGAGCCGGTGCCGGCGGGTACGTTCGCCGCGGGCCGAGCAAATCTGGACCCAGCATCTTCCCGTGTGCTCGGACAGACTCATGCAACAAAGCCAGAGCTTGTGTTTTTTTTCACAAAGTTCTCGATGGGGAGAAGCAGCAGGTCAGAGGCCCTAAACGACCTTGCAAAGGCAGCCGAATCGGTCCCGGCCGAGATTGAGATCGACCTGAGGGCGGTAGAGTGTTTTCTGCGCCACCGAATTGTCGGTGGACTATGAACGGAGTAACTCAAATGGCTACAACTGTCTACGCAAAGCAGAAGGGCCTGAACGCCGGCCTTGGTTTCAGCGGTAACTTCAACTGCGGGTTCAGCCCCTTCACCACCGGCACGCTCGTCATCAACGACGTGACCCCGCTCGCGGGCCGCACCACGGGCGCCACTGCCAGCCTCGCCCAGCAGGAGTCGATCACCCGCCAGTACGCCAGCACTCCCGGCCTGATCGACGCCCGCGCCGCGGCCGACAAGACCGTGGGCGACGAGTACAAGGTCGCTTAGTACCGCTTTTCGGATCGCGCATGTGCAGAGATTCCTGCACATGCGTCAAGATCTTGTCCCGGTGTGCATGTTACCTGGGACTTGAGGGTGTCTTGACCGTGTTGCATCACCAGCACGGTCAGGAATGCAGTTCCATCTACAGCACGTGTGGAAGCTCATTCGGCCAGCTTGCGCTGGCCGATTGTGCTTTTCACCCCACTGGTATTCCCGCGCGCTGTAGCCGTTCGCCACAGAGCGTGGCGGCGCCGGTACGGTGGGGCGGGTGAGCGAGGCGCAGGCGAGCTGGCAGCACGACGCCTTCGTGAGATCCCTGTCCTCGAGCTCCGACAACACGGTCCTCGCCTACGCCGGCGACGTGGCTCAGTTCGTGACCTGGGCCGAGCGGGCCGGCCTGGACGGCCCAGAGGGCGTCGACCGGGTCTTGCTCCGCAGGTACCTGGCCTACCTGGCCACGCGCCGCTTCGCCCGCCGGTCCATCGCCCGCAAGGCCGCCGCCCTCCGCCGCTACTTCGGCTGGCTGGTACGCACCGGCGCCCTCGCCACCGACCCGTCGGCCCGGCTGACCGCGCCGCGGGGCGAGTCGCGCCTGCCCCACGTCCTCCGGCCGGCAGAGCTGGAGCCCCTCCTGGCCGCGGGGGCGGAGGGCGATGCCGTCGCCCTGCGCGACGTTGCCGTGATCGAGCTGCTCTACGGAAGCGGGCTGCGGGTCGGTGAGCTGTGCGGCCTGCGCATCGCCGACGTCGACGTCCGGGCCCACCGGGTCACCGTGTGGGGCAAGGGGTCGAAGCAGCGCCGAGTGCCCATGAGCGTCCCGTCGGTCGACGCCGTCGAGGCCTGGCTGGACCACGGCCGGCCGCATTTGATCGTCCCGGGCCAGCCCTCAACGGGCGACGTGCTGTTCCTCAACCGGCGGGGCCGGCAGCTGACGCCGCGCGACACCCGGCGCATCCTCGACCGCCGGTCCGCCAACCCCACCCATCCGCACGCCCTCCGCCACACCTTCGCCACCCATCTGCTCGATGGGGGGGCCGACCTGCGGGCGGTGCAGGAGCTGCTGGGCCACGCCGACCTGGCCACGACCCAGTTGTACACTCATGTCAGCAAGGAGCGGTTGCGGTCGGTGTACGACGCCACCCACCCTCGAGCTTAGGACGCGTGGTGACGACCGAACCGGGTGGCATCGAGAAGCTCTGGGACGACTTCAAGCGCACGGGAACGCTCGACACCCGGAACCGCTTGGTCGTCCACTACTCGCCGTTGGTGAAGTACGTCGCCGGCCGGCTGTCGGCCGGGCTGCCCCAGAGCATCGAGCAGGCCGACCTGGTCAGCTACGGGATGTTCGGGCTGATGGACGCCATCGAGAAGTTCGAACCGGCGCGGGGCAACAAGTTCGAGACCTACGCGATGTCGAGGATCCGAGGTTCGATCATCGACGAGCTGCGGTCCGTCGACTGGATCCCGAGGTCCCTGCGGGCCAAGGCGCGCACGGTGGAGAAGGCGTTCACCAAGCTCGAGCACGAGCTGCTGCGCAACCCCACCGACGCCGAGGTGGCCCTGGAGCTGGGCACCAGCGAGGACGAGCTGCACGACGTGTACGGCCAGATCTCGTTCTTCGGCCTGGTGGCGCTGGAGGAGACGCTGTCGGTGGGCGCCGAGCGGGGGGAGTCGGTCACCCTCGGCGACACCATCCCCGACCCGGGCCTGGGGCCGGTGGGCGTGTTCGAGGTCCAGGAGACCAAGCAGATCCTCGCCGCCGCCATCAACCGCCTGCCGGAGCGCGAGAAGGTGGTCCTGACGCTGTACTACTACGAGGGCCTGACCCTCGGCCAGATCGGCGACGTGCTCGGGATCACCGAGAGCCGGGTGTGCCAGATCCACACCAAGGCCGTGATCCAGCTCCGCTCGAAGCTGGCCGAACCCCAGCGCGAACCGGCCTAGCCCGACCGGGCGCCAGCCGAACTGGGGCGACCCAGCCGCGGCATGCGCCGGTACGTCGGCCCGGTTCGGTGAGGGGACGGTCGCCGGCGCCGCCCTTGATGCTGTCACACCACCGCGCTATCTTGTGACCTGTCGCTGCTATTCGTAGTCCCCAAGGGCTTTGAGCCGTTCTCGTGATGGTTGACGGTTCACCGCCGGTGGACAGCAGCCCACTTCCCCCCAGCGTTTCGCGCACCTCTGGGGGGTCCCCATGCGGCACTTGGCCGTGCTGGTGGCAGTTCCTCTCGCCGTCGTCCTCCTCGGTCCTGCCGCGGCCGGGTGGGCGGCGGCCGCACCCGTCACGTACAGGCCACCGGTCGACGCGGCCGTCACCGATCCCTTCCGTGCGCCGGCCGAGCGCTGGGGGGCGGGGAACCGGGGTGTCGACTACGACACCGAGCCCGGCGGGCAGGTGGCGGCGTCGGCCGACGGCGAGGTCGTCTTCGCCGGCCAGGTCGGCGGCAAGCAGCACGTCGTCGTGCTCCACGCCGACGGTGTGCGCACCAGCTACTCCTTCCTGCGGTCGACGTCGGTCCGCCGCGGCGACCGGGTCAGGCAGGGCCAGTCGGTCGGCACGTCCGACGACTCGTTCCACTTCGGTGCCCGGATCGGGGACGCCTACGTCGATCCCACGCTGCTCTTCGGTGACGGCCTGCCAGAGGTGTACCTGGTGCCCGATGGCGACCTGGCGAAGCGGCCGGGCAGCGAGGCGCAAGAGCGCGGCGGCCTGCTGCGGCAGCTGGCCGCCACCCTCGCCGACGCCGGCACCAGCGCCGGGGAGTGGCTGTCCGGCTATGGCGATGAGTTGCTCGAGGAGATCCGGGGCGTCGTCCACTACGGATGGGGAGACTCCCATGTCGCCCACACCCTGCGAATCGCCGGAGCGGCGAGGGACTGGTGGGAGAACCGGGACGACTGCACGCCGAGCGGCGTCGCCGCGCCCAGGTTGGCCGAGCGCCACATCGCCATCCTCGTCGGGGGGCTCGGCTCGAACAGCGGCGACAAGGCCGGCATCGCCGACATCGACACCGACTCGTTGGGCTTCGCCGCCGACGACGTCCACCGGTTCTCCTATCGCGGCGGCATCGTGCCGACCACCCGCGACGGCCGTCCGGATACCGCCCTCCCGTCGACCGAGTACGGCCCCGCCGACACCACCGTCGACATGCGCGAGTCGGCCCGTCGCCTGCACGACGTCCTGGCGGCCACGGCGGCGGCGAACCCCGGCGTGCCGATCGACGTGATGGCCCACTCCCAGGGCGGCCTGGTGGCCCGAGCGGCGCTGGCCTACGAGAACGACCCCGGCGGGCGTCTGCCGCAGGTGGCGTCGCTCGTCACCCTCGCCAGTCCCCACCAGGGCGCCGACATCGCCACCGCCGGCGCCATGCTCGGCAAGAGCTTCGCCGGCGACATGGTCGAGAAGGGGATCAGCACGGTGACGCCGTTCGACCTGCAGGGCACGTCCGTGCGCCAGATGGCCGAGACCTCGTCGTTCCTGCGCGGGCTCGACGACCGTCCGCTCCCCACTCGGCTGAAGGTGACGTCGATCGGCGGCCGCTGGGACTTCATCGTCCCCTCCGACCACACCGAGCTCCCCGGCAGCCGGGAGGTCGTCGTGTCGCCGGACGGCCTCGTCGACCACAGCAGCCTCCCCGGGTCGCCCCAGGCCCAGCGGGAGATCGCCTTGGCCCTCGCCGGCATGCCGCCCACGTGCGAGACCTTCGGCGACGCCATGGTCGACGCCGTCGTCTCCGACGAGATCAGCACCTAGCGAGGACGCCCTGGGCCAGAGCCTGTGGTACCTCGGCCGGAGGTACGGCTCGGCCACTCGCCTTGTTCGGGGCAGGTAGGGCCCGAGCGGGGCTGGCTGACATGAGTGGACTGTGTGTCCTTAGGGCCCTGGGTGGAAGGAGACTGTCAATGAGACCGAGCCGTATGCGACCTGCTGCAGCCTGGTCGGCCATGGTCCTGGTCGTGTCACTCGCCGTGGCCGGCTGCGGCGACGACGGCTCGGGCGGCTCCGGCGCCAACGCTTCGGATCCCGCCGGCACGGCCTCGCCGGCCACGGCCTGGGAGTGGAAGACGCCCGACCCTGCCTACGCGGGCATGCCGGCCGCCGACGGCGACGACGTTGCCGCCACCTACGGCACCGTCGGGCTGGTGCTGCTGGACGGTGCCGACGGCGAGGTCCGGTGGCAGGCCGCGCGGATCGACCTGCGCGACGTCGCTCCCCGGTTGGCGCCGAACGTGGTGGTGGCGGCCGCCGACGACGGTGTGGTGGCGTTCGAGCGGGCCACCGGCACGGTGCGATGGGATGCCAAGCTCGGCGAGCGGGCCAACACCCCGGTCGTCGCCGGTGGCAGAGCAGTGGTGTCCACGTGGGAGGGGTCACTGGTGGCCCTCGACCTGGCCGACGGCAGCGTCGCCTGGCGGGTCGGGCTCCCGGGCCCCGCCCTCGGCCCGGCCGCCACCGACGGCACCGCGGTGGTGGCGGCGTGGGACTCCGGGCGGGCCGCGGGGGTGGTGGCGGTGGAGGCCAACGACGGCAGGCAGCGGTGGGCGGTGCCGCTCGAGGCCGACGGCGTCAGCGGCCCGGCGGTGGCCATGGCCGGCAAGAGCCCGCCCGTGGTCGTGGTCGTGGCGGGCGATCTGGCCGCCCACGGGTTCGACCTCGGCGACGGCACCGAGCGGTGGCACACCGACACCGAGGGCGCAGGCTCGCCGGAGGTCCCGCCGCTGCCGCTCGGCGACGACACGGTGCTCGTGGCTCACCGCCTGGGCGGTCTCACGCTGCTCGATGCCGGCACCGGCCGGTCCCGCTGGACCGCGTCAAGCGACGGGGTCGCGGTCCGGGGCGGCCCGGCCGGAGCATCCCCCGAGGGGCCCTTCGCCTTCCCGCTCGACGACGGCAGGGTGCTGGTGGCGGCCCCGGGGCAGGAATCGGGGTACGTCGGCGGCAGGGGTCGGGTGAGCGGCGTCGCCATCGGCCCCGGCGGGATCCTGGTGATGGGTACGCGGGAGGGGCCCGAGAACGGCCTGGTGGCGCTCTCGGGGTGGTGAGACGGCTCTCGGCATGCGACGCTCTCGCCGGATGGTGACGACGGCTCTCGGGAGGTGACGACCGCGGGGCGGTAGAGTGTTACTCCCCGTCGCACTTGGCGTCGGGAGCCAGACCAGCCCGTGCGCCGTCCCACGGTCGCCCCTGCGGGGGCGCGGCGCAGGGTGTTGCCCGCAACCGATGGGAGGAGAGAGCCATGGCCGTCGTCACCATGAAGCAACTGCTGGAGGCCGGAGTCCACTTCGGTCACCAGACCCGGCGCTGGAACCCGAAGATGCAGCGGTTCATCTTCGGCGAGCGCAACGGCATCTACATCATCGACCTGAACCAGACGCTGGAGCGGATCAACACCGCGTACACGTTCGTCAGGGACATGGTGGCCGGGGGCGGCACGATCCTGTTCGTCGGCACCAAGAAGCAGACCCAGGATCCCATCGCGGACCACGCCCGCAAGTGCGGGATGCCGTTCGTCAACGAGCGCTGGCTGGGCGGGATGCTCACCAACTTCAGCACCATCAGCGCCCGGGTGAAGAAGATGCAGGAGTACGAGCGGATGAAGGAGGCCGGCGACTTCGCGGCGATGCCGAAGAAGGAGGCGCTCATCCTCAGCCGAGAGCTGGAGAAGCTCCAGCGCAACCTGGGCGGTATCCGCAACCTGGGCAAGCTTCCCGACGCGGTGTTCATCATCGACACCAAGAAGGAGCACATCGCCGTCACCGAGGCCAACAAGCTCGGCATGCCGATCGTGGCCGTGGTCGACACCAACTGCGACCCCGACCTGATCCAGTACGTGATCCCGGGCAACGACGACGCCATTCGTGCCGGCAACCTGATGTGCCGCATCATCTCCGACGCCGTCGAGGAGGGCCGTCACATCGCCTCCCGGCGCAACGCCAAGCTGCAGGCGGCGACGGCCAAGCCGTCGACCGACGCGATCGACCCCGAGCTCGAAGCCCGCCGGATGCAGCAGCAGGCCGAGGCCCGCCGGCAGGCGGCCCTCCAGGCCCAGGAGCGCGAGGCGCGCCTGGCGTCGGTTCGCCGGCACCAGCCCGAGGACGACGCCCCGGCGCCGGCGCAGGCGCCGGCGCCAACGCCATCGGCCGCGGCCGGCGCGGGCGGCCCGGCAGCAGACGGTGGCCCGGCCACCGCGGGTAGCCCCGGCTCCGAAGGCGGCCCTGCCACCGAGGACAGCCTTCCCGCCGACACGACGACGGACCCCATGCCGTCGGCGACCGTCGACGCCCTCGCCGCCCATGGCGCCATGACCGCCCCCACCATGACCGAGGTCCCGGCGGACCCGACCGAGGGTGGCGGCCCGGCGGTCGAGGACAGCCTTCCCGCCGAATCCAACACGGACCCGATGCCGTCCGCAACCGTCGACGCCCTCGCCGCCCACGGCGCCATGACCGCCCCCACCATGACCGAGGTCCCGGCCCAGCCGACCGAGGCCCCTCCCGCAGCCGGCCCCGGGCCCGTGCCTGCAGCCGCGCCCGCGGGTGACGGGGGCGAGGCCTAGACATGGCCGACTTCACGGCCAAGGACGTCCAGGCCCTGCGCCAGGCCACCGGCGCGGGGATGATGGACGCCAAGCGCGCCCTCACCGACAACGCCGGCGACGCCGAAGCGGCGGCCAAGTGGCTGCGGGAGAAGGGCCTGGCCAAGGCCGGCGAAAGGGCCGGTCGGGCCAGCGAGCAGGGGGCGGTGGCGGTGGCGATCGCCGATGCCGCCGACGGCTCCGGCGGCGGCCCCGGCGCGGCCATCGTCGAGCTGAAGAGCGAGACCGACTACGTGGCCAAGTCGCCCGACTTCAGGGCCCTCGTCGACGAGCTGGCCGGGCTGGCGGCCTCCGAAGGCGAGGAGGCGCTGAGCCGCCGCCAGGAGGCGATCGACAGCCTGAAGATCAAGCTCAAGGAGAACATCGGCCTCGGCCGGGTGGTCCGCTTCGAGCCCACCGACGGGGCGGTGGTCGACACCTACCTGCACGTCCAGAGCGACAGGGGCGTCAACGGCGTCCTGGTCGAGGTCGTCGGCGGCGACAAGGAGCTGGCCCACGACATCGCCCTCCACGTGGGCTTCGCCCGGCCCGAGTACCTGTCGCGCGACGACGTCCCGGCCGAGCGGGTCGAGGAGGAGCGCGCCGTGCTCGAGAGCATCAGCCGCAACGAGGGCAAGCCCGAGCAGGCCCTGCCCAAGATCGTCGAGGGCCGCCTCAACGGCTGGTACAAGGAGCGGGTGCTGCTGGAGCAGCCCTTCGTCAAGGACAACAAGCGGACGATCGGCCAGCTCCTCGGACCGGCCAAGGTCACCCGCTTCGCCCAGGTGGAGATCGGGCGCCACTAGATGGCTGCTGATCAAGCCGGGTTTTGGCGGCTGACAACTGAAGTGGCGGTCGCAGACCGCCTGGTCAGCCGCCCGGCCGCGAAGCGGTCGACGTATAGATCGGCAGCCATCTAGGGTGACTCGTCCCCGGCGCGAGCGATGGAAGCGGGTCGTCCTCAAGCTGTCGGGTGAGGCCTTCGCCGACGCCACCATCGGCTACGGCATCGACGGCGAGGTTGTCGCCCGCATCGCCGGTGAGGTGTCGGAGGTCCGGCGCGACCTGGGCACCGAGCTGGCCATCGTCGTCGGTGGCGGCAACATCTGGCGGGGGATGGCCGGCGCGGGCGCGGGGATGGACCGGGCCCAGGCCGACACCATGGGCATGCTGGCCACCGTCATCAACGGCCTGGCCCTGCAGGATGCCTTGGAGAAGCTCGGCGAGCCCACCCGGGTGATGACCGCCATCCAGATGGCGCAGGTGGCCGAGCCCTACATCCGGCGGCGGGCCGAGCGCCACCTCGAGAAGGGCCTCACCGTCATCCTGGCCGGCGGCACCGGGAACCCCTTCTTCACCACCGACACCACCGCCGCCCTGCGGGCCGCCGAGATCGGCGCCCAGGCCATCCTGAAGGGCACCCACTCCGGCGTCGACGGCGTCTACACCGACGACCCCCTCCTCAACCCCGAGGCCACCAAGTTCGACGAGGTCGCCTACATCGAGGTCCTCAACCGGGGCCTGAAGATCATGGATTCCACCGCCATCACCTTCTGCATGGACAACAAGCTGCCGATCGTGGTGTTCGACCTGATGGTGCCGGGGAACATCCGCCGCGCCCTCGAAGGCGAGCCGATCGGTACCCTTGTTTCATGACTGGCCCGAGCGCGCCCTCCCGGGGGCGTGTCCCACACGCGAGGTGGTCAGGGTGATCGAGGACATCCTGCTCGGCACCGCCGACAAGATGTCGAAGGCGGTCACCCACACCCAGGGCGAGTTCAGCAGCGTGCGCACCGGCCGGGCCACGCCCGCGCTGGTGGAGAAGCTGAAGGTCGACTACTACGGCAGCGAGGTGCAGCTGCAGCAGCTCGCCGGCTTCACCGTGCCGGAGGCCCGGCTGCTGGTCGTGGCCCCCTACGACAAGAACTCCATCAAGGCCATCGAGCGGGCCATCCAGCACTCCGACCTCGGCATCACCCCGTCGAACGACGGCGTGGTGATCCGCCTCGTGTTCCCCCAGCTCACCTCCGAGCGGCGCAAGGCGCTCGTGAAGGTGGTCAAGCACAAGGCGGAGGAGGGCAGGGTGGCGGTCCGGAACGTACGCCGTGCCTCCCGGCACGACCTGGAGGCGCTGGAGAAGGATGGGGAGATCTCCGTGGACGAGCTCGACCGGGCCGAGAAGGAGCTCGAGAAGGTGACCCACGAGTACGTGGCGGAGATCGACCGGATGCTGGCACGCAAGGAGCAGGAGCTGCTCGAGGTCTGATCGGGGGCCGGTCCGCCACGCCGAGGTGACGCCGAGGGAGTATTGCCACCGGAAAAAGGGAGGGCACGTGGACGAGGGCCACAGCGACGATCGGACCGAGGGTTCGGCCGACGACGGACTGGCGACCGACCCAGGATCCTCATGGAGCGGGTTGGGGGCGACGAGAGGCCCCCGGAGCCCCGCCGAGGGCGTACGCATCATCGGTGCCGAGGAGGCCGCCGCCGCGGTCGAGGCAGGGCAGGTGTCCCCGCGCGTCCCTGACGACGCGCCACGCTTCGGCGACGTGCCGCAGGCGCCGGCCGGGCCCAGGCCGCCGCTGCGCTTCCCGGGCGCCGACCCCGCGGCGGTCGCCAAGCCAGCGGTCGTCACCCCCCCGCCACCTCCTCCGCCGCCTCCGCCTCCTCCCCAACCCGAGTTCCGGCCCAGCTTCAGCATGTGGGACGACCCCCCGTCGGCGGTCGAGACCACCGACCCGCCGCGGGTCGGCAGGTTCGAGGAGCTCATCGCCCGGGCCGAGGAGGAAGCCAAGACCTCGTCCCGTGCCGGCTGGCCGGCTCCGCCTTCGCCGTCCTCCCCGTCCTCCCCGTCGTACCCGGCCTCCACCGGCTACGCGGGCGGCGGCGATCCGACCGCGTCCGTGCCCGACGATCCCTGGCCGGCCCCGTCCCGCGCCGAGGAAGACCGCTGGCCGTCGCCCTCGCGGACCGCCGACCCCAACCCCGACGATGCAGCGTGGCCGGCGCCGTCGCCGGCCGTCGACGACGCCTGGCCCCCCCCGGCGTCCGCCGACACCGCGCAGGCCGGATCCTCGGTGTGGCCGGAGGAGCCTGGCGACGGCTACGACGGGAAGTGGGACTTCTTCGACGAGCCGGATCGGGCCGGCAGCTTCGACGACAGCTACCCGTCGCCGCCCCCGCCCCCGCCGCCACCCCTGCCTGCCGCCCCGCTCAGCGCCGAGCCCATCGACGTCTCCGACGAACCCTCCGGGAGCGTCCCCCTGCCTCACTGGACCGAGCCCCCCAGCGGCGAGGTGCCGCGGATCCTCCCCGACCAGGCCCCGCCCGACGGAACCGAGGAGATCGGCGGCTGGTCCTCCACCGGGCCCCGCTGGCGCGACCAGTCCAACGACTGGGACGACGCCGACTTCGGGGAGGCGATCCTCGACGACCAGTCGGCGCGGGTCGGCGCCCTCGACCAGAGCCGCGGCGACGACGAAGACCTCTTCGCCTTCGAACCCCCGCCACCGCCGCCACCGCCCCGTTCTCCGTCCCAGGCCCAGGCGTCTTCGCCGTCGCAGGCGCCTCCCGGGCTCCCAGACCCCCGCGCCCGGGCCCGGAACACCGCCACCCAGCCCCCTCCCGCCGACGGCGGGGGAGAGGGGCCCTTCGGCGGTGTCCTCGCCGGCCGTGACGACGTCGCCACCAGGGTGGTCACCGGCGTCATCGTCGCCGGCGTGCTCCTCGCCGCCGCCGTCGTCGGCCCGGGCGCCCTGCTCATCGTCGTCGCCGCCGCCCTTACGATGGCCGCGGCCGAGCTGTTCCAGGCCCTACGGGCACGGGGCTACCAACCGGCGACGCTCCTGGGCCTCGTCGGTGTGGCCGGCATCGTCATCGGCGCATTCGCCAAGGGGGAGACGGCGCTGCCGGTGGTCACCACCCTGATGGTGATGTTCACGTTCCTCTGGTACCTGGCCGGGGTGGTCAAGGCCCGGCCCACCATGAACGTGGCGGTCAGCGTCATGGCCTTCCTCTACGTGGGGTTCCTCGGATCTTTCGCCGGTTTGCTGCTGTCGTTCCCGCTGGGCCACGGGGTGGGGCTGGTGCTGGGGGCCGTGCTGGCCACCGTCGCCCACGACGTCGGCTCGTTCTTCGCCGGCCGGTGGGCAGGCAAGACCCCGTTGGCCCCCGCCATCAGCCCGGGCAAGACGTTCGAGGGCCTGGTGGGCGGGACGTTCGCGACACTCGTCGTGTCGGTCGTGCTCGTCAGCCAGATCGAGCCCTGGCACAACGCGGGACGGACGTTCTGGCTGGCCGTCGTCGTCAGCATCACCGCCCCGCTGGGCGACCTGTGCGAGTCGATGATCAAGCGCGACCTCGGCATCAAGGACATGGGCAAGCTGCTGCCGGGCCACGGTGGCGTGCTCGACCGCATCGACGCCCTGTTGTTCGTGATCCCGGCCACGTACTACCTCGTCCGCCTGCTCGACTTCTCCTGATGCGACCGAACGCCGCCCAGAGGACTGGCAGATGAAAACCGTGAGCCTGGTGGGCTCTACGGGGTCGATCGGGCGCCAGACCCTCGAGGTGGTCAGGGCCGAGCCCGACCGCTACCGCATCGTGGCGCTGGGCGCCTCGACATCGGTCGACGCGCTGGTGGCCCAGGCCATGGAGTTCCGTCCCGAGCGGGTGGCGATCGCCGACGCCTCGCTGGCCGCCGAGGTGCGGGCACGCGTCCCGGCCGGCACCGCTGTGGACGCCGGTCCCGATGCCCTGGCCGACCTCGGCCGCGAGGCGGACGTGGTCGTCAACGGCGTGGTGGGCTTCGCCGGCCTGCTCGTCACCCTCGCCGCCCTGGAGTCGGGGCGCAGGCTCGCCCTGGCCAACAAGGAGTCGCTGATCGCCGCCGGTCCGGTCGTGCAGCGGGCACGCGCCACCCCTGGCGCCGAGATCGTGCCCGTGGACTCGGAGCACTGCGCCGTCCACCAGTGCCTTCGGGGCCGGCCCGAGGGGGGTGTCGACCGCCTGGCCCGCATCGTCCTCACCGCCAGCGGGGGACCGTTCCGGGGCCGTTCCGCCGCCGATCTGGCCCACGTGTCGGTGGACGACGCCCTGGCCCACCCCACGTGGTCGATGGGGCCCAAGATCACCGTCGACTCCTCGACGTTGATGAACAAAGGTCTCGAGGTCATCGAGGCCCACGAGCTGTTCGGCGTGGGCTACGACAGGATCCAGGTGGTCGTCCATCCTCAGTCGGTGGTGCACTCGATGGTCGAGTTCAGCGACGGCGCCGTCATCGCCCAGCTGTCGAACCCGGACATGCGCCTCCCCATCGGCTACGCCCTCGCCTACCCCGACCGCAGCGGCGTGGCCTTCGGCGCCCTGGACTGGACCAAGGCCGCCAGCCTGGACTTCGAGCCGCCCGATCTGGTCGCCTTCCCCTGCCTGGGCCTCGCCTACGCCGCCGGCAGGGTGGGGGGCACGGCGCCCGCCTGGCTCAACGCCGCCAACGAGGTGGCGGTGGATGCGTTCCTGAAAGGCCTCATGCCCTGGGCCGGCATAGCCGATGTGATCCACGAGACGTTGGACGGGCATGATGGAACCGATCCGGACAGTGCCGACGTTGTCATCGAAGCCGACCGAAAAGCTCGGGAGCTGGCCAGGCGGGCCCTAGAACGGAGAACTGCAGCGGCGTGAGCGACATCAGTCGAAACTCATCCACGGCAGCCGGCGCCCAGCCGGTCACCCCCGTCCCGACCCCCGTCCCGACCACGGTCGACGGATCGGACCAGAACGTGAACGGCAACGGCGTGTACAACGGCAACGGCCACCCTGGCAACGGGCATGCCGAGACCGCAGCGCTGGTGGCCGACGTGGCGGTGGCCGAGGCGCGCGAGACGGACGGGAAGGCCGCAAAGCTGTCGAACGGGAACACGCCGGCCGACCTGGGCAAGCTGTGCGTGCTCATCGCCGTCGTGGGGATCGGGATTGCCCTTTCCATCCAGAACGGCTCGTTCCCGGTGGTGGCGTTCGTGCTGGCCATCGTGGCGATGGTCATGCTCCACGAGACCGCCCACTTCGTCACCGCCAAATGGGCCGGGATGAAGGTCACCGAGTACTTCTTCGGCTTCGGACCCCGTATCTGGTCGGTCCGCAAGGGCGAGACGGAGTACGGCATCAAGTCCCTTCCGCTCGGTGGCTACGTGAAGATCGTCGGGATGAGCAACATGGAGCGCGACATCGACCCTGTCGACGAGCCCCGCACCTACCGCCAGCAGAGCTACCCCCGCCGGATGATCGTCGCCGTGGCCGGCATCGTCACCCACTTCGTGATCGCGTTCCTGCTGCTGGTGGTGCTGTGGACGGCCATGGGCGTCCCCCGCTACGACGAGCCCACCCTCACCATCGGCTCGATCAGCAAGCTGGAGACGGGCGCCAGCCCCGCCATGGAGGCCGGGTTCCAGGTGGGCGACCGGATCATCTCCGTCGACGGCCAGCCGGTGAACGCCTGGGACGAGGTGCCACCCCACATCCGGGAGAGCGGCGGCAACGCGGTGACCTTCCTCGTCGACAGGGCCGGCAGCAACATCTCGCTGACGGCGGTGCCGGCCGAGCTCGCGCAGGAGGACGGCACGACCCGCGGCTTCATCGGCATCGGCCCGTCGCCGACCATCGAGAAGGTCGGCCTGGCGGAGGGCGTCGGCAAGGCCGGCGGCGACCTGTGGGGGCTCAGCATCGCCTCGGTCAAGGGCCTGGGCACCTTCTTCGCTCCCGGGTCGCTGAAGGACTACGCCTCGAACCTGACCGGCTCGGCTGACACCGAGGCTCAGGACAACCGGCTGGTGTCGATGGTCGGGGTGGTCCGCATCGCCGGCCAGGCCGCCGACAGCGGCATGTTCAACCTGGTCTGGTTCCTGATCGTGCTGAACCTCTTCATCGCCGTGTTCAACCTGGTCCCGCTGCTGCCGTTCGACGGCGGTCACATGGCCATCGCCACCTACGAGCGGCTGCGGTCGCGAAAGGGCAGGCGGTACCACGCCGACGTGAGCAAGATGATGCCGGTCACCGCCCTCGTCGTGGCCGTGATGGTGGTCCTGGGCGTGACCTCGCTCTACCTCGACATCGTCCAGCCGGTCGCCAACCCGTTCCAGTAGCCGTCCTGCACCGAACTGGGGCGGTCTACCGTCGCCTGGCGCGGTTCACGCGCCCCCGGTAGCCCCCTAGGCTCACCTTCATGATCACCGAACGACGACCGACCCGGCAGATCGCTGTCGGGTCGGTGCTCGTCGGCGGGGGGGCGCCGGTGAGCGTGCAGTCGATGACCATCACCCGCACCGCGGACGTGGAGGCCACCCTGGCCCAGATCTACGACCTGGCCGGGGCCGGGGCCGACATCGTGCGCTGCACCGTCAACGACGCCGAGGCGGCGGTGGGCCTGGCCGCCATCGTGCCCCGCTCCCCGGTGCCCATCGTGGCCGACATCCACTTCCAGTACCGCCTGGCCCTGGCCGCCCTGGAGGCGGGGGTGGCCTGTCTGCGCCTCAACCCCGGCAACATCCGCAAGCCGGCCCACATCCGGGCCGTGGCCACCGAGGCCCGCGACCGAGGGGTGCCCATCCGCATCGGGGTCAACGCCGGCTCCCTCGACCCCGACATCGAGGCCCGCCACGGCGGGGCCAGCGCGGCGGCGCTGGTGGCCTCGGCCCAGCGGGAGCTGGCCTACTTCGAAGAAGTCGGCTTCGACGACGTCAAGATCTCGGTCAAGGCCTCCAACGTGGGCCTGATGATCGAGGCCTACCGGGCCCTGTCCGAGGTCACCGACCACCCCCTGCACCTGGGGGTGACAGAGGCCGGTCCCCCCCGGCGGGACTGATCAAGGCCACCGCCGGCATCGCCACCCTGCTGGCCGAGGGCATCGGCGACACCATCCGCTACTCCCTGACCGCCGAGCCGGTGGAGGAGGCCCGAGCCGGCCGCCAGCTGCTGGAGGCCCTGGGCCTGCGGGAGCGCAAATCCGTCGACCTCATCGCCTGCCCCTCCTGCGGGCGGGCCGAGGTCGACGTCATCAAGGTGGCCCGGGAGGCCGAGGCGGCCCTGGCCGGGCGCAACCTGGCCATCCAGGTGGCGGTCATGGGCTGTGTGGTCAACGGCCCGGGCGAGGCCAAGGGGGCCGACATCGGCATCGCCGCCGGCCGGGGCAAGGGCCACCTGTTCGTCAAGGGCCGCATGGTGCGGGTGGTGCCCGAGGCCGACATGGTCACCGCCCTGGTGGAGGAGGCCGAGCGCTTGGTGGCCGAGGGGGTGGAGGCCCGCCTGGCCGCGGCCGACGTGGGGGCCGTCGAGGAAGCCGAGCGCGACCGCCTGGCCATGCTCGAGGTCCAGGGCGACGACCCCAACGCCGTCGGCCAGCGGGTGGAGCTCATCCGCAAGACCACGACGACCTAGGCACCAGCAGGGCCGGTGAGTGTGCAAAAAGACCCCCGTATAGACGTATAGAGGGTTTCTTGGACAGTCACCGTCGGTGCGGGTGGCGCGGGCGCGGCGAGGCCCCGCGACCGGCCAGCACCGGTGGCGGGGCCTCGACCGCTCGGGGCGATCCGGGACCGCTGCTAGGGGATCAGCCGAAGGGGAGGAACGGGACGCCGCCCAGGCCGGGGATGCCGCCGCCCAGGCCGGGGATGCCGCTGGTCAGCCCGGTCGGCATGCAGGCCGACAGGTTGAGCTGGGGCACGTCGCCGACACCCGACGGCAGCGAGCCCAGGGCGCCGGTGATGGAGGCGAGGCAGGCCTGGACGTCGATCGGCGCGCATCCGCCGGGCAGCTGGTCGAGGTTGGGGATGGTGCCGCCCAGGTTGCCCAGGAAGCTGCTCCAGTTCCCGAAGCCACCGAAGCTGGAGAAGATCTGGTTGAGCATGGCCTTGACGTCGGGCACCGTCGAAGCCGCGGCCAGCGTGTTGCTGGTGCAGGACGTGGTGTCGAGCGGGATGCACGACGACACGTTCAGGCTGGGCAGCGAGCCGATGGCGCCGGGGTTGAGGACGCCGGTGAGGTTGCCGAGCACCGATGCGACGCACTGCTCCACGTTCACCGGCAGGCCCGACGAGGCGAGGACCTCCTGGATGCACGCCGGCAGCTGGCCGATCAGCGCGGTCGGGTCGGGGGCGCCGCCGCCGGTGGGGAGCAGGTTGGTGACGCACGCCGGGAGGGCGGGCAGGCCGGGCAGGCCGCCGAGGTCAGGCAGGCCGGGGACGTCCGGCAGTCCGCCGAGGTCGGGCAGGCCGGGGACCTCCGGCAGGCCGCCGAGGTCGGGCAGACCGCCGAGGTCGGGCAGGCCGGGGACGGCGGGCAGGCCGCCGACGTCAGGTAGGCCGGGGACCGTAGGCAGACCGACCTCGGGCAGGCCCGGCACTCCGACCGGGATGCTGACCTCCACCGAGGCGTCGATCGAGTCCTCGTCGCCCGTCGGCAGGTCGAAGGGAGTCACGGCGTTGATGGCGCCGGCGACCGGCCCCTGGGCGAACGACGGTAAGGCGTTGGCGGCGGCGCCGGCGACGGTCATCGTCATCAGCGCCGTGAAGGTGGCGAGGGCGGCCTTGGCCGCGGCGGGGATGGCTCCGAGCTTCGCGACGAGCGCGGCGAGGAATCCGGTTGACATGTGTGGGTCCTTTCTCCACTTCGGTAGTCCGGCCACCTGCGGCGCAGGCCCGTGGACGTTGCTCGCTGCTGTCGCCAGCAGGTCGCCGTTGTCGGTGGAGAAGCCGGCCGTCAGCACCCGGGCCAGTTCCGGAGAGGGCTCCGGAGCCGGACCGCTGACGGCGAAGCGCACGTCCTTGACCAACATGGACAGACAGTCCTGGTCGGCGGACCATTCGTGGTCCCCGAGCCAGTCGAGGTCGTCCCCTGCCTCGTTGTAGAGGTCGTCGTCGGGCGTGTCGCTGGGCATCTCATCCTGGTGATCGTCGAAGACGGTCACAGGGGTACGCCCGGTTCGACCTTTTCTCTGAGCGAGTCGAGCCCCCGGCGCTGAAGGGCCTTGACCGCCCCGGAGGACTTCCCGAGGATCTCGGCGATCGAGTCGACGGTGAGGTCGGACACGATGCGAAGCAGGATCACGTCGCGCTGGTCGGGGGCGAGGGTGTCGACCAGCGATCGCACCCTGTCGCCGCTCATGCGGCGGAGGGCGTCGTCCTCCACGTCGCCGCCGTAGTGGTCCGAGCCCTCGTGGTCGCCGGTCAGGGGCGGGCGGCGGCCCCAGCGCCGGCGCTCGTCGGTGAGGCGCCGGTGGGCGATGGTGAACAGCCAGGAGCGGAACTGGGCCTCCGACCCCGTGAACGAGTCGAGGCTGCGGAACGCGCCGAGGAAGGTCTCGCTGACCAGGTCCTCCGGCTCCCGGGCACGTTGGAGGCGGAAGTAGCCGCACACCGTGGGGGCGAGCTCCTCGTAGATCGTGGCGTAGGCCCAGGGGGCGTCGGCCTTGGCGGCGTCCAGCACCTGGTAGAACGCCTGACCGAAGCCCACGGCCGCCTCATCGGATGGAGCTGGCCCGGACTTGAACGAAATCCCGCCGGTAGCGGCGGTTGCGACTACCCCGTCCGACGGGCGCGGAGTCCGATCAGGCGTCCGGAACCGGGACGGCGATGCAGCCGGGTGCGTCGTCGGCCGGAGCCGCCGCTGCCGCCAAGCGGTGCCGCACCGCCGAGCGTGGCCGCACTACCACCCGCGGTCCCGTCGCGCCGGGGTCGACGCCCGCCTCCCCGTCGACGATCGGCGCCTCCCCGTCGACGATCGGCGCCTCCCCGTCGACGATCGGCGCCTCGCCGTCGATGATCACCGCCTCGCCGTCGACGATCAGGCTGTAGGGGTCGCCCGGGGGTGGAGCCCACAGGAGGGTCACCTCGGCCCCGTCGCCGATGTTGGCCGTCGTCCGGCTGCCGGCACCGGCGGTGAGGGTGTCGCCGTCCCACGCCACGAGGACGGAGACGGCGTGAGGCCGACCTCCTTCGCCCACGGTGACCAGGTAGGCGACGGGCCCGTACGATTCCACCTGCTGGCGCAGCCCGGGGTCCACGGCCCGAGACGCTAGTTGGGGTGGCGCGCTGACCGACCTTCCGCCCGGACCGCGTATACTGCATGGTTTCAGTCGTCTATCGGGGTGGTGACCAGGCGTGGGCAGGGGGCCCACGCTTTTGTCTGTCACTAACAGGAAAGAGGAAGGGGTGAACGAGGTGGCCGAGCTGACCGTGGCCGGACGCGTCCGTGAGCTCGTGGAACCTCCCTTGACCGCCGACGGCTTCGAGATCGTCGACATCGAGCACAGCCGCTCCTCCGGGGGTGGCCGTCTCACCATCTCCGTCGACCGCCCCGGCGGCATCGACCTCGACGCCGTCAGCGAGGCCACCCGGCAGATCTCGGCGCTGCTAGACGAGCACGACGTCGTCCCCGGCACCTACGCGCTGGAGGTCTCCAGCCCGGGCATCGAGCGCCCGCTGCGCACGCCGGAGCACTTCGCCCGCTTCGTGGGCACGACGGTTGCCGTCCGCACCAAGCCTGGAGTCGAGGGGGAGCGCAGGGTCGAGGGTCCGCTGGAGGCGGCCGACGACGAGGGCGTGGTCGTCGCAGGAAGGCGTCTGGCCTACGCCGACGTCGAGCGGGCCCGCACCGTCTTCGTCTGGCCCCCGTCCTCCAAGAAACAGTCGCCCGCCAAGAAGCCCCAGTCCTCCAAGAAACAGTCGTCATCGAAGAAGCAGTCGTCCTCGAAGAAGCAGAGGGTGTCATGACCGCCAACTTCGAGCTCATGGAGGCGCTGCAGGTCATCGAGCGCGAGAAGGGGGTCTCGGTCGAGACCCTGCTCGAAGCCCTGGCCAACGCCCTGGTGTCCGCCTACAAGCGCATGCCCAAGGCGGCCGAGGAGGCCATCGTCACCATCGACCCCGACACCGGGGAGATGCACGTCTACGCCCAGGAGCTGGACGAGGACGGCAACGTGGTGCGCGAGTGGGAGGACACTCCCGACGACTTCGGCCGCATCGCCGCCCAGACGGCCAAGCAGGTCATCCTCCAGCGCATCCGCGAGGCGGAGCGGGAGATGAAGTACGAGGAGTACGCCGGACGGGAAGGCGACATCGTCACCGGCATCATCCAGCAGAACGACCAGCGCTACACCCTCCTCGACCTGGGCCGCGTCGAGGCCCTCCTCCCCAGGCCGAGCAGGTGCCCTACGAGCGCTACGAGCACGGGGCCAGGCTCAAGGCCTACATCGTCGAGGTCCGCAAGACCACCAAGGGCCCCCAGATCGTCGTCAGCCGCACCCACCCTGGCCTGATCAAGCGGTTGTTCGAGCTGGAGGTCCCCGAGATCAGCGACGGCGTGGTCGAGCTGAAGGCCGTCGCCCGCGAGCCCGGCCACCGCACCAAGATCGCGGTCTGGTCCAACGACCACAACGTCGACCCTGTCGGCGCGTGCGTCGGCGCGAGGGGCGCCCGCGTCCGGATGGTGGTGAACGAGCTGCGGGGCGAGAAGGTCGACATCGTCCCGTTCTCCGAGGAGCCGTCCGAGTTCGTGATGAAGGCCTTGTCGCCGGCGCGGGTGAAGGAGGTGCGGGTCAACGACGACACCGGCACCGCCGAGGTGATCGTCCCCGACTACCAGCTGTCGCTGGCCATCGGCAAGGAGGGTCAGAACGCCCGCCTGGCGGCCCGCCTCACCGGGTGGCGGGTCGACATCCGCAGCGAGAGCCAGCTGGCCGAGGAGGAGGCGAACTTCGCCGCCGAGGACTGGGCCGAGGGCGAATGGGTCACCAACGACGCCGGCGAGATGGTCTGGCAGCCGGCCGAGGGTGGCGAGGCCCTGTCGGTGCAGGAGTGGTCCGCGCCCGAGGACGAGAAGCCGGCAGACGAGAATGTGGCGGACAGCGATGTGACCGACGAGGACGTCGTCGCCGGGGAGGCGCCGTCCGCCGAGGTGCCGACCGCAGACGGGCCAGCCGACGTTGTGGTGGAGAATGGAAACGAGGCCGCGAGCGTTGTGGAAGGGGAGTCGTAGGGCACGAGCCCGTCCGCACCTGCATCGGCTGCCGCCGCAAGGCGCCGGCCGGACGGCTGGTACGGGTGGTGGCGACGCCTGACGGCGGCCTGACCACAGGCCGCTCGGCACCGGGGCGGGGGGCCTGGCTGTGCGCCGGGTCGACGGAATGCCTCGATGCCGCAGAGCGGACGAGGGCCTTTCCCCGGGCCCTGCGGGCACAGGTGGCAATCCGCGCCGTCGGCTTGCTTCGAACCACGCTGGTGGAGCGTGGGAGGATAGAAGAGAACGACCGGCCATCGGCCGGAGAGAGGACCTGACACAGCACTTTGGCCGCAAGGATCCGTGTCTACGAGCTCGCACGCGAGCTCGGGCTCACCAACAAGGAGACGCTCGACCTCTGCATCGCGCTGGGGATCGGGGTCAAGAGCCACTCCTCGAGCATCGAGGACGCCCAAGCCGACCGCGTCCGTCGCAAGGCCGACCGTGAGGGTCTGCGCCGCGACGTCCAGCCGGAGGAGCCGTCCGCCAAGGACCCCGAGGTCGAAGGGCTGCACGCGCCCACCGACGGTCCGGGCAAGCGCGACCTGCGCCTGATCACCAGCCGCCCGGCCAGCGAGCAGCCCGAGCCCGGCAGTCCCTACCGCCCCGCCGAGCCCGCCCATCGACCGGCCGAGCCCGCCCACCGGCCCGTCGCCGACCACCGGCCCGCCGGCGACTACGCCGGGCGCGGTCCGGGTGGCGACCAGCCGGCGCGGTCCGCGCCGGTCGGCCCCGCTGCCTCCGCGCCGGCACCCGCCGCGCCCACCGCCCCCGGCCCCGGCGCCGCACCCCCTGCGTCGCAATCGGCGGGCCAGCCCGCGCCCCAGGCGCCGGCCGCGTCCACTTCGCCGGCTGGGACTGGGTCGACCGGGCAGGGTGGTCCCGCCGGGCCTGCGTCGACGTCCTCGTCGGCCCCGCCGCGCCCCGCCGGCGCGCCCCCTCCTCGCCCCGCTGGCGCGTCGGCGTCCCGACCTCAGGTCTCCGGTCCCGGCTCGCCGACGTCCGCACCCTCCTCCGGCCCGGGTGCGCCCACCGGCGGCCCCGGCACCCGACCGCCCCCGCCGGCTCGACCCTCCACCCAGGGCCCGCCCCCTGCCGGCCACCAGCCCGGCGGCCGCGGCCCCGAGTACCAGCGGGGCACGCCCGGCCCCGCCGGCCAGGCGCCGCCGCGCCCCCCGTCGGCACCCGCCGCCGCCGGGTCCCAGGCCCCCGCCCGTCCCCAGGGTGGCCAGCCCGGCACCGGTCCCCGTCCCGGCGAGCAGACCCGTCCCGGTGAGCAGGCCCGTCCGGGTGAGGGCGGCCCGCCGCGCTCGGTCACCGGCAAGGCCATCCCGCCGCCGCCCGGCGGCCGCCCCCGCTCGGCCAGCGGCAAGCCCATCCCGCCCCCGCCCGGCCTGGGCGGACGCACGCCCCCGCCTCCCGCCGCCGCTCGATTCGGCGCGGGTGCACCCCGCCCCGCCGGCGGCGCGGGCCGCCCCAGCGGCGGCCCCGGCGGCGCCCGCCCGGGCGGCCCCGGCGCCGGACGTCCGACCGGCGGTCCCGGTGGAGCCGGCCGTCCCACCGGCGGCCCCGGTGGCGCCCGTCCCGGGGGTTTCGGTGGCGCACCCGGTGCCCGCCCCGGCGGTTTCGGAGCGCCCGGCGCAGGTGCCGGCCGCGGCCCCGGTGGAGGTCCCCCCGGCCGTGGTGGCCCGGGCCAGAACCGTGGCCGCCCGCCCCAGCGCCGCCGCCGTCGCCGTCGCAGCTTCGAAGAGCTGGAGGCCACGCCGTCCACGACCTACACCCGCTCCGACGCGGAGGTCCCCGAGGGCGAGGTCGTGGTGGAGCGCGGCTCCACCGCCCAGGAGCTCGGCCCCAAGCTGAACCGCACCGCCGCCGACGTCGTCCGCTTCCTGTTCCAGCAGGGCGAGATGATCACGGCCACCCAGTCCCTCAGCGACGACATGATCGAGCTGTTCGCGGTCGAGGTCGGCGCCGAGGTGCTGCTGGTCGACCCCGGCCAGGAGCAGGAGGTCGAGCTTCAGGGGATGCTCGCCTACGACGACGCCGACGACGACGAGGAGGCCCTGCGCCCCCGCCCGCCGGTCATCACCGTCATGGGCCACGTCGACCACGGCAAGACCCTCCTGCTCGACCGCATCCGCGAGACGAACGTGGTGGCGTCGGAAGCCGGCGGCATCACCCAGCACATCGGCGCCTACCAGGTCGACAAGGGCGGCCGGCTCATCACCTTCATCGACACCCCCGGCCACGAGGCGTTCACCGCCATGCGGGCCCGGGGCGCCGACGCCACCGACATCGCCGTGCTGGTGGTGGCCGCCGACGACGGCGTGATGCCCCAGACCGTCGAGGCCCTCAACCACGCCAAGGCGGCCGAGGTGCCGATCGTGGTGGCCATCAACAAGATCGACCGCGAGAACGCCGACCCCAACCGCGTGCGCCAGCAGCTCTCCGAGGAAGGCCTCGTGCCCGAGGAGTGGGGCGGCGACACGATCATGGTGGAGGTCTCGGCGCTGCAGAACCTCGGCGTCGACGACCTGCTCGAGCAGCTGCTGGTCGTGGCCGACGTCGAGGAGCTGGTGGCCAACCCCGAGGGGAGGGCCCGGGGCGTCGTCCTCGAGACCAACCTCGACGTGGGCCGGGGTCCCGTGGCAACGGTGCTGGTCGAGCGGGGCATGCTGCAGGTGGGCGACCCGATCGTCGCCGGGGCGGCATGGGGCCGGGTTCGGGCGCTGATCGACGACAAGGGCGACAACGTCAAGGAGGCCGCGCCGTCGACGCCCGTGCAGGTGCTCGGCCTGTCCGACGTGCCCCGTGCCGGCGACGACTTCCGGGTCGCGCCCAACGACAAGATCGCCAAGACGGTCGCCGCCGCCCGTGCCCTTCGCATCCGCTACGCCGAGCTGCGCAAGAGCAGCTCGGTCATCGGCTCCGGAGCCAAGCTCGAGGACATCTTCGAGCAGATCCAGCGGGGCGAGAAGGCCACCCTCAACCTCATCCTCAAGGCCGACGTGCACGGGTCACTGGAGGCGCTCACCGAGAGCCTGCGCAAGCTGGAGCGCGAGGAGGTCAGGTTGGCATTCCTGCTGCGGGCGGTGGGTGGCATCACCGAGAACGACGTGCAGCTGGCGTCGGCGTCGAACGCCACGATCATCGGCTTCAACGTGCGCCCCGACCGCAACTCGCGCGACCTGGCCGAGCTCAACGACGTCGAGATCCGCACCTACCAGATCATCTACCAGGTCCTCGAGGACATCGAGAAGGCCATGGTCGGCCTGCTCAAGCCCGAGTTCACCGAGGTCGTCACCGGCGAGGCCGAGGTGCGCGAGGTCTTCCGAGTGCCCCGGGTGGGCGCGGTGGCGGGCTGCTACGTCCGCAACGGCGTCATCACCCGCGGCTCCAAGGTGAGGTTCCTCCGCGACGGCGTCGTCATCTGGACCGGCTCGATCACGTCGCTGCGCCGGTTCAAGGACGACGTGCGGGAGGTGGCCACCGGCTTCGAGTGCGGCATCGGCCTCTCCGACTTCCAGGACCTCAAGGGCGGCGACATCATCGAGACCTACGAGGAGCGCGAGGTCCCTCGCACCTGAGGTGCCTGTTTGGTAGCTGAGTGTGTTCGTGGCCGTGGTGCGGATCGAGTTGCACGTCCCGGCCGCTCGTTCGCTGAAGGAGAAGCGGGCGGTGGTGAAGCCGGTGATCGAGGGCATCCGCCACCGCTTCTCGCTGTCGGTGGCCGAGACGGGCTACCAGGACAAGTGGCAGCGGGCCGAGATCGGCGTGGCGGTGGTGTCGTCGACGCCGGCGCAGGCCCAGGCCGTCGTCGACTCGGTCGAGCGGTTCGTGTGGAGCCGGCCCGACGTCGAGGTGTGCGCGTTCAAGACCACGTGGCAGAAGGCCGATGAGGACCGGTAGTGGCTCCTGAGAAGCGTTCGGCGCGGATGCAGCGCGTGGGCCATGCGGTCCAGGAGGTCGTGGCCGACGAGCTGGAGCTGATCGACGACGAGCGGCTGGAGCTGGTCACCATCACCGGCGTGAGGGTCGATCCCGACCTCAGCCGGGGCCTGGTGTGGTTCTCGTCGCTGAAGGCCGCGGACGACGACGTCATCCCCCTCCTGGGGGAGCACAGGGTGCGGCTGCAGTCGGCCATCGCCCGCCAGCTCCGCCTCAAGCGGACGCCCGAGCTGACCTTCAGGCCCGATCCCGCCATCTCCGCCGGCTCTAGAGTGGAGGACATCCTGCGGGACCTGAACATTGGGGGGATGCCGCCGGTGAGTGAAAGTGAGTGAAGGGGTGAGCCAGCTCGATCTGGCGGCGGAGGCCATCGACTCCGCCGGCACGCTGGCGCTCGCCTGCCACCACACGCCCGACGGCGACGCCCTGGGCTCCATGCTGGCCCTGCACCACCTGGCCACCGCCGCCGGCAAGCACGCGGTGTCGTCGTGGCCGGAGCCGTTCGTGGTGGCTCCCCACTACTCGTTCCTTCCCGGTCTGGAGCTGGCGGTGAAGCCGGCCGACTTCCCCGCCGCCCCCGAGGTGATGGTCACCCTCGACTGCGGCTCGATCGCACGGCTGGCCGAGCTGGCCGGGCCGGCCCATGCCGCCGCGTCGCTTGTCGTCATCGACCACCACGCCACCAACGAGGGCTACGGCTCGGTGAACCTCATCGACCCCGACGCGGCGGCCTCAGCGGTGCTCGTGCGCCGGCTGGCCGACCGGCTGGGCTGGGCCCTCACCCGCGAAGCGGCGGTGTGCCTCTACACCGGCCTGGTCTGCGACACCGGCCGGTTCCAGTACGACTGCACGACGCCCGAGGTGTTCACCCTGGCCCGCGAGCTGGCGTCGTTCGACCTCCCGATCGCCTCCCTCAACCGGCAGCTGTTCGAGGAGCACCGGCTCGCTTACCTCCGGCTGGCCGGCGCCGCCCTGCAGCGGGCCGTCCTCGACCCCGACCGGCGGTTCGTGGCCACGTGGGTGACGGCCGACGACATGGCCCGCTACGGCGTCGACCTGGAGGAGACCGAGGGCCTCATCGACCTGGTGCGTCGGACCACCGAGGCCGACGTGTCGTGCGTGCTCAAGGAGACGCCCGAGGGCACCAAGGTCTCGCTGCGGGCGGTCAACGAGTTCGACGTCGGCGCGGTGGCCACCGCCCTCGGCGGGGGCGGCCATCGCAAGGCCGCCGGCTTCACCTCGCACCTGCCCATACCCGATGTGCTCGAGGCAGTGCGGCAGTCGATCCCCATCTCACACCGGTAAATGACGGCACATCGCTAATGACGGCATACCGGTAAATGACGGCACACCGCTGATCGACGGCCTTGCCCTCGTCGACAAGCCGGCGGGCCCGACGTCACACGACGTGGTCGGCCGGGCCCGGCGGATCTTCGGGCAGAAACGGGTCGGCCACGCCGGCACGCTCGATCCCAGCGCCACCGGCGTCCTCGTCCTCGGGCTGGGGCGGGCCACCCGCCTGCTGCGCTACCTGACCGGGCTGCCCAAGTCCTACGTGGGCGAGGTGGTGCTCGGCGTCGAGACGAACACGCTCGATGCCGACGGCGAGACCGTTGCCACCTACGACATGGCGGGAGTCTCGCTCGAGGCGGCGCGGGCGGCGGCGGCCGGCTTCGTCGGCGACATCGAGCAGATCCCGCCCATGGTGTCGGCCGTCAAGGTGGGCGGGCGCCGGCTGCACGAGCTGGCCCGCGCCGGAGTGGAGGTCGAACGGGCGCCCCGGCGAGTGACGGTGACCCGCTTCGACGTCGACTCTGGCAGCGAACCTGGGGTGCTGCGGATCGAGGTGGACTGCTCGTCGGGCACCTACGTGCGCACCCTCGCCGCCGATCTGGGGACGGCCCTGGGCGGCGGGGCGCACCTGCGCCGGCTGCGCCGCACCGCGGTCGGCCCGTTCACCGTCGACGCGGCCACGCCGCTGGAGCACCTCACCGCCGCCGCCGTGCTGCCCCCGGCGGCGGCGCTGGCCGGCTACCCCCAGGAGACGGTGGACGCCGAGACGGCCGCCGCCGTCGCCCACGGCGCCGTCCTCGACGACACACTGCTCGACGGGCGGGGCTGGGAGGGCGACGGCCCGTGGGCGGTCCTCGGCGTCGCCGGAGACCTGCTGGCCGTCTACGAGCGCCGGCCCGACGGCAGGGTGAAGCCCACTGTCGTCATGGCCGGCTGAGCCGGCAGTGTCCCGGCCGGCTGAGCCGGCAGTGTCCTGGCCGGCTGAGCCGGCAGTGTCATGGCCGGCTGAGCCGGCAGTGTCATGGCCGGTGACCGGCAGTGTCATGGCCGGCTGCGCCGGCAGTGGCGACCGGATCGCCTAGCTTCGCCGCTGGTGGAGGTCATCACGGATCCAGCGGCGCTCGACCGCACGCCCGAGGCGACCGCCGTCACCATCGGTGCGTTCGACGGCGTGCACCGCGGCCACCAGGCGGTGCTGGCCGAGCTGCGCAGGCTGGCCGACGGCGCCGGCCTGTCGACGATCGTCGTCACCTTCGACCGTCACCCCGCCATGGTCGTGCGCCCCGAGAGCGCGCCGAAGCTCCTCACCGACCTGGACCAGAAGCTGGAGGCGCTGGCGGCCACGGGTCACGTCGACGCCACGGTGGTCGTGGCCTTCGACGAGGCACGGTCCAAGGAGGAGCCCGAGGACTTCGTGTCCGAGATCCTCGTCGACCGGATCGGGGCCCGGCTGGTGATCGTGGGCGAGGACTTCCACTTCGGCCACCGTCGCCGAGGCAACGTCGCCCTGCTCCGCCGCCTGGGCGCCGAGCTGGGCTTCGACGTCGTCGGCCTGGGCCTGGTCGAGGTGGCCGCGCTCGATGGCCCGGTGTCCTCCACCGCCATCCGGCGGCTCATCGCCGCCGGCGACGTCGCCGGCGCCGCCGGCCTGCTGGGACGGTGGCACGAGGTGCGGGGCGTGGTCTGCACCGGCGACGCGCGAGGCCACGACCTCGGCTTCCCCACCGCCAACGTGGCGGTGTCGCCGGAGATCCTGCTGCCCGCCCTCGGCATCTACGCCGGCTGGTACGAGCGGCCCGACGGCGCCGTGCACCCCGCCGCCATCTCACTGGGCCGGCGCCCCACCTTCCATGCCGACGACGCCCCTGTGGTGCTCGAGCCGTTCCTCCTCGACTTCGACGGCGACCTCTACGGCGAGTCGGCCCGGGTCAGGTTCGTGGAACGCCTCCGCGACGAGGAGCGCTACGACTCGGTCGACGACCTGAAGGCCCAGATCGCCCTCGACGTCGACGCCACGAGGAAGGCCCTCGCCTAGGCCTACGCCAGGTTCTCCACGGCGACGGGCTCGATGTCGTCGGCCGGCTGGAACCCGAGGATGCGGCCGTAGAACCACAGCTCGGCCTCGGCGGTGCGGCGGATGGTGCCGGCCTTGCGGAACCCGTGCTGCTCCCCGTCGAACAGCAGGTAGGCCAGCGGCAGGCCCTTGGCCCGCAGGGCGGCCACCATGACCTCGGCCTGCTCGGGCGGGACCACCTTGTCCTCGGCCCCCTGGAACACGATCAGCGGTGACGACAGGCGGTCGGCGGCGTGGATGGGGGAGCGGGCCCGGTAGGTCGCCTCCGCGTCCGGCCAGGGGCCGACGAGCCGGTCGAGGTAGCGGGACTCGAACTTGTGGGTGTCCGTCGCCAGCGACGCCAGGTCGGCCACGCCGTAGTAGCTGGCGCCGACGGCGAAGACGTCGGTGAAGGTGAGGGCGCAGAGGGTGGTGTAGCCGCCGGCGCTGCCGCCGCGGATGGCGAGGCGGTGGCCGTCGACCTCGCCGGCGTCGACGAGATGGCGGGCGGCGTTGACGCAGTCGGCCACGTCGACGACGCCCCACATCCCGTCGAGGCGCCGGCGGTACTCGCGGCCGTAGCCGGAGCTGCCGCCATAGTCGACGTCGACGACGGCCAGGCCCCGGCTGGTGAAGTACTGGGTCGACAGGTTGAGCACCGACGAGGCTGCCGACGTCGGGCCGCCGTGGCTCATCACCACCAGTGGCGGCAGCTCGCCGGCCGGCCCCTCGAAATCCGTGTTGGTCGGGGCGTAGTAGAGGGCGTGGGCGGTGAGGCCGTCCTCGGTGGGAAACGCGATCGCCTTCGGTTCGGACAGGTAGCCGGGGTCGACCGTCGCCTCCCGGCTCCGGCGCAGCACCTGGATCTCGCCCTTTTGGTCGCCGCGGACGGTGATGGCGACGACGGCCGGCGCCTCGCGGGCCGATGCGGCGATCGCGACGATGGCGTCGTCGCCGTAGGGCCGGACGGAGGAGAACGACGTGTAGGGGGTGGGCAGCGTCGTTCGGGAGCCGTCGTCGATCAGCCACAGCTCGCCGAGGCCGGGGCCGACCTTGGCCGCGACCACGAGGTCCCCCGGGAGCGGGGTGTAGGTGGACTGGCCGAACACCCAGTCGGGCCCGCCCATCTCGGCCTCGGCCGGGGCCAGCCGCTCGCCGTTGCGGTACAGGTTCCACCAGCCGGAGGCGTCCGACAGCCAGTGGAGGACGCCGTCGGGCCCCCACCTGGGCTGCGACACCGACTCGTCGGGCCCGCCGGCCGCCGGCGAGGCGGCCCGCTCGAGCCACAGCTCGGTGCCGTCCCACGGCATGTTGGGGTGGTCCCAGGACAGCCAGGCCAGCGAGCCGGACGGGGCGAAGCGGGGCGCGGCGTAGAAGTCGTGGCCCCCGGCGACGATCTCGACCCGCCCGTCCCCGGCCAGCACGACCAGGTCGTTGACGACGTCGCCGTTCTCCAGGTGGCGCTCGCGCACGGCCGCCACCCTGTGGCCGTCGGGGCTGACCTGGAGGTCGGCGTAGCGCTCGGCCCACCGGGTGGCCGGCTCCGGCGTCACCGGCACGGGTTCGCCGCCGGGGTCGACCCGGTACACCCGCTGGTCCTCGAAGTTGGAGCACCAGACGACGCCGTCGCGGACGGCGTAGGGGGCGCCGCCGTACTCGTGGACCGTGGTGCGGGCCGAGAAACCTGCCGGCAGGACGTCGCCGGCGGTCGACGACACGAGCGCCTGGCGCCCGCCCTCGGACGGCCGGCCCTCCAGCCAGTAGACGTCGCCACCTCGATCTGGCCCGTCGACGACCACGTCGCCCAGCCTCACGACCTGCTCCACCAGCAGGTCGGCGGTGACCGGGGAGATCCACGAGCCGTACCGGGCGACCTTGGTCATGGGCCGACTGTACGGCCGGGCTAGACGGCCCGAATCTCCGGACGCCCGCCCTTGCCGGTGAGGATGGCCCCATCGTCGTCCTCGTCCGGGTCGGAGTCGGGATCGATCTCGCCGGAGCGGGTGGTCTCGTCGTCGATCGGCGCTGCCTTGGGCACCTCGATCTCCACGGTGACCGTGCCGTGCTCCTCCTCCCACCGCACCACATTGAGGGTGTTGGCGTACACGAGGAGGCGACCGAAGAAGAGCAGCCAGGCGATGATGGCGAACAGCACGCCGAGGGATCCGTACAGGGCCGAGGCCGACGCCACCAGCCTGGGCACGTAGATGGAGCCCACCAGCTTGAGGATCTCGAGGCCGACGGCGCCGAGGATGGCGCCCGGCAGCAGCGCCCTCCAACCGACCTTGCGGTGGAGCATCACCTTCATCGTCCACAGCCACATGGCGGTGTTCAGGGCAACGCCGACCAGCACGCCCAGCGGTGTCAGGAAGCGGGGCAGCCAGTTGAGCGCCCCGCCGAGCCCGACCGTGGCCAGGAACAGCGGGCCGAACCCGGCCAGCCAGAGGAGGGCCGAAAGCTTGTCCTTCATCCCGCGGCCCTTGATCTGCCACGGGACGTTCACCGCGTACTGCATGGCGGCGACGAGGCCCAGGCCGGTCCACAGCAGGCCGCCGAGGCCGATGATCGACGTCGCCTGGCGGCTGTTCTCGGCCGTCGTGATCATCTGCCGGACGGTGTCGGCGGCGGAACCGGTGAGGCCCAGGTTCTCGATCACCTGGTTGCTGATGTCGGGGTCCCCGCTCGCCACGAAACCGACGATCGACGTGGCTACCAGAAGCAGGGGGAACAGCGACATGAAGGCGGAGAGGGTGACGGCGGAGGCGAGATAGTTCCCGTTCAGCTCTCCGTACCGCAGCTGGACGGCCAGGGCGATCCGCAGCCACCCGAAGCCGCGGCGCCTGCTGAGGGCCTCCAGCCGCTTGCGCATTGCCACCTTCTACCCTAGGGCGTGGACGAGAATCGGGTTCTGACCTTCGACGAGCTCGATCCCAACCGTATCCCCGTCCACATCGGCGTCGTGATGGACGGCAACGGCCGCTGGGCCCAGAAGCGGGGGCTCCCGCGCACCGAGGGCCACGCCGCCGGCGAGGAGGCCCTGTTCGACACCGTGGAGGGGGCGCTGGACCTCGGCGTGAAGTGGCTGACCGTGTACGCCTTCTCCACCGAGAACTGGAAGCGGCCCGTCGACGAGGTGCGGTATCTGATGCGCTTCAACGAGGGGATCCTGGTGCGGCGGCGGGACGAGCTGCACGACCGCGACGTCCGCATCCGCTTCACCGGCCGGCGGGACTGGCGGGTGCCCCGGCGGCTGGTGCGCCGGATGGACGAGGCGTTGGAGCTGACGGCCAAGAACCGGACCATGACGCTCACCATCGCCTTCAACTACGGGGGCCGGGCCGAGATCGTCGACGCGGTGAAGTCGCTGCTGGCGTCGGGCGTGCCGGCCGACAAGCTCGACGAGCGGGGCATCCGGGCCCATCTGTACGCCCCGGACATGCCCGACCCCGACCTGGTGGTGCGGACCTCGGGGGAGTACCGCATCTCGAACTTCCTGTTGTGGGAGCTGGCCTACTCCGAGCTCGTCTTCACCGACGTGCTGTGGCCCGACTTCCGCCGCGAGCACCTGTTCGAGGCGGTGCGCGAGTTCCAGAGCCGAGACCGCCGCTTCGGCGCCATCGAGTAGTGGGCCTGTACAGGGTCGAGGCGGTGGTGCTGCGCACCTGGCGCCTCGGGGAGTCCGACCGCATCGTCAACCTGCTGACGCCGGGCCGGGGCAAGGTGCGCGCCGTCGTCAAGGGCGTGCGGAAGACGAAGTCGCGGTTCGGGTCGCGGCTGGAACCGATGGTGCACGTGTCGTTGCTCTTGTACGAGGGTCGCGAGCTCGACATCGTCACCCAGGCCGAGACGGTCGAGGTCTTCCGCGCCGTTCGGGAGGACCTGGACCGGCTGGGGAAGGCGAACTCGCTGCTGGAGGCGGTGGACCAGGTGGCCCAGGAGGGCCACGCCAACGCCCGTCTCTACCAGATGCTGCTCGGTGCCTTGCGGACGCTGGCTGCCCACGACGCCCCGCTGCTGGTGCCGGCGTTCTTCCTGAAGCTGCTGGCGGTGGAGGGCTTCCACCCCATGCTCGACGCCTGCGCGGTCTGCGGCTCGGATGTGGATCTGGTGGCGTTTGCCCAGGTGGAAGGGGGTGTCCTGTGCGGCGCGTGCGCGGGGGGCGTCGGCGGAATCCGTCGCCCTCTCGGCCGAGGGTCTGGCGTTGGTCCGCCGGATCCTGGGCGGCGACCTCGGTTCGGCGCTGAGCTCGCCACCAGGCCCGGCAACCGCGGAGGTGGCCCGCCTGGCGACGAGGGCCCTCGAGGGCCACCTCGAACGCCGATTGAAGTCGGTAGGAGTGATCCCGACAGCCTGAGTCGCCCGCCCAGACGCCGACCTCGGCCCGATTTCCCCCCATTTCCAGGTGAGTGTGCAAAAAGGTCGCTATATGCGACTATTTTGCACAGTCATCTGTTGACTGTCGCACCCTGTCGATACATTTCAGCGATGGAAGTCGATCGAATCGTGGCGCAGATCGCCGCCCGCCAGCTCGGCCTCTTCACATACGACCAAGCCGTCGGCTCGGGGGCCAGCGATGGCCTGATCAAGCATCGGGTGCGAATCGGCCGGTGGATACGGGTGGGCGGGGGCGTGTACCGGGTGGCGGGCGTCCCGGTGACGTGGCAGCAGCGGGCGCTGGCTGCGTGCCTGGTGGCGGGGCCGGGGGCGGTGGTGTCGCACCGGTCGGCGGCGGTGGTGTGGGGAGTGTCCGGCTTCCGGCCCGGGCCGCTCGAGATCACCGTGCCGGCCGGTCGCAGCGGCCGCAACTCTCTGGCCGAGGTGCACCGTTCCGATCGCCTCCCAACCCGCGACCGCACCACACGCCAGCGCATTCCGGTGACCCGGCCCGCCCGCACCGTGATCGACCTGGCCGGACGGGTGGGGCCGGCGCTCCTGGAGGAGGCGGTCGACGACGTGCTGTGCCGGCGGCTGGTGCCACTCGACAAGCTCCGGCGCCGTGCGGATGAGCTGGGCCGGCGGCGGGGGAGCCGGGCCCTGCGCACGGTCCTGGAGGCGTGGACGCCTGGCGCGCTGCCGGAGGGCGTGGCCGAGATGCGGATCGTGCGCCGGCTGGTGGCCGCCGGTCTGCCCGAACCCGTCCGCCAGCACGAGATCCGGCAGGACGGCGAGCTCGTGGCCAGGGTCGACCTCGCCTACCCGGCGGAGCGGCTGGCCATCGAGCTCGACAGCTTCCGCTGGCACGCCGGGCGGGGGCCGTTCCGGAGCGATCGCCTCAGGGGGAACCGGATCGAGGCGGCCGGGTGGCGGGTCCTGCGGGCGACGCCGGAGGACGCCGAGCACGGCCACGACCTGATCCGGGCGGCGCGAGCACTCACGAAGGTGGCAGCGTGACCAGCGCCGATCCCGTGACCGGGGTCATCCCGCCCCCGGTACTCTCGTCCGGATGCCGGATCCCACCGAAGCTGCGAACCTCACCGAACAGGTCGTCAACCTGGCCAAGCGGCGGGGCTTCGTCTTCCCGTCGAGCGAGATCTACGGCGGGTTCCGGTCCACCTACGACTACGGCCCCCTCGGAGTCCTGCTCAAGCGCAACGTCATGGAGGCGTGGTGGCGGGCGATGGTGCAGGAGCGCGACGACATCGTCGGCCTCGACGCCGCCATCCTCATGGCGCCGAAGGTGTGGGAGGCGAGTGGCCACCTGGCTACGTTCACTGATCCTCTCGTGGACTGCCGCAACTGCAAGGAGCGGTGGCGGGCCGACCAGATCGGCGACTCCTGCCCCAACTGCGGATCCCACGACCTCACCGACGGCAGGCCCTTTCACCTCATGTTCAAGACCCACGTGGGCCCGGTGGAGGACGACGGCGCCGTCGCCTACCTGCGCCCGGAGACGGCCCAGGGCATCTTCGTCAACTTCGCCAACGTGCTGCAGACCAGTCGGAAGAAGCCCCCCTTCGGCATCGCCCAGCAGGGAAAGTCCTTCCGGAACGAGATCACACCGGGCAACTTCATCTTCCGCACGCGCGAGTTCGAGCAGATGGAGATGGAGTTCTTCGTGCCGCCGGACCAGGGCCAGAAGTGGTTCGAGTACTGGTGCGAGGAGCGCATGCGCTGGTACACCGACCTGGGCATTCCCGCCGACAAGCTCAGGCTCCGTCACCACGACAAAGAGGAGCTGTCGCACTATTCGACGGGCACCGCCGACGTCGAGTTCCTGTACCCGTGGGGGTGGGGCGAGCTGGAGGGCATAGCCAACCGCACCGATTACGACCTCACCCAGCACGCCACGTTCTCGGGCGAGCGCCTGGAGTACTTCGACCAGGCCAGAAACGAGCGGTACGTGCCCCACGTGATCGAGCCGGCGGCCGGCGTGGGCCGGTCGATGATGGCCTTCCTGTTGGCCGCCTACGACGAGGACGAGGTCAACGGTGAGGCCCGCAGCGTGCTGCGCCTGCACCACCGGTTGGCGCCGATCAAGGTGGCGGTGCTGCCGCTGTCGAAGAAGGAGACGCTGACGCCGACGGCCAGGGAGGTCCTGCACCTCCTGCAGCCGCACTTCATGACCGACTACGACGAGACGCAGTCGATCGGGCGCAGGTATCGGCGCCAGGACGAGGCCGGCACGCCGTTCTGCGTCACCGTCGACTTCGAGACGCTCGACGACAGGGCCGTCACCATCCGCGACCGCGACACGCTGGCCCAGGACCGCATCCCGATCGACAAGCTTGTCGACGAGCTGCGGGCCCGCCTCGCCGCCTGAGCCCGGCCCGGCGGCCGGCGTCCGCGGGCGCGGCCCGGGCAGGAACGGCGAGTTCGGGTCGTGGGGGGCTCAACTAGCATCGACTGCCGTGACCTACGTGTACGACTTCTCCCATCAGCACGCCGAACCCCCCATGAGCATGAAGGACCTCCTCGGGGGCAAGGGCGCCAACCTGGCCGAGATGACCTCGGTGCTGGGCCTCCCCGTACCTCACGGCTTCACCATCACCACCGACGCCTGCCGGGCCCACATGGACGGCGGCTGGCCCGCCGGCCTCACCGAGGAGGTCGACGCCGCCCTCGACCGGCTGGAGACCTCGATGGGCAAGCGCCTCGGCGACCCCGTCGACCCCCTGCTGGTCAGCGTGCGCTCCGGCGCCAAGTTCTCCATGCCCGGGATGATGGACACCGTCCTCAACCTGGGCCTCAACGACGAGTCGGTGATCGGCCTGGCCAAGCAGACCGACGACGAGCGCTTCGCCTACGACTCCTACCGCCGCTTCGTCATGATGTACGGCCGCATCGTGCTGGGCGTCCCTGGCGGCGAGTTCGACGAGGCCTTCGAGAAGGCCAAGGAGCGCGCCGGCGCCGACAGCGACTCGACGGTGCCCGCCGGCGTCCTGGCCGAGATGGCCGAGGAGTTCAAGTCGATCGTCGCCCACCACACCGGCCACCCGTTCCCGCAGGACCCGAAAGACCAGCTCAGAGGGGCCATCGAGGCGGTCTTCGGCTCCTGGAGCGGAGCGAGGGCGGTCGCCTACCGGGTCCGGGAGCGCATCCCCCACGACCTGGGCACGGCGGTGAACGTCCAGGCCATGGTCTTCGGCAACCGCGACGACGACTCCGGCACCGGCGTCGGCTTCACGAGAGACCCCGCCACCGGCGCCTCCGGCTCCTACGGCGACTTCCTGGTCAACGCCCAGGGCGAGGACGTGGTGGCCGGCATCCGCAACACCCTGCCCCTTGCCGACATGAAGCAGCGCTTCCCGTCGATCTACGACGAGCTGCTCGGCGTCTTCGCCAAGCTCGAGCGCCACTACCGGGACATGTGCGACACCGAGTTCACCATCGAGCAGGGCAAGCTCTGGATGCTCCAGACCCGGGTGGGCAAGCGCACCGGGGCCGCCGCCCTGGCCATGGCCGTCACCATGACGACCGACGCCGACATCAAGCTCACCCACGAGGAGGCGGTGCAGCGGGTCACCGGCGAGCACCTCGAGCAGGTCCTGCACCCCCAGTTCGAGAAGACCGACGCCCCCGTCATCGCCAAGGGACTCGCCGCGTCGCCCGGAGCGGCGGTGGGCCACGCCTACTTCAGCGCCGACGACGCCGCCGCGGCGGCAGAGCGGGGCGAGAAGGTCGTCCTGGTGAGAACCGAGACGTCGCCCGAGGACGTCCACGGCATGATCGTGGCCGAGGGCATCCTCACGTCGAGAGGCGGGCTCGTCAGCCACGCCGCCGTCGTGGCCAGAGGCTGGGGCAAGCCGGCGGTGGTTGGCGCCGAGTCCATCCAGATCGACGGCAAGAGCTTCACGGCCGGCGGACAGACCGTCAACGAGGGCGACGCCCTCTCGGTCGACGGCACCACCGGCAAGGTCATGCTGGGCAAGGTGGGCGTCACCACGTCCAAACCCCCGCCGGAGTTCACGACGATCCTGAGCTGGGCCGATGCCATCCGCGAGGGCAAGATGGCGGTCAGGGCCAACGCCGACACCGGGCCCGACGCGGCCAACGCCCGCCAGTTCGGCGCCGAGGGCATCGGCCTGTGCCGCACCGAGCACATGTTCCTCGGCGACCGCCTGCCGGTCATCCGCCAGATGATCATGGCCAGCACCGACGAGGAGGAGGCCGCCGCCCTCGAGCAGCTCCGCCAAGCCCAGAAGGCCGACTTCTACGAGGTCCTCGAGGCCATGGACGGCCTGCCCGTCACCGTCCGCCTCCTCGACCCGCCCCTCCACGAGTTCCTCCCGAGGGCCGAGGAACTGCTGGTGAAGCAGGCCACCCAGGCGCCCGAGCCCCTCTCCGAGCAGGAGCTGAGGGAGCTGAAGGCGGCCCAGTACTGGCACGAGTTCAACCCCATGCTCGGCACGAGAGGCGTCAGACTGGGCGTGCTCAAGCCGGGCCTCTACGCCATGCAGGTCAGAGCCCTGATGGAGGCCGCCGCCGACCGAGTGGCAGCAGGGGGCCGGCCGGTGGTCGAGATCATGATCCCCCTGACGGTGAGCCGCGAGGAACTGGCGCTGGCGAGAGGCTGGGTGGAAGAAGCGGTCAAAGAGGCCACCAGGGGCATCGACACGCCGGTCGAGGTCACCATCGGCACCATGATCGAAACTCCGAGGGCGGCCCTCAGGGCCGACGAGATCGCCGAGGCCGCCGACTTCTTCTCCTTCGGCACCAACGACCTCACCCAGATGACGTTCGGCTTCAGCCGCGACGACATCGAGGGCCGCCTGATGTCGACCTACCTGGAAACCGGCCTGCTGAAGCGAAACCCGTTCGAGACAATCGACAAGGCGGGCGTCGGCGAGCTCGTGCTGATCGCCTCCGAGCGGGGCCGAGCCGCCAAGCCCGGCCTCAAGCTCGGCGTCTGTGGCGAGCACGGCGGCGACCCCGAGTCGATCGAGCTGTTCCGCCAGGCGGGGCTGGACTACGTCTCCTGCTCGCCCTTCCGGGTTCCGATCGCCAGGCTGGCCGCCGCCCAGGCGATTCTCGGCAAACCTTGACACTTCTGGACGAAGCGACTGCCGCGGTCGAAGGAGCTGTCGAGGCCGGCGCCACCTACGCCGACGCCCGCGCCATGCTCGTCACCACCGAGAGCCTGAGCGCCCGCGACGGCGTCCTCGAGCGGCTCAGCCGCAGCCAGCGGGCGGGGGTGGGCGTCCGCGCCCTGGTCGGATCCTCCTGGGGGTTCTTCGCGGTTCCGGAGCCGACCGGCGACCAGGCCAAACGAGCCGGACACCAGGCCACCGCCATCGCCAGGGCCTCGGCCATGGTCCCCGGCCCGCCGGTGGAGCTGGCCGACGTCGGCGTGGTCACTGCCCACTGGGATTCGACATGGACCGAGCACCCCCACGACGTGCCGGTGACCGAGAAGGCCGACCTGCTCGTGGCCGTCACGTCCACCATGGCCGCGGTCGAGGGCGTGTCGGTGGCCGAGGCCAGCATCACCAGCTGGGACACCGAGAAGGTGTTCGTCTCCAGCCAGGGCCACCGCATCTCCCAGCACCTCGTGGAATGCGGGGCGTCGATGAGCGCCACCGCGGTCGGCGACGACGAGACCCAGCGCCGCTCCTACGGCGGCATCGGCGGCCAGTGGGGAACCCGCGGCTACGAGCTGGTCCGGGAGGCCGACCTCGCCGGCAACGCCGGACGGGTGGCCGACGAGGCCGTCGCCCTCCTCACCGCGCCCCAATGCGAGCCGGGAACCGTCGACCTGATCCTGGGCAGCGAGCAGCTGGCCCTGCAGATCCACGAGTCGGTGGGCCACGCCATCGAGCTCGACCGCATCCTCGGGTGGGAGGCCGCCTTCGCCGGCACCAGCTTCCTCGACCTGAGCCAGCTCGGCACCTTCCGCTACGGGTCCGACCTGATGAACATCACCGCCGACGCCACCCTCCCCGGCGCCCTGGGCAGCTTCGGTTACGACGACGAGGGCACGCCCGCCCAGAACGTCGACATCGTGCGCGAAGGCGTGTGGGTCGGGGTCCTCTCGGGAAGGGACTCGGCCGCCCGCGCCGGCCTGCCCCCGGGCGGCATGGTGCGCTGCGACGGCTACGACCGCCTGCCGATGGTGCGGATGACCAACGTCGGCCTGGTGCCGGGGGAGTCGTCGCTGGAGGAGATGATCGCCGCAACCGACGACGGCATCTTCATGGACACCAACCGGTCGTGGTCGATCGACGACAAGCGGCTGAACTTCCAGTTCGGCTGCGAGATGGGCCGGGAGATCAAGGGCGGCCAGCTGGGCCGGCTGGTGCGCAACCCCACCTACACAGGCATCACCCCGCAGTTCTGGGGCTCGTTGGACATGCTCGGCAACGCCGGGGAGTGGATCTTCTGGGGGACGCCCAACTGCGGCAAGGGCCAGCCCATGCAGGTCGGCCACACCGGCCACCCGTCGGTGCCCGCCCGCTTCCGCGGCGTCCGCGTCGGCGTGAGGGGGGGCGGGTGATGGACCCCGAGCTGATCGCTCTCATGCGTGTCGGAGGCGACTCGTTGGACCTGCGCACCGTCGGGATGGACGTGCTGAGCAGGGTCGCGGGCCGGGGCGAGGCCGAGGTGATCGTCGAACAGGGCCGGTCGGCGGTGACCCGCTTCGCCAACTCGTTCATCCATCAGAACGTCGCCGACGACTGGCAGCGGGTGCGGCTCAAGGTCGTCACCGAGGGTCGCCTGGCCACCGGCACCACCAACCGCCTCGACGCCGCCAGTCTCGACCGCCTCGTCGAGGACACCCTGCTGGCCGCCACCTACCGCCCCGTCGACCCCGACTGGCCCGGCGTGGGCCCGCCCGAGGCGTGGCTCACCGTCGACGACGACCACTACGACAAGGACACCCACTTCGCCGACCCGGCCAGCAGGGCCGAGGTGGTCAAGGAGTTCGTCACTGCCGGCCAGGCCGGCCAAGACGGGGACGCCGGGCCGGGCCTGGAGGCCGCCGGCTTCTGCTCCACCGACGGCTGGAAGACGTTCTTCGCCAACACCGACGACCACCGGGCCGAGGGCGAGGCGTCGCTGGCCACCATCGAGGGCATCCACCGCACGCCCGCAGACGACGGCGGCTGGCGGGCCGACGGCAGTGGCTGGCAGTCCTCCAGCCGCCTGAGCGACCTCGACGGGGCCGCCGCCGGCCGCATCGCCGCCGACAAGGCCCGGGCCGGCGCCTTCGCCGTCGACCTCGAGCCAGGCGTGTACGAGGTGGTGTTGGAGCCGGCGGCGGTCGCCGACATCGTCGGATTCCTGGCCGACGGGTTCAGCGCCAAGGCCTACCGCGAGGGAACGTCGTTCGTGAAGGCCAAGAAGCAGCAGTTCGACGCCGACATCAGCCTGTGGGACGACGCCCTCGACCCCCGTGCCATCGGGATGAGCTTCGACGCCGATGGAACGCCGAAATCGGCTGTCGACCTGGTGTTGGAAGGGGTGTCCAACGCCCTCGTGCACGACCGGCGCACCGCGGCCAAGGCCAAGGTCCGCAGCAGCGGCCACGGCATCGAGGGCGGGGAGACCTGGGGGCCGATGCCCTCCAACCTGTTCCTTGGCGAGGGTGACACCCCGCCCGCCGACCTCGTCGCCTCGGTTCGCAGGGGACTGCTGGTCACCGAGTTCTGGTACACCCGCCCGCTCGACCCCAAGACCCAGGTGGTCACCGGGCTCACCCGCAACGGCACATTCCTGATCGAGGACGGGGTGATCGTCGGCGCGGTCAAGAACCTGCGCTTCACCCAGTCCTATGTGGAGGCCCTCGGTCCCGGCAACGTCCTGGGCGTCGGCGACGACCCCCGCCTGTACGGCTCCACCTGCGTCGTCCCCAGCCTCCACCTGGCCTCCTGGAACTTCACCGGCGGCAGCAAGGCCTGACCGGGACGGTTCTCAGCGCGGCCACAGGCCAGGGCCGCGAGAATGACGCCGTGGGCATCGTCACCGACGACATCGCCAGGGTGCGCGAGGCGACGGACTTCGTCGCGGTGGCGTCCGAGCACATCGCCCTCAAGCGGGTGGGCCGGCGGTGGGTGGGGCTGTGCCCGTTCCACGCCGAGAAGTCGCCGTCGTTCTCGGTCAACGGCGAGGAGGGACTGTATTACTGCTTCGGCTGCGGGGCCGGTGGCGACGCCATCCGCTTCGTGCAGGAGGTCGAGCACCTCGACTTCGCCGACGCCGTGGAGCGCCTTGCCGCCCGCGCCGGGCTCACCGTCCACTACGACACCGTGGCCGTCTCCCAGGAGCGCCAGCGACGGGCGACCCTGTTGGAGGCGGTGGCCAAGGCCACCGAGTGGTACCACCAGCGCCTCCTCTCGTCGCCCGACGCGGCCGCGGCGAGGGGCTACCTGCGCAGCCGCGGCTACGGCGGCGACGTGGCCCGGGCCTACCACCTGGGGTGGGCGCCCGACGCCTGGGACGGCCTGTCGCGGGCGCTCCACCTGCCCGACGACGTGCTGCGCGACGCGGGGCTGGGGCGGGTCAAAGGTCCCGGCCGCCAGCAGGACGAGTTCAGGGCCCGGCTGTTGTTCCCCATCTTCGACGTGCGCGGCGACCCGATCGCGTTCGGCGGCAGGTCCCTGCCGGGGGGCCATCCACCCAAGTACCGCAACTCCCCGGAATCGGTGCTGTACGCCAAGAGCCGCACCCTCTACGGGCTCAACTGGGCCAAGGGGCCAGTGGTGGAGGCGGGTGAGGTGATCGTCTGCGAGGGCTACACCGACGTCATCGGGCTGGCCATGGCCGGCCTGCCCCGGGCGGTCGCCACGTGCGGGACCGCCCTCACCGAGGATCACTTCCGGGTGCTCAAGAACTTCGCCCGCCGCGTGGTCCTGGCCTACGACGCCGACGCCGCCGGCCAGGCCGCGGCCGCCCGCTTCTACGACTGGGAGAAGCGCTTCGAGGTCGACATCGCAGTGGCCGACCTTCCGCCCGGCAGCGACCCCGGCGACCTTGCCGCAACGGATCCCGCGGCCTTGAAGGCAGCCGTCGAGGACGCCCGGCCCTTCCTCGGCTTCCGGGTGGAACGGGCCCTGGCGGGAGCCGACATCCGATCCGCCGAGGGCCGGGTGAAGGCGGCGGAGGCGGCCGTGGCGGTGGTGCGCGAGCATCCCGACGACCTCGTCCGGGACCAGTACCTGATGGAGATCGCCGACCGCGTGCGCATCCCCGCCGACCGCCTACGACTGCTCGCGGTCGGTCGCCCGACTGCTGCCACGAGCAGAACAGCAGGGCCGGACGTCACCCGGCCCGAGCGCACCGCGCCCCCTCCGCCGGCGCCCGCGGGACCCGAGCTGGAGGCACTCCGGGTCGCCGTCAACCACCCCGAGGCGGTGGCCGCCAACCTCCACGAGGTCCTGTTCGCCGACCCTGCCGTGCTCGACGGCTACCGCGCCCTGCGTCGCTCGACGACCCTTCACGAGGCCATCGCCGGTGCCGAACCGACCACCGCCGCGCTCCTCCAGCGCCTGGCCGTGGAGGACGACGAGTCCGATCCCGACGACGTGATGGCGCGCCTGGCCGAGGAGGCGGCGAAGCGGGCGGTGGCCGACCTGGAGGTCGACGCCCGCCAGTCCGCCAACCCCAGGGACTACGCCGACGACATGGGCTGGCTCAAGCTGAGCATCGAGGAGCTGCGCGATCCGTCGGCCGCCGTCGAAGCCACCGGACGGTTGGTACGCTGGCTTATCCAACGGTTCGAGGAGCAAGGATGAGCCAAGCCAACGGGGCTCTTCCGGAACCGACGGGGGTTGCGGCAGAAGCCTTCGAGGACCTCTTGGGGAAGGGCCGGGCAATCGGGTCACTCCCGATCGACGATGTCGTGGCGGTGCTCGAGGACGTCGAGCTCAGCCAAGACGTGATCGACACCGTGAAGCGTCGCATCATCGCCGAGGGGATCGAGCTGACCGACACGATCGAGGACGAGGACGACGACGACCTGCCTCCCGCGGCGACCTCTCTCGCGGCGCCGACTCCGACGCCGCCAGCGACACCGACACAGCCAGGGCCGCTCACGCCGGTCCCGCTGACGCCAGTGGGGCCCAACGGCTCGACCCACCCGGCGCGCGTCCACGCCGTCGAGGCCCACCCGCCCGGCCCCGACGCCGCCACCCACGACGCCCACGCCTTGCCGTCCCGGTCCGCCGACGCCCGCGGCGGCTCCTCCGACCCGGTCCGCACGTACCTCAAGGAGATCGGGAAGGTCAGCCTCCTCACCGGTGCCGAGGAGGTGGCGCTGGCCCAGCGGATCGAGGCCGGGATGCAGGCCATGGCGAGCATCGCGGCCATCGATTTCGACGGCGACCCGACCACGATCCCGGTAGGGGAGTGCAGCAGCCTCGAGCGTCTCGTGGCCGACGGGTACATGGCCAAGCGGGAGCTGATCGAGGCCAACCTGCGCCTCGTCGTCTCCATCGCCAAGCGCTACATGGGGCGCGGGTTGCTGTTCCTCGACCTCATCCAGGAGGGCAACCTCGGCCTGATCCGCGCCGTCGAGAAGTTCGACCACACCAAGGGCTTCAAGTTCTCGACGTACGCCACGTGGTGGATCCGCCAGGCCATCACCCGGGCCATCGCCGACCAGGCCCGCACGATCCGCATCCCCGTGCACATGGTCGAGACGATCAACACGGTCCTGCGGATGCAGCGCGTCATGCTCCAGGAGATGGGTCGCGAACCCACCGTCGAGGAGCTGGCGAACAAGGTCGGGATGGCCCCTGCGAGGGTGCGCGAGATCCAACGGATCGCCCAGGAACCGGTGTCGTTGGAGACGCCGGTGGGCCAGGAGGACGACAGCTCGCTGGGCGATTTCATCGAGGACCAGCAGGCGATCGCGCCCGCCGACGCCGCCGCCCGGGCCCTGCTTTCGGAGGCCGTGGGGGAGGCGTTGGAAGAGCTGAGCGACCGCGAGCGGCAGGTCGTGCGCCTGCGGTTCGGGCTCGAGGACGGACAGGTGCGGACCCTCGAGGAGGTCGGCAAGGAGTTCGGCGTCACCCGCGAACGCATCCGCCAGATCGAGGCCAAGACGCTCGCCAAGCTGCGCCACCCCATCCGCAGCCAGAAGCTCCGCGACTACCTCGACGAGGAATAAGCGCGGGCTCGACGACGAGTAGGACCCTCTCCCAACACCCTCGGGGGGCTCTGCCCCCCGAGTCCCCCCCGAAGTCAAAAGCGCCCTTACGGGCGGGGGAGCGGCGGACTCACTGCTAGCTTGAGGCCGACTTCCGGGGTAGCTCAATCGGCAGAGCAGCGGCCTGTTAAGCCGTTTGTTGTGGGTTCGAGTCCCACCCCCGGAGCGTGCGCCGAGGAAGCGTTTTCCAACGGCGACGAGGGGGGCCCGTAGCTCAGTGGTCAGAGCAGCGGACTCATAATCCGTCGGTCGCTGGTTCGATCCCAGCCGGGCCCACCGGCACCCCCAAGCGCACCAGCGGCGCCCCCACTCCAACCGGTGTCACACACCCGCGCCTGGCGCGGTTCTGTGGCACCAGTTGAGCCGGTGGACACGGATGCTGGTGGGATCGATCGCCGTCGCGTTGGGGGCCTGCAGCGGTGACCGGACGGCTCCCGATCCGGCCTCCAACGTGCCCAACGCGGCGACGACGACGACCGCCGAGCCAGACTCCTCGACCGCCACAACCGTGACCCCGCCCTCCATCCCAGCGACTCGGCCGCCGCCGCCGCCCGGTTCGGTGACCCTCTCGGCCTTCGGCGTCCCCCTCTCCGAGCCCGGCCTGCGGGTGCTGATCTCGGCCGCCAACGGGGTCGTGCGGGTCGACGTCAGGGGTGCCGCGAGCGGTTCCAACGGTGCCGTCGCGTGCCCCGTGGCGGGGCCCGTCACGCCGCCGGCGGCGACCGCGGACTGCGTCCCGGTTCGGCCCGGCACACCAGTCGACGTGACCCTCACGAAGGGTGCGCGCGGCGTGCTGCTGCGGCCCCCGCCGGGGACCAACGCATCCGGCGCGCGCCTCGCCGAGGTCGCGTTCACCTATGTCCCGGCCGACGATTCGCTGACCCTCGTGGCGCCGGTGTTGGCGGCGTCGGGCGAGCTGATGTTCCGGCTCACTCCAACAGGTCGCGGCGCGTTCGTGCTCGACGCCGACGGACGAAACGGCAAGGGCCAGCTGACTCTCGAAGCCGGCCCGGCGGCGGGGGGAGGGTCGCACGTCCTCGCCAGCGTTGGTGGCGGCGGTCGGCTCCGCCTGAGCACGTCGCTCGACGGCGCATCCGACGCCGAGCTGGTCGTACGCAACCTGGGGCCAGGGGATTTGCCGCCGCTCGAGATCGGCCTGAGGTGGCCCAGCCGCCGCTGACGCCTGGGGATAAGCGACAAGCCAGGCGAAGACCCGCCGGCTGTCGATTTTCCAACGCAGCGCGTTGGTCTCACCAACACCGCTCCAACACGACGAAACCGCAGGTCAGAGGGCACAAACCATGCTTGTCACCCTCGGGATGCCGTGGTAGACCCTTCTCAGTCCAGCGGAGGGATCACACCCTTCGCGCCCTTCGCGGGAAGGCACCAGGCACCCCAGAGCATGCGCAGGAGCCAGAAGATCGGAGCGGTGAGCCCCCTCGGGTGGGCCGCGCTCCTGGGTCTTCTCGGCGCATTGTTCCTGCTGGGGCTGGGTGCGGGCCCGGCCTCGGCCGACGAGGCGGCATCGGCGGACACCTCCACCGAGGCCGTCGCCGCCGAGAGCCCCACCACCACGGTGGCGCCGAGCACCGAGCCCAGCAGCCCCCCCGCGGCCAGCGCGCCGAGCCAGACCACGTCGGTGTCGCCCCAGGACCTGCTGGTCGGCGACGGCACCAACGCTCCCGAGGCGCCCCCCACCGACACCGTCGTCATGCCCACTCGACGCAGTGACGCCAAGAGGGCCGCCGACGCCCAGGCCGCGCTGGTCACCGAGAGCACCACCACCGCGGCCGGCCCCACCGACCCGTCGACGGTCGAAACTTCGAGCTCCAACGGCACCCCGGTCGCAGCCGATCCCGCGGCTCCCGGCGCCCTCCTCATGGCGCCCTCCGCCGGCACCTCCACCACCGGCCAGACCGCGGGCGGGCTCACCAGCGCCGGCTCCCTGAACAGCCGCCGCAACGCCGCCGGGTCCACAGGTTCCAACGCTCCGACGGAGTCGGCTTCGGCCGGCACCAACGAGGGCGACAGCGGCGTCACGTTCACTCGCAACGGACGCTGCCGCACGGTTTCGAACAACAGCACCACAGACCTTCTCCTGATCGTGATCGGGAGGAACTGCGACGCCGACGGTCGTTCACAGGGAGCTCCGGGCCAAGGCTCGTCGAGCACCGTGGTGGCCATCGGCGGCAACGTTCTCTCCTCGGCAACCGGTGGCTCTCGCGGCGACGCCAAGAGCACCGGCATCGCGATTCGTGGCGACGCCGACTGCTCGGCGGTCGGTGGCTCCGGTGGCGGCAACGCGGACAACCTCTGCGTTGCACTCGGCAAGGGCCGAGCCGCCAACGGGATTGCGGTCGGCGGTGACCATCAAGGTGGCACTGCAGGCAGTGCCAACAGCGTCACCCTCGCCATCGGCGGAGGGGACACGACCGGCACTGCCGTTGGAGGAACGAGCAGAGGGAACGGCGGGGCAAGTGGCGGCAACGGCGGGAACGCCGGAGTCACCGGGAATCCAACAGCCACAAGCGGCAGCGGTACATCGGGCACCACCTCCTCGCAGGCGGGGAGCGACAACTCCGGTTCCACCGGCAACGCGTCTTCCAACGCCAACGCCAACCCCGCAGCGGGCTCAGGCTCGTCTTCCGGCACGGGCGACAGCGGCGGGACGACTGCGGACACCAACAGCTCAAACGACGCCCCCATCGGTACGTCGGCCGCCAACGGCGGTTCGGCCAACTCTGGTGAGTCGGGCGGCTCGGGCTCCACGGGCGACTCCACGGCCACCGGCGACGCCAACAGCACCGCGAACACGGGCGCCAACTCGAACGCCACGGCCACCACCGGCAACAGCGGCTCGGCCATCAACGTCACCAACGTGACGGCGCGCGGCGGTAACGGGGGCAACGCCGGCAACGCCACTGCGGTCTCCGGTCAGGGCGGCGACGCCACCAACACGGTGATCGGTGTGGGCGGGGGCAACATCACCGCCGTCACCAGGGGCGGCGACAGCATCGCCCACGCGGACGCCGGCGGCGGCAACGGCGGCAACGCCAACGTGAACGTCTCGCCGACGGCTTCCAGCGGCGGCTCCGGTTCGGCCTCCAACGCCACGACGGTCGACGCCACCGGCGGCCAGGGCGGCGACGGCGGGACGGCCAACGCGATCTCCGGCACCGGCGGCAGCGCCACCACGGTCGTGGTCGGCACCGGCGGCGGTTCCATCAACGCCCGCACCACCGGCGGCTCCAGCCTCGCCATCGCCGACGCCGGCGGCGGCGACGGCGGCAACGTGAACGTCACCGTGTCCCCGACGGCGACGAGCGGCGGCGGTGCCAACGGGACCCCGTCGTCGGCAACCGCCCAGTCGAGCGCCACCAACTCGGGCACCACCGGGAACGCCGGCAGCTCCTCCTCCTCCAACCCGACCGCCAACTCCGGCAACTCGGGCGGCACCGGCTCCACCGGCGGCGCGACCAACAACGGCCCTGGAACATCGACTGGTGGCACCAACAGCGGCGCCCTCGGCACGTCGGTCGGCGCCGGCGGGCCGGCCTCATCCGGCTCCTCGGGCGACAGCGGCGGTTCCGGCTCGGCCAGCGCCAACGGCAACGCCGACTCCACCGCCAACACCGGCGCCAACTCCACGGCCAACGCCACGACCGGCAACAGCGGCAACGCTTCCAACGTCACGGTGATCGACGCCGAGGGCGGCGAGGGTGGCGACGGCGGCAGCGCCACCGCCGTCTCCGGCACCGCCGGCTCGGCCGGCAGCACGGTGATCGGCGCCGGCGCCGGACAGATGAACGTCGTCACCAACGGCGGCGCCAGCCTGGCCACTTCCATCTCCTCCGGCGGCAACGGCGGCGACGTCACCGTCACCGTCAACCCGACGGCACGCACCGGCTCCACCGGCGACGCCACCGCCCAGTCGAGCGCCACCAACACCGGCAACACCGGCGACGCCAACTCGACCTCGTCCTCCAACCCGGTGGCCACCTCGGGCGGCACCGGCGGCACCGGGGCGAGCGGCCCGGCGTCCTCCAACGGCACCGCTTCGAACAGCGGCATCCTCGGCACCGCTGTCGGCCTCGGCGGCTCGGCCAACACCGGCGACTCCGGCGACAGCGGCGCCACCGGCCCGGCCACCGCCAACGGCAACTCCGACTCCACCGCCAACACCGGCGCCAACTCGGTCGCCAACGCCACGTCCGGCGACACCGGCGACGCCACCAACCGCACGACGATCGACGCCGAGGGCGGCGAGGGCGGCGACGCCTCCGACGACACCGCCATCTCGATCGCCGCCGGCTCGGGCGGCGCGGCCACGAGCCTCATCGCCGGATCGGCCACCGGCCTCACCTCGGTCACCACCGCCGGCTCGTCCATCGCCACCAGCGACGCCGGCGGCGGCGACGGCGGTGACGTGACCACCACGGTCAACCCCGTCGCCATCACCGGCAACTCCGGCAACGCCACCGCCCAGTCGAGCGCCAGCAACTCGGGCCGCACCGGCGACGCCAGCTCGAGCTCGTCCTCCAACCCGGTGGCCACCTCGGGCGGCTCCGGCGGCACCGGCTCCACCGGCCCGGCCTCGTCCAACGGCACGGCAACCAACTCGGGCATCCTCGGCACCGCGGTCGGCGGCGCCGGCTCGGCCAACACCGGCGACTCGGGCGACACCGGCTCCACCGGCCCGGCCACCGCCAACGGCGATTCCGACTCCACCGCCAACACCGGCGCCAACTCGGTCGCCAACGCCACCTCCGGCGACACCGGCGACGCCCGCAACATCACCGACGTCGACGCCGACGGCGGCGAGGGTGGCGACGGCGGTACGGCCGGCGCCTTCTCCCTCGGCAACGGCGGCGACGCCACCACCGTCCTCGGTGGCTCCTTCGCCACGCTTGCCTCGGCCACCACCGCCGGCTCGTCGCTCGCCATCGCCGACGGCTCGGGTGGCGACGGCGGCGACGTCACCACCACGGTCACCCCCGTCGCCGTCACCGGCAACTCGGGCGACGCCACCGCCCAGTCGAGCGCCACCAACAGCGGCGACACCGGCGACGCCCACTCGACCTCCTCCTCCAACCCGGTGGCCACCTCCGGGAGCTCCGGCCCCTCCGGCCCCACCGGCTCCGCCTCGGCCGCCAACCACGCCGACAACACCGCCATCCTCGGCACCGCGGTCGCCGTCGGCGGTACCGCCGGGGCGGGCGAGTCCGGCGACACCGGCGACACGGGTTCCGCCAACGCCAACGCCAACGCCGGCTCCACCGCCAACACCGGCGCCGACGCCGCCGCCAACGCCGTCACCGGCGACACTGGCGCCGCCGTCAACCGCACCGACGTCGAGGGCGAGGGCGGCGAGGGCGGCGAGGGCGGCACGGCGTTCGGCGCATCGCTGGGCAGCGGCGGCGCAGCCCTCACCGCCGGCGGCGGGGCCGACACCACGCTGGTCAGCACGGTCGCCGGCTCGTCGATCGCCGACATCGACTCGGGCGGCGGCGACGGCGGCGACGTCACCACCTCCGTCAACCCCACGGCCACCACCGGCTCGTCCGGCTCGGCCACCGCCCAGACCAGCGCCACCAACTCGGGCGACACCGGCGACGCCGACGGCGAGGCCACCACCGGCCCGGTCAGCCGCTCCGGCAACTCCGGCCCCTCCGGCGCCAGCGGGAATGCAGACACGGGCTCCACTGCCACCAACTCCGGCCTGGCCGGGACGGCGGCGGTCGTCACCGGCTCCGGCTCCGGCGGCGGCGGCAACGGCGGCTCCGGCGAGACCGGTTCCGGCGACTCGGGCGACTCCGGCGACACCGGCGACGCCACGGCCACCGCCGACGTCGACGCCGTGGCCAACACCGGCGCCCACTCGGCGGCCGTGGCCACCTCCGGCGACACCGGCCAGGCCACCAACGACATCGAGATCGTCGCCGTGGGCGGCGAGGGCGCCGACGCCGGCACAGGCCTCGCCTTCAGCGGCACCGGCGGCTCCGCCACCACCGCAGTCGCCGGCACCGGCATCCTGCAGACGTCCACCCGGGCCGGCTCCTCGGTGGCCACCGTCGACGTGAGCGGCGGCGACGGCGGCGACGTCAGCGTCACCGTGAGCCCGGTGGCCGTCACCGGGAGCACCGGTTCCGCCACCGCCCAGTCCAGCGCGACCAACACGGGCGACACCGGCGACGCCTCCAGCGATGCCAGCGCCGACCCGATGGCCACGTCGGGCAGCTCGGGGAGCACCGGCTCCACCGGGGCGGCCACGTCGACCCGAAGCGCCTCCAACGGCGCCCCGCTGGGCACCGCGGTCGCCGCCGGCGCCGATTCTGAGACCGAGAGTGGCGACTCGGGCGACTCGGGCGACACGGGGGACGCCACCAGCGAGGCCGACGTCGACTCCATCGCCAGCTCCGGCGCCGCCTCCGTGGCCGACGCCCGGTCGGGCGAGAGCGGCAACGCCACCAACGACATCGACGTCGAGGCCGTGGGCGGCGACGGGGGAGAGGGCGGCGAGAACGCCTTCGCCCTGTCCGGCTCGGGCGGCGACGCCACCACCGTGGTGGTCGGCAGCGGCGGCGTGGTCGACGTCCACACCACCGCCGGTTCCTCGGTTGCCACGGTCGACGCCAGCGGGGGCGACGGCGGCGACGTGTCCATCACCGTCAGCCCGGTGGCCACCTCCGGCGCCTCCGGACCGGCCACGGCCCAGTCGAGCGCCACCAACACCGGCGACACCGGCGACGCCTCCAGCGAGGCCTCGAGCGACCCGGTCTCCAGGTCGGGCGACTCGGGCGCCACGGGAGCCACCGGGGCCGCGTCCAACACCCAGACCGCGTCCAACACCGCCATCCTTGGCACGGCCGCCTCCATCAGCGGCGACACGCAGACCGGCAGTGGCGACTCGGGCGACTCCGGCGACACCGGGGACGCCACCGCCGAGGCCGACGTCGACTCCATCGCCAGCTCCGGCGCCGCATCGGTGGCCGAGGGCCGCTCGGGCGACACCGGCCGGGCCACCAACGACATCGAGATCGAGGCCGAGGGCGGCGAGGGCGCCGACGGCGGCGACGACGCAGTGGCCCTCAGCCTCGACGCCGGCGACGCCTCCACGTTCGTGGACGCCGGCACCGGCAACGTCATCTCCACCACCGTCGGCGGCTCGGCGGTGGCGACGGTCGACGTCAGCGGCGGTGACGGCGGCGACGTCTCCATCACCCTCGCACCGGTTGCAACCTCCGGCGGCTCCGGCTCGGCGATCGCCCAGTCCAGCGCCACCAACACCGGCGACACCGGCGATGCCGACAGCGACGCCAGCTCCGACCCCGAGGCCACGTCGGGCGACTCGGGCGACACCGGTGCGACCGGGGCGGCCTCGTCGAGCCTGACCGCCACCAACACCTCCATCCTCGGCGTCGCCGCCGCCGTGAGCTCCGAGTCCGAGACCGAGTCGGGCGACTCCGGCGATTCGGGGGACACCGGCGACGCCACCGCGGAGGCCGAGGTCGACTCCATCGCCAGCAGCGGGGCCGCCTCGCTGGCCGACGGCACCTCGGGCGACTCCGGCCGGGCCTCCAACAGCATCGAGATCGACGCCGACGGCGGCGAGGGGGCCGAGGGCGGCGACCTGGCCACCGCGATCGCCCTCGGGCCCGCAGGCGACGCCGCCACCATCGTGGTGGGCGGCCCGGGCACGGTCGCCACCAGCACCGTCGCCGGCTCGTCGGTGGCGATCGTCGACGCCGCCGGGGGCGATGGCGGCGACGTCACCATCACCGCCGCACCTGTAGCCACGTCGGGCAGCTCCGGCCCGGCCACCGCCCAGTCCAGCGCCACCAACAGCGGCGACACCGGCGACGCCGACAGCGACGCCAGCTCCGATCCCGAGGCTGCGTCCGGCGACTCCGGCGCCACGGGCGCCACGGGGGCGGTCGCCTCCAACGCCAGCGCTTCCAACACGCCGATCGCCACCGGCCAGGCCCTGGCCGCCACCGGTGCCGGCGAGACCGAGTCGGGCGACTCGGGCGACAGCGGCGACACCGGGTCGGCAACCGCCGGGTCCGAGGTCCGATCGGTTGCCGACTCCGGCGCAGCCTCGGTTGCCGACGCCGGCTCCGGCGACACCGGCAGGGCCTCCAACAGCATCGAGGTCGAGGTGGAGGGCGGCGAAGGCGCCGAGGGCGGCGACCTCGCCGTTGCCATCAGCGGCCTGGCCGGCAGCGCCTTCACCGGCGTAGCGGCCGGCCCCGGCGACGTGTTCGTCAGCACGGTCGCCGGCTCGTCGGTCGCCACGGCCGACGCTGCGGGCGGCGACGGTGGCGACGTCTCCGTCAACCTCGCACCGGTCGCCAGATCCGGCGACACCGGGCCTGCCACCGCCCAGTCCAGCGCCACAAACACCGGCGACACGGGCGACGCCTCCAGCGAGGCCGGCTCCGACCCCGAGGCCACCTCCGGCAACTCGGGCGCCACCGGCGCCAGCGGACCCGTCACCGTCACCGCCTCGGCCACCAACTCGGCGATCCTCGGGCTGGCCGCGGTCGTCACCGGCGGGGCCACCTCCGGCGACTCGGGCGACACCGGTGACACGGGTTCGGCCACCGCCGACGGCGGCGCCGATTCCTCCGCCAACACGGGTGCCCAGGCCATCGCCGACGCCGCCTCCGGCGACACCGGCAGCGCGGCCAACGAGATCGACGTCGACGCCGAGGGCGGCGAGGCGGGCCCCGGAGGGGTTGCAGTCGCAGTCTCGGCGGCCGGGGCACCGGCGCTCTCCGCCGTCGTCGCCACCGGCACCGAGCCCACCGTGGTCCTCACCGAGGCCGGATCGTCCCTGGCCACGGCTGACGCCGGCGGCGGCGACGGCGGCGACGCCAACCTCGTTCTCGCCCCCAAGGCCACCTCCGGCACCTCCGGGGCGGCGGTCGCCCAGTCGAGCGCCACCAACACCGGCGACACGGGCGACGCCGACAGCGAGGCTACGTCCGACCCGTCGGCGCGCTCGGGGGACTCGGGTGCCAGCGGCGGCACCGGCGCCTCCAACCTGACTGCCACCGCGTCAAACACCGGTCTGGCGGGCGTCGCCCTGGTGCTGGCCGGTGGGGGTGGCCCCGAGTCCGCGGACAGCGGCACCACCGGCGACACCGGGCCGGCTGCAAGCGACGCAGGTGCGGGCTCGGCCGCCAACTCGGGAGCCGAGAGTCTCGCCGACGCCCTGTCGGGCGACACCGGCCTGGCGCAGAACCTTCTCGCCGCCGCCGCCACCGGTGGCGACGCCGACGTCGCCGGCGACGCCGCCGCGGCCTCGGGCCCCGGCGGGCCGGCCGCAGTCGCCGAGATCCTGGCCCCCGGCTCGGTCGTGATCACGATCGCCGGGGCCTCAATCGCCTCCACCGGCACCGGCTCGGGTGACGGGGGCGACGCCAACGTCACCGCCACGCCGTCTGCAACGAGCGGCGGCTCCGGTACCTCATGGGCCCGGACCAGCGCCACCAATACCGGCGACACCGGCGACGCCGACTCCGACGCCGCCGCCGGCCCCCGGTCCACTTCCGGCGGGAGCGGGCCCGGTGGCGCCACGGGCAGCACCGGCTCCACCATCACCGCTACCAACACCGCACCGCTGGGCGTGGCTCTCGTGGCCACGATCCCCGCGTTGGAGTCGGCCCTGAGCGGCGAGGCGACAATCCTTGCGACCGACGCTGGCATCGCCCAGGCGGACGTCGGAAGCAGGAGCAGCAACGGCACGGGCGGCGGGACGGGCGGGGCGGGCGGGGCGGGGCTCGCAGGCGGGAGCGGGGCCGGCGCCGCGGGGGGCGCCGGTGGCGGGAACCCGGGGGGCGGCGGCGGGAACCCGGGTGGCGGGGGCGGCAGTGCCGCGGCTCTGGGCGGGGGAGCCGCGGCTACGGCCGGCGACAGCTCGGGCGGCGGGACCAACAGCTCGGGCGGCGGGACGGCAGGCGGCGGGACCAACAGCTCGGGCGGCGGGACGGCGGCGGCCGGCGGGAGCTCGGCCGGCGGGAGCTCGGGCGGCGGGACGGCGGGTGGCGGGACCGGCACCGGGGGAGGAGCGGGCACGGCGGGCGGTGCCGGGGCGGGGGCGGGCGGTGGCGGGGTGGAAGGTTCCGGGGCTGGCGGCTCCGGCTCCTCCACCCCGGCACCGGTTTCCAACAGTCTGGTTTCGTTGGCAGTCCGGTGTCTGGCAGTCCGGTGTCTGGCAGTCCGGTGTCTGGCAGTCCGGTGTCTGGCAGTCCGGTGTCTGGCAGTCAGGAGTTTGGCGGTCTGGTGTCGGGTGACGGTTTCGCCGCCGACCCGACCTCGGTGGCGTCGGGTTGTGCCGGCGCATCCAACAACTCCGTGGCGTCGGGTTGCGGTTTCGCCATCGACGGCTCCGTCGCCTCCGGCGACGCCATCGCCGTCGGCGGCTCGGTCGCATCCGGGTGCTCCATCGCTCTCGACGGGTCCACGGCTTCGGGCGGCAGCTGCGCCGACGACGACGATGCAGGCCGCTCCACCGGGCGTCACCGCCCCGACGGCCACCCCCGCCGCGCGCACGCGTCGCGGGGGTCGGGCGGGGCCGCGCTGGCCCGCACCGGTGCCGACGTCGGCGTGTTGGTCGGTCTGGGCGCCCTGCTCCTGCTCCTTGGAGGCCTGCTCCTCAGCGGCGGACGCCGGCGTTGGAGCTCCTCACGCATCACCATGAACCTTCACCACAGACTTCACGCAGCAGTGAATGTCCAACAGAAAAACCGTATGGATACCGCCAAATCGAGCAATCCGAGTGGCAAATCGAGCAATCGAAGTGGCGAATCGGGCGGTCCGAGCATTGCCGGCGAGCGGGAGCTACCGTGCGCCGTCCTCAGCGAGTCCGTTCGAGGTCCTCAGCCTGCGTACGGCGTACGCGGGCGGACAGCGGTGCACAGCAGGGCGGGGAAAGCAGCACGGCTACGAACTGACGTGATAAGTAGCGATCTGGTGCCTGACATGGTCGTCGAGGTCCAACACCGAAAAGGGATGAGCATGAGAATCGGTAACGCTGGTACGGGAAGAGTGAAGTCCGCGATTGGCCTCGTCGGGGCCAGCACGGCGGCGATCCTTGTCTTCCTTGGCGCGGGTGGTGCAGTGGCGCAAGAGGCGCCCGCCGACCCGCCTCCGGTCGAGGCTGCTGCGCCTGAGCAGGCGCCGGCGCCCGCCCCGGACCCGGCGCCGGCGCCTGTCGCCGAGACGACGGCTGCGGATCCTGTCGCCCAGACGGCGGCCGAGGAGCCCACCTCAGGTGAGAGCGGCTCGGCGACGGCCAGCGGCAACGCCACCAGCAGGGCGAACTCAGGCGCCAGCTCGAGCGCCACGGCCAAGTCCGGCTCCACGGGCGCAGCCGTCAACGTCACCGGCATCGTGGCCGTGGGCGGCACCGGCGGCAACGCCGGCAGCACTGTTGGACTGCCCGGCATCATCGTGGGCACCCCCGGCTCGGTCGCAGTCGGCTCCGCCAACGGCGGCGCCGGCGGCAACGCCACCGTGTCGGCGACGCCCAGCGCCACCTCCGGCAGCAGCGGCGCCTCCAACGCGCAGTCGAGTGCCACCAACACCGGTGACACAGGAGACGCCGAGTCCGAAGCCGTTTCCAACCCCGAAGCCACGTCGGGCCAGACGGGAACCCCGGGCACCAGCGGCTCGGCGACGACCAACCCGTTCGCCCTCAACACCGGCATCCTCGGCATCGCCAACGTGTTCGGCACCACCGGGCTGCAGAACGGCGGGGTTGTTGGAAGCCCCTTCGCTTCCTCTTCCGGCGACTCCGGTGACTCCGGCAGCTCCGGCGACGCCACCGCCATCGGCAACGCCTCCAGCTTCGCCAACTCGGGCGCCAACTCCTCGGCCGAGTCCGAGTCCGGCGACTCCGGCGGCGCCCTGAACGTCACCCTCGTCGCCGCCCTCGGCGGCGCCGGCGGCGCCCCCGGTACGGCCACCCCCGTCGTTGTGCCCGGCGCCGACGGTGCAGACTTCGGAGGCGCCTCCAGCGTCGCCGTGGCCACCGCCAACTCCGGCACCGCCGGGTCGAGCGACATCACTGCGAACCCCGTCGCCACGTCCGGCGACACCGGGGCGTCCACGGCCCAGTCCAGCGCCACCAACACCGGCGACACCGGCGACGCCTCGAGCGAGGCCGAGTCCAGCCCGGAGGCCACCTCCGGCGACACCGGCGACACCGGCGACACCGGCGCGGCCACCTCCAACCCGACGGCCACCAACAACGCGTTGCTCGGCACCGCCATCGCCATCGGCTTGGGTGCCGAGTCCGGCGACTCGGGTGATTCGGGTGACTCCGGCGACGCCACCGCCATCGGCGACGCCGAGAGCTTCGCCAACTCGGGCGCCAACTCGGCCGCCGAGGCGGAGTCCGGCGACAGCGGCCCGGCCGCCAACGTCATCTTCGGCCTGGCCGTGGCCGCCGACGGCGGCGCCGGCGGCGTGGCCATCCCGGTGGCGGCTGAGGGCGGCGACGACCTTTCCATCGGCGGCTTCGGCCTCGGTGGCAGCAGCGTCGCGGTTGCCAACGCCGACGGCGGCGCCGGTGCCAACGCCAGCCTCACCGCCAACCCTGTCGCCACCTCCGGCGACTCCGGCGCGGCCACCGCCCAGTCCAGCGCCACCAACACCGGCGACACCGGCGACGCCGACAGCCAGGCCGAGTCCAGCCCCGAGGCGACCTCCGGCAACACCGGCGACACCGGCGACACCGGCGACGCCAGCTCGGTCCCGACCGCCACCAACACCGCCATCCTGGGCGTCGCCGTCGCCATCGCCGGCCCGGCCGAGAGCGGCGACACCGGCGACTCCGGCGACTCCGGCGACGCGGAGGCTTCCGGCTCCGCCAGCTCGGGCGCCAACTCCGGCGCCAACTCGTACGCCGGCGGCGACTCCGGCGACACCGGGCTTGCCGCCAACGCGGTCCTCGGCGTCGTGGTCGCGGGCGACGGCGGGGCCGGCGGCGTGGCCCTCCCGGTCGCCGGCGAGGGCGGCGACGGCGTCGTCCTGGCCCTGCCCGGCCTCGGCTTCGGTCTCGCCTCCGCGGTCGGCGGCTCCAGCGTGGCCGTCGGCTCCGCCAACGGCGGCGACGGTGGCAGCGCCAGCCTCACCTCCAACCCGGTCGCCACCTCCGGCGACTCCGGCGCCGCGCTGGCCCAGTCCAGCGCCACCAACACCGGCGACACCGGCGACGCCGACAGCGACGCCGAGTCCGACCCGGTCGCGGTCACCGGCAACTCCGGCAACACCGGCAACTCGGGTGCGGCCATCGCCACCCCGACGGCCACCAACAGCGGTCTCCTCGGCACGGCGCTCGCCGTTTCCGGCGGCGCCTTCACCGGCGACTCCGGCGATACGGGCGAGACCGGCGACGCCAGCGTGGACGCCGACGCCGACAGCTTCGCCAACTCGGGCGCCAACGTGGACGTCGACTCCCAGTCCGGCGACACCGGCGACGCCGAGAACGCAGTGCTCGCGGTCGTCGTGGGCGGCGACGGCGGTCCGGGCGGCGTGTCCGTCCCGGTCGCAGACGAGGGCGGCGACGGCGTCAACATCGTGCTCGGCATCGGTGGCGAGACGTCGGGCATCGCCATTGCCTCCGGCGGCGCCAGCGTGGCTGTGGGCTCCGCCGACGGCGGCGCCGGCGGCAACTCCACCGTCAGCTCCAGCCCCACCGCCCACAGCGGCGCATCGGGCGAGTCCCGCGCCCAGGGCAGCGCCACCAACTACGGCGACACCGGCGACGCCGACTCCGAGGCCAGCGCCGACCCGGTCGCCACCACCGGGGACTCCGGCAACTCGGGCAGCCACGGCGACGAGTCCGACGGCGCCACCGCCACCAACACCGAGGCGCTGGGCATCGCAGTCGCGCTCTTCGACGGCGTGGCCACGAACACCGCCATCGCCGGAACGGCCATCGCCATCGGCGTGCCGTCCGACGGCGGCAGCGGCGGGTCGTCCGGTGACACCGGCGACGCCGACATCGACGCCGGCGCGGCGAGCTTCGCCAACTCCGGCGCTACCGTCGACGCCGACGCCGTCTCCGGCGACACCGGCGACGCCGGCAACGACGTGGCCATCATCTCCGACGCCGGCGACGGCGGGGCCGGCGGCGTGGCCGTGCCCGTGTCCGCCGAGGGCGGCGACGGAGTGAACCTCGTCGTCAGCCTGGTCGGCGGCGACATCACCGGCTCGGCCATCGCCACCGGCGGCGCATCGGTCGCCACCGGCGACGCCAGTGGCGGCGACGGCGGCATGTCCGACGTCGCATCCTCCCCCGACGCCAAGTCAGGCGCCACGGGGGCGGCCATCGCCCAGGGCAGCACCACCAACAAGGGCGACACCGGCGACGCCGACAGCAGCGCCGAGGTCGGCGGCGAGGCCACCAGCGGCGACTCGGGCGAGGACGGCGGCAACACCGGCGACGCCGACCTCACCGGTCTGGCCGAGAGCTTCGCCAACTCGGGTGCCAGCACCGAGGCCGTCTCCACCTCCGGCGACAGCGGCGACGCCGAAAACGACGTGGAGATCGACGCCGAGAGCGGCGACGGCGGTGCGGGCGGCGTGAGCGTGCCCGTCTCCGGCGAGGGCGGCGACGCCTTCAACGTCGTTGCCACCCTGGCTGGCGAGATCGAGGGCAGCGCCCTTGCGGTCGGCGGCAGCTCGGTCGCGGTCGGGGCGGCCGACGGCGGCGACGGCGGCGACGTCAAGGTCACGTCCAGCCCCACCGCCTCCAGCGGCGCCTCCGGTGCCGCACGGGCCCAGGCCAGCGCCACCAACACCGGCGACACCGGCGACGCCGAGAGCTGGGCCGAGTCGAACGGCGAGGCCAGCACCGGCGACTCGGGCGACGGTGAGTCCGGTGACACCGGCGACGCCACCGCCACGGGCGCGGCCTTCAGCTTCGCCAACTCGGGCGCCGACGCCTACGCCGACGCCCTGTCGGGTGACACCGGCGACGCCGAGAACGACGTCGACCTCGACGTCGAAGCCGGCGACGGCGGACCCGGCGGCGTGGTCGTGCCGGTCTCGGGTGCGGGCGGCGACGCCGCCAACATCGTCCTCACGGGCGGCGAGATCGAGGGCATCATCGTGGCCGTCGGCGGCAGCTCGGTCGCCACCGGTTCGGCCAGCGGTGGCACCGGCGGCGGCACCGACGTCACCTCCAGCCCCACCGCCACCAGTGGGGCCACCGGCGCCGCCCTGGCCCAGTCCAGCGCCACCAACACCGGCGACACCGGCGACGCCATCTCCGGCGCCGAGGCCAGCCCCGAGGCGAGCTCGGGCGACTCGGGCGACTCCAGCGACGAGGACGGCGAGGACGCCAGCCCGACCGCCACCAACACCGCCATCGGCGGCACGGCCGTCGCCATCGGCACCGGCGTCGCGACCAACTCGGGCCTGCTCGGGACTGCGATCGCCATCGACGCCAACCCCGAAGACGCCGACGACTCCTCCGACACCGGTGACACCGGCAGCGCCAGCGCCAGCGGCACCGCATCCAGCTTCGCGACCTCCGGCGCCAACTCCGAGGCCATCTCCACCTCGGGCGAGAGCGGCGACGTGGAGAACGAGGTCGAGCTCGACGCCGACGCCGGTGACGGCGGGGCGGGCGGCGTGGTCACCCCCGTGTCGGGCCCCGGCGGCCCCGCGGTCAACATCGTCCTCGCCGCGGGCGACGTCGAGGAGGCCGGCATCTCCGCCACCGGCGGCAGCAGCATCTCCACCGGCGACGCCAGTGGCGGCGACGGCGGCGCAGTCACCGCCACCACCGACCTGACGGCGACCTCCGGGGCGTCCGGCGCCTCCACCGCCCAGTCCAGCGCCACCAACACCGGCGACACCGGCGACGCCACGTCGGTGGCGACGGCGGCTCCGGAGGCGGAGACGGGCGACTCCGGCGACACGGGTGACACGACCGACACGTCGACGTTCCCCACCGCCACCAACACCGCTCCGCTCGGTACCGCGGTCGCCATCGGCGCCTCGGCCCTCGGCGGGGCATCGGGCTCGTCCGGGAACACCGGCAACGCCTCGGCCAGCGGGACCGCCGAGAGCTTCGCCAACTCGGGCGCCCTGTCGTCGGCTGACTCGTTGTCGGGCGACACGGGCGACGTCGAGAACGACCTCGACGCCGAGCTCGAGGGCGGCGACGGCGGCGCCGGCGGCGTTGTCGTCCCCGTCGCAGGCGACGGCGGCCCGGTCATCAACCTGGTTCTCGCCGGCGACGACGCCGTGCTCGCCGCCTTTGCAACGGGCGGGAGCTCCGTCGCCACCGGTGCGGCGGACGGCGGTGCCGGAGGGGACACCTCACTGACCGCCGGGCTGCACGCCACCAGCGGCACCACCGGTGCCTCCGTGGCCCAGTCCAGCGCCACCAACACCGGCGACACCGGCGACGCCGCCTCCTCGGCGACGTCCTCGCCCGAGGCCGAGTCCGGCGATTCCGGCGACACGGGCGACACCGGCGACGTCGACGGCAGTGCCACTGCCACCAACAGCGGCCTCGGCGGCGTCGCGCTCGCCGTCGGCGGCGACGCCGTCTCCGGTGACTCCGGCGACTCGGGCGACACCGGCGACGCTTCGGTCGACGGCTTCGCCGGCAGCGGCGCCAGCTCGGGCGCGGCCTCGCAGGCCGTCTCGGCCAGCGGCAACAGCGGCGAGGTGGAGAACAGCCTCGACGTCGAGCTCGAGGCCGGCGACGGCGGGGCCGGCGGCGTGGTCGTGGCCGCGTCGGGCCCCGGCGGCCCGGTCGCCAACATCATCGCTGCGGCCGACGCCGCCGTCGTCGACGCCTCGGGCACCGGCGGCGCCAGCATCGCCACCGCCACGGTCACCGGCGGCAGCGGCGGCGACTCCAGCCTGACGGCCACCCCGAAGGCAACCAGCGGCGACACCGGCGCTTCGAGCGCCCAGTCGAGCGCCACCAACACCGGCGACACCGGCGACGCCACCTCGGTCGCCCAGTCCAACGGCACCGCGGAGTCGGGCGACTCCGGCGACACCGGCGACACCGGTGACGCCTCCAACGGCCCGGCTGCGGTCAACACCGCCATCATCGGCACCGCCATCGTCATCGGTGGCTCGGCCGTCTCCGGCAACTCGGGCAACTCCGGCAACACCGGCGGCGCTTCGGCCACGGGCTCGTCCGAGAGCTTCGCCAACTCGGGCGCCGGCTCCCAGGCCGCCTCCCGCTCCGGCGACACCGGCGACGCCGAGAACGACGTCGACGTCGACCTCGACGGTGGCGAAGGTGGTGCCGGCGGCGTCGCCGTCGTCACCTCCGGCCCCGGCGGCCCGGCCATCAACATCGTCCTGGGCGGCCCCGGCTCCGACATCGACGGCAGGGCGGTCGGCGGGTCGAGCGTCGCAACTGCCGACGACACCGGCGGCAACGGCGGCTCGGTCTCCTTCACCGCAGCCCCGTGGACGAGCACCGGCAGCAGCGGCGCCTCGAGCGCGCAGTCCAGCGCCACCAACAGCGGCGACACCGGCGACGCCACCTCGGTGGCCACCTCCAACTCGTCGGCCCAGTCCGGCGACTCGGGCGACACCGGTGACACCGGCGACGCCTTCTCCGAGCCGAGCGCAGTGAACTCCGCCATCCTCGGCACCGCCGTCGCCATCGGCGGCGCGGCTGAGTCCGGCGACTCCGGCGACTCCGGCGACACCGGTGCTGCCATCGCCTCCGGCGGCGGCTCCGTCTCCTCCGGCAACTCGGGCGACACCGGCGACACCGGAGACGCCTTCTCCGAGCCCGCCTCGGTCAACACCGCCCTGGTCGGCACCGCGGTGACCACCGGCGGCGCGGCCGAGTCCGGCGACTCCGGCGACTCCGGCGACACCGGCGACGCCATCGCAGTGGGTGGCACCGCCAGCAGCCTGGCCAACTCCGGCGCAGGTTCGACGGCGGAGTCCCTGTCGGGCAACACCGGCGAGGCCTTCAACGAGCTCGACCTCGAGTTCGACGGCGGCGAGGGCGGCGCAGGCAGCACCGCCTCGATCGTCACCGCAGGCGCCGGCGGCGACGCCGCCAACGTCCTGGTCGGCGGTCCCGGCTCCGACATCGACGCCGTGGCGTTCGGTGGCAACAGCATCGCCCAGGGCGGCGTCGCCATCGCCGGCGACGGCGGCGACGCCACCAACGTGGTCCTCGGCGACTCCGCCGACGTGGCCGCCGCCGGCGGCAACAGCGTGGCCACCTCCGCCGCCAACGGCGGGGCCGGCGGCGACGTGAGCCTCGAGGCCACCCCGGTCGCCGTCAGCGGCAGCTCGGGCGCCTCCTCGGCCCAGTCCAGCGCCACCAACCGCGGTGACACCGGCGACGCCACCGCTGAGGCCGTCGACACCGGCACCGCCACCTCGGGCGACTCCGGTGAGACAGGCGACACCGGCGACGCCGACTCCAGCCCCACCGCCGTCAACTCGGCGGCCCTGGGCACGGCTGCCGCCGTCGGCGGCGAGGCCGAGTCCGGTGACTCCGGCGACTCCGGCTCCACCGGCAGCGCCGCCGCCTCCAGCGAGGCCAGCGCCATCGCCAACAGCGGCGCCACCAGCGAGGCCACATCTGAGTCCGGCAGCACCGGTGCGGTCGGCAACGACCTCGACCTCGACGTCGACGGCGGCGACGGCGGCGACGCCGGCGAGGACGGTCTGGGCGCGGTCGCAATCTCCGGATCGGGCGGGGGCGCGCTCAACATCGTCGTCGGTCTCGGCGGCGAGGACGAGGAGAGCAGCGCCCTGGCCGCGGGCGGCAACAGCGTCGCCACGGCCGAGGCCAACGGCGGCGACGGCGGCGACGCCAGCATCACCGCCACCCCGGTCGCCATCTCCGGCGACAGCGGCTCGTCCAGCGCCCAGTCCAGCGCCACCAACACCGGTGACACCGGCGACGCCGAGGCCACCGCGGTCGCCAACTCCACCGCCTACTCCGGTAACTCCGGCGACACCGGCGACACCGGTGACGCCAGCTCCAACCCGTCGGCGCTGAACTCCTCCACCCTCCTGGGTACGGCAGTGGCCGTCGGCAACGAGGCCGAGTCGGGTGAGTCGGGCGACTCCGGCGACACCGGCGACGCCGCCGCGGTCAGCGCGGCCGACGCCGCCGCCAACTCGGGCGCCGTCTCCGCCGCCGGCTCACTCAGCGGCAGCACGGGCAGCGCGGTCAACGACGTCACCCTGGAGGCCGAGGGCGGCGAGGGCGGCGAGGGCGGCGAGGCACTGGCCGCCAACGTGGAGATCACCGCCGTGAACGTCAGCGGGGCCGCCGCCAACGTGATCATCGCCGCCGACGTCGACGGCAGCGTCGCCGCGGTCGGCGGCAGCACGGTCAGCGCCGCCGAAGCCAACGGTGGCGACGGTGGCGACGCCAGCGTCACCGCCAACCCGGTCGCCACCTCGGGATCCAGCGGGGCCTCCACCGCCCAGTCCAGCGCCACCAACACCGGCGATACCGGCGACGCCGACGCCGAGGCGGTCAGCACCCCGTGGGCCGTCTCCGGCGACTCCGGCGACACCGGCGACACCGGCACGGCCACCGCCAACGCCTCGGCCGTGAACAACGGGCTCGGCGGCACCGCCGTCGCCCTCGGGGTCGACGAGGACGGCGAGCCGGCAGAGGCCGAGTCCGGCGAGTCCGGCGAGTCCGGCGACACCGGCGACGCCGTCGCTGCGGGCGCGGCTTCGGCCGAGGCCAACACCGGCGCCGTCTCCTTCGCCGGCTCCCTGTCGGGCGACACCGGCGACGCCGCCAACGACGTCGTGGCCGTCGCCGAGGGCGGCGAGGGCGGCGAGGGTGGCAGTGCCATCGCCGCCAACCTCAGCCTCAGCCTCGTCGACCTGTCCGGTGCCGCACTCAACCTCCTGATCGGCTCCGACGTCGACGGCAACGTCACCGCCACCGGCGGCAGCACAGTGGCCACCGCCGCCGCCAACGGTGGCGACGGTGGGGACTCCACGATCAGCACCAGCCCCTCCGCCACGTCGGGTAGCACAGGTGCCTCCACCGCCCAGTCCAGCGCCACCAACACCGGCGACACCGGCGACGCCGACGCTTCGGCGTGGAGCAACCCGGTCGCGGTCAGCGGCGACTCCGGCGACTCCGGCGAGACCGGCGACGCCGAAGCCAGCCCCACCGCCACCAACACCAACATCCTGGGCACGGCCCTGGCCACCGGCGGCGAGGCCGAGTCCGGCGAGTCCGGCGACACCGGCGACACCGGCGACGCCCTCGCCATCGGGTCGGCGTTCGCAGGATCGTCCAGCGGCGCCCTCTCCGGTGCCAGTGCGCTGTCGGGCACGAGCGGCGATGCCGACAACGGCGTCTTCGCTGCATCCATCGGGGGCGAGGGCGGGGAAGGCGGCGACGTTGCCGCCGCCGCCAACATCGACGCCGCGGTCGTCGACGCATCGGGCGCCGCAGCCAACGTCCTCATCGGCACCGACGTGGAGGGCCAGGTCGTCGCCGCCGGCGGCAGCGCGGTCGCCACGGCCGACGCCAACGGGGGCGACGGAGGGGGCAGCACCGTCACCGCCACCCCGGGCGCCACGTCCGGCGCCAGCGGGGCCGCCACCGCCCAGTCCAGCGCCACCAACACGGGCGACACCGGCGACGCGTCGAGCGAAGCCGTCTCCAACCCGGTCGCAGTGTCCGGTGACTCGGGCGACTCCGGCGACACCGGCGACGCCGAGGCCAGCCCCACGGCCACCAACTCGGCCCTCCTCGGGGCGTCCGTCGCCATCGGGGGCGAGGCCGAGTCGGGTGAATCCGGCGACAGTGGCGAGACCGGCGACGCCTTCTCCTTCGGCAACGCCGAGTCGGGCGCCAACTCCGGCGCGCTGTCCTTCGCCGACGCCCTGTCGGGCGACACCGGGGCGGCCACCAACGAGACCCTGGTCCTGTCTGCGGGCGGCGAAGGCGGCGAGGGCGGCCTGGCCGCCGCCGTCAACATCGACCTCGCAGTCATCGACGCCTCCGGCCTCGCGGTCAACGGGGTGATCGGCGGCGACGTCGACAGCGGCGTCCTCGCCATCGGTGGCAGCACTGTCGCCACGGCGGCGGCCAACGGCGGCGCCGGCGGCGGATCGAGCGCCACGCTCACCCCGACGGCCACGTCGGGCGCCAGCGGGGCCGCCACGGCCCAGTCCAGCGCCACCAACACCGGCGACACCGGCGACGCCGAGTCGGCCGCCGAGGCGAGCCCTGTGGCCCGCAGCGGCGACTCCGGCGACACCGGGGAGACCGGCGACGCCGCCGCCGACGTCACCGCCACCAACACGCCCGCCGTCACCGGCCAGGTGCTGGCGGTCGGCGGCGAGGCCGAGAGCGGCGAGTCGGGCGACTCCGGTGAGACCGGCGACGCCTTCGCCGGCGGCGGCATCGTCGACCTTGGCGACGACGAGTTCATCCTGCTGCCCGCCACCGCCACCAGCGTGGCCAACAGCGGCGCCCAGTCCGAGGCCACCTCGGCCAGCGGCGACACCGGCTTCGCCGGCAACCTCAACATCGGCCTGTCGGCCGGCGGCGAGGGTGGCGACGCCGAGGACGAGGACGGCGGCGGGGCCACGGCGGCCAACATCGACGTCTCGGTCATCAACCTGTCCGGCGGGGCCGCCAACGTCCTCATCGGTGCCGACGTCGACAACGGCGCAGTCGCCAGGGGCGGCAGCACCGTCTCCACCTCGGAGGCCAACGGGGGAGCGGGCGGCGGTTCCACCCTCGCGGTGACGCCGACGGCCACCAGCGGGGCGTCCGGGTCGGCAACCTCCCAGTCCAGCGCCACCAACACCGGTGACACCGGCGACGCCGAGAGCGAGGCGATCGCCAACCCGATCGCCATCACCGGCGGCTCCGGCACCACCGGCCCGACCGGTGCGGCCAGCGCCAGCGCCACTGCCGCCAACGCCGCCATCCTCGGTACCGCCCTCGCAGTCGGCGGCGACGCCGAGTCCGGCGAGTCCGGCGACTCCGGCGAGACAGGCGACGCCTTCGGCTCGGCGGCAGCCGACAGCGCCGCCAACTCGGGTGCCCTGTCCACCGCCGACGGCCTCTCCGGCAACACCGGCACGGCCGCCAACGTCTCCCTCACCGCCTCGGCCGGCGGCGAGGGTGGCGAGGGTGGCACCGCCCAGGCGGCCAACCTGGCCCTCACCGCGGTGGACGTGTCGGGCGGGGCCCTGAACCTGGTCCTCGGCGGCGAGCTCGAGGACTCGGCTGCCGCCCTGGGTGGCAGCTCGGTCGGCACCGCCTCCGCCAACGGCGGGGCCGGTGGGGCCTCCTCCAACACGCTGACGCCGACGGCCACCTCCGGGAAGTCCGGCGACGTGGTCTCCCAGTCCAGCGCCACCAACACCGGTGACACCGGCGACGCCGAGTCGTCGGCCGAGGCCAGCCCGGTGGCCGCCAGCGGCGCCTCCGGCGACACCGGCAGCACGGGCACCGCCACCGCCAACGTGAGCGCCACCAACCCGGCGCTGCTCGGCCTGGCGGTCGCCATCGGCGGCGACGCCGAGTCCGGCGAGTCCGGGGACTCCGGTGACACCGGCGACGCCGACCTCACCGCCACCGCCGGCAGCCTGGCCAACTCGGGTGCCCAGTCGGCAGCCGACGCCCTGTCCGGCGACACCGGCCTGGCCACCAACCTCGACCTCGGCCTCTCGGCAGGGGGCGAAGGCGGCGAGGGCGGCGGGGCCCTCGCGGTCTCCGGTGCCGGCGGCCCGGCCGCCAACATCATCCTGACGCCGGTCGCCGTCCCGCTGTTCGCAGTCGGGGGCAGCTCAGCGGCCGTCGCCGACGCCGACGGTGGCGCAGGCGGCACGGGGACGCTCACTGTGACCCCGACGGCCGCAAGCGGCGCCTCGGGCAGTGCCGACGCCCGCTCCAGCGCCACCAACACCGGTGACACGGGCGACGCAGAGTCCGAGGCCGTCGCCTCGCCGGTCGCCAGCTCCGGCCCGTCCGGCACCACCGGCAACACCGGCAACGCCGTCGTCGGTCAGAGCAGCATCAACAGCGGCCTCGCCGGCTTGACGCCTTCCCTCACCCTTGGCGGCGACGCCGAGACGGGTGACTCGGGCGACACCGGCGACACCGGCGACGCCGGCACCGACGCAACCGCCGACAGCCAGGCCAACAGCGGCGCCCAGTCCGACGCCACCGCCGACTCCGGTCCCACCGGGATCGCCCTCAACGGGTCGCTCGTCGCGGCCGTGGGCGGCGAGGGTGGCGACGGCGACGACGACGGCGCCCTGGCCCTCGCCGGCCCCGGCGGGATCGCAATCAACCTGGGCATCGGCCCGAACCAGTTCGCCATCGCCGGGTCGTCGGTGGCCAGCAGCGACGCCACGGGCGGCGCCGGAGCCAACGGTGCGGTCACGGCCAAGCCGGGGGCGACGTCGGGCGGCACGGGCGACGCGGTCGGCCAGTCGAGCGCCAGCAACAGCGGCGACACCGGCGACAGCGAGTCGAAGGCCGAGACCAGCCCCGTGTCCAGCTCCGGTGCCTCACCCACCTCGGGTGACACCGGCGCGGCGACGGGTGGCGGCGACTCGGCGGCCGCCGACCTCACCACCGACACCAGCTCGGCAGCCGACCTGGCCGCCGCGATCACAGAGCACGCGGAGAGCGGTGGCGAGGACGAGAACGGCGGCGGCGGGGGACACAGCGCACACAAGTCCAATGGTGGTGGGGACAGGGCCGGTGGCGGTGGCGACGGCAAGGGCAAGCACGGCAAGTCTGCCGATGGGCTCACGACGTCGTTCACCGCCTCCGGTACCGCTGTCGCCGACCCCACCTCGGTGGCGTCCGGAGCGGCGGTCGCCTACAACGAGTCGGTGGCCTCCGGCCACTCCCGGGCCGACAACTGGTCGACCGCTTCGGGACGGGCGCTCGCGTCCAACGGCTCGGTCGCATCGGGCTGCTCCACCGCCACCAACGACTCCACCGCCTCGGGCGGCGACTGTGACGACCACGGCCGCAAGAAGGGTCACGACAAGCACGGGCACGGCAAGGCTGGTCACGGCAAGAACGGCCAGGGGAGCCACGGCGCCTTGGCCCGCACGGGTGCCGACGTCGGCGCCATGAGTGCGGCCGCCGGCGCCAGCGCCGGACTCGGTGGCCTCCTGCTGGCCCTCGGCCGCATCGGTCGTCGCAAGAGCACCGACTCCTGAAACAGCACGGGTCCTGACCGCACCTGACTAACCCTGACCAACCCTGAAGAACCTCGAGACAACGCAGCTCGACATGGGGCTGACCGAGTGAGATACATTGGCACTGACCGGAAGAAGGAGACGATGAGCACGAACAGACGAACGACCATGTCGTTCCTGACGGTTCTGGCTGCAATGGTTGGCGCGATTGCCTTCCTGGCCGGTCCCGCAGCAGCGGACGACGCGCATGCGCCCCCGGGGCTCACCTCGGGCACCGCGTGGGCCGACAACGGGTCGGTGGCCTCGGGGAGTGCCATCGCCATCAACGACTCCACCGCCTCGGGCGACGCCATCGCCATCGACGGCTCGGTGGCCTCGGGCTGCTCCACCGCCACGTGGGACTCCACCGCCTCGGGCGGTTGCGACGGTGACCACAAGAAGGGCAAGCACCACGACGACGGCCACGGCAAGAAGGTCAGCCACGCCAAGCCGGCCGCGGCCAAGGGTGGCAGCGGTGGCGCCCTCGCCCTCACCGGTTCGTCGACCCAGACGATGGTGATGGCGGCAGGCCTGGCACTCTTCGCCGGCGCCCTGCTCGTCGGCGTGACGGCGATCCGTCGCCGCAGCACCACGGCCTAGACCGAGCTCAGCAGTACGAAACCCAGCTCGCCAGCGGTTCGCCGCCGGCGAGCTGTTTCGCGCCCGTCGAGCCACCCTCCGAACCGGGCCGGCGGACCGGCGTATGGCGCGGGGAGCGGCCAGGTTCCGGGTCCTCGGCGTCCCGCGCTACGGTCGGCGTAACGGTCGAATCGGCCTGACGTCCAGGCAGGCCAATGCCTGGCAGGCCGAAAGCCGGGAGGTGGTGCTGGTGGCGCTGGAAGAGGTGGTCAACGAGGGGTTCCTGACTCGGTACCGGGCCCTGCTCGATGCCGAGGATGCCGCGTTCGACGAGCTCGAGCATGCGTACGAGGAAGGCGACCGTGAACACTTCCAGGCGGATCTCACCGCCTGGTCCACCACCATCGAGCGGCGCCTGGCCTTCCTCTCCCGCCACGGCCTCGCCGCCACCGGGGTCGACGCCCTCACCTGACCTGCCGGAGCCGGCTGGGCGGGCCGGTGGCGGTCACCGGGCGACGCGAAAGCCGGGTGGCGCACCTCTGTCGAGGCACACCACCCGGCGGGTTGGTAAGGGGGTGGGGCTGCTTCAGGCCGTGAAGGCCGTGAAGGCGCCCGAGGCGAAGCAGGGCGAGATCGACGCGCCCTGGTTGTTGGCGTCGCCGGCGTAGCTGGCCCGCCACCGGTACGTGCCACTGACGGTGGGAAGGAAGTAGCTCGAGACCGTCCAGAACTCCGAGTTCAGCGGCATGGAGACGGTGAGCAACGGCGTCCCGTTGCACCACTGGGTGTTGGTGAGCTGGAACGTGATCCACCCGGTGGGGTGGTAACCCGTCACCAGGGCGGTGGCCCGCATCCCGTTGTCCTCCAAGGGCAGGGCATCCACGTCGATGATGTTCCGAGCCTTGCTGACGATCACGTCGGCGGTGTCGGCGGTGCACGGCGTGGCGGCGACCGGGTAGTAGTTGGCGTCGCCGCTGTAGCTGGTCGTCCAGCGGTGCGTTCCTGCCTGGTCGGTGACCCACGCGGCGGAGTTGACCGAGGTGCCGGTGACGGCCACCGTCGAGGTGAAGATCGGCGACACGCAGCTGGGGTCGGTCGGCTCGAACAGCCGGAAGGTGACCGTGCCCGACGGGACGACGCTGGTGCCCTTGATGTTGACGTTGGCGAAGACCTGGTATCCGATGGTGGTGTTGCTCGAGCCGTAGGTGCTCAGACTGACCGCGGTGGTGGCGGCGGCGGCCGGGCCGGCGCTGGACACGAGGACGGCGACGGTCATGGTGCTGAGCATCACGGCCAGCCTCCGCCACGCACGGTGGGGAGTAGGACTGGTGGATTGGCTCCGACGGCCGGACTGAACGAGTGCCGGGGCGGAGGGGGGTGTCGTGTTGTGGGTGCTGGCGGTGGTGTGTTCGTCCATGGCGGCTCTTTCGGTGGGAGTTGAGGAAAGCTTGATATCTTTTTCCTGAACTTCCCCCAGCCGCGGGCCGCCGGTCGCCACTGAGCGTGGTAATGAAGGTTTCGCCCGCCCCAGTCCTCCGCCCGCGAGTGGGAGACTATAGGAAGCAATCGCCGACGGTCCAAGCGACAGCGGCCGGGGTCGGCTAGATTCCGCTCACCAAGGCGGACGGGCAGGTCGGGGGGTGCGGAACCCCTCTAGCTGCTCGATCGGCACAGCCGGGAGGCAACGGTGCGGCAGGCGGGAGTGGCGTCGAAGCCGGCGGACGGCTCGGGTGGTGGCGCGTGAGGAGCTGGCGGTTCCGCCAGGCCAGGGCCGCCGTGGCCTGGTCGTTCCGGCAGGGCCACCCCCGGCTCGTCGCCATCGTCTCGGCGGTACTGGTGCTGGCCGCGTCCTTCGCGTTCGCCTCGGCGAAGCTCGCCGGCACGGCGATGGCGGCGACGCCCACGATGTCCACGACGGCGTCGACCAACACCGAGGTCGGGTTCCAGCTCTTCGACAACGCCAACCTGCGGAACGGCGACAACCCCACCGGGACGATCAGGTTCGATCTCTACGGGCCCGACGACGCCACCTGCGCCACCTCGATCTTCAACTCGATCGTCACGGTCACCGGCAACGGCTCCTACAACTCGGCCTCGTTCATCACGTCCCAGGCCGGCACCTACCAGTGGCGAGCGGCGTACAGCGGTGACGCCAACAACACCGCCATCACCTCCGCCTGCAACGAACCGTCCGAGCAGACGATCGTGACCAAGGCCCTGACGGTGCTCAGCACGACGGCGTCGGGCCCGATCGCCATCGGTGGCACCATCACCGACACCGCCCACCTCAGCGGGGGGTTCAACCCCACCGGCACCATCACGTTCGACCTGACGGGCCCGAACGACGTGTTCTGCACGGGCGCGGTGGCGTTCACCTCGACGGTCACCGTCAACGGCAACGGTGACTACGTCTCCGGCCCGTTCGCTCCCACCGCAACCGGCACCTACCAGTGGCGGGCCCGGTACTCCGGCGACGACAACAACCTGGGCGAGGGCCCCACCGGCTGCATCGATCCCGCGGAATCGGTGATCGTGGTGGGCGGCCTGGTCACACCTACCCTGACGACCACCGCCTCGGCCTCGGTCGAGGCGGGAGGGACGGTCCGCGACACAGCCGTGCTGGGGGGCGGGGCTCTCCCCACCGGCACGATCGGGTTCCAGCTGTACGGCCCCAACGACGCCACCTGCTCAGGCACGCCGATCTCCACCCCACCCGTGCCGGTCAACGGCAACGGCACCTACGTGTCCCCCGACATCACGGTGAACACCCCCGGCACCTACCGCTTCGTGGCCAGCTACTCCGGCGACATCGCCAACAACCCGGTGGCCACGGCGTGCAACGATCCCGCCGAGTCGGTAGTGGTGACGCCGGGCACGGGCAGCACCACCACCTCCTCGTCCACCAGCTCGACCGTGCCTACCACCTCCTCGTCCACCAGCTCGACCGTGCCCACCACCTCCTCGTCGACCAGCTCGACCGTGCCGGGCAGCTCGACCTCCTCCAGCTCCACCGTGCCGGGCAGCTCCACCTCGTCGCAGCTCCACCGTGCCGGGCAGCTCCACGTCGAGCAGCTCCACCGTGCCGGGCAGCTCCACGTCGAGCAGCTCCACCGTGCCGGGCAGCTCCACGTCGAGCAGCTCCACCGTGCCGGGCAGCTCGACCTCCTCCAGCTCCACCGCGCCCTCGAGCACCTCGTCGACGAGCTCGACGTCGACGAGCTCGACGTCGACCACCAGCTCCAGCGTCCCGACGGGCACGACCACCTCCAGCAGCTCGTCGTCCTCCACCAGCTCCACCAGCTCCACCGTGCCGACCACGCCGACCACGGTCGGCCCGACGGTCCCGCCCGGCCAGCCAACCATCGACGTCACCCCCCGGACGGTCGTGGCCGGTCAGGATGCCACGGTGTTCGGGAGCGGGTTCCCGCCGTCCACCCCGGTCGACATCGTGCTCCTTAGCTCGCCCGTGCTGCTCGGTACCGTCGTCACCGACGCCTCCGGTTCCTTCACCACCACAGTCACCATCCCGATCGACACCGAGCCCGGCATCCACCGCCTGGTCGGAGCGGTGCGGGGCGGCGGCCCGAGTGCGGAGACCACCATCACGGTCCTGGCCCCGGCGGGGTCACCGTTGCGGCCGCAGGGTCAACTCTCTCGTACAGGGTCTGACCCCGCCGGCTCCACCAAAGTCGCCGCCACACTTGTGGTGATCGGCCTCCTGTTGGTCGGTGGGGCAGGTGTTGGAGGGTTCCACGGCAACGGCAGAAGGCGGCGGTCCGGCGTCCAACAGCCCCCTACGGCCTGAGCCACCACGGGCCGTTGGATCGTGTTCGGGCCCCGATGGACCGAGGTTTCACGTCAGAACCGAACGAAGTCCGGATCCGTTCAGCGTTGGTGGGCCTGGCCGGCTCCATCATCAATGAAACTGCCGGTCGGAGGCCGTTTACGTTGAGGGAAAAGAGGGAAATCTAGGGTTCCTCTGGTAATGTCGGCGTCAGTCACACTCAAGATTGGCGGGCACGTGCGGGGCCATCGATGATCGGACGCCACAGGTCGGCTAAGAAGCCAGTGGTGCTATCGGTCGCAAACGGTTGGGGAGAGAGACATTGACTCGGGGAACGATCTCTGGCGGCGCAGGGAAGTCGGGGCGGCGAGCGGGCGGAAAACCCCGCTGGTGGGCTGTCGGTGTGCTCCTGGCCATCGTGGCCGCCCCGTTCGTGGGCCTGATCCAGCCCGCACAGGCTGGCGTCGGCCTCGGCGTCACGCCCACCTTCCCCTCACCGGTCACCGTGGGCGACACCGGCCTGCCGGCCAGCCTCCAGATCCTCAACGCCTCCACCCCGCCGGACAACGTCGACCCGCTCACCATCAGCGCGGTGTTCCCGGGCCTGCCGGCCATCTCGCTGGTGCCGTCCTGTGGCACGTCGTTCGGCAGCGGCTCGGGTGACTGCCCGGCCGCATTCGCCGATCCCGGGGTCTTCCAGCTCTCGCCCACCGGCGTGGGCGAGGCCGGCACCGCGTGCGACGGCATCATCTTCACCATCACCGTGATCGACCCCGCCACCGGCAAGGTGTCGTTCACCCCTGCTTCGACGGTCACCCTCCAACCCCCCGGCCAGCCCGGCGACACCTGCAGGATTCTCTTCACCTTCGACGTCTTGAAGAGGCCTACCAAGGACTCACAGCCCGCCCCCGGGATCCAGACCTCCCAGCTCGGTTTCGCCGCCGCCGTCAACACCGTCACCAACACACCCGGCTCCGGCAACGGGGCTTCCAACGTCACCGTCCTCGCCGCCGACATCGGCAGCATCGTCACCTCTGCCACCCCCACCGCCCAGCTCGGCAGCGCCATCTCCGACACCGCCACCGTGACGGGCGCGCCGGCTCCCGCCCCGACGCCCACCGGCGACGTCGTCTTCACCGCGTTCGGCCCGGACGACGCCACCTGTGCCGGGCCACCCGCTTTCACGAGCGCGCCCCAACCGCTGGCGGGCGGGCCGCCACCCACGGCCAACTCGGGCCCGTTCACCCCGACGCTGCCCGGCACCTACCGCTGGATCGCGTCCTACAGCGGTGACGCCAACTACAACGCGGCCGCCACCCTCTGCAACGACGCCAATGAGAGCTCGCTCGTCTCCGGGGCCGTCGTCACCACGAACGCCACGCCCACGGTCACCATCGGCAGCCCGATCTCCGACACGGCCACGGTCACGGGCACCACCGGAGCGGCCATCCCCACCGGCACGGTCGTCTTCACCCTCTTTGGCCCCGACGACGCCACCTGCGCCACGCCCCCCGTCTTCACCAGCGCGGCCCAGCCGCTCGGCGGCGGCGTCCCCGGCCCGCCACCTTCGGCCACCGCCAGCTCCGGCAACTTCACCCCGACGGTGCCAGGTGCCTACCGCTGGATCGCGGCTTACAGCGGTGACGCCGTGTACCCGCCGGCCACCAGCCTGTGCAACGACGCCAACGAGACGTCGGTCGTCAACCGCGCGGTGGCCACCATCGTCACGTCGGCCACGCCCACCGTCCCACTTGGCACCGCCATCTCCGACACCGCCACCGTCACCGGCGGCCCGGCGCCGGCCCCCACGCCCACCGGCACCGTCGTCTTCACCCTGTTCGGTCCGGGCGACCCCACCTGCACCGGCGCCCCGATCTTCACGAGCGCGGCAATCCCGCTGGCCGGTGGCCCGCCGCCGACGGCCAACTCCGGCCCGTTCACGCCCACCGCGCCGGGTAGCTACCAATGGGTCGCCGCCTACAGCGGCGACGTCGCCTACGACCCCGTGACGAGCCCCTGCGGCGCCGTCGGCGAGACGTCGGTCGTCACCCAGCTGACGCCGACGATCGTCACCTCGGCCACGCCGGCCGCGCCGCTCGGCAACGCCATCTCCGACACCGCCACCGTCACCGGCGGCCCGGCCCCGGCCCCGGCCCCCACCGGCACCGTCGTCTTCACCCTCTTCGGCCCCGACGACGCCACCTGCGCCGGGCCCGCGGTCTTCACCAGCGGCCCCATCCCGCTGGCCGGCGGCCCGCCGCCGACGGCCAACTCCGGCCCGTTCACGCCCACGCTGCCGGGTACGTACCGCTGGATCGCGACCTACAGCGGCGACGTCAACTATGTAACGGTCACGAGCGCCTGCAACGCCGCCAACGAGAGCTCGCTGGTTTCGGGCGCCACGATCGTCACTTCGGCAACGCCGGCGGTCACGATCGGCAGCCCGATCTCGGACACCGCCACGGTCACCGGCACCACCGGCGCTCCGTCCCCCACCGGCACCGTCGTCTTCACCCTGTTCGGCCCGGCCAACCCCACCTGCACCGGGGCTCCGATCTTCACCAGCCCCGCCCAGCCGCTCACGCCCGCCGCCCCCGGACCGCCGCCGACGGCGACGGCCGCCTCCGGCCCGTTCACCCCGACCGCCATCGGCACGTACAACTGGGTGGCCGTCTACAGCGGTGACGCGGTCTACCCGGCCGCCACCAGCCCCTGCGGCGCACCCAACGAGGCGTCCGTGGTCAACCAGTCGGTCGCCACCATCGTCACGTCGGCGACCACGCCGGTCCCGCTCGGCACCGCCATCTCCGACACCGCCACGGTCACCGGCGGCCCGGCACCGGCGCCCGCCCCCACCGGCACCGTCACCTTCACCCTGTTCGGCCCGGCCAATCCCACCTGCACCGGCGCCCCGATCTTCACCAGCGGGCCCATCGCGCTGGCCGGCGGACCCCCGCCCACCGCCACGTCGGGCACTTTCACGCCCACCGCAATCGGCACCTACAACTGGGTTGCCGTCTACAGCGGTGACGCCAACTACCCGTCTGTCACCAGCCCCTGCGGCGCTCCCAACGAGGCGTCGGTCGTCGCCCCGGCCACGCCCACCATCGTCACGTCGGCGCTGACCCCGGTCGGTCTCGGCAACCCGATCCGTGACGTGGCCACGGTCACCGGCGCACCGGCACCGGCGCCCGCACCCACCGGCACCGTCACCTTCACCCTGTTCGGCCCGGCCAACCCCACCTGCACCGGCGCCCCGATCTTCACCAGCGGGCCCATCGCGCTGGCCGGCGGACCCCCGCCCACGGCGACGTCGGGCGACTTCGTGCCCACCGCCGTCGGCACCTACAACTGGGTGGCGGTCTACAGCGGCGACGCCAACTACGTCTCGGTCACCAGCCCGTGCGGCGCACCCAACGAGGCGTCGGTGGTCAACCAGGCGCCCGTCAACATCGCCACCGTGGCGACGCCGACGGTCACCATCGGCAGTCCCATCAATGACACCGCCACCGTGACGAGCGGTGCCGTCGGGGCCCCCGCGCCCACCGGCACCGTCACCTTCACCCTGTTCGGCCCGGCCAACCCCACCTGCACCGGCGCCGCCATCTTCACCAGCGGACCCATCGCGCTGGCCGGAGGCCCGCCGCCCACGGCGACGTCGGCCGACTTCGTGCCTACCGCGGTCGGCACCTACCAATGGATCGCCGTCTACAGCGGTGACGCCAACTACCCGAGCGCCACCAGCCCGTGCGGCGCGCCCAACGAGGCGTCGGTGGTCGGGCCGTCCACGGCCACCATCGTGACGACGGCCACGCCGACCGTTCTCCTCGGCGGGTCGATCTCCGACACCGCGACGGTGACGGGCGGCCCGGCTCCTGCCCCCGCGCCCACCGGCACCGTCACCTTCACCCTGTTCGGCCCGGCCAACCCCACCTGCACCGGCGCCGCCATCTTCACCAGCGGGCCCATCGCGCTGGCCGGAGGCCCGCCGCCCACGGCGACCTCGGGCTCCTTCACGCCCACCGCGTCCGGCACCTACCAGTGGGTGGCCGTCTACAGCGGCGACGCCAACTACCCGCCGGCCACCAGCCCGTGCGGCGCGCCCAACGAGGCGTCGGTGGTGAGCCCCGGTCAGGTCACCATCGTCACGTCGGCCACGCCCACGGTCACCCTGGGCGGTTCCATCTCCGACACGGCAACCGTCACCGGTGACCCGGCTCCGGGCGCACCGGTACCCACCGGCACCGTCAGCTTCGCCGTGTTCGGGCCGGACAACGCCACCTGCTCGGGAGCGGCGGTCTTCACCAGCATCAACCGTCCGCTGGGCGGTGGCCCACCGCCCACGGCCACCTCGGCACCGTTCACGCCCACCGCGGCCGGCAGCTACCGCTGGGTCGCGACCTACAACGGCGACGCCAACTACAACGCGGTCACGAGCGCCTGTGGCGCCGCGGGGGAGACCTCGGTGGTCACCCCGGTGCCGGTCATCCAGGTCGACAAGACGGTCACCCCGCCGAGCCGCACCGTCCCCGGCGGTGACTTCACGTTCAACGTGGTCGTGACGAACACCAGCAACGAGGTGTTGACGATCACGGCCCTCACCGACGACGTCTACGGCAACCTGGCCACCCAGGGCACCTGCACCGACGCCATCGGTACGGTGCTGCAGCCCGGCGACACCTACTCGTGCAGCTTCGTGGGGCCGTTCTTCGGCGACCCGGGCGACACTCAGACCGACGTCGTCACCGTACGGGCCACCAACCCCACCGGGGTAGAGGTCACCGACAGCGACGACGCCATCGTCACCATCACGCCGCTGCCGGTCATCCAGGTGGTCAAGACGGCCACCCCGCTCAGCCGGACGGTCCCCGGTGGTGACTTCACGTTCGACGTGGTGGTCACCAACACCAGCAACGAGGTGCTCACCATCACCTCGCTCACCGACAACATCTACGGCGACATCACCACCCGGGCCAACTCCACCTGCACCGACGCCATCGGCACGGTGCTCCAGCCTGGCGACACCTACTCCTGCAGCTTCGTCGGCCCCTTCTTCGGCAACGCCGGGGCAAGCCAGACCGACGTGGTCACGGTGCGGGCCACGAACCCCGGCGGGGTCGAGGTCACCGACAGCGACGACGCCGTCGTCACCCTCACCCCGCTGCCGGTCATCCAGGTGGTCAAGACGGCCACCCCGCTGTCGCTGCCCGAGCCCGGCGGTGACTTCACCTTCAACATCGTGGTCACCAACACCAGCAACGAAGTCCTCACCATCACCGCCCTCACCGACGACGTCTACGGCAACCTGGCCACCCGCGGCACCTGCACCACTGCCATCGGCACCGTGCTGCAGCCGGGTCAGAGCTACTCCTGCAGCTTCGTCGGCCCCTTCGTCGGCAACCCCGGCGACAGCCAGACCGACACCGTCACGGTGCGGGCCACCAACCCCGCCGGCGTCGAGGTCACCGACAGCGACGACGCGGTGGTCTTCATCACCAACGTGGTGCCCGCCATCCACGTGGACAAGTCGGTCACCCCGGGGTCGAGGCCTGAGCCGGGTGGCACGTTCACCTTCACCGTGGTGGTCACCAACGTCGGCCCCGAGGCCCTCACCATCACCTCGCTCACCGACGACATCTACGGCAACCTGGCCACCCAGGGCACCTGCACCAACGCCATCGGCACCGTGCTGGCCCCAGGGGCGTCCTACACCTGCACCTTCCCCGGTGACTTCATCGGCGACGCCGGCGAGAGCCAGACCGACACCGTCACCGTGCGGGGCCGGGACAACGAGGGCACCGAGGTCACCGACAGCGACGAGGCGGTGGTGTTCCTCACCAACGTGCCGCCCTCCATCGTCGTCCAGAAGGACGCCCGGCCGCCCTCCATGGTGGCCCCAGGTGGCACCTTCACCTTCGACGTGGCCGTCACCAACACGAGCTTCGAGCCAGTCACCATCACCTCGCTCACCGACAACGTCTACGGCAACCTCAACGGCAAGGGCACCTGTGCCATCGGCACCACCCTCCAGCCGGGCCAGACGTATCGCTGCAGCTTCCCCGGTGACTTCCGGGGCGACGCAGGCGCGAGCCAGACCGACGTGGTCACGGCCAAGGCCGTCGACAACGACAACACCGAGGTCACAGCCTTCGACGAGGCGACGGTGAAGCTCACGCCCGTGCCGGTGGTGCCCGTGGTGGTCAAGGTGGTCCCGCCGCCCAAGGTCGTGGCCCGCACCGGCGCCAACTCGGGCGGCCCGGCCTTCCTGGCCATCGCCCTGCTGGTGGCCGGCACCCTGATGGTGGCCGCGGCCGGCTGGTACCGCCGACCCCGCCTGGCCACCGGTGCCGAAGGACGCCGCCGGAACCCGCCTGCCGACGGGTAGCGACAGGCGCCGGATAGCCGGAATGAGCTCTGACCTTTTCGCTGTCGGCGGGGCCCGCCATCGGGCCGCCGACGGCGACGCGGTCGGGGCGGCGCCGTCGTTGACTCGCGAATGGCCGCGAATCAGTCCGCGCTCGTGGCCCGAGTAGTGCCGACGGAAGGCCTCGCCCACGTCGGTAACGGAGGCCGTGCACCCAGCGTGTTCACGGTTCCACCGTCAGGGGTTGTACTTGGGCATATCTCTGGTACCATCACCCCATTCCGGTGGTCGGGACGGCGGGCCCCGAGCGCCCATAGGATTGACAAATGCGTGTGGGCGAGACAGGCCCGTAGCGTGTGGTCACGATAGGGCTGGGGAGCAAAGCATTTGACTCCGACGTCAGGCATCCAGCGGCGCATTGCGGCCAAACCTCGCTGGTGGATAGTCGCCGTGCTGTTGGCGATCGTGGCGGCGCCTTTCGCGGGCTTGATCGAACCCGCCAACGCCGGCGTCGGCCTCGGCGTCACCCCCACCTTCCCCTCACCGGTATCCGTGGGCGACACCGGCCTGCCGGCCAGCCTCCAGATCCTCAACGCCTCCACCCCGCCGGACAACGTCGACCCGCTCACCATCAGCGCGGTGTTCCCGGGCCTGCCGGCCATATCGCTGGTTCCGGCCTGTGGCACGTCGTTCGGCAGCGGCTCGGGTGACTGCCCGCCCGCATTCGCCGATCCCGGGGTCTTCCAGCTCTCGCCCACCGGCGTGGGCGAGGCCGGCACCGCGTGCGCCGGCATCACCTTCACCATCACCGTGATCGACCCCGCCACCGGCAAGGTCTCGTTCACCCCGTCCGCCCCAGTGATCCTCCAACCCCCCGGCCAGCCCGGCGACACCTGCAGGATCCTCTTCACCTTCGACGTCTTGAAGCGGCCCACCAAGGACTCGCAGCCCAGCCCCGGGATCCAGACCTCCCAGCTCGGGTTCGCGGCCGCCGTCAACATCGTCACCAACACACCCGGCTCCGGCAACGGGGCCTCCAACGTCACCGTCCTCGCCGTCACCGCCTCGATCGTCACGTCGGCCACGCCCGCCGCCCAGCTGGGCAGCCCCATCTCCGATACCGCCTCCGTCACCGGGCTCCCCGGTGGTCCGACACCCACCGGCAACGTCGTCTTCACCGCCTATGGCCCCGACAACGCCACCTGTGCGGGCGCGGCAGCCTTCACCAGCGCGCCCGTCGCGCTGTCCGGGGGCCCGCCCACAGCCACCGCCAGCTCGGGTCCCTTCACCCCGACGCTGCCCGGCACCTACCGTTGGATCGCGTCCTATGCCGGTGACGCCAACTACAACCCGGCCACCACCCTCTGCAACGACGCCAACGAGAGCTCGCTGGTCACGGGGGCCATGGTCACCACCATGGCCACGCCCGCCGTCACCCTCGGCAACCCGATCTCCGACACGGCCACGGTCACCGGCACCTCGGGCGGGCCCACGCCCACCGGCACCGTCACCTTCACCGCTTACGCTCCGGCCGACGCCACGTGCGGGGCGGCACCGGTCTTCAACAGCGGGCCCCAGCCGCTGACCCCGGTCGGTGGGACGCCCCCGACGGCGACGGCCACCTCCGGGCCGTTCACCCCGACGGCCGTCGGTTCCTACCGGTGGATCGCCGCCTACAGCGGCGACGCCGCCTATCCCGCGGCCACCAGCCTGTGCAACGACGCCAACGAGACGTCGGTGGTCAACCAGGCGCTGGCCTCGATCGTCACGTCGGCCACGCCCACGGTTCCCTTCGGCAGCCCCATCTCCGACACCGCCACCGTCACCGGGACGACGGGCGTGCCCAGCCCCACCGGCACCGTCACCTTCACCCTGTTCGGCCCGGGCAACCCCACCTGCACCGGCGCCCCCATCTTCACCAGCCCCGCCCAGCCGCTGACGCCTCTCGCTCCCGGGCCTCCGCCCACCGCCACCGCCAACTCCGGGCCCTTCACCCCGTCGACGCCGGGCACCTACACCTGGGTCGCCGTCTACAGCGGCGACGCCAACTACGCCGGTGTCACCAGCCCGTGCGGCGCCCCCAACGAGGCGTCGGTCGTCAACCAGCTCACCCCGACGGTCGTCACCTCGGCCAGCCCCACCGCCCAGCTCGGCGGTTCGATCAACGACACCGCCACCGTCACGGGCGGGCCGGCACCGGCGCCGGCGCCCACCGGCACCGTCACCTTCACCGTCTTCGGGCCCGACAACGCCACGTGCGCCGGCGCCCCCATCTTCACCAGCCCGGCCCAGCCCCTGGGCGGCGGCCCACCGCCCACCGCCAACTCGGGGCCGTTCACGCCCACGCTGCCGGGCACCTACCGGTGGATCGCGGCCTACAGCGGTGACGCCGGCTACACCGCGGTCACCACCACGTGCAACGACGCCAACGAGAGCTCGCTGGTGGCCGGGGCGATGATCGTCACGTCGGCCACGCCGGCGGTCACCATCGGCAGCCCCATCTCCGACACCGCCACCGTCACGGGCACCACGGGTGCGGCCACGCCCACCGGCACCGTCGTCTTCACCCTGTTCGGCCCGGGCAACCCCACCTGCACCGGCGTCCCGATCTTCAACAGCGGCCCCCGGCCCCTGACTCCGGCCGCCCCCGGACCGCCTCCGACGGCGACGGCCACCTCCGGGCCGTTCGCCCCGCCGACCCCCGGCACCTACAACTGGGTGGCCGTCTACAGCGGCGACGCCGTCTACCCGTCCGCCACCAGCCCATGCGGCGCGCCCAACGAGGCGTCGGTCGTCAACCAGTCGGTCGCCACCATCGTCACCTCGGCGCTGACGCCGGTCCCCCTCGGCAGCCCGATCCGTGACACCGCCACCGTCACCGGCGGACCGGCGCCGGCACCGGTGCCCACCGGCACGGTCACCTTCACCCTGTTCGGCCCGGGCAACCCCACCTGCACCGGCGCCCCGATCTTCACCAGCGGACCCGTCCCGTTGGCCGGCGGACCTCCGCCCACCGCCACCTCGGCCAACTTCGTCCCGACAGCCGTCGGCACCTACAACTGGGTGGCCGTCTACAGCGGAGACGCCGCCTACGCGTCGGTCACCAGCCCGTGCGGCGCCCCCAACGAGGCGTCGGTGGTCACCCAGCTCACGCCCACCATCACCACGTCGGCGCTGACGCCGGTCACCATCGGCAGCCCGATCCGTGACACGGCCACCGTCACGGGCGGCCCCGCCCCGGCTCCGGCGCCCACCGGCACGGTCACCTTCACCCTGTTCGGCCCGGGCAACCCCACCTGCACCGGCGCCCCGATCTTCACCAGCGGGCCCATCGCGCTGGCCGGAGGCCCGCCGCCGACGGCGACGTCGGCCGACTTCGTGCCACCGGCGCCGGGCACCTACAACTGGGTGGCGGTCTACAGCGGCGACGTCAACTACACCTCCGTCACCAGCCCGTGTGGCGCGCCCAACGAGGCGTCGGTGGTCACCCAGGCGCCGGTGGCCATCTCCACCTCCGCCCTCACCCCTGTCCCGCTGGGCAGCCCCATCCGTGACACGGCCACCGTCACCGGTGGCGCCGCCCCGGCCCCCACGCCCACCGGCACCGTCACCTTCACCCTGTTCGGCCCGGGCAACCCCACCTGCACCGGCGCCCCGATCTTCACCAGCGCGGCCCGCCCGCTGGGCGGCGGCCCACCGCCCACGGCCACGTCGGCCGACTTCGTCCCGACGGCCGTCGGCACCTACACCTGGGTCGCGGTCTACAGCGGCGACGTGGCCTACCCGGCCGCCACCAGCCCGTGCGGCGCGCCCAACGAGGCGTCGGTGGTCACCCAGCTCACGCCCACCATCGTCACGTCGGCGCTGACGCCGGTCACCATCGGCAGCCCCATCCGTGACACGGCCACCGTCACCGGCGGCCCCGCCCCGGCGCCGGCGCCCACCGGCAGCGTCACCTTCACCCTGTTCGGCCCGGGCAACCCCACCTGCACCGGCGCCCCGATCTTCACCAGCGCGGCGAGGCCCCTTGGCGGCGGCCCGCCGCCCACCGCCACCTCGGCCGACTTCGTCCCGCCCGCGCCCGGCACCTACCAGTGGGTGGCGGTCTACAGCGGCGACGCCAACTACACCCCGGTCACCAGCCCCTGCGGCGCCCCCAACGAGGCATCGGTTGTCAACCAGTCGGTCGCCACGATCGTCACGTCGGCGCTGACCCCGGTCACCATCGGCAGCCCCATCCGGGACACCGCCACCGTCACCGGCGGTCCCGCCCCGGCCCCGGCGCCCACCGGCAGCGTCACCTTCACCCTGTTCGGCCCGGGCAACCCCACCTGCACCGGGGCCCCGATCTTCACCAGCGCGGCGAGGCCCTTGGGCGGCGGCCCGCCACCCACCGCCACCTCGGCCGACTTCGTCCCGCCGTCGCCCGGCACCTACACCTGGGTGGCGGTCTACAGCGGCGACGCCAACTACCCGTCGGTCACCAGCCCCTGCGGCGCCCCGAACGAGGCGTCGGTGGTCAACCAGTCGGTCGCCACGATCGTCACGTCGGCACTTACCCCGGTCACCATCGGCAGCCCCATCCGTGACACCGCCACCGTCACCGGCGGCCCCGCCCCGGCCCCGGTTCCCACCGGAACCGTCACCTTCACCCTGTTCGGCCCGGGCAACCCCACCTGCACCGGCGCCCCGATCTTCACCAGCGGGCCCATCCCGCTCGCCGGCGGCCCACCGCCCACGGCGACGTCGGCCGACTTCGTCCCGCCTGCCGTCGGCACCTACCAATGGGTGGCCGTCTACAGCGGCGACGCCAACTACCCGTCGGTCACCAGCGCCTGCGGCGCCCCCAACGAGGCGTCGGTCGTCACCCAGGCGACGCCCACCATCACGACTTCGGCCCTCACGCCGGTGCCGCTCGGCAGCCCGATCCGTGACACCGCCACCGTCACCGGCGGGCCGGCTCCGGCGCCGGTGCCCACCGGCACGGTCACCTTCACGCTGTTCGGCCCGGCGAACACCAGCTGCACCGGCGCCCCGATCTTCACCAGCGGGCCCATCGCCCTGGCCGGCGGCCCACCACCCACGGCGACCTCGGGCGACTTCACGCCCACCACCGTCGGCACCTACAACTGGGTGGCGGTCTACAGCGGCGACGCCAACTACCCGTCGGTCACCAGCCCGTGCGGCGCCCCCAACGAGGCGTCGGTCGTCAGCCAGCTGACGCCCACCATCGTCACCTCGGCGCTGACCCCGGTCATCGTCGGAAGCCCGATCCGGGACACGGCCACCGTCACCGGTGGTCCCGCCCCGGCCCCGGCGCCCACCGGCAGCGTCACCTTCACCCTGTTCGGCCCGGCCAACCCCACCTGCACCGGCGCCCCGATCTTCACCAGCGCGGCCCGGCCGCTCGGCGGCGGGCCGCCGCCCACGGCCACGTCGGCCGACTTCGTCCCGCCCACCGTCGGCACCTACAACTGGGTGGCGGTCTACAGCGGCGACACCAACTACACCTCCGTCACCAGCCCGTGCGGCGCCCCCAACGAGGCGTCGGTGGTCAACCAGTCCACCGCCACCATCGTCACGTCGGCCCTCACCCCCGTCACCATCGGCAGTCCCATCCGTGACACGGCCACGGTCACCGGCGGCGCGGCGCCGGCCCCGACGCCCACCGGCACCGTCACCTTCACGCTGTTCGGCCCGGCCAACCCCACCTGCACCGGGGCGCCGATCTTCACCAGCGCGGCCCGGCCGCTGGGAGGCGCCCCGCCGCCCACCGCCACCTCGGCCGACTTCGTCCCCACCGCCGTCGGCACCTACACCTGGGTGGCGGTCTACAGCGGCGACGCCAACTACTCCTCCGTCACCAGCCCGTGCGGGGCGCCCAACGAGGCGTCGGTGGTCAACCAGTCCACCGCCACGATCGTGACGTCGGCCCTGAACCCGGTCACCATCGGCAGCCCCATCCGTGACACGGCCACAGTCACGGGCGGCCCAGCACCGGCCCCGGCGCCCACCGGCACCGTCACCTTCACCCTGTTCGGCCCGGGCAACCCCACCTGCACCGGCGCCCCGATCTTCACCAGCGGGCCCATCGCGCTGGCCGGCGGCCCACCGCCGACGGCGACCTCGGGCGACTTCACCCCCACTGCCGTCGGCACCTACCAGTGGGTGGCGGTCTACAGCGGCGACGGCAGCTACCCGTCGGTCACCAGCCCGTGCGGCGCGCCGAACGAGGCCTCGGTCGTGGCCCAGTCCACCGCCACGATCGTCACGTCCGCCCTCACACCGGTGAGCCTGGGGAGCCCGATCCGTGACACGGCCACGGTCACCGGCGGCCCCGCCCCGGCCCCGGCGCCCACCGGCACCGTCACCTTCACCCTGTTCGGCCCCGGCAACACCTCCTGCACCGGCGCGCCGATCTTCACCAGCGGACCCATCGCCCTGGCCGGCGGCCCGCCGCCCACGGCCACGTCGGGCGACTTCACGCCCACCGCCGCCGGCTCCTACAACTGGGTGGCGGTCTACAGCGGCGACGCCAACTACCCGTCGGTCACCAGCCCGTGCGGCGCCCCCAACGAGGCGTCCGTGGTGGCACAGGTGGCGCCCACCATCGTCACCTCGGCGCTGACCCCGGTCACCATCGGCAGCCCCATCCGTGACACGGCCACCGTCACCGGCGGTGCGGCGCCGGCCCCGGCGCCCACCGGCACCGTCACCTTCACCCTGTTCGGCCCGGGCGACCCCACCTGCACCGGCGCCCCGATCTTCACCAGCGCGGCGAGGCCCCTTGGCGGCGGCCCGCCGCCCACCGCCACCTCGGCCGACTTCGTCCCGCCCGCGCCCGGCACCTACCAGTGGGTGGCGGTCTACAGCGGCGACACCAACTACTCCTCCGTCACCAGCCCGTGCGGCGCCCCCAACGAGGCGTCGGTGGTCAACCAGTCGACGGCCACCATCGTCACCTCGGCGCTGACCCCGGTCACCATCGGCAACCCCATCCGGGACACGGCCACGGTCACGGGCGGTCCCGCCCCGGCCCCCGCGCCCACCGGCACCGTCACCTTCACCCTGTTCGGCCCGGGCAACCCCACCTGCACCGGCGTCCCGATCTTCACCAGCGCCAACCGCCCGCTGGGTGGGGCCCCGCCGCCCACGGCCACGTCGGAGGACTTCGTCCCGACGGCCGTCGGCACCTACCAGTGGGTGGCGGTCTACAGCGGCGACGCCAACTACGCGTCGGTCACCAGCCCGTGCGGCGCCCCCAACGAGGCGTCGGTGGTCAACCAGTCGACGGCCACCATCGTCACGTCGGCGCTGACCCCGGTCACCATCGGCAGCCCCATCCGGGACACGGCCACCGTCACCGGCGGTGCGGCACCGGCCCCGGCGCCCACCGGCACCGTCACCTTCACCCTGTTCGGCCCGGCCAACCCCACCTGCACCGGAGCACCGATCTTCACCAGCGGGCCCATCGCCCTGGCCGGCGGCCCGCCGCCGACAGCAACCTCGGCCGACTTCGTCCCGACGGACGTCGGCACCTACAACTGGGTGGCCGTCTACAGCGGCGACGCCAGCTACCCGTCGGTCACCAGCCCCTGTGGCGCCCCCAACGAGGCGTCGGTGGTCAACCAGTCGACGGCCACGATCGTGACGTCGGCCTTCGGCCCGGTCACGCTGGGCAACGCCATCCGTGACACGGCCACCGTCACGGGCGGACCGGCGCCCGCGCCGGCGCCCACCGGCACCGTCACCTTCACCCTGTTCGGCCCGGCCAACCCCACCTGCACCGGAGCACCGATCTTCACCAGCGGGCCCATCGCGCTGGCCGGCGGACCCCCGCCCACCGCCACGTCGGCAGATTTCGTGCCTCCCGCCGCCGGCACCTACAACTGGGTGGCGGTCTACAGCGGCGACGCCAACTACGCGTCGGTCACCAGCCCGTGCGGGGCACCCAACGAGGCCTCGGTCGTCACGCCCGCCCCGGTGGCCATCGCCACGTCGGCGTCCACCCCGGTCCCGATCGGCAGCCCGATCAACGACACGGCGACGGTCACGGGCGCGCCGGCCCCGGCGCCGGCACCCACCGGCAGCGTCACCTTCACCCTGTTCGGCCCGGGCAACCCCACCTGCACCGGTGCGCCGATCTTCACCAGCTCGGCCCGGCCGCTCGGCGGCGGCCCGCCGCCCACCGCCACGTCGGGCGACTTCGTCCCGCCGGCCGTCGGCACCTACCAGTGGGTGGCCGTCTACAGCGGCGATGCCAACTACCCGTCGGTCACCAGCCCCTGTGGCGCTCCCAACGAGGCGTCGGTCGTCGCCCAGTCCACCGCCACCATCGTCACGTCGGCGCTGACCCCGGTCACCATCGGCAGCCCCATCCGTGACACCGCCACGGTCACCGGCGGCGCGGCCCCGGCCCCGCCGCCCACCGGCACCGTCACCTTCACGCTCTTCGGGCCGGCCAACCCCACCTGCACCGGCGCCCCGATCTTCACCAGCGGGCCCATCGCGCTGGCCGGCGGCCCGCCGCCCACAGCGACGTCGGCCGACTTCGTGCCCACCGCGGTCGGCACCTACCAGTGGGTGGCCGTCTACAGCGGCGACGCCAACTACGCGTCGGTCACCAGCCCCTGTGGCGCCCCCAACGAGGCGTCGGTCGTCAACCAGTCGACGGCCACCATCGTCACCTCGGCGCTGACGCCGGTGACACTCGGCGCCCCCATCCGGGACACGGCCACGGTCACCGGCGGCCCGGCCCCGGCCCCGGCTCCCACCGGTACGGTGAGCTTCACCCTGTTCGGCCCGGGCGACGCCACCTGCGTCGGCACGCCGGTCTTCTCCAGCAACAACCGTCCTCTTGGCGGCGCACCGCCGCCCACGGCCACCTCGGCGGACTTCACGCCGACGGCGGCGGGCACCTACACCTGGGTGGCGGTCTACAGCGGCGACGCCAACTACGCGTCGGTCACCAGCCCGTGCGGCGCCCCCAACGAGGCGTCGGTCGTCGCTCCGGCCACTCCCTCGATCGTCACGTCGGCGCTGACCCCGGTCACCATCGGCAGCCCCATCAGCGACACCGCCACCGTCACCGGCGGCGCCGGCCCCGGGTCCCCGGTACCCACCGGCACCGTCGTCTTCACCCTGTTCGGCCCGGCCAACCCCACCTGCACCGGCGCCCCCATCTTCACCAGCGCGGCCGTCCCGCTGGCCGGCGGCCCGCCGCCCACCGCGAGCTCGGGCGACTTCACGCCCACCGCGATCGGCACCTACAACTGGGTGGCGGTCTACAGCGGCGACGCCAACTACACGTCGGTCACCAGCCCGTGCGGCGCCCCCAACGAGGCATCGGTGGTCAACCAGGCCACCGTCGCCATCGTGACGGCGGCCACCGGCCCGGTCACCATCGGCAGCCCGATCAGCGACGTCGCCACCGTCACCGGCAGTCCGGCGCCGGCCCCGACGCCCACCGGCAGCGTCACCTTCACCCTCTTCGGCCCCGGCAACCCCACCTGCACCGGAGCGCCCATCTTCACCAGCTCGGCCAGGCCGCTGGGCGGCGGCCCGCCGCCGACGGCCCTGTCCGAGGAGTTCACGCCGGCGGCGCCGGGCACCTACCAGTGGGTCGCCGTCTACAACGGCGACGCCAACCACCCGGTCGCCACCAGCCCGTGCGGCGCACCCGGCGAGGCGTCGATCGTCAACCAGTCCACCTCCGCCATCGTCACGTCGGCCACCACCCCGGTCACCATCGGCAACCCGATCCGCGACGTCGCCACCGTCACCGGGGGCCCGGCCCCGGCGCCCACTCCCACCGGCACCGTCACCTTCACCCTGTTCGGCCCGGCCAACCCCACCTGCACCGGCGCCCCGATCTTCACCAGCGGACCCATCGCCCTGGCCGGCGGCCCGCCGCCCACGGCCACGTCGGGCGACTTCACGCCCACCGCGGTCGGCACCTACAACTGGGTGGCGGTCTACAGCGGCGACGCCAACCACCCGCCGGCCACCAGCCCGTGCGGCGCCCCCGACGAGGCCTCTGCGATCCTCCCTGCCGACGTCACCATCGTCACGTCGGCGACGCCGAGGGCCACCCTGGGCCAGCCGATCTCCGACACGGCCACCGTCACCGGCAGCCCGGCCCCGGCACCCACGCCCACCGGCACGGTCACCTTCACCCTCTTCGGCCCGGACGACGCCACCTGCGCGGGGCCGGCGATCTTCACCAGCGCGGCCCGTCCGCTCGGCGGCGGCCCACCGCCCACCGCCACCTCGGAGCCGTTCACGCCCACCGCGGTCGGCAGCTACAACTGGGTGGCGGCCTACAGCGGCGACGCCAGCTACAACGCGCTCACCAGCGCCTGTGGCGCAGCGGGGGAGACCTCGTTGGTCGCTCCGGTGCCGATCATCCAGGTGGACAAGACGGTGACCCCGCCCAGCCGCACCGTCCCGGGCGGTGACTTCACCTTCACCGTGGTGGTCACCAACACCAGCGACGAGGTGCTGACCATCACCTCGCTCACCGACGACATCTACGGCGACATCACCACCAGGGCCAACTCCACCTGCACCAACGCCATCGGCACGGTTCTCCAGCCCAGCCCCGGCCCCTTCAACACCTACTCCTGCACCTTCGTGGGGCCGTTCTTCGGCGACCCGGGCGACACCCAGACCGACGTCGTCACGGTGCGGGCCACCAACCCCACCGGCGTCGAGGTCACCGACAGCGACGACGCCATCGTCACCATCACGCCGCTGCCCGTCATCCAGGTCGACAAGACCGTCACCCCGCCCAGCCGCACCGTCCCCGGCGGCGACTTCACCTTCACGGTGGTGGTCACCAACAACAGCAACGAGGTGCTCACCATCACCTCGCTCACCGACGACGTCTACGGCGACCTGGCCACCCAGGGCACCTGCACCAGCGCCGTCGGCACGGTCCTGCAGCCCGGCGGCACCTACTCGTGCACCTTCGTGGGACCGTTCTTCGGCGACCCGGGCGACACCCAGACCGATGTCGTCACCGTGCGGGCCACCAACCCCAGCGGCGTCGAGGTCACCGACAGCGACGACGCCATCGTCACCATCACCCCCCTGCCCGTGATCCAGGTCGACAAGACGGTGACCCCGCCCAGCCGCACCGTCCCGGGCGGTGACTTCCTCTTCAACATCGTGGTCACCAACAACAGCACCGAGGTGCTCACGATCACCTCGCTCACCGACGACGTCTACGGGAACCTGGCCACGCGCGGCACCTGCACCAGCGCCATCGGCACGGTCCTGCAGCCCGGCGGCACCTACTCGTGCAGCTTCGTGGGCCCGTTCTTCGGCGACCCGGGCGACACCCAGACCGACGTCGTCACCGTGCGGGCCACCAACCCCAGCGGGGTCGAGGTCACCGACACCGACGACGCCATCGTCACCATCACCCCGCTGCCGGTGATCCAGGTGGTCAAGACGGCCACGCCGCTGAGCCGTCCCGTCCCCGGCGGTGACTTCACCTTCGACGTGGTCGTCACCAACACCAGCAACGAGGTGCTCACCATCACCTCGCTCACCGACAACATCTACGGCGACATCACCACCCGGGCCAACTCCACCTGCACCGACGCCGTCGGCACCGTCCTGCAGCCAGGTGAGAGCTACTCGTGCAGCTTCGTCGGTGCCTTCAACGGCGCCGCCGGGGCCAGCCAGACCGACGTCGTCTCCGTGCGGGCCACCAACCCCGAAGGGAGGGAGGTCAGCGACAGCGACGACGCCATCGTCACCATCACGCCGCTGCCGGTGATCCGGGTGGACAAGACGGCCACCCCGCTGTCGCTGCCCGAGCCCGGCGGTGACTTCACCTTCAACATCGTGGTCACCAACACCAGCAACGAGGTGTTGACGATCACCGCCCTCACCGACGACGTGTACGGCAACCTGGCCACCCGCGGCACCTGCACCACCGCCGTCGGCACCGTGCTGCAGCCGGGTGGCACCTATGCCTGCAGCTTCGTAGGTCCGTTCTTCGGCGACCCCGGTGACAGCCAGACCGACACCGTCACGGTGCGGGCCACCAACCCCGCCGGGGTCGAGGTCACCGACAGCGACGACGCCGTCGTGTTCATCACCGACGTGGTGCCGGCCATCCACGTGGACAAGACGGCCAGCCCCCTGTCGAGGCCTGAGCCGGGTGGCACGTTCACCTTCACCGTGGTGGTCACCAACATCGGCCCCGAGGCCCTCACCATCACTTCGCTCACCGACGACATCTACGGCAACCTGGCCACCCAGGGCACCTGCACCAACGCCATCGGCACGGTGCTGCAACCGGGTGGTACCTACACGTGCACCTTCCCCGGTGACTTCCGCGGCAACGCCGGCCAGTCCCAGACCGACACTGTCACCGTGCGGGGCCAGGACAACGAGGGCACTCAGGTCACCGACAGCGACGACGCCATCGTCACGCTGACCAACGTGCCACCGTCGATCGTGGTCGTGAAGGACGCCCGGCCGACCTCCATGGTGGCTCCCGGCGGCACCTTCACCTTCGACGTCGCCGTCACCAACACCAGCTTCGAGCCGGTCACCATCACCTCGCTCACCGACAACGTCTACGGGAACCTCAACGGCAAGGGCTCGTGCGCCATCGGCACCAGACTCGCCCCCGGGGCCACCTACCGCTGCAGCTTCCCCGGTGACTTCCGGGGCGCGGCGGGTGCCAGCCAGACCGACGTGGTCACGGCCAGGGCCGTCGACGACGACAACACTGAGGTCACGGCCAAGGACGACGCCGTCGTGAGCCTCACCCCGGTGCCGGTCGTGAACATTCCGGTAGTCGTCAAGCAGGTCCCGCCGCCGGCCAGGGTGGCCCGCACCGGCTCGGACCCGGGTGGACCGGCCCTGCTGGCCATCGTCCTGCTGCTGGCCGGCACCATGATGGTGGCCGCCGCCGGCTGGTACCGCCGGCCCCGCCTCGCCGGACCCGCCGGCGACGCGGGACGGGACACGGCCTGGTTCGGCCGCCCGCCCACGCCCACCCGTGGCAACAGCGTGCTGGGCACCGCCGGCCTGGGTGGCGACCCGCCCGAGGATCCGCCCGGTAGCTCCTAGGACGCTGCTGATCCAAGCCCGACTTTCGGCGCCTGACATCTGCATTCGCACGCAAGTGCGCTGGTCAGGCGCCCGGCCGCGGAGCGGCCGATGCGATGGATCAGCGGCGTCCTAGCGCCGATACCCGGCCCGTCCTGGCCGGCCTGTTCGCCGTCAGCGGCGTGCTGGTGGGCTGGGAGCCGCTCGGACGCGGCCACATCCACGACACCTGGCTGGCCACGTACCGGACCCCCGACGGCGACGTCCGCCTGGTGCACCAGCGGGTCAACGTCGGCGTCTTCACCTCACCCGAGCGGTTGGCCGCCAACGTGGGCAGGGTCGTCGCCCATCTGAGCTCGGAGGGGCTGCCGGTGCCGCTACCGGTCGCGGCGGTCGACGCCGGCTGCGGCGCCCTCGCCCGGGACGCCGACGGCGGGTTGTGGCGGGCCTACCACTACGTCGCCGGCACCACCGTGAGCCGGTTCCCGACGCCGGCCCAGGCCGGTGAGGCGGCCGGCGTCTTCGCCCGGGTGGCGGTGGCGCTCGAGAGGCTCCCCGGGCCGCCGCTGGTCGAGCCCATCCGCGGGTTCCACGACTTCGACGTCCGCCTGGCCGCGTTCGAGCGGGCCGTGTCGGCCGACGGCTTGGGCCGGACCGGGGACTGCGGCGGGGAGATCGCCGCGGTCCGCGCCGCGTCGGTGCTGGTCACCGAGCTGTCCGACGCCCGGGCCGCCGGCCGCCTGCCGCTGCGCACCGTGCACAACGACGCCAAGGCCGACAACGTGGTGTTCGGCGACGACGGCACGGTGGCGGCCGTGCTCGACCTGGACACGGTGGCCCCTGGCACCGTGCTGTTCGACGTGGGCGACCTGGTCCGTTCCGGCGCCGCCATCGCGTCCGAGGACGGCGACCCGGCCGACGTCGGCGTCGATGCCGAAGTGGCGGCCGCCATCCTCGCCGGCTACGCCGAGGCCGTGCCGGGTTGGCTCACCGACGGCGAGCGCGAGCTGCTGGGCCTGGCCGGCCCGCTCATGGCGTTCGAGGCGGCGCTGCGGTTCCTCACCGACCACCTGGACGGCGACCGCTACTTCCGCGTCGGCGCACCCGGACAGAACCTGGCCCGGGCCAGAGCCCAGCTGGCCCTGCTCACCCGCCTGCAGGAGTTGCGGCCGTGACCGAGCATGCGAACTGGTGACACAGGAACGCGCCTGGCGCGGTTGTGCGTCACCAGTTCGCTCGAGGGTCGCTGAGGCACGCAGGTGACCGACACGGTCGTCGACGCCGGGCCGGTCGCCCGTGCCTACCGGATCGCCGGCGGCACCGTGCGCACCGTGGCGGTGCGCGGGAGCGCGGGCCGGGTCGACGTGGGAGGACCCGAGGTAGCAGTGGTGGTTTCGGGCCGCCGGCTGGTCGACGGATACGGCCTCAGCCTGGTCGGTGAGCCCGAGCGGGCCCCGGACGGATCCCGGCTGGCATGGCGGCTGGTGTCGCCGGGCGCGGAGGTCACCGTCGACGTGGACGTGGTGGCCGACCGGGACGCCGGCGTGGTGCGCAAGCGGCTGGCGGTCGGCGGCACGGGGCGCCTGGAGCGGGCCGAGCTCGAGCTCTGGGACGATGTCGCCGTCGACGGCTTCACGTCGGTGCAACCCGGGCCCCCGCCGAACACGGGGTCGATCGAGCTGGGCCAGCCGGTGTTCGGCCCGGGCTTCTTCGGGGGCGTCGAGCATCCCGGGGCCGAGAACCTGGCCACGGCCCGGGGCTGCAGCTGCACCCTTCCGTACGACGACGAGCTGGGCCCGGCGGCGCTTGTCACACCGTCCTCGGTGATCGGCACCGGTGACTTCTTCGACTACCTCGACACCATCCGGGCCAACCCCGACCGGGTGGTGGTGCTCACCAACAACTGGTACCACCTGGGCTGGCCAGGCACGATGTCGGAGGAGACCGTCGTCGAGGAGCTGCGGGGCTACGCCGACCTCCGCGCCCGCCACGGCCTGCAGCTCGACGCCTACTGCCTCGACGACGGGTGGGACGGCGACTGGCGGCCGGAGACGGGACTGTGGGGCCGTCTCCGCCCGTCCGCCTTCCCCGGGGGCCTGCGAGCCCTGCAGGCCGCGGCCGCGGCGGGCGGCGCCCTCCGCATCGGCTTGTGGATCGGTCCTTTCGGCGGGTACGGCGACCGTCAGGTGATCCGGGTGACGTGGGCGCGAGACAGCACCGGGGCCGAGGTCGAGCGGTTCGAGGGCGAGCCGGGGTTCGACCTGCTGTGCGTGGCCGGGGACCGCTACGGGTCGGCGCTGGGCGAGGCCTTGGAGGCGTGGACGGCCGCCGGCGTGGGCTACTGGAAGCTCGACGGGGTCCGCTTCGCCTGCACGGCCGACGGCCACGGCCACCCCACCGGTCCTGGCGGCCGCACCACCCAGATGGACCGGTTCGCCCGGGCCATGGGGAGGGCTCGCGGCGCCGATCCGGCGGTGGTCGTGGCCTTCACCAGCGGCTCGAATCCGTCGCCGTGGTGGCTGGGCAGCGCCGATTTCCTCTGGCGGGGCGGCCTCGACGACTCCGGTTCAGGCTTTCCCGGTCCCCGCCACGAGTCCTTCGCCACCTACATCGACGCCCGGCTGCAGCTCCTGCGGCGCTGCGCCGTCCCGGTCTCGGCGCTGGTCACGTTCAGCGTGGTGGAGTCGGAGGCGTGCCGGTACCGCGACGCCGGGGAGGACATCGCCGACTGGGAGCGCCACTGCTGGCTGATCGTGGGCAGGGGCACCCAGCACCACGACCTCTACGTGTCGCCCGGCGCGCTCTCCGAGGACGAGTGGGCGGCGCTGTCCACCGCCCTGGCCTGGGCCCGGCGCCATCGGCGGGTGCTCGCCCGCAGCCGGATGGTGCTGGGTGACCCCACCAGGGGCGAGGTCTACGGTTTCGCCTCCTGCCGGGACGGCGAGGCGGTGCTGTGCCTGCGCAACCCCACGCCGAGGCGGCGGCGGGTGCGGTTCACCCTGACGGAGGTCCTGGGCTTCCCTGGCGAGGCGCGGGTCGAGCTCGAGTCGGTGTACGGCCCACTTCCGTCCGGCCCCGCCTCCGGAGTCGACGCCACCCGCCGGCTGACCGTGACCCTCGAGCCGTTCGGCGTGGCGCTGTTCAGGGCCTCCACGCCCGGGAGCGCCACGCCCCCAGGGCCGCGGCCAGGGTGACCAGCCCGCCGAAGGCCACGCCCGTGCGGGCGCCCCACTGGTTGCAGATCCATCCCAGCAGCGGGCCGCCGATGGGCGTGCTGCCGAGGAGCACGAGGCCGTAGACGGCCATCACCCGTCCCCGCATGGACGGGTCGGTGGTCAGCTGGAGGGTGGTGTTGGCGGCGGTGAGGAAGAGCATGACCGCCAGCCCCACGCCGACCAGGGTCACGCCGACCAGCACCGCGGTGGGTGCCACCGCGGTGACGAGGGTGAGCACGCCGAAGGCGGTGACCGACCCGACGAGCATCCTGCGGGTGGGGCCGTGGCGGCGGGCGGCCAGCAGGGCACCGATCAGCGAGCCCAGCGCCATCGCCGCGCTGAGCAGCCCGTACAGCCGGGGCCCGCCCCCCAGCGTGAAGCGGGCCAGCAGGGGCAGGACGACGATGAAGTTGAAGCCGAAGGTGCCGACGACGGCCACCAGCAGCAGGGTGGAGCGCAGCGCAGGGGTCGACCACATGTAGCGGACACCGGCGCGGATGTCGGCCCGACCCCGTTCGGCCCGCGCCTGGGGGAACAGCTCCGAAGGCCGCATGGCCAGCAGGGCGACGGTGACCGCCGCGTAGGAGGCGGCGTTGGCGAGGAACGACGGGGCCAGCCCGAACGACGCGATCACCACCCCGGCGAGGGCGGGGCCCACCATCCGGCCGATGTTGAACATGGCGCTGTTCAGGCCAACCGCGTTGGGCACCTGCTCGGGCCCGACCATCTCGACCACGAACGACTGGCGGGTGGGCATGTCGACCATGAAGACCAGGCCCTGGAGGAAGGCCATGACGAACACCATCCAGAGCGCCACCGCACCGGTCGCGACCAGGGCGAACATCGTCAGGGCCAGCGCCGCGGGCACGACCTGGGCGATCACGAGGGTCCGGCGCTTGTCGAACCGGTCGGCGATGAGCCCGCCCCACAGCCCGAACAGCAGCAGGGGCAGGAACTGGAGGGCGACGGTGACACCCAGGGCCACGCCGCTGCCGGTGAGGCTCAGGACCAGCCATCCCTGGGCGACGGTCTGCATGCCGGTGCCGGTGATCGACACCATCTGGCCGAAGAAGAACAGACGGTAGTTGCGGACCCGCAGCGACCTGAATGTCGACGCCGCCGCGCTGCGGGCGCGGGGGATGGCCAGGCCGGGGGAGATGATGCTCATTTCACAGCTAAAACTAGGTGGCAGCGGCCGGTGTTCCCGGCGAATTCGAGTGGAGGGGGCCGATGGGAAAGCTGACGGACGACGAGATCGCATCGGGGTTGGGCGAGCTGCCGGGCTGGGAGGGTGATGGAGACGAGATCTCGAAGGAGTTCGAGCTCGGCACCTTCAAGGACGCGGTGAGCTTCGTGGTACGCCTGTCGTACGAGGCCGAGTCCCGCAACCATCACCCTGACCTCGAGGTTCACTACAACAGGGTGAAGGTCACCCTGAGCACACACAGCGAGGGTGGCGTGACGGCCAAAGACGTCGACCTGGCTGCGGCGATAGAGGGTCTGTCCGGTACGCGCGGATAGGGTCCGCGCCATGGTGGTCCAGAACGGCATCGTCGGTCCGATCCCCGAGGGACGAGACCCAGAGGAGTACGACAAGCTCAGGCGGCGGGTGCTGTGGACCCTGCCCAGCGGCCTGTACGTGCTGGGCAGCCGTTCCGGCGATCGGCGCAACGGGATGACCATCAACTGGGTGACCCAGGTGAGCTTCGCGCCCAAGGTGTTGGCGGTGAGCGTCGAGCAGGAGGCCTTCACCCACGAGCTGATCACCAAGGGCGGGTTCTTCAGCCTCAACGTGATCGACAGGGAGGACCGGGCCATCGTCCGCAAGTTCACCAAGCCGGTCGAGGTCGACCTCGAGGCCCACACCCTCAACGGGTTCGCCTTCCACGACGGCCTCACCGGGTCACCGATCCTCGACCAGGCGGTGGCCTACGTGGAGTGCGTCGTCAACGAGGAGGTCCACGTGGGCGACCACACCGTCTTCTTCGGTGAGGTTGTCGACACCGGGTTCCAGAAGGGCGAGGACACTCCCGTCCTGCGCATGGAGGACACCCGCATGAACTACGGCGGGTGAGGCTGGTCTCGTTCAACATCCTGCACGGGTCCCCGCTGGCCGGCGGGCCGGTCTCCACCGAGTCGCTGGTCGACGCCTGCGCCTCCCTCGACGCCGATGTGCTCTGCCTGCAGGAGGTCGACCGTGGCCAGACGCGCTCGGGCGGCGTCGACCAGGCGGCGGCCATCGCCGAGGCGGTCGGCGCCGTCGCCTGGCGGTTCGAGCCGGCCCTCGTGGGCGAGCCCGGGGCGGTGTGGCGGGCGGCCACCGACGACGACAGCGCCTGCACCGACCCGTGCTACGGCGTGGCGGTGGTGTCCAGGCTGGCGGTGACCGGCTGGCATGTCGTCCGCCTCCCGCCGTCGCCGGTGTCGTCGCCGGTCTTCATCCCCGGCGGTCGTGGCCCGCGGTTCATCTGGCTGGCCGACGAGCCGCGGGTGACGGTCGCCGCCGAGGTGGAGACGCCCACCGGCCCCCTGCTGGTGGCCAGCACCCACCTGTCGTTCGTCCCGGGCTGGAACCTGCACCAGCTGCGCCGCCTCACCGGCGAGCTCGTGGCCGTCGCCGGCGACCGGGGCTGCGTGATGCTCGGCGACCTGAACGTGCCCAACCCCTTCTCCCGGGCCGCGCCGGGGTGGAGGTCGCTCGCCATGGCCAAGACCTTCCCCGCCTCCAAGCCGGCGCTGCAGATCGACCACGCCCTGGGCCGGGGCCGGCTGCCCGAGGTCGTCGGCTTCGCGGCGGTCGAGTTGCCCGTGTCCGACCACCGCGCCCTGGTCGTGGACTTCGCCGGCGGCCGGTCCGGGTAGGGTCGCCGCCATGGGGGTCCGCCTGCTGGAGAACGCGGCGTGGGGCTTCGAGTCCAACTGCTTCGTGTGCGAGCCCGCCAATGCACGCGGCCTGCGAATCCCCTTCGCCTACGACGACGAGTCGCAGCTGGTGACGGCCGAGTTCACGCTGGGACCGGAGTTCTCGGGCGTGCCCCGCTACGTCCACGGCGGGGTGGTGCTGGCCATCCTGGACGAGGCCATGGCCTGGGCTGCCATCGCCGCGGCGGGCCGTTTCGCCGTGGTCCACCAGACGGCTACCACGTTCGATCGCCCGGTCAAGGTGGGCTCGGTCCACCGGGTGGAGGCATCGGTGCAGACCAGCAGCGAGGCTGCGGTCACTACCCGCGCATCGGTTCACGACGGCGCCGGACGCCGCTGTGCCGAGGCCCGCGCCCGCCTGGTGGTGATGACGGCGTCGACCGCCTCGTCGGCCATCGGCGAGCTCACCGACGACGACGCCCGCTACCTGCGAGGAGGAGCATCAACATGAGCGAGCTCGAGGTCGACATCGACCAGCTGGAGTCGGCCCTTGCCGCCGGCACGCCCGTGATCGACGTCCGCGAGAGCGACGAGTACCTCGGCGGGCACGTGGCCGGCGCCAAGCTCATCCCCATGAGCGAGATGATGGCCAGGGCCGACGAGGTGCCCACCGAGGGCGAGGTCTACGTGATCTGCCAAGTCGGCGGCCGCAGCCTCAAGGTCACCGAGTTCCTCCGGGGCCGGGGCGTGGACGCCTACTCGGTGGCCGGCGGCACCAAGGCCTGGTACGAGAGCGGCCGCCCGGTGGTCCCGGGCTCCGAACCGGGCTGACGCAACATCGAGCGTGACGCACGGCGCGCGTGCAGGAAACGCTCTCTACGGTGGTCTTTTGCACGCTCGACACCTCGTAGGCTCGGACCACCGTGATCCTGCGAGACCTGGCGGACGTGCTGTCGGCCCGGCTGGAGGAGGGGACTCCCGGCGACCCCGGCCTGATCGGCCCCGAGGGGCAGGTGTGGCGGGTGGCCCGGGAGAAGGTCGTCCTGGCGGGTGGGCCGGCGGCCCTCCTGCTTCAGCTGGCCCACCCGCTGGTGGCGGCCGGCGTGGCGGACCACAGCGAGTTCGAGACCCAGCCCCTGCACCGGCTGGCGAGCACCCTCACCGCCGTGCTGACCGCCACCTTCGGCGACCGCGATCAGGCCGAGGCGACCGGCCGGCGGGTGGCGGCGGTCCACACGCGGGTCACCGGGACACTGTCGGCCCCGACGGGCCCGTTCCCGGCCGGCACCTCCTACCGGGCGGGTGACGCCGACCTCGCGCTCTGGATACAGGCCACCCTGGTGACGGTGGCCATCGAGACCTTCGACCGGTTCGTCGGGCCGTTGTCGCAGGCCGAGCGGGCGCAGTACTACGACCGGACCAAGCCGATCGGTCGACTGTTCGGCGTCACCGACGACGTCATGCCCGACACCTACGCCGACTTCGAGCGCTACGTCGACACCATGGAGCGCGACAGGCTCGCAGTAGGCGACGACGCCCGATCGGCCGCCGCCGGCGTCCTGCGCCCCAAGCTCGGCCCCGCCGGCTGGCTGGCCCGGCCGCTCACCAGGCTGCTGGCGTCGGCCTTCCTGCCGGATTCTCTCCGCGCCGAGTACGGCCTCCATTGGCGGCGCCGGGAGCGCGCCGCCTTCGCCGTCACCCGCGCCTCGTTCCGGGCCGCGGTGGCCGTCCTGCCCCGGCGGTGGCGGTTCTGGCCCCACGAGCGCACCGCCCGAGAGCGGGTACGCCAACCGGCTGCCACCACCGGTACCGACACCGGCGCCGGCGGCACCGACACCGGCGTCTCGAGACCGACGTGAAGGACGATCTCCCTGTCATCGCCTTCCCCACCCAGGACGGCTGGAGAATGTGGCTGGACGAGCACCACGCCACATCACCCGGGCTGTGGATCAAGATGGCCAAGAAGGCCTCGGGCATCGCCACGGTCACCCACGACGAGGCGCTCGACGTGGCCCTCTGCTACGGGTGGATCGACGGGCAGAGGAACAGGTTCGACGACACGTGGTTCCTGCAGCGGTTCACCCGTCGGCGGCCGAGGAGCAAGTGGTCGCAGCGCAACTGCGGCAAGGTGGCCGAGCTGACGGAACAGGGCCGCATGCGGCCGGCCGGTCTACGCGAGGTCGAGCGGGCCAAGGCCGACGGTCGGTGGGAGGCGGCCTACCCGTCCCAGCGTGACCTGGTTGTGCCCGACGACCTGCGTGCGGCCCTCGACGCCAACCGCGCCGCCAGAGACTTCTTCGACGCGCTCGATCGCACGAACCGCTACGCCATCCTCTACCGGCTCCACGACGCCAGGAAGCCCGAGACCCGGGCCACGCGCATCGAGACGTTCGTGGCCATGCTGGCCGACGGCAGGAAGCTGCACGGCTGACCCGGGTGCCGTCGGGAGCCGCCGTCGTCGCCGCCAAGCGACGCGAGTAGGTTGCACGGCGTGACGGCGGGGCCTGGAGACGGCGGGCACCGGATCCTCGTGACCGGCGGGCGCGCCGCCTACGACATCCGCGACTTCCTCACCCGGGCTGCGGTGCCGTTCGAGTACCAGGACGACGCCGGCCCGGACGGCGTGGCCGTGTGCACGTTCGACGACGGCGTGTGCCTCACGTCGCCGACCCTGCAGGAGGTGGCCCTCCACCTCGGGCTCCTGACTCAGCCGGCGTGCGAGGTCTACGACCTGGGCATCGTCGGGGCCGGTCCGGCGGGACTGGCGGCCGCGGTGTACGCCGCGTCCGAGGGGCTGAGCACGATCGTCGTCGACGAGCAGGCGCCCGGCGGCCAGGCCGGCACCAGCCCCCGGATCGAGAACTACCTGGGGTTCCCCGACGGCGTCAGCGGCGCCGAGCTGGCGTCCCGGGCCCGCCGCCAGGCGCTCAAGTTCGGCGTCGAGATCCTCATGCTGCGGTCCATCGTCGACGGCCACACCGACGGCGGCGACTTCTGGGCCACCCTGTCCGACGGCAACACCGTCCGGTGCAGGTCGTGCCTGGTCGCCACCGGCGTCGACTGGCGACGGCTCGACGTCCCAGGCGTCGACACCCTCATGCACGCCGGCGTCTACTACGGGGCGGCGGCCAGCGAGGGGCCGGGAGTGGCCGGCAAGGACGTGATTATCGTCGGCGCCGGCAACTCGGGGGCCCAGGCCGCCCTCTACTTCGCGGGGTGGGCCCGCTCGGTGACGATCGTGTCCCGCGAGGCCACCCTGGAGGAGACGATGTCGAACTACCTGGCCGTCCGCCTCCACGACCTCCCCAACATCGTGGTCCGGGGCTGCACGGAGGTTGTCGCGGTCGAGGGCGACGAGTGGCTGCGATCCGTGACCCTCCGGGACAAGGTCACCGGCACCGAGGAGCGGGTGGCGGCGCACGCCCTGTTCATCTGCATCGGCGGCATCCCCCGCACGGAGTGGGCGAACCGGGACGGCATCCTCACCGACCCGTCGGGCTACCTGGTCACCGGCCGCGACCTGTTCGAGAAGTACGGCGACGACGGCCGTCGCATCTGGTCGCTGGCCCGCGACCCCTACCCGCTGGAGACCAGCCAGCCGGGCCTGTTCGCGGCCGGCGACGTCCGCCACGGCTCGACCAAGCGGGTCACCGCGGCGGTGGGGGAGGGAGCCATGGCCGTGCCGCTCATCCACCGCTTCCTGGACGAGGGCTGACCCTCCGCTCGCACGGGCAGGCCACGGGCGCTACCCGTCGTCGGGCTTGGGGCGCAGGTCGATGCGCAGGACGAGGATGCCGTCCTCGATGCCGCCGCTGGCGTCGCCCAGCATGGCGTAGTCCATGTAATCCTGCTGCATCCGCTGTATGAACCGCTTGCGGTCGTCGCCCTCGAGCGGCGGGATGCCCCTGCCACGGACGGCCCTCGCCCGGTCCTGGAAGCGGGCGACCATCGCCGCCACGTCGAAGTCGTCGGCCATAGCCACCAACCCTACCCACCTCCCCTCCGTCGGGTGACGGCCGGCGGTAGACTGTGCGGTCCCAGCAGTCGCCAGGGCATTCGGAACTGATCACGCGGGAGCAGTGTCGGGGGAGTGGGGGCAGCAACGTGAAGAAGGGACGTCACCGGCGCTTCGAAGAGGCCCGAGCGCTCAAGCGGACGACGGAGGTCATCGTCGAGCCGTGCGCCGAGTGCGGCGCCGCACCCGACGAGGAACACGCATCCTGGTGCCTGGCCACCGAGGACGACGAGCTGGACGAAGGGGCGGACGGGGAGTAGGTCGAGCTGGACACGGCACTGGGCCGGGTCAGCGCACGGCGGGGTGGGGGAGGGCCACACCCTCGACCCGGCGGTCGAGGTAGTCGGCCACCCGTCGGTAGGTGTCGTCGCCGATCATGGCGGCCAGCTCCTCGGCCATGGCCCGGTACACGGGTACGGCGCCGACGAAGGCCTCGGGCGACTCGGTGCACCACCAGTGGAACTCGGCCCCGCCCGCGCCCCAGCCCGCCCGCCCCCATTCGACGACCCTCGACGTGACGTGGCCGTCGCCGTCGTCGGTGTCCTCCTGGCGCAGGGGCAGCTGCCAGCAGACGTCGGGCTTCAGCTCGAGCGGGTGCTGGCCCCGGGCCACCGCCGCCTGGTGGAGGGCGCAGCCCGCCCCGGTGGGGAAGTCCGGCCGGTTGAGGAACACGCAGGCGTCCTGCACCTGGCGGCTGACGGTCTCGCCCCTGACGTTCACCCGTGAGATGCCCCGCTGCCTGCCCTCCTTGCGGAACTGCCACTCCTCCGCGCTCAGGGTCTCGGCCGCGGCGGTGACCCTGTCGACGTCGGCCTGGTCGGTGAAGTGGGCCCCGTAGGAGCAGCACCCCAGCTCCCGTTCCGGCGCCGGCTCGGTGAGGACCCCCTGGCAGCCGTTGCGGAAGATGCACGTCCACCGGCTGAGCAGGAACGTGACGTCGAAGATCCACGTGCGATGCTCGGTCTCGCTCTCGAACGACACCCACTCCCTGTCGACCTCGGGCGGCCGAGCCCCTGCCTGCTCCGGTCCCGCCGGCGTGCTGCCGGGCCGGGTCGCCAGCCGCACGCGTGTCTCACCCATGGGTCGACGTCGCCCCGGTCCGGCCCAGCCGTCCCAGCTCGCCCCACAGCTCCCCTGCCGCCAGCAGCCCCTTCCAGAACTGGTCGAGCACCATCCGCTCGTTGGGGGCGTGGAAGCGATCGTTCGGGAGGGCCACGCCGAGGTAGAGCACGGGAGCGCCGAGGATCCGGCCCAGCGCCTCCTCCGGACCGCTGCCGCCGATGCGGGTGAACAGCGGCTCCTTGCCCCAGACCCGGGCGACGGCCCGGCACAGGGCACCCATGGCCGGGTGGTCGACCGGCGTCAGGGCCGGCGCCACGCCGCCCTCGGCGGTGACGGTGACCTCGACGCCTTCGGGCACCGCCGACTCCAGCCAGGCCGTGAAGGCGGCGGTGACGGTGTCGGGCCGCTGGTCCGGCACCAGACGGAACGTCACCTTGAACCCACCCTGGGCCGGCACGATCGTCTTGATGCCGCCGCCCGTGTAGCCGACGCCGATGCCGACGACGTCGCAGGTGGGACGGGTCCAGATCCGCTCCAGGAGCGAGCGCCCGGCCTCACCCTCGAGCCGTCCGACGCCGGCCATCCGGCGCCAGGCGTCGTCGTCGACGGGGATGGTGGCCAGCGACGCCTCCTCCGCCGGGGTCAGTGGGCGGACGTCGTCGTAGAAGCCGGGCACGGCCACCCTGCCGTCGGCGTCGTGCAGCGACGCCACCATGCCGGCGATGACGTGGGCGGAGTTGGGGACGGCGCCGCCGAACAGCCCCGAGTGCAGGTCGGTCTCGGCGGTGCGGACCCGGACGTCGAAGGCCACCAGCCCCCGCATGCCCACGCACACCGACGGCACGTCCGCCGCCCACATGTCGGTGTCGGAGACCACCACCACGTCGCAGCCGAACCTGTCACGCTCGCGGACGAGCAGGTCCTCGAAGTGGGGGCTGCCGACCTCCTCCTCGCCCTCGACGAGGAACTTGAGGTTCACGGGGAGGCGGCCGTCTGTGGCCAGCAGGCCCCGCACCGCCTCCATCTGGAACATCACCTGGCCCTTGTCGTCGATCGACCCCCGGCCCCGGAGCTCGCCGTCGACCACCACCGGCTCGAACGGCGGCGAGTGCCACTCGTCGAGAGGGTCGACGGGCTGGACGTCGTGGTGGCCGTAGACCAGCACGGTGGGGGCGTCGGGCCCGGCGGCCAGGTGCTCGCCGTAGACCGACGGCGCTCCCTCCCCCTCGGTCGCTGCGCATCCGGCGGTCTCCAGCACCTCGACCGCCTCGAGGCCGGCCTTGGCCAGCAGGTCGGCGGTGACCTCGGCCGACCTGCGGACGTCGGCGGCGTGGGCGGGCTGGGCCGAGATCGAAGGGATGCGGAGCCAGGCGACGAGGTCGGCCAGGATGCGGTCGCGCTCGCCGTCCACCCAGCCGAAGAGGCGCAGGGCGTCGTCCATCTCCGTAGGCTACGTCTGCGTGGGTGGATCGCTCGACGACGTGCAGGCCCGGCTGGAGGGGATCGCCGAGGAGCTGGCCGACCTGGCCCTCGACCGGCTGCGGACCGCCCTCGACGAGGGCGCCGACAAGGCCCCCGCCGACGAACGCCTGATCACCAGGGCCCGCCGGTCGGTCGAGAAGGCCGCCAACCTGTTGGAGCAGGCAGGCCGGGCCGGTGCGGAGGCGGAAACCGGGGCCGGCACCGAATAGCGCCGGCCACCCGGTATTCGCCGACATGGGCCGGGGCCCGGCTGTCACCCTGGGTCCATGGGCACCACTGAGGCGCAGGTGCGCCTCGCCTTCGATCAGCACACGGACTTCGACGGCGCCTTGACGGCGCTGGCCCTGGCGCGCTTCGTCGACGGGTCTCAGCCGTACGTGGCCTGCTTCGACGTCGAGGGCGTGGCCCGGGCAGCCGACCTGGTGCCGCTCGGTTCGGTCGTCCGCCAGGTCGCGGCCGACAAGTGGCAGCGCGTGCTCGCCTCCGGAGACGGATGGACGGTGCTGGTCGAGCGGTGGACGTCCGCACAGGCGTCTGTGCGGGTGGTGGCGGCCGACCCCGAGCTGCTCGAGAAGATGGTGGCCGACGTGCGGTCGCGTGCGCCGGTGGTCGAGCGCCGGCCCGAGACGGTGGCGGTGGACTTCTGGTACCAGGGCCAGTGCCAGCCCACCACCGTCCGCCGCCGGCTCGACGTCCCGAGCTGGGACGCCATCGGTCCGAACTACACCGCAGGTGTGCGCGACCGGCTCGACGCCCTCATGACAATGCCGGCGCCGGAGTCCGGGGGCCGCCTGCTGCTCTGGCACGGCCGCCCCGGCACCGGGAAGACGACAGCCATCCGCGCCCTCGCCCGTAGCTGGTCGACATGGTGCTCGACGATCTACGTGGTCGACCCGGAGCAGTTCCTGGGCAGCGCCCGGTACCTGTTGTCCGTGCTGCTGGAGTCGACGGACGACGACGACGACGAGGACGACGATCGCGAGAGCGGCGAATTCGACTCCGACGGCGGTGGTCGGCGCCGGTGGCGCCTGTTGGTGCTGGAGGACGCCGACGAGCTCCTCCGGGCCGACGCCAAGCGGGAGACCGGCCAGGCGCTTTCCCGCCTGCTCAACGTGGCCGACGGCTTCCTCGGCCAGGGCGTCCGGGTCCTGGTCCTCATCACCACCAACGAGCCGCTCGGCCGCCTGCACCCGGCCGTCATCAGACCCGGCCGGTGCCTGGCCGAGGTCGAGTTCGCGCCGCTGACGGCGGCCGAGAGCGCCGCCTTCCTCGGGGCCGGGCACGATCGGGCGCCCGACGGGCTGACCCTGGCCGAGCTGTTCGAGCGGCGGGGCGACGTCGCCCGCATCGCCACCGCGGCCCCGACCCCGCCACCCGGCCAGTACCTGTAGCCCCCACCAGGATTCTGCTCGCGTAAGTCCGGGTCATAGCCGGCAAAATCGCGAGCAGAATCGTGGGGCCGAGTCGCTGGACGCAGCAGCGATCCGGCATGATGCTGCGGTGCCGAAACCCGACTGGACCCCCTGCCGAGACGCCATCCACCTGGCCCCGAGCCTCCTGGCGTCCGACTTCGGTCACCTCGCTGACGCCGTCGCCGCCCTCGAGGGCAGCGGCACCGAGCGGCTGCACGTCGACGTCATGGACGGCGTGTTCGTGCCGAACTTCACCTTCGGCACCGACACGGTGCGGGCGCTGAAGCGGTGCACCGACCTGCCGCTGGAACTGCACCTGATGATCGTCGAGCCCGAGAAGCACATCGGCACCTTCGCCGACGCCGGCGCCGACGCCATCACCGTGCACTACGAGGTCTCGCCCAACCTCCACCGCACCCTGACCCAGATCCGCAAGCTGGAGTGCAGGGCCGGCGCCGCCATCAACCCGAGCACGCCGGCGGCCAACCTCTTCGACGTGCTCGAGTTCATGGACCTGGCCCTGGTGATGACCATCAGCCCCGGCTACGGCGGCCAGAAGCTGATCCCTCGCACACTGCGCAAGGTGGCTCAGGTGCGGGCCGAGATCGACCGCCAGGAGCTGGACACCGAGATCGAGGTCGACGGCGGCGTCGATGCCGGCAACGCCCAGGCGTGCGTCGAGGCGGGCGCCAACGTGCTGGTGGCGGGCACCGCGGTGTTCGGCCACGCCGACGGACCGGCGGCCGGCGGGCAGGCGGTGCTCGCCGCCGCGGCCGAGGCCGCCGGCCTCGGCACGCGCGGCGTCGGGGACTGAGGGTCGGCTGTGGCCACGCCCGTCGGGCCCGCCGAGCGGGACCCCAACGACCCCGACAACTGGGACTTCGGCGACGCCGAGGAGGAGTTCGAGGAGCCCACCGCCGTCCGCTACCCGATGCGGGCGGTCCTCGCCGGGTTGCTCGTGCTGGTCCTCGTGGTGATGGTGATCGTCAGCTTCCTGTAAACCCCCACCACCGCCGAATCGGGGCGGCTCAGCCGCGCCATGCGCCGGTACACCGCCCCGGTTGGGAAGGGTTGGGAGGGGTCAGGTGCGCTTGACCCGTCCGGCCAGGGCGCGGAACGCGAGGGTCATCGACACCGCGCCGACGCCGGCGATGGCCAGCAGGGCCTGGAACAGCGCGGTCGCGTCCCACCCGTCGGTGAGCAGCGACCGCAGCCCGGCCAGGATGTAGGTGAGCGGGTTGTAGTCGGCGGCGGTGGACAGCCAGCCCGACAGCGCCTCCTGGGGCAGGAAGGCGGTGGTGAGGAACACGAACGGGAAGAAGATGAGGAAGCTCGTGTTCACCGCCGCCGGGTTGCCCGTCTTCAGGGCGATGGCGTAGGGGAAGCCGGCGTAGACGAGGCTCCAGAGGGCGCACAGCAGGACGAAGACCACGAGGCCGAGGAAGCCGGTGTCGAAGCGCACCCCGGTGACGAAGCCCAGCGCCAGCACGGGCAGGGTGAGGCCGATGGCCAGGGCCAGGTCGGCCATCATGCAGCCGAGCAGCAGCGCCAGCCGGTTGACGGGGCTGAGCAGGAGCCGGTCGAAGTACCCGCCCTGGATGTCGAGCACGAGGGTGGTGGCCCGCGAGATGCCGGTGACGCCGAAGATGACGGCCACCGGGAGCTGGAAGGCCCGGTAGTTGAAGCCCGGGATGCCCGTCTCGGCGAAGTTCTCGAAGGCCCCCATGTTCACCACGTAGAAGAAGACCGGCACGATCAGGGCGGGGATGATCGACTCGGTGTCGCGGGGGATCGCCCGCAGGGCCCGGCTGGCGACGGTGAGCACGTCGTGGGCGAAGCCCTTGTCGCGGGCCTTGATGCCCACGGGCTCGGCGACCGCGGTCCCAGCCCCGGTCCCGGCCCCGGTCTCGACGTCCTTCTCAGGCCCAACGAGATCAGGCCCAATGGAATCAGGCCCAATGGAATCAGGCATCGTGATCCTCCGCCTCCTCGATCCGCCCGCCGGTCAACTCCAGGAACACGTCGTCGAGCGACGGGCGGCGCAGGGTGAGCTCCTTCACCTTCACCCCGCACCCGTTGAGGGCGACGGCCACCGCGGCGATGGCGGCCGCCCCGTCTGCGGCGGTGATGGTGACCTCCCCGCCGTGGACCTCGGCCCCCGTGACCTCCGGCAGCCCGGCCACCGCATCCGCCGCCACCGCCGGGTCGCCGTCCACCAGGGCGATGATCACGTCGGTGCCCACCCGGCGCTTGAGCTCCTCGGGCGTGCCCTCGGCCACCAGCTTTCCCCTGTCGATGATGCCGAGCCGGTGGGCGAGGGCGTCGGCCTCCTCCAGGTACTGGGTGGTGAGGAAGATCGTCATGCCCAGGTTGCGGTTGAGGGCCCGGACCTCGTCCCAGACCTTGACCCGGCTGAGCGGGTCGAGCCCCGACGTGGGCTCGTCGAGGAACAGGATCGTCGGGTTGTGGATAAGGGCGGCGGCCAGGTCGAGGCGGCGCTTCATGCCGCCCGAGTAGGTGGCGATCCTGCGGTCGAGTGCGTCGCCCAGGTCGATCAGCGTGCCCAGGTCGACCAGCCGGGCCTCGATCTCCTTGCGGGCCAGGCCGTACAGCCGTCCCTGGAGGCGCAGCAGCTCGTTGCCCGTCTGCTTCGGGTCGAGCGCGGCCTCCTGGAGGGCGGCCCCGATGCTGAGCCGGATGGCGCCGGGCTCGGTGGCCACGTCGTAGCCGGCCACCGTGGCCTTGCCCTCGCTCGGGGCCAGCAGCGTGCACAGGACCCGAACGGTCGTGGACTTGCCGGCGCCGTTCGGGCCCAGGAACCCGTAGATCTCGCCGGGCGCCACGTCGAGGTCGAGCCCGTCGACCGCAGTCACGTCGCCGAACCGCCGCACGAGCCCCACGGTGTGGATGCCCCCGTCGCTCATGGCCGCAGATTCTGGCATCCGGGTGCGACAGGCGCCCGGCGTTGGCCGAGGGCGCCGCGGCGCCGCTGCAGCGTCTGCATCGGCCGTCGCGCCCCTATCCGGCAGGATCCGGCCGATTCTGGGGCGCTGTCGACGCATCGAACCGTCAGACCACTCGGTCCCCGCCCTTACGCCGGCGCCGGGGTAGGCTGATCTCCCGTGACGAAGCACATCTTCGTGACGGGCGGTGTGGCCAGCTCATTGGGCAAGGGCCTCACCGCCTCGTCACTCGGGCGGCTGCTCAAGAGCCGTGGCCTGCGGGTCACCCTCCAGAAGCTCGACCCCTACATCAACGTCGACCCCGGGACGATGAACCCGTCGCAGCACGGCGAGGTGTTCGTCACCGAGGACGGGGGCGAGACCGACCTCGATCTCGGCCACTACGAGCGGTTCGTCGACGAGAACCTCTACCGCGACTCCAGCGCCACCACCGGCTCCATCTACTCCGCCGTGCTGGCCAAGGAGCGCAGGGGCGACTACCTGGGCGACACCGTGCAGGTGATCCCCCACATCACCAACGAGATCAAGGCACGCATCACCCGCCTGGCCGGCGACGACGTCGACGTGGTGATCACCGAGGTGGGCGGCACCGTCGGCGACATCGAGATCCTCCCGTTCCTGGAGGCCATCCGGCAGTTCCGCAAGGACGTGGGGCGCGACAACGTCTGCTACATCCACCTCACCCTGGTGCCCTACCTGGGGCCGTCGGGGGAGCAGAAGACCAAGCCCACCCAGCACTCGGTCACCGAGCTGCGCAGCCGGGGCATCCAGCCCGACGTGATCGTCTGCCGCAGCGACCGGCCGCTGTCGCTCGGGCTCAAGCGCAAGATCTCCCTGCTGTGCGACGTGCCCGAGGAGGCCGTCGTCAGCGCCGTCGACGCCCGCAGCCTGTACGAGATCCCCCTTGTCCTCCACGAGGAGGGCCTCGACGACTACCTGTGCCGGCTGCTCGGCTGGATCGGGCCGGAGTACGCCCCCCAGCTCGACGACTGGCGGGCCATGGTCGACCGCGCCGAGGTGGCCACGTCGGTCGTGCGCATCGGCCTGGTCGGCAAGTACGGCCTGCCCGACGCCTACCTGTCGGTGGTCGAGGCCCTGCGCCACGGCGGCTACGCCTGCGGCGCCAGGGTCGAGGTCGACTGGATCCAGGCCGAGGACGTCGAGGGCCTGCTGGCCGAGAGCCGGCTGGAGCGCGTCGACGGCATCGTCATCCCCGGCGGGTTCGGGCCCCGCGCCATCGAGGGCAAGATCGCCGCCGCCGGCTACACCCGCCAGGCGTCGATCCCCTGCCTGGGCCTGTGCCTCGGCATGCAGACCATGGTGATCGAGTTCGCCCGTGACCAGTGCGGGCTGGTGGGGGCCAACTCCACCGAGTTCGACAGCGAGTCGCCCCACCCCATCATCGACCTCATGGACGAGCAGCGCGAGGTCGTCGACTACGGCGGCACCATGCGCCTGGGCGTCTACCCGGCCCGCCTGCGGGCCGGCTCCAAGGTGGCGGAGGCCTACGGCGAGAACCTTGTGTTCGAGCGCCACCGGCACCGCTACGAGTTCAACCCCCGCTACCGGCGGCGGCTGGAGGAGGCGGGGCTGCGGGCGGTGGGCACGTCGCCCGACGAGCGGCTGGTGGAGTTCGTCGAGCTCGACGGCCACCCGTTCTGGGTCGGCACCCAGGCCCACCCGGAGTTCAAGAGCCGGCCCGACCGGCCCCACCCCCTGTTCCGGGCGTTCGTGGCCGCCGCCCTGGCCCGGGCCGAGGGACGCAGCCCCCAGGTGCCCCAGGTCGAGCAGGCGCTCCCGCTCGAGCAGGTCGTTGAGCCGGTTCCGCAAGCTCACTGAGCGGGTCGTCTACGCCGGGACGCTGATCACCGCCGCCCAGGCCGTCTTCGAGGACCCGTCGGGAGGCACCTTCGAACGCGACGTCGTGCACCACCCGGGTGCGGTGGTCGTCGTCCCGGTGCTCGGTGGGGACGAGGTACTCATGGTGCGGCAGTACCGCGCCGCCATCGACGCCGACCTCTTCGAGCTGCCGGCCGGCAAGCGCGACGTGAAGGACGAGCCGGTGGAGGTCACCGCCCACCGCGAGCTGGCCGAGGAGGTCGGCATGAAGGCGGCCCGGATGGAGAAGATCGCCGAGTTCCACAACTCGCCCGGCTTCTGCGACGAGCACTCCTTCCTCTTTCTGGCCACGGGGCTCGAACCCTGCGACTCCTCCGCCCAGGGCGTCGAGGAGGAGCACATGACGGTGGAGACCCTCGCCCTGGCCGACGTCCCGGCCATGATCGCCGACGGCCGCCTCACCGACGCCAAGTCGATCATCGGCCTCCTGCTGGCCCGGGAGCTGCTCGGGCGGCGCTGATCGCTCCCGGCCCGGCGACACGTCGCCTCTGCCGGTATCCTCGGACGAGAACAAGGAACGAGGAGCGGCTCAGTTCCACAGAGGAGGCGGCGCGATGTGGACCCTGCGAAGGTTCTTCTGGAACTGGCTTCTCCTTCAGAGGTTCAAGGCCAACAAGCCCCGCCGCCCCCCGCTGCCCGCCGACGACGGCAGGAAGCTCGCCACCAAGGCGCTGGGCGAGCGGTATCCGAGGATCCCCATCCCGAACGTCCAGGTCGCCGACCACGTCCCGCGTGACGAGCTCCTGCGCATCAAGCTGTGGTTCACCGGGTTCCAGGCCGACATCGCCAAGGTGTTCCACCAGAACCAGCCCAACCTCCCTCCGGTCGACCCGGACCTGGACGAGGAGCTGACTCGGGCGTACCCGGCCCGGCGCCGCCCGATCTTCCCCGGTCCTGTGCGACCGAAGGAGTACGAGGGACCGGTGGACCTGGGCCACCTCGCCGTGGCCGGTCCCTACTTCTGCCTGCTTGGGCGAGCGCCCGAGGGTGGGTACCACTGGGACCTGCGGTTCCTCGACGACTACGAGCTCCACGAGGGGCTTCGTCCGCTCGGCGTGCGCGTCCTGTTCCGGGTCGACGAAGCGGCCCGGCGCCTCGTGCCCGTCGAGATCGACTGCGACCTCGGCACGTGCCGTCCCGGCGAGGCGGACTGGGAGGCGGCCCAGAGGATCGCCCTGTGCGCAGGCACGAACTTCCTGTCGCTCATCAGGCACTTCAACAACATCCACCTTGTCGCCGTGGCCCAGTTCGCCGTCGCCACCCGCAACCACCTCGCGGCCGACCATCCCCTCCGGAGGCTCCTCTGGCCCCACGTCTGGGGCACGCAGTACACCAACGAGGCGGTCACCGAAGGCCTCATGATGAAGGCAGGTGACTTCGAGGGCGTCTTCGCCTTCACCCACCAGGGCATGTGCCGGCTCTTCCAGGACTGGTACGACCGGTACGACATCCGGGTGATGGACCCGCAGGCCGACGCCGAGCGACAGGGGGTCGTCGGTGGCGGCTTCGACCTCCCGGCGCTGGAGAATCGCCTGGCGCACCTTGACGTCATGAAAGCCCATGTCCGCCGCTACGTGACGGTGTACTACGACTCCGACGAGTCGATCCGCAGCGACGCCGGCATCGGCGCGTGGGTGGCGGACCTGGAGCGGCGCATACCAGGTGGCATCCGTGCGCTGGGCGACCCCCTCACCATCGAAGGGCTGATCCGGCTGCTCTCCGCCTACATCTACGTGGGCACCGTCGACCACGAGGTGCTGGGGACCGCGCTCTGGAACTACCAGCTCTGGACCGACGTCCAGCCGGTGCGGGTCTACAGGAACGGCCGACGCCAGCCCGTCGACGTCTACCAGCGCCTCGTCAACTACAACTTCATCCTCAACATCCGTCGGTCGCAGCTGGTGCAGGACTTCTCGTACCTCGCGCTCGATCCCGACGGCGCCGCGTGCTTCCGCACGTTCCTCGCCGAGCTCCAGGCGCTGCAGGCGCGGCTCGACCAGGAGGAGCACGCCTACTGGAAGATGTACCCGAGCATCCTCGAGTCGAGCATGAACGGATAGCAACCTCGACGGCGTAGCGTCGGCACCGTGATCGTCGGCGTACCCACCGAGACCAAGGAGGGCGAGCACCGTGTCGCCCTGACGCCCGACGGAGCGCGGGAGCTGGTGGCCCACGGCCACCGGGTGCTGGTGGAGGCCGGGGCCGGCGCCGACTCGTCCATCCCCGACGAGGAGTACGTGGGCACCGGCGCCACGATCGTCGACGCCGACGGCGCCTGGTCGGCCGACATGGTGGTCAAGGTCAAGGAACCGCAGCACGACGAGCTCCGGCACCTGCGGGCCGACATGGTCCTGTTCACCTACCTGCACCTGGCCGCCTACCCGGCGGTGGCCGACGCCCTGCTGGCCGCCGGGACGACCGCCCTCGCCTACGAGACGGTGCAGACGGTCGATCGGGGGCAGGCGGGCGGCGGTGGCCTGCCGCTGCTGGCCCCCATGAGCGAGGTGGCGGGCAGGATGGCGCCCCAGATCGGCGCCCACTACCTCGAGGTCGACTTCGGCGGCCGGGGCGTGCTCCTCGGCGGGGCACCCGGCGTGCGGCCGGCACGCGTCGTGGTCCTGGGCGCGGGCAACGTCGGCTGGAACGCGGCGTGGATCGCCCAGGGCATGGAGGCCGAGGTCCTCCTGCTCGACAAGAACCTCGACCGCCTGCGGGTGGTCGACCAGATCCACAAGGGCAGGATCATGACCCTCGCCTCGAACCGGGGAGCGGTGGAGCGGGCCGTGGCCGAAGCCGACCTTGTGATCGGGGCGGTGCTGGTGGCCGGCGGACGGGCACCGGTCGTGGTCACCGAGGACATGGTGGCCGGCATGAAGAAGGGCGCGGTGATCGTCGACATCGCCGTCGACCAGGGCGGATGCTTCGCCACCACCCGCGAGACCACCCATTCCCAGCCGGTGTACGAGGTCCACGGCGTGCTGCACTACGCCGTCGGCAACGTGCCGGGGGCGGTGCCCCACACGTCGACCTACGCCCTCACCAACGCCACCCTGCACTACGTCGTCGAGGTGGCCAACGGGGGAGTGGCCGCCGCCGTGGCCGCCGACCCGGCCGTGCGCGCCGGCCTCAACACCGTCGCCGGCCACGTCACCAACCCGGCGGTGGCCGAGGCCCTCGGCCGCCCGGCCGACGACCCCGCCGAGTGGCTCAGCCACTGACTGGAGCCCCGCTGCCGGTCGAGGCCGAGGAGTTCCTGTCCTGGCTGGCGGTGGAGCGGGGCCGCTCGCTCAACACCCTCGCCGCCTACCGGCGGGACCTGGCCGCCTACGTGGAGTTCCTCCAGGGGCGCAGGCTGACCTTCGCCGGCGTCACCGAGCCGGTGGTGGAGGACTACGTGGCCTTCCTCCGGGCCGCCGGTCGGGCGCCGTCGTCGGTGGCCCGGGCTCTAGTGGCGGTGCGCTCGCTCCACGGCTTCCTCGAGGACGAAGGGGGCGCGGCGGGAAACCCGGCGGGCGAGGTGGGGCACCCCAAGATCCCGGCCGGTCTGCCGAAAGCCCTGTCCGAGGAGGACGTGCTCACCCTGCTCGGGGCGGTCGCCGGCGACCACCCCGCCGCCCGGCGCGACCGAGCGATGCTCGAGGTCCTCTACGCCTGCGGGCTGCGGGTCTCGGAGCTGGTCGGGCTGTCGCTCGCCGACCTCGACCTGGACTCCGGCGTGCTCCGGGCCTTCGGGAAGGGCTCGAAGGAGCGGGTCGTGCCCGTGGGCCGGGTCGCCCGCCAGGCCCTGGGCGCCTGGCTCTCGCCGGAGGGACGGGGCGCCATGGCGCCCGAGCGGTGGGCCCGCCGGGGCGACTCGGAGGCGGTCTTCCTCAACAGCCGCGGTGGACGGCTGTCGCGGCAGGGGGCGTGGGCCGTCGTCCGGCGCTACGGGGACAGGGTCGGGCTGGGCGAACGGCTCACGCCGCACGTCCTGCGCCACTCGTGCGCCACGCACATGCTCGACCACGGGGCGGACATCCGCGTCGTCCAGGAATTGCTGGGCCACGCGTCGATCTCGACGACCCAGGTCTACACCAAGGTGTCCACCGAGCGGCTCCAGCGCATCTACGACGCCGCCCATCCCAGGGCCAAGGGTGGTTTTGGCAAGTAGGCTACCTACGGTGCCGAGCGAACAGACCCTTGCCGACCTGCGTACGTCCCTCGAGGAGGAGCGTGCGAACCTGCTGCTGAGACTGACCGAGCTCGGCAACGGCGACGCCGGTTCGCTTTCGTTCGACCAGAATTTCGCCGACTCCAGTCAGGTCACGGCCGAGCGGGGCGAGGTCGAGGTGCTCCTCGGATCGCTGCGGGAGTCGCTGGCCGAGGTCGAGGAGGCCCTGGTCAAGTTCGATTCGGGCGGCTTCGGGGTGTGCGAACGGTGCCACCAGGCCATCGGGCCGGGACGCCTCGAGGCCAAGCCGTCGGCTCGTCTCTGCATGGACTGCGCGTCCCGCCGGTAGCTCCTTGGCCCGCAAGACCGGTGATGCGCAGCCGCGCCAGGCCCCGGCCAGCGAGAAACGTCCCACCAGGAGGAAGCGGCTGCGGGCCCGGCTCCACCTCCCCGGAGCGACCCGGCTGGCCGCCATCGCCGTCCTGACCGGCCTGGCCGGTGCCGCGGCCATGCTGCTGCTCCCGGTCGACGCCGCCGTCGGCGGCGACCCCCTCCTCCGGTTCCGGTCCTTCGACGCCGCCCCGGCGGCGGCCGGCAACGTCGACTGCGGTCCGGTGCTGGGCGACACCTCGGACGACCAGGCGAAGGTCGACCTGTTCGGTCTGGCCCGCGAGGAGGCCTGTCGTCAGGCCGCCGACCGCCGCATGCTGAGCGCCGGTGCGGCCGGTGCCATCGTGGTCCTCACCGGCCTGCTGGCCTTCGCCGCCGTCGCGACCCGCGCTCGATAGCCCGGTCACGGGCGGTCAGGGCCCAGCGCGCCAGCTGTCAGTCGCCCCCTTCGAGGAGGGTCGGCGCCTCCACCGCCAGCTCGGGCGGCGGCGCCGGCCGGGCCGTCGTCTTGTGCGAGCGGCGGGTCCAACGCTCGAGGCCGTTGGCGGCCAGCGAGAGCAGGCTGCAGATCCCGATGTAGACGGCGGCGATCACGATGTAGACCGGGATGTAGGGCAGGTCGAAGGCGAGCCGCCCGCCGAGCTGCTTGCCCACCGAGAGCAGCTCGGGGTACGTGATGATGAACCCGAGGGCGGTGTCCTTCAGCAGGACGACGAGCTGGCTCACGATCGACGGCAGCATCGCCCGCACCGCCTGGGGGAGCAGGATCGCGGTCATGACCTGGGTCTTGCGCATGCCGATCGCGTACGCCGCTTCCGACTGCCCGGTGGCCACGGCGTTGACGCCGGCCCGGTAGATCTCGGCCAGGACCGAGCCGTTGTAGAGCGTGAGCCCGAGGACCAGGGCCAGGAAGGTCGAGAGCGGGCGCCCGTACTGGAGCGGCACGTAGTACCAGAAGAAGATCAGGATCAGCAGGGGAATGGCCCGGAACAGCTCGACGAGGAACGTCGCCGGCCAGCGGAGGAACCGATGGTCGCTCAGCCGGCCCGCCGCCAGCAGGGCGCCGTAGATCAGGGCCAGCACCGACGCCGCTCCCGCGGCGCGCAGCGTCGCTCCCAGGCCGCGCAGGAGCTCCTGGCGCACCGTCGGGAGCTTGAACTGCTCCCACTTGATCGCCTCGAACTGGCCGGTGGCGTCGAAGCGGTAGAGCACGTAGGCGATGAGGCCGACCACGGCGAGCCCCGACAACCAGCCGATGATCCGGTTGCGGCGCCGGGCCCGCGGGCCGGGCACGTCGTAGAGGATCGAGGTCATCGACTCACCCGCCACTTGCGCTCGATCGCCCTTTGGGCCGCGCCCAGCGGCACGATCAGGAGGAGGAAGCCGATGGTGATCCAGATCAGGGTCGCGGTCTGCGGTTCGCCCCGCTCGGAGAGATAGGCGGTGATGGCACCGGCCTCGAGGACCGAGAAGCCGGCCGCCACCGTGGTGTTCTTGAGCAGCGCGATCTCCACGCTCATCAGCGGCGGGACGATGGCCCGGAAGGCCTGGGGAAGCACGATCAGCCCGAGCACCTGCGTGAAGCTCATGCCGATGGCGCGTGCGGCCTCCGCCTGACCGGCCTGCACGGTGTTGATGCCCGACCGCACGACCTCGCAGACGAAGGCCGAGGTGTAGACGAGCAGTGCGATCGTCGCGCTGGTGAAGAAGCTGATGTTGACGTCGAGCTTCGGCACCGCGAACACGAGGAAGGCGAAGATGAGGGTCAACGGGGTGTTGCGGATGATCTGGACGTAGGTCGCGCCGACCGCACGGAGGGTCGGGATGGGCGACACGCGCATGCCGGCGAGCAAGGTGCCGAGCACGAGGCACCCGGTTCCGGCGATGACGAACAGCTTGACGGTCGCGACGAAGCCGCGGGAGAAGATGTCCCAGTTGTCGGTCAGGACCCGAAAAAAGTCGCCCATGGTGGCATCCCGGGAGGAAGGGCGGGCCGTTCCTCCCGGGAGTGCTCCTCAGGTGTGGCTCAGTAACGCTCGAGCGGCGGCGGTGACGCGGACGCTCCCGACCGGCCGAGGGTGCCGTCGTAGATCTTCTGCCAGGTGCCGTCGGCGAAAGCGGCGGCCAGGATGTCGTTGACCTTGTTCCGGAACGCCGTGTCGTCCTTGGGAAGCCCGATGCCGTACTTCTCCACGCTGAACGGCGTGCCGACCACCTTCAGGCGGGTGGGCGCCTGGGCGGCGTAGCCCTTCAGGATGGCGTCGTCGGTGGTCACCGCGTCGGTCTGCTTGTCGAGCAGCTGCGAGACGCACTCCGAATAGGTCTTGAACTCGGAGATCTTGTCGGCGTCAGTGAGGTTCTCGTCTCGCACCCGCTGGAGTGGCGTCGAGCCGGTGGCCGAGCACACCCTCTTGCCCTTGAGGCTCTCCTTGCTGGTGATCGAGTTGTCGTCGCTGCGGACGAGGAGGTCCTGGCCGGCGATGTAGTAGGGGCCGGCGAAGGACACGTCCTCCTTGCGCTTGTCGGTGATGGAGTAGGTGCCGACGTAGTAGTCGACCTCCCCACCCTTGAGGGCGGTCTCCCGGTTGGCGCTGGGGATCTCCTTGTACTGGATCTTGGCCGGATCGACGCCGAGCTGGGCGGCGATCAGCTGGGCCATCTCGATGTCGAAGCCGCACCGCGTGTTCTGGGTGTCCTTGTAGCCGAGGTTGGGCTGGTCGATCTTGACGCCGACCGTGACCGTCCCGGCGCTCTTGATCTTGGCAAACGTCGCGCTGTCGGCGACCTCGACCCCCGTGGCGGGAGTGAACGTGGCGCCCGAGCGCGTGCACTTGTCGCTCCCGGGGGTTTCACCACCTGCAACCGTCGTGCCGGTGACGGTCGGTGAGCCGTCGTCGCCGCACGCCGTCAGGACCAGGAGCACGAGCAGCATGCCCGCGATGGCGGCACTTCTTCGAACGTTCATTTCTGGTGGGACTCCTTGCTGTTTGGATTGAGTCAAGGCGGGTCGGTCTCGAGTCGTGGTTGGTGGGTCACTTCGTCAGGATCTTCGAGAGAAAGTCCTGGGTGCGTGGGTTCTTGGGGTTGGTGAAGAACTCGTCGGGGGTCGCCGATTCGACGATCAGCCCCTGGGACAGGAACAGGACGCGGTTGGCGGCGTGCCTGGCGAAGCCCATCTCGTGGGTCACGACGATCATCGTCGTGCCCTCCTTGGCCAGCGAGATCATGACGCCGAGGACCTCGTTGATCATCTCCGGGTCGAGGGCGCTGGTGGGCTCGTCGAACAGCATGATCTTCGGTTTCATGGCGAGGGCCCGGGCGATCGCCGCCCGCTGCTGCTGGCCGCCGGACAGCTGGGCGGGGTACTTGTCGGCCTGATCGGCGATGCCGACCTGTTCGAGGAGCGCCATCGCCCGCTCCTGGGCCACCTGCTTCTTCTCCTTGCGGACCTTCTCCGGGCCGATCGTCAGGTTCTGGACGATGGTCTTGTGGGCGAAGAGGTTGAAGGACTGGAACACCATCCCAACGTCGGCCCGGTGGCGGGCCAGGGCCTTGCCTTCCCGGGGGAGTGGCTCGCCGTCGATGAGCACCTCGCCGCCGTCGATCGGTTGCAGCCCGTTGATGCAGCGGATGAGCGTCGACTTGCCCGATCCGGAGGGGCCGAGCAGGACGACGACCTCCCCCTTCTCGACAGTGAGGTCGATCCCGTGCAGCACGCGGTTGGTGCCGAACGACGAGGTCACCTCCCGCATCTCGACGAGGGCGCGGTCCACCACAGGTGCACGCTAATCCCGAGATGGCGGCCGTGGGAGGCATGGCGCGCGGCGCGCTCCCAGTTCCCAGCGGACGATTCGCCTCCCGAGGCTCGGTCGTTCGACCCAGGGCGCGTCTAGGCGGCGTTCACCGTCACCGGCGCCGTCTCCGCCCGTGCCGGCGCACCCTGGGGCGTGGCGGTGGTGCCGGCCAGGCGGGCGGCCCGGAAGACCTTGGCGATCATCTTCGGCGTGAGCAGGGCCGGGGGTGGGCGCAGGAGGGCGGTCACCTCGATCACCCGCTGGCACACCTCCTCCGACACCTGCGAGGCGCGGAACACGTAGGGCATGTAGCGGTTGAGCAGGTCGGTGCCGGGGGCCTTCTTGCCTTCCGTCCGCGGTAGGGCGAAGTCGGCGCCCGTCGTGAGCTGCCAGGCCGGCGTCACCGCTTTGGCCGCCCGCCGGTAGTAGTGGCGGACGAACCTGTCGTCGAGCGTGGGGACCTTGTCGAGCGCCTGGCCCAGGGCCTCGGCCTGCATCGCCGCGGTCGACATGCCCTGGCCGTAGGTGGGGTTGAAGCTGCACACCGCGTCGCCGAGCATCACCAGCCCGCCGGGCACCCGCCGCAGCTTCTCGACGCGGCGGCGCCGGCTCGACATCGTGCGGTGGGTGCGGATGCCCGTGAGCGGCGCGTTGGTCTCCAGCAGCTGGGCGACCTCGGGCGAGGGCAGGCTGCGGGCGAAGGCGAGGAAACCGTCCTCGTCCGTCGGGGGGTGGTCGCCGTGGAAACTGGCCAGGGTCACGAGCCACCTGTCGCCCTCCAGCGGCACGGCCACGCCCTGACGGCCGGTGGGTGGCCCTTCGATCAGCAGGACGAAGCCCCAGCCGGGGTCCTGGGCGGGGTCTCGGCGGAGGACGCGGCTGGCGTAGCCGATGTCGACCTTCACCTCCGACGTGGGCGCCTCCTCGTACCCCAGGGCCGACAGCCAGCGCACCGAACGGGCGGCGTGGCCGGTGGCGTCGACGACGAGGTCGGCGGCGAGCACCGTCCCGTCCTCGAGCGTCACGCCGGTCACCGTTGTTCTGTCCGGCGTGGTCGTCACGCCGGCTGCGGCACCCTGGCGCAGGCTGACGTTGGTCAGCGCCAGCACCCGCCGGCGCACGTGGTGCTCGAGCAGGGCCCGCGAGCACACGGGCCCCTCGAGGCCGGACTTGAAGCGCCGACGAAGCCCGCCGCCCTGGTGCCACAGGCCGTCGGCGCCGAAGTCCACCTGGCGGGCGCCGTTGGCGATGAGCTCCCCGTTGAGACCCGGGAGCCATCCCTCCAGTCGCTGCATGCCGGCGGGGAGCAGGGCGTGGACGTGGCGGCCCTGGGGTACGCCCCGGCGGTCGCCGGGTTCGTCGGCCAGCACGTCCTTCTCCAGGATGACGACCTCGCCGAAGCGAGAGGAGAGCACGGCGGCGGCGCTGAGCCCGGCCATGCTGGCGCCGAGGACCACGGCCCGGGCGCGGGGAGCGGCGGTGTGACGCGACATGGGTCGTCCTCCTTGGTCCCTGTTCACAGGAGGAGCGTGAGCCTCCCCGCTTGGAGCCGGCTTGCACGTCGCTTGACGCCGCTCGCACGCGCCCGCCGTCACTCGACTCGCGCGTCCTCACGGGAACGGGTAGGAATGACCGAGCCATGAGCGACGCAGACGCGCAGGAGCGGCTGAAGACCTACCGGGCCAAGCGGGACTTCGCGGTCACCGCCGAGCCGGCCGGGGGGCCGGTCGAGGGCGACGGCCGCCGGTTCGTCGTCCAGCGCCACCGGGCGAGCCGCCTCCACTACGACTTCCGGCTGGAGGTCGGTGGTGTGCTGGCCAGCTGGGCCGTCCCCAAGGGACCCACGCTCGATCCGAAGGCCAGGCAGCTGGCGGTGCACGTCGAGGACCACCCGATCGAGTACTTCGACTTCGAGGGCGTCATCCCCAAGGGCGAGTACGGCGGCGGCGACGTGATCGTGTGGGACTGGGGGACGTGGGAACCGGCGGGCACCGAAGACCCGCTGGCGGCGATCGCCAACGGCGAGCTGCACTTCGACATCGAGGGCGACAAGCTGGCCGGCCGCTTCGCCCTCGTTCGCCGCGACAAGGAGAGGCCCGACACACAGAGGCCCGGGAAGGAGCAGTGGCTGCTGATCCACAAGAACGACGACCACGCCCAGCCGGGCTGGAACCCGGAGGAGCATCCCCGGTCGGTGAAGACGGGACGGACCAACGACGAGGTGCTGGCCGCGCCCGACGTGCTGTGGCGCAGCGACCTGCCGGCGGCCGAGGCCGCCATCCGTCTCGACGGTGGTCCCCGGCCGTCGTGGGATCAGCCGACCGACGACGAGCTGGCCGCCCTCGACTCGCTGGGGAAGACAGGCCTCTGGACCGTCCAGGGCCAGGAGCTGAAGCTGACCAACCTCGACAAGGTGTTGTTCCCCGCCGGCGAGGACGGCGTCCCGGTCACCAAGCGCGAGATCGTCCGCTACCACGCGGTGATCGCCCCGTTCATGCTCCCGTACACCTACGACCGGCCCATCAACCTGAACCGGTTCCCCGACGGCGCCGACCGACCCGGCTTCTGGCACAAGGAGGTGCCCGGCCACGCGCCCCAGTGGATGTCCCGGTGGCACAACGACGAGGCCGACCCGGGGGAGACGGAGTGGTACTTCGTCGTCGACAGCGTGCCCGCCCTGGCCTGGATGGCCAACTACGGCGCCCTGGAGCTGCACGCCTGGACGTCACGGCTGCCCGAGGTGCACCAACCGACGTGGGCGCTCATCGACATCGACCCCGGACCGAACGTCACCTTCGACGACGTCCTGGTCCTGGCCCGCCTGTACCGGACGGCGCTCGACCACCTCGGGGTGCTGGGGATGCCCAAGGTCACCGGGAAGCGGGGAGTCCAGATCTGGGTCCCCATCGCCGACGGGTACACGTTCGCCGAGACCCGGGCGTGGGTCGAGAAGGTGTCCCGTGCGGTCGGCAACACTGTGCCTGAGCTGGTCAGCTGGGAGTGGGAGACGCACCGCCGCGGCGGTCTGGCCCGGCTGGACTACACCCAGAACGCCATCAACAAGACCCTCGTGGCGCCGTTCAGCGCCAGGCCGGCACCCGGGGCGCCGGTGTCGGTGCCGATCCGGTGGGACGACCTCGACGATCCCGACCTCCGGCCCGACCGCTGGACGATCCGGACGGTGCTCGATCGGCTCGAGGCGGTCGGCGACCCGCTGGCCCCGCTGATCGGCCGCCAGCAGCGGCTGCCGAGCCTGTAGCCGACACCCACCCCACCCCAAAAGCGAACCGGGGCGACGTAGGGGCGCATCGCGCGACTGAGCCGCCCCAGTTCGCTTTCGGGTGGCGCGCTAGCGGATGCGAACGGTCTCGGCGATGGTGTCGGCTGCGGCCGGGTCGTCGCCGATGACCGTGAGGATGTAGGCCTTCTCGTCCTTGAGCACGTAGTACTGCGTCTGGGAGACGGTGACCGTGCCCTCGTCGGTGGTGACCGGGAGCTTGTAGCGGGCCCGGATCGACGGCTCCCCCGCGACGGTGACCGGCTCCGACGAGAGGTCGGTGGCACCCCTCTTGGTGAGCGCGTCGGTGATGATCTGGGCGATCTCCTGGACCGACTTCTCCTGGGCCTTGTCGACGGTGAGGTTCACCGTGGACGTGCCCTCGCTGTCGACGGCCATGAACGTCCCCCCGCTCTGGGACACACTGCGGGCGATGACCAGGGCGGTCGCCAGCTCGGGGTTCTCCAGCCGCATGCTGTTGGCCGTGTGGTTGAACTCGTCGAGGTCGTCGGTGAGCGGGATCCGCTTCCAGTCGGAGGGATAGGCGATGGCGAACCCGTTTTTGCCATCGCCGAAGACGGTGAAGCCCGCGGGCGCGGTGGTCTCGGGTGGCTTCGGCTCGCTGCTGCAGGCAGCCAGCAGTGAAACGGACCCGAGGACCACGACGACCAGGGTGAGCAGGCGCCTGTGCACGGGCAGACACTACGCCCAGCAAGGCTCCCTAGGACGGCGGGAGGAGTCCGATTGCCACCTTGGCCCGGGCCAACGTCGCGCCCGCCACCGCCCCGGCCTTGGCCGCCCCCTTGCCGAGGATCTCGTCGGTGGCGGCGGGGTCGGCCACCAGCTCCTGGTAGCGGGCCTGGATCGGACGCAGGAGCTCGACGACGGCGTCGGCGACGTCGGCCTTCAGGGGCCCGTACTGGGTGTACCGCGCCGCAGCGGCCTCGGCCGTGGTGCCGGTGGCGGCGGCCAGGATGGCCAGCAGGTTCGACACGCCGGGCTTGGTCTCGGGGTCGAAGCGCACCTCGCCCTCGGTGTCGGTGACGGCCCGGCGGACCTTGCGGCTCACCTCGTCGGGGTGGTCGAGCAGGTACACCGTGCCCTGGGGAGAGTCGGACGTCTTGCCCATCTTCCCGGTGGGGTTTTGCAGGTCCATGATGCGGGCGCCCACCTTGGGGAAGGCGGCCTCGGGGACGACGAAGGTCTCGCCGTAGTGGTGGTTGAACCGCAGTGCCAGGTCTCGGGTCAGCTCTACGTGCTGGCGCTGGTCGTCGCCCACCGGCACCCGGTCGCTGTCGTAGAGCAGGATGTCGGCGGCCATGAGCGCCGGGTAGGTGAACAGACTGGCCCGCACCGACTCCTGCCCGCCCGACTTCTCCTTGAACTGGATCATCCGGCTCAGCTCGCCGGAGGTGGCCGTGCACTCCATCAGCCAGCACAGCTCGGCGTGCTCGGGCACGTGGCTCTGCACGAACAGCGTGCAGACGTCGGGATCGAGACCGACCGACACCAGGATCCGCGCCAGCTCCAGGGTGAGGTCACGGATCAGGGCGGGATCGTGCTCGACAGTGAGGGCGTGGAGGTCGACGACGCAGTAGAACGAGTCAGCCTCGTGCTGGTCGGCCACCCAGTGCCGCAGGGCACCCAGGTAGTTGCCGAGGTGGACGTGGCCGGTGGGCTTGATGCCGGAGAAGACTCGTGCCATCGGCATGGATGGTATGCGGCCGGTCACCCCACGCCGCCGGTAGTTTGGAGGGGGATGCCGTACGAGGTCAGCACCGACGTGTACGAGGGGCCCTTCGACCTCCTGCTCCACCTCATCGCCCGGCACGAAGTCGACCTCTACGAGGTGTCGCTCAGCGCCATCGTCGACGCCTACCTGGCCGAGCTGGACCGCATGGGACCGCTCGACCTCGACGTGGCCACCGAGTTCCTTGTCATCGCCGCCACGCTGGTGGAGCTGAAGAGCCGCCGGCTGCTCCCTGGGGGCACCGAGGAGATCCTCGACGACGATCTCGCCCTCTACGAGGAACGCGACCTGCTGCTGGCCCGGCTGCTCGAGTGCAAGACGTTCTCCGGGGCAGGCTCGGCCCTGGGCCGGATGATCGACGCCGGGGCCCGGTCGGCGCCCCGAACCGCCGGGCCCGGGCCCCAGTTCCTCGCCCTCGCCCCCGACCTGCTGGCGGGTGTCACGCCCGCCGACCTGCACGCCGCCTTGGAACGGGCGGCCACGCCGAAGCCCGTGCCTCACGTCGACCTGTTCCACGTCGCCCCTCTCCGGATCAGCGTCGCCGACGCCGTCGACGAGCTGTCGGCGATGCTGCCGTCGATCGGCGCGACGACGTTCCGCGCCATGACCGACGGCGTGCCCGCCGGCCTGGAGGTGGTCGTGCGGTTCCTCGCCATCCTCGAGATGTACAAACAGGGCCTCATCGAGCTCGAGCAGGCCACCACCTTCGGCGAGCTGTCGATCGTCTGGCTCGGCGAGGAAGCAGCAGTTCAGGTGGGGGTGGACAGCTATGGCGACTGAGGCGGCGCGCGCCGCCGAGGCGATCCTGCTGGTGGCCGAGGAGCCGGTGGAGCCCCAGATGCTGGCCCAGCTGCTCGAGGTCAGCCCGGCCCGGGTGGAGGAGCTGTGCGCCGAGCTGGCCGCGTCCTACCAGGCCGAGGACCGGGGCTTCGTGCTGGTCCGGGTGGCCGGCGGCTACCGGTTCCAGACCGCGCCCGACCTGGCGCCCTACGTCGAGCGCTTCGTCCTCGACGGCCAGCCCACCCGGCTGTCACCGGCGGCCCTGGAGACGCTGGCCGTCGTCGCCTACCGCCAGCCGGTGTCGCGACCCCAGGTGGCGTCCATCCGGGGTGTCAACGCCGACGCGGTCATGCGCACGCTGGCCCACCGCGGCTACATCGAGGAGGTGGGCCGCGACCCCGGGCCCGGCCAGGCCGTCCTGTACGGCACCACCAGCCTGTTCCTGGAGAAGCTGGGCCTCGACTCGCTGGCCGGCCTCCCGCCGCTCTCCGAGTTCGTACCCGGCCCCGAGGTCGTCGACGCTTTCGAACGCAGCCTCGGCGCGGCCGCGCAATCGGGAACAGACCAGTCCGACCCCGAGCCCGTGGAACGGTGACCGAGGCGCTGCCGGAGGGCGAGCGGCTGCAGAAGGTCCTGGCGAGGGTGGGGTTCGGCAGCCGGCGTGTGTGCGAGGACCTGATCGAGGCCGGACGGGTCACCGTCGACGGCGAGGTGGCGATCCTGGGCCGTCGGGTCGACCTCGACAACGACGAGGTGGCGGTCGACGGGGTGCCGGTGTCGGTGCGGCCCGGGCTCGTCTACTACCTCCTCAACAAGCCGCGCGGGGTGGTGGTCACCGCGTCCGACCCCCAGGGCCGGCCGACGGTGCTCGACCTCGTGCCCCGCCAGCCGCGGGTGTTCTCCGTCGGCCGCCTCGACGCCGACACCGAGGGCCTGATCATCCTCACCAACGACGGCGAGCTGGCCCACCGCCTGGCCCACCCCTCCTACGGGGTCGAGAAGGAGTACCTGGTCGAGCTGGACGGCATCCCCACCGCCACCCAGCTGCGCAAGCTGCGCGCCGGGGTGTGCCTGGAGGACGGGATGACGGCGCCGGCCAAGGCCGCCCTGGTCGAGCCCCACGCCCTGAAGATCGTCATCCACGAGGGTCGCAACCGCCAGGTCCGTCGCATGTGCGCGGCCGTCGGCCACCACGTCGTCCGCCTGGTGCGGGTCCGCATCGGGCCGGTCAACGACCGCTCCCTGCCCCCGGGGAGCTGGCGCCCGCTGTCCGCCGACGAGGTCCGGGGCCTGGAGGAGTCGGTCGCAAAGGTGAGGAGCGTCCGCCGGGCGGCAAAGTAGATTCCGGTCTGATGCCCAGTGCGGTTCGAGCGTTGCGCGGCGCGACCACGGTCGAGGCCGACACCGAGGAGGCCATCACCAAGGCGGTCCAGACTCTCATCGGCGAGATGCTCTCCAGGAACGACGTCGGCAACGACGACCTCATCAGCATCGTGTTCACCGCCACCGACGATCTCACCGCCACCTTCCCGGCCACGCCCGCCCGGCTCATGGGGCTGGGCGACGTCCCGCTGCTGTCGGCTCGGGAGCTGTCGGTGCCCAGAGGCATGCCCCGGTGCATCCGCGTGCTGATGCACCTGGCCACCGAGCGGTCGCGGTCCGAGCTCCGCCACGTGTACCTCGAGGGCGCGGTAGGGCTCAACGATGACCTCCCTGTCTGACGGCCCTCGGGCCGCGATCGTGGGCACCGGGCTGATCGGCGGTTCCATCGGCCTCGCCCTGCGGGCACGCGGCTGGCACGTGACGGGCCGCGACCGCGACGAGGCCCGGGCAACGCGGGCCCTGGAGTTGGGGGCGCTGGACGCGGTGGGCGACGATCCGGAGGCCGACGTCACCTTCGTGTGCACCCCGGTGCTGGCCATCGCCGCCGAGGCCCGTGCCGCCCTCGCCGGCGGGCCAGGCGTCGTCACCGACGTCGGGAGCGTGAAGGGGCCGGTGGTGGCTGCGGTGGGCGACCCGAGGTTCGTGGGCGGGCACCCCATGGCCGGCTCCGAGCAGGACGGGGTCGACGGCGCCGACGCCGGGCTGTTCGAGGGGGCCACGTGGGTGCTCACGCCGGGGGTCGACACCGATCCCGCCGCCTTCACCCGCATCCGGTCGCTGGTGTCGTCGCTGGGCGCCGACGTCGTCGCCCTCCACCCCGACCGCCACGACCAGGTGGTGGCCATGGTGTCCCACGTTCCCCATCTCACCGCCGCCACCCTCATGGCCCTCGCCACCGACGGCGCCACCGAGCACGCCGCCCTCCTGCGCCTGGCCGCCGGGGGCTTCAGGGACATGACCCGCATCGCCGCCGGCGCGCCCGGGATCTGGCCCGACATCTGCGCCGAGAACCGCACTGCCATCGTCGAGTCCCTCGACCGCCTGGTGGAGGCGCTGGGCGACATGCGCGACCTCGTCGCCTCGGGCGACCGGGACGGGCTGCTCGACGCCCTCCAGCGGGCGCGGGTGGCCCGGGTGAGCCTCCCCGGCCAGCTCCCCAAGGCCGAGGAGCTGGCCGAGATCCGCGTCCCGGTGCCCGACCGGCCCGGCGTGCTGGCCGAGGTCACGACCCTGCTCGGCGAGCTGAACGTCAACATCGAGGACCTCGAGATCGCCCACTCGGCCGAGGGGCCCCAGGGCGTGCTGGTGATGGTGGTCCGCCAGGAGTCGGCCGACGGCGTGCGGGCGGCGCTCTCGGACCGCGGCTTCCGGCCGTGGTCCCGGGCCCTCCAGTGACGGAGCCGCTCCAGTGACGGAGCTGCGGGTCACCGGCGGCAGGCCGCTGCGGGGACGGCTGCAGGTGCCGGGCGACAAGTCCATCTCCCACCGGGCCCTCATGCTGGGGGCCCTGGCCGAGGGGACGTCGGTGGTGCGGGGCCTGTCGAGGGGCGAGGACGTCGGTCGCACCCGGGCCGCGATGGAGGCGCTCGGAGCAGTTGTCGATGGCGATCGGGTGACGGGCGGCCGTGACCTGCTCCACGAGCCCGGGGACGCCATCGACGTGGGCAACTCCGGCACCACCATGCGGCTGCTGGCCGGCCTGTGCGCCGGCTTCGAGTGGGTCACCGTCCTCGTCGGCGACGAGTCGATCGCCCGCCGGCCGATGGACCGGGTGGCCGGGCCGCTGCGGCTGATGGGCGCCGAAGTCGACTGCGAGAGCGGGGGCAGCCTCCCGCCGCTGGTGGTGCGCGGCGGCGGGCTGACCGGGATCGACTACGCGATGCCGGTGGCCAGCGCCCAGGTGAAGTCGGCGATCCTGCTCGCAGCGCTCGGGGCCGAGGGTGAGACGGTGGTGCGGGAGAAAGTCCGCACGAGGGTCCACACCGAGGAGATGCTGGTGGCCGCCGGCGCCGAACTCACGCTCGACGACGAGGGCCGCACCGTCCGCCTGCGCCCGGGGCGGCTGCGGCGGTTCGAGCTGGACGTGCCCGGCGACCCGTCCCAGGCCGCGTTCTGGGTGGTGGCCGCATGCGTCGTCCCGGGGAGCGACCTCGTCGTCGACGACGTCTACCTGGGTCCGGCCCGGTCCGGTTTCCTCGACGTGCTGCGACGGATGGGCGCCGACGTCGAGGTGGTGGGGGAGCGGTCGATCCACGCCCGCTTCACGCCCGGGCTGCACGGCACCGATGTGGACGGCGACGAGGTCCCAGGTTTGGTCGACGAGATCCCCGTGCTGGCCGTGGCGGCGGCGGTGGCCGAGGGGACGACGACCTTCGCCGGCGCCGGCGAGCTGCGGGTCAAGGAGACCGACAGGGTGGCGACGGTGGCGAGCGAGCTGACCGCCATGGGTGCCGAGGTGCAGCCCACCGCCGACGGCCTTGTCGTCTCCGGGGGTAGCCGATTGCGGGGGGCCGAGGTCAGATCGCACGGAGACCACCGGGTGGCGATGGCCATGGCGGTGGCGGCCATGGCCGCCGAAGGGGAGACGGTGATCGAGGGGTGGGAGGCGGTCGCCACCAGCTACCCCGGCTTCGAGGAGGACCTGCGCCGATGCACGTACCAATGAATGTGGTGGCGATCGACGGCCCGGTCGGGTCGGGGAAGTCGACGGTGGCCCAGGCCGTGGCCGTCCGCCTCGGCCTCGACTTCCTGCAGACGGGGGCGATGTACCGGGCCGTCGCCCTGGCCCTGCTGCGGCGGGGCGACGAGGAGGCGGCGACGGTGGCCCGTAGCGTGGTCATCGAGGTGGGGGAGAGGGTCACGCTCGACGGCGAGGACGTCACCGACCAGATCCGCAGCCCCGACGTGGGCCGGGCGGTGAGCCAGGTGGCCGCCGACGCCGAGGTTCGGGCCGAGCTGGTCCGCCTGCAGCGGGAGTGGGCGGCGGCGCACGGCGGCGGGGTCGTCGAGGGCAGAGACATCGGCAGCGTGGTGTTCCCGGACGCCATCCTCAAGGTCTTTCTCACCGCCAGCGCCGAGGAACGGGCCCGCCGACGGGAGGACGAAACCGCAGACGACGTTCGCCGGCGGGATCTCATCGACTCCACCCGGGCCGCCTCGCCCCTCGTCGTCGCCGACGGTGCGGTCGTGGTCGACAGCACCGGGCGAGGCGTCGACGAGGTCGTCGACGAGATCGTCGACCTGTTCCGTGCGTCTGAGGCAGCCGGGACCGGTTGATGGGGAGCGCGCTCTACGAGCTCGTGCGGGTCCTGATCGTCGTGCTCGGCCGGTTCTACTTCCGGTTGAAGGTGGAGGGACGGGAGAACATCCCGAGCGACGGCCCCTTCATTCTGGCGCCGGTGCACCGCTCCAACCTCGACTTCGCCCTGGCCTCCGCGGTCACCCGCCGCCACCTGAAGTACATGGGCAAATCGTCACTCTGGAAGCACAAGTGGTTCGGGCGGATCATTTCGAGCATGGGGGCGTACCCGGTCGAGCGGGGCACGGCCGATCGGCAGGCGCTCACGATCACGATCGCGGTGCTGAAGGCCGGCCACGGCACTGTTCTGTTCCCCGAGGGCACCCGCAAGGCGGGCCCCGTCATCGAGGACCTGTTCGAGGGGCCCGCCTACGTGGCGTCCCGGTCGGGGGCGCCGATCGTCCCGGTGGGCATCGGCGGCAGCGAGCGGGCCATGGGCAAGGGCGTGCACTTTCCCCGGCCCCGCAGGATCCGGATGATCGTGGGGCCGCCGATCGAGCCGCCGACGCCGGTCGAGGGCCGCAGCCGCCCGTCGCGCAAGGCGATCCACGAGAAGACCCTCGAGCTGGAGAAGGAGCTGCAGCGCCTCTTCGACGAGGCCCAACTGAAGGCGGGCGGGGCCACCTCGGCCTCGGACTGACCGACCAGGTTTGTCGGGTCCGAGCCCATAATGGGGAGATGGCGGTCACCCACGACGTCTTCCTGAGCTACAGCGCGCGGGACAGGGAGGCCGTTCGGGACCTCGCGACCCGCCTGCGGGATCGCGGCTTGCGCGTCTGGTTCGACGATTGGGAGATCCAGCCCGGAGACTCGATCCCGCACAGGATCGAAGAGGGGCTCGAGGGTTCTGCGGTCCTGGTGCTCTGCATGTCCGAGCACGCCCTCGCCTCGGACTGGGCGGCCCTGGAGAGCCAGACGTTCCGATTCCGGGACCCCCTGAACCGACACAGGCGGTTCATTCCGCTCCGGCTGGACCGCGAGACGCATCCGGACTCGTTGGCCCAGTTCCTAGCAGTGGATTGGCGCGACCGAAACGAGGATGCGATCGACCAGCTCGTCCGTTCGTGCACACCTTCAGCCGATATTGCCGACCCGCCAGGGCTGGCGCTCCACGGACGACGCGGGCGAGCGCTGTCGCTCGGCCACGCCTACTGGGTGCGAAGCGTCGCCTACCACCCCGACGGCACCCACGCCCTGAGCGGGTCCGGCGACTTCACCTTGCGGGTTTGGGATCTGACCACGGGGGCTTGCCAGGCCGTCCTCGAAGGCCACACCGCCGGGGTGTGGAGCGTTGCCTACCACCCCGACGGCACCCAAGCCCTGAGCGGGTCCGACGACAACACGGTCCGGGTGTGGGACCTGGCCACCGGGGCCTGCCAGGCCGTCCTCGAAGGCCACAGCGCCGGGGTGTGGAGCGTTGCCTACCACCCCGACGGCACCCACGCCCTGAGCGGGTCCGACGACAACACGGTGCGGGTGTGGGACCTGGCCACCGGGGCCTGCCAGGCCGTCCTCGAAGGCCACAGCGACGGGGTGTCGAGCGTCGCCTACCACCCCGATGGCACCCACGCCCTGAGCGGGTCCGGCGACAGCACGGTGCGGGTGTGGGACCTGGCCACCGGGGCCTGCCAGGCCGTCCTCGAAGGCCACAGCGACGGGGTGTGGAGCGTCGCCTACCACCCCGACGGCAGCCACGCCCTGAGCGGGTCCGGCGACAACACGGTGCGGGTGTGGGACCTGGCCACCGGCACTTGCCAGGCGGTCCTCGAAGGCCACACCGGGGGGGTGTGGAGCGTCGCCTACCACCCCGACGGCAGCCACGCCCTGAGCGGGGCCGGCGACACCACGGTGCGGGTGTGGGACCTGGCCACCGGGGCGTGCCAGGCCGTCCTCGAAGGCCACACCGGCCGGGTGTGGAGGGTCGCCTACCACCCCGACGGCACCCACGCCCTGAGCGGGTCCAACGACAACACGGTGCGGGTGTGGCACCTGGCCACCGGGGCCTGCGAGCGCGTGCTCGAAGGCCACAGCGACTGGGTGTGGAGCGTCGCCTACCACCCCGATGGCACCCACGCCCTGAGCGGGTCCAACGACAACACGGTGCGGGTGTGGGACCTGGCCACCGGCTCCTGCCAGCGCGTCCTCCAAGGCCACACCGCCGGGGTGGGTGCCGTCGCCTACCACCCCGACGGCACCCACGCCCTGAGCGGGTCCGGAGACAACACGGTGCGGGTGTGGGACCTGGCCACGGGGGCCTGCCAGGCCGTCCTCGAAGGCCACACCGCAGCGGTGTGGAGCGTCGCCTACCACCCCGACGGCACCCACGCCCTGAGCGGGTCCGACGACAACACGGTCCGGGTGTGGGACCTGGCCACCGGCGCCTGCCAGCGCGTCCTCGAAGGCCACGCCGCCGGGGTGTGGAGCGTCGCCTACCACCCCGACGGCACCCACGCCCTGAGCGGGTCCCGCGACAACACGATGCGGGTGTGGGATCTGACCACGGGGGCCTGCCAGGCCGTCCTCCAAGGCCACACCGCAGCGGTGTGGAGCGTCGCCTGCCACCCCGACGGCGCCCACGCCCTGAGCGGGTCCGACGACAACACGATACGGGTGTGGGACCTGGCCACCGGCGCCTGCCAGCGCGGTCCTCGAAGGCCACACCGCCGCGGTGTGGAGCATCGCCTACCACCCCGACGGCACCCACGCCCTGAGCGGGTCCGGAGACAACACGGTGCGGGTGTGGGACCTGGCCACCGGCGCCTGCCAGCGCGTCCTCGAAGGCCACACCGCCGAGGTGTGGAGCGTCGCCTACCACCCCGACGGCAGGACGGTGTTGTCTGCGGCAACGAACAACGTCCTGCGCATCTGGGGATCAGAGGTCGTCGAGGCCCCTACCCGGCCCAGCGCCGCCCAGGTCAGTTATTCCAACGCCAAGGTCGTGCTCGTCGGCGAGAGCCAGGCCGGCAAGAGCGGCTTGGCGATCAGGCTCGCCCACGATCGCTGGGAGCCATCCGAGTCGACGATCGGTGCTTGGGCCACCCGCTTCCTGGTGCATCCATCCACTGCCCCGGCGGCTACCGAACCGGATGTCGACCGCGAGATCTGGCTTTGGGACTTCGGCGGTCAGGCCGATCAGCGCCTGATCCACCAGCTCTACATGCGTGACACGGCGCTGGCCGTCCTGGTCTTCGACGGCCAGCGCGACGACGTGGTCGCCCGCCTCTGGGACTGGAACCGTGCGTTGTCGGCATCTGGCGACGAATTCCCGAAGATCCTCGTGGCGGCCCGGACCGACATCAACCCGGTGCGCCTGAGTGGCGCCCAGCTCGACGAGTTCCGAGCCGCCGCCGGCTTCGCCACCTACATCGAGACGAGCGCCAAGGCCGATGTCCGATGCGGGGAACTGCGGGACGCCATCGTCGAGGCCATCGACTGGACGAGGATCCCGTGGAGGTCGTCACCCGAGACCTTCCGCCGACTCAAGCAGGAGATCCTGGCGTTGAGGGACGGCGGTCGGGCGCTCACCTCCACCAAGGAGCTGCGGGACTGGCTGCCTGGAAAGGTGGGCCCCTTCGAGCCCGACGAGCTCGACGCCGTGGTCGGGCTCCTCGCTGGGCCCGGGGCGGTCATGGCTCTGGGATTCGGCGACTACGTGCTCCTCCAACCCGAGCTGCTCAACGCCTACGCCCAAGCCGTCATTAAGAGCCTTCGTGACGATCCCTACGAGCGAGGCTGCATCCTGGAGGAACGGGTCCTTCGCGGCGACCTCGTTTACCCGCAGGACTTCGTGCGGCTGCCGGAAGCGGACGAGAGGATCGTTCTCCACGCCATGCACAAGCAGCTCGTCGAGCGGGCGATCTGCCTTCGAGACCAGCACCCAACCGGGAAGCGACCGACGATGCTCGTCTTCCCCAGCTACTTCCGGCGCGAGCGCCCGGACCGGCCCACCCAGCCACAGTTCTTCATGACGTACCGGTTCAGCGGCTTCATCGACGAGGTCTACGCGACGCTCGTCGTTCGCCTCCACCACACCGAGCCCTTCGAGAGCACAGAATTGTGGCGGAACGCCGCCGATTTCAGGACGGTCGGTGGCCACGAGATCGGCGTTCGGCTCGTCCCCAAGGCCGACGGTACCGCCGAGCTCGAGATCCACTGCGACCCAGGCACGCCCACCAGCGACCAGGTTCTCCTCGCCAAGTACGTCCACGACCACCTTGAGGCCACGGGCGTGACACGCCTGCGTACCTACATCTGCCCCGCGTGCTCGACACCGGTCGAGAATCGGGCAACGGCGCTGAAGCGGCTGCTCGAAGGCAAGGACGACATCGGCTGTGCCTACTGCGAGGGCCGCGTGCCGCTCTGGGACGAGATCGAGCAGCTCCTGGCCAGCGACGACGTCCGGGCTCGCGTCGAGGAGATGCGGAGGGCGTCGCAAGTCGTGCTCGACACGGAGAGCCGCGAGCGGGTCCTCGTCGGCGACGTCTACTCGACGGTCGCCAGAGCCGGGCAGATCGCGCGGGAGATCACGGTCGGCGACCACGGGATCGACGTCGAGATCGAGTTCAAGTCCGACGACGGCCAGGCGACGGGTCGGAGGCTCTACCTCCAGCTCAAGTCCGGCGACTCGCACCTCAGGCACCGCAAGCGGGACGACGCTCAGGTGTTCCGGATCGACAAGGCCAGGCACGCCGACTACTGGGCCGACCAGGCATTTCCCGTCATGCTCGTGGTCGGCGACTCCGCGGGCGAGATCGAATGGATGGAGATCGGCGAGCTCCTGCGGCACCAGCGAACGACCGGCGACTGGCCGGCCACGCAGATCAACTTCGTCGGCGAGCGCTTCGACGTGATGAGCGTCCGCCGCTGGCGCGAGCGGGTGCTGGCGGAGCGACTGACCGGACGGTCAGCCGGCGAGGGCGGCCAGCACGTCGCTGGCGGCTACCACGCGATCGTCGGCGAAGGGCGACGCCGTCGGCGCCGCACCGCCCAGGCTGACGCTCACGACGGTGTCGAGGGCCACCAGCAGCTCGCGCAGCTCCCTGGGCGGCGGGAAGTACTCGTCCTCGTCGGTCACCGACACCAGCTCGACGCCCTGTACGGGGGCCAGCCGGTCGATCACGGCGGTGACCAGCTCCTCCGGCGCCGACGCCCCCGCGGTGACGCCGACCGTGCCCGACAAGTCGTCAGGCAGCTCGTCGGCCCGGTTGACGCGGTAGACGCGCGGACAGCCGGCGGCCTTGGCCACCTTCTCGAGGGCGACGGTGTTGGACGAGTTGGCCGACCCGATCACCACGATGGCGTCGGCCGACTCGGCGATGCGGGTGAGCGCGGACTGACGGTTGGTGGTGGCGAAGCAGAGGTCGCTGCGGCCGGGCATCCACAGCTCGGGGAACCGCTTGCGGGCCGCCTCCAGCACACCCGCCCAGTCGTGGTGGCTGAGCGTGGTCTGGGCCAGCAGGGCCACCGGTCCGCCGGGGTCGGGCAGGTCGGCGACGTCGGCGTCGGACTCGACCAGGTGGATGGTGTCGGGCGCCACCGCCATGGTGCCCACCGCCTCGTCGTGGCCCTCGTGGCCCACGTACAGGATCGAGTAGCCCTTGCCGGCCCTGACCTTCACTTCGTGGTGGACCTTGGTGACGAGGGGGCAGACGGCGTCAACGACGAACCCGCCCTTGCCCCGGGCGGCGGCCACGACCTCGGGCGCCGATCCGTGGGCGCTGAGCATCAGGGGCGCACCCTTGGGGACCTCCGACACGTCGTCGACGAACACCACGCCCAGTCGCCGGAACCGGTCGACGACGAGCTGGTTGTGCACGATCTCGTGGTAGCAGTACACCGGCGGCTCGAACACCCGCACCATCCAGGCCAGGGCTTTTATCGCCATCTCCACGCCTGCGCAGAAGCCGCGCGGCGCGGCCAGCAGCACTCGGTCGACGGCCATACCGTCCACGCTACCGGCCCCGCCCCGCCCCCTACATCCGTACTTCGTCCGGATCGCGCAGCAGGGGCCGTATCCTGGGAGGCGTGCCTGCACCTGTCGTCGTCGCTGTCGCGCCCGGATCCCCGGCCGAACGGGCAGGTCTCCTCCCCGGCGACGAGGTCCTCTCCCTCAACGGTCGCCAGCCGCGCGACGTCATCGAATGGCGCCTGCTGGCCGACGAGGCCGACCTCGAGCTCGACGTCCGCCGAGGCGGCCTCGACCTCAGCGTCGAGGTGCCCAAGGCCGAGGGGTCGGCGCTGGGGGCCGAGGTTTCGTCCGCCCTGTTCGACAGAGTGCAGACCTGCGACAACCACTGCGAGTTCTGCTTCATCCACCAGCTGCCGAAGGGCCTGCGCAAGAGCCTGTACGTCAAGGACGACGACTACCGGTTGTCGTTCCTCTACGGCAACTACACGACCCTCACCCGCTTCACCGAACTCGACCTCGAGCGGGTCGTCACCGAGCGCCTCAGCCCGATCAACGTGAGCATCCACGCCACCGACCCCGACGTCCGGGCCCGGATGCTGCGCAACCGCCGCGGCGCCACCAGCCTGCGCTGGCTGCGCGCCCTCCTCGACGCCGGGATCGAGGTGCACGGCCAGGTCGTCGTCTGCCCGGGCGTGAACGACGGCGACGTGCTCGAGGACACTCTGGCCGGCATCCTCGACCGCTTTCCCGAGCTGGCCACCGCCTGCATCGTCCCGCTCGGCGTCAGCCGCTATTCGGCCGAGGGCTCGATGCGACCGCACACCCAGGACGAGGCGCTCGCCGTCGTCGACGCCGTCGAGGACTGGCAGGCCGTGTTCCTCGCCACCGTCGGCCGTCGGGTGGCCTTCGCCGCCGACGAGTACTACCTCCTGGCCGGCCGTCCCTTCCCGCCGGCCGAGGCCTACGAGGGATTCCCCCAGCACGAGGACGGCGTGGGCATGGCCCGGGCCTTCGAGGAGGAGCTGCTCGGCCGGTGCGGCGGCGACGCCATCGGCGTCCAGCCCGGCTTCTTCGCCTGGGTCGACGGCGCCCCCGCCGACGGCTACCGCGCCGAGCGAACTGGTTCCACAGAACGGGGCCAGGCCCTGCTGTGTGGAACCAGTTCCCAGCCGAAGAGCAGCCAGCCCGTCGGCATCCTCACCGGCGAGTACGGCGCCCGGGTCCTCGAGCCCCTCGTCGCCGGGCTCGACCGGCCCGACGTCCGGGTCATCCCCGTGGAGAACCGTTTCTTCGGCGGCAACATCGGCGTCACCGGGCTGCTGGTGGGGGAGGACCTGGCCCGGGCCCTGGCGGCCGAGCCCGAGGGCCACCGCTACCTGCTTCCCGACGTCTGCCTCTCCAACGGGCTCTTCCTGGACGGCACGGGCCCCGACGCGCTACCCCGCCCCGTGGAGATCGTCGTCACCGACGGTATCTCCCTGCGAAAGGCCCTGGGCGCATGACCACCACCTCCACGCCGACGGCGACCCATACGACAACGAGCCTGCCGGTCGTGGCCGTCGTCGGCCGCCCCAACGTGGGCAAGTCGACCCTGGTCAACCGCATCGTCGGCCGGCGGGAGGCGATCGTCGAGGAGCACCCGGGCGTCACCCGCGACCGCAAGGAGATCGAGGCCGACTGGGCCGGGCGGGACTTCATGCTCGTCGACACCGGTGGCTGGCTCGCCGGCGGGGACTCGCTCGACGCCCAGGTCAGCCGCCAGGCCGAGAAGGCCATCGCCACCGCCGACGTCATCCTCTTCGTGCTCGACGTCACCGTGGGGCTCACCGACGAGGACGACAGGGTGGCCGAGGTGCTCCGCCGCTCGGGACGGCCGGTCGTGGTCGTGGCCAACAAGGTCGACAGCGCCCAGCGGGAGGCCGACGCCTGGACGTTCGCCCGCCTCGGCCTGGGCGACCCCATCGCGGTGAGCGCACTGCACGGCCGCCAGAGCGGCGAGCTGCTCGACGCGGTGGTCGAACTCCTGCCGCCCCCGCCCGAGGCCGCCGAGCCGGATCCCGGCGACGGCGGGGTCAAGGTCCCCGGCGTGGCCATCGTCGGACGCCCCAACGTGGGCAAGTCGACCCTCTTCAACCGGCTGATAGGCGACGAGCGGTCCATCGTCCACGACCTGCCCGGCACCACCCGCGACACCATCGACACGGTCGTGGAGACCGACGCCGGCCCCGTCCGCTTCATCGACACCGCCGGCATGCGGCGCAAGAGCCGCATCGGCGAGGGTGCCGAGTACTACTCGTTGGTCCGGGCCCTGCAGGCCATCGACAGGGCCGACGTGGCCTGCCTGGTGATCGACGCCACCGAGGGCGTCACCCATCAGGACCAGCGCCTGGCCGAGCGGATCGACGCCGCCGGCAGCCCGGTCGTCATCATCCTGAACAAGTGGGACCTGCTGGCCGCCGAGAAGCGGGCCGAGGTCGTCGACCAGTCCGCCGACCGGCTCGCCTTCCTCGGCTACGCGCCCACGGTCAAGATCAGCGCCCTCTCCGGCAAGGGGGCGCACAAGCTGATCCCCGCCATCGACGAGTCCATCTCCGCCTACCACCGCCGCGTCCCCACCCGGCAGCTCAACCTCGTGATCCAGGCCGCCCAGGCGGCCCAGCCGGCGCCCGGAGGCAAGATCCTCTACATCACCCAGGGCACCACCGACCCGCCCACGTTCGTCGTGTTCTCCACCAAGGCCCTGCCGGCGCCCTACCTGCGGTACCTGGAGCGTCGCATCCGCGAGCACTTCGACTTCGGCCCCACGCCCCTGAAGTTCCGCGTGCGCCGCCGCGCCCGCTGAGGGACCAGTAGCATTTCCGTGATGTCGGTGGAGTATCCCGTCCTTCTGCTGGTGTCGGCCGGGTGCATCGGGGCCGCGTTCATATGGGGACGGTCGGCCCGAAGGCTCCAGAAGTCGTGGCGGCGCTTCAGCAGGGGCATGGAGGCGGACCGGCCCGGGAGCCAGATCGCGGCCCAGCTGGCCCACAGCGCCTACCGCAAGGAGCTCCACACCACGCTGCTGTACTCCGTCGCGGCCACCGTCGCGGCGGCGGCGTCGTTCGCCAACGCGGTGCTGGTCGGGGTGGCGGTGGTGCTGGGCGTCGTGCCGATCGCCATCTCGGTGGTGTACGGGCGGAAGTTCCTCGATCAGGCCGGCTTCATCGAGGAGCAGGCCCGCCAGGAGGCCAAGGCCGCCCAGGTCCTCGACCAGAAGGACCTCGCCCCCCGGCACTGGGCCGCCCGCCTGGCGCCGATGGACCTGCCGGGCTTCGAGGGCTTCGAGGTGGGCCGGGCCTACGAGCCCGGCGACGGGTTCATGGCCGGCGACTTCTTCGACGTCGTGTCGATCGGCCCCAAACGCCTGGCCGCGGTCATCGGCGACGTCTCCGGCCACGGCATCGAGTCGTCCATCACCGCTTTCCAGGTCAAGTACCTGCTCCGGGTGTTCCTGCGCCAGTACCGCGACCCGGCCCAGGCCCTGGAGCAGCTCAACGCCGTCATCTCCGCCCAGACCGGTGCCGAGGAGTTCGTGTCCCTGTGCGTGGCGGTGTTCGACCAGACGGCCGGCACCCTCCGCCACGCCTCCGCCGGCCACCCGCCGGCGTGGTTGTGGCACGACGGCGAGGTGCGGCCGCTGCGCACGACCGGGCCCATGCTCACCCTCGACCCCAAAGCCTCGTACTTCAGCCGCGAGGTGTCACTCGAGCCGGGTGACCTGCTGATCCTCTACACCGACGGGCTGACCGAGGCCCGGGCCGGCGACGCCCTCTTCGGCGAGGAGCGGATCGCCCAGCACGTCCGCCGCGACCCCAGGGTGGCGGCCGACGTCTTGTGCAAGAGCCTGCTGGCCGCGGCCCGTGACTTCGCCACCGTCCCGCTCCGGGACGACGTCGCAATCCTCGCCATCCGGCGCATCTGACCTGGCCCACCTGGATGCCGTGGTGCGACGACTGCAGCCGTTACTGGAAGGCCGAGGAGCTCGAAGGCGACGGTGAGTGCCCGACCTGCCACGCCGAGATCGGCGAGGCCCCGAAGACCCCCTGGCACCTGAAGCTGCTGGTGCTGGCGGTCGTGCTCTACCTCGGGTGGCGGGCCGTGCAGGGCGTGGAGTGGGCCATCCACCACTTCACGTAGCTCGGCCGACTAGCCGAGCACGTGCACCGGCGTGCCGATGTGGATGCGGTCGGGCAGGATGTCGGCGGCGGCCATGGAGATGCGCACGCACCCGTGCGACGCCGGGTAGTTGGGCACCGACAGCGACCCGTGGATGGCGTAGCCGCCCACGAAGTACTGGGAGTTGTACAGCCGGCCGTAGCGGCTGGTCTCCCAACCCGACCGCTGGCTGTAGATGTGGAACGAGCCGGTGACGGTCGGCGTGCTGGACGTGCCCGACGAGACCGGAAGGATCCAGCTGAGGGCGCCGCCGTCATAGAGGAAGAGGACCTGGCGGGTGAGGTCGATCTCGATCCGGTGGGCCTCGCCGCCTGGGACGAGGGGAGCGGGGCCGGTGGTGGTGGCCAGGATGGCGGCGCCCACCGAGTCGGAGTACTCGCCGGTGCGCTCCATCCCGTGGACCTTCTGGAAGGCCATGACCGCGGAGCCGGCGACGTCGTCGATGACACCGTCCGCGGAGCCGACGAAGTAGTGCAACGCTTCCAGCTTCTGCTCGACCGCGAGAGGCGTGACCGGCCCGGGCGAGGCGATGACAGGGGATGCCGGGGTCGATGGCGCCGCCCCCGCCCCCGCTCCCGCCGGGATGGGATCGGGTCCGCCGACGCCGACGCCGGGGGGGCCGAACTTGATGCTTGGCGGCGCCGCCCAGGCAGGCGTCGCCGTCAGCGCGACGAGAACGCCGAGAAGCACCCCGCAGAGCCTCTTCGTGGTGAAGGTCATGCGCACAGTGTTGCCGACCGGACCCGTTCTATGCGCTTCGGAGCGGACTACCATCGACACAGAGACGGGCTGTGGCGCAGCTTGGTTAGCGCGCTTGACTGGGGGTCAAGAGGTCGGGAGTTCAAATCTCCCCAGCCCGACCGCAAAAGAGCAGGTAAGAGGGGGTGCGCTGAGCACCCCCTCTCGCTGTCTCAGTCCAATGTATGCAGGATGTATGTAGAAATTCTCGCTCCGGGCCTAGAATCGGTCGGCGTGGAGTGGATCACGGTGGGCGAACCGGAGGTGCAGAAGCAGCGCGGCAAGTGGGTTGTGCGACAGGCCGGGCACGACCCGGTGACGGGCCGACGGCGGGTCAAGCAGCTCGCCACGCTGCCCACCAGGCGAGCGGCGACGAGGTACCGGGCCTCGGTGTTGGCCGGACGGGCCGGAACCGGGACCGAGACGGTCGGCCAGTTCCTCGAACAGGTGTGGCTCCCGTTGAAGAAGGGACGGGTGGAGACGAGCTCGCTCGATCAGTACTCCTGGGCCGTACGCCGCCACGTCGTCCCGCTCGTCGGAGCGGTGCGCCTCTGCGATTTCACGGTGGAGGTGGCCGACGACTGGGTCACGGCTCTCACGGCTGTGAACAATCTCGGCAAGCCCCGGCTCGGACCGACCTCGGCCCGGCTCGTGCGCAAGGTGCTGTCGATGGCGATGGAGGAGGCGGTGCAGCGGGGCCGGCTGGCCCGCAACCCGATGGTTCTCACCCCGCCGCCGAAGCCGGACCGCGACCACAAGAAGCTGGGCTGGACCCTCGAGGAGGCCCGGACATTCCTGGCTGCCGCGTCGGGTCACCGGTTGTACGCCGCGTTCCACCTGAGCCTGGTCACCGGTCTCCGTCGAGGCGAGATCCTGGGTCTGCGATGGTCCGACGTCGATCTGCTGCGACGCCAGCTCGAGGTCGCCCAGCAGCTGTCGGTGGAACGGGGCAGACCGGTGATCAAGCAGCTCGAGACCGCCCGGAGCACCCGGGCGGTGACCTTCGGTGCCGCCACCGCCAAGGTGCTGGCGGCGCACCGCACGCGTCAGGAGTCCGAGGCCGAGTCCGCCGGACCGGCCTGGAAAGACTCCGGCCTGGTCGTCACCACCGTCCTCGGCGGGTGGGTCGACCCCAACAACTTCCGACGCCTGATGGACTCACTGATCGAGGCGGCCGGCGTCCCCCGCATCACCCCCAAGGGCCTCCGCCACACCGCCCAGGCGGTCGGCCGGGTCGTCGTGGGAGACCACACGGTCATGCAGGAGCGGCTCGGCCACGCGGACGTTGGGAGCGGCCTCGGCACCATCACCCACACCGTCACCGACCAGCACCGGGAGGCAGGCGACCGCCTTGACGAAGTCTTCAGTTGACCGTGCAGGAACCTGGAACGTGTCCAGGTATTTGCACGGTCGGCGCGTAGGCGGCCGGGCCGGGTCGGTGGTGGTCGCCTACCGCCCCACGTCGTCGTAATCGTCGGGCTCGTCGTCGTCATCGCTCTCGGGCGCATCCGGCTCGACGACCACGACCGCGTTGGAGTCATCGACACTGACCTCGAGGGTGGTGCCGTCCGCCATGGAGATCTCCACCTGCCAGTCCGCTCCGCCCTCGACGTCGCGCTCGACCGAGCTGGACGTCCCGCCCCCCACGGCTTCGACTGCGGCCGCGATCGCCTGGTCGACCTCCGAGCCGGTCACATTCCACGCGACGCGTCAGCGACGTTCGAGCAACGTAGGGCCTCCGCCGATCGGTGGCACGCGCCCCAGGCTACGCGCACGCGGGGCGGCGGCGTCTGCCGCGCAACTGGTGACACAGGACCGCGCCTGGCGCGGTTGAGCGTCACCAGTTCGGATGAAGCCCTCAGGCCAGGTGGACGACGACCTCGACCCGCCGGTTCGCCTGCCGGCCTTCGGCGGTGGCGTTGTCGGCGACCGGTCGGGTGGCGCCGAAGCCGGCCGTCGTGAGGGTGCCGGGATCCACGCCATGGCCGGCGAGCCAGTCCGCCACCGCCGTCGCCCGTCGCTCCGACAGCGACTGGTTGTAGTCGGCCGACCCGACCGAGTCGGTGTGCCCCTGCACCTCGGTGCGGGCGCCGGGGTGGTCGCCGACGAGATCGACCACGGCCTGGAGCGACGGCGAGGCGTCCGCTCGCAACACCGCCTCCCCGGTGTCGAAGAGGACGGTCTCCGGCAGGGTCACGATCACGGCCGGCCGGCCCTCGACCACTGCCTCGCGGGTGGAGGCTCCGGGAATGGAGCGCTCGACGGTGGGCACCGTCGGCATGCCGGGCCGGGCCACCCCGCCCGGCGTCGTCGGCGGCACCGTCGAGGCGACGGTTGTCGCCGAGGCGCTCGGCTGGTCGGAGGACGATCCGCCGCACGCCGACCCAACGGCCAGCAGCGCCAGCGCGACGAGGACCAGCCCGGCCCTGGTCACGGGAACTTTCGTTGGATCCTCACGGGTGGCGTGAAGGTGACGTCCGAGATCGGGCCGGCGCTCTCGCCACCCGCCCCCGGACCCGGGCCCGAGTCGTAGTCGTCGGCGGCGGCGGACTCTCGTTTGGCAGCCTTCTTCTCCGATCGGCGGAACTTCCCGGGGAGGCTGGCCAGGGCCAGGGCTCCTCTGGCCGCAGTCGCTCCCACCAGGCCGCCGGCCCGCTTCTCCCCCTTGGCGGGCTTCTCCCGCTCGGCTCGCCCGCCGCGCTTGGGCCGCTTCGCCCGCTTCTCGGCTCTCGGCGCCTGCCGGTCGACGTCCGGCGTCTGCCAGTCCATGTTCGGCGCCTGCGAACCCAAGGTCGCCGCCTGCCAGGGCGTGTCCGCTTCCGGCGCCTGCCACGGCACCTCCAGCGCGTCAGTGGGCGCGGCGGTCAGGATCTGGGGATTGCGCAGCACCCTTGCGGCCGCGGCCCGCCTCAGGCGGCTGCCTGCCTGCTCTTCCTCGCGCTGCAGGTGGTCGATGATCTCGGCGCCGAGGCTGGCGTGCTGCCAGCTCGACACCGCGGCTGCGACGGCCAGGCTGACGGTGAGCAACCCGAGCCCGGCCGCCAGTCCGAGGCTGCCCTGGTTGGCGGCTCGGAGCACACCGACGGACACCGCGGCCACGGCGAAGAGGGCGGCGGTCGCTCCGCCGACGATCGAGAGCCACGGTTGTCGGTCGTAATAGAGGATGTGGAGGTACCTCGGATCGAGGTTCACCACACCGTCCTCCACGGCGGCCGACAGCCGGGACCTCTCGGCGGTGAGGCGCAGGATGCCCCCCAGGTCGCCGGCGATCACGAAGGCCAGGGCGATGGCCCCGGACAGCAGCAGCCCCTCCAGCGGGGCGACGTCGAACGCGGTCGAGAAGGCGACAGCCAGGCTCACGGCCTCACCTATCCCAAGGATGATCTTTCGGCGCAGGTAGGTGCGGTCCGAGAGCCCGCGATAGGCGATGGGCGCCAGGACCCTTCTCGCGTCGGCCAGCAGGGCGTTGGCCTCGATCAGGTTCCTGTGGCGTTGGTCGACGATCGCCCGGGCGGCCCTGGCCGGCTCGCTCAGCTCACGATATTCAGTGGCAGGCGGGGGCTGGCCGGTCGTCGCCGCGTCGAGGGCCCGGCGTTCGGTGGCAGCCGCCAGGAACCGGTCGGCCAGGGCGTCGGCGTCGACCTCGGGCCGCCCGCCGGCGACAGCTGCCGACGGCGGCATCCAGGACGGCACGTCGGGCCCCGGGGTTGCAGCGGTTCGCGGTTCGGGCCGGCGGGGCGCGGCGTCGACCTGGGGTTCCCCGAGCTGCCGGAGCTGCTCGCGCTCGAGTCCTTCGAGCTGCCGGAGCTGCTCGCGCTCGAGCTCCTCGAGCTGCTCGCGCCCGAGCTCCTCCATCTGATCCGTCTGCTCCGGCGACCCGACGTCCGGCCTCCCGAGTTGCTCCATCCGGGCCAACTGCTCCCGCTCCATCGCCTCGATCTGCTCACGCTCGAGCTGGTCCTGGTCCGGCGCCTCGATCGGGTGCACCTGCTCCGGCCGCTCCCGCTCGGGCTGGTTCCGCTCTGGCTGCTCGTGGTCTGACCGGACCGGTCGCTGACCCTCCAGCGCCTCGATCTCGTCTCGCCCGAGCTGCTCGAGCAGCTCCCGCTCCAGCGCCTCGATCTCCTCACGCTCCGACGGCTCCCGATCCATGAGATCGACAAGTGAGCCCTCGTCGTGGTCGCCGGAAGCACCCTCCGGCCGACCCCGACCATCGACGTCGCCGATGTCGGCGTCGTGGTCGTCGCCGTCGTCGCTCGGGCTGGTGGACGGGGACGGGAAGTCCCACGACAGGGAGCTCATGAACCGCCCCCCGGCAGGACGAGGGCGTCGACGACCTTGCACGACGCCGCCCCGGAGCGCGCACACGCCTCCTCGTAGAACGCCACCAGCCCGTTGATGTACGACGACGGGGGCTGGGGGCCGGACACCCGGCCGATGCCGGTGACGACCAGGTCGATGCCGGCGAGGTCGGGAAGGGTGCCGGCCTGGTCGACGAAACTGCTGGCAGAGGCGGCGGTGAGCTTGTCGGTGGCCAGGTTGGGCTCGCTCGACTGGACGCCGTCGGTGACCATGATCAGCTGGCGGTGCTTCCGTTCCTCCTGCCCGAGGATACGGGCCCCACGGCCCATGGCACCCACGGGATCGCTGCCGCCCTGTGCCGGGGCCGCTGCGAGGCCCTGCTCCACCTTCTGCTCGACCTCCGCCAGCAGGTCGTCGCGGTTGCGATCGCGGTTGCCGGCGGTGGAACCCTCCGGCGTGACGTCGCGGTCGATGATGAGGTCGACGTCGCTGGCCGAGCCCCGGAACCGCTCGACCCGCAGCCGGCCGCAGTCCTCGCTCGTCTGGCGGGCGACGGCCGTCACCACGTCCACCTGCTCGGCGATTAGCGCCGGATCGTTCTGGGTGGAGGACCCATCGACCATGACCAGCACGAACGGCTTGTCGCCGGTGCACTCACCGGTGGCGAGCGACTTCACCTGGGAGCAGGCGGCCGAGGCAGCCAGGAGCGCCAGGACCGTCATCGCCAGCCGGAATCGCGGCATGCAGCGTGTTACCACAGGGCCTTCGAACCTCCGGACGTCCGGTCGGATGGACGAGGAATCGACTTCTTGTTTATCCCATTCTCGCTCGTCCGGACCCCCGGGCGGGCACGAAAGTGCTGGCGGCCCGCCGATGGCTCTCGGCGGCGGCCGAATCCCTGGCCTGCGAAGGGTTCGGGCCGCCGCCAGATCGTCAGTTGCCGCAGTCGACGGCGACTTCGAGCGCAGAGCAGACCTCCTGCATCCGGGGGCTGCTCAGCAAGCCGAGTCTCTCGACGAGCACAGCGACGGAGACACTCTCGACCGAGTCCAGGTTGACGACGCTGCGCCGGGGAACAGGGTCGCCGCGAGGATCGAGCACGACTTCGCTCGGGAGCCCGCGGATCGTCGTCGTGCAGGGCGCGACGAGTGCGCGGCGCAGCCGGGGGATCGCGGCATCCCGCGAGAGCACCACCACGGGGCGGCGGCCGATCTCGGGGAGCTCCGACCACCAGACCTCACCCCGCCTGGGCAGCGCGGTCACGACGCCGCAGCCGCCTCGCGGAACGACGCCAGATCGCCCCACTCGTCGGGCTCGCCGAGCGGGTGCTCGTCGTAGGCCGCGTACGACGCGTCGATCTCGCCGGCGCGCTGGCGGGCCAGGAGCGCTCGCAGCGCCTCGTCGAGCAGGGCTGCGTTCGTAGCCCCCCTGCGCAGCTCCCGAGCCTGGGCCAACAGCTCCCCGTCAACAGTCGTACTTACTCGGACGCGCGTCATGCCATTATCCTGCCATCTTCATGCCACGAGCCGCGCCGACTACGGGAGGAGCTCGAGGGTCGCGGTCTTCGACGACGCCAACCAGCGGCTCTGGATCGTGTAGAGGCCGGGGACCCGCGGCCCCCCGTTGCGGTCCGACTGGTCCCACGAGGCGGTGTAGCTGGCGGCCGCCCCCGGAAAAAGCGTTTGCCGCGGCGGCGGCGAGCACGGCCCAGTGGGTGCCGGGCCACTCCGCCAGAACTCGGCCCCGTTGGAGGCGATGGCCGAGAACAGCGGGTAACAGTTGGTGTTGGGGTTGGCGATGGCGCAGGAGGTCTCCGAGTGGTTGCGGATCGTCGCCGTCACGGAGACGGGCTCGCCCGGGGCATATTTGGCCTTGTCCGGAGTGAGGGTCTGGTCCGCCTGCGTCGGGCTGCACTGGGGGGTCTCGTTGGACGGCAGTGTCGGCGGGGCGGCGGTGGTCACGACCGGATCGGGCCCGGTGATGGCGGGACCCGTCGGCCCAGGGCTGCCGGTGCCGGGTGGCGTCACGACCGTCGGGACGGCGGCGCCCGGCGTCGAGGTGGTCGTCGAGGCCGAGGGATCCACCACCGCGGTGGTGGAGGTTGTAGTCGACGAGGTGGCGGGCGAGGCCCGCACCACAGTCACGGTGTCGGGACCGCGTCCCTGCCTGGCCACCACCACCGCCAGCCCGACTGCAGCGATCAGCAGGATGCCGAGCACCATGGCCGGCGTTCGTGCCCCCGAGCTCTTGAGCTGGTCGCTGAGGCCCACCAGGCCCGAGAGTACCGAGTTCTGCCCAGGTGGGCGCGTCGGCGGGGGTAAAGTTTCCCGCCCGCCGCCAGGACGGACGCCGGCAAGGGCGGAGGGATCACGTGTCCGGAGTCGATTTTCGTTGGCCGTTTTCGGCCTTTTCGCCTTTTGGTGCAGTAGGGGTGTGATCACCGCCGCCGACGTCCGTCGTGTCGCCCTCGGCCTTCCCGGCGCGTTCGAGAAGGAGTCCTACGACGGGTGCCCGTCCTGGCGCACCCAACCCAGGATGTTCACGTGGATCCGGCAGGGCCCGGAGGCGCTGGTGGTGTGGGTCGAGTCGATCGAGCTGAAGGAGGCGCTCGTCGCGTCGGAGCCGGAGAAGTTCTTCACGACTGCTCACTACGACGGCCAGCCCATCGTGCTCGTCCGGCTCGACGCGGTCGACCCCGTCGAGGCCGGCGAGCTGATCACCGAGTCGTGGCGTCTGCGTGCGCCCAAGTCGCTCGTCAAGGGCTGGGACGCCCCCGGAGGGGGTGGGGGCGCTCCCGGGTGGCGGTAGCCTCTCGCCGGTGAGCGCCGACCCGGCCGGTCTCGTCGGCGGCGGGGCGACGCCTTCCCCGCCCGAAGCGCAGCCCGAGGTCAACCGGGCCCGGTCGGCGGCGGTCATGGCCGTGGGCACCACCCTGTCCCGCCTGACCGGCCTCGGGCGCATCGCCGCCATCGCCTTCGCCATGGGTGTGGCCGAATCCCGCCTGGCCGACACCTACAACATCGCCAACACGCTGCCCAACGTCATCTACGAGCTGGTGCTCGGGGGCGTGCTGAGCTCGGTGTTCATCCCCGTCGTGGTGGCCGAGCTGCGCACCCGTCCCCACGACGAGGCCTGGGACGTCGTCTCCCGCCTGGTCAGCACCGCCGCCGCGGTGCTGCTGGCGGTGACCGTCATCTCCTTCGTCGCCGCCCCGTGGATCATCGCCATCTTCAGCTCCCGGCTCTCGGGCCCGGAGGCGGCGTCGCAGCAGGAGCTGGCCACGTTCATGCTGCGGCTGTTCGCGCCCCAGATCCTCCTGTACGGCCTGGCCGCCATCGCCGGCGGGCTTCTCAACGCCCACGACCGGTTCGCGGTCCCGATGTTCGCCCCGATCGTGAACAACCTGGTCGTGATCGCCTCGTTCCTCGCCTTCGGGGTGCTCGTGTCCGGCACGCCCACCAACGAGAGCGTGGGTGGCAGCACCGGCCAGAAGCTCCTGCTGGCCCTGGGCACCACCGCGGGCGTTGCCGCCATGACCGCCGTCTTCTGGCCGTTCGTGCGGCGGCTGCCGGGGAAGCTGAGGGCCAAGGTCGACTTCCGCCACCCGGCCGTACGAAGGCTGGCCACCCTGTCGGCCTGGACCCTCGGCTACGTGGTGGTCAACCAGATCGGCTTCGGCGTGTCCCTCTATCTGGCCAACGGCATCCAGGGTGGTCCGACGGCCTACTTCACCGCCTTCGCCTTCTTCCAGCTCCCCTACGGGATCGCGGCGGTGTCGATCATGACCGCCCTGACACCGGCCTTGGCCGCCCGACACGTCGACCGCGACGACGCCGCATTCCGCGCCCTCACCGCCGAAGGCCTGCGGACGATGGCCATGCTGCTCGTCCCCGCCACCGCCGCCTACCTGGTCCTCGGCCCGGCCCTGATCCAGACCCTCCTCGAGCGGGGCGTGATGAGCGGCGCCAGCAGCGACCTCGTCGCCGACGTGCTCGCCATGTTCGCGGTCGGCGTGCTGCCGTTCTCGGCGTTCCTCCTCTTCCTCAGGGGCTTCTACGCCCTCCAGGACGCAAAGACCCCCGCGTACCTGAACCTGGTCGGCAACGTGGTGACGGTCGTGCTCGACTTCGTCCTCTTCCCCCACATGGGCGTCCCCGGCCTGGCTCTCGCCCACTCGCTGGGCTACGTGTTCGGGGCGGTGCTCGCCGGCGTGGTGCTGGCCCGCCGGATCGGGGGCCTGGAGGCCCGTCACACCTTCGCCGAGCTGGGCAAGATCTTCGCCGCGTCGGGCGTTGCCGCAGCGGCGATGGTGGCTGGCGTGGTCGTAGCCCGGGGGACGATGGACCCGGGCGGTGGGCGGGCGCTGGTCGAGCTGTTGGGAGGGGGCGTGCTCGGGCTCGGCGCGTTCCTGGTCGCGGCCAAGGTCCTGCGGGTCGAGGACCTCGCCGTGTTCAAGCGGATCCTCATCCGGCGGTGAGGCACGCCCCACGGCCCTTGATCGGCGTGTACCCGACGCTCGGCGTGGCCGACGTCCTCGGGCGCCGCCAGGCGGGGCGGGCGCCCTACCCCTTCTCCGAGGCGGGACTCCGCCTCACCCACCTCGGCCGGGGTGCGGTCTGGCTGGCCCTGCGGGCGCTCGGGCTGGGGCCGGGCCGCCGGCTGGCGATGCCGTCGTTCCACTGCGGGGCCGAGGTCGACGCCGCCCGCCTGGCCGGGGTTGAGGTCGTGTTCTACCGGGTGGCGCCGTCGCTGGAGGTGGACGAGGACGACCTGGCCAAGGTGGCGGCCGGCGCCGACGCCGTCTACCTCATTTCCCACTTCGGCTTCCCGCTGGCGTCCCGCCCGCCGAACGTCCTGGTCATCGAGGACGTCGCCCACGGGATGTTCTCCGACGGCGGCGACGGCCTCCCGCTCGGCACCGGTGCAGACGCCGCGGTGTTCTGCCCCCGCAAGTCGCTCGGCGTGCCCGACGGCGGCGGCGTCGTGGTGGCCGGGGGGGTGCTTCCTCCGCCTCGGCCGCCCGGCCGGCCGCCGGCGAAGGGCGTCGCTCGGTCGACGGTCTCGCTTTTGGCCGGACGGGCGGCGCTGTCCGGGAAGGCGGCGATCCGGGAACCGGCGGTCGCGGCGCTGGCCAAGGTGAGCCGGGCCGACGCCGCCGCCGCCGAGGGCAGGCTCACCGAGGCGGTGATCGGGGAGTGGGGCATGGAGGTGGCCGACGTCGAGCGGGCCGCCCGCCGCCCGGCGCGGCTCACCGAGCGGATCGTCGCCGGCCTCGACGACGGCACCGTCGCCCGCATCCGCGACCGGCGCCGGGCCAACTACGCCGCCCTGGCCGAGGCCCTCGACCCGCTGTGCCCGGAGGCGTACCGGCGCCTCCCGCCCGGCGTGTGCCCGCTTTACCTACCGGTACGGTGTGCCGATCGCTCGGCCGCCATCGCCGGGCTGCTCACCTGGGGCGTGCGGGCGATCGAGATCTGGCCGGTGGCCCATCCGCTGCTGGACACGGACGGGTTCGCCGAGCTCGACCCGCTTCGTCAGGAGCTGCTGGCCCTGCCCGTCCACCAGGACATGGAGCCCTGGCACACCGAACTGGTGGCCGAGGCCGCGTCCCAAACCCTCAGGCCATGACCCGGCGGACCAGCACGACGGGTGTCTGCTCGTCCTCGTTGCCGGCAGGGTTGTCGGCCAGGGCCCTGCACAGCCATTCCCTGTCGACGCCGTACGAGGCACCCACCACCCAGGCGCCGCTGGAGTGGTTGGCGTCGACGATGGCGACCTTGCCGTGGAGGGCGGTGGCCAGGCGGCGGGCCAGGCCGTCGGGGTCGCGGGGCCCGAAGATGAGGTGGTGGTCGTGGGGCGGCAGGCAGGCGGCGACGTCGTCGATCATGGCCGCCTGGGGCCCGGCCACCCTGTAGAACCAGCCCTGGCGGCCGACGGCCTTGCCGACCGCGCCGGCCACCGCCCCGGCCACGACGCGGCCCATGCCGCAGACCATGATCGCCCCCTGCATGCCGGCCGGGCTGTGGAGCGGCCCCGCCTTGCCGACGAAGGGGCACAGGAACCGGGCCAGGTGTCCGGGCTGCACCAGCTCCAGGGGGAGGACCCGACCCTGGCCGGCGGCGGCCGCGCTCTCGGACAGGGCGATGACGTCGCCGGGCTGGCGGAGGCCGACGACGGCCTCCTCGATGGTCTCGGCCAGGCCCACCCGCCAGGTGATGAACCGGGTGCGCACCGGGATGCGGCGGACTCCCAGGTCGATCTCCATGACCGCCGGGATCCGGGGCGGGCGGGACGGCGTGGTGACGCCGCAGTGCTCGCGCAGCCTCGTCGCCAGCGGCAGGTGCCGGGGATAGATCTCCGCGCCCATGCGCCAGGTGGCTTCGGCCGCCTCGGCGTCGCCAGCCTCCAGCTGGAGGTCGCCGAGGATCTCGTAGTCGGAGGCGTAGACCAGGTAGTCGGGCGCCAGGGCGACCAGCTCCTCGAAGAAACGCCGGGCCCGGGCGCGATCGTCCCTGTCCAACGCCAGCCGGGACAGCCGCTTGAGGGCGTGACGGCGGAGCGTGGGTTGGTCGACGACGTCCTCCAGGACCAGCTCGGCCTCGTCCACCCGGCCGGCTTCGAGCAGGGCGTCGGCATAGGTCAGGTCGTACCACGGGATGCCACGAAACTGGCTGCGGGCGGCGCTGAGGACGGCCAGCGCCGAGTCGTACTCGCAGCGCCGCAACAGGACGTCGGCGAGGACAGCGGTGGCGAAGCGGGTGTCGCCGCCGAGGGACAGGGCCGTCCTGGCCACCGCCTCGGCGCTCTTCTCGTCCCCCTCGCCGGAAAGGATGAGCCAGGCCAGCAGGCCCGTCGCCGTGGCGCCGAGCGTGCCGGCGCGCGCCGCCGCCTCCAGCGCGTCACGGGCGCGGTCGGGATGACGAAGCCAGACGTCGCCGGCCCGCCGACACCAGGCGTAGTGGATCAGTTCGCGGGGCCGATTGGTGGAGATGCGCCATGGTCACCCAGCGCGGAGGGTGCGGTCAATCGCAGCGGCCTGACCAGCGTGCCTGCCTCCCCGCATCGCAGCTTGTAGGCCTCCGATCCTCCTCAGCCCACCTCGACCAGCACGGCGCAGTGGTCGCTGACCGGAGGGCGGGCCAGCACTTCCACCCGGGTGACGGTGAGTCCACCGACGGCCACGTGGTCGACTCGGAACCGGGGGTCGTCCGCGGGCACCGTGGGCGCCGAGGGGTCGGCCAAGGTCAGCCCGGCGCCGGCGATCACCGGCAGGACCTCGGTAGCGAGGAGGTTGAGGTCGCCGAGCAGCAGACGGGGAGCCGGCATGGACGCCAGCTCACCTACGACGGTACGGAGCTGGGCGACGTTCTCCCCCCGGTGGGGCGACAGGTGGGTCGCGGCCACCGACAGTCGACGGTCACCGACGGTGACGACGGCCAGCACCGCGCACCGTCCCCGATGGCGCCGCCAGTGGGTCAGGGGCAGGACGCGCGACTCCTCTATCGTGCCCCGGACGAGGAGGGCGATCCCGTGGCTGCCCAGCGGCACGACCCGGCGGGCCTGGCCGAAGACGTGGCTCATCCCAGCCGCGTCGGCCACCGCCGCGGCCTGGTCCGCCCACGCCGACCTGGGGGCGCCGGCATCGAGCTCCTGGAGGGCCAGGACGTCGGCTTCCAGCCCCGCGCAGTAACCGGCCATGGTCTCGGTCGCGGCCCAGAGCGCGTTCCGCCGGGCGTGTTGGGTGTTGAACGTCGCGATCCTCACCTGGTGATCAGCCTCGCGTTTGCAACGTCGGCAGCGCCATGATCTGGGCCGGAATGGCCTGGATCACGGCCCCACCAGCGATCCGAACTGCGGGCGTCGAGCGCTGCGAGCGAGGGAATCACCGCACCGCTACGCTCCGCCCATCCGACAGGCGGATCGATCGAGGGGGCGGGATGGACAACAGTCTGTTGCCGGTTTTCATCATTGTTGGGCTGGTCGCGCTCGGGTTCACCATCTGGGGGGTCGTCGACGCCTTGCAGCGCCCGGACGCCGTCTGGGCGGCAGCCGGGCAGAACAAGACGACATGGGTGGTGCTGATGATCGTCCTCGCCTTCCTTTGCGGTCTCGGCTGGGTCGTCGCCCTCATCTACTTCCTCTCGATCCGGCCCAAGCTGATCGCCGCGCAATCCGGCGGCTTGTACTGACCGTGCAGTGCTGATCGGGTCTGCGCCGGCCTGGCGCGGACCGGCCGATCCTGCCCCCGGTCCGGGCGAGGGACCGGCGTGAACCTCGGCCCCGTCGAGGTCGTCGTCGTCGTCGTGGTCCTGATCGTGGTCGTCCTCGCGCTCGCGTTCCTGATCTGGGCGATCGTCGACGCGGCCCGCAGGCCCGACGCGGAGTGGCTGGCGGCGGGCCAGAACAAGATGCTCTGGATCGTGCTGATCGCCGCGCTGACCGTGGTCGGCGGGGCGGGCTGGATCGTCGCCATCGTCTACGTCTTTGCCATCCGTCCGAAGCTCGTCGCCGTCCAGGGCCGCGGCGGCTACGGCCCGGTCTAGGGCTGCAACCGCACCTCAGACCACGAACGAGACCGGGCCGGCGAGGGGCGAGACGAGCCCGTCGTAGGCCACGGCGTAGAGCGTGTAGGTGCCGGGCGTCATGCCGGGCAGGGCGTAGGAGGCGCTGCACCCCGAGCACACCTGGGCCGTCCAGCCGTGGCTGACGAGCGTGCCGTTCGGTCCGATCAGGTAGACGTAGACCCAGCCGGGCGTGCCGTCCGGCTCGCTGTACACGGCGGTGGCCTGGTTGCCGCTCCGGGCCAGTGCGGCGGGTGCCAGCGGAGCGTTGCGGTCGACCGCGAAGATGCGGGCGGCCGACCAGAACGAGGCCGCGGCGGCGTCGGCGGCGTAGGCGTAGGTGGCGTAGACGCCGTCGGCGAGGTTGGGCATCCCCAACGTGGCGACGCAGCCGGAGCACGCCTGCCCGCTGTCGCCTTCGCGTACGACCTGGCCGAGGTCGTTGACGACGAGGAAGTGGACGCGACCCAGGTTCCCGTCGGGATCGGAGAATTGGGCCGACACCGTGGCCGGTGGGGCCTGGACGATGCTGCCGTGGGCGGGCGTCACGCCCGTCGGCGTGTCCGGCGGGCGGTTGGGCGGCGCCGTCGGCACCATGCCGTAGTCCTGCACGACGAAGACGTACCCGTTGGCGTAGGCGACGCCGACGCCCATGGCGTTCACGTTGGTGTCGAGCAGGTTGGCGCGGTGGCCGGCACTGGCGAGGAACGCCTGATGGATGGCGTCGACGGAACCTCCCATGCCGACGTTCTCGGTGAGCCTCGACGCGGTGACGACCGACCCCAGGCCGACGTTGTGGGAGATGGTGCCGGCCGCCGCCATGGTCGTGGCCCAGGTACGGGCCGCCGAGGACAGCCCGGGGTGCAGCGGCAGGAGGGGAGCGCCGGCGGCCGTCCGCGCCTCGTGGACGAGGGCGACGACGCGGGCTTCGTCCGAGACCACGTCGGCGGCCGCCGACGGTGCCAGGGAGAGGAGCAGGACGGTGGCCAGGGCTGCGGTGGGGACGCGACAGGCGCGACAGGTTCGGCGAGTGGACATCGGACTCCTTCTCGGCCCGGCGGCCGAGTCTCCGATGTCCCGCCGGCGAAGGCTAGGGCCGGTCCTTTGTCATGTGACGATCAGGGTGCTTGGGCCTGCTCTGTCGGCAGCCCCCGAGCGGAACTTGAGCGCCACGTACCGCGGCCGGACGACGCCCGTGCAGGGTCAGACCACGAAGGTGATCGGGCCCACGACGGGCGAGACCAGGCCGTCGTAGGAGGCCGCCCAAAGGGTGTAGGTGCCGGGGGCCAGCGCCGGGAGGGGATAGGAGGTCATGCAGCCGGAGCACACCTTGGCCGTCGACCCGTTGTTCACCAGGGTGGAGCCCTTGTACAGCGCCACGTACACCCAGCCGGTGGTGCCGTCGGGGTCGTTGTAGGTGGCGTAGGCGTACGGGCCGATGCGTTGCACGCCGGCCGGTGCCAGCGGGGCACTGTGGTTGATGGTGAACACCGAAGGGGCGGACCAGGCGGTGAGCAGTATCCCGTCGTTGGACAGGGCGTAGAGACCGTACGTGCCGTCGGCGAGGCCGGCGATGGAGGCGCTCGCCACGCAGCCCGAACACACCACGGCGCTCCACACCAGGCGCACGACCGTGCCCTTGTCGTCCGCCACCAGGAAGAGCACCGCCCCCGTCTTGCCGTCGGGGTCGCTGAACCGGGCCGTGGCCTGCGCCGGGGTGGACCGCAGGGTGCTGGCGTGGACCGGCGTGAGCGCGGTCGGCACGGCCGGCGGCCGGTTGGGCTGGGTGGTCGTGCCGGACAACTGGGCGAAATCCTGGACCACGTACACGTAGTTGCCCGAGTAGGCGACCCCGACGCCGACCGAGTTCACGCCGGTGTCGACCATGTTGGCCCTGTGTCCCGGGCTGTTCAGGAAGCCCTGGTGGACGATGTCGACCGAGCCGCCCATCCCGACGTTCTCGGACAACTTCGACGCCGTCACCTGCGACCCGATGCCGACGTTGTGGGAGATGTTGCCCTCCCGGGCCATCTTGGCCGCCCACGAGCGGGCCGCCGACGTCAGCGCCGCGTCGATGCGGAGGGCGGGGGCGCCGACCGAGGAACGGGTCTGCTGGATCAACGTCATGACGCGCGTCTCGTCGGACGCGATGTCGGCGAAGGCCGGCGGCGTCAACGTGAGGACGAGGGCGGCGGCCAGGACCGCTGCTGCGGCGCGACAAAGACGCATGAGGGACATCGGTCTCCTTCATCCGGCCGAAGCCGCAGATGACCGTTCCCGCCCATGGTCTGCTGCTGCCGGTCCCGGACTCTCGATCAGGTCAGGTACTGGGCTGCTTCGTCGGCAGGAGTTGCGAAAAACTTGAGAAGTTGGCTACCGGCCCGCGGCGAGGGTCAGACCAGGCCGCAGCGCGGTCAGATCAGGCCACAGCGCGGGGCGACCGTCCACTGGCCCCACCCCGACCTGGCCTGGAGGTCGCGGGCGGCCTGATCCTGGACGGCCGGCGGGTAGTCCTGGGCGGAGCCCGTGTACCCGAGGGAGTGCCAGGTGGAGTCCAGGAACTGGTAGGCCCCGCCGTTGGAGGCGGCGTAGTTGTTGCCGGACTCCAGCTGGCGGATGCACGCGAAGGCCTCGTCCATGGACAGCGGCGACCCCCCGGGGGCGGCGACAGGGGCTGCGCTGACCGGCGCCGCCGCGACGGGGGCCGGCTTGGCCAGGGCTTGGGCCCGCAGCTGGGCGGTCCGGAGCGCCTCGGCCTCGGCCGCCTGCCGCTGCTCGGCCGCCACCAGCCCGGCCAGCTCGCCGCTCACCTTGGTGAACACCGCCTGCTGGGACGCCAAGGCGTGGTCGAGGGCGTCCTTGTCACGCGCCAGGGCGTCGGCCTCGTCGCCCGCCCGGCGGTTGGCGTCGGCCAGTGACACCCGTCGCAGCTGGAGGTCGTCGCGGGTGGATCGCAGCCGTCCGACGGCGAGGCGGTCCTCGCCGCGCACCATGCGCAGGTAGGTCGTGCGGGCGACGATGTCGTTTCCCGAACCCCGGGTCATGCGTCCGACGACGGAGGCCGAACCTCCGGTCGTGTACGCCAACTGGGCGTGCGCGACCAGCTTCAGGCGGGCGTCCTCCTGGCGCCGTTCCGCCCCGCTCAGCTCGACCTCGGCCAGGGCCAGCGCCGATTGGGCCTGGGTCAGCCGCTCCTGGGCGCGACGGTGCTCCCTGTCGATGCCGACGATCGAGCGGGCCTGGTCGGCGAGCTTGGCCGACAGCGTGGCCGCCTCGGCCCGCTTGTCGGTGATCTCGTCGGCGGAGGCGCCAGGTGCCGGCATGGCCAGGACCAGGACGAGGAGCAGGGCTCCTGCCATGACGCTGATCCGGTGTCGGGTCAGGGCGGTCAGGCGTCCGACGCTACCCGCTCAGGTAGCCGGCGTCAGGTTCCCCACCCGCCGCCGACGTCCTCATGGGTGCACCATCGCTTCGGATGGTGCACCCATGAGAACCGTGACATCCGGCCTGCGGCCGGACGAAGCGCGCCACATTCGTTCGCTCGCCTGCGGCTCGCTCAGTGCACTCCTCGGATGCCGCCGACGGTCGCTATATGCCGCCGGCGGTCGTGGCGCCGTAGCGCTCCTTCTCGCGCTCGAGGTCGAGCCGGGCCAGCCGGCGGCGGCCGTCGAGGGCCTCGGCGTCGAGGCTGTCGGCGGGCACGATCCAGGCGATCTCGAAGTCCAGCCCGTCTGGGTCCCGTCCGTACAGGCTCTTGGTGGTGCCATGGTCGGTGGCGCCGACGAGGGCGCCGCGGTCGGCCAGGACGTGGGACAGCCGCTCGAGCTCGCCGAGGGTGTCGACTTCCCAGGCCAGGTGGTAGAGCCCGACCGTCGAGCGCCCGGCCGTCGACCCGCCGGCGCGGTCGCCGATCTCGAACAGCCCGATGTCGTGGTCGTTGGTCGATCCCGGGGCCTGGAGGAACGCCGCGCCGGCAAAGCCGTCAGCAGCCATGGGCAGGACGCGGAATCCGAGCGCCTCCGTGTAGAACGCCACGCTGCGGGCTACGTTCCGCACGTAGAGCACCGCATGGTTGAGTCGTGTGATGGGCATGGGTGAGCCTCCCCCCGGTCAAGGCCGGGAACTGTTCACCGTTGCAAACATGCTTGAGCGTTCAATGATTCCGGTGGGAGACTAGCTCCGATGGGCGAGACGCGCTGGCTGACCGACGACGAGCAACAGGCATGGCGGTCGTTCCTCGTCGCCACCAACCTGCTCTACGACCAGCTCGACCGCGAGCTCCAGCGCGACGCCGGCTTCCCGCATGGCTATTACGAGATCCTCGTGCGCCTCTCGGAGGCACCCGACCGGCGGCTGCGCATGAGCCAGCTGGCCGAACGGTCGCAGTCGTCGCGGAGCAGGATCTCCCACGCCGTCTCGCGGCTGGAGGAATCCGGCTGGGTCACGCGGGACAGCTGTGCGACCGACCGGCGGGGATCCTTCGCGGTGCTGACCGACGAGGGCTTCGCCGCTCTCGAGGCGGCCGCGCCGGGCCACGTGGAGGGCGTCCGCCGTCACCTCTTCGACACGCTCACCGACGAGCAGGTGGTGCAGCTCCGCACCATCAGCCAGGCCTTGGTGTCCCATCTCACCGCCGAGGCGCCGCTCTCCACGGACGGGTAGTTCGCGCTCCGTCAGGCGGGGTGGGCGCGGGTCGAGAGCCAGTCCGCCACCGCCTGCTGCTGGGTGGCGGCGTTCTCCACCAGGCCGGCGACGATCGTCCGGGCGACGGTCTGGCCCACGAACGGGAACCGGACGTCGAGGTCGGCCTCGGCCACCCTGACAGTGCCGCCGTAGGCCTCCTCGAGGGTGACGGTGCCGGAGCAGCGCAGTCGGTCGCCGTAGTGGTCGGGCACGATGCGGAACGTCTGTCGGTGGGTGCTGCGGTCCAGCTCGGACTCCTCCACCCACGTCAGGCGGTCGCGGTCGAGGACGGCGGCGATGGCCGGTGACAGGTCGCCGGTGAACCGGTACCTGACCCGCTGGCGCACGGTGTCGCCGTCGGCCGTCTGGTCGACCAGCTCGGGATGGCCCAGCTCGGCGTTGGCCGACAGGTGCGCCAGCAGGTCGGGGTCGACGAACGCCGACTCGACGGTCTCCAGGGGCGCGTCGAACTGTTGCTCGAGCCGGAAGTGCATCCGCCCATTCTGGCCGCCCTTCGGTCAGGGCAGCAGCAGGTGGACGTCGCCGAACTCGTGCCAGCGGTACCCGAGCTCCAGGGCGGCGGCGTAGCTGCGGTCGATGGCGGCCCGTCCGCCGACCGCCTCGACCAGCAGCAGGTGGGAGCCGGCGGGCGGGTGCCAGCCGGTGAGGAGCCCGTCGACCACGCGGGCGCCACGCTCGGGGGTGACGACGAGCTCCGTCCAGCCGTGCGAGGGATGGACTGTGCCCGCCCCGTCGGCGGCCGACTCGAGGGCGCGGGTGACGGTGGTGCCGACGGCGACGACGCGGCGGCCGGCCCGGTGGGCGCCGTTGACCCGCTCCGCCGTCTCGACCGGCACCCGGTAGGGCTCGGGGTAGGGAAGCTCGCCGGGCTCGGCCGACGAGACGCCGGTGTGCAGGACGATCGGCGTCACCGCCACGCCCTTGCTCACCAGGGCGGTCACCACCTCGGGGGTGAACGGCCGCGCCGCGCTGGGCATCTCGGCGCTGCCCGGCTCCCGGGCGAACACGGTCTGGTAGTCGGACAGCGGGAAGGCCCTGTCGGGGCACCCGTAGCGGATGGGGCGGCCGACGCGGCCGAGGTAGGCGGGCACGGCGTCGGGTAGCGAGAGGACGGCGTACCAGAGCCGGGCGGGACGGAGATCGGCCCTGTCGGTCGGGTTGGCGGCGGCCGGGTACGGCGACAGCAGCTCGACGGTGCCGCCGCCGGGGAGCCCGAGGCGGCGTCCGGGCTCGCCGTCGAAGAAGGGTTGGCTGCCGGCGCGACACGGCACCCGCAGCTCGACCAGCCACAGGTCGCCCGGGAGTCTCGTCGACAGGTGGACGAGGAGCCCGTCGTCGGTGGGCACCGCGGCCGGCAGGGTGGCCGACGTGTTGACCACCACCACGTCCCCGGCCTCGAGGAAGTCGGGCAGGTCGGCGAAGGTCGTGTGCTCGAGCGTGGGCCGGGAACGCCAGGCCACCATCATCCGGGCGTCGTGGCGGCGACCGCCCGACGCCTCGACCGGCTCGTCGGCGATCAGCTCCGCCGGCAGGTCCAGGCCGGCGGGCCGCAGGCCGGCCAGTGTCGTCGTCATCGGACGGCGCTCAGGGCGCGCGCCTGGTAGCGGCCGCTCGGCAGGGTGCCCTCGATGAGGCGCACGAGTCCGGGGACGCTGGCTTCGGGCGGCGGCCGGTCGGAGATGTCCTCGCCGGGAAAAGCCTCGGCGTGCATCTGGGTGTTCATGTCGCCGGGGTCCACCCGGTACACGCGCAGCTCCGGCCGCTCGACGGCGAGCACCGCCGCGGCCTGCTCCAGGGCCGCCTTCGACGATCCGTACCCGCCCCATCCTTCGTAGGCCTCGACGGCAGCGTCGGAGGTGACCGCCACCACGCATCCGCCGGGTGCCATGAGCGGCAGTGCGAGCTGGGTCAGCCGCACGGGCGCCAGCACGTTGACCGCGTACACGTGGGCCAGCACGTCCGGCGGGTAGTCGGCAAGGGCGGGCTGGGGGCTCGGCCCCAGGACGCTGGCGTTGTGCACGAGGGCGTCGAGCCGCCCGAGTCCCCGCACGGCGGCGACAAGGTCGGTCCGGTGGGTCTCGTCGGCCACGTCGCCGGGCAGGGCGACCACGGTGGTGACCCGGGCGAGGGCCCGGGCCGCGCGGTGGAGGGCGTCGGCGCCCCGGGCGTCGATCACAAGGGCCCACCCCCTGTCGGCGAGGGCGCCGGCGAGGGCCCGGCCCAGGCCACGCGAGGCGCCGGTTATCAGGGCAATGGGCCTGTCCTTCTGGATGTGTTCCATACGTCGAACCTACGGAGAAGGCACTGCCTCCACATCGGGCGGAGGACCGGATTCGGCCTCGGTCGGAAGGCCTAGGACCCCGCCGACCTAGGAGCCGGTGCCGGCGAGCCCGTGACGGGCGGCGTACAGCGCGGCCTGGGTGCGGTCGGCCACGCCGAGCTTGGCCAGGATGCTGCTGACGTGGGTCTTCACCGTCTTCTCCGAGACGAACAGCCGGGCCGCCAGGTCGCGGTTGGACAGACCCTCGCCCAGCAGGCCCAGCACCTCCGTCTCCCGCGGCGTGAGCAGCGCGAGAGGGGACGGGTGGCCGTGGGCGATCTCGGCCATCACCACCGAGGTGACCTGCGGGTCGAGGAAGCGCTCGCCACGGGCCACCGTCCTGACCGCGTCCTCCACCTGCGAGGGGTGGGCGTCCTTGAGCAGGTAGCCGGCGGCACCGGCCTGTATGGCGGGGATCACCTGGTCGTCGGAGGAGAAGCTGGTAAGCACCAGCACGCGCGCCGCAGGGGCCGCATCGGCGATCCGGCGGATGGCGGCCAGCCCCCCGGCGCCCGGCATGACCAGGTCCATGAGCACGACGTCGGGTCGCAGCTCGGCGGCCAGCTCCACCGCCGCCTCGCCGTCGGCGGCCTCGCCGACCACCTCGATGCCGGCGCGGGTGTCGAGGAAGGAACGCAGACCCTGGCGCACGACGGGGTGGTCGTCGGCCACCAGGACGCGGATCGGGCCGCGGGAGCGGCTCGGATCAGTCATTCGGCACGACGACCGATACGGTCGTCCCCCCGCCCGGGACGGAGTCGATGGTCAGCGTGCCGCCCAGGGCCGCCGCCCGCTCCCGCATCGAGGTGAGCCCCAGCCGGCGGGACCGGATGGCGCGTGCCGCGGGGTCGAAGCCGTCGCCGTCGTCGGTGACGGTGAGGGTGACCGAATCGTCGTCCACGGTGAGGGCCACCGACGCCGACTGCGCCGACGCGTGGCGGACGACGTTGGTGAGCGCCTCCTGGGCGATGCGGAACAGCTGCGCCTCCGTCTCCGGGCCCACCCGCCCGGGGGGCGGACCTGACGACGTCATCCCGACGTCCAGGCCGTGGGCCCGCCCCACCAGCTCGAGGTGCTTGGCCAGGGCCGAGGCCAAGCCGTCGTCGTCGAGGGCGGTCGGCCGCAGCTCGAACACGAGCGACCGCACCTCCGATGCCGCCGCCCGGGCCAGGTCCTGGACGGTGGCCAGCTCCGCCTCCGCCCGGTCGGGATCGGTGCGCACGAGCGCGGCGGCGGCGCCGGCGGTGAGGCCAAGGCTGAACAGGGTCTGGGCCAGGGCGTCGTGCAGCTCGCGGGCGACGCGCGTGCGCTCCTCCACGATGCTCAGCTCCCGGCTCTGCTCGTACAGCCTGGCGTTCTCGATGGCGATGGCGGCGTGGGCGGCCAGCACACCGATGAGGGCCTCGTCGTCCTCGGTGAAGATGGGCGCGTCCTCCTTGTCGGCGAGGTAGAAGGCGCCGACGATGTCTCCCTTGAAGACGATCGGCACGCCGAGGAACGAGCGCATGCGCGGATGGGCGGCCGGCCACCAGCTGAACCTCGGGTCGGCGCCGACGTCGTGGGTCCGCAGTGGCTCGGGATCCGACAGCAGCGACCCGAGCAGGCCGTGGGTGCGGGGGAGGGGGCCGATCCGGTCCACGAGCTCGTCGCTCATGCCGGCGTGGATGAACTGGGCGAACCCAGTGCCGTCGTCGTCGGGCACGCCGACGGCCGCGTACCGGGCCGACACCAGGGTGCGGGCGGCGTGGACCAGGCGCTCCAGCACGGTGTGCACCGACAGGTCCCCGGCCACTCCGAGCACCGCTTCGCTCACCGCCGCGAGGGCCGCGGCCGACGGCGAGTCAGGCATCGCCACGACGACCATTGTGCGGCATCGGGGACCTCACGGACTGAACCGGCGTCGGGTGGCGCGGATCGGTAGAGTCATCGGACAGGATCCGGAAACTCAGGTTTGATCGGTGACCCGAAGGCCGACGTTGGGGGCGCGGGGGATGCCGGCCAGAAAAGGAGATCGAGACATGAGCACAATGCGTGAAGCGGTGGCGGCGGCCAAGAGCAAGAAGGGTGCGGAGGAGGCGGCCGCGAACAGGCCGGAGCCGGCACCGGATCCGCCCGCAGCGGCGAACGGTGATGCGATCGGGGCGCTGTTGGCCAGCCCATCCGGGTTGCTCGACATCGTCGCCCCGCTGCTCGACATGGTGAAGGAGGTGGCCATGCCCCTTGTCGCCAACGGCGTGCCGATGGCCAAGGACGCGACCATGAACTTCGTCGCCCTCCTGCAGGGCGGTGGGGCCAAGGACATGGTCGGCCAGGTCGTCGCCCTCGTGCAGAGCAACGACGTCCAGGGGATGATCGGGCAGGTCACCAACGGCGACCTGGTCGGCAAGGCGGTGGCCATGGCCAAGGGCGGCGGTGGTTCCGAGGAGCTGCTCGGCAAAGTCGCCGCCACCATGCAGGGCGTCGGCATCAACGACCTGGCAGGGAAGGCCACCGGTCTCATCCAGGGCGGCGGCGCCCAGGACCTGTTGGGCAAGGCCCTGGCCATCGCCCAGAGCGGCGCCCTCCAGCAGGTCGCCGGCAAGGCCGCCGGAATGCTCCAGGGCGGCGTGCCCCAGGCGCTGCTGGGCAAGGCGATGGCCGGCGTGCAGAGCGCCGGCCTCACCGACATGGCCATGAAGTTGGTCGGGCAGGTCAAGGACGGTGGCGCCCAGGACCTGTTGGGCAAGGCCATGAGCAACGAGCTCGTGGGCAAGGCGCTGTCGGCCGGACAGGGCCTGGCTGCAGGGCTCCAGCGCTAAGACGGTTTTCGAGTCGGAGGTCCGGGCATCGCCCGGGCCTCCGTCGCACGACACCGCTCTGTCAGGCGCGGTCGGTCGGCTCGACGGCGTGGGCCGGCCTCAGGATGAGGTCGATGGCGGCCCAGATCGTGCGGGAGAACGGGTAGAAGGCCAGCGGCGCGGCGATCGCCGCGACCAGGCCCACGACCAGGATGGGGACGATGTCGACGTCGTTGCCGGACGCCAGCAGGGCGATGAGCGGCACGATCGCCAGCAGCAGCAGAAGCCCCTCGGTGATGGCCAGGTTGATCACGTAGGCCCCGAAGAAGAAGTCGGTGTCGCGCTCGAAGCGATGGTTGCACCCGGGGCAGTTGTCGCGCATGTGGAACCAGCTGGTGAACAGCCCGCCGGTGCCGCACAGCGGGCACCGCTTCCGCAGGCCCCGGCCCAGCATGCACGCCGGCGAAGGTCGACCGGCTGCCATGGACCCACGGTACCCATCCCGGTGAGAATGGCCCCGCCCGCCGACTGCCGAGGAGGCCGCAGGTGACCTTGAGCGCGGAAGACGTCTTCGTGCTCGACGCCGTGCGCACGCCGGTCGGCCGCTACCACGGCGCGCTGGCGGGAGTGCGGCCCGACGACCTGGCCGCGACGGTGCTGCGGGCCCTCGTCGACCGTGCCCCCTGGCTCGACCCGGCGCGGATCGACGACGTCTGGCTCGGCAACGCCAACGGTGCCGGCGAGGACAACCGCGACGTGGCCCGCATGGCGGTGCTCCTGGCCGGGCTGCCCCCGAGCGTGCCCGGGGTGACGGTGAACCGCCTCTGCGGCTCCGGGCTGGAGGCGGTCGTCGGAGCGGCGCGGGCCATCGCTCTCGGCGACGCGGCGGTGGCGGTCGGCGGAGGCGTCGAGTCCATGAGCCGGGCCCCCTACGTCACCATGCACCGCGACGGGCCGCCGGTGCCGACCGCCCTCGGCTGGCGACTCGTCAACCCGGCGATGCCCCGCGAGTGGACCGTCGCCCTGGGCGATGGTGCGGAGATCCTCGCCGACGGCGGGTCGATCTCCCGGGAGGCCCAGGACCGGTTCGCCCTGGCCAGCCACACCAAGGCTGTCGCTGCGTGGGAGGCGGGCCGGTTCGCGGTGGAGGTGGTACCGGTGCCGGGCGTGAGCCTGCCGAGGGACGAGGGGATTCGTCCCGACACGTCGGCCGAGGCCCTGGCCGCCCTGTGGCCGGCGTTCCGGCCCGATGGGACGGTGACGGCCGGCAACGCCGCGCCCCTGAGCGACGGCGGCGCCGCCCTGCTGCTGGCGGGCGGGGCGGTCACGGCATCCAGCGGTCGGCGGCCGCTGGCGAGGATCGCGTCCCGTGCGGTCACCGGCATCGAGCCACAGCTGTACGGCCTCGGGCCGGTGGAGGCGGCCAACCGCGCCCTGCGCAGGGCGGGCATCGGCTGGGCCGACCTGGCGGCGGTGGAGCTGAACGAGGCGTTCGCGGCCCAGGCCCTGGCCTGCCTCTCGGCGTGGCCGCAGCTCGACCCGGTCCTGGTCAACCCCAATGGCGGGGCCATCGCCCTCGGCCATCCTCTCGGCTGCTCAGGCGCCCGGATCCTCACCACGCTCGTGCACGAGCTGCGCCGGCGGGGGGGCGGCTACGGGTTGGCCGCCATGTGCATCGGCGTCGGCCAGGGCATCGCCGTGGTGGTGGAGGCGGAGCGGCGCGTGACGCAGGGCCCGCTCGGCCGTTGCGCCAGGTCAGCCGATGTACCTGAGTTTCAGCCGATGTACCTGAGTTTCAGCCGATGTACCTGAGTTTCAGCCGATGTACCTGAGTTTCAGCCGATGTACCTGAGTTTCAGCCGATGTACCTGAGTTTCAGCCGATGTAGTCGTCGTCCATGATCCGCAGGGGCTCGGCCAGCAGCTCGATCTGGATGCCGTCCGGGTCCTTGAAGTACATGGAACGGTCGAGGCCACGGTCGGGACCGACGTATTCGACGCCAGCGCCGTCGAGGCGATCGCGCAGCACGTCGAACTGCTCCTGGCCCACCGAGAGGGCGATGTGCTGCACGCCGCCGATCGCCTCCACCGCCCGATCGAGGCCGAGGCCCGGGAAGTCGAAGAAGGCGAGCAGGTTGTCGTTGCCGATGTCGAAGAAGAAGTGCGTCGAGCCTGGATAGTCACGGTTCTCGAACATCCCGACCAGCGGGAAGCCGAGCAGGTCCTGGTAGAAGCGGATGGTCTGCTCGACGTCGCTGCAGATCAGGGCCAGGTGGTGCACGCCCCGGGCGGTGCTGGCGGCGCGCTCCGAGGCCGGCTTCAGGTAGATCCGGCACAGCTCCTGGCGATGGGCCTCGAAGTCACTGGTGACGGTCATGACCCCAGTCTGCCAGGACGCCTTGCCGAGTGGCCGGTCGGCCGGCCCCAGCACGCCACCCCACGTCGCCAACCTTCCCACTCACATCGAGCGTGCGAAGCCGGCACGGATGGGAGCTGCAAAGCCTACGAGGTTGGCGGCGGCAACAGCTCATCCATGATGGCGACGGCCTCGGCCAGCGCCTCGGCCTCCGGCACGCCGCTGCGGGTGCGGGCCATGACGTACTTGCCGGCGAGGTAGCTCGCCAGCGGGGCGAAGCGGCGTTCGGTGGCGTGGGCCACGGTGCGGGCGAGGGCGAGGACGGCATCGACCTCGTCGTCGTCCAGCCGGATCCCCGCCTCGGCCGCCCGGGACAGCGCGTCGGCGTACTCACCGGGGAGGCCCGTCATGGTGAGTGGCTGTCGCTGCGCCCGACGCCCGGCGTCGCGCCGCCGAGCGTGGTCCAGGTCGTCCGGGGTGTTGACGTTGAGCGTGAGCGACGGGGCCAAGGTCGACCACGCTCACGTGCGCGGGCAGCAGGCGGGCGACGCCGCTCGGCCCTCGCCGGAGCCGTCGAGGGCGCCGATCGGGGCTCGGAGGGCGTCGACCCGGTAGGCAGCGAGCAGGGGGTTGCGGCCGGCCGCGGTGGTCGACCGCCGCCGCCGCTCCCACGGCGGGGTCGGCGTCCAGCGCGGAGACCAGGCGACCCAGGGCGGCCGAGGTCAGCATCGGGAGGTCGACGGCCAGCACGATCACGACGCCGGCGCCTCCCGTGGCCTCCAGGCCGGCGGCCACCGCCGGCACCGGGCCCCCTCCCGGCTCCAACTCCTGGACGAAGATGACGGCCCGTTCCAGGGCCACCGGTCGCGGCGGCCCGACGACGACCAACCGGCCGGCGACGCCGGCGGCGGCGCCGAGCACCCTGTCGAGGAAGGTCGCGCCGTCGAGGTCGAGGGCAGCCTTGTCGGCACCGTCCATCCGGCGGCCGGCCCCCCCGGCCAGGACGACGGCGACGACGGTTCTGTCTGTCTCAGACCCGGTGCCGTCGGCCCCCATGCGGGGGCAACGTACCCGGGCCGGGCGACCAGGGTCTCAGTAATCGACGATGCGGCGCCGCCGGACCGGGCGGTCCTCGACGACGACGTCTTCCTCGACGACCCGGTCGTCGTAGACCACGTCGTCCACCACGCGGGAACGGGGACCACGGCGGTACAGGGTCCTGCCCCCGAAACCGCCGAAGGCAGCAATGGCAAGCACCACGAGAAGGATGATCAGGAGCGTTGTCATGCATAGCTCGTGCCCGCCGCCTGGGGCCGGCAAACCTGCAGCCCGTAACCGGCCGACCGCGCCGAGCGTTCGTCGCCACGCGGACCGAGGCCCCTGGCGTCGGCGGTAGGCTGAGAACGGTGAGCCCGGAGCAGCAGCTGCCGACGGGCGACGAGCCGCCCGAGAGTGACGAGCTGCCCCAGGGAGAAGACGCGGCGAAGCTCCGCCGGATCCTCACCGTCCCCAACTTCATCTCGCTGGGCCGGCTGTGCTGCGTGCCCGTGTTCCTCTGGCTGCTGTTCGGGCGGGACAACCACGTGGCCGCGGCCTGGCTGCTGGCCGGCCTGGGCGCCACCGACTGGGTCGACGGCTACATCGCCCGCCGGTTCGACCAGGTCACCACCCTCGGCAAGGTCCTCGACCCCACCGCCGACCGCCTGCTGCTCGGCGTGGGCGTGATCTCCATCCTGATCTACGGGTCGGTGCCGGCGTGGATCGCCGTGCCGGCCATCGCCCGGGAGGTGCTGGTCGGGCTCATGGCCGTGACCCTGGGGGCGCTCGGCGCCAAGCGGATCGACGTCACCTGGGCGGGGAAATGCGGCACGTTCGCCATGATGGTGGCCTTCCCGCTGTTCCTCGTGGGCGACGGCGAGGGCTGGATGGTCTACGTGGCCTACCCAGTCTCGATCGTCGGCCTGGTGATCGGCTGGTACTCGGCGGCGATGTACGTGCCCCAGGGGAGGCGCGCCCTGCGGGAGGGCCGGGCAGCCAAGGGCAAGAGCGGGCGCACGGAGGTCACCGGATGAAGGCCGTCATCATGGCCGGCGGCGAGGGCACCAGGCTCCGGCCGCTCACGTCGAACCAGCCCAAGCCGCTCATGCCGCTGGTCAACCGGCCGATGATGGAGCACGTCGTCCGGCTCCTGAAGGACCACGGGTTCGAGGACATCGTCGTCACCCTGGCCTTCCTGCCCCAGACCATCCGCACCTACTTCGGCGACGGGGCCGAGTTCGGCGTCAGCATGGTCTACGCCACCGAGGAGACGCCGCTCGGCACCGCCGGCTCGGTCCGCAACGCACGCGAGCAGCTCGACGAGCCCTTCCTCGTGATCTCCGGCGACGTGCTCACCGACATCGACCTGTCGGAGCTGGTGAAGTTCCACCAGGACCGGGGGGCCCTCGCCACCATCGCTCTGAAGTCCATGGAGAACCCGCTCGAGTTCGGCATCGTGATCGCCCGGGAGGACGGGTCGATCGAGCGGTTCCTGGAGAAGCCGACCTGGGGCCAGGTGTTCAGCGACACCGTCAACACCGGCATCTACGTGTGCAACCCCGAGGTGTTCGACTACATCGAGGCCGACAAGAGCGTCGACTGGTCGAGCGACGTCTTCCCCCGGCTGCTCGAGGACGGCAAGCCCCTCTACGGGCACGTGGCCGAGGGCTACTGGGAGGACGTCGGCACGCTCGACGCCTACCTGCGGGCCCACCAGGACGTCCTCGACGGGAAGGTGAAGGTCGACATCCCCGGCTTCCGGATGGCCGAGGGCCAGTGGTTGGGCGAGGGGGCCGAGGTGGATCCGGCGGCGTCGATCGAGGGCCCCGCGGTCATCGGCGACTACTGCCGGGTCGAGGCCGGCGCCCACCTGCGGGACTACACCGTCCTCGGCGCCAACGTGATGGTGCGCTCGGACGCCTTCCTGGAGCGCTCGGTGGTGCACGACAACGCCTACATCAGCCAGGGCGTCCGCCTCGGCGGCACCGTGGTCGGGCGCTCCAGCGACCTGCGGGCCTACGCCCGCTGCGAGGAGGGGGTGGTGCTCGGCGACAACTGCTTCGTCGGCGAGCACGCCGTCATCAACCCCGGCATCAAGGTGTACCCGTTCAAGACGGTCGAGCCCAACGCCATCATCAACTCGTCGATCGTGTGGGAGTCGCGGGGCGCCCGGAGCCTGTTCAGCCACGGCGGGGTCAGCGGGTTGGCCAACGTCGACGTCACCCCGGAGCTGGCCTGCCGGGTGGCCATGGCCTACGGCACGACCATGAAGAAGGGCTCCACCGTCACGACGTCGCGGGACTCGAGCCGGGCCGCCCGTGCCCTGAAGCGAGCGGTCATGGCCGGCCTCAACGCCGCCGGCGTCAACGTCGACGACCTGGAGCTGGCCCCGGTGCCGGTCACCCGTTTCCAGGTGCGCACCGAGCGGTCGCAGGGCGGCATGACCGTCCGCCTCATCCCCGGAGACCCCCGGTCGGTCATCATCCGGTTCTTCAACCCCGACGGCACCGACATCGACGAGAGCGCCCAGCGCAAGATCGAGCGCTACTTCTACCGCCAGGACTTCCGCCGGGCCTTCGCCGCCGAGATCGGCGACATCGGCTTCCCGCCCCGCGCCCTCGAGTACTACAGCGCCGCCCTCATGAAGATCGTCGACACCGACGCCATCCGGGCCGTCGAGTACCAGGTCGTGCTCGACTACTCGTTCGGTTCGACGTCGCTGGTGATGGCCAACGTGCTTTCGAAGCTCGGGGCGGACGTCCTCTCGGTGAACCCGTACGCCTTCACCGCCGGCGCCGCCGCCTTCGACGCCGAGGTGCACGCCGCACGGGTCGCCGATCTGGTCCGCACGTCGGGCGCCCACCTGGGCGTAGTGATCGATCCCGACGGCGAACGGCTCTGGCTGATCGACGACGAAGGCAGCACGCTCACCAACGAGCAGGCCCTGCTGGTGATGGTGAGCCTGGTGGCGTCGGACACCGAGAACGCCCGCATCGCCCTGCCCGTGGCTGTCACCCGCGCCGCCGAGGACATCGCCGTCGCCGCCGGCGCCGAGATCGTCTGGACCAAGGTGGCGGCCGCCTCCCTCATGGACGTCGCCGCGTCCGGCGGCATCACGCTGGCTGCCAGCCAGGACGGCGGGTTCATCTTCCCCGACTTCCTGCCCGCGTTCGACGCCACCGCCGGGCTGGTGAAGATCTTCGAGCTCCTGGCCCGCTCCGGCCTGCGGCTGTCGAAGATCGTGGCCGGTCTGCCCCCCGTCTTCGTCGCCAGGGAGAGCGTGCAGACACCCTGGGAGCAGAAGGGCCTGGTCATGCGCAAGGTGGTCGAGCTGGCCAAGGACCGCCGGGTGCTCCTCGTCGACGGGGTGAAGATCTTCCACGACAACGGCTGGGCGCTGGTGCTGCCGGACCCGGAGGAGCCCGTCACCCGAGTGTGGGCCGAGGGGTCGACCGAGGCCGAGGCCAAGCAGCTGGCCCAGCAGTACGCCCGCAAGATTCGCCAAATTCTGCGGTAGAGGCAGGTCGGGTACGTTTCGGGGTCATGAACGTCCCCGACGACCGGCGGTACACGGCGGACCACGAATGGGCGTTGGCCGAGGGTGGCCGGGTCAGGGTGGGCATCACCGACTACGCCCAGGACGCGCTGGGCGACGTGGTGTTCGTCCAGCTGCCCGAGGTCGGCACCGCAGTCGACACCAAGGGCGAGCTGAGCGAGGTGGAGTCGACCAAGTCGGTCTCCGACGTCTACGCCCCCGTGGCCGGCGTGGTGGTCGAGGTGAACGCCGAGCTCACCGACGCCCCGGGACGTCTCAACGAGGATCCCTACGGCCAGGGCTGGATCTGCGCCATCGAGCCGGCCGACGCCGCCGCCTACGACACCCTCCTCGACGCCGACGCCTACCGGCAGCTGATCGCCGAGTGAGCGTCGGTGCCGCGGCGCGCAGCCGGCCCAGGTGCATACTCCGCACGAGCCGGCGATCCGGCTGTCGGCGAGGTGACCCTCGATCCCACCTGACCAGGGCACTAGCGTTGGGCATCGTGTTCTGCAACCAGTGCGGGCATAAGAATCCGGCGGGTGCGAACTTCTGTTCGTCCTGCGGCAACATCATCGAGCCCGAATCGGGCGACGACACCACGATCACGTTCGCGCCCGTCGACTCCACCGGTGAGACCGTCGAGGAGGAGCTCACCGTCTCGCTGCCCGAGATCAGCGAGGGCACGGCCGTGCTCGTGGTCAAGCGCGGCGACAACGCCGGTTCCAAGTTCGCCCTCGACTCCGACGTCGTGCGGGCCGGTCGCCACCCCAACAGCGACATCTTCCTCGACGACATCACCGTGTCCCGCCGCCACGCCGAGGTGGTGCGGGGGCCCGACGGCTTCGTGGTGCGCGACGCCGGCTCCCTGAACGGCACCTACCTCAACCGCGAGCGTATCGACGAGGCCCCCCTGGCCAACGGCGACGAGGTCCAGATCGGCAAGTACCGGCTGGTGTTCTTCGCCGGTGCCCCAGAGGCGGAGGAGTAGCCGTGGACGACAGGGCGTACCTGTCGATCGGCGAGGTCCTTTCCCTGCTCAAGGACGAGTTCCCCGACGTCACCATCTCCAAGATCCGGTTCCTGGAGAGCCAGGGACTCCTCGACCCGGAGCGCACGCCGTCGGGCTACCGGAAGTTCTACGAGACCGACGTCGATCGCCTGCGGTGGATCCTGCGCCAGCAGCGCGAGCACTTCCTGCCGCTCAAGGTCATCAAGGGCCGGTTGCGCGTTGGCGAGGACGCGGCCAGCGACGACGGGCTCGACCCCGAGGAGGGTGCGGCGCCGTCGGAGCCGGCGGGCGCGGTGGCCGCCGCCGCCGGAGCCGGAGCAGCCCAGGCGGCGCCATCGGCATCGACCGATGCCGGACCGACTGGTTCAGGTTCGGCCGGCACAGGGTCGGCGGGCCCAGGCCCGGTTGGTCCACGGTCGGCGCCGGGGGGAGCCGGTGCACCTGCGCCGGCGGCCCAGGTTGCACCTCCTTCGTACAGCGCCGGCCCCCAGGTTCGCTACGAGCTCCCGGCCATGTCGTCGTCGCCCTCGGGCGAGAGCCTGACGCTGGGCGAGCTGGCCGAGACCAGTGGCCTCGACGAGGACCTGCTGCGCGAGCTCGAGAAGTTCGGGCTGCTGGTGGGGCGCAAGGTGGCCCAGTCGGTGTACTACGACGAGGAGGCCGTCATCGTCGCCACCCTCGCCGCCGGCTTCATGAAGTACGGCGTCGAGGCCCGCCACCTGCGCATGTACAAGACGGCGGGGGAGCGGGAGGCGGGCTTCTTCGAGCAGGTGGTGATGCCCATGCTCAAGCAGCGCAACCCCGAGGCCCGCAAGCAGGCCACCGAGGCGCTGGCCGAGCTCACCAACCTGGGCCAGGGCCTCCGGGCGGCCATGCTCAGGCAGTCCCTCCGCCACTACTTCGAGGGGTAAGTCCCCATCGCCGTCGCCCTGGCGCCGGCGCCCCGTGTCCTGATCCCGGCCTCCGAGCTGGCGGCAGGGGCGGCGCGGGTGGCGCGGGAGATCTCGGCCGCCTACGACGACGGCGTGGTGCTGATCGCTGTCCTGAAGGGCAGCGTGCCGTTTCTCGCCGACATGGTCCGCCACCTGACGATCGTGCCGCTGATCGACTTCATGGCCATCTCCGCCTACGCCCCGGACACCGGTCGGGTGAGGATCGTGAAGGACATCGAGATCGACATCCACGGGCGCGACGTGGTCCTGGTGGAGGACATCGTCGACACCGGCCTCACTCTCACCTACCTGCTGCGGGAGCTGGGCGGGCGCCGGCCGCGGTCGATCGAGGCCTGCACCCTGCTCGACAAGGCGGCCCGGCGGATCGTCCCGGCGCCCCTGCGCTTTCGTGGTTTCGAGATCGCCGACGAGTTCGTCATCGGCTACGGGCTCGACTACGCCCAGCGCTACAGGGACCTCGACTGCGTCATGGCGGGCGACCTGGGGGTGCTCAGGGCCGATCCCGATGCATACGTCGAGGCGCTGTACAGGAGGTAACGTCGGCCGATGGTCGAGATGCACCTGGTTGGGGTTCGGGTCGAGATGCCCACCAACAGCCCGATCGTGCTCCTCCGGGAGGCCGACGGGCAGCACCGGGTGCTGCCGATATTCATAGGGGCGGTCGAGGCCACCGCCATCGCCTTCGCCCTTCAGGGCGTCGAGACGCCCCGGCCGATGACCCACGATCTCATGCGTGACCTGCTGGTTTCCCTCGGCGTGGCCGTCGAGCGGGTGGTCATCACCGAGCTGCGCGACCGTACCTTCTTCGCCGAGATCGAGCTGACCAGCTCCGGGTCGGGCACCACGATCTCCAGCCGTCCGTCCGACGCCATCGCCCTCGCCGCCCGCCTGGGCACGCCGATCTTCGCCCAGGAGTCGGTGCTGGAGGAGGCTGGCGTCCCGGTCAGCGACGACGACGAGGAGGAGCTCGAGGTCGAGCGCTTCCGGGAGTTCCTCGAAGGCGTCAACCCCGAAGACTTCGCTTCTTAGCGGAGGGGCAGGCCCCTACCCCCCGAACTGGTGCCACACAACCGCGGCATACGCGGGTACGTGACCCCAGTTCGGCGTGGCCGCCGGTAAGGTCCCCTCTTCGAAAGGGGGGATGCGCCGTGCGCTGTCGCTGAGCGAGCTTCCACTGTCGTCCGGTCGGGCGACCTTGGCCGCACCCGCCCCCCCTTATGCCCGGCTGAGCCGGCGCCCAGGGGCTCCCGCGGCCGTCTCTATCAACCCTTACCGCGAGGAGAGCCCTTTCCATGTCCGTGTCCCATCTCGATGCCCTCGCCACTGTCATTGGCGACGTCGTGGCCCCCGCCGCCGGCGAGGTGGACCGTTCCGGCGCCTTCCCCCGGGCCGCGGTCGACGCCCTCGGCCAGGCCGGCCTGCTCGGCCTGATCAGCTCGCCCGACGTCGGCGGTGGCGGCCAGGCCTTCTCCGGTGCCGCCCCGGTGATCGAGCTGCTGGCCCGGGAGTGCGGGTCGACGGCCATGGTCGTGCTCATGCACTACGCCGCCACCGCCATCATCGAGGCCGGCGGGCCGACGGCGACGCGGGAGGCCATAGCTGCCGGCCGCTGCCTGGCGACCCTCGCGTTCTCGGAAGTCGGGTCCCGGAGCCACTTCTGGGTGCCGGTGGGCACCGCCACCGCCGCCGGCGACGGCCGAGTGCGGCTCGACGGCCGCAAGAGCTGGGTGACGTCGGCGGGCGAGGCCGACGTCTACGTGTGGTCGAGCCGGCCGTTGGCGTCCGACGGGCCGGTCACCATCTGGCGGGTCCCCTCCGACGCCCCCGGGCTTACGGTCGGCGGCCGCTTCGACGGCCTCGGACTGCGGGGCAACGAGTCCCGCCCGGTCGACGCCGACGAGGTGCTGGTCGGGCACGACGCAATGCTCGGCCCCGATGGCGGCGGTTTCGACCTGGCCATGGTCTCGGCGCTGCCGTGGTTCCTCGTGCTCAACGCCGCCTTCTCGCTGGGGCTGGCCGAGGCGGTCACGACCGAGTCGACGGCCCACCTCACCCGCACCCGGCTCGAGTACCTCGACCAGACGCTGGCCCAGCAGGTCATGCCTCGCACCGACCTGGCCCGAATGAGGGTCGAGACCGATCGCACCCGCGCCTTCCTGATCGACACGATCTTCGCCCTGGAGTCCGGCCGCGACGACGCCACCCTGAGGGTGCTGGAGGTGAAGGCGGTGGCCGCCGAGGCCGCCATCGCCGTCACCGACCTGGCCATGAAGGTGTGCGGGGGAGCGGCGTTCCGGAAGGAGCTCGGCGTCGAGCGCCGGTTCCGTGACGCCAGAGCCGCCCGGGTGATGGCGCCCACCACCGACGTCCTCCTCGACTTCGTGGGCCGGGCGATCTGCGGCCTGCCCCTCCTCGACGGATGAGCACGGTGCTGATGGGGGCGGTGGCCTACGACCCGAAGGTGGTCACCATCTGGGACGGTTTCCGGGGCTGGTTCCGTGCCCAGGGTCTCGACTTCGACTACGTCCTCTACTCCAACTACGAACGCCAGGTCGATGACCTGGTGGCGGGGCGCATCCACGCCGCGTGGAACTCGCCCCTCGCCTGGGTGCGGGCGGCGCGGTGTGCTCCCGGGGCCAGAGCCCTCACCATGCGCGACACCGACCAGGGCCTCACCTCGGTGGTCGTGGTGCGGGCCGACTCGGGGATCGAGTCGGTCGCCGACCTCGCCGGCCGCACCGTCGCCACCGGGGCGGTCGACTCGCCCCAGGCCACGCTCATCCCCCTCGCCCACCTGCGGGCGGCCGGGGCGGCCGGGTTCCAGGTACGTCGGCACGACGTGGGCGTCGGCCTCCACGGCGACCACATCGGCGGCGAGCGCGACGCCGCCCGGGCGCTGGCGGCCGGCGAGGTCGACGCCGCGTGCATGATCGACGCCAGCCACCTGCTCTTCGGGCGGGAGGGGACGCTGGTGCCCGGATCGACGCGGGTGCTGGCCCAGACCGATCCCTACGACCACTGCAACATGACCGTCGTGGGCGACGACCCGAGCATCGACCGCTTCGGGGAGCTCCTCCTTTCCATGTCCTTCGCCGATCCGGTGGTGCGGCCGCTGCTCGACCTCGAGGGGCTCACCGAGTGGATGCCGGGCCGCACCAGCGGGTACGCCGCGCTGGAGGCCGCGGTCGACGACACCGGGTTCTACGACGCCGAGGGCAATGTCACCGCCGACGACTACCTCCCTTGAGCAGCAGGCTTGACCTCGAGCAGCTCGGCTTCGAGAGCGGGGCCCACCTTCTCCTGAAGCGGGCGCTGGCGCCGCTCCCGCCGGGCGGCCGCCTGGAGGTGACGGGACGGGACCCGACGCTGGCGGTGCACCTACGGGCCTGGTGCCGGTCCCGGGGGCACGGCGTCGAGTGGCCGGCGGCGGCCGGGGTGCCGGATGGACGGGTGGTCGTGGCGGTCGTGGTCCGGGGCGAGGCGGGGGAGCTGCGCTGGACGGCCGCGGAGCGGGCCGGCGGGCCGGACCCGTCGGAGGCGGGCGCCCTCGTCGAGCGCCCGTCGGCCACGTGGGGGCTGGCGGCCCGCGGCGCCCTGGTCGAGGCGGGCGGTCCGGCGATGGACTTCGACCTCGACGACGGACGGGTGATGTGGGCCGACGTCGCCCCCAAGCTCTACGCCCAGGCCGCCGCCGGCCAGTGGGACCCGGCCACCGCCGTCGACTGGGACGCACGCCGGGACCACCCGGCCGACGTCGAGGCGGCGGTGGTGCAGCTCATGACCTACCTGGTGGAGAACGAGCAGGCCGCCCTGGTGGTGCCGGCCCGCTTCCTCGGCCGGATCCACCCGCACTTCCGTGAGGTCGTCCAGCTGCTGGCCGTACAGGTGGCCGACGAGGCTCGCCACGTCGAGGTCTTCACCCGGCGGGCTCTGCTGGGCGGCGGCGCGCTCGGGGTCTCGGGGGCCGGCGGGCGGGCGTCGCTGGCCACGCTGTTGGCCGAGCCCGACTTCGCCCTCGCCTCGTTCCTGCTGTCGGTGCTGGGCGAGGGCAGCTTCCTGAACCTCCTCGCGTTCCTTGCGCGCCACGCCCCCGACCCGGTCACCCGCCAGGTGTCCCGGCTCGCACTCCAGGACGAGGCCCGTCACGTCGCCTTCGGGCTGGCCCACCTCGAGCACCAGGCCGAGACCGACCCGGGCCTGCGCGACCGCCTACGGGCCGCGGTCGAGTGTCGCCACGACGCCCTGGCCGCCACCGCCGGCCTCAACGACGAGGTGTTCGACGCCCTCGTGCTGCTGGCCGCGGGGTCGTGGGAGCCGGCGGCGGTGGCGGCCGGGTACCGACGGGTGCAGCGGCTCGAGGCGGAGATGGACGAGGGTCGCCAGCGACGGCTTGTGCGCCTCGGGTTCCCTGCCGACGAGGCGGCCGCGCTGTCCGCCCTGCACACCCGGAACTTCATGTAGGCGCAGTACCTGACCTTGTACATCGGACTGTGTAGAAGGCGCCGTTTTCGGTACCTTTCGCCCTTACCAACAGACAGGTTGGAAAGAGTCCCCTCCCCGAAAGGTCGCCATGACTCGAGCCCGGCGCCCTCCCTGTCGTCGCCCTCCTCAACCGCCTCCACAAGAACGTGGTCGTGCAGGACGACAGCGCCCGCAAGTCCCTCCAGACCTTCACGTCGGGCAAGGGCGACGTGCTCCTCGGCTACGAGAACGAGGCGATCTTCGCCCAGCAGAACAACCAGCCCATCGACTACGTCGTGCCGTCGTCGACCCTCCTGATGGAGAACCCGGCGGCGGTCACGGCCAGCACCATGTACCCGGCCCAGGTCAAGGCCTTCCTGGACTTCGTGTACACGCCGGCGGCGCAGGAGATCTTCGCCAAGAACGGCTACCGGCCGGTGATCGACGGGGTCAAGAGCCCCTACGAGTTCCCGACCGAGGGGATCTTCACCATCGCCGACTTCAACGGCTGGACCGAGGTCACCAAGAAGTTCTTTGACCCCAAGGGCAGCGTGATGGCCGACGTCGAGCGCAACATCGGCGTGTCGGTTGGCTAGCAACACCCTCACCCTGGGCCGGCCGATCTTCGGCCCGTCCCGGGGGGTGGCCGGGTTGGGCCGGGGCACGATGCTCGCCGGTGGTCATCGGGCTGGCCCTGATCCTGGTCTACGGGCGCTTCGCTCCCATCGGCGGATGGCTCTACGACAACGGTGTCCAGGTCATCTTCGCCTTCCCGGGATGGTGATGGCCACGGTGTTCGTGTCCCTGCCCTTCGTGGTGCGCGAGGTGGCCCCGGTCCTCGAGGAGATCGGCATGGAGCAGGAGCAGGCGGCGTGGACCCTCGGCGCCGGGCCGTTCCAGACGTTCCGGCGGGTCACGCTGCCGGGGATCCGCTGGGCCCTGGCCTACGGCGTGGTCCTCACCCTGGCCCGGGCCCTGGGCGAGTTCGGCGCCCTGGCCGTCGTCTCGGGACGGGTCTCGGGCCGACCCGCCGGCCGGTTCGCGTTTGCATCAACCGTGGCGTCGTGACTTCGGCCCGGATGGCCGAGATCACGACGCTACGGAGACATCGAAGTTGAACGGGGCTCGAAGCCTCGGCATCGCGCCCTGCCGCAGGCGCTTCGGTTATCCTCATCACAAGCGCGTAACTACGCTCGCGTAAGGATTCACCGGGCGAAAGAGGTGGGGGATGGCTGACGAGGGGTACCGCGGACCGGCAGTCTGCAAGATCGTCGGCATCACGTACCGGCAGCTGGACTACTGGGCCCGCACCGATCTCATCCGCCCCTCGGTCGCCGACGCCCGCGGCAGCGGCACCCAGCGCCGCTACTCCTACCGGGACCTCGTCGAGCTGAAGGTCATCAAGGGCCTCCTCGACGCCGGCGTGTCGCTCCAGTCGGCCCGCAAGGCGGTCGAGTACCTCCGCACCAACCTGGGCGAGGACATCGCCACCGCCAGCCTGGTGATCGACGGGTCGGGATCGGTTCTGGTCCGCACCGACGGCGAGCTTGTCGACCTGGTCCGCAGGGGCCAGGGCGTGCTCAGCATCGTGGCCCTGGGCGGGGTGAAGGAAGCCCTCGACGCCGCCATCACCGACCTCCACCGCCCGGAGGAGGCCGCCGTGGCCGCCACCTCGTCGAACCACCCGGCGGCGGGCGAAGTCTCAGGTGCCAAAGTCTCAGGTGCCAAAGTCTCAGGTGCCAAAGTCTCAGGTGCCCAAGTCTCAGGTGCCAAGTCTCAGGTGGAGGTTAGGACCCTGGCCCCGCCGGACACTGCTGGAGCCGGCCCAGTCGACCGCGACCCAGTCGAGCAGGTCCTGGGCGACCCGCCCGGGCTCCGCACGGCGCCCGATGTCCCGGCCCCGCCCCTCCCGCACACCACCGTCCGGTTCGCCCACAACTCCGAGCTCCAGTTCGCCAAGCTGCTCGACTTCTACGGCGTGGCCTGGGAGTACGAACCCCGAACGTTCGTCCTGGAGACCGACCGCGAGGGCAACCCGAGCCAGGCCTTCGCGCCCGACTTCTACCTCCCCGCGTACGATCTGTTCATCGAGATCACCACCATGAACCAGAAGCTCGTCACCAAGAAGAACCGCAAGGCCCGCCGGCTCCGCGAGCTCCACCCGGACGTGCGGATCAAGGTCTTCTACCAGCGCGACTACCTCAACCTGCTGGTGAAGTACGGCCTGGAGCCACCCTCCCAGGACATTCCCGTCGACGAGTCGGTGGAGCCGCTGCCCCTGCGGTTCGACGATGTCGACGACGAGAGCCCCGGAGAGTCGCACCAGCGCGGGCGCAAGCCGGCGTGACGTTCGGCAGGGACCTCACCCTCGCCCTCGAGCTGGCCGACGTGGCCGACGCCATGACCATGGCGCGGTTCCGGGCCCCTGACCTGCGAGTTCACACCAAGCCCGACCTCACGCCGGTCACCGAGGTCGACCGCGCGGTGGAGGCCGAGCTCCGCCGCCGGCTGGCGGTGGCCCGGCCCGGGCAGGCGGTGCTGGGCGAGGAGACGCCCGACCTGGGGTGCCGGTCGGGGGCGGCCCAACGGTGGATCGTCGATCCCATCGACGGCACCAAGAACTACGTGCGTGGCGTCCCGGTGTGGGCCACGCTCATCGCCCTCGAGCGCGACGGGAAAATGGTGGTCGGCGTGGTGGCGGCGCCCGCCCTCGGCCGGCGCTGGTGGGCGGCGAAGGGTGAGGGAGCCTGGGCCGGCAGCGGCGCCGCGCCCGACGACGGCAAGCCGATCCGGGTTTCCACGGTCGGCGAGGTGGAGGACGCCTTCATCAGCTACGACGGGCTGGAGCGCTTCGATCCCGACGCCGTCGACGCCGACGCCGACGGACGGCTGGTCCGCCTGGCCCATCGCTGCTGGCGGAGCCGTGGCCTGGGCGACTTCTGGTCCCACGTGCTGGTGGCCGAGGGCGCCGTCGACATCGCCGCCGAGCCCGTCGTCTCGGTGTGGGACGTGGCCCCGATCCAGGTGATCGTCGAGGAGGCCGGCGGCCGCTTCACCGACCTCACCGGCCAGACCCGGTCAGACGGTGGCAGCGCCCTCTCCACCAACGGCCTCCTCCACGACGAGGTCCTCGCCGCCCTCGGGAAGGTGTGAAGGGGCCGTCGCCGGCCGATACTCTCCCGGCGTGCCCAGACTGTCCCCCCTCGACTCCTGCCACCGGGTGCTCGGGGCCAAGATGGTCGACTTCGGCGGCTGGGAGATGCCTCTGTCGTACCCGACGGGGGTCCTGAAGGAGCACCGCACGTGCCGCACCGGCGCCGTCGTGTTCGACGTCAGCCACCTCGGCACCCTCGGCGTCAAGGGACCGGACGCCTACTCCCGGCTCCAGCACGCCCTCACCAACGACCTCGACAAGATCGAGCCGGGGCGGGCCCAGTACAGCCACATGCTCGACGAGGCCGACGGGTCGGTGGTCGACGACGTGATCGTGTGGTGGGTGGGGGCCGACGAGTTCCAGGTCATGCCCAACGCGTCGAACACGGCCAGGGTCGTCGACGCCATCGGTGGCGACGACCTCACCGCCACCCGGGCCATGGTCGCGGTGCAGGGGCCGGAGGCCCGGCGGTGGCTGACCGACGTCTCCTCCGACGCCGCCGGGGTGGGCCACTTCCGGGTGCGGCCCTTCTCCTGGCAGGGCGAGACGTGCCTGGCCGCCGGTACGGGCTACACCGGCGAGGACGGGGTCGAGTGCTCGGTGCCGGCCGGCGTGGCCATCTCCTTCTGGGAGGCCCTCCTCGACGCCGGCTTCATGCCCGCCGGGCTGGGGGCGCGAGACACGCTCCGGCTGGAAGCCGGCCTGCCCCTCCACGGCCACGAGCTGGGGCCGGGCATCACGCCCCTGCAGGCCAACCTCGGGTGGGTCGTCTCCTGGGACAAGGGCGACTTCGTGGGCCGGGCGGCGCTGGAAGCCGAGCGGGCCCGCGGTGTCGATCGCCGGCTGGTGGGACTCGAGGTCGAGGGCCGCCAGCCGCCCCGGGCCGGGTTCAAGGTGATGGACCGCGACGGCGCAGTCGGGGAGATCACCAGCGGCAACTTCTCGCCCATGCTCAACCGGGGCATCGCCCTCGCCCTCGTGCGCACCCACATCCGGCCCGGTGACCGGGTGCGGGTCGACGTCCGGGGCGACTCCATCCCTGCGCTCGTGGTGAAGCCCCCGTTCGTCAAGAAGACCGTCCGGTAGCCAGGTGCCCAGCTTCGTCCCCCACACCGATGCCGAGGTCGGCGAGATGCTGGCGTCGATCGGGCTCTCGTCGGTGGACGAGCTGTTCTCCATGGTGCCCGAGGCCCTGCGCCTGGCCGGCGGCCTCGACCTGGAGCCGGGCCTGAGTGAGGCCGACGTCCTCGACCGGGTGGACGAGATCGCCGCCGCCAACCGTCCCGCCGGCCGCGACCTGGTCTGTTTCGCCGGCGCCGGCGCCTACGACCACGACCTGCCGTCGGTGGTGTCGGCGCTCGCCTTCCGCTCCGAGTTCGTCACCGCCTACACGCCGTACCAGCCGGAGGTGGCCCAGGGCGTCCTCCAGGCCCTCTTCGAGTACCAGACCCTGGTGTGCCGGCTGACGGGGATGGACGTGGCCAACGCCTCCCTGTACGACGGGGCGTCGGCCTGCGTCGAAGCCGTCAACCTGGCGGTGGCCGCCACCGGGCGCAACGAGGTGTGGGTCTCCCGCGGCGTGCACCCGCACTGGCGGGAGGTCATGGCCACCATGGCCGCCGGCACCGGGCACCGCCTGGTCACCGTCGACCTGGAGGGCGGGCTGACCCGGTGGCCCGACCCGGTCGGGCCGGAGGCGCCGGGAGCGCCAGTGCCGGGTGCACTCGTCCTCCAGCAGCCCAACTTCCTGGGCTGCCTCGAGGACGTGGCCGCGGCCGGCGAGCTGGCCAGGTCGCACGGCGCCGCCCTGGTCGTCGCCGCCGACCCGGTGTCGCTCGGACTGCTGCGGCCGCCGGGGGATTTCGGCGCCGACGTGGTGGTGGGGGAGGGCCAGCCGTTCGGGACGCCGCTGTCCTTCGGCGGGCCCTACCTGGGCGTGTTCGCCTGCCGTCGGGAGCACGTCCGGCGCATCCCGGGTCGGCTGGTGGGCGAGACGGTCGACGTGGCCGGCCGGCGGGCCTACGTCACCACCCTGCGGGCGAGGGAGCAGGACATCCGGCGGGAGAAGGCGTCGTCCAACGTCTGCACCAACCAGACGCTGATCGCCGTCGCCTTCGCCGTCCACCTGTCCTGGCTGGGCACCGCCGGCCTGCGGACTCTGGCCCTGCGCTGCGCCCGCGGCACCCGCTACGCCCGGGAGGCGATCCTGGCCATCGACGGCGTGGAGCCTCTCGTCGACGCGCCGGTCCTGCGGGAGTTCGCGGTGGCCACGCCGCTCCCCGCCGACGAGGTCGTCGAACGGATGGCCGACGAGGGCTTCCTCGCCGGGGTGGCGCTGGGGCCGGAGTATGGGAACGGCCTGCTGGTGGCCGTCACCGAGCGGCGCACCCGCGACGAGATCGACGCCTTCGCCGCCGCCCTCTCGAAGGTGCTCACGTGACCGTCACCGCGGCGCCCGGCGGCAAGGCCACCAGCGCCCCCCTGATCGGCAGGGACGAGGAGCCGACGGTCTTCGACCTCTCCGTCGCCGGCCGCAAGGCGTGCTCGTTCCGAACGACCGGCGTGCCGGAGTGGAACGCCGAGGACCTGGTGCCACCGGAGCACCTCCGCACCGAGCCGGCGCCGGTGGCGGAGGTCTCCGAGCGTGACCTGGTGGCCCACTACACCCGCCTCACCCACCGGCAGTACTCCGTCGACCTGGGCGCCTACCCCCTCGGTTCGTGCACCATGAAGTACAACCCCAAGCTGTGCAACGACGCGGTGGCCCGACCCGGGCTGGCGGCGGTGCACCCGGCGGCGCCCACGTCGCTCATCCAGGGCTGGCTCGAGCTGCTCGTCGACCTCGAGGAGTCGCTGTGCCGGATCACCGGGATGGCGGCGGCCACGCTGCAGCCGCCGGCTGGGGCGGCGGGGGAGCTCACCGGCCTGCTGCTGGTGAGGGCGTGGCACCGGGATGCGGGCACCGGCGGCCGCGAGCGTCGCCGGGTGCTGATCCCCGACTCCGCCCACGGCACCAACCCGGCGTCGGTCACCCTGGGCGGCTATGACGTCACCCAGGTCCCGTCCGACGCTCGCGGCCTTGTCGACGTGGCCGCCCTGCGGGAGCGCCTCGACGACGACGTGGCCGCCATCATGCTGACCAACCCCAACACCCTCGGCCTGTTCGAGGAGGACATCGTCGAGATCGCGGCCGCGGTGCACGAGGTGGGTGGGCTCCTCTACTACGACGGCGCCAACCTCAACGCAATCCTCGGGGTCACCCGTCCGGGGGACATGGGCTTCGACATCGTGCACATGAACCTCCACAAGACCTTCGCCGTGCCCCACGGCGGGGGCGGACCGGGCGCGGGACCGGTCGCGGTCACCGAGCGGCTCGCGCCGTACCTGCCCGGACCCCGCCCCGCCAGGCTCCCGGGCGGCAGGCTTGGCGAGGCCTACGGCTGGGAGCAGCCCGAGCGCTCCATCGGACGGATCCACTCCTGGCACGGCAACGCCCTGGCCCTGGCCCGGGCCTGGTCCTACCTCGTCTCCCTCGGCTGCGACGGCTTGCGGGAGGTGGCCGACGTCGCCGTCCTCAACGCCAACTGGCTTCGCCACCAGCTGCGGGGCACCTACGACCTGCCCTACGACCGCCCGTGCATGCACGAGTTCGTGGCGTCGGCCGCCGGGCTCAGGAAGCGCACCGGGGTCCGGGCCCTCGACGTGGCCAAGCGCCTCCTCGAGGAGGGGTTCCACTCGCCGACGGTCTACTTCCCGCTGATCGTCGAGGAGGCGCTCATGATCGAGCCGACCGAGACCGAGAGCCCACAGACGGTCAAGGCCCTGGCCGACGCCCTCGTCTCCATCGCCGAGGGCGCAGCCGACGGCGGGGCCGCGGCGGCTCCCCGGACGACCCCGATCGGCCGGGTCGACGAGGCCCGCGCCGCCCGCAGCCTCATTCCCACCTGGGACGCCCGGCCCTAGTCGGATTGCCGTCACGCCAGGGGCTCCAGCCTGTACGGTGACTCGTCCGGGAGACCACCGGACGCACAACAGCAGAGTTCGGGCACACAGCGTTCGGGGGGGATCACCAGCTCAGGTGTCGTACACACGGCCGACGTACACACGGCTGAGCAGGCAACGGGTGGTGGTGCTCGCGCTCGTCGCGCTCGGCATCGTCGCCACCGCCTGCAGCAAGCCCGTTCCGCAGTCCCGGATCGTCCGATCCTCCGACACGACCCCGTCGACCACTGCCGTGACGGTGCCGGCGGCCTCGACCGCCTTGTACCCCCTCACCGGCCTGCCCGTCGACGACCCCGCCAGGGCCGCCCGGCAGGCCCTGACGGTCAAGATCGAGAACGAGCCGCCCGCCCGACCCCAATCGGGGCTGCAAGCCGCCGACGTCGTCTACGAGATCCTCATCGAGGGGGGCGACACCAGGTTCCTGGCCATCTTCCACTCGACCGACGCCGACCCGGTGGGCTCCATCCGCTCCGTCAGGCCCAACGACCACGACCTGGTCGACCCCATCGGCGGCCTGTTCGCCTACTCCGGCGGCACGCCCAAGTTCGTTGCCCTCCTCCGGCCCCCGATCGTCGACGTCGGCGAGCCGAACCGGCCCGGCGCCTACTTCACTCGCAGGGAGAAGCAGCCCGACCACCGCCTGTTCTCGTCGACGACCCGTCTCTACGCCGCCGCCGAGTCGAGCCAGTCGACGAAGACACCACCGCGGGCGCTGTTCCAGTTCCTGGCGCCCAGCGCGCCGTTCGAGCCGGCCGGCGTCACATCGGCGACTCACGTCGACACCGCGGTCGGGAACCAGCGCGTCGCCTACGACTGGGATCCGGCCCTGGGCTGGCTGCGCTCGATCAACGGCCGCCCGCACGTGGTGGAAGGCGGGGAGCAGCTGGCCCCGACCAACGTGATCGTCCAGTCGGTGTCCTGGGGGACCAGCCCGGGCGACGTCGACACCGTCGGTTCGCCGGTGCCCCTTGCCGAGCTGGTCGGATCCGGCGACGCCCTGGTCCTCTCCGACGGCAAGGCGGTACGAGCCACGTGGTCGAAGCCGAGCAGCGCCGCGGTCACCTCCTACACGGCCGCTGACGGCACGCCGGTGAAGCTGAAGCCGGGCCGCACATGGGTGGAGCTCGCCGACCAGGATCGGGCGCCGTCGTTCCGCTAGCGCGACCCATCCGGGGAAGCCGGCGTGGGTAGCCTCTGGCAATGGAGGAATTGCTGCTGGCGATGGTCGCAGGGTGGGCCATCTTCACGGGCTCGATGATCGGCGGCTTCGCGTACTGCAGGTGGCGCCTGCGCCGCCGGCTGCGCATCCGTCCCGAGCTGCGCAGCGCGGTGCCGACGTGGTGGCTCGTGCCCGGTACGCCGTCGTCCCGGTTGCACCTGCGGCTGCGCAGGGTCACCGCCGTCGCCCGCACCGCGGGCGCGACCGACCCGACCCTGCGACCCATGGTCGCCGATGTCCAGGACCACGCGGTGACCTTGGAGGCGCACCTGCTCGTCGTGGCCCGCTGCGGCCGGCGCGGCGTGGCGTGGCGCCGGGCCATCGACGGAGAGGTCGGCCAACTGGAGGACGTGAGCGCCCGGCTGGCCCACAACGCCCGCGTCCGGCCGCGGGCGGTCGGCGCCGACACCCTCGACCCGATCGGCGACCTCGGCGAACGGCTGGCCGCCCTCGAGGCCGCCCGCCAGGAGGTGGCCCGGCTGGAGCAGACAGCCGGCCTGCGCCCGCCGGCCCCGGTTTCACTCAGTGTCCGTGGGGGTCTACCGGCCCGGTAGGCGGGTTCGCGGCAACCGGGTGGCGGGCGGCGATGAGCGCGGCCAGACCGGTGGTGAGCGGCACCGACGCCACCAGGCCGATGCTGCCGACGAGGGTCCGCACCACCTCCTGGGCCACCAGGCCGCCGGTGATGACCTCCGCCAGCGGTCGGCTGGCCAGGGTGAAGAGGAGCAGCAGCGGCAGCGAGGCGCCGGCGTAGGCGAGAACCAGCGTGTCGACGGTCGAGGCGATGTGGTCCCGGCCGATGCGCATCGCCGCCCGGTACAGGTCCGACGCAGTCCACGCCGGGTTGGCGCTCCGCAGCGCCCACACCGCCGACGCCTGGGTGACGGTCACGTCGTTCAGCACGCCGAGAGACCCGATGATGATGCTTCCCAGCAACACCCCCTGGAGGCTCACCTGGGAGGCGCTGATCTGCAGGTACGCCGTCTCCTCGGTGTTCACGTGGGCGATCGCGGTGGCCTCGACGAACACGGCGGCCAGCACGCCGGTGAGCACCAGGCTGGCAAGTGTGCCCAGGAGCGCGACGGTGGTCTTGTCGCTGACCCCGTGGGCCAGGTACATCAGCAGGAACATGATGGCCGACGAGCCGACGATCGAGACCAGCAGGGCGTCGTGGCCCTGGAGGATGGACGGGAGGACGAACGACACCAGCAGGGCGAAGCTCAGCCCCAGGCCGACGAGGGCGGCCAGGCCCCGCAGCCGGCCGACGGCCACGACCGCCCCCGCGAACAGCAGGCCCAGCCAGATGAGGGATGTCCGCCGCTGGAAGTCGGAGAAGTAGTACCCCACCCCCTCGGGATCGTCGGAGCGGCCCAGCACCACGCGGTCGCCCACCCGCAGGCGGGGCTGGCCGGGCCCCTCGGGCAGCTCCAGGGTGGTGTCGCGACCCCGGTCGGGCCCGCTGGTGAGCCGAACCGTCGCCACGCGGCACGTCGTCGCCAGCCCCGGCGCCTGCCCCGTGCAGGGGACCACCTGGTCCTTCGTGACCGTCGCGTCGACCAGCTGGACGGGTGGACCGAGGTAGTCGGGGCGGGAAAGGTCCTCCCGGGGCCAGAGCGCCACCACGCCGATGACCGTCGCCAGCAGCGGCGGCAGCACCGCCAGGAAGAGCGGTCGCGAGACGCTGGCCGGCACGATCCTCATCACGACGAGTCCACCGCCACGAGTCTGCCGCGCCCCGCGCCGGGCGCCTGGGGACCGCTCGCACTCGGGCGTACCCTGGGACGGTGTGCGGCCGGGTCGTCTCCACCAGCACCGTCGACCAGTTGGTCGACTGGCTGCGCATCGACGACGTCGTCGCACCCGAGCTGCCCCCCAGCTGGAACGTCGCGCCCGGCCGTGACCTCTACTCGGTGGCCCGGACCAGGTCCGGGGCCCGTCGTCTCGGGCTGATGCGGTGGGGCCTGGTGCCCTCCTGGTCGGCCGACCCGGCGACGGGCCCGAGGCCGATCAACGCTCGGGCGGAGTCGCTACTCGACCGCCCCGCCTTCGCCGACGCCCTGGTGCGACGCCGCTGCCTCGTCCCCGTCGACGGCTTCTACGAGTGGGAGCGGCTCGCGGGCCGCGCCACCCGCCAGCCGTGGTTCCTCGCCGCCGTCGGCGGCCGGCCACTGGCTCTGGCCGGGCTGTGGGACCGCTGGGTGGCGCCGGACGGAGCTTCGATGGTGAGCGTCGCCATCGTCACCGTCGCCGCCAACGGCGACGTCGCCCGCCTCCACGACCGGATGCCGGCGGTCCTCGGTGCCGACGAATGGGACACCTGGCTCGACCCGGCGCCGGACGTCGGCGACCTGCTCGACCTGTTGACGCCCGCCGACGAAGGGTTCCTGCACCTGCGCCCCGTGAGCACGCAGGTCAACTCCGTGGCCAACGACGGCCCCGAACTGCTCGACGAGGTCGATCCCGCGGTGGCGGAGGAGCCCGCCAGCCTCTTCTAGGAGTGAGCGGGCTGCCCAGCTGCCCGCCTAGCGCCGGCAGACGGCGACGAGGGACTCCGGGTACGGGGCGCGGGCCACACCCTCCTCGGTCACGATGGCCGTGACCAGGACGGCCGGCGTGACGTCGAAGGCCCGGTTGTCGACTTTCATGCCAATTGGGGCGATCCGGTGGCCGGCGATGATTGTGAGCTCCTCGGCCGACCGTTGCTCGATCGGGATGGCGCCGCCGTCGGGGCAGTCGAGGTCCACCGTGGACGTGGGCGCGGCGACGTAGAACGGGATGTGGTGGTAGTCGGCCAGCACGGCCAGGCCGTAGGTTCCCACCTTGTTGGCGACGTCGCCGTTGGCGGCGATGCGGTCGGCGCCGACGACGACACAGTCGACCTCGCCCGCGGCCATGAGACCAGCGGCCATGCCGTCGGCGACGAGGGTGGCGGGGATGCCCAGCCGGTCGAGCTCCCAGGCGGTCAGCCGGGCGCCCTGCAGCACCGGCCTGGTCTCGTCGACCCACACCGCCGGCCGACGACCCTGCTCGGCGGCGGCGCGGATGACGCCCAGAGCAGTGCCGTACCCGGCGGCGCACAGGGCTCCGGCGTTGCAGTGGGTGAGCACCCGCCCGTCCTCGGGGACCAGCCCGGCGCCGTGGGCGCCGAGCCGGCGGTTGCGCTCGACGTCCTCACCGGCAACCCGCTGCGCCTCGGCGACCGGGTCGGACGCGGCCCGACCCAGGGCCACGCCCCACGCCAGGTTGACGGCGGTCGGCCGGGTGGCGCAGATCAGGCTGGCCGCCTCGTCGGGGTCCATGCCGGTCTCGGCGGCGAGGGCCATGCCCATGGCACCGGCCACGCCGAGGGCCGGCGCCCCTCGGACGGCCAGCGTGCGGATGGCCTCGCACAGGTCTTCGACGGTGGCCACGTCGAGCTGCACCAGCTCTCCCGGCAGCCGGCGCTGGTCGATCATCCTCACGTGGCCGTCGTGCCACTCGATGGTCGGCGGGATCGGGTCCCGGGAAGGAACCGATGCCGCGGGGGATATCGGCGTCACGAGCCGACTGGTTGGGACTCTGTCGTCACGACCTGGCCAAGGAACAACGGGTCGGTGAGCTGCGCCTCGTAGAGAACCTTGCCGTCCTCCCCGTACATCACCATGGTGGTCAGCGTGGCGGCGTCGACGGGGACGCTGCGGGCCAGGACTCCGTGGCCGTCGGCCAGCTGGAGCGTCCCGAGGTCGATCGTCGGACCGCCGGCCTGCTGCACCGCCACGTCGTAGGCGCCGGACGCCCCGGGGGGCGCGTCGAGGCTCACCACGACGGTGGCAGGGCGGGTCCCGGTGACCACCACCCGGCACGTGGTCCGACCGCTCGGAGACACCGCCAGGGCGGTGCGTACCGAGGGCGTCGCCGTCTCGGTCGGCTGGTGGTCGCCGCGCACCACGTCGAGAGCCAGGACCAGGCCGATGCCGACCAGGGCCACCGCAACCATGGCCGCCGCCCGCCCGGCGATGAACCGGCCGGTGGGCCGGGCCAGCCTGCGGCGACGTTGGCCCACCCGGCCGCCGCCCACCGCGGCCAGCACACGGGTCTCGAACCCCGACGGGGGTTCGGCCTGGGGGGCGAGCAGCGCCAGCTGGTCGACCACCCGGGCCAGGTCGTCGACCTCCTCCCGGCAGGTCTGGCACCCGGCCAGGTGGGCGACGGCCGCCGCCCGGTCGGTGCCCGACAGCAGGCCGAGGGCCAGCTCGACCCTGGTGTCGGCCAGCTCGGCGCAGGCGGAGCGCCCGCTCATCGGCTGACCCGATTCAAAGCCGGCCGACTCGACGTCGACCCGTTCACTGGCTGCCCGTTCACCGAATACCTGGTCACTGGCTGTCCGCCTCCCGCCGCACGCCGAGCGACGCCCGGAGTCGGAACAACCCTGCACGGATCCGGGTCTTCGCCGTCCCGAGGGGGACACCCTCGGCCTCGCCCACCTCTCGCGCCGTGCGTCCGCACAGAGCGGCCAGCACCACCGCCCGGCGCTGCTCGGCGGGAAGCTTGGCCAGGGCCGACCGCAGGTGGTCCACCTCCACCCCCAGCTCGGCCGCTGCCGCCGGGGACCCCCCCGGACCCTGGGCGGGCACGTCGTAGCCGGCGAGAACGGCGGGGTCCACCGGGTTGGGTCGCCGCATGCGCAGGGCGTCGATGGCGACGTTCCTCGTGATGGCCAGCAACCACGTGGGCACGGAGCCCCGCCGCGGGTCGTAGGCGGCGGCGTGGCGCCACGCCCTGATGAACGCCTCCTGGGCCACGTCCTCGGCCAGGGCCGCATCGCCGACGATCGACCGGGCCAGGCCGAAGACCCGCGCCTGGTGCCGGCGGACGAACGCGGTGGCGGCGTCGGGGTCGCCGACGCCGAACCCGGCCAGCAGCGCGTCGTCGGCAGCCGTCCGCATCACTGGAATGGTACGACCGTGGAGCGCTCGCGGATTGCCCCAATCCCCCTTCCCGCGTCCGCCCGTAAGGTAAAGCATGCGCAAGATAGGGATCCTGATGGTGCTCCTGTCCGTCGCTCTGCTCACGTCGGCGTGCGGTGACGACGACGACGGCGGATCGAGCAGCGCCACGACGGTGGCGCCGCCCGTCTCGCTGGTGGGCACCGTCAACGACCACGGCACGAAGACCGCGTCGAACGACATGGAGGTCGAGCTCGACGACTTCTACTTCGGCCCCACCTTCATCAAGGCTACGGCCGGGCAGCAGTTCACCGTCGAGCTGTTCAACGAAGGGACGGCCAGCCACACCTTCACCATCGACGGCGCCGGCATCGACCAGCAGTTCGCGCCGGAAGACAAGAAGACTGTCTCGCTCACCGCGCCGACGGGCGGCGTGCTGGAGTTCTACTGCCGCTTCCACAAGGGCCGCGGCATGCAGGGCGCCATCTTCGTAGGCTGACGGCGTGCAGACCATCAGCGGATTGACCGACACGGACATCACCACCACCTACGTCGGCGGCGCCCGGGCGTCAGCATCGGATGACGCCGACGACGCAGGTGCCGACGACGCCGGCGCAGACGACGCAGGTGCCGACGACGCAGGCGCGGACGACGCGGGTGCAGACGACGCAGGTGCAGACGACGCAGGTGCCGACGACGCAGGCGCGGACGACGCGGGTGCCGACGACGCCGGCGGCACCGACGACGCCGGCGCGGACGCCGGCTAGCGCCAGCCACACCCAACCTTGAGCCCTGACCCGGCGGGCGCGGCCCTGGAGCGCTGCGTCGGGGACGCCGACCGGTTCCTGGCCGAAAGCTGGGCCCGCGCGCCGCACCTCCAGATCGGAGCCGACGACGACCGGTTCGCGGACCTCTTCTCCACGGCCGACGTCTCCCGGCTGATCGCGTCCCTGCCGCGGACGCCGGAGCTCCGCCTGGTCCGGGACGGCAAGCCGCTCGATCCCGGCCGGTACACCGTGTCGGCGTCGATCGGAGGCAGGCAGGTGACCGGCGTGGGCGACCCGTCCCGGATCTACGCCGAGTTCGACGCCGGTGCCACCATCGTCCTCCAGTCCCTCCAGCGCACCTGGCCGCCGCTGTCCCGGTTCTGCCGCCGCCTGGAGCTGCAGCTCACCCATCCGGTGCAGGCGAACGCCTACGTCACGCCACCGGGAGAACGGGGCCTCGGCGTCCACTACGACACCCACGACGTGTTCGTGCTCCAGCTCGCAGGGACCAAGCGGTGGACGCTGTACGAGCCGGTGTTCGAGCTTCCCCTGCCGTCGCAGCCGTGGTCGGCGACGAGCTCGGCGGGGGAGCAGCTGCTCTCGGTGGAGCTGGCGCCGGGCGACTGCCTCTACGTCCCCCGGGGCGTCCCCCACGAAGCCACCTCCCTGGACGGCACGTCGGCGCATCTCACCCTGGGGGTCCTGGCTGTGACCTGGCACGACGCGGCCCAGGCGCTCGTGGCGTCGGCGGCGGAGGAGGTCGCCTTCCGCCGGCCCCTCCCGATCGGCTTCGCCGACGGCGACCAGCTCGAGCTGGCGATGCCGGAGCTCGTCTCCCTGTTGCAAGGGTGGCTGGACAAGGCCGACACCGACGCCGTGGCCCGGCGCGTCAGCCGGCACTTCTGGACCGGGCGCCGGCCCGTCCTCGACGGCCAGCTCGACCAGCTGTCTCTGGCCGGTGCCCTCTCGGACCGCTCGGCAGTCTGCCGGCGCGCCGACACCATCTGCCGCCTGTCGCTGGCCGACGGGGAATTGGTCGTCCTGCTGGGCGACCGTGAGCTGCGGATGCCCGCCGAGTTGGAGCCGCTCGTCGCCCGGCTCATCGACGGCACGACCACGTGGGTGGGCGACCTGGCCGACGAGGCCGACGCCGAGAGCCGCCTGGTGCTCGTCCGCCGGCTCGTCCGGGAGGGCGTGCTGGAAGTGCAACCCGCCGCGGAGGGCCTCTAGCCCGAGGTCCGCGCTCGAATAACAGCGGTGTGGTCTACTTCACCGACCGTGGACGACACACACGAGGGCGGGCGCCGGAGGGTCGAAGTTCCCCTCCTGCTCGACGGCGCGGCGGCGTACGGATGGCGGATCCTCGTCGCCACCGCCACGGTCGCCCTCATCACCTTCGTCCTCATCGAGCTCTACGTCGTGGTCGTGCCGGTGGTGCTGGCCCTGTTCCTGGCCGCCGTCCTGGAGCCCTTGACGGCGCGGCTGCGAGCCCGCGGCTGGCCCCGGGCGCTGGCGGCCACGGTCGTGTTCCTTGCCGCGCTGGCCGTGCTGGTGGGCCTGCTGACCTGGATCGGCACGAGCGTCGCCCACCAGTTCACCGACGTCGGCGAGCAGTTCCAGGCGGGGGTCGACGACATCAAGAAGTGGGCCCAGGGGGAGCCCCTCAACCTGAGTGCCGAGCGGGTCGACGAGATCGAGCGCGAGGTGAGCGACATGAGCCGCACCGCCGTCGGCGGTCTGGCCGAGCAGGCGGCCGGTCAGGCCCGGGCCGCGGGCGAGGTGCTGGGGGGCTTGGTGCTGCTCCTGTTCACCCTGTTCTTCCTGCTCAAGGACGGTGCCGTCATCACCGACTGGCTGCGTGACCGAATCCCCTCCGACCATGTCGACGACGCCGTGGCCGTCACCCGCCGTGCTCGCCAGATCGTGCGCCAGTACCTCGTCGCCACCGCCTTCACCGGCGTGATCGACGGGGTGCTGATCGGGATCGCCCTGTGGGTCCTGGGGGTCCCGCTGGTGATCCCGCTGGCCGTGCTGACGGTCCTCGGCGGCTTCATCCCCATCGTGGGGGCCACAGTCGCCGGCCTGATCGCCGCCGTCGTCGCCCTCGTGGCCAACGGAGTGGGGACGGCGCTGCTGGTCGTCGCCGCCACCATCGGCGTCCAGCAGATCGAGGGAAATCTGCTGCAGCCCCTGATCCTCGAGCGGGCCGTCAAGCTCCACCCGCTGGTCACGGTCTTGGCGGTGGCGGCCGGCATTGTCGTGGGTGGCCTGCTCGGCGCCTTCCTGTCAGTCCCGCTGCTGGCCATCGCCGTGGCGTGCGGCAGTCACTACCGCAACCGGGGCCGTCCCGATGCGGAGCCGGTCGGCGCCGAGGCGGCACCCTCGGGCTGAGGGCCGTCAGCGACCGTCAGCGGGCCGACGGTGCGAAGCCTTCGTCCCGGAGGCGGTCGCCGATCACGAGCGGGATCTCCACCCGCCAGCCCGCATCCGCCAGGTCACCGCGGAGGACGTCCACCTCGCCGGCGGACACACCGGCGTAGGAGAAGCGCAGGATCCAGCGGCTGCCGGGGTCGAAGACCTGCTCGACGACAAGCTCGGTTTCCCGGCTGACCGTTCCGATGTCGAACGAGCCGCGGCTGCCGACCGCACCAAGCTCCACGTTCAGCTGGTACGGAGTGGGGTTGACGATCGTGACCCGGTCGACGACGGCACTGGCGCTCAAGCTGCTCGAGGCCAGCACGACGGCGGCGATGCCGCCGACGACTGCCGCGAACACTCCGCCGGTGCGGGCCGGGCGACTGGGGGTGATACGGGGTTCGATGCGTGTACGGGGCATATGCGTACCTCCGACTCGGCCACCCGACCTCGGGCGGCGCCAACCAGCGACGTCAGGCGGGTCGGAGGCAGGGCGGGGCCCTGAGGGCTACGGCCCGGCGCAGGGCGACGAGGGTCGAGGCGGGTCCCTCGTGACGGCGCCGGGACCGGCATCGGGCCACCGCAGGGATGGCGGCGACGGCGGCGAGTACGGCGGCGAGCGACATCGGCGCCCGGTCCGGCGCGGCGTGGGTGAGGGTGCTCCGGCCCTCGTCGCCGCGCCAGGGCAGGACGGCGGCCTGGACGGCCACCGCGCTGATCGTGGCGTCGGCGGTGACACGGGAGGCGAACCGGTGGGCGCCGGTGCCGACCGACGTCGCGCCCCCGGCCCCCGAGACCGCTGCCGCGGCGCCGGCGACGAGGAGCGCCAGCATCCACCAGCGACGCGCGTTCACGCACGCCAGCCTACGGTGTCCGGCCGGGCGCCATGATGGGGGAGTGAGCGAAACGCCCGGGAACCGGTGGCTCGAGGTGGCCGGCGGTCGCAGCCGGACCTACGACCAGCGCTGGGCCGAGCTGGCGGCCGAGGGCAGGAACATCCACGGCGAGGCCGACTTCGTCGAGTCCCTGAGGCCCGGCGTCGGTGCTCGACGCCGGGTGCGGCACCGGTCGGGTGGCCGTCGAGCTGGCTCGCCGGGGCCTCGAAGTGGTCGGCGTCGACATCGATCCCTCGATGCTCGAGGTGGCCAGGGGCAAGGACCCCAACCTTCTCTGGGTGGTGGGGGACTTGGCCGGTGTGGACCTGGGCCGGCGCTTCGACGCCGTCGTCATGGCCGGCAACGTGATGATCTACCTGGAGCCGGGGACCGAGGCGGCGGTGGTGGCCAACCTGGCCCGGCACCTGGAGCCCGGCGGGGCGCTGGTCGCGGGGTTCTCGCTCGAGCCCGGCCGCCTCGACCTGACCGCCTATGACGCCCACACGTCCGCGGCGGGCCTGGAGCTGGCCGAGAGCTGGGCCACCTGGGACCGCCAGCCCTTCGCTGGCGGCGACTACGCGGTGTCGGTCCACCGCCGCTCCTGACATTCGTGAGATGAGGGCGGTTCCCGAACCGCATCGCCGATAACCGGAGCGAGGTCGGGCCAACCCCGAGGCCTGCCCCAAGGGGTGTCGTTCGGGCCTTGCCGACCATTTTCGACAAGAGGTGTGGGTACCACCCTTGTCGAGGAGATGGGCCGTCACTACGTTGAGCGGTTAGGGAACCACGAGAGGACGGCGGAGTGGATACGCGAGCAAGCAGGCCAGACCGGGTTCTGACCAGGCGAGGACGAACCGGGCGAACACGGACTGGCAGGGCGCTGCTGGCGGCACTGGCGGCGGTGGCCGTGCTGACGGCGCAGACCACCCCGGCCCGCGCCGACGCCTTCTCCAACGACTTCTTTCCGGCCCACTGGGTGCCCTACCCCCATATCACCGTGTCCCCCGACCATCCGTTCTACCGGGCGGTAGTCGTCATCGACAACACCGGCGACGCCTCCCTGAGCCAGCAGATCCAGACGTTCGCCCTGATCATCAACCACCTGCACAACGCCTACAACCCCCATTACCCGGTGCTCCTGTACTACAAGGACATTCCCATGGCGCCCGGCCAACCGTGTGCCCTCGGCCCAGCCGGGTGGCTGATCGTGTGCAAGGACGAGACGCTCGGCGGCGCCGCGTCCGCCACCGCGCCCGGCGCGGCCAACATCTACTCGGGCCTGGCGAACCACATCTACTACGCGGTCGCCCGCATGAGGCCGAGCGTCGTGGACCCGTGGTGCGCAGGCGACAAGTTCACCGTCGTCGTGCAGCTTCTGAGCAACACCCTGGGGCTCGACCAGAACCTGACCAACCCGGATTCTGCCCTCTTCCCGACCATCCCCGTCGGGCGCTGCACCTACAACGGGTGGACGTGGGCCGAGATCGACCGGATGAACCAGATGTACAGCCACCAGGCCGGCTAGGGCCACCGCCGCCCTCCACGGCCGCACGTGACCATCGATTCTCCAGCCTCCTGACCGCACGGCGTCTTTGGGACTGACCGGAGACCGCGCTAACCGGCTCGGTCACCCCCGCCGAGCCCCGCGTCGCGGGCCCGCACGATGGCCTCGGCCCGGGTCGAGGCCTGGATCTTGGTGAGGATGTTCGAGACGTGGTTGCGGACGGTCTTGGCGTTCAGATACAGCCGCGCCGCGATCTCGGGGTTGCTGCGGCCCTGGGCGACGAGGTCGAGGACCTCCCGCTCGCGATCGGTGAGCTGCGGGAAGGCGACCTTTGCGCTCGGATGACCTTCGGCGAAGTGGCCCATGAGCCGCTCGGCGATGGTGGGACCGAAGACGGCCTGGCGGTGGGCCACCGCCTCGACGGCCCGCACGATGTCGGCGCGCGACGATTCCTTGAGCAGGTAGCCGCGGGCGCCGGCCCGCAGCGCGGCCACGACCGACTCGTCGTCCTCGAGCATGGTGAGCACGATCACGGCGGCCCCGGGATCGGCGGCGACGATCCGCCGGGTCGCCTCTACACCGTCGAGCTCCGGCATCTGCAGGTCCATGAGGACGACGTCGGGCCGTAGCCGGGCGTAGGCCTCGACCGCCTCGAGCCCGTTCTCGACCTCACCGACCACCTCCAGGCCCGACTCCACCCCCAGGGCCAGGCGGAGCCCATCGCGGAACACGGGATGGTCGTCCACCACGAGGACGCGCAGGGCGGCGGTTCCGGAGGTCTCCGGGCCGGAACCGAGACCGGGGCCGGGGGTTGGTCGGTCGTCGGTCACGATGGCTCGCCGACAGGCAGCCTGGCCAGCACGACGGTGCCCCCACCCGGTCTCGGCTCGACGGCGCAGGTGCCCCCCAGCTCGGCGGCGCGCTCCTGCATCGATTTCAGCCCGACGCCCGGCACGTGGTCGGGGGCCAGTCCGGCGCCGTCGTCCTCGACCCGAACCTCGAGCGCCTCGTCCAGGGCCAGGCGCACGACACACCGGGACGCGTTTCCGTGGCGGGATGCGTTCGTCACCGCCTCCATGACGATGCGGAAGGCGGTGACCTCGGTGGCGGGGGGGAGGGCGTCGACATTGCCGGCCGTCTCGACCACGACGGCCAGGTCGTCGTCGCCCCGCCGGTTCAGGTACGACGTGCCCTCCCGGATGGCGGACACCAGCCCGAGCTGGTCCAGCACGGGTGGGCGGAGGTCGTCCACCAGGCGCCGGATGTCCCGGATGGCCTCCTTGGCCCGAGCCGCCAGGCCCTCGAGGATGGCCTCGGCGGCGTCGGGATCCTGGCGGACGATGCCCTTGGCCACGTCGAGCTGGAGGGCGACGCCGGCGAGAGTGGGGCCGAGGCCGTCGTGCAGGTCGCGCCGTATGCGTCGGCGCTCCTCCTCGCGCGCCAGCACCAGCCGCTCGACCGAGCGTCTGAGCGTGGCGGCGTGGGCCAGGCTGGACGCCACCGCCAGCGGGGTGCCGAAGACCACGAGGAGCACCATGGCCTTTACGGCCGGGGACGAACCGCCGCCGTCTCCCGACGTGAGCACCCACACCGGAGCGACCACCGCCGCACTCACGGCCGGGACGACGAGCCACAGCAGCTGGCTGCGTCGTTCCTCGGTGGCGGCCTTGGACCGGACGACGAGGGCGGCCGCGGCGACCAGGGCGTTGGCGCTGACGAGAACCCAGGAGAGGTCTCGAAGGGAGGGCAGGAACGAGGCGGCGCCGATGCCGAGGGGGTTGACGACCATCGAGTACTCGCCGTCGAGCGGGCCCGGGGTCAGCGCGTGCAGCGCCGCCAGCACCAACAGGTTGGCGACGGCGGCGCAGGCCGCCCATCGCCACCGCGGCGATGGGAGAGATCCGTCGGGGAAGAGCATCAGGCCGAATGTCAGGCCGAAGCAGGCCGCAGCCCACCACGACCACGCACCTGCCCACGCCACGATCGCCGTGGCCGGCAGGGAGCCCGGATCGGTGAGCACGCCGTAGGTGGCGTACTCGCTGGCGTACGCCGCGAACGCCAGGACGACACCGGCCACGAGGAAGACCCAGCCGACCAGGTTGTCGCGTCGACGGCGGAGCACGGCGATGCCGATCACGACGATGCAGACGTACGCGATCGCGGTCACGAGCTCGAATGGCGTCGACGCCAGACCCGCTGCGCCCGAGGTCCCCGCGTTCAGGGCCAGCAGCCAGAGGTTCAGAGCGGTGAAGCCGAGGCCCAGCCCGAGGCCCGCCCACGCGACGGACATGCCGGTGCGGGCCCGGTTCCGCCCTGTTGTGTGGGCTCGCCGCACTCCCATCTCACCTGCCTCGCCGGCCTGGGCCCAGAGACGGACGCCATGAGGCTAACGCGCCCCGGCGGAATGGTTCCTCGGGGTGACCGGTGGCATGGTGGGGGCCGAATTGCCCATCAAGGTCCACATCGGTGGGACCGACCCTTCGACGTATGCGCAATTTCTCGACTCGCCGCTGCCTGGTCATGGCCGTGACCATCCTCGCCCTGACCGGCGGCCTCCTCTCCGCGGCCACGCCCAGCCAGGCCGCGCCCTCGCCGCGCGACGAGCTGGTGGAGCGCCTGCGCGACGAACGCCGAGGCATGGTCTTCGACGGCCTCCAACGGCGTCCGGGCGGGCCGTGCGGTGACGCCTTCGAGATCGTCGAGCGGGTGACCGGCGGGCGCGTGCGCTGCACCCACGGGCCGGACCCCGCCCCCGACGGCGTCGACGTCCGGGTGCGGCAGGAGTTCGCTGCGCCCGCCGCGGCCGCAGCCACGCCGCAGGCCGGCGTCGCCGCGGTTCAGGTCGGCATCCCCTGCTACGGCACCGGCAGCGACGGGTACCGGGTGCAGCTCATCTACGTCCGGCTGACCGGATCCCCCGACCGGTCGGCGACGCTGTTCCCCAACTTCGCCACATGGGCGGCCACGGCCAACACCGTGTACGTGGACAGCGCGGCCCAGACGGGCGGCGTCCGGAACGTCCGCTTCGTCACCGACTCCACCTGCAACTTGGTGATCGCCAAGGCCGAGGTCTCCTCCACGGCCATGAGCAACTTCTCCACGTACGTGTCGGACCTGAAGGCGATGGGCTTCAACCGCTCCGACCGCAAGTACCTGACCTGGGCCGACGCCAACACCTACTGCGGGATCGGTGAGATCTACATCGACGACAAGGCCACCACCACCCCCGGGTTGTCGTCGAGCAACGCCAACAACGGCCACCCCGGTGTCAGCGGCGCCTTCGCCCGCACCGACAACGGCTGCTGGGGGATGTCGAACTCCGTCGAGGCCCACGAGCTGACGCACAACCTGGGTGGGGTGCAGCGCACCGCCCCCAACGCCACCACCGGCTTCCACTGCCGTGACGAGTCCGACCGGATGTGTTACGTCGACGGGTCCGGCGTCACCATGATCCAGCGCTGCCCGGCGGCCAACGAGCGGTTGCTCGACTGCAACCACGACGACTACTTCAGCACCAGCCCTGCCGCCGGCGGATACCTGGCCACGCATTGGAACGTCGCCAACAGCGCCTTCCTGGCCGGCTCGAGCCCGCCCGTCACCACGACGACGACCCTCCCACCGCCCACCACGACGACGACCGCGGCGCCCACCACGACGACCACTGTCGTCTCGACGGGCACGCCGTCGGCCCCTCGCAACCTGTCTGCCTCCCGCTCGTACTTCCCATGGGGCGTACGGCTGACCTGGTCGGCACCGACAACGGGCCCGGTGACCGGGTACAACGTGTTCCGCCGCACCGGCACCGGCGCGTTCGTGAAGATCGCCGACCTGGGGAACGTGACGACCTGGACCAACACCGGCACGGTGTCGGGGACGACGTACACCTACGTCGTCTCGGCCGAGAACGGCGCCAAGGAGGGTCCGCTCTCCAACCAGGCGTCGGCGAAGGGCTAGCCCGCCTCAGGCGCCGACCGGGACCTCGTGGAACGTCACCATCCACCAGTCGAGGCGTTCGCCCGACGGCGGGGTCCAGTTGCCGGTGATGGTGGCCTCGCCGTTCCCCGGCGGCGCCGGTCGGCCACACCCCATCAGCCGTCGGCCCTTGCGGTCGGTGAAGACCAGGCCGTCGGGATCGTCGGCGTCGCCGTGGATGTCGAATTTGCCCTGGTGGTGAAGGCGATGATGATGCGAACACAACGCCACCAGGTTCCAGGTGTCGGTGGGACCGCCGTCGAGCCAATGGACGATGTGGTGGATCTGCAACCAGGCGGTGTGGTCGCAGCCCGGGACCCGACAGCCCCGGTCTCGTTCCTCGATCACCATGCGGGTGCGCTCGGGGACCAGCCGCAGGGCCCGGCCCACGCTGACCGCCACCCCGTGGCGGTCGTGTTCGACGGTCTTGACCCGCCCGTCACAGCCCAGGTGGCGCAGCACGGCGTCGGGCAGGCCCGGGCCCAGGTGCAGGTTGCCGGTGCCGTCGGGGTGGAGGTGCACCACCACCGTCTGGGCGTCGTGATGGCCGCGGGTGGCGTGGTCGGCGGCCAGGGCCCGTTCGGCCACCGCCACCAGGGCGTCGGCCCACGACTCCAGCTTCTGGCGTTCCCGCTCCAAGCTCAGGGCCCGGGCGACCTTGGCCCCCTCCTCGGCCCCCAGGGTCCCCCAGCACCGCCACCAGCCGTCGTCGTCGTGGCCGAAGTCGACCCGGCGCCGCTCGGGCTCGGGTTCGGGCTTGTCGGCCTCGAACACATACTTGGACAGCACCCGCGACAGTTGGCTGACGGTGGCCTGGCGGGCGAAGTCGGCCACGGAGGCATCGGCCGACGCCGGGGCGTGGCGACAGATCAGGGCCACCTGGTCCTCGCTCAGCTCCCCGGCCTCGAAGGCGGCCCGGGTCTGGGGCAGCTCACCCAGCCGCCGGGCCATGGAGACCAGCCGCTGAGCCCGCTTGGGCGACACCCCGCACTTCCAGCCCACCCAATGGCAAGGCGAGAGGATGTCGGCCCCCTCCCACGAGCCGGTGGCCAGCACGTCGGCGATCAGGCCGACCAGGCGGCCGGCGGCGGCGTTGGCCACCCCGCACACCTGGGCCACCTCGGCCTCCAGGGCCATGGCGGTGACCTCCCGCTCCATCGCAGTCGCCGAACTCATCCCGCCATGGTAGCGAACAGATGTTCGACTACGCAAGTACCATGGCGACGAACTGCTGGAACTCTGACGTCGCAATTACGTGGTGGCACCCTGGTTCTTTGCCTGCGTCTGTGATGGAGTGACGCCGGGCGCCGGCTCGTTCGGCGCGATCCACCAGATGACGGGAGGGGCTTCCATGGGCAGGGCGGTCGTGAACCGGACGGTGCATGGCGTGGTTGCCGCGGCCGTCGCGCTGGTGCTCCTCGGGGCGTGCAGCGCGTCAGTGTCGATCGGCGGGGAAAAGCTCAACACCGACAAGGCCGAGGAGTCGATCCGCACCTTGCTGGAAGGCACGCCGGTCGACTCCGTCAGCTGCCCCGAGCGGGACCTGAAGGAGGGCGATGTCTTCGAGTGCACCGCCAAGGTCGACGGCCAGGACGTTCGTATCAAGATCACCCAGAAGGACGACCAGGGCAATGTCCACCTCGACCGGGTGGACGCCATCCTTGACGTTTCCAAGGCAGTGGCCCTGGTCGAGCAGAGGGTGCTCGAAGCGACCGGTTCGGCGGTGAACGCCAGTTGCGGACCCCAGCGGTACCTGGTCAGAGCGCCTGGTGCGGAGGTCGAGTGCCAGATCACGCCGACGTCAGGGGGGGCCAGCAGCGGGGTGATCCTCCAGGTCGAAGACGTCGACGGCACGGTCAACCTGCGTTCGACGTGACCATCGCGGCGCCAACCCGTCCCCCCAGGATCATCGGTCCGAGTCGCCGATGAGCAGGCTCGGCGAACGAATCGGCGGCGTCGTCGGGAAGAAGTCGTGGTTGGTCGACCACAGCACCGACATCCTGCTGATCATGATCGGCGCCCTGTTCATCGTGATCGGGCTGGTCGTCCGGCAGGCATCGCTGCCGATCGACGGGGGCGTGACGGCTCAGGGTCGGATCGTCGGCCACGTCGTCAGCCGCCAGGACGACGACAAGCGTCCGACCATCGAGTTCACGGATGCGTCCGGGGCCGTCCACCGGTTCGATTCCAAGGTGGGCGGGTTCCTCTTCGAAGGCGACGTCGGCGACGTCGTGGAGGTCACCTATGACCCAGATGACCCGTCCCGTGTCGAAGTCGCCGAGAACCCGGGCCGCTGGTTGTGGTTCCTCCTCTGCGGAGCCGGGGTGGCGCTGTGGCTCGGAGAGCTGGGCCTCCTGGGCTATCGGCGGGTGAAGGCGGGCCGTCCGCCAGGGCCCTCGGGCTGACCACCCGACCAGCGCCGCTGGACGCGGCACTAGCGTTGCCGTCCGTGCCCCTCGTCGAGGTCGAAGCCACCGCGGCGCAGGCCGCGGTCGCCGACGCCGGAGCCCGGGTCTCGGCCCTGGTCCGCTCGGTCACCCACCCGGACGCACCGGCGCTGGGGGAATGGGACGTCACCGACGTGGCGGTGCACCTGTCGCACACCGTCGACATCGTCGGCGCCATGGCCAAGGGTGCCGACTCGATGGCCACCGAGATATGGGACCTGTCGAAGCTGACGGCCATGCTCGTCGCGGGCGAGAGCGAGCGGGATCTGGGCGTGCTCGCCACCAGGATCGACGCCAGCGTCGCCGGCCTGCTGGCGACTCTGCGCTCGGCCGCCGACGGTGACCGCCGGCCTTGGCTGATCCAGGGCGTGGAGATGCCCCTCTCGACGATCGCCTGCCACGCCCTGAACGAGCTGGTCGTGCACGGTCGCGACATCGCCCGCGCCGACGGCGTGCCCTGGCCGGTGGAGCGGGCGCACGCCACGCTCATCCTTCGGGGCTTCCTCTTCCCGGTGCTGGCCGCCGTTCGCGGGTCGATGGTCGACCAGTCCGCTGCCGCCGGGGTGAAGGCCACCTACGACATCCGCCTCCGCGGCGGGGGAGGGGTGGCGATCCGGTTCGACGAGGGCGATCTCACGGTCACCGACGCCCCGGAGGGACGGGTCGACTGTCACCTGTCCGTCGACCCCGCCACGTTCATGCTGGTGGCGTGGGACCGCGTCGGCCAATGGCCCGCCATCGCGCGGGGCCAGTTGTTCTCGTGGGGACGCAAGCCGTGGCTCGGACTCAAGCTGCGAGGGATGATGCGGAACCCGTAGAAGCGGGTCGGCGGCGGGTCCGGCCGGCCCGTCAGGTCAGTGACCGGGAAGGACCTCGACCGCCTTCCTCGACGCCCGGCCGGCCGCCTTGCGGGCCCGCCACCCCAGCGACGGTCGACCCTCGGTGTCGGTGGCGGCGAGCAGCAGGCCGCCCAGCATGGCCAGGTTCTTCATGAAGCTGATGCGCTGCACGGCGCGAGTGGCGGTGTCCTCCTCTTCCCAGAACCGGTGCCCGGCCAGGGTGGTGGGCACCAGCGACGCGGCGAGCACCGCCGACGAGATCCGGGGGATGCGCCCTGCCGCCAGCAGCGCCCCCGCCGCCACCTGGACCACTCCGTTGATCCGCACGAGGGTGATTGGGTCCTCGGGCAGGTGCATGGCGTGGGCCAGCGGGGGCCCGACCTTCTCGGCCTTGGACGCCTTGGACTCGGGATGCTTGGCCGCGTCGAGACCTCCGGCGACGAACATCGATGCCAACAGGGGACGGGCGACTGTGCGGCTCACGGGCATGGTCGACTCCTACCCGCTGCCCGGCGATCGTTACTCCTGCGAACCTCACCTGGCGGTACACTCCGGCGCCTCCGTGAACGCCGCCGCCGCCCGCCCTGTCTGGTCTCGGGCGGGCTGGTCACGGGCGGGATGGTGGGTGCTCCCGCCGCTCGTGCTGGCGGTGCTCGGCGGATGGCTCCTCGCCCGGCACCACAGCCTCTGGTACGACGAGCTGTACACCGCCGAGTTGGCCCCGGTGGCGCTCGGACGCCTGGTGAGCGCGGTGGTGCACGGCGAGGGCACGATGGCCTACCTGCCGAGTGCCCCGCCCTCCTACAACGGCCCGTACTACGCGGTGGCCCACGCCTGGCTGGCCGTGACCCGGCTCCCGGCAGACGAGGTCGGGCTGCGCCTGCTGTCACTGGTGGCGGCGGTGGCCGCCCTCCTGGTCTTCACCCGGGCCGTGGGCCGGCTGGCCGGGCCGGGCGTCGCCGCGGTGGCGGGGCTGGTGGCGGCCACCAACCCGCTGGTCGTGGAGTTCTCGGTCGAGGCCCGGGGCTACGGCCTGGCCCTGCTCTGCACCTCGCTCGCCGCCCTGGCACTGGTTCGCTGGCTCGACGGGCGGCCGAGGAGCCTCCTGCTGTACGGGCTGGCCGGCGCCGCCGCCGGCCTCATGCACTGGTTCGCCGTCCTCGCCCTGTTCGGCTTCGCTGTGGCCGCACTGGCGCTTCGCGGCCGTCGGGCCCTCCCCGTGGTGGCGGTGACGGGCGCCGCTTGCCTGCCGGTGGTGGCGCTCGTCGCCACGGCCGTGGCCAACGGGGTGGGCGCGTCGGGGGCCGAGTGGATCGCCGACGTCGGAGTCGACGTTCCCCGCCTGCTGCTGCGCTCGTGGGCCGGCGCCCACATCCCGCTCCTGGCGCTGACGCTGGCCGCGGCCGTCGCGGGCGTCTGGCCCGGGGGTCGGCGCCCGGAGGCTCGCGTGGTGGCGGCGGCGTGGTTCGGCGTCCCTGTGGTGGTCGTCACCGCCGTCGCCCTGATCCGGCCGCTCTACGTGGACCGCTACCTCCTGCCGGCCCTGCTCGGCCTCGCACTCCTGGTGGCGCTCGGCGCCACCCGCCATCGCCGACGGGCAGCCGGGGTGGTGGCTGTCGCGGCCGTCCTCGCCGCGTCCCTCTGGGCGACCGCCGCCACCGTACGACTCGGCCCGAAGGAGGACCTGCGGGCCGCTGTGGCGGCGATCGCCGCGGGGCACGCGGCCGGGCAGCCCGTCGTACCCGCCTCCAGGTGGGAGGCCATAGGCCTCGACCACTACAGCCGTGGTCGTGCCGATCTCCGTCCCGACGTGGTGCTTCCCCCGGCAGGGGTCCCCGAGGCGTCGACGGTCTGGGTCGTCCGCCGCGGGTCCGGGGGAGTGGGGGACGACAGGGCGGCCCGCGCCGCGCTCGACTCCGACCTCGCCGGCCGAGGCCTCAGGGTCGTGGCCGAGCAGCGATTCCCGGGGCGCTACTCGGTGGTGGTCGTCCAGCGCTGGGAGCGGCCTGGCCTGTCGGGACCGTGAGCGCGGGCCCGCGCCGCCCAGGCGAGGGTCCGGCCCGACTGGGCGAGGCGCGCGGACGCGGTCCACGCCGAGCGGCCGGTCGACCTGCCCGCGCGGGCGACCGGCAGGGACGCCACAGGCAATCCGGAGGCCCCGATGGCGGCGACGATGCTCGGGGCGCCGAACTCGACGACCGCGGCGCGAGCGGCAGCACCAAGCGCCAGGAAGGCGCCGGCGTCGGGAGGCAGGCCGTTGATTCCGGCCAGGAGGCGCCGGTGGACACGGCCGGTGATGGACCGGCCAATACCCTCGTAGCTCCCACGTCGCCCGGCGAACACTGCGCCGACGTCACCCGCGGCGAGGCGGTCGAGCAGGGCGGGAACGGCCTCGGGCGGGTCCTGCAGGTCGGCGTCGAGGCAGACCCACGCCGCCGCGCCGGCCTCGTCGACGAGACCCCTCGTGACCGCTCGGTGCTGGCCGACGTTGACGGACAGGACGGTCACCGCCAGCCGGGCGTCTGCCGCGGCCAGATCACGGGCGACGGCCAGGCTGTCGTCCGGCGAGCAGTCGACCACGAAGCGCAGGCGCCACCGCCGATCGGCGAGGGCGGCGTCGAGCCGCTCGACCAGCTCGGCGAGAGTGTCGCGGTTGCCGTACACCGGCGTCACGATCGCCACGTCGGCTCCGGCCCCCGTCACAACGACCCAATCACGACGACGCAGCGGTCCAGCACCGGGCCAGCCCCTCGGCCAGGTCGACCTCGGCCTTCCACCCGAGCAGCTCGCCGGCGAGCGTGGGGTCGCAGAGCCACGACTCCGAGTCCCAGTCACGGCCCGGATGGATGCCGGTGTCCACCGCGATGGGCCTTCCGCTGACTCGTGCCACCTCGGCCACCAGCGCCTCGTTCGCCACCTGGCGGCCGGTGCCGATGTTGAGCACCTGGCCGGGTCGGAGGTCGTCGGTCCTCGCAGCCCGGACACAGGCGTCGACCACGTCGTCCACGAACACCCAGTCTCGGCACAGCCCCGGGCCGGTGAGCGGGAGCGGATGGCCGAGACGGGCCGCCCGCAGTGCGCTGGGCACCAGCCGGGTGGGATGGTCGAGCGGCCCGTACACCTGGAAGGCGCGCAGGACGGCCGAGCGGACGCCTCGGCGGGCGGCGGCGGCGACGACGAGGCGCGACCCCGCCGCCTTGGTCACGCCGAAGAACCCACGGGGCCGCACCGGGGTGTGCTCGTCCATGGGGCCCGGGGTGTCCCCGTACTCGGTCGAGGAGCCCAGCCGGACCACCGCCCGGCACCTGTCGCCGACCGCCTCGACCAGCCATTGGGCGCTGAACCCGTTGACTGCGGCGGTGGTCGCCTTCTCGGCCTCGGTCGCCGACGACCGGGCGGCGGCGAGAAGGAAGGCGACGTCGGGATCGGCCGCCCGGGTCGCCTCACCGGTGGCGTCGCCGCAGGCCAGATCGACTTCGACCACCTCGACCGCGTCGTCGACGCCGAGCGCCTCGAGCCGCCACGGCGGCGAACCCGGCCTGGTGGTGCCGACCACCTCCCAGCCGTCGGCGACCAGTCGCGCGACCAGGTGGGCACCGACGAACCCACCGGCCCCGGTGACCAGGGCTTTCATCCGACGCGATCCCCGCTGAGGAACGCAACCATCCCTTCCAGCTCGGCTCGGTCGGCGACGACCCGGTCGGGGCGGCGGCGGCGGGCGGTGACGGCGGCAGCCCGTATTCGTGGCACCTCCACCGCGAGGGTCGCGCTCGGCGGTGTCGGCATGGAACGACCGGCGAAGGAACGTGAACGAGGCGGCGGCGTCGGCCAGCGCGGCGGCGAGGAGGCGGCAGGGGATCGGGTGACCGCCCTCGGGCACGGTCAGCCCGGCGACCCCGAAGGGCACCCCGTGGCCGGCGGCCACCGCGCTGAGATGGTCGACCGTGCCGTCGACGAGGGCCTCGAACAGGCACACCCGGCCCCGGTCGATCATGAGGTCGTTCATGCCGACGTAGACGCGCGACACCGGCCGGCTGAGCAGCTCCTCGGCCCGCCGCACGGCGTCCGTCGTCTCGATGAGGATGCCCAGTCCGCACCGCCCGGCGACGACCTCCAGGGCGGCGTCGACCTCCTCCGGCCGCCTGACCATGGGCAGGAGGACCTCGTCTGCTCCGAGGGCCACGGCCAGGTCGATCTCGGCCGGCGCCCAGTCGCCCCAGCCGTTGACCCGGCACAACACCCGTCCCGGGGTGGCGTCCCGCACCGCCGCCAGCTGGGCGGGCGTGTCGCCGTTGACCTGGGTGTCGGCGCCGATCTGACGCTGGCGCTTGCCCCGCCGCTCCCAGTCCACGACCACGCCGGTGGCACCGGCATCCACGACCCGGCGGGCGTACGACGGATCGGCGGAAAAGGCGAAGAGCTCGATGAAGGGAAACCTAACAAAAGCTCTATGGCACGCCGCGGTCGACTCGCCCTGGCGCCAGGGGGCTGGCACTGGCAGTCTCTGGCGTCCGCGTATCGACGGGCTGGAGGGAGGGCGCCATGCTGTTCCGAATCAACAGCTTCGCCCTCACCGTCGTGGTGGTGGCCCTGGTCGGCGGGGCCACGGTGGGGGGGATCGCCACCGGCCGGTTCATCGAGGAGCGCCGGGGGACGACGAAGGAGTCGGTGGGCGCGGCGCAGGGGGCCCTGCTCGGCTTCGTCGGGCTCCTGCTGGCGTTCGGCATGACGATGGCCGTCAGCCGCTACGAGTCCCGACGGGTAGCGGTGGTCGACGAGTCCAACGCCATCGGCACCACCTACCTTCGAGCCCAGACGCTGGCCGAGCCCGAGCGCAGCCAGTCGCTCACCCTCCTCCGCCAGTACACCGACTCCCGCCTGGCGCTGTCGGCGGCGGTTCCCAACACCGTCGCCTTCCGCAAGGCGATCGGCACCTCCGGGACGATCCAGAACCAGATCTGGGCTCTCGCCGGTGCGGCCCTCGCCAAGGATCCGACCGGATCCGCCACCCGGCTCTACGTCGACAGCCTCAACGACATGATCGACATGGATACGGTCCGGGTCGCGACCCTGACCAACCGGGTGCCGGTGACGGTCGTCTACCTCCAGCTGCTCGGTGGAGCGTTCGCCGTCGGGCTGCTCGCCATGTACCTGGCCATGCTGGGCCGGTCGGTGATCACGGGGATCCTCGCCGCCGCCATGGTCTGCCTCATCCTGCTGGCCATCCTCGACCTGGACCGGCCGATACGGGGCGTCGTCAACGTCCCGTCGACCCCCCTCGCCGCCCTCCGCCTGGAGATGGAGCAGCCACCGGCGGCGGCCGCCCGCCCGCCCCGCTGACGGGCGCGTCTGGGGGTGTCGGAAGGGGCTATAGGGGTTCCTGCCCAGCATTCGAGGCCTTCGGGGAGCCGATAATGCAGGCATGAGACCACACCCTTGGACACGGATCGCTCTCGGGTCCACGGCCGTCGTCGGCATCGTGTTCTTCGGCCTGCTGGCGGTGGCCTGCGGGGACGAGCCCATTCCCGGGGCGGAGGACCAACTCCAGCAGTTCGAGGCCGACCCGGTCGCGACGTTCCGGGCCCCGGGCACGAAGCTCGTCGACGACTCGAAACAGGTGGGCATCGTGCGCTTCAACAACGAGGAGACCGAGACGAGGCTCGATCAGGTCTTCTCGGTCACGGGTGACCCGGCGGACGCAGTCGACGCCTACCGCAGCGTGGCCGAGGGCGCCGGCTGGACGCTCACCTTCGAGGGGTGCTCCCGGTTCGAGCAGGCCACGGGCCTGGCCTACAGCCGGACCGTGGAGGGCCAGGGGATCACCCTGAGCATCCGCGCCGAGCTCGGGACCGCCCCGGAGTCCAGCCGGCGGAAGGACACGTTGACGGTGTCGTTCACGGTCGGGGGAGAGGACATACACGTGAATGTGGGGCTGCGCCGGAAGGACGTCGGCTGCCTCACCGGCCTCGACCCCTCGAGCCCCGAAATGGTGCAACCCAAGACCGACCGGGTCACCCCGGAAGCGTTGTGTGCGGCGGTGAACCTGGAGGGGATCCCCGTCCAGGAGCGGTACCCCTACGGCGAACCCGACGACGGCGAGCCGTCGTCCTGCTCCTTCAATGGCGGTGCCGGCATCGGCACACTGTTCGCGGTGGGGGAGGCCGGCCTACCGCTGGCGTTCTACCAGGACCGCTCGGTGGCCGATGCCGCGCCCGGCCAGCGCTTCACCTTCGGCGGCGGCGAAAGCACGGGAGTCTGGTTCATGGGCAGGCACGGCCCGCTGGTGGTGACCAGCCGGTTCGCGCCGCTGGGCCAGTTCGGGCTCAGCCCCGAGCGGCTCCAGCGCATCGCCGACGACCTGGCCCGCCTGTGAGACCCGGACCTCACCTCTAGACGAGGACTGCGGGCGCCGCCGGCATCGTCGTCGTCGGACTCCTGGCGCCGGCCTGCGGGAACAAGCCCATTCCCGGAGCGTCGGCCCGGCTGGAGCAGTTCGAAGCCGACCCGGTGGCGACATTCAGGGCGCCGGGCACGAAGCTTCTCGACGACTCGAAGGAATCCAGCATCGAGCGCTGGAACATGGAGCAGACGGAGACGAGGATCGACCAGGTCTTCTCGATGCAACGCGATCCCGCCGACACGGTGGAGGCCTACAGCACGGTGGCACTGGCAGCCGGCTGGAGGCTCACCTTCGAAGGGTGCTCCCGGGCCGCCCAGGTCACAGGTCGGGCGTTCTCCCGGGTGGTCAACGGCCAGTCCAGCACCATGAGCATCCGGGCCGAGCTCGGCACGGCGCCGGAGTCCACCCGTCACAAGCCGACGCTGACAGTGTCGATCGTCGCCGGCCGCGGCACCGACCCGGTCTACCCGGGAACGCGCCGCAACGATCTCCGCTGCCTGGACGGCCTCGACCCTTCCACCCCCGAGCTGGCCGTGCCCGAGCTCGACCACGTCACGCCCGAGGCGCTGTGCGCGGCGGTGAACCTGGACGGGATCCAGGGTGTCACCGAACGGGACCCGATGTACGGCGAGCGCGGCGACAGCTACGGGTCGGCATGCTGGTTCCGTGGCGGCGTCGGCGTCGGGACCACGTTCGAAGTGGCGGAGGCCGGCCAACCGTTGGCGTACTACCAGGACCGCAGCTCGGTGGACGCCGCGCCCGGCCAGCCTTTCCTCTTCAGCAACCACGGGCTCTTCGATTTCGACGGCACCGGTGTCTGGGTGCCGAGCGCCCATGGGCCGCTGGTGGTGCGGGCTAACGAGGACCGGGCGAGGGAGCTGGGGATCGGGCCGGAACAGCTCCTGCGCGTCGCCGGCGACGTGGCCCACTTGTAGATCTCGCCAACGCCTTTCATGGTGTGTTGTATCTTGCCGCGCGAGTGGCGGCGGACAAGGCGGTGTTGGACGTCCAGTGGCGTCATACTGGATGCATGAGCCTCTCCGCCTCCGACATCGAGATCCTGATGGGGGAGTTGGCGAAGCTCCGGGCCGAGGTCGAGAGCTACAGCAGCACCAAGGGTCACTACTGGTATGCCAAGGGAGAGGACTTCGCGGCGGAGCAGGCCAAGTACGACCGTGCCCTCCTCGCCGTTGCCCGGCACCTCGGCCTGCCCGCTCCACCCGACCCGCCGCAGGTGGCCACCGTGATCCTGTCCCGGCCCGATCGGGCCAAGCTGGAGGAGCTGATCGCCGAGGTGGCGGCCGCATCGAGCGCCTCGACGGAGGGGGAGCGATCGCCCTCCAACGCCGGCGAGTAAGACCATATTGGGTTCCGCACGTCACTGGGACGTACGGTTAGCTGACGAGAAGTCGGGTCTCACCGACCCGTCGCAAGAGAGAAGACAGCTGTGGCAACTGGAACCGTGAAGTTCTTCAACGCCGACAAGGGCTTCGGCTTCATTCGCCGCGAGCAGGGTGAGGACGTGTTCGTCCACTACTCGAACATCGAGGGCACCGGCTACAGGTTGCTGGAGGAGGGCCAGCACGTCGAGTTCGACGTGGCTCCCGGGCGCAAAGGCGAGGAAGCGCTCAACGTACGTGTCGTCTGAGAAAGGCTTGGTTCGGAGCCGCCGGTGCCTCGTCACCCGGCGGCAGCACCACTAGGAAGCAACACAAGGAGAGAACATCAGCGCGCAACGAGCCACCTTCGACAAGCTCCAGCGGGAGCGGGCAAAGAAAGCGAAAGCCGCGGTCAAGCGCGAGCGTCGATTCGACAAGGAGCCCGCCGTCGATGCAGACGCGGAACCCGAGGTCGTGCGCACCGGGGGGCCGTCGGCCAGCCAGCTGCTCCAGATGATCGAAGAGCTCCACACGCGGTTCGACAACAAGCAGATCGGCTTCGAGGACTTCGAGATCGCCAAGGCCGATCTCCTGGCCCGCCTGCCTGTCGAGTGATGCCCCTGCGCTAACCCCCGCCCCCGCCGACGCCGGCGCGCGGGCGCGCCCATGTACCGTGACGGCTCACCTGTGGGCAGGGGAGAGGGAGGGCGATGAGACGGGTGGCTCCGGCCGGGCCTGGACAAGCGTCCACGAGCCCGGCGCGTGGCGGGCTCGTGCTCGTCTCGCTCATCCTGGTGGCGGCCGTCGCCAACCTGAACCTCTCGGTCGCCAACGTGGCGTTGCCCGACATCGCCAAGGCCTTCGAGGCGTCGCAGAGCCAGATCAACCTCGTGGCGGTGGGGTACTCGCTCGGGCTGGCGGCATCGGTCCTCTACCTCGGGACCCTGGGCGACCGGTACGGACGCAAGCTGATGCTCGTCCTGGGCCTCGTGCTCTCCGTGCCGGCGTGCCTCCTCGCCGCTCTGGCGCCGTCGGTCCAGGTTCTGGTCGTCGCTCGCATCCTGGGCGGCCTGTCGGCCGGCATGGCCTATCCCACCACGCTGGCGTTGATCACCGCGCTGTGGTCGGGCCCGGCCCGTACGCGGTCCATCGCCTTGTGGTCAGGGCTCGGCGGAGCGATCACTGCGTTGGGCCCGCTCGTCGCCGGCTGGCTCCTGCTCGACCGCTACTGGGGTTCGGTCTTCTTCCTGACCCTTCCGCTGGCGGTCGTCGCCCTGGTCATGGCCGTGCTGTTCGTGCCCGCCCACGTCAACGAGACCACCGATCCCGTCGACAACCTCGGCGGAGTGATCTCGATCGTGTTCGTGGCCTCACTCGTCCTGGCCATCAACTTCGGCCCCGTGGAGGGGATGCGCTCCGTCGCCCTCGTGCTCGGCGCCGTCGCGCTCGTCGCGGGGATCGCCTTCTTCGTTCGCCAGCGCTCGGCGGCGATGCCCCTCTACGACCTCCACGTCGCCGGTCGCCGCGTCTTCTGGGTTGCCGCCGTCGCCGGGATCATCGTGTTCGGGTCCCTGATGGGCGCCATGTTCGTCGGCGCGCAGTTCATGCAGAACGTCCTTGGCTACTCGACGCTGAAGGCGGGGGCGGCGGTCCTTCCGGCCGCGGCCCTCATGGTCCTCGCCGCGCCCATCTCGGCCAAGATGGTGAACCGCCGCGGTGCCCGGGTCACCCTGCTCGCCGGCTATGCCTTCTGCCTGGCCGGCTTCGTCGCCATGCTGCTCCTGTGGAAGGAGGGAGCCTCCTATCTGGCGGTCGGGCTTCCCTATGGGCTGGTCGGGATCGGAGTGGGCCTGGCCGGCACGCCGGCGTCGCATTCCCTCACGGGGTCGGTCCCGGTGAGGCGGGCGGGGATGGCGTCGGGCACCGCCGACCTCCAGCGGGACCTGGGCGGCGCCATCATGCAGTCGATCTTCGGGGCGATCCTCGCCGCCGGGTACGCGAAGGCCTTCGCGGCCACCATTGCCGGGGCGCCGGCCGCCGATCAGCAGGCGGTCACCGACAATGTCGCGGCCCAGCTGGAGAAGTCCTTCGCCGGCGCGGCCGACACCGCCCGCCAGTTCCCGCAGTACGCGTCCCAGATCGTGGAGGCCGCACGACACTCGTTCGTCTCCGGTTCGGACGGCGCCTACCTGGCAGGCATCGCCTCCATCGTCCTTGGGGCCGCCCTCGTGTTCTTCATGTTCCCGAAGAAGGACGCCGAGGAAGCCCTGCTGGCCCGGTACGCGGCCGAGGACTCTGCGCCGCTAGGGGCATAGGCGGGAGCCGATACCGCAGCTTGCTACGCCCTATCGGAGATGATGCTCGAGGCCTTCGGCGTCTCCGAGGCGAACTGGCGCGACGCGCCCGCGCCGCCCAGCTTCGCCGTGTCCGAGTCCCCTCGCTACGTGGGGCGGGCCGTCGCCGCCCTGGCATCGGATCCTGACCGGGCCCGGTGGAAACAGAGGTCAGCTGGGGCCAGCTCGCACGCGAGTACGGGTTCACCGACGTCGACGGCCCGACGTCTGGCGGTACATGGAGGACACCGAGGGCGGTACCGACGCCGACCCGGACGGGTATTGCTGAGCGTAGGCAGCCGTCACCGTGCGAATGCGCTGGCTGTCAGCAGGCGGCGACCTTCCAGTGCACCTGACCGCGTGACGCCGGGGTGGGTGACGGCACGTAGCCGAAGTCGAACGTGGGGACGTAGCCGGCGGGGGAGAGCGACCGCACCTGCGCCCAAGGCTCGGCGCCCAACACCCTTTGGACGAACACGATCCCGGTGGGAGTCGTCACGTCGATGCCGGTGTCGACGCGCAACGGGAACGTCCAGTCACCGACGTCGGCCAGCGTCGTGATCTGGTGGTCCGCCCCGACCGATCCGACGAGCGTCCGCGGCTCGACGGTCGGACGGGCGCCGTCCTTCTCCGGCAACTGCAGGGCAGCCCGGTAGAGGGAGAAGAGGTTCCCCTGCGAGGCTGCGCCCCGCCAGACGTCGCCCCAGGACGTCTGGCTCGCATGCTGGCCCCGGTGCAGGACATGGGCGGTGCTGGTGTGTCCCTTCTCGTCGACCACGACCCACAGATGTGCGGTCGGCAGCCCGATAAGCTGGTCTGGCGTCGGCAGGTCAATCTCGGAGGTCCACCAGACGATCACGAGACCGTCGTCGTCGACCGAGGCCAGCGCGATCGACGAACGTCCCTCGCCGGCGCCTTTCACCAGGAGCAGGTAACCCTCGCCGTCGACCGCCACGTGGCGCCAGCCGGTCAGGAAACCCGGTGGATGGGTGTGCGCCTGGATGAACTGGTAGCTGTCGTCGATCAAGCCGGTCACCGCCCTGCCGTCACGGTGGTCCAGGAACAGCAGCCAGCTCCGGCCGTTGCGAGCCGCGCCGTAGACGTCGACGTAGAACGGGAAGTGGTTGACGGCGAACGTCTTGACGACCTGGAAGTCGGCAGGGGCGACGGAGCCGACGGCCGCGTACGTCGCCACCTGGCCTTGCTCCGAATAGAAGCCGTACAGGAAGACCGAGGAGTAGTCCGGAAAGTCGATCGGACGCCTGGGCTTGAACGTCTCCGATCTTGTGTCCCACAGGTTTCCGGGACCCCTCGGCTCGAATGTGTCCGACCGGGACATCACCGGATGATGCCACCGTCGTGGGGGCAGTGGCAGGCACGGCTCGACGGTGACCTCCGGCTGGGCGCCCCGCCCGAGCAGCGGCGCACGTGGCACGATCGCGGAGGTGACCAGCAGCCCCGCCGCAACCCAGCACCTGAGCGACCTCGCGCTGCTACGCCGCGTTCGCGACCGGATCGATCGAAAGTACGCGAAGCCGCTGGAGGTCGAGACGCTGGCCCGCCGCAATCATCGCCGATGACCGCCGGCCTGTTTGTAATAGTTCCGGTTATGTCAACCTGAACGGTGGGGTCCCGGGTCGGGCCAACACTCCAGCCTTGTCCCGGATGTGGTCGAGGTCACTGGCCGGACAAGGCTCGGCTCCAAGGGGTCGCCGAGTTCAGAGCCAAGCATCCGACTCGCCAGGAGCCGCGTCCGCAGCTGCCCGTTCGGGCAGGGTCTGCTGCCCGCCCGAGCAGCGCCCCGGGCCTTGCCCTGGTTTCCCAGGCCGGCCGACACTTGCCCCGCCATGCGCGCCCACGACGATCCGGCCCACGACGCCGACCATCGAGACCGCGGCCGGAGGCCTGTGGTCTGCGCCGAGACGTCGACTGCGGGCGCCCGCGCCCGGCCCGACATGGCGCCTGGCATGGCCAACGTCCTCGGCCTCCAACGCCTGGCCGGCAACGCCGCCGTCGCCCACCTCCTTCCCAAGCTCCCGGTCCAGCGCACGTGCGAGTGCGGCGGCGGCGGTTGCTCGTCGTGCGCCGAGGAGCAGGACGCAATGGGAGAGAAGGGTGTCGCCGCCGAGGACGGGGGGCGCATCGGCGAGGAGTCCGGCGAAGAATCCCAACCATTGCCGGTCAGCACGACCGGCGGCCAACGAGCTGAGTTGCCGGGAACCGCGCGGTCGTGTCCCACCAACGTCGCCATCCCGGCGTCGAAGGGCCCGGTCGTCCGGGACGCGTCGGGGACGGTTGGTGAGAGGTTCACGATGCGCGCCGAGTGGCAGAGCGCACCGTACCGGGGCGAGAGCTCCTACTGCGCCGCCGAGTGCGGCGAGTACCACCAGTTCGTTCGGGGACACATGCTGGCGAGCAGCTACCCCGACGGGAGCAACCCCAACGACGTCTCTCCCACGATGTTCGGCGGCCAGAAGCTGGACCCGGTCCAGTACAAGGAGGACGGGCGAACGGGCAACCCAGCGGCCCGCTACGGGCACCGCGACGAGCCGACGACGATGAACGAGCAGTACCTGCCCGACCGCAAGACCGGCCCGACCTACAAGGGGGAGGACTTCCCCAGCGTCTCCACCGGCACCTGGGCCGACATCGACCTGGACTTCCTGGGCAAGACCGTGGACACCTGCGCCGGAACCGACACCTCGACCCACCAATGGCGTGTCGCCTATCAGGGCCTGATCCGTCCTTGAGGCCTGGTCGGGCGCTCTGATGCGGACGACGGCCGGCCACCTGGAGCGCCCCGCTCAGTCCGCCCCCGGGCACGACCGCGACCCGAAGCTCTCGGCGATGCTGGAGCTCCAACGCACGGCCGGCAACGCCGCGGTCGTGGCCCTGCTGTCGGAGGACCGGGCCGGCTGCAAGGGCGGCGGGAGCTGCGGGTGCCCGGCGTGCGGCTCGGCTCCGCCGCCGGAGGTGAGCTGGATGCTGGGGCTCCAGCGCTCGTCGAGCGCCAGCGCCGGCTCGCCGTCGACCAGTCCCGGCTCGTCGCCGGCGATCACCGTGCCCCGTGCGTCGGCGCCCTCCGACCGGGGCGAATTCGACCTGGGCGTCCCCGGCGTGCAGGACCGGCTCGGTCCTGGCTCCGACCTCGGTGCCCACCAGGGCCGCATGGAATCGGCCTTCGGCATCGACTTCCGCGACGTCCGGCTGCACACCGACACCGGGGCGGCGAACATCGCCGACAACCTCGGGGCCCGGGCGTTCACCGTGGGGAGCGACATCGGCTTCGCATCGGGCGAGTACCAGCCGGGGACGCCGGTCGGCGACGCGCTGCTGGCCCACGAGCTGGCCCACACCATCCAACAGCGCCAGGCCGGCGCGGCGCCGTCGCCGGCGGCGAAGTCGAGGTCGGAAGTATCGCCAGACGGCGGCGGAGGACGACGCCGACCGCAGCGCGGTGGGCGTGGTGGCCCGACTGTGGGCGGGCGTCCGCGCCGGTGCCGGCGCAGTGGTCGGTCAGGCCATGCCCCAGCTCCGCACCGGCCTTCGTCTCCGGCGGTGCTCGGGCAAGCCTCCGGGCGACAAGTGCTGCGAGGGGCCGACGACCCTCGCGGCCGGCGAGCTGAAGCCGCTGGAGGCGGAGCGCGACTGCAACCCGCTGGCCAGCACGCGCAACGACGTCTTCGCCGTGTCCCGTCACAAGGGGGGAGTGCTCGACCATCCGACGGTGTACGGCGAGACCGGGCTCCGTGAGCAGGCCACGGCGGTCGATTTCATCAACAGCGGCAACATCGACCTGGCCGACAAGTGCATCGACAAGTGCAAGCCCAAGCTCCCCGCCGGCACGCCCACCCTGCGCCTGAGCCCCTTCGTCTACACCAAGGCGGGCAAGTACGACGAGAACCCCCGGAAGGGCAAGGGGAAGTGCAAGGGCAAGATGCTGCCCGCCGTCGAGGTGGTCGGGCCCGGGTTGGCCGACAGGATCCGGGCCGCCGAGGTCGAGCACTGCAAGGACGCCAAGGAGGCGTGGCGGCTGACCTACGGCACGTACATGGCCGGGGTGCTCCAGCTCAAGGACGGCTTCTGCCCCGACCCAGCAGGCGTGAACATCGATGCCGGCCCGAAGGCGGCGTGCCAGAACGAGTACCGCAAGGCGCTCGAGAAGCTGACCGGCTTCTCCTCGGCCACGTCCGTGCAGGCCGCCTTCGAGTGCCTCGTCAACCAGAGCGACGACCGGGACACCAAGAAGTGGCACACGGTGTCCTTCAAGTACACGGAGAAGCAGCTGGACGACTGCTCCGGCATCGAGCTCCTCCTGCCCGACGAGGGTCAGCTGCCCGAAGTCGACAAGCACCCCACGAGCGAGCTCATGGCCCCGGCCTGCCTGCCGCAGAAGGCAGCCAAATGACCGGTGACGACGCCGCTCGGCGAGACCTCCCTCCCTACCTGCTGTTCGGCCTGGCCGGGTGCGCCACCGGAACTGTGCTGGCAGGGATGACCGCGGCGTACGCAGGACGGTCCGTTGCCACCGTCGCGGGCATGACGATCGTCGTGGCCGCCACGTTCCTCGTCGTGGCGCTGGTCACCAAGCTCCTCACCGGCGCCGAGACGTTCAGCTTCTACCAGCACGTCCTCGCCGCCGCGGTGGGTGTCACCGCGTTCCTTGTCGTGGTCGGAGCGCCCGTCCGGGCCAACCTCGACCTCCTCGTCCTCGGACTCGTCGGCCACCAGGCGGTCGGCCGCCTCGGCTGCCAGGCGGCCGGCTGCTGCCACGGACGCCCGGCGCCGTGGGGCATCCGGTACGGGCCGCAGCCCGACGGCGAGGGCGTCACCGACCATCTCGTCGGGGTGGTCCTGTTTCCCGTGCAGGCGGTGGAGTCGCTGGCCTGCGGGGTGATCGCCGCCACCGGCGCGATCGGCATCATCAGGGGGTGGGTACCCGGAGCCGGCCTGGTCTGGTGCGCGGGGGCCTACGCCGCCGCCCGGTTCGCACTCGAGCGCTGGCGCGGCGACGACGACCGGCGGTACCTGGGCGGCGTCTCCTCGCCTCGGTGGACGTCGCTCGGGATCGTCGTCGTGCTCGCTGGCCTCGCGCTGGCCGGCGTCCTGCCCGGGGCGCCGTTCGTCGGGGTCCTGGCGGCCGTGCTGGCGATCACCTGCATCGCGCTCGTGGTCGCCCGGCGGCACGGACCGGCGACGGCGGGCGGGCTCCTCGAACCCGTCCACGTCCACGAGCTGGCCCACGTGCTCGACGCCGGCATCGCCGCGGATCCGGCCCCGGGCACTCCCCGGCTGTGGCAGACCAGCCGGGGCCTCGTGGTGTCGACCGACGTCCGGCCCGAGGGCGACCGGGCGGTCCGGCTGTACTCGCTGAGCCACGCGTCCCACCCACTCGACGAGCGAACGGCCGGGCGACTGGCCCGGGTGATCCTCCAGCTGCGTCATCCCGATCTCGACCACGCCATCCTCCCGGGGGCCAACGGCGTGCACCACCTCCTGGTGGTCGGCGGCACACAGCTACGCTCGGGAGTGAGCGGGTCGCGTCGTCCCCGGTAGCGAGCGCGGGAGGGAATCGAGATGGATACGACGGCCTGGTTGATCCTCGTCCTCATCCTGCTCCTGATCGCCGCCCTGACCGTCGTCGTGATCCGGCGGCGGCGACGCGGGGGTGGGGTGTTCGCCACCCGGGGCAAGCCGTGAAGCTCCTCATGATCGCCTCCCAGATCAACCGGCTGCCGGTGGTCACCGTCCGCGGCGGGGAGGACGTCGCCGAGGTGCGCGACGTGATCTACAAGCCCGAGGAGGGGCGCCTGGTCGGCCTGACCCTCAACAAGCGGGGGTTCTTCTCGGGAAGGATGCGGAAGGTTCTGCCGGTCGACGCGATCCACGCCATCGGCCGTCACGCGGTCATGATCCTCGACGAAACCAGCCTCGAGGACCCCGAGGACGCACCTGACGACGTCGGTCATCCGGCCACCGAGCGAAACGTCATCGGTGATGACGTGCTCACCGAAGGCGGAAGAAGCCTGGGCGTGGTGCGCGACCTCGCCCTCCTGGTGGGCGACACCGGCGAGGTCGTCGGCTACCAGATCGAAAAGCCCACCGGAGACCACGGGTACATCCCCCTGCCGGCCCAGCTCGCCGTATCCGGAAGTGCGCTCGTGGTTCCCGACGTCACCGAGGAGTTCGTCCGGGACGACCTCGTGGGGCTCGGTGCCGCCGTGGACGAGTTCAGAGCCCGCCTGGGGCTGACGTGATGGTGTGCCGATGAGCGACTCGTTCCGGAGGGCTAGGGGCCGCAAGGTGGTCAGCCGGGCCAGCGCGGGAGACCTCGGCGAGGTCAACCATTTCCTCGTCAACGCCGAGCAGCGTCTGATCGCGGCGGTCATCGTCGGCAAGGGGAGGAAGGCCAAGCTGGTCGACTGGGCTCAGCTGAGCGGTTTCGGGCCCGACGCGGTGATGGTGCGCGACGAATCGGCCCTCCGCCAGCCGCTCGACGACCGGGAACGGGCCGCTGCCGACGGCAAGCTGGACCTGGTCGGCAAGCGGGCGCTCACCGAGCGAGGCAACGAGCTCGGCTTCCTCGACGACGTCGACTTCGACCCGGCGACGGGAGTCGTGGAGATGTTGAGGATCGGCGACCGGGAGATCCCGGCGGGATCGTTGCTCGGCAGCGGGCACTACGCCGTCGTGCTCGACGCCAGCCAGGAGCCTGCTCCGTAGCTCCGGAAGTCAGCGAGGATGGCCCTCAAACCCTACGCTCGCGTCCGACGTGAACGAGTCGGAGGGCGCGCCGCGACGGCTGGGGGACGCGGATGTGGTGAGCGGTGCCCGCGCGAACGTCGCTCAGCGGGCATCCGAGGTCGGGCACGAGGAGCTGGCCGACGACGCCAAGCTCGTGCTGAGCGAGTTGATGACGAACGCCATGTTGCACGGCGGGGGGTGTACCGGCGTCGAGATCCTGTCGATCGCCGACGGTCTGAGGATCGAGGTTCGTGACGGAAGCCACATCCCGCCGCTGCTCGGACGGCCGTCGGAGGAGTCGCTGACCGGACGGGGTCTCCGGCTCGTGGCTCGCCTCTCCGAACGCTGGGGAGCGACGTTCCAGGGGGATGGGAAGGTCGTCTGGGCGGAGATCACGGGCCGGAGCAGCCCTTGTCCCGCCGACGTCACCGAAGAAGAGCTGCTCACCATGTGGGCCGAAGAGTTCGACTTCGACGCCGTCCCCGAGCCGCGCTTCCACATCACGCTCGGCGAGGTCCCTACCGACCTGCTCCTCGCCGCGAAGTCCCATGTCGAGAATGTCGTCCGTGAGTTGACCCTTGCGTCGGCCGGCGCCCGGGCGGGACTGACGACCGAGGTTCCGCCCCACCTGTCGTCGCTGGTGAGCGCGGTCGTCGATCGCTTCGCCGAGGCTCGGCTCGCCATCAAGCGCCAGGCGCTGGAGGCCGACCGTCGCGGGCAGTCCACCACCAAGCTGGTGCTCGACCTGCCGGCCAGCGCCGCGGAGGCAGCCGAGGACTATGTCCAGGCACTCGACGAGGTCGACGTCTATTGCCGTGCCCGTCGGCTGTTGACGCTGGAAACCCCTCCTCAGCACCACCTGTTCCGTCACTGGTACATCGAGGAGCTGGTCACCCAGCTGCGGGCGGCGGCCAGCGGGAAGACGGCGCCGACGACGCACTCGTTCACCCACCGCCTCCTGGCCGAGGTGGATCGCGTCGCCGGCGCCCACCGCACCTCTGAGCGGGTGGCACGTTTGTACACGGTTGCCGCCGCACTGGCCACGGCGGCGACACCTGAGGCGGTCGCCGAGGCGGTCCTGAACGAGGGCGTGGCTGCGCTCGGCGCGGCCGGCGGCGGTCTGCTCCTCGCGACCAGTGCCGACCAGCTCGCCCTGCCGGGGGCTGTCGGCTACGACGAGACCGTCTTGGCTCGGCTCCGGACCGAGTCACGCGACGCCGAGTTGCCGGCGGCGGCGGCCCTGCGCTCCGGAGAGCCGGTGTGGCTGGAGTCACGTGCGGAGCGGGACGAGTTCTTTCCCAGGCTGGCGGGCCTCGAGGCCACGACCGTGGCCATGTGCGCCGTGCCGCTCGAGGTGCAGGGTCGGCGCCTGGGTGCCCTCCGCTTCAGCTTCGACCAGGCCCGTCTCTTCGACGAGGACGAGCGGCGGTTCGTGCTCGCCTTGGCCGCGCAGACCGCGCAGGCGCTCGATCGAGCCCAGCTGCAACGAGACCGCATCGACGTCAGCCGCCGCCTGCAGCGAAGCCTGTTGCCGCCGAACGTGCCGATGATCCCCGGCCTCGACGTCGCCGCCGTCTACCACCCTTTCGGCGACGGGGTGGAGGTCGGTGGCGACTTCTACGACATCTGGACCGTGCGGCCCGGGCAATGGGCGGTCTCCATTGGCGATGCAGCCGGAACCGGACCGGAGGCGGCGGCGCTCACCGCGCTCGTGCGCCACACGCTGCGAGCGCTGGCGATGGGTCACTCGGCGCCGCCAGAGGTCATGGCGACCCTCAACGCCGCGCTCGTCGACGCACGAACCGATCTTGAAGGGGAGCGCTTCTGCACAGCGATCTTCGGTCTGATCACGGTGGGAGACGCCATCGAGGTGTGGGCGGCAGGCGGCGGGCACCCTCCGCTGATCGTCCGGCGGGCAGACGGCCGAATTGAGGCTCTTCACGTCGGCGGGTCGCTGCTCGGGCTCTTCGGCGACGCCGAGGTCGACAGCATCCGCGTCTGTCTGGACGCAGGCGACACTATGGTGCTTCTGACGGACGGCGTACTCGAAGCCCGCCGGGACGGCCACCAATTCGAGATAGGTGGCGTCGAGGGGGTGCTCGCCACCGAAACCGGCGACGCCGCCGCCGTCGCTGTCGCGCTGGAGAGCGCGGTCCTGCGCCATGTCGGCGGTTCACTCACCGATGACATGGCCATACTCGTCCTCCGGGTCCCGCCGAATCACGAGGGGGCGGGCCCCGCTCCACCCGGCGTCTAGCGCTCCCTCGGCCAGCAGCCAGCGATGGAAGCCCCGTACGTACGCGCGCAGACCACGCTGTCAGCTCGACCGCCGTGCCTCGACCGCGCCCGCGGGCGGGGGAATGGTGACTTCATAGTCACCACGCGGGACCGTGGTCGGAAGCCGTCCGTCCCGGAGGGCGGTGACGACCAGGCTCACGTCGCAGCCGAAGCGCACAACCTGTGCCTCACCGTCGATGAGCGCCTGGAGGGCAGCGACCTCGAAGGTGAGTACCTCGGCGAGAAACGGCACGCCACTAGGTCGGTCCCGCTGCAGGAAGGAGGCGAACCGGCGGCCCTCCTCCGACGCGGTCAACTCGGACGGAACGGTCCGCCAGAACTCGTCGAACAGGTTCTGCACGCCGTTCTCGCCGAGCGTGAGCAGGAGCAGACGAGTAGTCAGCCGTAGCGCGGTGGCGATCTTTCCGGCCCGCACCGATCCGACGAGGCGTCGGAGCACGCCGACGCCAGGGTCGCGCGCCAGCCGATCGGCCAGGGCGGTACCAGCCATCGGCGCACCGGACACGGCGGCGGCGAGGGTCTCCTCCCAGGCCGTCGGCGTCGGTGGTGTACCGGTGGCCGCACGCGGCGACATCGATGGGGGCGTTGCCGGCTTGGGCGCGGCTGCCTGTGCTCCTGCCCGTGCCACGGCGGTGCCCCGGACATCCCATATCTGGCGCAGTTCGCGTAGCTGGTCGAGGAGGTCTTCGGGTGAGAGGCCGCTCTCGACGGCGTACTCGGGCATGATCTCGAAGACGATCGCCTTGAGGTTCGGAAGCCTGGGCACGATGTCACGGGCGAGGTCGAGGACCGGGCTCGGGGCGAGGCCCGAATGGGCGTCCACCCACAAGCCGTCGAGCTCCTGACCTCCGGCGACGTGGATCTCCCAGACGCGGTCGAGCGGCAGCTCGTCGACAAGGTCGAGCACCGCCTGTCGGCCGTTGCGCTCGTTGGCCCAGACGTTGTGGAGGTCGAGCAGGATGCCGCAGTCCGCCGCCTCGGCGACAGCGGCGAAGTAGGCACCGTCGGACATCTCACCCGAGGCCGGCTGCAGATAGCTCACGCCCGTCTCGAACGCGAACGGCACAGGAAGGTGCGCCGTGACCGTTCGGATGTTGGCCGCGGCGAGAGCGACGCTCTCGGGACTCTGGACGGGCGGCAGGAGAAACCCGACGTCGACGTCACACTCGCCCCTCCGCACGCGATTGAAGCTCAGGTGCTCACTGGCCCACGCCGCATCCAAGGCGGCAATGGACGCGGCGAACGGCTCCAGGTGGAGATCGGTGGGACCAGCGGTCCCACCGATCGGGAATCCAACTCCGTGGACGATTTTCGGTTGGGGCAGTCGCCGTAGATGCTCGAAGGCCCGCAGGTCGATGCGGTACCGGCCAGCGTTCGATCTCGGCGCGAACCAGAAGGGCTGTGGCTCGACCTCGATGACGTCGATCGCATCGCCGACGGCCTCCACCAAGCCGGCGATGCCTGGCCAGTAGACCATGCCGACTCCCAGCTCAGGGAGGTGTGTCACCCCAAGGCGTCGAAGGACCGGACGTTGAGCTTGGCGTCGACAACGAAGCGCCGCTCGATGTCGAAACGGATGTCCCACCCCGAACAACAGGCCATGCACCCGAGCTTGCCCAGGATGTCCTTCTGGATGCTCTGGAAGCTGTCGAGGTCGAACGCTACCTCCGCAGGAATGGAGACCTGAACGACATTGGCCCTCAGCTGCACGGCCTTCTCGAGCATTTCCCTCTCCATCGCTCCTCCTCGCCTGTGTGCCGCAGGGAACACGGTGTTCTCCGCCGACGTGATCACGTCAATGCGCACGGTTCTACGTGTCGATGCCTGAATCGGGACGGAAATACATGTTTCGCCGTCGTCTTCAGGGTCGAGGCCGCGGCGCGGTGACGGTTCGCGGTGGGTCAGACGCGCCGCAACGACGGGCTCAGATCTCCGTTCCCCAGGTGGGGTTGCCGGGATGCGGTCCTCCATACACGGCGTACCTCTCCGCCTTTGGGTACCACCGGATCTGCTCCATGAGGTTCTTCATGTTGAGCTGGAGCAGGTAGAGCTCGTTCTCGAGCTTCTGGCGTGCGCTGCGCGAATTTGCGACCATGAGCGCGGCCTGCTCCTTCTTCGTCAGCCGCTTCGTCTTCTCGCTCTTGTCGAGCCGATCCGAGGCCACGCTCGCGGCGCCGAGCGTGAGCGCCCTTCCACAGGTGGGTTTGGGCTTCGGGAGGCAGTCCTTCGCCACTCCGGCGGCGGCCCCGGTGTCGGAGTCGTAGAGGTCGATGGCGCCCATGATCAACCCGACGAGGCATGCCCCCTCCAGGCAGGACACGTAGACGCCGACGGCGGTGAGCGCCTTGTTCAAGGTTCCCCAGTTGGGCCAGATGTCCTCTCGACGGATGCGATCGAGCTGCCCGAGCCCCACCTTCTCCCTGTCGATGGCAAGGTTGATCAGATCGATCGTGGCGATCTCGATGGCCCCCAACGCGGCCAGCTCGTGCTGGCGGTTGTAGTGGTGGATGTTGTGGTTCTTGAGGTCGTAGCGGCGGCCGAAGTCGGGGTGCTTCCAACCGGCGTAGTCGTCCACCGGCGGTTTCGACGGCTGCTGCCCCCACCACACGCCCCAGCGCTGGACGGACGCTCGCCGTTCGTCGTTCGCGGCCGGCCGCCGCTCGAGAAGGGCAGCGACAGCACGGTTGCCGGCCGTCGCCTGCAGTCCCAGGACGAAGTCGCCGGAACGCACCGGCTGCCGACTGACGGATCGAGTCCGAGGACGCTGCCGCATGGCTGGCGACCAGGAGACGAGCACGGGCGCCAACGCTCAGTCCTCCGAGTCCGTAGGCCACGGCACCGTACGGATGCTACTGCGGGCGCCCGCGTGGAACGTGAGGGTGACAAGCTCGACGACGTGCTTCACGAATCAGCCCACCTCCCGCGGCTGCCGTCGAGCGATGCGCGGTGCGACGGAGCCGCAAATCGCCGCCATCGGTACGAGCACGCCGAGGCCAGCGGACCTGCCGGCGTGACCCTGGCCTCGACCTGACGTGCGCCGGATTGCAGGCTTGGTCGCCGGCGCCGCGCTCGTGGCCGTGGTGGTGTCGGGGGTTCTCCTCGGTGGCGGCGCCGACGGGCCACCGGCTGCGGCGCTGGGACGGGCCGGGGCACTTGCCGACGCCACCGACGCGGACACCGCAGGTCGCGCCGAAACCGGAGCCGCGATCGTCCCCGCCGGCCCACCGACAGAAACCCTGCCGCTGCCCCTGCCGGGGTGCCCCGTGCCGAACCGACCGTCCACCGGATCGCCGCCGCCGGGGGCCTGGCACCCGTCGGTGCTCGTCCCCGAAGCCGAACTTCCCGAGCCGCTGGCCGCACCTGCCACCGCCCCGGTTGCGGACCTGGCTCCGCTCGAGGGGAAGGGGATGTGGCTCTGGCAGTACTCCAAGAGCGAAGGGGGCGACACCGACGCCATCGTCCGTCGGGCGGAGGAGTCCGGCCTCAGCCAGCTGTGGGTTCGGGTGGGGGACTCCCGCGACGGGTTCTATGCCGCCAACGTCCTCTCCGCCCTCGTACCGCGTGCCCACGCCGCGGGCCTTGCCGTGATCGGGTGGGGATTTCCGTTCCTCCATGACCCAGTGGAGGATGCGTCTTGGAGTGCCGAGGCACTGGCCTGGCGGAGCCCGGGCGGCGAGGCGCTCGACGGATTCAGTCCCGACATCGAGATGGCCACCGAGGGCGTCGAGCTGACCGAGCGGCGGGCCAGGGTCTATCTCGGACTGGTCCGCCGTGCGGCCGGCGACCGGCTGGTCGTCGCTACCGTCTACCGCCCGGCGGACTGGCTGTGGGAGTCGGGCAGCTACCCGTACGAGGCCATCGCGTCCTACGTCGACGCCTTCGCGCCGATGGTCTATTGGGGCTGCACCGAACCGGGACTGGCCGCCGAACAGGCACTCGATCGGCTGTCGCCGATGCGGCCGGTCCACGTCATCGGCCAGGGCTACGACATGGGGACCGAGGGGGGTCGGCCTGGGGCTCCGGGCATCGACGAGACGGTTCGCTTCCTCGATGTCGCCGCCCGCGGCGGCGCGGTGGGGGCGTCGTTCTGGGACTGGCAGGAGATCGGCCCGGAGCAGTGGAGTGCGTTGTCGGGCTTCTCGTGGGACGCTGGCGCGCGGCCGGGGTGAGTAAAGCCGGCGGTTCGCCGGCGACCGATGAGTCTGGGCGGCTTCGGTCGTCATCCGGTCTATGGCCACCTCCATAGACCTGCACCCTGCCGCCGATCGCCTGGCTGGCCGGGTGGAGAACCTGCCCGCCGACGTTCTCGATCGTCCGACCCCGTGCGAGCACTTCAGCGTCGTCGCCCTGCTCGATCACGTCCACGGCTCGGTGCTCGCCTTCCGCGCCGCCGCAGTGAAGTCCCCGTTGCCGGGGGGACCCAGCGGTGACGCCGAGCGGCTGGTCGCCGATTGGCGCACTCGAATCCCGAGCGATGTCCGCGCCCTCGCCGACGACTGGAGCCACCCGGCCGCCTGGGAGGGAATGACGGCGGCAGGCGGCGTCGATCTGCCCGGCGAGGTTGCCGGCATCGTCGGCCTCGACGAGCTCGTCATCCACGGCTGGGACCTGGCCAAGGCGACCGGCCAGCCAGCCGGGTACGAGGGCCCCGGCCTCGATGAGGTGCTTCGCCTCGTCACCGAGTTCCGGGGCGGCGGCATCGAGGGCCTCTTCGGTCCCGAGGTGCCGATCCCCGACGATGCACCTGTGCTCGACCGCATCCTCGGCGTGGCCGGCCGCGACCCCGGATGGGAACCACCCGTCGGAGACCTTCGATGAAGGCGACGGTGGTGCGCTACCAGGCCAAGGTCGATCGAGCGGACGAGAACCAAGCGTTGATCGAGGCTGTGTTCGACGACCTGGAGGAGCGCCAGCCTTCGAGCGTTTCAAGCCTACAGGCGTCCGGCATCGCCGAGCGACGGAGTCCGCCTTGGCGATGGGCACCGTCGTGGTCGAGCACGACGTCGACTCGCCCGACTCGCTCCGAGCCGTTCGTGCATTCCAAGCCTTCGTCGCCGATATCGCCGACCGGTGCGACGTCCCGCCAGTTGGCGATGGGTGCATCACATAGTCGGTGGCTACCGAGGACTGACCGGGGGGAAGTGGAACCCCGATAGGCGAGGGTGTGGTGGAGCGAGACTCCAGACGAGCACCCGGCCTGAGCGGCTACGGAGCGCGGTGGGACGCCGGCGGCGCCTATGCAACGTCGGTGCGACGTGGCACGATCGCGCGGTGACCGGCAATCCCGCCGAGGCGCAGCACCTGCAGGACCTCGCGTGGCTGCGACGCGTCCGCGACCGTATCGACCGGGAGTACGCCCAGCCGCTGGACGTCGAGGCGCTTGCGCGGGGCGCGCACATGTCGGCCGGGCACCTCAGCCGCCAGTTCCGGCTCGCCTACGGCGAGGCGCCGTACAGCTATCTGATGACGCGCCGCATCGAGCGGGCAATGGCGCTGCTGCGACGCGGCGACCTCAGCGTCACCGAGGTCTGTTTCGCGGTCGGCTGCTCGTCCCTGGGCACGTTCAGCACTCGTTTCACCGAGCTTGTCGGTGTGTCGCCCAGCACCTATCGGCGCGAGGCGGCGCGCGCGACGGCGGGGATGCCGGCGTGCGTGGCGAAGAAGGTCACCAGACCGGTCAGGAATCGAGAAGCGCTGGCCACCGAGACACCTTTACCGTGACCACCATGAACATCACCATTCACCAGGCATACCTCCCGCACGACGACCCGGACGCCGCCATCGCCTTCTATCGCGACACCCTCGGCTTCGAGGTTCGCAACGACGTCGGATACGGCGGGATGCGCTGGATCACGGTCGGCCCCGCCGACCAGGCCGCCACGTCCATCGTCCTGCATCCGCCGGCCGCCGACCCCGGCATCACCGACGATGAGCGCCGCACCATCGCCGAGATGATGGCCAAGGGCACCTACGCCAGCATCAACCTGGCCACCAAGGACCTGGACGGCGCCTTCGAGCGTTTGCAGGCCAGCGGCGCCGAGGTCGTCCAGGAACCGATCGAGCAGCCGTACGGCATTCGCGACTGCGCCTTTCGGGATCCCGCTGGCAACATGATCCGCATCCAAGAGCTGCGCTAGCCGTACGCATGGCCACGACGACGAAGACGAAACCGGAGTCGCCCGCGCTGCACGCGGCTGACAGCCACGACCTGATCCGGGTGCACGGCGCGCGCGTCAACAACCTCAAGGACGTCAGCATCGAGCTGCCGAAGCGTCGGCTGACGGTGTTCACGGGCGTCTCCGGCTCGGGCAAGAGCTCGCTGGTGTTCAGCACGATCGCGGCGGAGTCGCAGCGGCTGATCAACGAGACCTACAGCGCCTTCGTGCAGGGCTTCATGCCGACGCTGGCCCGCCCCGACGTCGACGTCCTCGAAGGACTGACGACCGCGATCATCGTCGACCAGCAGCGGATGGGCTCCGACCCCCGCTCCACGGTCGGAACCGCAACCGACGCCAACGCGATGCTGCGCATCCTCTTCAGCCGACTCGGGAAGCCGTACATCGGCTCGGCCCAGGCGTTCTCCTTCAACGTCGCCTCGATCAGCGGAGCGGGTTCGGTCACCATGGAGCGCGCCGGACAGGCCGTGAGGGAGCGTCGCAGCTTCAGCATCACCGGCGGCATGTGTCCGCGCTGCGAAGGTCGGGGCTCGGTCACCGACTTCGACCTGACCGCGCTGTACGACGACAGCAAGTCGCTCAACGAGGGTGCGCTCACGATCCCCGGCTACAGCATGGACGGCTGGTTCGGCCGCATCTTCAACGGCTGCGGCTTCCTCGACCCGGACAAGCCGATCCGCAAGTTCACGAAGAAGGAGCTGCGGGACCTGCTCTACAAGGAGCCGACCAAGATCAAGGTCGACGGCATCAACCTGACGTACGAGGGTCTGGTCCCGAAGATCCAGAAGTCGATGCTGTCCAAGGACGTCGACGCGATGCAGCCGCACATCCGCGCCTTCGTGGAGCGGGTGGTGACGTTCACCACCTGTCCCGAGTGCGGCGGCACCCGGCTCAGCGAGGCGGCCCGGTCCTCCAAGATCACGGGGATCAACATCGCCGACGCCTGTGCGATGCAGATCAGCGACCTGGCCGGTTGGGTCAAAAGCCTCGACGAGCCGTCGGTGGCGCCGCTGCTCGCCAAGCTGTCGCACACGGTGGACTCGTTCGTGGAGATCGGGCTGGGCTACCTCTCGCTCGATCGGCCATCGGGCACGCTGTCGGGCGGCGAGGCGCAGCGCGTCAAGATGATCCGCCACCTCGGCTCCTCGCTGACCGACACCACCTACGTCTTCGACGAGCCCACCGTCGGCCTGCACCCCCATGACATCCAGCGGATGAACGGCCTGCTGCTCCGCCTCCGCGACAAGGGCAACACGGTGCTCGTCGTTGAGCACAAGCCGGAGACGATCGCCATCGCCGACCATGTCGTCGACCTCGGACCCGGCGCCGGTACGGCGGGCGGCTCCGTCTGCTTCGAGGGCACCATCGAGGGGCTGCGGGCCAGCGACACGATCACCGGCCGCCATTTCGACGACCGGGCCACGCTCAAGGAGACGGTGCGGACGCCCACCGGCGCGCTGGAGATCCGCGGCGCCAGCCTCCACAACCTGCGGGACGTCGACGTCGATGTCCCGCTCGGAGTGCTCTGCGTGGTCACCGGTGTGGCGGGCTCGGGCAAGAGCTCGCTCATGCACGGGTCGGTGTCTGGGCGGGACGGGGTGGTGGCGGTCGACCAGACTCCGATCCGCGGCTCGCGGCGGAGCAACCCGGCGACCTACACCGGACTGCTCGACCCGATCCGCAAGGCGTTCGCCAAGGCCAACGGCGTGAAGGCGGCGCTGTTCAGCGCCAACTCCGAGGGCGCCTGCCCCACCTGCAACGGCGTCGGCGTCATCTACACCGACCTGGCGATGATGGCCGGCGTCGCCACCACCTGCGAGGAGTGCGAGGGGAAGCGGTTCATGGCGTCGGTGCTGGAATACCGCCTCGGCGGCCGCGACATCAGCGAAGTGCTGGCGATGTCGGTGACCGAGGCCGAGGAGTTCTTCGGCGCCGGCGAGGCGCGCACGCCCGCCGCGAGCGCCATCCTCGACCGGCTCGCGGATGTCGGGCTCGGCTACCTCAGCCTCGGCCAGCCGCTCACGACGCTGTCCGGCGGCGAGCGGCAGCGGCTCAAGCTGGCCATCCACATGGCCGAGAAGGGCGACGTCTACCTCCTCGACGAGCCCACCACCGGTCTCCACCTCGCCGACGTCCAGCAGCTGCTGGGCCTGCTCGACCGGCTCGTCGACTCCGGCAAGTCGGTCATCGTCATCGCGCATCACCAGGCGGTCATGGCCCACGCCGACTGGATCATCGACCTCGGCCCCGGCGCCGGCCACGAAGGCGGGCGGATCGTCTTCGAGGGCACACCCGCAGACCTCGCCGCTAACCGCTCCACCCTCACCGGCGAGCACCTCGCGGCTTACATCGGCACCTGACCGCCCTTCTGGGTTTCTGCTCGCGCAATTCCGGCATATAGGCGGTCAAATCGCGAGCAGAAATCCGCTAGGTCCTCTGGCTGCGACTGGGTGACGCCCGACGAGCTGAGCATTCGTCGTTACTGTGTGCGATCGTGTCAGGAAAGTCGCCGTTGCCGTCGTCCGATGTCTGGGGCGCTTTCGCCCAGCGCCAGCTGGTCAAGATGCCACTGGGCTGGCTCGACACGGAATGGGTCCTGCGGGATCGGGTGTTCCCCCTCGTTTTCGGCAAAGACCCGGGCGGATGGTGGACAGCCGACGCCATGGCCGCACTCGGTATTCCCACCGGCGGGAGATGGCTGGACCTCGGATGCGGTGGTGGGGGAGCAGAGATCGTGATGGCACAGAACGGTCTCTTCAGCAGGATGGTGGCCTATGACCCCTCGCCAGGCGCGATCGACGTCGCCCGCCGTCAGGCAGCCGAGGCCGGCATCTCGACCATCGAGTTCTACCAGGCCGACGTCAACACCATCGAGTTGCCGGAGGCATCGTTCGACGTCGTGCATGTCAACATGGCCCTCCATCACGTTCGCGAGTTGGAGTACGTCCTCTACCAAGCCAACCGAGCCCTCAAGCCTGACGGCCTGTTCATCGCCAACGAGTTCGTCGGCCCGAGCCAGTTCCAGTTCTCGACGGAACGAATGGCCGAGGTCACACGCTGCCTGAACGGGCTACCGGAACGTCTCCGATGGAACCCGATAGCCAACGAGATGAAGACCGCCCAGCCTGTCTATCCGCGATCCTGGTGGAACCGCTGGGATCCCACCGAGGCCGTCAGATCAGACGAGATCCCAGCGCTCATAGATCTCAATTTCACCGAACCGCGGCGAATCGACTATGGCGGGAATCTGCTGAATCTGGTGTTCGAGAACATCGCCCAAAACTTCGATCCGACCGATCCGGCGGACCGGGAATTGATCGCTGGGCTCTTCCGGGCCGAGGACGCGAACCTCGAGCACGAGCCGAGCGACTTCGCATACTTCGTCGCTCGGCGAGGTTCTCCGGAGCGCCTCGAAGCCAGCGCTTCGCTTGCATCGCTCGCTCGAGGACGGTCCAGCCGACTGACTCACCTGGCGGTCGATGGGTTCGATTTCGACGCGTTGCGACAGTCGGCTCGCATTCCGCTCGAAAACCAGTCCGGCTCCGCCCGCCGCTTGCTGGGGCCGTCAATAGCGCGGGCCAAGGCACTCGTGCGACGAGGCCTGCGATTTCATCTGTCCCCAGTCGTTGACCACCAGAGCAGGTTCAACAGCGACACCCTCGACGTGGTTCAGCAGCTCGTCACTGCGGTCAGTTCGCTGGAGCGGGAGAACGCCGAGCTTCGGGCATCGCTCGCAAGGACCCAGGTCTCGGTGTCATACGGAGTTTCGAGCCGGCCGCAGCCCTCGGGTAGTGATTCTTGAAGGGTCCCACATTGTGAAGTAAAGGGAAACTGACAGTGGCGACGCGCGGAAACGGACAGTGCCCGCCCAACCGCCTCTTGGTCGCGATGTGGCGGTCCCCGACTGGCTCGACGGCGGCACACCGGCCGCCACGGTCCAACGCTGCGGAGCGTTACCGATCGGTGGACGGAAGGCCGTGTGGAAGCAGTGGCCGCAGGATGCGCTTCGGATGCTGGAGGTCATCGATGCCGCCCGCAGGAGCGCCGCGTCCGGCCAGACGGTCGAGCTGCCGTAGATAGGTGGTGGTACCACCACACCTGGCTTGACCCGGTAGCACTATTCCCCTCGGCGGCTCCGGATGGTTGGCTGGGCCGAGGCCGATCGGCGGTCGTTGCGGGACGAACGGAGACGGAGGCGAGACATGACGACCCGACGGGGGACGAGGGCGCGGCTGGCAGCATTCGGGCTGGTGGCGGCCGTCGCCGCTTCGATGGCGGGGACGAGCCAGGTGGCGGCGGGAGCCCCGTCCGGCGATCCCAAGCTTTCCCGCCGGCTGGCGGAGGTCAAGCGGGCGACGGCCAAGTACCACAGCCTCGAAGTGGCCCTCGCCGACGGCTACATCCCCTTCGGCGACCCCCTCCCGTGCGTCGAGAACCCGGGCGTGGGGACGATGGGGTTCCATTACTACAACCCGACGCTCCTCTTCGACGGCGTGCTCGACCCGACCCGGCCCGAGCTGCTGGTGTACGCCCCGTCCGGCAACGGCGTCCGCCTCGGAGCCGTCGAGTACATGATGCCTGTGTCGACGTGGACCGGCTCCGGTGCGCCCGACCTGTTCGGCAAGCCTTTCGATGGACCCATGGCCGAGCACGAGCCGAACACGAGCGGGGACCACTACGACCAGCACGCATGGATCTGGGCGCACAACCCCGATGGCGTCCTGGCCACGTGGAACCCGTCCGTCGAGTGCTGACGCTCGGCCGGCGGTTGCGCAGCGTGGGCCCGACGGCCGACCCTCGCAATGACAGGTGGCTGGACGACGTGGCGCCCCTCCAGCGGTTCCTCCTCGCCACCGACGGCACTGTGACCCCGGCCCTCGCTGCCTACCTGGGCGAGGCGGTCGGGGTGCGGGTCGTGGGCCAGGAGCAGGTCATCCTCACCGAGCCCGACGACGACCTGGTTCTGTCACCGGGCCGCCCGATCCTCGAGCGGCGGGTGGTGCTGCACGGCACAGAGTCCGGGAGAGTGGCGCTCTACGCCGACTCCCGGGCCGCCGTCGAGCGGCTCACCCCCGCGGTCCGGGCTGACCTCCTGTCCGGCGAGCTGCCGATCGGTCTCGTGCTGCGCCGTCACCGGATCGAGACGTTCCGGGAGTCGCTCGGCGCCGGTCGGCGTCCGGCGACGGGCGATGCCGCTTCCCATCTCGGCCCGGGGGACGTCTGTTGGCGGACCTACGCCATCATCAGCGGCGGGCGCCCGCTCATCGTCGTCCACGAGGAGTTCCCGGTCGACCCGGTGGCACGCGTCGCGTGAAGGAGGCGACCGGCGACCGCCCCCGGGTCCTCGTCGTCGGGGCCGGGATCGGCGGCCTCACCACGGCCCTCGCCCTGCACGCTGCCGGCATCGGAGCGGTTGTGGTCGAGAGCAGCCGCCGGCTCCTGCCCCTAGGGGTGGGCATCAACCTCCTGCCCCACGCGGTGCGGGAGCTGACCGAGTTGAGGCTGGCCGACGGCCTGGCGGCTACCGGCATCCCCACCGCGACCCTCGCCTACCACGACCGCTTCGGGAGCCTGATCTGGAGCGAGCCGAGGGGCGAGGGCGCCGGTTACCGCTGGCCGCAGTACTCCATCCACCGGGGGCACCTCCAGATGGTGCTGCTGGACGCGGTCCGGCGGCGGCTGGGCGCCGAATCGGTGCGGACCGGGCTCGCCCTGGAGTGGTTCGACCAGTCCGGCGACAAGGTCCGGGCCCACCTCCGCAACCGGGCCACCGGCGAGGCCGAGGTCGTCGTGGCTGACGTGATGGTGGGCGCCGACGGCATCCGCTCGGCGGTGCGGGCCCAGCTCCACCCCCACGAGGGACCGCCCATCTGGAACGGCATCTCCATGTGGCGGGGCGTGACGGAGGGGGAGCCATTCCTCGGCGGACGCACGATGATCATGGCCGGCAGCAATCTGCGGTCGAAGTTCGTCGCCTACCCCATCTCCCGGGAGACGGAGGGTCGGGGCCGGGCGCTGATCAACTGGGTGGCCGAGGTCCGCACCGACGGCGACCGGCAGCCGGAGCCGGCGGACTGGAACCGGGCCGGTCGGGTCGCCGAGGTCCTACCCCACTTCGCCGGCTGGCGGTTCCCCTGGCTCGACGCGCCCCGCCTGATCCGGGACTGCCCTGCCATCCTCGAGTACCCGATGGTCGACCGCGACCCCCTCGACCGGTGGAGCGTCGGGCGGGTGACGCTTCTCGGCGACGCCGCCCATCCGATGTATCCGATCGGGTCCAACGGGGCATCCCAGGCCATCATCGACGCCCGGGTGCTGGCATGGCACCTGGCCACGAGCGACGACCCGGTCGCCGCCCTCGCCGCCTACGACGCCGCCCGCCGCCCGCCGACGAGCGCCCTCGTCGTCGCCAACCGGGATATGGGTCCGGAGCGGGTCCTGCGCCTGGTGGCGGAAAGGGCGCCCGCCGGCTTCACCCGAATCGACGACGTCGTGGGTCGCGACGAGCTGGCGGTGGTGACGGGCGGCTACCGCCAGGTAGCCGGCTTCGATGTCGACGATCTGAACTCCCGGCCGTCCTGGGACGTTTGCTCCCACCGGCCGCCACGTGGCGTGATCTTTACGGGGTGAACGCGAAGGTCATCGGGAGTCCCGGCGCGGGCGTGGTGGACGCCGTGGTGGAGGGCGACGCGACGGTCGTAGTGGCCGCCGACGACGGTGGCGTGGCGGTCGGCGCGGCGGTGGTGGAGGGCGTGGTTGCCGATGTTGTCGACGCCTGCCCGACCGCGGGCACCGAGTTCGACGTGGATGTGGCCGATCCACCCCCGAGTGCGGTGATGGACGACGAGGCGACGGTTGTGGTCGGGGACGCGGGGTCGTCCTCTTCGCGGCACTGGTTGTACAGGATCCACGAGGAGGGCCAAGGCCGCCAGAAGGATCCACCACCCCGGAAAGCGCGGCCGCCGCCTGAGCCTCGAACGGGTTGACGGCGGGCGAGATGGATCCCAAGCTGGCACGCTCCCTTTGGCGGCGCTGGCCGGGATCCTCCCGGAGAGGATCAAAGACCACGAGGCGTGCGACGCCGCCGATCGCCTCGGCCTGATCTGGGGTTGGCAGGGCCGGGTCCGGGTCAGCCAGCCGCTCGAGTTCTCGCTGTACCCGGCGACCCACCGGCACTGCACGGGACCGCTCTACTGACAAGACCGTTGCGCCTCTACTGGCACGGTCGTTGCGCATCCACTGACACGATCGCTGCGTTCCAATGGCACTGGGGCTGCGCTTCACAACAGGTCCCACATGGTGAGGCGGTCGCTTGGGCTCGTCGTGGGTAGACGCCCATAATCCTCGTTATGTAAAGTAACCCGGCGGACGAGATCCTCGACAACCTCGAGACGTATATGTCACGAATCTCTGACGCAGGTCATTCGGACGACTGAGGCGTTTCGGCGCCGCCGGCGGATGTCAGTTCAGCTGGTACGGAGCTTGTTTGCGTACAGTTGAGAGAGCCGGAAAACCTCATTGCGGTCTATGCCGGCGCCTTTAAGGTAAACGTGTACAATGAACTTGCCCTCGGTTATCTGGGCGCCCACGCCGCCGTCTTCATGGATACACATATGGTCGACGTCTATCCCCGAGGGGGAACCATAGTTGTCCAGCCGTCCCTTGTTGCCTTCGTTCTCGGTGCATCCGCTCTTTTGCGCGGCCTTCGTGGCGCGTCGCGCGTCTTCGGGTGTACGCATCGCGAAGATGACCGCCGATCCGATCACCGAGCCGCCGAAGATACATGGATGCCCCTGAGAGTTCGCCTCACCGGGCTGTATATTGACGTTCGTGCCAACGGCTTCGATCACCTCAGCTGGTGTCGCTATTTCGCATGTGTTGACAAGAGGCGTAGAAGTATCATTTGTCGGAAGGCTGCCGTTGCAGGCAGCGAGGATGATCAAGAGCGCGCCAACGGTCCTGGTGGGCGATTGTATCCACATGCTGCTTTTCTATCACCTGTCTGTTCCTCGTCCTATGTCGACGCCCGGCGCAGCGCAGGTCGGTGACGCGAGCAAGTGACAAACCATCGGCGCTAGCGTGGGCAGCTCCCACGGCGGAGAGTTCCACAAGTTTGGTTTTGGTGGTTCGGACCCCGTCTGACGAGGTCCGAACCCCGTATGCTCCCCGCCGGTGGGACTCTGGGAGACGGGCTAGCACCACGACGAGTCTCTATAGTCCGAGGTTACGGCCCGCACCATCACCCCTCATCGCCGCCTCGGATCGTGATAGCCGGTGCTCAGTCTGACCAGCAGCGAGCATGCCGGGCCCCGCCTTCGCAGGCCAGGTAGCGGCGCGCCACCAGGCCTCCCGTGGAGTGGCCCACCAGCACAACCCTGGTCCCCGGCGAGTGACTGGCGAGCTCGGCGTCGACGAAGTGCCTGAGGGCCACCGCTCTGGTAACGCACGATCGGCGCTAGCGACGACTGGTCGTCGGATCAGTTCACGTCATGGGCGGCCGTCGTCATCCCCCGGGACTCTGCGGGACGGCCTTCCCGTATGAACTGAACGAAGAGTTCATCAGCCGGGCGAGCAGAGCGGGCCTCGAGGTCGAAGTCGGCAACGGCACTACCTCGGTTCTGCAGCAGACCCACGAGGTGTCCGGGCAAGGAGGGTTTCCCGGCGAGCGAGGATTCCACCTCGAATCGATCTCCAGGAGGCCCCCTCACGCCCAGCTCTGGGATGCGGGGATAATCACCCTTATCCCCGGCGCACTGCCCGCCCGCCGCCCAACGTGACCGGACAGGTCAAATCTTGGAGACGCCTGGGCGATGTCGGCCCCAGCGGCGCTCCTGCGAATTTCGTCGCGCGAGTGCCAGGCGATACACATAGCGGTGGCGTCGTCTCGCAGCTTGCCGAGCGTGTCGGCCTGGGTGGTGGCGCTGCGGCCGTAGACCTACAGGGGTCGCGCCAATCACCTGGGAAGGCTGGATGGCCTATCGTTGGTTCGACGGTGCAGGTACAGCGTCAGCACCCGGGTGGTCTCGACCGCCACAGGCTGGGGACGATGTCGACGATCTGATCGAAAGGAGTTCTCCATGCCGTGGAGCTGGTCGGACCAAGGCCACCCGCCGGGCCTGGCGGTCGACGGGTACGCGATATCACCGATCTCGGACCCCGACAGTCCGTACGCATTCGCCTTCCTACGGGGTAGCGACGGGCATTTGTGGACGAACTGGTGGAACGGAGCGGAGTGGGGCTGGGCCGACCAGGGAACCCCGCCGGATGCGACCGTCGAAGGTGACGCCATCGCGGCGATGACATTCGGCGGCAATCCCTACGTGTTCGTTCGGGCCACCGACGGTCACCTGTGGGTGAACTGGTGGAGCGGATCGGAGTGGAGCTGGGAGGACCAGGGAAAGCCTCCGCGGCTCACCGTCGACGGCGCGGTGGCGACGCTTGACTACCAGGGCAACCCCTTTGTGTTCGTGCGTGCTAGCGACGGCCACATCTGGCTCAACGCTTGGAACGGGACCCACTGGGTCTGGGAGGACCGAGGGACGTCGCCACAGTTGTCCGTCGACGGCGACGCGCTCGCTACCGCGTGCGACGAGGGCGACCCGTATGCCTTTGTGTTCGTGCGGGCCAGCGACGGCCACCTGTGGGTGAACTGGTGGGATGGTGCCCAATGGCCTTGGTCCGACCAAGGCAGCCCGCCGGGGCTCACCGTCGACGGCGACGCCATCTCGGCCATCACCTTCGCCCGCAACCCGTACGTGTTCGTGCGGGCCAGTGACGGCCACCTGTGGGTGAACTGGTGGGATGGGTCACAGTGGCACTGGGAAGACCAGGGCTCGCCGCCGGGACTATCGGTCGGGGGCAAGGCCCTTGCCACCGTCGACTACCAGGGCAATCCCTTCGCATTTGTTCGGGCCGGCGATGGCCATGTCTGGGTGAACGCCTGGAACGGGACGCAGTGGGTCTGGGAAGACCTCGGAAGCCCGCCAGGGATCGCTGTCGATGACGACGAGATCAGCGCCATGAACCACGAGGGCAACCCGTACATATTCGTCCGGGCCAGCGACGGCCACCTCTGGCTCAACGCGTGGACGCCGTGAGAACGTAGAGTTCGACGCCCTCGTTGCCGGTCGACTCGGCCCCACCCCGGCCGGTACCATCCGCGCACGCATAGGGCACAGTCCGACGATTGGTCTCAGGAGGACGCACGATGGCAGATCCCGCGATTCTCACAGGCTCCAAGCTCACCACCTTCCCTCCCCAAGGCGACATCTACCAGCTGCAACAGCCGGTCGATTTGGCGCCTGTGGGGTCGCCGACGGAGGTCGTCGGCCAAATCCAGCAGTTCCCTGTGACGGTGAGTCACAATCCCTGAGCACACGGCACAACCTCGACGAGGGCGAGCCGGCGAGGATGCCCTGAACCGCCCTGGGTCTGACGGAGCCTCGGGTTATTGGATTCCAAGCGCTCGCTGGCCGTGAGCTGACGGTAGTAGGCGGCCTCGAACTCCGCCGGCGGGACGTTGAGCATCCCCCGGTTGGCCGGACACCTGCACTGAGGTGGTAACACCTCGGGGAAGGAGTCCGTATGCCACCGCCTCATCCGCCGGAGTTCCGGCGTCGGGCCATCGAGCTAGCCCGTGAGCGAGCGAAGCCGATCGCCCAGATCGCGGCCGACATCGGCATCAGCGAAAGCTGCCTGCGCACCTGGCTGTCCCAGGCCGACGTCGACGAGGGCAACAAGCAGGGCCTGACCACGGCCGAGCGGGACGAGCTGGTCCGCCTGCGCCGGGAGAACCGGGTGCTGCGCATGGAGAAGGAGATCCTGGGAAAGCCGCCGCCTTCTTCGCCACCGAGAACGGCCATCGGCCGAGCTGACCTTCGAGTTCATCGAGGTGGAGAAGGCGAACTTCGACGTCACCATGCTCTGTCGGGTCCTCGAGGTGAAGACCAGCACCTTCTATGACTGGCGGGCCCGGCGCTACCTCCCATCGGCCCGGTCGATGTCCGACGCCGCGCTGACGGCCAAGATCCAGGCCATCCACACGATGAGCCGCCACAGCTATGGCAGCCCCCGGGTGTGGGCCGAGCTTCGCCTGGGTGAGGGCATCCGCTGCTCCCGCAAGCGGGTGGAGCGACTCATGCGGGCCGCCGGCATCCAGGGCCTGCACCGTCGCAAGTTCCACGGCTGCACCCGCCGAGACCCCAACGCCACGCCATCTGACGACCTGGTCAACCGCCAGTTCGCAGTGGAGGGACCCGACCGGCTGTGGGTCAGTGACATCACCGAGCACGCCACCGCCGAGGGCAAGGTCTACGTGGCCGTTGTCGTCGACGCCTGGAGCAGGCGGGTCGTCGGCTGGTCCATCGCCGACCACAACGACCAGCACCGCTGGCAGACCCGCCGCCAGCTCGCCCTGGCGGTGTTCGAGTGGATCGAGGGTTGGTACAACCCCCGGCGCCGGCACTCGAGCATCGGCAACCTCAGCCCAATCGACTACGAAGCCCGCTTCAAGTCCGCCGCTGCTGCGGCATGATCACCACACCCAACCCGTCCGGTGAACCGGGGGAAGCTCACCGGGCGACGAGAGGCCGCAAGAAGTCCGCCTGAGAGACCCACCCGAGAGGTTCCCGGCCACTCGTCGACGAACGCCTCAGAGCAGCGTTCCGATCGTCGCCAAAGCAATTCCTACGACACCAACAGATCCATAGATCACAGCAGCCCGCCGTGCTTGACCAACGGTCGGGTCACCCGAGCGCTCACGGTCGCGCACCGTGAGAACGGCGAGCACTGCTCGGAATCCGCCGCCGATTGCGAGCATGACGCCCAGGCCCAGAATGATCTCGATCACGCTGGCCGCCGAAGCCCGGACTGGCGCCCCCCGGCGCTCACCCGCCTGCTGGCGACAGCTAGGACTCCCGGCAGACGAGCCGCCCGACCGGGTCCGCCAGCATCGCTGTTGCCTCATCGTCAGACATGGTGCCGCGCTTGGGGTTGATCTGCTTCTCTGACTCCCTGGGGCCAGTTCAACCGAGCACGGTGGGGCCAGTCCCACTTGACACACTCAGAGAGCACATCGAGCTGCACGGCAGATACTCGTTCAGCCTCCCCGACGCCGTTCGAGCCGGGGAACTTCGCCCGCTCCCCCACCAAGGCTGATGAACTCTTCGTTCCGTTCATACGGGAAGGCCGTCCAGGCTGCTCAGACGGGAGCGATCCAACGTTCCGAGAAACGAGTAGTACCGGTTATACTTTTGAGGTGAAGATTGCTGTTTCCGTGCCCGACGCTCTACACAGGCGCGCGGACGAGTTTGCGGCGCGGCTGGGGCTGAAGAGGTCGCAGCTGTATGCGCGAGCCGTCGAGGAGTTCATACTTGCCCACGACGAGGACGCCGTCACGGCCGCGCTTGACGCCTTGGCCGACACGTCCGGGGGCGAGGGACACGGCCGCGGCGCCGGGCGGGCGTTGATCGCCAGCGGCGACTGGGAATGGTGAGTCGTGGTGACGTCTGGTGGCTCGACTTCGGAGAATCGGTCGGTTCGGCGCCGGCATACCGTCGACCTGGGCTACTGGTGTCATCGGACCGATTCAATCGGAGCCGCATCTCGACGGTGATCGTCGTCGCCATCACGTCCAACCAGCGCTTGGCCGCGGCCCCGGGAAACGTCGCCTTGCCATCGGGCACCGCAGGTCTGACCAAAGACTCGGTGATCAACGTGTCCCAAGTGATCACCGTCGACCGAGCGTTGCTTGGAGAGCGCATCGGGCAACTGGATCGGGAGCGGCTCATCGAAGTCGACCGCGGGCTGCGCCTCGCACTCGGCCTGTGAAGCGACAGACCCCGAACGCCCCCGCCGGGCACGCGCCGGAGATGGGGAAGCGGGCCGGCATCGTTCAGCAGCCAGAGGGCGCCGAGGTGGACGAGCATCGCCGGAACCCGCCTCCGCAAAGCACCGACCGATGTCGTGATCCGGACGTTCAGTTGCCGAGATGCTCCCTACACGTCTCGACGATCCTCGACGATGGTCGTCTCCACTTTGTAGACCGTCAGCCCCTGAGACCGATAGACGTGCAGCGCCGCCGGGCTGTCGAAGGAGCATGTGTGGAGCCAGACGCGCCGAGCCGAAGGGAACTCAGGCCATCGCTCGGCAATGGTCCAGGCCTTCTCCAGGGCAAAGGTGAGGAGATGTCGGCTCAAGCCCCTCCCCCTGAAGGCGGGCATGAGGCCAAAGGAACTTATCTCGACATCGCCGTCGGGTTCGGCGCGTAGTTCGGCGTACCCAACGGGAGTGCCGCATATCCACGCGACCCAGTTCTCCAACCCCCGTTGGTTGAGCCGCTCCTCCCAATCTTGCCGCGTCCACGGCAGTCGATCGATCCAGAAATGGTCCCCACCCACAGCGGTGTAGAGAAACCGGCCGAACTCCGGGGAAGGCAGTTCGGCGCGCACGATCTCGAGACGAGGATCGGCAGGAGGTACCGGCGGCAGGACTCGCCGCTCAGTCAACTCGAGATACCAGACGGTGCTCTCGGTGCGGCGGTCCGCGTCATCCGGCTGGCTCAATGGTACCTTCCTGTCCTCTCCGAGCACGAGGATTCGTCATCATTCTGACCCGTCCGCTGGTAGCGCAATTACAATCGCACACCTCAGCGTTGTTAGATGATCCCCGTCTAGGTCAGGCGCGGGCAGAGCTCCTGGAACGGGGTGCGGCCAGCGTTGCATTCCTGGCCCCGGATGCGGTGAAGAAGGCCGTGGCTCAGGAGGCGGAGGAGTTGATTGCCACCCACGGCACCCGTCGTGACCTGGTCTTTCACGAGACCGGAGACACGCCCCGTCGAATGCGGAACCTCCGACACGACCAGATCGCGGCGTTCGGCTCAGTCATCCCTGCGGTCTATTCCACGCCCGGTATACGCGCCGCGCTGGCCACAATCACCGGCGACGAAGTCCTCGAATGCCCGTACCTGCCCGAGCGCTTCGTGATCACGGAACTCGAGCAGTCCGGCGACACCCATGGCTGGCACTGGGACGACTACAGTTTCGCGCTCGTCTGGGTCGTCGAGTGCCCGCCCATCGAACTCGGCGGGTTCGTACAGTGCGTTCCTCGGACGGCATGGAACAAGGACGACCCGCAGCTATCCAAGTGGTTTGTCGCCCGGCCGATCTACTCCATGGAGTTGGCTGCGGGCGACCTGTACCTCATGCGAACCGACACGACCATGCACCGCGTCTACCCGATCACCGGTGGACGCAGGCTCATCGTCAACATGGCCTACGCCGCACGCCGGGACCTCGACCGACCGATGACGCACGAGACGATGGACAACCTCTGGTCTCAGCCCGAGACGTCGGTAGCTCACGCCGCCGCGTTCGAGACTTCAGCGTGATCAGGCTCGACATCGACCGTGTGTTGGGAGGTCTCCGTGGTCTCCCCTGCCCCGTCGGCCGCGCCACCCCAGAGCCACACCGCGAGCGCCACGAGTAGCACGGCGTAGGCGATCAGCAGGAGCAACGACGGAAGGGGCGGCGACCAGTCGGCGTCGAGCCAGAAGTCGAACGGTCCGTCGTACCCCACCGCGTAGCGCCGCAGGTTCTGCCAGAAGGCGAGGAAGTGCGCCACCACGAACGCGCTCGCGAGTACGACCGTGAGTCGACCCCGTGGGAGCACCCGTTGCGGTTCATTGGCGAGCGTGTACCCGCAGAGGATCGGTAGTCCGACGGCCAACGGGAGCGTGTACCGGCCCTGCCAGCCGAACCCGAAGCGTCTGGCCTCGATGAACTCGAGCAGCGCGGGCACGAGGACGATCAGCCCGAGCAGCGCGGCGATCGCCACCGCCAGCCGGGCGCGCCCCAGGCCGATGCCGAGGCCCACGAGGAGTCCGAGCACGGCGGTCCAGAGGATGACCGTGAGCGCAGGCGCGGGCGTGTCGAGCCACCCGAAGAAACCGATCATCTCCCGGGCGCTCCGACCCGTCGAGTTCAAGGTCAACCGCAGCACCTCGCGATCGCTGAGGCCCTCCGCGGACGGGCCCAGCGGGGTCTTGGAGCCGAGCGAGTCGAAATAGGTGACCCAACCGAGCTCGAAGGCGATGCACGCGGCGATGACGGCGGACCAGACTTGTACGGCCCGCCGTCGCAGGAGGCGCCCCAGCGCCGGAGCCGTACAGGTCAGCAGGAGCACCGAGGCGGCGACTCCGAGCCAGGCGACGCCGAGCGGGCGGGCGAGCACGAGTACCGCGGCGCCGATCGCCGTCCGGGTCACGAGGCGGCTGTCGACCACACCCTCACGTGCCTTGCCGACGAGGACCACTCCAGATGCCCAGAACGCGACCCCGCCCGCGATCTCTAGGCCGCTCGGGTTCACGAGGCTGCCCACGTACAGAACCATCGGCGTCAGCGCGAACGCGAGCCCGGACGCACCGAGCCATGGCGCGCGCGACTGCCGCAGCGAGAGCAGGGCCGACGCAAACAGCGCGCCGCTCAGCGCGGCGCCGAAGAGGCGCATCAGATAGACGCCGGCCGACGAATCGTTGATCAACGACGGCAGCCCGAGAACGCCGTACGGCGTAGGGGGAAAGCGACCGTTCGAGATCGGCGTACGTTCCATGCCGTCGGTCGCCTCGTTCAGGCTGGGTGTGCATCCCGCCGACACGTCACCACGGAACGCGAAGCAGGACGCCACCACGCGGGTGCGGCCGATGGCGTTCGGAACCTTCACGAACCGCACGTTGTCCGGCTGGTCTGGGCGCGTCGGCCCGATCAACTCACCCCGAGCGACCGACGCGGCGCGCATCGTGTGCTCCGGCTCGTCGGGCCCGGCCATGAGAGGGTTCGAGAGCGCCCACGCCGCGATGAGCGCGGAGAAAAGCCCGAACGAGACCCACCACTGCACGCGCCGGCTGGGTGTCCCCGCGGTCCAGAGTCCCGCCAGTCTCACTCGGTGTGCACCGCTACGCGCCGTACTGCAGCTACGCAGTTGGCCGACGCCCGGCCGTCGCCGTACGGCGACGGGATCTCAGCCAGGCGTCGGTTGTGCGCAACCAGATCGTCGAGCCACGCCCGGACCTGCTTACCGATCGCGGGGCCGACCGAGACGAGCTCGGCGAAGGTGCCCTGTACCTCCGGTCGCTCCGTCGAGCGGCGCACGACTGCGATCGGTCGCTTGAGCACGCTCGCCTCCTCCCCCAGTCCGCCGGAGTCCGAGACGAGAACGGCGGCTTCGGCCGCGAGGGCGAGGAACTCGGTGTAACCGAGCGGTTCGACGACGCAGATCCGGGACAGCTCCTCCTCGAGGCCGAAGGTGCGGGCCCGGGCGGCCGTGCGTGGGTGCATGGGCAAGACGACTGGGAGGGGCAGCCCGCCGAGCTCGTCCAGCACCGTCCGGAGCGTCTCGGGGTGGTCGACGTTCTCAGGGCGGTGAAAGGTGGCAAGGACGTAGGAGCTCGAGTCGAGGCGACGTCTCGCGAGCACCGCACGGCGCTCATCGACCGAGGGAAGGTGTTCGAGCACCGAGTCGACGACTGTGTTACCCGTGACGACCACCCGGTCGCCGCCGATGCCCTCCGCTGCCAGATTCTCCCGGGCCACGTCGGTCGGCGCGCAGCAGAGGTCGGCGAGGTGATCGGTGAGGACGCGGTTGTGCTCCTCGGGCATGGCCCGGTCCCGGCTCCGAAGACCGGCCTCGACGTGCACGATGGGGATCTCCCTCGCGTTCGCAGCCAGCGCGCCGGCGAGCGCCGTGTTCGTGTCGCCTTGCACGACGACCACCGAAGGCCTGCGCGTCTCGAAGTGCTCGTCGAGCCCGCGGACGGCGTCGCCGATCTGCCTGCCCCGGGACTGGTTGCCCACCGTGAGCTCCATGTCCGGGCAGCCGAGCTGCAACTCGTCGAGGAAGGATCGTGCCATCTCGAAGGAGCCGTGCTGACCGGTATGGATGAGCCAGGCCTCGGGGCCCAGCAGGCGGGCGATCCCCGCCAGCTTGATGATTTCCGGCCTGGTCCCGAACACAAGTGCGACGGATCCCGCCTTGCCGGCCACCGTGGCAGGAGTCGGAGGCGACGACGACGATGACGATCGGGTCGCGAGGCGCCGTCGCTCTGCACTCACTCGCTCTCCCCCATCGGACCGCGCTGTACGAAAAACCGCCCGCCACCAACCGGCTGTTTTGAACCGCACATCCGGCACTGAATGGCCCGCCCCGATTGGGCGCGACCGTGCGTGCGCAGCATATATTGCCTCGGTGAGTGGACGGGATCGCCGAGCGTTGCCGTCCGATCAGGACGCGTCCGGCCGCACCCTGGGAGAAGCCGAGATCGCGGCTGTGCGCGACGCCCTCGCCAGTGGCGCCCTCACCAGCACTCGAGGGCGATGGGTCGCGGCGCTCGAACAGCGGTTCGCGGAGATCCTCGGTATACGCCATGTCATCGCGACGTCATCCGGTACCGCAGCGGTGCACGCGGCGATCGTCGCCGTCGACCCGGAGCCCGGCGACGAGGTGATCACGACGTCGATCACCGACATGGGAGCGATCGCGCCGATCTTGTACCAGAGCGCCATCCCGGTGTTCGCGGATGTTGATGCGCGCACGGGAAACATCACGGGATCCGCGATCGAAGACCGGATCAGCGACCGCACCCGTGCCATCATCGCCACGCATCTGTTCGGAAATCCGGCGGACATGGCCGCGATCATGAGTGTCGCTCGTCAGCGGGGCATTCCCGTGATCGAGGACTGCTGCCAGGCCTACCTGGCGCGGAGCCAGGGCCGGTTGGTCGGCACGTTGGGCGCCATCTCGTGCTTCAGCCTCCAACAGGGAAAGCACGTGACGACGGGCGAAGGCGGGCTGGTGGCTACCGACGACGACCGGCTCGCTCGCCGGATCCGGCTGTTCGTGAACAAGGCATGGCCGTACGGCGAGCCGAATCCCGACCACGAGTTCCTCGCGCTGAACAGTCGCATGAGCGAGCTTCAGGGCGCGGTAGGCAGGGCGCAGGTGGACAAGCTCGAGTCGGTCGTCGATGCACGGATCGGCACGGCCGCGCGGCTGACCAAGCGGATCGACGAGGTCGAAGGCCTCGAGGCGCCATCGGTCGCGCCCGGCGACGACCACACCTACTGGCGATATGCGGTCCACGTCGACGCCGGTCATTTTCCCGATGGGCCGGACGGGTTTGCAACCGAGCTGCGGGCCCAGGGCATCGTGTCGACACCCCGGTACGTCAGGAAACCGGCGTTCCAGACCGCGGTGATCGCCGAGCAGCGAACATTCGGGAACAGCGGTTTTCCGTTTACACTCGCCCGCCCCGAGGCCCTCGACTACAGTCCGTCGCGGTTCGGGGGAACATTTGAGTTCTTGTCGAGCGTCCTCGTGCTGCCGTGGAACGAACGGCTCGACGACGACGACGTCGACCACATCGGAGACCGCATCCAGGAGGTTGCGCGCATGAGCGGGGAGGCAAAGCCATAACTCCGACACTGCTGTTCGCCCTTGTGGGCGCCGGTGCCATTGCCAAGGCGTACGTCGACGTCTTCGCCACGGTTGCGAACGCACGGGTGGTCGCGGTCGCAGACGTGAATGAGTCGCGGGCCCAGGAGCTCGGGAACGCGCTCGACTGCCCGTCGTATCCCTCACACGACGAGCTCCTGGAGCATGTGGCATGCGACGCCGCCGTGATCTGCACACCGCCTGCGACGCACGTCCAGGTGGCCCTCGATCTCGTCGAGCAGGGCATTCCGGTCCTGTGCGAAAAGCCGCTCGCAGTTGACCTGGCGTCGGCGAACAAGCTCGTCAACGCAGCCACCATCGATGGCGTGCAACTCACGATGGCAGCGAAGTTCCGGTACGTCGAGGATGCGATACGGGCCAAAAGCATCGTGGACTCGGGACAGCTCGGGGAGATTGTGCTCTTCGAGAACATCTTCGCGTCACGCGTACCCATGGCTGATCGCTGGAACGCGGACCCGGCCGTCAGTGGCGGGGGGGTCCTCATGGACAACGGCACCCACTCGGTCGACATCGCGCGGTACCTCCTCGGGTCCGTCAGCGACGTCATGGCCGTCAAGGGCAGACGCGTCCAGGACGTCCCAGTCGAGGACACGGCCCAGATGATGATCCGCTCCGACGACGGCGTGTACGGAACCATCGATCTGTCATGGAGCGTCGACATGAACGCTGACCGGTACATCAGCATCTACGGCTCCGAGGGGACGCTGAACGTCGGCTGGCGCGAGTCCAGCTACCGACAGGCCGGGACCGCAGATTGGATCAAGTTCGGGAGCGGATACAACAAGATCCGGGCCATGAGCGCTCAGGTCACCAACTTCTGTGAAGCCCTCCGGGGTCGCGAGGAGCTCCTGATCACATCTGAGGACGCGCTGGCTTCGGTAGCGGTGATCGAGGCCGGCTACGCCTCTATGGCGTCCTCGGCGTGGGTGAGCGTGGACACCTCTTCATCGCCGGTGTGACCGCGCCGATCCATCCGACAGCGGAGATCGAGCCCGGTGTCGAGATCGGATCGGGCACCGCGATCTGGAGCCAGGTCCATGTGCGGGGGCCGGCCCGGATCGGGTCGGACTGCATCGTCGGGGAGAAGACCTACATCGCCTACGGCGTCGAGATCGGCGACCGGGTGAAGCTCAACGCGTTCGTCTACGTCTGCAATGGCGTCGTCATCGAAGACGGAGTGATGGTCGGCGCGGGCAGCATCTTCACGAACGACCGGTACCCCCGCGCAACGACGCCCGACCTCCAGACCCTGCGCGACTCGAGGCCCGGGCCGGAAACGACAGAGACCTTCGTTCGTGAGGGCGCGACGATCGGCGCCGGCGCCGTGATCGGGCCGGGCGTGGAGGTCGGCCGCTTCGCCATGGTCGGCATGGGTGCCGTGGTCACCCGGGATGTGCCTCCCTTCCATCTGGTGACCGGCAATCCCGCCACCCGGGCGGCATGCGTGTGTCGTTGCGGGAACCCGATCCTTCGCTTTGCGGGCGCCGCCGCTCCGGACGCTGGCGACGTGGAGTGTGGAGCGTGCGGTGCGTCCTACAAGATCCACGCCGGCGAAGTCGCAGAGACCCCTCCCGGGTGACCGCCACGGGTCAGCGGTGGGCAGTCGTCGGCGGCGGGATGCTGGGACTGACGCTCGCGCACAGGCTGGTGCAGCACGGTCACGAGGTGACGATCTTCGAGGCCGCGGATCGCGTCGGAGGGCTCGCCAGCGCCTGGACCGTCGGGGATGTCACCTGGGACCGGCACTACCACGTCACCCTGCTCTCCGACGCCCACCTCCGCGCCGTTCTCGCCGAGCTCGGCTTGGACGACGAGGTCGACTGGGTGGAGACCAAGACCGGCATGTTCGCGGACGGGACCTTGTCGCCGATGTCGTCGTCGCTGGACTTCGCCCGCCTGCCCGGGCTCGGTCTGCGCGACAAGGCGCGCCTCGCGGGCACGATCCTCCTGGCTTCACGGACCAAGGACTGGCGGCGCCTCGAGCAGATCCCGGTGGCGGACTGGTTGCGACGGTGGTCGGGGGCCAGCACGTACGACCGGTTCTGGCTGCCCCTGTTGCAGGCGAAGCTCGGTGAGGCCTATCGCGAGACGTCGGCCGCGTTCATCTGGGCTACGACGATGCGGCTCTACGCAGCGCGCCGCAGCGGCCTCAACAAGGAGATGTTCGGGTACGTGCCCGGTGGCTACGCGCGTGTGCTGGATCGCTTCGTGGAGGTTCTCGAGCAGGAGGGCGTGACGCTGCAACTCGGCGCTCCGGTGCAGGAGATCGCGTCGGTCGATGGCGGCGTCACGGTCGAGACAAGGGATGGAACGGCGCGGTTCGATCAGGCAGTCGTCACCGTGAACCCCGGAATCGCGGCCCGAATGTGCAAGGGCCTCACGGCCAAAGAGCGTGAGCTGCTAGAGGGTGTCCGGTACCAGGGCATCGTGTGCGCATCGGTCCTCCTCGATCGGCCCCTTTCCGGCTACTACCTCACCTACATCACGGACGACGCTCCGATCACCGCGATCGTGGAGATGTCGGCCATGGTCGACCGGCGACACCTGGGTGGCAAGACGCTCGTCTACCTCCCGAAGTACCTGGCGCCCGACGACCCGCTGTTGAAGGCGAGCGACGACGACATCGCCGGGTCGTTCCTGCCCGCACTTCGCGCCGTCTACCCCGACGTCAAGCCGAGCGAGATCGGCGCATTCCGGGTCTCTCGCGTCCGAGAGGTGTTCCCGATCCCCACAATCGGCTACTCCTCCCGGCTCCCGCCCATGACGACGAGTGTCCCCGGCCTGCACCTCGTCAGCTCGGCGCACATCGTGAACGGCACTTTGAACGTCAACGAGACCGTCGATCTCGCCGAGCGCACCGCGCGCCGCCTGGTGTCGTTGCCGCCACCGGGTCGTCCGAACGCCACCGTTCAGGTCATACCGGCTCGCCCTCGACCCGGAACCGCCGGGCCTGTGCGACCCCTCGCGAGCCTGTCACTCGACCTCGACGATCGCTGGTCGTACCTGCGCACCGCTGGCGACCCGGCATGGGCCGACTACCCCTCGTATCTGAACCTGGTCGTCCCCCGCCTGCTCGACGTCCTCGCCCAGCACGAACTTCGAGCAACGGTGTTCATCGTCGGACAGGATGCGACGCGAGCTGCCAACCGCGACGTCCTGGGCGCCATCGCCGCCGCCCACGAAGTGGGCAACCACTCCTTCGATCACGATCAGCGGATGCACCGGTGGCCAGAGCAGAAGCTCGAGGACGACCTGGCGCGTACCGAGGACGCCATCGAGTCGGCGACGGGCAGGAAACCCGAAGGATTCCGCGGACCGGGCTACACGCTGTCGACCACGACGCTCCGCGTCCTGCTCCGACGAGGATATGCGTACGACGCGTCGACGCTCCCGAGCTACCTCGGACCGCTGGCGCGGAAGTTCTACTTCCGGGCCACCCGCCTCGAGGGCGCGGACCGCGACGATCGCGGCGAGCTGTTCGGCACTTTCGCCGACGGGCGTCGTCCGCTCCGGCCGTACTACTGGACCGTCGACGGGGACGAGCTGCTCGAGATGCCGGTCACGACCTTCCCGGGGGTCAAGGTGCCGATCCACGTCAGCTATGTGCTGCACCTCGCGCAGTACTCGCCTCGTGTGGCGCGCCTGTACATCGAGGCCGCACTTCGTACCTGCCGCGCTGCCGGCATCGCTCCGTCGGTGCTGTTGCACCCGGTCGACTTCCTCGGCCCCGACGACGCTCCTGATCTCGGGTTCTTCCCGGGCATGCAGACGCCCGCGGCGGTGAAGTGCGACCTCGTGCATACCTACCTGACAGCGTTGACCGAGCATTTCGACGTGCGGCCTGTCGGTGAGCATGCCCGTGAGGTCGGCGTCGAAGACGCCGTACCGCGGCTGCCCGCCGAGTTCAGCGAAGCTTCGTAAGAGCGCCCTGGACGCGCCCGCGTGATCACGCCCGACGACCCTTCCTCCGAGATCACCGCCGGGCGGGCTGCGCGGCCATGGGTGTCGGTGGTCGTGCCCGCGTACAACGAGGAGACCATGTTGGTCGACTCATTGACGCGCTTGCACGACTACCTCGGCACGCTCGACGACAGCTACCGGTGGGAGATGGTGATCGTCGACGACGGCAGCGACGACGGTACGGGACCCCTTGCCGATCAGTTCGCGGCTGAGCACGCCCGAGTCACGGTGCTCCACCATCCACAGAACGGCGGGCTGGGTCTCGCCGTGCGCACCGGGTTTCGCCATTGCGACGGTGACTACGTCGTGATGATGGACAGCGACCTCAGCTACTCGCCCGATCACATCCGTCAACTCCTCGACACGATCGTCGCCACGGGCGCGTCCGTCGTCGTCGCGTCTCCTTACCGGCCCGACGCCAAGGCCACCGACGTGCCGCCTTCCCGGCTGTTCACGAGCCGAGCCGCGAACCGGGTGCTGGCGCTGGCAGCGGGGGGAGGGCTCACGACGCTGACCGGGATGGTGCGCGCCTACGACTGCAACTTCGCCCGCTCACTCGACCTGGAGGCGACGGGCCCGACGGTCAACTGCGAGATCCTCTACCGGGCGCGAGAGCAGGACGCCGTCGTGGTCGAGATTCCCGCTCATCTCGACTGGTCACATCTGCGCATAGACCGCCAGGGCCGACGATCGATGCGGGCGGTGGCGCGTACGACGGCGTCCACCCTGGCGATCGCCGGCCGGTTCCTCATCCTCAGGGCCCGCCGGCCCGCACCAGGATGGCCGCGATGAGACCCTGCCCGGGCTGCGGGAGCGAGGCCGCACCGCATCCGCTGCTCACCAAGGCCACGTGGCTGTATGCGACCTGCCCCGATTGCGGCCTCGTCCACCTCGACCCCGTGCCCTCGCCGGACGAGTCGGCGGCGCTGTACGTCGAGTCCTACTTCACCGGCGGCGGTGTCGGTGAGTACATCGACTACGCCGCCGACGAGGATCTCCATCGCATCAACGCTCGCAGTCACGTCACCCGCCTCGCACGGGCGCGCAAGGGGCCGCCGGGTCGGCTCCTGGATTTCGGGTGCGCCCACGGGTTCGTCGCCGACGAGCTCCGCGCCGCAGGCTGGGACGTCGAGGGCGTCGAGATCTCCGAGAGCGCGGCGCAGAGCGCACGCGATCGGTTCGGTCTCACCGTCTACTCCGATTTCGAGCAGGCGATTGCCGCCAATGGCTCGGGCGCGTTCGACGTGATCACGTTCTTCCAGGTCCTCTCGCAACTGCCCGACTCGGCGGGTGCGCTCGACGCCGCGCACTCGCTGCTGCGCGCCGACGGAATGGTGATGGTGGAGAGCTCCAACCGGGGGAACACCATCGCCCGGGCGATGGGGCGGCACTGGCACTTGATCGCCCCGCCGTCGGTGATCTCCCTGTTCGAGCCCGAGACCCTCGAGGGCCTGCTCCGGCGGCGCGGCTTCGAACCCGTCGAGCGCTTCCCGACGCGAAAGGCCGTGAGCGTGGGGCTCGTGGCCAATGTCCTGGAGCAGCGCTACGGGCGTGTGTTCTCGCCCCTGCGTTCACTCGGGGCCAAGCCAGCCGTCCGCGGACGGGCAATTCGTTACCCGTTCGCCGACCTGATGACGGTGGTCGCCCAGTGCCGCTGAGCACCGGTCCGAAATGGCGCGTTCAATCACTGGTAGCGACGTGATCTCGACCCGGAATCGGCCGGATCACGACGTTACGAGTGAACCAAACCTGGCGTGTCAGGGCAGCGCCGGGAAGCTGACGGTCGTGAAGAACCAGAGCGCCGACGTGAGCCACAACCCGGTGAGCAGGACGACGAGCGTGGCGCCGACGCCGGGAATCCCCCACGACGGCAGGCGGTCGCTGCGCAGTGCCAGCAGCTTGGTGGTCACGGCGCCGTAGAAGGCGCAGCCGAGGAGGGAATGCACGAGAGGTCGGACTCCGGCGTCGGACTGGAAGCCGAGGGCCCACAGGCAGTGGTACGCCACCGGCAGCGAAACCACGAAGGCGCAGGTGCCCGACCAACGATGGGCGGTGGGGAGCCAACGGGGGGCCGGCTTCCGAAAGGGCAGCTTGCCCCACATGCCCAGAGCCGAGACGACCTGGAAGACGCCGAATGCGACGGCGATGGTGGCCAGCCAGGACTTCATGGCCTGCAGAGACGGGAACCCGAGGTCGAAGGTCGGGTCGAAAGTGGCCTGGTGGACCCTGCCCTACACGACACGGCGACCGCGCCTCCCGCTAGCGCCGGCAGCACCAGGGCCCGAGCGGTTCGGAGCGATGCGTCGGGCGTCGGCGACGAGGGCGGGGGGCACAGCGGTGGTGGACGCCGGGGTGGTGGACGCCGGGTCGGCGCTCATCGGACGACCAACGTTCCCGACATCTGCGGGTGGATCAGGCACGTGAACCGGTAGTTGCCGGGCGCAGCCGGGGCGACTATGCGCGCTGTCCCGATCGGTGCGACCCGGCCGCTGTCGAACCCGCCGTTGTCGGCGGTCACGGTGTGCGGTACGCCGTCACGGTTCTGGATCGCCACTCCCCCGCGGCGGCCCGCCGTGACTGCGCTGAACGCGAACCCCTGGATCTCCAACCGGGCCGGGTTTCCGGCCGGGGCTCCGGCCGGCGAGCCACGGGCCGGCGTGCGGTAGGCGCCACCGGGGGTTGACGTGGGGCTCGCGTCGGCGGTGGCGTCGGCGGCCATGGCAACGGGTGCCGGGCCGGGCGAGTCCTGATTCAGGAGGAGAGCCCCGGCGGTGAACGCCGCCGCGGCCAGGCAGACGATGAGGGAGCCGGTGAGCTTCGTTCTCATGTCCTCCGGTACGCAGTGCCGACGGCCTCGGTTCGCGCCGAACGACAAGAGCCGGCAGCAGGGGCTCCCCTGCCGCCGGCCCTCCGGCCGAGCTCGATGAAGACCTGGTCTCAGGACTTGACCAGCGAGCCGTCCCCCTTCACGACGAACCACACGCCGCCGGAGCCCTGGCCGTTGGTCTCACCGGGGCCGCCGTCACCGGCGAAGTAGTAGAGGGGCCATTTGCCCAGCTTCAGCTGGTCGGGGCCACCGTCAGGACGGGCGACGGCGACCAGCTTGGCGCCGTCGATACCGTCGTCGGCGACGGGCGGTTTCGGAGCCGGGGCGGCCGGCCAGGCGGTGGCGCAACCTCCCGTACAGGTCGGGGCACCGGCCTCGTCCTTGGTGAAGGCGTACAGGGTGCGGCCGGTGCTGTCGGCCACGATCTCTCCGAAGCTGGAGTCCACCAGGCGCACCGACGCCTGGGCGGAGGCGGCCGCGGTGGCCTGCGCCGGCTCCGGGATCCGTCCGTAATTCGGAGTGGTGACGGCGCCGTCCTTCACCAGCTTGGCGTCGGGAGCGACCGCGAACCAGACCTCGCCCGACCCCTGGCCGTTGGTGTCGCCGGCGGTGGCGTCGCCCTCGAAGTAGTAGAGCGGCCATTTGCCGGCCGCGAGCTGCAGCGTCCCGTCGTCACGGGTGGTGGTGGCGAAAACCGCGGTGTCGAGACCGGGGCCGACGGCCCAGCTGGCGTCCACGAGCGCCGGCGGCCAGGCGAGGGCGCAGGCGCCGCTGCAGGTGCTCTTGGCGTCGACGTCGTTTGTGAACCCGTAGAGGGTCTTGCCGTCAGGGCCGACCACCACTTTGCCGACCTTGGTCTCGCCCAGCTTCACCGACGCTCCGTCCGGGACGATGAGGCTCCCGGTCGGGGCGGTGGCATCAGGGGCGGGTGCGGCTGTGGGCGCGTCGGAGTTGGAGCCGCAGGCACCGGCCACCAGGCCGGCGACGACGAGCGGGAGCACGAATCGCAGGGGACGGGTGAGCAGGCGCATCTGCGGACCTCCATGTCGGGATGGGCGAATCGGGATGGGCAAATCGGATGGGTATCGAGGTCCACTACGGCCGGCAGGGTCCCCCGGTTCCGGGTTTCAAGGGGAGCGGTCAAGGGTTTCCCCGATGTCAGCGGCCCCCCGGGCCGTCAGTCTCCAGGCATGAGGACACACACGGCGCAGCGTCATCCGGGATCGCGACAGGTGGTCGACGACGGGACCGTCGCCGCGTTCCGAGCCGGGGAGGCCGACGCGGTGCGAGCCGTCTACCGGGCCTACGGCGGCCTCGTCTTCGCGGTCGCCTACCGGGTGCTGGGCGACAGATCGCTGGCGGAGGACGCGGCCCAACAGGCGTTCGACCCGTCCCGCGACCTGGCCCCGTGGCTGGCCACCATCGCCCGCCGGGCCGCCATCGACGTCCACCGTCGGGAGGCGGCGCGGGTGCACCAGTCGCTCGAGCAGCGCGGCGGGGGCGAGTCGCTGTCCCCCGTGTCCCTCGACGACAGCGTCGAACGGGCCTACGACGTCTGGGCGGTCCGGTCGGCGGTCGACGACCTTCCCCGCGAGGAGCGTGACGTCGTGCGCCTCCAGCATCTCGACGGCCTCACCCATCGCCAGATCGCCGACGCCTCGTCATACCGATCGGCACGGTGAAGTCGCGGTCGAACCGGGCTCACTGCCGCCTGGCCGGGCGGCTCGGGTTCCTTCGGGAGGTCAGTGGGTGAACCGCGCCGGGTAGCGCTCGTACCGGGCCGTGAAGACTGAGCCGGTGAGGATGGGGCCGATGGCGAGCGACGACACCCAGCCCGCGGACGACCCCGGCGAGCTGGCGGCGCTGCTGGTCGATCCTGCGTTGTGGGTCGAGTCGCCCGACGATCTCGAGGACCGGGTGATGGAGGCGATCGCGACCGAGGCGTCGCTGAGACGCCCGTCCTAATGGGGATCCACTGCCTCGAGGAACAAATCCGAGAGGCTGTGTCCGAGCCGCCGGCAGGTCAGCACTCGACCGGCCAGGGCGTTGAGCCCTACCGCTAGCGGCGGCCGTCGGTGAACATGCGCTTGCGCTCGGCGGTGTAGTGCCACCAGGGTTTGGCCGCTCCCCCGTTGGCCTGGTCGACGGCTGACATCACCGTGTCGAGCAGGCACGGGTCGTGGCGGCGACCGTCGGCCTGGCACATCTCCTCGTAGATCTCTACAGGGTCCCGACCGACGAGTTGGCTGGTCATCGTCACGCCGGCATGGCCGAGGTGACGGGCGATCGCGGGGCCGACGTTGACCAGGTCGAGCAGGTCCGACCTCGTCGTTGTGGTTGTTCCGGAGCTCATGGGCCAAGTGGACCACGGGGCGGGACGGGCTGTCTTGTCGATTTCGGACACCGGTGGGCCCGAGGCACGAGTAGAACGGGGCGGTGACTCTCATCGCTTTTGTCGGCCTCGGGCAGATGGGCCTGCCGATGGCCGGCCGCTTGCTCGACGCCGGCTACGACGACCTGGTGGTGTGGAACCGGACCGCGGAGAAGGCTGCGCCCCTGGTGGAGCGTGGGGCCCGGCTGGTGGACTCGCCGGCCGAGGCGGCCCGCCAGTCAGAGGTGGTGATCACCATGCTGTCCACGCCCGAGGCGCTGGAAGAGGTCGTGTTCGGCCCCGGCGGGCTGGCCGAGGGCATGGACGAGGGCCACACCCTGATCGACATGTCGACGGTCGGGCCCGACGCTGTCCGTGACCTGGCCGAGAGGGTGCCCGCGGACGTCGACGTGATCGACGCGCCGGTGCTCGGCAGCATCCCCCAGGCCACCGACGGCACCCTGAAGGTCTTCGTCGGCGCCGAGCCGATGCTGGCCGAGGAGTGGACGCCGCTGCTGGAGACGTTCGGCACGCCCATCTACATGGGGCCGGCGGGGTCGGGCGCGGCCATGAAGCTGGTCACCAACTCGATCCTCGGCGCGCTGATGTCGGGGCTGGCCGAGGCCCTGACCCTGTCCGACGCCTTCGCCCTGGATCAGTCGGTGGTGCTGGACATCCTGGCCGAGTCGCAGATCGGCGTCATCGTCCGCAGCAAGCGCGACAACATCGAGTCGGGCCGGTTCCCCGCCAACTTCAAGCTGTCTCTGGCGGCCAAGGACCTCCGTCTGGTGTCGGGCATCGCCGAGAACGCCGGGCTGGCCCTACCGCTGGCCACCGCAGCCCGGGCTTGGTTCGAGCTGGCCGACGCCCAGGGTCTCGGGGATCTCGACTACTCGGCCGTCACGGCCCAGGCGAGGGGCCGTCCCGTCAAGCGCTGAGTGGAAGAGACTGTGGCCTGAGGGGCAAAGTGGCGCTTGAGCACCGCCCTCAGGCACTGCTCGGCGGTTGTCATAACTGAGGTTTCGGTGTTGCAGGGTTCCAGTTTAGCCGCTTCAGACGTCGCCGAAAGCCGAGCACGAACATGGCTTGGGCCGCGATGACTGGCCACACGTACGGGATCGCCAAGACGACCAGCACCGGGACGGTCCGCGCTATCGCCCATGCCGGGTTTCCAATCCCGCCGGGCACAAGCGGAACGATGTGAGGTTTCCAGACGAGGGCGAGCGTGAGAGCCGGAAATCCGATCAGGAGCGACCAGCCAACAACGAGTATCCACAAGGAGCCCACGTCAACTAATCGAGCGATGCCAACCCACAAGACCGGGGCGAGTGCAATACCGCTCCACCAGATGTGGTCACTTGTCCATAGAACTAGGAGACGAAGTCGCCGCAGGTTCGCTCGGATTACGAGCCTAGCGCTCCGCGGTAGTTGTTCGAAGTTGATGCTGCTCACAAGCATGTCCGCAGTCCGCGCCCGTGCCAAGCCAGCTACCTCATCCATTCCTCCCGTGCCCCAACGAACTCGCTGGCTCCAAAAGGCTCGATAGGTGGCCCAGACTCCGGCCTGCTCCGGGGCGGCCTCAAGGACATAGGCGGGGACAAGGCGTGTCAACTTCGAAGCGCCATCTAGTAACCCATACTGGCTAAGAACAATACGAGCGTCCTCGCATATGATCGACGTATCCCAAGGTTCACCGTATCGACGTCGAAGATACGACAGGAACGCCGCGGACATGACCATTCCGGACCCAGCTGTTAGATCTGGCCTTCGTCTGGTCCGAACGCTGCGGGCCCACCGTCCTGGACCAGCAATACTATCGCTCACAATGATCGATCGGACCAACCAATTCCGACCTGCATAGTTGTTCGTCGTGATCGGCAGGAGTTGCCAGATGGCGTTCGGCTCGGGATGCTGAAGCATTTCTCGTGAGGTCAGGGCGAGCGCTGATGCGTGGACCAAGGAGTCGCAGTCGATGACCATGACTTGCGTGTCTTGTTGGACCCATCCGTAAGCCGACGCCTCTTCAAAACCGTAGTTTAGGGCTAACGCTTTGTTGCGCCGGTCTGCCGCTGGCCTGGTCACATGAGCAATGTTTGATCTGGCGATTCGTGGGAGTACCTCGTCGAGCACTGTCTGAGTCGCCGGATGCCTCCCTGCGTATGTAGTCGCTATGAGGCGTGCCAATCGCTCATGCTCGTGTAGAACGCGTTCCGATAGCTCGGCCAACTCCACTGGGTCAAGAGGTAGGTTGCGGAGCGACGCGCGCAGTTCCCGGAAAAGCGCTCGCCGCGTTCGCCGTTTGTTCAGCTCGCCGAGAGCTAGCCGGATCGCCAGCTCGGGATTCGCATGCTGCGTCTCTGGGTCGACTCCGCACAGTAGTGCAGTGTCCTCAAGGACCTTCGTGGCAGAGCGGGAGCCCCTCAGTAGGGCGTCCTCAATGATCTGGCGAGCGGGAACGTTCAGCCTATCGTCGATCGAATAGCCGCGCGGAACGCTTTCCACCTGAGCCTCAGCCCACGCCCAGAGAAGTGTTCGACCGCGAATACCAAACGCAGCGACGCACAAGAGGGACGATGATTTCTGGTGTAGTGCCTCCCTAAGGAGAAGCCCAGCCTCCCGCGTCGGCACTAACCGTGGCCGGTTGCTATGCGCTGCGGATGTCACGATCTCGTGGCCGATTTCCAGCGATCGACGTGAGACGAGTGCCGTCTCGTGCTGGTCAGATATGAAGACGGCTCGCCAGCATTTAGCGGGATAGTTCATCTCGCTGAGCATGGTTGCGACGGTACGAATGCTCGGCCCCGCACCGTAGGATGGGACGAGTATCAGGTAACGCGGCCAGCGATCTTCGTCGGCCAAGTCTTGAAGGTCGCCGATGGGATCGGTGCTCATCGCGCGCCGTATTAGCCGTAGCGTGCTGGCCGTCCATAGTGTGAAACACAGCAGTCGTCCGTAGAAGAACCAGTAGTAGAGGATCGCTCCGAAGACGAGTACGGAGTGCTGATTGGGGTGAATAGCCGCCCACAAGAGGGCGACTAGAACTAGTTGAAGTAGCAGTCGAGCAGCAAAGAACCGGTCTCTGTGTACCCAACTCGGTTCGGCGCTGTGCTCGCCAGCTCCCTCGGAATAGCGAAACAATACGGACCTTTCCCGAACTCGTTCGAGTGCTGCGACATAGGACTGGGGTAGCTAGCTACGTACGTTTGGTACGCCTCGCACGTGGCCGGGGTCCGCCTTCAGCTCTGCCAGCGCACTGTCTGCGTCTTCGCCGACGAGCGTCTCCAGGCGATCCTGGCCGTTGGAGGAAGCCGAGCGACTGCCTCAGCGCAGAACGTTTGTCGAATTCTGCGCCCGCTGCCGTCAGAATCCGTTCCAGGCGACCGCGCGGCTCGATGTGCTTGGCACGGCACTGGGCGAGAGGAGCCTCCCGGAGCCGGCCCTCGGACAGGTCAACCGAGCACGCCTCCTCGCTCAGCCAGGCCGCGAGGTGGTCCTCGTCGCCGCGCGTGGCCTCTCGGAACTCGAAGGCCCCTCGGATCTCGGCACGGTGGTACTTGATCGTCCGTGCCGACCAGTCGTAAGTGGCGAGCTCGGCGGGCTCCACCCTTACCCGCTGCGCCACATAACTCACCGACGTGACGCGGGAACCGGCCTTCGAGCTCGACGAACCTCAGCAGAAGGGCGAGCCCACGCCGAGTCGGGCCCGACTTGTTGCCGACGAGCGCCGCGTCGCCCTCGACCAGGGACCAGCAGGCGATCAGCTGCTGCAGCTCCCACTCCCGCCGCACCGGGACCCCTCCACGGCCAGCGTCCGCCGACCCCCGTCGTCAAGGTAGTGCCTGCCGCGCCACCCTTGCCCCGGGGGCCACGCTCGGGAGCCTCAGGCCCGTCAAGGGCTGAGTGGGAGACTCCCCATAGAGACATCGAGGAGGCCTGATGGACATCGAGAACGCCCGGGACTTCATCCGCCAGAACCACAATGCCGTTCTCGCTACCTACCGGGCCGACGGCCGGCCCCAGATGTCGCCGGTGATGGCCGTCGTGGACAGTGAGGGGCGGGTGGCGATCAGCAGCCGGGAGCCCGCCTACAAGGTGAGGAACCTCCGGCGTGACCCCCGCGTCTCGGTGCTCGTGACCAAGGACGGCTCGTGGGAGTGGATCCAGGTGGACGGCACCGCCACCACGGTCTCCCTGCCCGACGCCATGGAGCCACTGATCGAGCAGTACCGGCTCGCGGCCGGCGAGCATCCCGATTGGGACGACTTCCGCGCGGCCATGGAGCGGGAGGAGCGCCTGCTCATCAGGGTCGACATCGAGCGGGCGGGCCCAGACCGCTCGGGCTGACAGCGCCGCGAGCCCGGCCGGTTACCGGCGGGGCATGACCTGGTCGACGAGGGCGGGGACCGAATCCGGGTCGAACGCCTCGTGGAGCAGCAGCCGGCGGACGACGATCGGCCCGAAAAGGCACTCGGCGAGCAGGCCGATGTCCAGTTCGGCGGCGATCTCGCCCACCTCGACGCCCTCGGCCAGCAGGTCGACGAGGACCTGGCGGCGCTCGTGGGCGACGCGCCGGTGGATGGCGAGGATCTCCGGGTCGCGCTCGGCGGCGTCGATGATCGCCGGCAGGCACGACGACCAGGTGGAGTCGGCCATGCCGGTGGCCACGGTGACGAGGAGGGCCGTCACCCGCTCCCGCACCGAGCCTCCCACCGGCTGGGTGACGGCGGTCTTCAGGGTTCGGATGGCGTCCTCGATCAGGTCGAGCTTGCCCGACCAGTGCCGGTACACGGTGCTCTTGCCCACCCCGGCCCGGACCGCGACCGCCTCCATGGTGAGGCCCCCGCAGCCGACGTCGGCTATCAGGTCGAGGGCGGCGGCGAGGATGACGCGGCGGGACCTCTCGACCCTGGGGTCGACCTCGACCGGTCGGCCTTCGTCGCTCCGGACCTCGCCAGGCGAGCCTGCCGGGGCTGGCGTGTTCGGGGCTGCCGCGTTCAAGGCGCAACGTCCACGGGTGCCGCCGGCGTGGCCGGGTCGGCGGCCAGCACCGCGGCCTCCTCGACGCGTCGGTTGAAGACGATGATGACGGCGACGGCGGCCGCCAGGGCCAGCACCGACGCGACGCCGCTGGCCAGGTTGAACGCGTCGGTGAAGGCGGCGCCGGCCCGAGCGGCCAGCTGCGCTCCCCCGGTGACCTGTTCGGCGACAATGGTGGCCGCGCCCACCGACTCGCTGGCGGCCTCGCGCACGGGCGGTGGCAGGGAGAGCCCGCCCAGGTCGACCGACGACCGGTACACGGCGCTGGCGATGCTGCCCAGGACGGCGATGCCGAGCGCCCCACCCACCTCCCGGGTGGTGTCGTTGATCGCCGATCCCACCCCGGCCTTGGCGGACGGGACCGCGCTCATGATGCTGCCGGTGGCCGGGGCGGCAGTGAGGCTCATTCCCGCACCGAGCAGGACAAGGGCGATGGCCAGAACGAAGTAGGGCGTGTCGGTGCCGACGAGGAGGGCGAGGACGGCGAAGCCGGCGGAGATGAGGACGAAGCCCGATGCCATCACCGGTCCCGTGCCTACCCGCTCGGCCAGCATCGCGCTCCTCGGGGCGACGGCCACGAGGGTGACGGCGAGGGGCAGCGTCGACAGCCCGGCGCTCAGCGGCGAGTAGCCCCGCACGAACTGCAGGTAGAGCGTGAACAGGAAAAAGAGGCCGAACATGATGAAGAAGGCGACGGTGACGACGGCGCTCCCGACGCTCAGCCGACGGTCCCTGAACAGCTTGAGCGGCAGCATCGGATGGACCGTGCGCCGCTCCCAGAGGAGGAATCCCACCAGTCCGATGGCGGCCCCGGCGTAGGCGACGAGCACCTGCGTGCTCGTCCAGCCCAGCTCCGGGCCCTCGATGATCCCGTACACCAGCGAACCCAGTCCCACGAGGGAGAGACCGGCCCCCACGGGGTCGAGAGGCGTGGCATCGGGGTCCTTCGACGTCGGGGAGAACACCGCCACCGCGGCCACCACCAGCGCCACGATCGGCACGTTGACCAGGAACACCGAGCCCCACCAGAAGTGCTCGAGGAGGGCGCCCGACAGGATCGGGCCGAGCGCTCCCCCGGCTCCCGCGAACCCCGCCCACGTGGCGATGGCCCGGCGCCGCTCCTGGGGCGGGAAGATCGTCGTCAGCAGCGAAAGGGTGGCGGGCATGACGAAGGCGGCGCCGATCCCGGTGATCACCCGGCCGACGACCACCTGGGTCGACGCGGTGCCGAGCCCGCCGATCAGCGAACCGGTGGTGAAGACGAGGAGCCCGAAGATGAGGGCCCGCTTCCGTCCGAAGCGGTCGCCCAGGGCGCCGGCGGGCAGGAGCAGGGCGGCGAAGACGAGCGCGTAGGAGTCGACGATCCACTGCAGGGCGCTGGAGCTGGCGCCGAGGTCGCGCTGCATGCTCGGCAGGGCCACGTTGAGCCCGGAGACGGACATGACGACCATGACCAGCGACAGGCACATGATCCCGAGGAGGAACCACCGGCGCCGGTAGACGACAGGGTCCTCGTGGAGCACGCCCGCCGGGGTGCGGGGTGGGCGCGTCGTCGTCATCGGCTGTTCCTTTCGGCACGGGAGTGTATCGCTGCGAAACGGAACCGTATCAGAGTTGACCGGCCGCACGGCCGAGTTGGCGTCAGCTCAGGAGATCGGACAAGGCGTGGAGGACGAGCCCGGCGGCACCCCCCACGACTGTGCCGTTGATGCGGACCCACTGCAGGTCGGGGCCGAGCAGCAGCTCGAGGCGCGACGCCGTCTCCTCGGCGTCCCAGCGGGCGATGGTGCTGCTCACCAGCTTGGAGATCTCGCCCTGGAAATGGCCGATCAAGTAGTTGGCGAAGGCTTCGTGCATGGCCTCGGCCCGGGCGGCCAGGACCGGGTCGGCCTGGAGCCGGCGGCCCAGGCTGACAATGGCGTCGGCGATCCGGCGGCGGAACTCGGAATCGGGCTCAGCGGCCTGGGCCCGGAGATGGTCCTTGGCGTCGGACCACAGATCGGCGACCCATCGCTGCAGCTCGGGCTGGTCGAGGAGGTCCCGCTTGAGCTGCTCCCCCCGCTCGCGCAGCACCGGCGACATCTCCAGCTCGGTCGACAGCTTGGCCAGGCGGGCGTCGAGCTCACGGCGAAGCTCGTGGCCACGGTCGCTTTCGATATCGCTCAGCGCCGAGCAGAACCCGTCGAGCACCCGGTCGAAGATCTTGTGGTCGACGGCCCCCGGGATCCACCACTTCGACTTCTTGCCCAGCCGTCGGCGCAGCTCCTCCCTGTGGTCCTCGACGTAGTGGCGGAGCCCGACCAGGATGCGGTCGAGAACCTCCTCGTGGCGGCCCTCGCGGGTGGCGAACCGCAGGGCCTGGCCGGCCAGCGGGGCCAGCGGCACCGACTCGAGCCGGTTTCGCACCACCCCCTCGATGGCCCGGTGCACGTCGTCGTCCCGCAGCAGGTCGGCCAGCGCCACCACGCCGTCGGCCACCTCCTCGGCCACGCGCGAGGCGTTGGCCGGCTCCGCCAGCCAGTCGGCGAGCCGTCCGACCACGCCCGCCGCCCGCAGCCGGGCCACGACGGCCTCGGGGGTCAGGAAGCTCTCCTGGACGAACTCGCCGAGGGTGGCCCCGAACTGGTCCTTGCGCTCCACGACGATGGCGGTGTGCGGGATCGGCAGGCCGAGGGGGTGTCGGAAGAGGGCGGTGACCGCGAACCAGTCGGCCAACCCGCCGACCATCGACGCCGCCGCCGCGGCCTGGAGGTAGCCGACCCACGTGGCATCGCCGCCCCATACGGTGGTGACGACGAACACCACCGAGACCGCCGCCAACAGCGACGTGGCGCGACGCTTCGAGACGGCGAGCTGCTCTCGCCGCTCCTCCTCGGAGCGCAGAAGCGGACGGTCGGGGGCGTCAGGCACGCCCCGTTTCTACCCGCGTGGTGTGGCGGGTTCGCCGTGAGCGTGCAAGAAGGCCTCCACACTGTGGTCTTTTTCACGCTCACGGGCTCCGTTGACCGGAGCCGTCCCGACGTCCCTCACCGGCGGCTGACAGAGTATGGAGATGGACGCCGTGCTCGCCAAGCTCCAGTACAAGCCTCCCGCCACGGTCACCGTGCTCGGTGCGCCGCCCGAGCTCGGGCCCTTGACCGAGTCGTGGTCCGCCGAGGCCAGGGTGCGGCGGAGGTTGGGGACACGGGAGGACTTCGCGCTGGTGTTCGTACGATCGCAGGCGGACGTGCGCAAGCGGGCGGGACAGCTCGCCACGCGCCTGGGCGAGGACCCCGTCCTCTGGTTCGCCTACCCGAAGAAGTCGTCGAAGCGCTACACCTCGGACCTGGCCCAGATGGTCGGTTGGCAGCCGCTCGGCGACATGGGCCTCGAGGCGGTGCGCCAGGTGTCGCTCGACACCGACTGGTCGGCGCTGCGCTTCCGGCGGGCCGCCGACATCGGTCGGCTCGATCGCCAGCCGTCGATGGCATTGTCGGAGGAGGGCAGGCGGCGCACGGGACCGGCTCGCTGAACTGACCGGTAGCGTCACGGCGATGACGACCTCCCTGCAGGTTCTCGACGACGGGCTGCTCCTCTCCTTCTCGTACGCGGAGATGCTGCGCTACAGCGGCCCCGGCAGCCCGGGCGGCGTGGCCATGGCGTTCAAGGCGATGGAGCTGGCCTTCCCCCTGATGGATCCGAGCGGTCCCCTCGCCCGCCGCGAGGTCATGATCGACACCGCGTTCCGCGGCCCCGGCGCGCGGGACGGCTTCGAGCTTGTCACCCGAGGGATGACCGAGGGCAGGTACGTCGTCGACGCCGACCTCGAGCGACCCGAGCGGGGGACGACCCTCGAGCAGTTCGTGTTCCACTTCGCCTACCGCGACGCCGGGTGCACGCTTCTCGTGCGGGAGGGCCAGGTCAGCGACGAGTTCATCACCCTGGCCCGCGCCAGGGACCTCACGCCGGAGGACCAACAGCGGTTCACCGCCCTGAAGCAGGATCTGGCCGACCGGCTCATGGCCGCTTCGGCCGGCGACGTGTTCGACGTCGAGCCCGACGCCTGACCGGATGGGCACCCGCCGCGGGGGAGGCGACGACACGGGCGAGCCCGGCGACCCCGGCGACGAGCCCACCGTCCGGTTCGACACCGGCCACGGGCACTGGGTGTTGGCGGCGACCGTGCTGGGCTCGGCCATGGTCACCCTCGATGCCACCGTGGTCAACGTCGCCCTCCCCCAGATCGCCGCCGACCTCGACGCCGACTTCGCCGACCTGCAGTGGGTGGTCACCGGCTACACGCTGGCCCTGGCGTCGCTGATATTGCTCGGGGGGTCGCTCGGCGACCGCTACGGCCGCCGGCGGGTCTTTGTCATCGGCGTCGCCTGGTTCGCGGCGGCCTCGGCCATGTGCGCGGCCGCCCCGACCAGCGGGTTCCTCATCGCCGCCCGGATGCTGCAGGGCATGGGCGGGGCCCTGCTCACGCCGGGGAGCCTGGCCATCATCTCGGCGGTGTTCCATCCCGACGACAGAGGCCGGGCCATCGGCGCATGGTCGGGCCTGGGCGGCATCGCCGCCGCTGTCGGCCCGTTCGCGGGCGGCTGGCTGGTGCAGGTCTCGTCCTGGCGGCTGATCTTCTTCTTGAACCTGCCCCTGGCGGCGACGGTCGCGGTGATAGCCACCAGGTGCCTGCCCGAGTCGAAGGACCCGTCGGCGGCGTCGCACTTCGACGTCCTGGGGGCATTGACGTGCTCGCTGGGCCTGGGCGCCACCACCTACGGCCTGATCCAGCGCAGCATGTCCGTGACGCTCCTGGGCCTGGGCCTCCTCACGGTCTTCGTCGGCATCGAGATCAGGAGCGACCACGCCATGGTGCCGGTGAGCACGTTCGCCAGCCGGGTGTTCCGCGACGTCAACGCCATGACGTTCGTGATCTACGGCGCCCTCGGCATGGTCCTGTTCATGCTGCCGCTCGTGCTCCAGGTCGGCCTCGGGTACAGCCCACTGGCCGCCGGGGCGTCGCTCTTCCCCGTGACCCTGCTCATGCTCACCCTGTCGGCCCGCACCGGCGCCCTCGCCGGCCGGATCGGGCCCCGCCTGCCGCTCACCGCGGGGCCCGTGCTCATCGGGGCCGGGCTCTTCCTGCTCACCCGGGTGACCCCCGGGCGCGGATACCTGACCTCCGTGCTGCCGGCGCTGGTCCTGTTCGGCCTGGGCCTGGCCCTCACCGTGGCGCCGCTGACGTCGACCGTGCTGGGTGCCGTCGACCCCCACCACGCCGGCGTCGCGTCGGGTGTCAACAACGCGGTGTCGCGGGTGGCGGGCCTGGTGGCGGTCGCCTCCATACCGATCCTCGCCGGCTTCGACCCGAGCGTCCCGGTGGCCGATGCGACCCTTGTCGCCGGGTTCCACACCGTCGCTCGGATAGCGGCCGCCGCCTGCGTCTTCGCAGGTGTGCTGGGCTTCGTGACCCTGCGGTCGCGCCGGGTGCCGGTGGAAGCGGGCCAGGAGCGCGAGCCATGCTTCGAGTGCCCGCTCGACGCCGCGCCCCTGACCCTTCCCGCCACTCGCTCGGCGGACTAGACAGGCTGGCAGCACGCAGGAGGAGGAGGAGCCGATGGCCGCGACGTGCGCTCACCTGGACGATGCCGGGGACGTGTCCCCCGGGGCCGACGGCTGTGAGGACTGCATCGCCACCGGCGGACGCTGGGTCCACCTCCGGGTCTGCATGTCCTGCGGGCACGTGGGCTGCTGTGACAGCTCCCCCAATCGCCACGCCACCGCCCACTTCCGCGGCACCGCCCATCCGCTGATCCAGTCGTTCGAGCCCGGTGAGGACTGGTGGTGGTGCTACGTGGACGAGATCGCCTTTCTCGTCGAGGGCGCACCGAGCTTCTCGCACTCCTAGTCGCGGCGGCGCTACGGGGAGGCCGCCGGCACCATCTCGCCCTCGGCGGGCGCCGGCGGGCCCGCGACATGCGCCAACACGGCTTCGTCGGCTACTCGGATCCGCGGCCGGCGGGACCCGCAGAAGTAACAGCGGTAGGTGGCGGCGTTGTGGTAGGCGCAGCGGCAGTCCCAGTAGAGCTCGACCGCCTCGACGACGGCCCAGCGCTTCCACCTGCCGAACCAGCGGGAGACACCCAGTCGGCTCATCTGGGTTCGGTCGGTCGCCGACCGCCGCCGCTTGAGCTTCCCGTGCCCGAAATAGGCCGAACGGCCTACGCCGCCAAGTGTCAGCAGTACTTGACCAGGGTGGGATAGGGGTTCACAGCGCCCCCACCCCCGGGATGGATCTCGAAGTGGAGGTGGGTGGGCCCGCCCTGGGCGTCGCCGGTGTCGCCCACCGTCCCGATCGCCGTACCCGCCGACACGTGGCCGGTGGTGCTGATCGAGTCCAGGTGGGCGCCGTAGAACTCGTCCCCGTTGTCGCCGTTCAGGTAGTAGGAGATGCCACCGAGGCGGTTGTCGTTACGTCGGACCGTACCGCTGACGTTGGCCACGACCGTCGTCCCCCTCGGCGAGAGGATGTCGGTGCCCTTGTGGGTGGACCCGCCGCCACGGGACGCGCCCCAGTCGTTGCTGAAGGCGCGGGGTCCCTGCACCGGGCACACCCAGTCACCTGATGCCACGCTGCCTGTGGCCGCGGGGGTGGCGGCGGCCGTGGCCGGCGATGGCGCCCTCGGAGCGCCGGCCGCCGGGGCCGCGGCTGACGCCGGCCTGGCTGCGGCCTGGAGCGCGGCCTGCCGGCGGGCCTCCTCCTCGGCCGCCTTGGCCCGCTGCTCCTGGATCACCCGGCCGAGACGGTCGACCTCGCTGGCCGCGGCGGCGCGTCGCTCCCGCAGGCTGTCGAGCGCCTTTGTCCGCTCCTCCTTCTTCTGCTCCAGGGCGGACAGCTCGTCGTCGAGGTTCTCCTTCTCGGCCCGATAGTCGCCGAGCGCGTCGGTCGACGTGGCCGCCAGCACGTGGCTGAACTGCTGGGCCCTGACCACCGCGTTGGCGTCCGCCATGCGCAGGATCCGGGTGAGCGAGGACGTGCCCGAGACGTACATCCGGACGGCCAGCTGGCGCAGCTGCTCCCGGGACTTGCCCACCCGGGCGTCGACCGCCGACACCCTGGTCTCCAGGTGGGCGATGGTGTCCTCCGCATCGGCCAGCTCCACCTGGGCCTGGCTGAGCTCGCCGGCCGCCTGGTTGGCCCGGCGCTGGGCGGCGGCGAGGTCTTCCTCGGCGGTGGCCAGGGCGGGGAGAGGGACGGCCGCCATCGTCGCGACGAGTGCGACGACGCGTAGGAGCGCAAACCGAGGACCTCGACTCGACGCCATGAACCACAGAACTGTAGGCCGGGGGCCCCGCCGCCGGCACGCAGGCCGCGGTGAGGGGCCCGGGGGGCGCCGGCTAGGCGACTGCGGCGGGCTCCGGACCCTCCGAGAATTGGGTCTGGTACAGCTCGGAGTAGCGGCCGCCGGCGGCCAGCAGAGCCTCGTGGGTGCCGCGCTCGAGCACCCGACCGGCCTCGACCACGAGGATGAGGTCGGCGTCGCGGATGGTGGACAGTCGGTGGGCGATGACCAGGGCCGTGCGGCCGGCCAGGGCGTCGACGAGGGCCTCCTGCACCGCCGCCTCGGACGACGAATCGAGGTGGGCGGTGGCCTCGTCGAGGATCACGACCCTCGGCTTGGCCAGCAGCAGGCGGGCGATGGTGAGCCGTTGCCGCTCGCCGCCGGACAGGCGGTAGCCCCGCTCCCCCACCAGCGTCTCCAGCCCGTCGGGCAGCGACTTGACCAGGTCGGCCAGCCGGGCTCGGCCCAAGGCGTCCCACAGCTCTTCGTCGGTGGCGCCGGGGCGGGCGAAGCGCAGGTTCTCGGCGATTGTGGTGTGCCACAGGTGGCCGTCCTGGGTGACCATGCCGATGGTCTCGCGGATCGAGTCGAACGTCAGGTCCCGCACGTCGACCCCTGCGAGCCGGATCGTCCCGCTGTCGACGTCGTAGAGCCGGGGTGCGAGCGAGGCGATGGTCGACTTCCCGCCGCCGGACGAGCCCACCAGCGCGACAAGCTGGCCCGGCTCCACCCTGAACGACACGCCCTTCAGGATCTCGACGCCGCCCCTGGTGTCCAGGGTGGCGACCTCCTCGAGGGAGGCCAGCGAGAACTTGTCGGCCGCCGGGTAGGAGAAGCGGACGTCGTCGAACTCGAGGGCGACGGACCCCTCCGGCACCCGCTCGGCGTCGGGCCGCTCGACGATCATCGGCTTGATGTCGAGGACCTCGAAGACCCGCTCGAAGCTGACCAGGGCGGTCATGGCGTCGACCCGGGCGCTGGCCAGTGCGGTCAGGGGGGCGTAGAGGCGGGTGAGCAGGAGGGCGAGGGTGACGACGGTGCCCGCCTCCAGGCGGCCGTCGATGGCCAGCCAGCCGCCGAGCCCGTACACCAGGGCCAGGGCCAGGGACGACACGAGGGAGAGGGCGGTGAGGAAGATCCACTGGTTCATGGCGGTGCGCACGCCGATCTCGCGCACTCGTTCGGCCCGCGCCCCGAACTCGGCCACCTCGTCGGCCGGGCGGCCGAAGAGCTTCACCAGGGTGGCGCCCGGCGCCGAGAACCGCTCGGTCATCTGGGTCGTCATCGCCGCGTTGTTGTCGGCCGCCTCCCGCTCCATGGAGGCCAGCTTCGTGCCCATGCGCCGGGCCGGGATGATGAACACCGGCAGCAGGACCAGCGCCAGCAGGGTGATGACCCAGGACAGTCGCAGCATGACGGCCAGGGTCAGCAGGAGGGTGATGACGTTGCTGACAACGCCCGAGAGGGTCCAGGTGAAGGCCCGCTGGGCACCGATGACGTCGTTGTCCAGCCGGCTGACGAGGGCGCCGGTGCGGGTGCGCATGAAGAAGGCCACCGGCATCCGCTGCACGTGGCCGAACACCGCACGACGGAGGTCGAGGATGAGCCCCTCGCCGATCCGGGAGGACATCCACCGCCCGACCACGCCGACGACGGCGTCGAGGACCGCGATCAGGGCGATCAGCCCGGCCAGGGCCACGACCGTGCCCGCGTCCCGCTTCTCCACGATGGCGTCGACGACCTGGCCGGCCAGGACCGGCGTGGCGACGGTGAGGACGGCGGCACCGACGCTGAGCAGGACGAACGCGAACAGCGCCCGCCGGTGCGGTCGGGCGAACGTCCAGATCCGGCCCAGGATGGCGCGGTTGAAGGTGCGCTTGGGCTCGTCCTGCATGGCGCTGTGGAGCGCCATCCAGGCGTTCATGTCCATGTTCAACGTGGTGCTCCTTCGGTGACTCCTCGGAGACTGTGCCGCTTAGGACTCCGGTGTCGACGATTTCTCATCGGCGCCTACCGATTCGGAACACCGGAACGGCTCCAGACGTTCCGCCTGTTCATGGCCGGCAACGGTCATGCCGTCGGAGCGGCAGCGCACCGACTGTACGCGCCGGGGTCTGCCATGCATCGGGGGTTTCGGGCATCGGGGGTTTCGGGCATCGGGGGTTTCGGGCGTCGGGCCGCTCCGCCGTGTTGAGTATGCGGGTGATCCGGCTTCCGGCGTCGTGCCTCGTCGTGCTGGTGGGACCCTCGGGCAGCGGGAAGTCGGCGTGGGCGGCGGAGTGGTTCCCGCCGGGGAAGATCGTGTCGGCCGACCACCTGCGCTCCCTTGTCGGGGAGGGCGAGCACGACCAGCGGGCCGGCACCGACGCCTTCGCCGTGCTCGACCTCGTCCTCGACCGCCGGCTGCGGCGCGGCCTGTTCACCGTCGTCGACACCCTGGGCCTCGACCGCGACCGCCGGCGCGGCTACGTCGCCCTCGCCCGCCGCCACGGGGCGCCGGTGGTGGCCGTGGCCTTCGACGTGCCCGCGGCCGAGTGCCGCGCCCGCAACGCGGCGCGGCCGCGGCCCGTCCCCGCCAAGCCGATGGCCGCCCAGCTGAAGCGGTGGCCGTCGGTGCTCGCCGAGATTCCCGACGACGGCTTCGACGCCGTCCATCCACCTGGGCCGGTGCGGGTCGTCGACCGCCAGCTCGTCCACGCCCCCGAGGCCGCCCGCCGGCAGGAGGAGGAACCCATGTCCCTGGAGTTCGGCCTGCAGATCGCCACGTTCTCGTGGCCCGGAGGGCCGGCCGAGATTGCCGCCCGGCTGGCGGGGGTCGCCGGGGCGGCCGAGGCGGCGGGCTTCACCAGCCTGTGGGTGATGGACCACTTCATCCAGATCCCCCAGGTGGGGCGGCATTGGGACGACATGCTCGACAGCTGGACGACGCTCGGGTTCCTGGCCGGTCACACCCGCATGGCGACGCTGGGCACCCTGGTCACCGGGGTCACCTACCGCAACGTCGCCCACCTGGGGAAGATGGCGGCCACGCTCGACGTGCTCTCCGGCGGCCGGGCCGTGTGCGGCATCGGGGCGGCCTGGTTCGAGCGGGAGCACCGGGCCTACGGCTGGGAGTTCCCGCCGGCCCGCCGTCGCCTCGACCTGCTGGAGGACGCCCTCCAGCTGCTGCCGCTGGTGTGGGGGCCGGGGGCGCCGTCGTTCGAAGGCAAGGCGGTGACGGTGGCCGAGGCCATCTGCTATCCCCGGCCGCTGCAGGAGCGCATCCCGATCCTGGTCGGCGGGTCGGGCGAGAAACGCACGCTCCGGCTGGTGGCCACCCACGCCGACGCCTGCAACTTCGTCGGCGACGTTCACACCGTCCGCAGGAAGCTGGAGGTGCTGCACCGCCACTGCGCCGACGTGGGGCGCGATTCCTCCGCCGTCCGGGTCACCCACCTGGGCTCGGCCCTCGTCACCGACGACCCATCCGCCGGCCAATGGAAGCCAGCACAGTCGGCGTCGGCGGTGGCGGGCACCGTCGAGGAGCAGGTGGGGCGCTACCGGGAGCTGGCCGAGGCCGGCGTCCAGACCGCCATCGTGCGGCTGGCCGACCTGGACGAGGGATCGGTCGAGCGGTTCACCCCGGTCATCCGGGCGTTCAGGTGACCCGCCGGTCGGCGAGGAACGGGTAGCGGGCGCGGGTGGCGGCGACGACGGCGGGATCGACCTCGGCCGTCACCACCGCCTCCCGGCCGTCGGCAGGGGCCTGTCCCAGGATCTCCCCGCCGGGGCCGACGATCATGCTGTCGCCGGCGTATCCGATCCCGTCGCCCTCCCCCACCCGGTTGACGCCCACGACGTAGGCCTGGTTCTCGATGGCCCTGGCCCGCAGGAGGACGTTCCAGTGGAGGCGGCGGCTGGCGGGCCAGTTGGCGACCACGATGTAGCACTCGGTCGTCGGCGCCAGCGCCCAGAACTCGTCGCCGAAGCGCAGGTCGTAGCAGACGAACAGGCTGACACGGACGCCTTCGACGTCGACGGTGACGTGGCGGTCGCCGGCCTGGTACCGGGTGTGCTCGCCGGCGTAGGTGAACGGGTGGAGCTTGGCGTAGCGGTGCACCGAGCCGTCGGGACCGGCCAGGACCAGGGTGTTTGCGGGCCTGGCGGCCTGTTCGGCCCGCTCGGGCAGGGAACCGCACAGCCACACGCCGTGCTCGGCGGCCCGGTCGACGAGGAACCGGGTGCTGGGCCCGTCCATCGGCTCGGCGATCCTGTCGCTCTCCAGCGAGAAGCCGGTCGAGTACATCTCGGTCAGGACGATCAGGCGGGCCCCGGCGGCCGCCGCCTCGGCGATCCGCGGCGCCACCCGTGCGAAAGTGGCGGGCGGGTCCTCCCAGCAGATGTCGTGCTGGACGGCGGCGACCTTCACGGCCCGGCCATCGGCGCGCGCAGCGCCTGGAGCCGCTCGATCGCCTCGTCGAGGACCTCGAGGCGCTTGCAGAAGGCGAAGCGCACCAGCGAGCGGCCGGCGGCGGCGTCGTCGTAGAAGACGACGTTGGGCACGGCCACGACACCGCAGCGCCCGGGCAGCGACCGGCAGAAGGCGGCCCCGTCGCCATCCTCGGTCCCAGCGGCCAGCAAGCGGATGTCGGTGGTCACGAAGTAGCTGCCTGCCGGGCGGAAGACGGTGAAGCCGGCCTTCTCGAGCCCCGTGCACAGGCGGTCTCGTTTGGCCCGCAGGTCGTCGGCCAGGTCCACGTAGTACTCGTCTCCGAGGGTGAGGGCCTCGGCGATGGCGTACTGGAACGGGGCGCCGTTGACGTAGGTGAGGAACTGCTTGGCCGTCCGTACCGCGTCGAGCAGGTGCGGCGCGGCGCAGGCCCAGCCGATCTTCCAGCCGGTGAAGGAGAAGGTCTTCGCCGCCGAGGAGATCGTGACCGTGCGGTCCCGCATGCCGGGGAGCGTGGCCAGGGGCACGTGGGTGCCGTCGTAGACGAGGTGCTCGTAGACCTCGTCGGTGACGGCCAGCAGGTCGTGCTCCAGGCAGACGCAAGCGATGGCGTCGAGCTCGTCGCGGCCGAAGACCTTGCCGGTGGGGTTGTGCGGGGAGTTCAGCAGGACGAGTCGGGTGCGGGGCCCGACGGCGGCGGACAGCTCGTCGAGGTCGAACCCGAAGTCGGGCGGGCGGAGGGTGACGACCCGCCGGGTGGCCCCGGCCATCGCCACCGCCGCCGCGTACTGGTCGTAGTACGGCTCGAACAGCACGACCTCGTCGCCCGGCTCGCAGACGGCGAGGAGGGTGGCGGCGATGGCCTCGGTGGCGCCGGCGGTCACCAGCACCTCCCGGTCGGGGTCGTAGTCGAGCCCGTAGAAGCGGCGCTGATGGTCGGCTACCGCGCTGCGCAGCTCGGGGATGCCAGGCCCCGGCGGGTACTGGTTGTGGCCGGCCCGGATGGCGGCGACGGCGGCCTCGGCCACCCGCCGGGGGCCGTCGGTGTCGGGGAAGCCCTGGCCCAGGTTGATCGATCCGGTGGCCGTGGCCAGGGCCGACATCTCGGCGAAGATCGTCTCCCCGAAGCCGTCCCACCGCGCCACGGGGATTCTGTCCACCGGCCGACACTAGGGCCCCAGCCGGGGACGTTCAGCTACTCGAGGCGCTCCAGCGAGTCCCCGATGAGCCACAGCGTCGGCGGCCAGAGGCCAACGAACAGAGCGCGGCGCTCGGCGTTCCCGCGCATCTCCTGGTCCACCGTCTTGGCCCGGATCCACAGGCCGATGCAGAGGCCAACGCTCGCCATCGACGCGAGATGCAGGTATCCGCCGCGCAGGTGGCACCGGTGAAGGAAGCTCGTCAACATGGTGGTCTTGCTACCCAAGGGGTAGGTCCTTACCCGTGCCCCGCCGTCTGACCTTCTCGCGACGTCTGACCACCGCGGCCGTCTGGCCTGTCGGGATCGGGCTCACATCGTGGAACTACATGTGGCGGATCACGCCCCTTCACCGCCGCGAGCGGCCCGGGTCGCGGGGCGACCACGCCCCTCCCCCGCTGCCCGACGGGATCAGCCGGGAGGACGTGCTGGCGGCCGAGGATGGCGTCGGGCCCCTGTTCCACCGCCGCTACCGCGTCAGGGTGCGGGGCTCGCAGATGTCCCCCGAGGAGCTCGTCGCCCGGCTCGGAGGGGACCTCAACACGGCTGCACCCACCGAGCTCGCCCGCTTCGTCAAGGTGCTCGGCGACGCGGGCGAGCTGCGCGTGGGCGACGAGTTCGTCGTGCGCATGCCTGGCCCATGGGACGGGCCCGTCCGCGTCGTCGCAGTGACGCCGACGTCGTTCCGCCTGGCCACGCTGTCCGGACACCTGGAGGCGGGCCAGATCGAGTTCTCTGCTGTGGGCGAGGCCGCCACAACCTCGGGCGACAGGGACCTCGAGTTCACCATCGAGTCCTGGGCCCGCAGCGGCGACCGGCTGTCGCGGGTGCTGTACGAGGGTCTGCGCATGGCCAAGGAGGTCCAACTGCACATGTGGACCTCGTTCCTCGAGCGGGTCGTCGCCGTGGCCGGGGGCCGCATGGTGGGCGGTATCGACATCGACACCCGCCGGGTCGAGGAGGCTCCGACCCTCGCCGATCCCGACGCCCGGCGCGTCCTCGACGAGCTCCACGACAAGCCCCTGAACTTCGAGCTGGGCGACCGCAGCCGGTTCACCCCCGAGAACGGCTGGTTGGTGGACGGCTACAGCCAGCCGCTGCCACCCGAGCCGCCGGGACCGCCCATTCCCGGCGGGCCCTGGGAGGTGGCGCAGCGCATCCTTCGCGATTACGAGTTCGCCGACCCGTCGATGGTCACGGCCGTGTATCACCCCGACCGTCCCCTCGAAAAGCGCGACATGCTGCTCGAGGTCCGGTTCTACGGGTTGCGGTTTCGGTTCGGAGTCCGAATCGGCGGCGTCGTCGACGAGACCCGAAAGGTCGACGGCCGCGACGTGAGGGTGTGGGGCTGGAACTACCAGACGCTGCAGGGACACCTGGAAATGGGCCAGATGGACTACGAGGTATGGAAATGGATCGACTCCGGCGAGGTGGAGTTCCACACCTGCCGGTTCTCGCGGCATGCCACGGTGGGCAATCCCCTCGTGCGCCTGGGCCTCCACCTGTTCGGGCGCCGCATGCAGGTGAAGTTCGCACACCGCGCCTGCGAGCGCGTCGCCATGCTCACCGCTGCGGCGATCGATGGTTCGGGTCCCGAGAAGGTCGTTCGCCGCACGGCCCACGAGGTTCGCGTGGAGCCGGCGGCGACCGCGGGGTAGCCGGTTCAGGCCGGCGCGGCCCCGCCCGCAGCGAGGGCCCGGGCCAGACCGTCGACGTCGTCGACAGTGACGGTGAGGCCCTTGTGCCGGATGCGGCCGGTCGGTTCGAGGCCTCGCACCGGCTCGCGGAACCGGATGCAGAGCCCTTGCCTCCCGTTGGTGGCGAAAGTGAGCCCCCCGTCGGCGAGCGACAGGTGTGCAGGCCCGACCGTCCGTAGCAACCCGTAGGGACCGGAGACCTCGGATCCGGTGACATTGGCGAGCGGCGTCTCGACGGTCCAGCGCCCGAACCGGACCAGGAGTCGACCGTCGGCGACCTCGACGCGGGCGTTGCGGGGCGTGACGCCGAAGAGCAGGCCGACGAGCCGGTAGATCAAAGCGAAGCGGAAGTGAAACCTCATTGTCGGCGGACTACCCGAACCGCCCCCCGCTGGCACATCCGGGCCCGGGGCGATACGGCGGGCAGTCGCTAGATGCAGCCGGTCTGCCGGGCGAGCTCCACGAGCTGGGGGTCGAGGCCCATGACGCTCCTGAGGGCCGGGCAGCGGTAGTCCTCGCCCGCCTGCGTCGTCGGCGGCGAGGTGGCGGGCGTCGTGGGCGACGTGGGCGACCCCGGCTCGACGCCCGGCTGGGTGCCGGTGCCGGTGCCGGTGCCGGATCCCGACCCGCCACCCGTCCCTCCGCCGCCGGTTCCCGCGCCTGCGCCGCTGCCCGCTCCACCGGTTGCGCCGCCGGGCTGGGTGCCTCCGGTTCCGCCACCCGCGGCGCCCGTCCCGCCGCCGGCTCCGCCCGTTCCCGCTCCGCCCGCTATCGCTCCGCCCGCGACGCCGCCCGCCCCGGCGCCGCCTGCTGCCGTGCTGCTCGCTGCTGCGATGGTCGCGGCGCGTGTGCCGTCGGGGTTGGTCGCGCTCGGCCCCCCCTCCACCGTGGACCCGCCGGGGCCCGACACGACCGACCCGTCGGGCCCCGTCCGGGGAACGGCGAGGACCGAGGTGGCGGGACCGGTGGAGGCCGTTGGCTCGTCGTCGGATCCGAGCATGGCGGCGGCGATCGTCCCCACGCCCACGAGGGCCACCAGCACGGCGACGGCCACGACCACCCGGCGCACCCTCGGGTTGGCGCCCGGCGCCCCGGCCGGCCTGCCAGGCGTTCCGGGAGGATCGTCGTCAGGCGGCGGGCTGTCCATCGTCATGGGACCAGTCTGCCCGCTGGGGCCGACCCACGGTGCCCGGCCCCGATATCCGTCCGGAGCAGCCGATATCCGTCCCGAGCAACAGGGCCGAGCCGGTAGCGTTCGATGCGATGGCGACCGCCGCGGTACCCCCTGAGGTGAGGACCGACCTGCGCCGGCCGACCGCGGACGACGTCGAGCAGGCCGAGGCGCGACTGGCGCCGGTTGTGCGCCGCACCCCCCTCGAGCCGAACGAACGGCTCGGCGCCCACAGCGGGGCCGAGGTGTGGCTGAAGCGGGAGGACTTGCAGGTCGTGCGGTCCTACAAGCTCCGGGGAGCCTTCAACCTCATCTCCCAGCTGTCCGCCGAGGAGCAGGCGCGCGGGATCGTCTGCGCCAGCGCCGGCAACCACGCCCAGGGCGTGGCCTTCAGCTGCCGGCACCTCGGTGTTCCCGGCCGCATCGTCGTGCCCCGCACCACGCCTCGCCAGAAGCGTGAGCGCATCACCGCCATCGGCGGCGACCTGGTCACCCTCATCGTCACCGGCGACACCTACGACGACGCCAGCATGGCGGCCGAGGCCGAGGCGTCGGCCACCGGCTGCGTCCTGGTCCCGCCGTTCGACCACCCCCTCACCATCGCCGGGCAGGGCACCGTCGCCGTGGAGGCCGTGCGCCAGCTCGGCCGGGCACCCGACGTGGTGGTCCTGCCGGTGGGCGGCGGGGGGCTGGCCGCGGGCATGGCCACCTGGCTCCGGTCCCGCCACCCGGGCACCCGCATCGTGGGCGTCGAGCCCGCCGGGGCGGCCTGCATGTCGGCGGCGCTGGCCGCCGGCGGGCCGGTGCTGCTGGCCCAGCTCGACAGCTTCGTCGACGGCGCCGCGGTCAAGTGCGCCGGCTCGATGACCTACGAGGTCGTCCGCGATCTCGTCGACGAGGTGGTCACCGTGGAGGAGGGTCGGGTCTGCACCGAGATGCTCGACCTCTACCAGTGGGAGGGCATCGTGGCCGAGCCCGCCGGGGCGCTGGCCACCGCCGCCCTGGGCGAGGTGGTGGTGGTCGAACCCGGGCAGACGGTGCTCTGCGTCCTGTCGGGGGGCAACAACGACGTCAGCCGCTACGGCGAGGTCGTCGAGCGCTCGCTCATCCACCAGGGCCTCAAGCACTACTTCCTCGTGGAGTTCCCCCAGGAGCCGGGTGCCCTGCGGGGCTTCCTCGACGAGGTCCTCGGCGAGGACGACGACATCACCCTGTTCGAGTACGTCAAGAAGAACAACAGGGAGACGGGCCCGGCGCTGGTCGGCGTCGAGATCGCCCGCCGGGAGGACCTGGAGCCGCTCATGGAGCGCATGAGCCACAGCCGGCTTCGCATCGACCCGGTGCCCCCCGGCTCGCCGCTGTTCACCTTCCTCGTCACCTGACGCCCCGGCGCCTAGCGTGCCGCCCGTGACGGCCGGGCCTCGCATCGCGATCGTCCACGCCGACCGCCCGCTCGGGGCGGTCACCGCCGCGACCGTCGACGAGCTGCGGGAGCGAGGGGCCGACGTCGACGTCTGGCGGCTCGCCGGCGCCATCGACGTCGCCGCCCTGCCGCTGGACTTCGACCTGTTCGTCATGAAGCACTCCTACGGTGCCGCGCTCACAGTGGGTTCGGCGCTGCACGCAGCCGGCGCCACCCTTCTCAACCCGTTCCCGGCGGTGGCGGCGTGCCGGGACAAGGCGGTGGCCTGCAGCATCCTGTCCGCGGCCGGCCTTCCTGTGCCTCGCACCTGGTTCGTCACCGAGCCGGGCGCCGCCACATCGCTCCTGGGAGCTGGCCCGTTGGTGGTCAAACCCAACTCGGGTTCGAAGGGCGCGGGCGTCCGCATCGTCCGGACGGCGTCGGACGTCGCCGACGTCGACCCGGCCGGCGGGCCGTTCGTGGTCCAGGACTTCCATCCCCCGGAGGGACTCGACCGCAAGCTCTACCGGATCGGCGACCACATCCACTGCGTCGGGCGCCCGTGGCCGGCCTCGACGCCCGAGGCCAAGCAGGGGGTGCCCATCGAGGTCGACCCGGTCCTGCGCCGCCTCACGCTCGAAGTGGGCGAGGCCCTGGGCATGGACCTCTACGGGCTCGACGTGATCGTCAGCGACGGCCGGCACTGGGTCGTCGACGTGTCGGCGTTCCCCGGTTTCAAAGGGATCCCCGACGCCCACCGGCTCCTGGCCGAGCGCGTCCTGGCGGCGGCAGGATCGTCCGGTGCCAGAGCGTCGATCGGCGGCGCCGGCGGGATCTGAACGGTCGGGCGCGATCGTCGCGGCATTTTCGACTCCGTAGGAGTAAAGTTCGCGCCCAAGTCACCTGGCGTTCATCTTTCGTTTCCCTGCGTCATCCCTGCGTCCTGGTTGGGGGTCGTGGAGCGAGTGTTCCAACAGCCAAGCGCCAGGCAGGTCCCGGCGGCGAACGGACGGCGGCGGTTGGAATGGATTGGCTGGGCTGAGCGCAGTGGAAACCGACACGGGGCGACCGGTGGTGGCCGGAGTGGGTGACTCCGCGGTCGTCGTGCTGGTGGAGGAGCGCTACCGCGCCCAGCGCCAGCCGGCGGGACTTCTCGCCGCCCTCGAGCGTCGGGGCGTGCCCATCGTGGTCGCCGACCCTGAGCTGTTGGTGCACGACCTGGGCGGGTCGTCGTGGCTGGACGGCACGTCGCTGGTCGTGGCCCGCGGGCGGAGCCCGTCCCTGCTCACCGCCCTGGCGGTGGCCGAGAGCTTCGGCGTGCCGACGGTGAACCGGTGTGCGGCCGTGGCCTCGGTGCGGGACAAGGCGGCCATGGCCGCGGGCCTGGTCTCGGCCGGCATCCCCACCCCTCGCACGTGGGTGGGCTCGCCGGCCCTGCTGGCCGCCTCGATCCATCCCGCGGCGTACCCCATCGTCCTGAAGCCGATCTTCGGGGACAACGGAGCGGGTGTCCGCCTCGTCGAGCGCGCCGACGACATGCCGGACCACACAGAACCGAGTGGCGCCCTTGTCGCGCAGCGGTTCGTGGAGGGCGACGGTGCCGACGTGAAGGTCTACGCCGTCGGCTCACGCCACTGGGCGGTCCGGGTCCCGTCGCTCTTCGGTGGCAATGGAGGCTCCTCGCCGGGTGATCCGGAGCCCGTCCCGTTGACACCCCAGCTGGAAGCACTGGCGGAGGCGTGCGGGCGGCTCTTCGGGCTCGACCTGTTCGGCGTCGACTGCATGATCGGGCCGGAAGGGCCTGTGGTCGTCGAGGTGAACGACTTCCCCAACTACCGCGGGGCGGCGGGGAGCGACGACGCCCTGGCCGACCACGTGCTGGCCGCGGCCGACGGACCTGGCGCCGAGGTCGGGCCAATGAGGATCAGCCGGTGAGGATCGCCTTCGTGATGCGCCGGCACCCGCGGACCCGGGTCAGCCCCACCATGCTGGCAGTTGTCGGCCTCCTCGAGGAGTGGAGGGTGACGGTCGACATCATCTGCCCCGAGGACGACCTGGTCGACCTGGGCGACATCCGCGTCGACCACGACCTCTACGTGCTCAAGTCGGGCAGCGACCTGGCGCTCAGCGTCGCCGGCGCGCTCGACGCGCTCGGCGCCCCATCGCTCAATCCGTACCGGACCACGATCCAGTGCCGGGACAGGATCGTGGTCACCCGGATCCTGCGGGCCGCGGGCGTCCCGGTGCCGGACACCTTCGTCGCGGTCGACGTGGCCCGTCTCGGCCCCCTGCTCGACGACGGTCCCCTGGCCGTCAGGCCCTACCGCAGTGCCCTCGGCACCGGCGTGCAGGTGGTCTGGGACGCCGACGAGCTGCACAACATCGTTTCCTCCGGCCAGCCCGTGTTCGCCCAGAGGTACCACGGCCAGCGCGGCGACGACCGCAAGCTGTACTGCCTGGGGGAGCACCTGTTCGGGGTCATGCGGACGTGGCCGGCGCGCACCTACAAGGAGAAGGTGGGCGAGCCGTTCACCGTCACCGCCGAGCTGCGCGAGATCGCGCTGCGGTGCGGGGCCGCCCTCGGCATCGAGCTGTTCGGGCTCGACATCATCGTGAGCGACGGCCAGCCCTACGTCGTCGACGTCGACCCGTTCCCCGGCTTCAAGGGGGTGCCGGACGCCGCCCTGCGGTTGGCCGACTACATCTACGCAGCCAAGCACCCGGCCCTGGCCCCATCGCCCTTGACCGCAGCCCCCGCGACACTGGCCCGACCGCACTTGACCGCAGGCCCACTGGCCGTGGCCCCGTGAGGGCTGGTCAACCGTGAAGGCAGTGGTCGTCGGCCCGGGCCGGATCGGCTGCGGCTTCGCCGGCCAGCTGCTGCGCGGGTCGGGATGGGAGGTGACGTTCGTCGGGCGGCAGCCCGTGGTCGAGATCCTGCAACGGCTCGGCGGCTACGTGGTCCGGCTGTCCGACGGCGTCGCCGCCGACGACATCGAGGTCACCGGCATCTCCGCCCTGGGCGTCACCGATCGCAGGGCGGCGGCGGGAGCGATCGCCGAGGCCGACCTCGTCGTCACGTCGGTGGGCGCGGCCAACCTGGCCGTCATCGCCCCGATGATCGCCGCCGGGTTGGCCCGCCGGCGCACGCCCACCAACATCATCGCCTTCGAGAACCTCCTGCTGGCCGGCGCCCACCTGCGTGATGAGGTGGCCGCCCATCTGCCGCGAGGCAGCGACGTGGACAAGCACGGGTTCTCGGGGGCGGTCGTCAGCCGGGCGGTGTCCCACCGGCACTGGCCCGTCGCCGACGGCGACCCGATGGTGTTCGTGGGCGACCGGCCATCGAGCTTCGCGGTGGACGGTGCCGCCCTGCGCGGGCCCCTCCCTGTGGTGGCCGGCATGCGCGTCGTCGACGACTACCAGGCGCACGTGTGCCACAAGCTCTACAGCTACAGCGCCGGCCACGCCGCCTGTGCCTACCTGGGCTACCTGAAGGGCTACCACTTCATCCACACCGCGATCCGCGACCCGGAGATCAGGGCGATGGTGCGGGAGGCGATGGCCGAAGGCCAGCGGGGCCTGGCCGCCCGCTACGGCGACGAGGTGGCGGGCACCGACGCCGACCTCGACGCGGTCATCGACAGGTTCGCCAACCCCGGCCTCGCCGACCCGATCGTCCGGGTCGGCCGTGACCCCCGCCGGAAGCTGTCGGCCGACGACCGCCTGGTGGGCGCGGCCCGCCTGGCGGACGAGTGCGGGGCGTCGCCGGCCAGGCTGGCGCTGGCGATGGCGGCGGCCATGGTGTTCTGCGATCCGACGGATGCGACGCGAACCGCGCTGCATCGCGACCTGCAGGAACAGGGCGTGGCCGGCGTGCTGCGTTCGGTCTGCGGGCTCAGCTCCGACGAGGCGCTCGGCCGCCTGGTTGCCGACGAGCTGCGGCCCCTGATCGACGGCTGGGCCGACGGGAACCTCATGCTGAGCCTCGAACGCCGCCAGTGGAGCTGGACCGCGGCAGCGCCGGCCGGTTCGGGGCCTGGCGGGCCAGTCGGGGCTGTCGGGGCGGGGACGTGAGGGAGCCGCAGGCGCCAAACTCATTTGGCGAACAAATGTGGCGCGCTTCGTCCGGCCGTAGGCCGGATGTCACGTATGTCATTGGTGCGCCACCCGAAGGGATGGTGCACCAATGACCGTACGCCTGCATTTCATCCTCGTCCGTCGTGTCCCGCCGGTGCACAGCCCCGTGCTGGCCGAGGTCGACGAGCTTCTCCGGGCGAGGGGCTTCGTGGTGACCGGGGAGATCCCGGAGGGGGTGCTCACCAGGACCGACCAGCTCGGCACCGACCACGACCTCGTCATCCTCAAGTCGCACACCGAGCTGGCCCTGAGCATGGCCGGCATCCACCACGGCCTGGGCACGAAGCTGCTCAACCCGTTCGAGAGCTGCGTCGCCGCCCAGGACAAGCTCACCGCCTGCCGGCGACTGCGGGCGGCGGGCGTGCCGGTTCCCCGCACGTGGGCCACCGCCGACCTCTCGCTGGTGAGCGAGCTGCTCGAGCGGGGACCGCTCGTGCTCAAGCCGCTGCGCGGCCACCGCGGCACCGGCGTGGTGGTGCTGCGCCATCCCGACGAGCTGTCGACGCTGCTGGCACCGTCGTCGGAGGTGCCATTCGTCGTCCAGGAGCACGTGCCCGGGCCGGGTGAGGACCTGAAGGTCTACGTCGTCGGTCACCACGTGCACGCGGTGCGCAAGCCGTTCTCCCCCGACAGCTTTACGCGTCCCCGGTCGCCCCGTGCCGGTCACCGACGAGATCCGCGACATCGCCATCAGGTGCGGCGAGGCGCTGGGGCTCGGTCTCTACGGCATGGACGTCATCGAGAGCCCGGACGGCCCTGTCGTGGTCGACGTCAACTACTTCCCCGGCTACAAGGGCGTGCCCGGCGCTGCCGCCCACATCGCCGACTACATCGAGGGATACGCCGAGGGCCACGTCCAGCTCGTCCCCGGCGGCCGCCGGAGCGACGAGGCAGTACTCAGGTGACGCCGGGATCGACGTGACGGTGTTGACGTGACGCCGGTTCGCCATGTGACGGTGTCGACGAACGGCCGCGACGGCGGGGACGGCGGCGGCGGGAGCCCTCCCCGCTCCGGCTGGCGGCGCACGGTGGGCCACCCGGTCTTTCCCCTGGTCGCCGAGGGCTTCCTCTCCCGCCTCAGCTTCGGGATCCTCAGCCTCGCCCTCCCGCTGTACGCCTACCAGCTGGGGATGAGCCTCGCCGAGATCGGCATCCTCCTCTCGCTGAACATGGTCGTGGCGATCGTGCTCAAGCCGGTCATGGGGGCCGTCGCCGACAAAGTGGGCCTGAAGCGGTCATTGGTGGCCGCCATCGCCCTGCGCAGCGTCGTGTCCCTGCTGTTCGTCTTCGCCGGGTCCCCGTGGCAGCTCTTCGCCATCCGGGGCCTGCACGGCGTCTCGATCGCCCTGCGCGACCCTTCCACCTACGCCCTCGTCGCCGAGGCCGGCGGCAAGCGGCAGATCGCATCGTCGTTCGCCTGGTACCAGACGGCCAAGACGCTGGCCGGATCCATCGGTCGCGGGGTGGCCGGGGTCGTGCTCAGCCTGGCTGGCGGTTTCGCTCCGGCGTTCGCCGTCGCCTTCGTCCTGTCCGCCCTGCCCCTGCTCATCGTCGTCACCAAGGTGCGGGAGCCGGCGGTTCTCCCGCCCGACGGCGCGCCGGTGCCTACCGGGCCCCCTCCGTCACCGGAAACCGCATCGGCGACCGCTGCCGCGGCCGAGGCTCCGGAACCCGCCGGAAGGACGCGCCGGCATGCGTCGAGGGAAGGCCGGGTGCCGATCGTCCCGTTCGCGACCGTCGGGTTCCTGATCACCGGCAGCGCCTACCTGTTCACCGCCCTTTTCCCCGTGTTCGCCACCGAGTACGTGGGCCTCAGCCCGGCCGCGGTGGGGGCCATCTACGTGCTCGGCTCGCTCCTCGCTCTCACCGGCCCGATCTGGGGCTGGCTGGCCGACCGTCTGAGCTTCAACCTGGTGCTCTCTATGCGCAGCTTCGCCAACGTGGCGTCGTCGGTCGTCTACCTGGTGTCGCCCACCCTCGGCGGCGTCGCCGTCGGCAAGGCGCTGGACGACACCGGGAAGGCGGCGTTCCGTCCCGCCTGGGGGGCGATGATGGCCCACGTCGCCTCCCACGACCGGTCCCATCGGGCCCGGATCATGGCCTGGCTGGGGGTCGGAGAGGATGCCGGTGAGGTCGCCGGTCCCATCGTCGCCGGGCTGGTGTGGACGGCCTGGGGCATTCCCGCCGTCCTGGGCATCCGGATCGGGGTCGCCGTGGCTGCCGAGGTCGCCACCGCGATGGTCACCCATCGGTACGGCGCGCCGGCAACCCACCGCACCGCCAGGGCCGGCCCGAGGCCGGCCGGGGTCGCGGCTCCGAGGGGACGCCGACGGCAAAGGCAGGCCGCGGCAGCGATCGCCCAGGACTTCGGAGCTGTCCTCGCACAAGCGCTCGCCGCCTCCGCGGTGACCGGCCATCCCGACAGATCGACTGACCCTGCTCCCGGCCGGGCGGCGACGGCGACGGTGGAGCCGACCGCCCTCGAGCTGGCCGTGCTCGTCGAGGTGGCGCTGGCAGGCGCCTCGGCCGAGGGCTCACGGTGAGGTCCGAGCACCCCTCGGGCCAATTGACAGTCGCGCAATTGCCAGTCGCTCAATTGACAGCCGCCGCGCCCTTTCGTATCGTCCGCGGACCTGCCCAGGGGCCTCGGGGCAGGGTGCCCTCGGGGAGGGAGGCGCGAGGCAGCGGGATTTCGGCAGTTCTTTCGAACTATTGCTCGATTTTTTCGCCGTTCAGAAGTACCTTTTCACTCTCAACAAGGTAATACTGCGTGGACTCCAGGGAGGGGGACATTGCCTTGAATCAGCGCGGCTGTTGCGCGGTCATTCGCCTGCAATCCTCAGTGACGAACGCAGGTCCTTTGTCTCTGAGACGCTCGTGCGGCCCGATCCGTCATGGGTTCGAATGTACGTCAACCCACCTGAATCTCTGCTGAATGTCAACGCACCCATTTCCCCCCCGATCACACCCCCGGCTGGCACACCCCCGGCTGGCACACCCCCGGCTGGCACTCCTCGCCGTCGTCACCGTCGCCGCCGGCCTGTCCGTCGGTGGGTGCGCCGATGCGCCGGAGGCCGCGGCCAAGAAGCCCGAGCCGGTGAAGGTCGAGAAAATCCCTGACACCGACCTCAAGCGGATGACCCTCGAGGCAACCGCGGCCGAGCGGATCGGCATCCAGACCCACACTGTCGACGAGTCCCCCGCCGGCACGGTAGCGGCGCCCATCACCGTTCCCTATGGCGCGGTGCTCTACGACGCCAAGGGAGCAACCTACGTCTATACGAACCCCGAACCACGGGTGTTCGTCCGACATCCGATCACTGTCGACCGAATCGACGGACCCTGGGCGATGCTCACCGCCGGTCCGCCGCTCGGCACACAGGTGGTGACGGTGGGCGGATCCGAGCTGGCAGGTATCGAATTCGGCGTCGGGAAATAGCAGAAAGGCGGCTGCGCAATGCTGCGAAGAGCCATCAACGTCAGTCTCAGGTTCCGGGTCGCCATGGTCGCGTGCGCGGTCGGCGTGATGGTCCTCGGCGTGACGCAGCTCCGTCACGCCCCGAGTGACGTCTACCCCGAGTTCGCGCCCCTCTCGATCGAGGTGCAGACGGAGGCCCTCGGCCTCTCGTCGGCCGAGGTGGAGCAGCTGATCACCGTCCCGCTGGAGGCGGACCTGCTCAACGGCGTGGCCTGGGTGGAGGACATCCGCTCGGCGTCGGTACCCGGGCTGTCGTCGATCCGCCTCACCTTCGAGCCCGGCACCGACCTGTTCCGGGCCCGGCAGGCGGTGCAGGAGCGCCTGGCTCAGGCGTTCGCCATTCCGCACGTGTCGAAGCCGCCCCAGATGCTCCAGCCGGTGTCCTCGACCGGGCGCACCATGCTGATCGGCCTCTCCTCGGCGAAGCTGACGCCGATCGAGATCTCGCAGCTGGCCCGGTGGACGATCAGGCCCCGCCTCATGGGCGTCGAGGGCGTGGCCAACGTGTCGAGCTTCGGGCAGCGGGAGCGCCAGCTCCAGGTCCAGGTCGACCCGCAGCGCCTCCAAGCCAACGGGGTTTCGCTCCTGCAGGTGGTGGAGACCGCGGGCAACGCGCTGTGGGTGTCGCCCCTGAGCTTCCTCGAGGCGTCCACCCCGGGCACCGGTGGGTTCATAGAGACGCCCAGCCAGCGCCTCGGCGTGCGCCACGTCTCGCCCATCGAGAGTGCTGCCGACCTGTCCAGGGTGGCGGTCGTCGACAAGGCCCCGCTGCTCCTCGGGGACGTGGCCCAGGTCGTCGAGAACCACCAGCCTCTGATCGGCGACGCCCTCGTCAACAACGGCGCGGGCGTCGTGCTCGTGGTCGAGAAGCTTCGCGACGCCAACACGTCGGAGGTCACCGAGGGGGTCGAGGCCGCGCTGGAGGCGCTGCGGCCCGGTCTCACCGACCTGCAGATCGACACCTCGGTCTACCGCCCCGCCGACTACGTGAGGGCGTCGAGCTCCAACGTCAACACGGGCTTCGTCGCCGCCATGGTGCTGGTGATCATCTGCCTCGCGTTCGCCTTCTACCAGTGGCGGCTGGCCCTGATCGCGGTCGCCGCCATCCTCGTGTCGCTCACGGCCGCCGGGGTCGTCCTTTACCTGTCCGGCCAGACGTTCAACGCCATGACGCTGGGCGGGCTGGCGCTGGCGCTGGGCATCGTGATCGACGACGCCGTCGCGGGCGCCGACCGGGTGGCCCGCTACGTACGTGAGAACGGGACGTCGGTGTTGCGGACCGTCACCGAGGCCACCGTGCAGGTGCGCGGCCCCCTGGGGTACGCCACGGTGTTCGTCCTCCTCCCGGTGCTGCCCCTGTTCTTCGTCGGTCAGCTCATCGGCGCCTTCGGGCGACCGCTGGCCATCGCCTACGGACTGGCGGTGGTCGTCTCGATGCTCGTCGCCGTCATGCTCACGCCGGCGCTGTCGGTGCTCCTGATCTCGAAGCCGGAGCACGCCGGCCGGGAGTCGGCGGTCGTCTCCAAGCTGGGCCCCCGCTACAGCGGCGTCGTCGAGCGCTCGCTCGGCCAGCGCGTGGTGCTCATCGTCGTCGCCGTCCTCGCCCTCGCGTCCGTCGCCATGCTCCTGCAGATGCGCAGCGCCCACCTGCCTGCGCTCAACGAGCGGGAGTTCATGGTCGGCCTGGACACGAAGCCGGGTACCTCGCTCACGCGGATGAAGGAGATCAGCTCCGACGTCACCAACAAGCTGAAGGCCGTGAGCGGCGTCCGCAACGTCGTGAGCCATGTCGGCAGGGCGGTGACCGGCGACCAGGTGGTCGACGTCAACACCTCCAAGCTGTGGGTCAGCCTCGACTCCGGAGCCAACCGCGAGGAGACGGTCTCCGACATCGAGGAGATCGTCGACGGCTACCCCGATGTCGAGGGGTCGGTGCAGTCCTACCAGCAGGCGCGGATCGACGACGCCGAGGTCGGCCCCGCGGCCCCGGTCGTGGTGCGGGTCTACGGCAACGAGCAGGGTGTCCTCAACCAGAAGGCCAACGAGGTGGGCCAGGAGCTGGCCAAGATCGACGGGATCGAGGACGTACAGGTCCACCTCCCCGCCGCCGAGCCGACCCTCGAGGTCAAGGTCGACCTGGACAGGGCCCGCCAGTTCGGGGTCAAGCCGGGAGACGTCCGGCGGGCGGCGGCCATCCTCCTGTCCGGCATCGACGTCGGCCAGCTGTTCTACGACCAGAAGGTGTTCGACGTCGTCGTCTGGGGAACGCCGGAGACCCGCGAGAACCAGGACGACGTGCGCGGGCTGCTCATCGAGACGCCCAGTGGCGTCCCGGTCCGCCTCGACCAGGTCGCCGACGTGAAACTCGTCGACTCGCCCGACGTCATCGAGCGTGAGGGCGTGTTCCGCAGGATCGACGTGACCGCCGACGTGACGGGCCGGTCGACGAGCGACGTGGCAGGCGACGTCGAGGCCACGATCGCCAACATCGACTTCCCACTGGAGTACCGGGCCGAGCTCCTGGGCGACTCCGCCACCGAGACCGCCCGCGACCGGCGGGCCTGGCTCCTGGGCGCCTTCACCGTCCTGGCCATGCTCCTCGTGCTGCAGGCCGGGTTCGGCAGCTGGCGGCTGGGCACGGTCTTCTTCCTCACCCTTCCTCTTGCCATGGTGGGCTGCGTCGTGGCCGACATGATCGTGGGAGGCCCGACCACGACGGGGGCCGTCCTCGGGCTCCTCGTCGTCCTGGGCATCGCCGCCCGCAACGGCATCCTGCTGGTCAAGCGCTATCAGTTCCTGGAGCGGCGCGGGGGGGACGTCTTCGGGCCCGCCCTGGTCCTGCGGGGGGCGGGAGAGCGCATGGCGCCGATCCTGATGACCGCCCTGGCCACCGCTCTGGCGTTCCTGCCGTTCGTTGTCCTCGGGGCCCGACCCGGGCTCGAGTTCGTGCACCCCATGGGGATCGTCGTCCTGGGCGGGCTGATCACCTCGACCGCAGTCAGCCTGTTCGTCTTCCCCGCGCTCTACCTGGCCTTCGCCGGGTCGAGGACCGAGACCGAGCTCGACGTGGCCCGGTTCGAGGAGGAGCTCAGCCACATCGACTCGGACGGCGACTTCACCACCGTCGGTAGCCCCGTGGCGACCACTCCCGGGCCGGATGCACCGTCCGACGCGGGCGCCGCAGGCTGATGCGCACGATCGTCGCCGCCGCCCTGCGGTTCCGCTTCCTGGTCGTAGCCCTGGCCTTGGGCCTGATGCTCGTCGGCGTCGGCCAGATCAAGAAGATGCCCGTCGACGTCTTCCCCGAGTTCTCCCCGCCGAAGGTCGAGATCCAGACGCTCGGGATCGGGCTGTCGCCGGCAGAGGTGGAGAACCTCATCACCGTGCCGATCGAGGAGGTCCTGGCGGGCACGCCCGGGCTCGACGTCATGCGGTCCCGGTCGGTGAACGACCTGTCGGCCGTCCAGCTCATCTTCGAGCGGGACACCGACATCCTCCACGCCCGCCAGCTCGTGCAGGAGCGCATGGACCAGGTGGCGCCCTACCTGCCCACCTGGGCCGCTCCACCCGTGATGTTGCAACCCCTGTCGGCCACCAGCCGGGCCATGAAGATCGGGATCAGCTCCGACAGCCTGAACACCATGCAGCAGTCGATGATCGCCTATTGGACGATCAGGCAGCGCATCCTGCGCGTGCCGGGCGTCGCCAACGTGCCGATCTGGGGCGAGCGCATCGAGATGCTGGCGGTGCGGGGGGACAGGGCCAGGATGGAGGCCAACAACGTCTCTCTCGACACGCTCATGGAGACCACGGCCGACGCCCTCGACTCGGGCCTGCTCAACTTCAACGCCGGCAGCTACATCGGCAAGGGCGGGTTCATCGAGTCCGGGGGCGAGCGCACCAGCGTCCGCAACGAGCTGCCGATCAAGGGCCCCGAGGACCTGGCCAAGGTGCCGATCCCCCGGGCCGAGGGCGAACCGCCGCTGGTGATCGGCGACGTGGCCAACGTCGTCCTCGACCACCCGCCGATGGTCGGCGACGCCGTCATCAACGGCGGGCCCGGCCTCATGATGATCGTCGAGAAGCTCCCGTGGGCCAACACGCTCGACGTGACACGCGGCGTGGAAGAGGCGGTCGCGGCCATGGAGCCGGGCCTGCCGGGGCTCGAGATCGACACGACCATCTTCCGGCCTGCGACCTTCATCGAGACCTCGGTCAAGAACCTGAGCAACGCCCTGCTCCTGGGCTGCCTGCTCATGATCGTGATGCTCTTCCTCTTCCTCTACGAGTGGCGGGTGGCCCTGATCAGCATCGTGGCCATCCCGATGTCGCTCGTCGCCGGGGCCCTGGTGCTGGCGTGGCGGGGCACCACGATCAACACGATGATCCTGGCCGGGTTCGCCATCGCCCTGGGCGACGTGGTCGACGACGCCATCATCGACATCGAGAACGTCGTTCGCCGGCTCCGCCAGCACCGGAGGGAGAAGACCGGGCGGTCGACGGCCGGCGTGATCCTGTCGGCGTCGCTCGAGGTGCGCGGCGCCATCATCTACGCCACACTGATCGAGGTCGTGGCGGTCGTGCCCATCTTCTTCCTGGAGGGACTGTCGGGCGCCTTCTTCCGACCGCTCGTCTTCTCCTACGCCATCGCCCTGCTGGTCTCCATGGCGGTGGCGCTGACGCTGACCCCGGCCCTCGCCCTGATCTTCCTGCACAGGGCCCCGCTGGAGAACCGCGAGTCGCCCCTCGCCCGCTGGTTGCAGCGGGGGTACAGCTGGGTCCTGACCAGGGTGATCAGCCGTCCCAAGGGATCGTTCGCGGCGGTCGGGGCCATGGCCCTGGTGGCCATCGCGGTCCTGCCCACCCTGGGTCAGTCCCTCCTGCCCGACTTCAAGGAGCGGGACTTCCTCATGCACTTCCTCACCAAGCCGGGCACGTCGCTCGGTGAGGAGGTCCGCATCACCACGGCGTCGGCCAAGGAGCTGCAGTCCATCCCCGGCGTGCGCAACTTCGGCGCCCACATCGGCCAGGCGTACCAGTCCGACGAGCCGGTGGGCCCGGAGTTCGGCGAGAACTGGATCAGCGTCGACCCGGAGGCCGACTACGACAAGACCCATGACGCCGTCCAGGCGACGGTCGACCAGTACCCGGGCCTGATCCGTGACGTCCAGACCTACCTGAAGGAACGGATCCGGGAGGTGTTGGCCGGGTCCAGCCATCCGATCGTCATCCGGATCTTCGGCCCCGACCTCGCCGTCCTGCGCACCAAGGCAGCCGAGCTCAACACCGCCCTCACCGACATTCCCGGCATCGCCGACCTCCACGTGGAGCCGCAGGTCGAGATCCCCCAGGTGCAGGTGCTCGTCAACCTGGAGGCGGCGCAGCGCTTCGGGCTGAAGCCTGGGGACGTGCGGCGCGCGGCTGGCGTCCAGGTCGCCGGCGAGGAGGTCGGTGACATCTTCCGCGACGGCAAGGCCTACGACGTCCCTGTCTGGAGCCCGCCCGAGACCCGCGACAGCCTGAACGACCTGCGCGACCTGCGCATCGACACGCCGACCGGCGAGACGGTGCGCCTGGCCGACGTGGCCTCGGTCACCGTGGGGACGTCGCCGAACGTGGTGAAGCACGAAGGGGTGGCCCGCAAGATCGACGTGGAGGCCGAGGTCGACGGGCGGGACCTCGGATCGGTCGTCAAGGACGTCGAGGCCAAGCTGGCGTCGATCGAATTCCCCGCCGAGTACCACGCCCAGATGCTCGGTGAGTACCAGGAGCGCCAGGCTGCCAACCGCAAACTGCTCAGCCTGTCGGTCATCGCCGCCGTCGGCATCTTCTTCCTTCTTCAGGCGTCGTTCGGCAGCTTCCGGCTGGCCATGCTGTCGTTCCTGACCCTGCCGATGGCGCTGGTGGGCGGCGCCCTGGCGGCCTGGTTCGGCGGGGGGATCGTCTCCCTCGGGTCGATGGTCGGGTTCCTGACCGTGATCGGCATCGTGGCCCGCAACGGCATCATGCTGATAAGCCACTACCAGCACCTCGAGAACGTCGAAGGGATGGAGTTCGGGCCCGCGCTCGTGCTGCGGGGAGCCGTCGAGCGGGTGGTCCCGATCATGATGACCGTGCTGACCACCGGCCTGGTCCTGGTCCCGCTGATCATCGCCGGGTCGATCCCCGGCCAGGAGATCGAGCACCCCATGGCCGTCGTCATCCTCGGGGGGCTGCTCGCGTCGACCCTGATCAACCTGTTCGTCGTGCCCTCGCTCTACCTGGCCTTCGGCAAGCCTCGGCGCCGGCGGCGCCCGCCGCCCGAGGGCTCCGGCGGTGTGCTGACGCCGGCCGCCTCGGCCGGGTGACGGGCGAGCGACGCCGGTCAGGCCTCCGGGGCCCAGCCGGGCGGCGCCAGCTCGAAGCCGGCGAAGTCGAACGCAGGCGACACGGTGCAGCCCACCAGCGACCAGGCGCCGACGGTCACCGCCGACTGCCAGGTTCCCGGTGGGACGACCAGCTGTGGACGCTGGCCCTCGTGGAGGGCCGGGCCGAGCAGGGTGTGCCGAACCTCGGTGCCGTCCGGCGAAAGGGCCACGTCGAGCGGGTCCCCGGCGTAGAAGTGCCACACCTCGGTGGCGTCGATCCGGTGCCAGTGCGACAGCTCGCCCTGGCCGAGCAGGTAGTAGATCGCGGTCCCGGCCCCCCGCCGCCCGCCGCCGTCCCGCCACGTCTCCTTGAACCAGCCGCCCTCGCGATGGGCAGACAGGCCCAGCAGGGAGATCACCTCGGATTGCGTCGTCATCGGGGCATCTTGCCCGCCTCTCTCGTCGGGCAGTGCCGCCATGGCGGCGGGACTGAACGGGAGCTGACGGCCCGCGCCGCCTCGAGGGGTGGCGTTGCTGTTCTACTTGCACGATGTCCGACGCCGTAGCAGTGCCCGAGGAGAGAGAAGCGGAGCCGGCTGCTGCCTCCATCGTCGGCCGGGACCTGTTCAAGATCTACAAGCAGGGCCAGACCGAGACGGTGGCGCTGCGGGGTGCCACCCTCGAGGTGCGCAGCGGCGAGTTCGTCAGTCTCATGGGACCGTCAGGCAGCGGCAAGAGCACCCTGCTGGCCATCCTCTCCGGTCTGGCCAGGCCGTCGGCGGGGTCGGTGGTCGTGGAGGGCCAGGACCTGGCCGGCCTCGACGAGGCCGCCACCGCCCGGTGGCGGGGCGAACGGGTGGGTGTCGTCTTCCAGCGGGGGAACCTGGTGCCGTTCCTCTCGGCGGTCGAGAACGTCGCCCTCGTCGCCCGGCGCCGGCTGGGCCGGGCCGGCGCCCGCCAGCGGGCCGACGAGCTGCTCGACCTCATGGGGCTCTCCGAGCGGGCCAACCACCGGCCGGGCCGGTTGTCGGGAGGAGAGGCGCAGCGCGCCGGCATCGCCGTGGCCCTCGCCAACGAGCCGGGGCTGCTCCTCGGCGACGAGGTGACGGGTGAGCTGGACTCCGAGACGTCGGACCAGGTCATGGGCGTGCTGACCGGGCTCCAGCGCGATCGCGGGCTCACCCTGTTCCTCGTGACCCACGACCCGGGCATCGCCGCCCGGGCCGACCGCCGCCTGGAGATCACCGACGGGGTCATCCGCGAGCCATGACCGACCCGACCCCGGCGACACCCGCTCCCGCTCTGCCGACACCGCCGGCACCCACGGTGGCGCTGAAGGACGTGAAGTGCCACTACCGGACGCCGGGAGGGGTGGTGAAGGCGGTCGACGGCCTCGACCTCACCGTCGAGGCCGGGGAGTGCGTCGCCGTCGTCGGACCCAGCGGGTCGGGCAAGTCGACGCTGCTGGCGCTGCTGGGCGGGCTCGAACGGGCGACGTCGGGCATGGCGGCGGTGCTCGGCACCGACCTGGGGTCGCTGTCGGACGAGAAGCGCGCCGCCTTCCGCCGGCGGCACGTCGGCTTCGTGTTCCAGGACCTCGGCCTGCTTCCCTTCCTCACCGCGACCGAGAACGTCGCCTTCGGCATCGGCGTGGCCGGTGCCGACGACCCCCTCGACCCGCGGGACACCCTCGAGCAGCTGCAGCTGGGCGCCCAGGCCGACCGGCTCACCGACCAGCTCTCCGGCGGGGAGCGGGGACGGGTGGCAATCGCCCGGTCGCTGGCCCACCGGCCCGAGCTGGTGCTGGGGGACGAGCCGACGGGGAGCCTCGACGCCGCCCTCTCGGAGATCACGATCACCTTCCTCCTCGACGCCGTGCGCCGGCTGAACGCGGCAGTTGTCGTGGTGACCCACGACCCCACCGTGGCCGCCCGGTTCGACAGGGTCGTGCGCCTCCGCGACGGCCGGGTGGAGTCGGCGCCGGGGGGTGATCCGCCATCCTGAGCTACGTCGTAAAGTCCCTGCTCCGCAACCCCCGCCGGGCGCTCGCGGCGGTGGCGGGCGTCGTGCTGGCCTTCGCCCTGTTCGCCAGCGCCGCCCTGTTCGTCGACGGGTCGGCGCGGCAGATGACCCGGCGGTCGATCGCCCACGTCACCATCGACATGCAAGCCGGCGTCAACGAGCCACTGGCCTCGCCGCTCGTGCTCACCTCGACGGTGGCGCCCCGCCCGCCGGTGGCCGCGGGACAGGCCGTGACCCTGTCGTTCGTGGCCACCAACTCGGGGGCGGCGCCGGCCACCGCCGTCGTCGTCGAGGCGCCGCTGCCGGCCCAGCTCGACTACCAGCCGGGATCCACGCAGCGTGACGGAGTCCCGATCCCCGACGTGGTGCCACCGGCCGAGGAGGAAGGTCCGCCGCCAGGGGCACCCGTGAGCCCCCTCCAGGCCGGCTTCGACGTCGGGACCCTGGACCCCGGCGTCTCGACGACGATCACCTACGCGGCCACCACCAGGGCGCCGGTGGTCAGCGCCGCCGACCTTGTCTCCAGCACCGTCCGCAGCACCGAGAACCCCGCCCCGGCCGCCGCCAACGGCCCCAAGGCGGTGGACATGGCGGCCCTGGCCGACGCCATCCGGGCCCTGCCCGAGGTGCGTGTCGCCCAGCCGTTCGGGCTGGTGGACCTGCCACCCGGCTCGGTCACCGTCGGCGGGAAGCCGCTCGACTCGGCGGTGAAGATCGTCGGCGTCGACCCCCGCTACGCCGAAGACCTCCCCATCCTCGGGTTCTCCGTCGGCGAGTTCACCAGGGGGACGGCCTTCGTGAGCCCCGGCCTGGCCGAGCGACTGGGGGCGGGCCCGGGCGCCACCCTGACCGTGCGAATCCCGGGGACACCCGAGCCGCCCAACTCCGAGAGCACCGCCTTCACCGTGCCGGTCGGGGCGGTGGCCGACCTCAGCGGTGCCGACCAGCTGTTCGCCAACAGGAGCGAGGACGATCTCGGCGACTTCGTCTCCGCCCCCTTCGTGGTCGGGGTCGACCTTTCCGCCTTCCAGCGTCAGGTCCTGCCGGCGGTCCGGGTCGACTCGGCGGCTCCGCTGCCCGCCGTGACCCAGCCGCCGGTGCTCGAGGTCCACATCCAGCTCGACCGGGCGGTGCTCGACGGCGGCCCCGCCGCCGCCCGCCGGAGCACCGCCGGCGTCCGCCGGTCCATCGAGCGGGTCGCGCCCGGCGAGGTAACCGTGATCGACAACGTGTCGGTCGGCCTGGAGCGGGCCCGCACCGACACCAGCCTGGCCAAGGTGCTGTTCATGGCCCTCGGCCTGCCCGGTGCCCTCCTCGCCGGGTACCTGGCCTTCTACGGCGGGACGCTGCTGGCCGAGGCCGAGCGCCGGGAGCGGGCGCTCCTGCGGGCCCGGGGGTTCACCCCGCTGGCCCTGACCCGGGCCGTGGCCTACCAGGCGGCGGCCATCGCCGTGCTGGGCAGCATCGTCGGCGCCGCCCTGACCCTGGCGGCGGCGGGAGCCCTCTTCCCGCCGGAGGTGGATGCCGGCAACCCGGCGCTGGCCTTCGGGGTCGGCTTCGTCGTATCGGTCGTGGTCACCGTGCTGGCCATCTATTTGCCGGCCCGGCGGGCGCTCCTCGGCGACGTGACGTCGGCCCGCCAGCAGGTGGTGGCCGCCGAGCGGCCCGCGTGGCTGCGGGCCCGCCTCGACCTGTGGCTGCTGGCGGCGGCGGTGGTGGTGAGCGCGGTGTTCGTCCTGCTGGGCGGGCTGAAACCGGCGCCGGGGGCGGTCGAGGAGAGCGTCGCCAAGTCGTTCTACATCCTGCTGGCGCCCTGGTGCCTGTGGCTGGGCGGGGTCCTTCTCGCGGCGAGGATCTTCCTCGGCGCGAGCCGTCGGATGGCGGCCCGGACCTCGTCACCCGACTTCCGCCGTCACCTTGTCCGCAGCACCATGGGCAGGAGCGTCACCCGGCGGCCGGGGATGGTGACGGCGGGAATCGTCATGGTCAGCCTGGCCGTGGCCTTCGGCGTGAGCCTCGCCATCTTCGTGGCCACCTTCCGCGACCAGCAGAAGGCCGACGCCCGCTTCGTCGTCGGCTCCGACGTCCGGGTGACGGTGAGCCCGGGTCAGGCCCTGCCGGCCGACGTCGAGCAGCGGCTGCGGGTTCCCGGCGTGGAGGCAGTCACCGCCGTGGCCCAGGTGCCCGACGCCGTGCTCGGCTCCGAGAAGCTGCTGTTCGCCGCCGTCGATCCGGCCACCTTCGCCGATGTCGCCGGCCTCAGCTCGGGCTTCTTCACCGAGGGCGATCCCGACGAGGCCATGAAAGCCCTGGCCGAGAACCCGACGGCGGTCATCATCGACCAGGAGACCGCCGACACGTTCAACGTCGGGCTGGGCGACACGATCAGGCTCCAGGTACCCAGCCCGGCGCTGGGCCAGCTGACGCTCATGCCGCTCGAGGTCGTGGCCACCGTCATCCAGTTCCCGGGCTTCCCCACCGGGCTCGACTTCGTCGGGAACCTCGACGCCTACCGGCAGGCCACCGGAGCGGTGGCGCCGTCGTACTACCTGCTGCGCACCGACGGTGACCCCGCCACCGACGCCCGCGTCGCTGCCGAGCTGACGCGGTCGCTCGGCACCGACGTCCCCGCCCGCATCTCGACCACCGCCGAGGTGGGGAACCCGGACCAGTCCTCCATCGCCGGTCTCAGCCTCACCGGCCTCGGCCGGGTGGAGGGCTTCTACATGGTGCTCATCGCCAGCTTGGGCATCGTGATCTTCGTGGCCATGCTGCTGACCCAGCGCAACACCGAGCGGGCGGTCATGCGGGCGCTGGGTCTGGCCCGGCGCCCGCTGCGGTCGATCATGCTGGGCGAGGCGTCCATCGTGGCGACGCTCAGCCTGGTGGTCGGCACCGTGATCGGCGTGCCGATGGCGTACATGTTCGTCCAGGTCCTCCGGCGCATCTTCGTCGTGCCGCCGACCCTGTCCGTGCCGCCGTCGCTGGCCCTGCTCCTGCTCGGCCTGCTGGCGGTGACGGTGGCGGTCTCGGCGGCCATCCTGTCGGTGTCGGCCCGCCGGTTGAAGCTGGTGGAGCTGCTCCGCACGGAGTGAGGATGGGTAGGAGTTGGTCTAGGGTCCGATGGTCGGACGACGAGGACATCCATGACTGATACATCTTCTGGCACCCCATCCGAAACACCGGCTGCCACCCCTTCTGAAGCACCGCCTGGCACTCCTGGTGAGAGGCCGGCGGCGACGCCGGCCGGCCTGCCCACCCAGGAGCGCACAGGCACCTGGTCCGCCAGCGCCGACACCGTCGCCTTCACCGCCGACGACGAGGCCAACGCCCTGATCGCCACCGACCCGCTGGCCCTGCTGATCGCCACCCTCCTCAACCAGCAGCTGCCCAAGTCGTACGCGTTCCGCAGTCCGTTGGAGCTGAAGGAACGCATGGGCGGACGGCTCGACGCGGCGGAGATCGCGGCAATGGATCCCGACGAGTTTCTCGCCCTGTTCTCCGAGGACCCCCCCTTCCACCGGGTGCCGGCCCCGTGGGCCAAGCGGACGCAGGTGCTCTGCCAGTGGCTTGTCGACAACCACGGCGGGAAGGCCCAGGACGTGTGGGAGCCGGCTCAGACCGGCGAGGAGCTGCTGGCCCGCGTGAGGTCGATCCCGGGCCTGACCAATCAGAAGATGCTGGAGTTCATGGCCATCCTGGCCATCCAGCTCGAGTTCCAGCCTCCGGGCTGGCGTGACATTGCCGGTCACTACGTCGACCGGGAGTGGTACTCGGTGTCGCCCAGGCCTCGCTTGTACGGCAAAGAGGCCCGCATCGCCGCAGGCGGCACAGAGTAGGCCTCACCACCCGGCGGCTGGGCGTGGTGGGCGCGGCGTCCTGCATGGCCGTGCTCCTGGCGGTGCCCCACGGGCCGTCGGCCGGTGCCGCCACCGCACCCCCGGGGCCAGTGTCGCTCGTGCTGGTCGACGAGCTGACCTGGGCCGACGCGCCGCCTGAGCTCGAAGGGTTCGCCAAGGCCAACCTGTCGATGCGCTCGGCCTCCGACCGTTCCGGCGCGGCCGACACCTACCTCACCCTGGGCAAGGGCGGCCGGTCGGCCGGGTTGGGGGCGGCGGGCGTCGGCCGGGTCGAGCCGCTGGACGGCGGGTTGCGGCTCGTCGATTGGCCGGAGCTGGTCCGGCGGGACAGGTCGCTGCACTACGGGGGCGCGCTCGGCTCGCTGGGCCACGCCGTCGAGGGCGCCGGCGGCAGGCTGACCCTCGTGGCCCCGTCGTCGGGGCTGGCCGCGGCCGCGGCGGCGGCCGACGGCGACGGCGAGGTCCGCAGCTTCCTGCCGTGGAGCGCGGACGCGGTCGGCTCCGCCCGTCGGTCGGGCGACCACCTGGTCGTAGCCGTCGACGGCCCCGACCTCGGATCGGCGCTTGGCGCGCTGGACGGCTCGTGCACGCTGGTGGCCAGCGCCTCGACGCCGGACGGCAACCGCCACCTGGGCGTGCTGGCGGCGTCGCCCGAGTGCGGCCTGGGACGGGATGGCCTCGTATCCGAGTCCACCCACCGCGACGGACTGGCCACGCTGCCCGACGTCACCCGCACCTTCCTCGGACTGGCTGGCGCCGGCGCCACCGTGCCTCTGACGGCGACGGCCGCGGTCGGCCGGCAGGCCCTCGTCGACGCCGACGCCCGCACGCGGGCTGCCGACCTGGCTCGCACCCCGCTGGTGTGGCTGTTCGTCCTCCTGCACCTGGCCGGGGCCGTCGTCGCCGTGCGCCGTCCGGCGGCCAGGCCGGCGGTGGCGTGCGCACTGCTGGCCGTCCCCTCGGCCGCCTTCCTGGTGATGGTCGTCCCCTGGTGGCGGTGGGGGCCGTGGGTCGCGGTGGCGGCCGGAGGAGCGATGTCGGCGGCGCTGGCGGTCGGAGGGTCGGTGCTGTGCCGGCGAGACGTGCGAGCCGGCGTCGGCGTACTGGCGGCGCTGGGGGCCGCGGTCGTGGCCGTCGACGCGCTCTTCGGCGGGCCCCTGGAGATCGACGCTCCCTTCGGCAACTCCACTGTGGGGGCCGGCCGGTTCTTCGGCGTCGGCAACATCGGGTCCGGCGTCCTGGTGGCCGGGCTGGTGGTGGCCGGCGGCCTGGCCCTCGACGCGTGGGGCCGCCGCGCCCTGCCCGGCGTGGTCGTCGCCCTGGGCGCGGGAGTGGCGGTGTTGGGGGCACCATGGTTCGGTGCCGACGCCGGGGGCATCGTCTACGGCGGCCTGGCCGGTGGCGTGCTCGTGGTCGGCTTCGTGCGCGGCCGGGTCGGCGCCCGGTGGCTGGCCGCCCTGGCCGTGGCCGCGGTGCTGACCGCCGTCGTGTTCGCGCTGGCCGACCTGGTGGGCGGCTCCGGGCCGGCCACCCACCTGGGCCGCGCCGTGGCCGGCGACAGCGTGGTCGACCTGGCCGTCCGCAAGGGGTCGAGGGCCTTGGGGAGCGTGACCAACCCCATGGCCTTGATCGTCGTGATCGGTGCCGTCGCCCTGGCCGTCGTCCGGCGGCACCGGATGTGGCCGTCACCGGCGCTGCGGGCCACCGGGTGGGCCCTGCTCACGGCGGCGGTGGCCGGCTCGGTGCTCAACGACTCCGGCGTGATCGTGGGGGCCGCGGTCGTCGCCGTGGCCTGGCCCACCCTGGTGGCCGTCGGCGTGGCCCGGCCGACGGTGGCTCCCGTCGGTGCCACGGCCGCGGCCGGGCCGCGGCCGTGACGATCGGCGCCCCGCTGTCGGGGTCGCCCACCACGCGCTCGGCGGTGCGCTGGGGCGCATGGCTCGCCGCCCTGTTCCTCGCCGTCGGCCTCGTCACCCACCTTCCCGGGCTGATCCAGGAGCTGTTCAACTCCGACGAGGCCAGCCTCGCCACCATGGGCATGGTCATCGACCGGGGCGGTGAGCTGTACCACGAGACCGGCGACCGCAAGCCGCCGATCGTCCCCTACCTCTACGCCGCCGTCTTCGCCGTCACCGGCGACCGGGGACTCCAGCCCGTCCGGCTGCTCGGGGTGCTGGCTCTCGCCGCCACCGCCCTCCTCCTGGCCTTCGAGGCCCGCCGCCGGGTCGGGAGCAACCGGGCCGGTCTCGCCTGCGGCCTGCTGTTCCTGGCCGGCAGCGTCGCCACCTTCCCTGCCGACTCCCAGGCCGCAGGCTTCGAGACCTTCATGCTCCTGCCCATGACCGCGGCCGTGGTGGCTGCGGGGCGGGGCTACGGCGTACTCGCCGGGGTCTGCCTGGCCGTCGCCTGCCTGACCAAGCAGACGGCCTTCACCACAGCCCTGCCGGTGGCGTACCTGCTCCTGAAGCGTGACGGGGCGGGCTGGCCGGCCGTCGCCCGGTGCGCGGCGGCCGCCGCCGCCATCGTCATGGCCGTCGCCGTGCAGTTCGGCCTGGGGGACTTCCTGCTGTGGACGGTCACCGGCAACGGCGGTTACCTGGCCCTTCGGGGTTCGTTGCTGGGGACGGCGGTGCGGGGCGTCGGCATGACCGGCGCGTTCGTCGTCTTCAACGGGGTGGTGGTCTGGTGCTGCGTCGTGGCCCACCGGCGGGGCGCGGTCACCGTCGACCTGTGGCTCTGGCTGGCCGGCGCCGCGGTGGCGGTCCTGGCCGGCTTCCGCTTCTTCGGGCACTACTACCTGCAGCTGCTGCCCCCACTCGTCCTCATGGCGGCCGCCGGCCTGCCCGCGACCCGGCGGGCGTGGCGGTGGGCGGCGGCGGGCGTCCTCGTGCCCGTCCTGGCCATGTGGGGGTTCGCGTTCTTCCCGCCGGCCGACCGCGGCATCCCGGCCTACGCGACGCTGGTTTCCCGCATCGAGGCCCTCACATCGCCGCAGGAGCGGATCTTCGTGTGGGGCCAGTACCCGGAGCTGTACTGGGCGGCCAACCGTGAGCCGGCCACCCGGTTCATCCACACCGGGTTCCTGACCGGCAACTCCGGGGGCCGTGACCCCTCGATCGGAGAGCCGACCGACGGCCTGCCGGGCGCCTGGGACCTGCTGGCCGCCGACATGGCGTCACACCCCCCGGCGCTGATCGTCGACACCAGCAGCGCCGCCATCCGCGGGTCGCAGCACTACGCCCTCGACCTGACGCCCCTATGGGAGGTGGTCCAGCGTGACTACGAGCTGGTGGAGACCGTCGACGGGGTCCGGTTCTATCGGACGGCGGGGGGAACGTCGGGCTGACCCCCGTCGCCTGCCAACTCCTCGGGCGGGATCTCCTCCGGCAACGGGGTCATGCCGTCGATGTTCAGGTGCAGGTCGAACGGGAACGACGCGTCGACGGCGGCCGCGCTGCGGGCCTCCTCCAGGATCTGGGTGGCGGACTCGCCCTTGAGGAGGCTGAGCACGAGGGCGGCCACCGCCGCCTGTCCCTCCAGGTGCCCGGCACCGTGCCCGGTGAGGTAGTCGGCCGACGGTGCCTCCGGTGCGATCTCGGAGATGGTGTTCGCTCGGCTCATGGTCTTCTGGAGAATCCCCCGGCAGATGATCTCGATCTCCTCGAGCTCCTTCACAGCGCCTCCTTCTTGACGTCCCGCCTGCAACCTACCCGTATGTCGGCTGGGAGAAGCCCGGCCGAGGGAGCCGGGCACGCGGGCCGCTGCCCCTTCCCGCTAGAAGAAGCTGCCTGGGAAGCCGTAGTGGTCGGTCGGCTCGTAGTCGTCGACCTCCACCACCCGCCGCGACTGGCTGGCGAAGGCGGCCGCTCCCGGCGGCCACACGATCTTCACCGCGCCGGTCTCGTCGTCCCACTCGGCGGCCAGGACGCGGTGGTGCACCCCGTCGAGGGTGGCGTGGATGTCCTGCAGCGAGATGAGGCGGCGCCAGGCCATGGGCGCCAAGAATAGGTTCGGTCAAGGTGGCTGACACCGGCCCGGCCCACGGCCTACGTTGGGGGACGTGACCAACTCATCGCGTCTCACAGGGTCCCTGGTGTCGTCGGTAGGACGGGTCGTCGCGCGCGCGCCCGCGATGCGGCCCAGGTCGACAGCGGCGCGAGCCCGGGCCCCGGTCCCGACGAAGGCGGTCGCCGTCCCGACGCCGACCTACATGAGGTCGGTCCAGGCCGTCCCGGCGCCCGTCGACTTGTCGGCACCTGCTCCGCCCCAGGGCGGCAGGACCTTCCTCACCGCCTTCGACAGGGCCGCCGAGACCCGCTGGGACCAGGCGCTCAAGATCGCCAAGACGGTCAAGGGTGCCACCCTCGAGGACAAGGTCAAAGAGGTCACCCGGATGTTCACCAACGAGCTGGCGGTGGTCGGAGCGGCCGCCGGCGGTCTGTCGTCGGTGGCCCACTTCGGTGCGGTGAAGTCCATCGGGGCGGCCGCCGCCGAGCTGGGCTGGTTCTCCCGCCGGCTGGCCGACCTGGTGCTGACCATGGCCGCCGTGCACGGCCACACCGAGGCCGAGGTCGAGGAGCGCCGCACGTGGGTGGTGTCGGTCCTGGCCTACGGGAGGACCCACGGCGAGCTGACCACCGGTGAGCCCCACTCGATCGAGAGCAACTTCTCCGGACAGAACGCGGCGATGGCCGTCGAGCTGCTCCGGCAGGCCAACCGCTTCCTCAGCCACCGGATGGTCGTCACGTGGGCGACCAGGCGGGGCCACGCCATGATCGGGCGGGCCATCCCGTTCGGCATCGGCGCCACCATCGGGGCCAGCGCCAACTACGCCGCCGTCCGCAACGTGGCCCGCCAGGCCGACCAGTTCTTCCGCGACCTGCCCCCGGCCCCCGCGCCGGCCAAGGCGTCCGGTCGGTTCCTGGCTTAGGACGCCGCTGATCATCGCATCGGCCGCTCTGCAGCCGGGCGCCTGACCAGCGCACTTGCGTGCGAAATGCCGTCGTCAGGCGCCGAAGACGGGCTTGATCAGCAGCGTCCTAGACGACCACGACCCCTTCGAGCCCCTCGACCTGCGGATACTGCGGGTCGAGGGCCTCGAGGGTCTCGATCAGGATCTGGCTGACCGCCCAGTTCCGGAACCACTTGCGGTCGGCCGGCACCACGTACCACGGCGCCCGGTCGGTGGACGTGGACGCGATGGCCTCCTGGTAGGCGACCTGGTGCTCGTCCCACAGGGCGCGGTCGTCGAGGTCCTCGACGCGGAACTTCCACTGCTTGGTGGGGTCGTCGAGCCGGGCCCTGAGCCGCTCGGCCTGCTCCTCCTCGGAGATGTGGAGGAACAGCTTGACGATGGTGCAGTCGGCCTCCGACAGCGTGCGCTCGAACTCGCGGATGGCCCGGTACCGGGGCCGCCAGACGTCCTCGGGCGCGAGGCGGCGGACACGGACCGCCACGACGTCCTCGTAGTGCGAGCGGTTGAAGACGACGAGCTCTCCCTCGGCGGGCGTGTGGAGGTGGACACGCCAGAGGAAGTCGTGGGCCAGCTCCTCCTCCGTCGGGCTGCGAAACGAGGCGACCCGGGCGCCCACCGGGTTCACGCAGCGGAAAAGATGCTTGATGGTGCCGTCCTTGCCGCCGGCGTCGAGGGCCTGCAGCACGACCAGGAGCGATCGGCGGCGCTCGGCCCACAGCCGTTCCTGCAGCTCCCCCAGCCGGGCGGCGAGGTCGTCGAGCTCGGCTGTGGCCTCTTCCTTGGCGTCCGGCGGGCCGAGGCCAAGGGGGTCGATCGTGCGCAGGTCGACAGCCGCACCGGGGACGACCCGCCATCGGTCCGCCATCGCCGGTCCCATCTCCCGACGGTACCGGGGACTGGGATCGCCGCCTGGACGGGCGCCCGGAGCGGGGCGCTAGCCTGGTTTGCGACACGAGCGTCGTCGGACGGCAGACCTGCCGGCCCGGGCGCTCCGCTAGGTTGAGCCGGCCATGCCCCGCATCGAAATCGAGCTGACAAGTTGCCGTCCCGACGGGACGTGGACGTGGCGGGCGGCGGGCGCCCGCCAGCCCAAGGGCAGCTTGGAGGCGTCGGTGCTCCCCGACGGCGCCAAGGTCGGCGACGTCCTGCGAGCCGAGGCCGACTTCGAGCTCGAGGGCATCCTCGTACGCTCCACCGCCAGCACCACGCCGAAGCGGGCCGAGCCCGAGCGGATCGCCATCCTCGGCTCGGGCAAGGAGGAGCCGGGTGTCACGACGAACCTCCGCACCGATGTCACGGGTGATCGCGGTCGACGAGGCGGACGCGACGACCGCGACCGCGACCGCCCGCGCGACGGACGAGGCCGCCCGGACCAGGGTCGGCCCCGACAGGGCGCCGGCCGGGGCCCCCAGGCCGGCCGGCCCGGTGCCGACGGAGGTCCGTCCCGCACGCCCGACCGCGGTGAGCGCGCCGCCCGCGCCGCCGCCAGCCGCGACCGCCCCGGCGGCGGCCGCCCCGGCGCTGACCGCGCTGCCGGCCGTGCCCGTCCCGGCGATGACCGCCCCGGCGGCGCCCGTCCCGGCGCTGACCGTCCCGGCGCTGACCGCGCTGCCAGCCGTGCTCGTCCCGCCGGCGCCGACTCTGCCGAGGCCGTTTCTGCCGACGCCGGCGCTGCTGGGAGCGGTTCTGCCGCTGGCGACGGTGCTGCTGGCACCGGTGCTGCTGCCTCCCGCCCCGCCGGCCGCGACCGGCCCGGCGGCGCCCGACCTGCCGGCGACCGTGCCGGGGGGCGCGACCGTCCGGCTGCCGCCGCCCGCCCGCAGCGTGACGGTCCGGTCCGCGGCCGACCCGGCTACGAGCGCTCCGACCGTCCGGCGCGGGCCCCGGGTGGTCCCACGGCACCCGCTCGTCCGCCGGCGAAGCGGCTGCAGCCCGGCCGCGCCCACCGCGACTCCGTGGTCTCCGAGCTGTCGCCCGAGCAGCGGGTCGTGGCCGAGCATGTGCTCAGGGGCGGACTGCCGGCGGTCCGCCAGGCCGTCGAGGAGCAGAACGCCAAGGCGCGCGCCGTGGGTGGGCCCGAGATCAAAGCCGAGGCCTTGATGGCCATCGCCGAGGACCTTCTCCCGCGGCTGCGGGCCGGGGAGTGGCGTGACAGAGCCGAGGCCGCCGCCGCCGGCGTGGACGAGATCAGCCTTCGCGACCTCCGGGCGGTCGTCACCGGCGCCGATGTCGCCCGTGACGACGAAGGCAGGACCCTGGCGGTCAAGCTGCGGGAGGCTCTCGATCGTCGGTCGGCGGCCGAGCAGAAGGCCTGGGTCGACGAGATCACCACGTCGCTCGACGCCGGCAGGGTCGTCCGGGCGCTGCGCCTCAGCGGCCGCCCGCCCGAGCCCGGGTTCCGCTTTCCAGCGGACTTCGCCGCCCGCCTGACCGAAGCGGCCAGCGACGCGCTGACGGCCGACACCACCGCCGACCGTTGGGCCGCCGTCCTCGAGGCGGTCGCGGCCTCACCGGTGCGGCGCACCGTCAAGCCCAGAGGCGTCCCCGCCGAGCCTGGCCCTGAGCTGACCAAGGCGATCAGGCTCGCCGCCCCGCGGGTCCCTGCCCTCGCCGCCCTCGTGGCCGACGACAAGGCACCCCCCGCCCGCCCACCGCGCCCCCGTGCGCCGCGGCCGGCCCCGCCCGCCCCCGGAACCCGCCCCGCCCCCGCCGTCCCTCCGCCCGCGCCGCCGGCCCCCTCGCCGGCGCCCCCCGTCGAGGCCACCGCCCCCGTCGAGGCCACCGCCCCCGTCGAGGCCACCGCCCCGGTCGAGGCCACCGCCCCCGTCGAGGCCACCGCCCCGGTCGAGGCCACCGCCCCGGTCGAGGCCACCGCCCCGGCGTCCGAGGCCTTGCCGGATTCCGAGAGGGTCTAGAACTCCCTCAGTGACCGTGCAAAACAGTCGCATAGAGCGACGTTTCTGCACGCTGGACGGCGAAATGGTAGGTGAGTGTGCAAAAAACCCTCATATATGCGGCTTTTTGTACTCTCGCCGCGAGACCCGGCGACCCCGGCAGCCGCGCTCAGGCGATGACGGAGACGATGCCGTGTTCGTGGAGGAACTCGGCCAAGCCGTCGGCGAGGGCCAGATGGGCGACCTCCGACAGCGGCACCCACGCCGCCTCGGCGGCGTCGCCGCCCGCGGTGGGCTCGTCCTCCTCAGGCCCGGCCAGGACGGTCACTGCGAAGTCGAGGATGACGAAGTGGTGCTCGGCGCCGATCCGCTCCACCCACCCGACCAGCCGGTCGCAGACGCCCTCCACGCCCGTCTCCTCCAGCAGCTCCCGCACCACCGCCTCGGCGAGGGTCTCCCCCGGTTCCACCCTGCCCCCGGGCACCGACCAGGCCCCCGCCGCCGGTCCGTGCCCCCGGCGCACGAGCAGCAGCCTGTCGTCCTCCACCGCGATGGCCCCCACGCACACCTCGGGCGTCATGCCGAATCCTCGACGACGTCGGCCTCGACCTCGCCCGGAGGCACCCGGACCTCCGCTGCCTCGGCCTCGGCGTCGGCCACGAGCCGGTGGTGCATGACCAGCTTGCGGGCGGTGAACCCGAAGGTCTCGAAGAAGTTCTTGGTGGCGCGGTGGCCAGGCAGGGCCATGGCGTCGACGCCGATGCAGCCCTGGCCCGCGCACCACTCGACGAGGTCGCCGATCATGGCCTCCCCCACCCCGACCCCGCGAGCGCCCTCCTCCACGAAGATGTCGTCGATGACGCCGAGGCAGCGGCCGTCGTCGAGGCGCTCCACCCGGGCCACGGCGTAGCCGACGACCGTCCCGTCGATCGTCCCGACGAGCACGCGGGCCTCAGGATCCTTCAGCGCCAGCCGCAGGCTCTCGTCCAGCGGCTCGGTGCGGGCCTCACGGGCCAGCCAGACGGCGCCGCCGCGCATCGGGGCCAGCTCGTCGATCCCCGCCCGGGCCAGCTCCGCCAGCCGTGGCAGGTCTGCCTCCTCCGCCGGCCGGCAGGCTTCCACCTAGGGCCTGCCCCGTGTGTCCACGCCGCCAGTCTGGCAGGCCGGCACACCGAACAGGGTGAGACTCAGACGCAGTCCCGGCAGAGGGTGCGCTCGGCGTCGGCCAGCTGGCTGGGGTGCTTCACCAGGAAGCACGACTGGCAGACGAACTCCCCTGGCCGCTTCGGCAGCACCTTCGTGGATCCCTCGGTGCGGTCGTCGGTGTCGGGAACCTCGTCCTCTTCGTCGTCGGTCTCGTCCACCACGACGAGCCGATCCTTGAGGATGACGTCGAGGCCGGCCTCGACGTCGTCGGGATCGTCGTCGTCGTCGTCCTCGTCGTCGTCCTCGTCGTCGGCGTCGGCGACGACGACCACGGCGGCCACGACCGGGTCGGTCACGTCGATGACGTCGACGTCGACGACGTCGCCAGTCTCCAGATCGTCGTCGCCGAGGTCGTCGTCGGCAAGGTCGTCCTCGTCGTCGTCGATGAGGTCGCTCTCGTCGAGCGCCTCGAGCTCGACGATGTCAGGGTCGTCGGGTTCGCCGACGTCGGCGAGGTCTTCTGCTCGAGGGTCAGCCATGCGCCCGATTCCGTCTCCTTGGCCAGCGGCGCCGGGAGCATAGACGAGGCGTCATCGCTAATGGTCACAGCGCGGGATCCAGGGGACCGTTGGGACCGTTCCTTCGCCCTCCCACCCCGTCCGAGAGATGCCTCGGCCAAGGAGGGGGGTTATCAGAACGTTGTCTACTTGGTCCCCCGAATCCGCGCTTGCCCACATGCCCCCTCCTCGGCACCGCGCCGAAGCGTTGACGCCGAGACCCACGACCCGGGGGTTGGGCGCCGTGGACTTGGCGTAACTTGCCCCATCCGCAGCCCCGACGCAACCAGTGGAGCACCCCGTCTGACCTGCCACGTTCCACGTACCCGCAGGTCACGGATAGTGCCGATTTAGTCTGAAGCAGATGTTGAGGGTTCGGACGGGGCGGCCGCCCCGGCCGCCCGCCGGCGGGCCTCCGAACGTCGCTCGGCGTCGAGTCGCCCCAGGCCACGGCCACTGTCGGCCCCGGTCGGGCTGTGGTCGACGAACCGCATGAGCCCGGCGACGGTGAGGTGGCCGGCCTGCTCGGCGATCAGCCGGTGCATCTCCTGGCAGACGTGGCGGTACTCCGGATGGCCGGCCGGGGCGGTGCGGAGCTCGAGCATGTGGACCGCCTCCCGGGCGTTCATCTCGATCGAGTACCGGATCCGGAAGGCCAGGGCGACGGCGTACTGGGCGGCGGCCGGGAAGGGCCCGGCCAGGGCGTCATGGAGGGCGGCCGAGCGGGCCATCGCCTCCTCGAAGCGGTCGCCCACGCCGGCGGCCACCACGTCGGGAGGAAGCACGTAGCCGTGGCGGGGCCCCAGCGGCTGCCACTGCAGCGTGAGCATGCGGTGGCGCTGGAGATCCCGGAACGCGCCGTAGTCGGACAGGACGTCGAAGCGGTAGCTCACCGTCTCCAGCGCCCGCCCCGGCTTGTGGCGGCGGTTGGCCCGCTCGCCGACGTAGGCGGCCACCACCTCCTGGCGCTCGGCGGCGGTCAGCCGCCGGACCCGTGCCCGCACCTGGTCGTCGGGGACGTCGACAAAGGGGTAGAGCATGGCCGCCAGCAGCTTCTCCTCGGCCTCGGGGTCGAAGTCGACAAGGGTCACCGTCGGCCGAGGTTCGGGCTCGGCGTCGGCGAAGAGCCGGCGGGCGACCTCCTCGGTGGCACGGGCGGTGGCGGCCAGGTAGGCCGACCACTCCCCTCCCCGCTCGGGCCGGTCGACCCTTGTCAGGAACGACGGGATCACCTTGCGCAGCTCCCCCAGCATCAGCCCGGCGTAGTCCCGGGCCTCGGGCAGGGCCGACGCCCGCATGCGCAGCAGCAGCGCTTCGTAGCCCTGGCCGGTGCCGTAGATGCCGACGTTGGACAGCGTGGCCGCCGGGAGCAGTCCCCGAAGGGAGTCGAACGCCTTGGCCCGGATGGAGCGACGCCACACCAGGTCCGAGTCCGCAGGCTCCTTCGGGTGGCGCTCGCGGTAGAACGCCTCCAGCAGCGGCACCAGGTCGGCGTAGGTGTCGAACAGGCGGTCGACGTCGGACACGTAGCGAGTGCCGAGGGGCGAGGCCAGCACCGCCGGGTCGCGGTAGTAGCGGTAGCGGCCGTCGAGGCGGGTGTCGTAGGCCACGTAGCGGGTGCTCTGCTCCAGGTAGGACATGAGCCGTCCCCACTCGAGCACCTTGGTCAGGACGTTCGACGCCTGCTCGCACGCGAGGTGGACGCCCCCGAGCTGGGCCACCGAGTCGTCGCCGTACTCGAAGAACACCCGCTGGTAGAGCTTCTCGGCCCGCCGGAGGCCGATGGTGGCGTCGATCGAGGCGTCGCCGGAGGTGTCCAGCTCGTCGACGAACTCGTCCAGGAAGAGCCGCCGCAGGCTCTTGGAGGACCGCGAGTAGCGGGCGAACAGGGCGCCCTTGACGACCTCGGGCAGGTTGACCAGGGCGAAGACGGGCCCGTCGAGGTTGCTGAAGTAGCGACGCAGGACGTCGGCTTCGTCGTCGGTCCAGGTCTCGCTGGCGTAGGGGTACGGCATCGGAGGGCCGAGGTTACGACTCCGGGTCGAACGCAGCGCGGACCTCCGCCATGGCCTCGGGCCGGAGCCAGAGGTCGACGGCGGTCATGGCCATGGCCTTGGCCCCGTCCAGCACCGCCCGGTCACCGTCGGGCGAGGCGGCACAGCGGGCGAACTCGGTCGAGTGCAACGACACCTCCGCCGGCGCCACCCGCACCATGGGGTGGATGGTGGGCGTCAGGTAGCTGACGTTCCCCACGTCGGTGCTGACCACCATCCTGGTGGCCGGGCTCGGGTCGGCCGGCACCCGTCCCAAGCGGGTGCTGTTGGCCCGGTAGAGCTCGGCCAGCGGACCGTTGCTGCGCAGGTCGGAGTACTCCGGCGCCGTGACTTGCACCACCATCGCGCAGCCGGCGGCGGCGGCGCCCGCCTCCAGGCAGGCGAGGACCCGGGCTTTGAGGGGCTGGAGGCTGGCCAGGGTGGCCGACCTGACGTACCACTCGGCCACTGCCCGGTCGGGCACGATGTTGGGCTTCTCGCCGGCCTCCTTGAACACGCCGTGGACCCGGTCGGAGGACTCGATGTGCTGGCGGAGGGCGGCCACCGCGTTGTAGCCGAGCACGGCGGCGTCGAGCGCGTTGCGCCCCCGGTGGGGCGCGGCGGCGGCGTGGGCCCCGACGCCGGAGTAGGTCACCTCGAAGGTGGCGATGGCGATCACGTCGGGGACGAGCAGGTCGGTGGCCGCCGGGTGGACGATCAGGGCGGCGTCGACGGCGTCGAATGCCCCACGGTCGCCGAGGATGACCTTGCCGCCCCCGCCCTCCTCGGCGGGCGTCCCGATGACGGCCAGCCGACCACCGGCGACCGAGGCGACGGTGGCCGCGGCCAGCCCCGCTCCCAGTCCGGCGGCGGCGATGATGTTGTGGCCGCAGCCGTGGCCCAGGCCGGGCAGGGCGTCGTACTCGCAGAGCATGGCCACGAGGGGCCCGCCCCGGGGGGCCCCGGGCTCGGCGGCCGGTCGCCCGACGAACGCGGTCTCCATGCCGAAGGCCTCGCGCTCGACGCCGAAGCCCTCGTCCTCGAGGGTGGTGGCGAGCAGGTCGGCTGCGAACCGCTCCTCGAACAGCAGCTCGGGACGCTCGTGGATGCGGTGCGAGACGTCGACGAGGAGGGCCGCCCGGCTGTCGACGGCGTCGATCACCCGTCGCTTGAGCGCATCCACGTCGAGCGGGGCCACGTCCAGCGGGGCGACATCGGGAGTGGCCATGGCCCCGAGGTTACGGCCCATATCGGCGGGCCGGGGCCGTACGAGCTTGGTTTCGCTTCGGGGGGAACTCGGGGGGCAGAGCCCCCCGAGCGTGCCCCGAGCGTGGACTAGCCCTTGAGCTTGTCGCCGATCTTGTCGACGATGCCCTTGGCCTTGCCCTTGACCTGGTCGATCTGGCCGTCCTGCTTGAGCTCGGGGTCGTCGGTGAGGTCGCCGGCGGCTTCCTTGACCCGGCCCTTCATCTCGTCGAAGTTGTCAACCATCGTTGTCGTTCCTCCTTGGTCGAGGGGTTCGTACCCGGTAGGTCGCCCGGGGAACCTCGCTGGGGGGGGTCGCCAGTTGGGGTAGGAAATGGCGATGTCCACCGAGATTCTCCCGGGCGAGCCCTACCCGCTGGGCGCCACCTACGACGGCATGGGCACCAACTTCTCCGTCTTCTCCGAGGTCGCGGAGCGGGTCGAGCTGTGCCTCTTCGACGCCGACGGCAACGAGACCCGCGTCGACCTGCCCGAGGTCGACGCCCTCTGCTGGCACGGCTACCTGCCCAACATGGGGCCCAGCCAGCGCTACGGCTTCCGGGTGCACGGGCCGAACGACCCGTCCCAGGGCCTGCGCTGCAACCCCTCCAAGCTGCTGCTCGACCCGTACGCCAAGGCGGTCGAGGGTGAGGTCTCCTGGGACGAGGCGCTGTTCGACTACCGCTTCGACGACCCGGAAGGCTCCACCAACCACGACGACAGCGCCCCCTGCATGCCCAAGGCGGTGGTGACCAGCCCGTACTTCGCCTGGGACAACGACCGCCACCCCCGGACGCCCTGGCACGAGTCGGTCGTCTACGAGGTCCACGTCAAGGGCTTCACCCAGCGCCACCCGGGCATCCCCGAGGAGCTCCGGGGCACCTACGCCGGCCTGGGTCACCCGGTGGCCGTCGACTACCTGAAGACGCTCGGGGTCACCGCCGTCGAGCTGCTGCCCGTCCACCAGTTCGTGCACGACAGCCACCTCGTCGAGAACGACCTGCGCAACTACTGGGGGTACAACTCCATCGCCTTCCTCGCGCCCCAGAACGAGTATGCGGCCCGCGGCCAGGAGGGACAGCAGGTCCAGGAGTTCAAGCAGATGGTCAAGACCCTGCACGCGGCAGGGATCGAGGTGATCCTCGACGTCGTCTACAACCACACCGCCGAGGGCAACCACCTGGGCCCCATCCTGTCCCTCAAGGGCTTGGACAACACCGCCTACTACCGCCTGGTCGACGACGACCGCCGCTTCTACTACGACACCACCGGCACCGGCAACAGCCTCAACATGCGCCATCCCCACGTCCTGCAGCTGATCATGGACTCGCTGCGGTACTGGATCGTGGACATGCACGTCGACGGCTTCCGGTTCGACCTGGCTGCCACCCTCGCCCGCCAGTTCCACGACGTCGACCGCCTGTCGGCGTTCTTCGACCTGATCCAGCAGGACCCCGTCGTCAGCCAGGTCAAGCTCATCGCCGAGCCCTGGGACCTGGGCCATGGCGGCTACCAGGTCGGCAACTTCCCCCCGCTGTGGTCGGAGTGGAACGGCAAGTACCGCGACACCGTGCGCGACTTCTGGCGGGGCGAGCACCAGACCCTCTCCGAGCTCGCCTACCGGTTCACCGGCAGCTCCGACCTGTACGAGTCGGGCGGACGCCGGCCGTCGGCCAGCGTCAACTTCGTCACCGCCCACGACGGGTTCACCCTGGCCGACCTGACCTCGTACAACGAGAAGCACAACGAGGCCAACCAGGAGGGCAACGCCGACGGCGAAGACCACAACCGGTCCTGGAACTGCGGGGTCGAGGGGCCGACCGACGATCCCGAGTTGCTGGAGCTGCGGGCTCGGCAGCGCCGCAACTTCCTCGCCACCCTGCTGCTCTCCCAGGGGATCCCCATGATCCTGGGGGGCGACGAGATGGGCCGCACCCAGGGTGGCAACAACAACGCCTACTGCCAGGACAACGAGACGTCGTGGTTCGACTGGGAGAACCTCGACGGCACCCTTGTCGCCTTCACCACCAGGATGGTGGCCCTGCGCCGGGAGCACCCGGTGTTCCGGCGCCGGCGCTGGTTCCAGGGACGACCCCTTCACGGCGAGGGCATCGCCGACCTGGCCTGGCTCCGTCCCGACGGCACCGAGATGGAAGAGAAGGACTGGGAGTCCGGATTCGCCAAGTCGATGGCCGTCTTCCTCAACGGCGACGCCATCGCCACCACCGACTCCCGTGGCGCACGAGTCGTCGACGACAGCTTCCTCGTGGCGTTCAACGCCCACGAGGACGCCGTGGAGTTCACCCTGCCCCCGGAGCGGTTCTCCAGCCGTTGGGTCAAGGTCGTCGACACCGCCGACGCCCTGGCCGAGGGGGATCAGGTCAAGGCCGGCGACTCGATGGAGATGCCGGGCCGGAGCCTGGCGGTCCTCCGAGCCACCGGCCCGGGTTGATCAGCGAACGGGTCGCTCGGACCCGGTAGTGGATCAGACGTGCCTGTTTCTGATCAGACGTAGTCGTCGCGGACCACCTGGCGGCGGGAAGCGGCAGGCTCGTCGTACTCGTCGATCACGGTGCGCCGACCGAAGCCACGACCGCCACCGAAGACGAACAGGCTCCAGATGAGGCCGATGATGCCGGCGATCATGAGGATGTAACCGACGGTCGTCAGGTCGAGGCCGGAGACGGCCACGTCGACGGCGAAGGCCAGAATGGCGCCGACGGCGATGAGGAACACGCTCACGCCGATACCCATGGTGAAGCTCCTTTGCGGTCAGGGACCCGGGCCGAGATGCCAGAAATCGCCACGCTCGGTGCCGGGCCGAATGCGTACCGGTAGTTTTCCGCCGAGGACGGCGGCTCAAACACCCCGGCACGCCGTGGCTCGATACGCTGAGGCCGGTCGGCTGGTCCGTAACCATCGTTCCGAATGGACGGTCCAAGCCGCGGATGCCGGCTCTCGTGCTGCTGGCGCTGTTGGTCCCCTTGCTTGTGCTGGTGCAGTCGGACCTGGCCCCGGCGGATGCTCAGGCCCTGCCGCCCGTCTTGGGCATCGACACCTCGTTCGGCAACGGCGGTGTGGCGGAGACGGGCCACCCGAGAGACGAGCGACCGCTCGCCATGGCGGTGGACGAAGGGGGCCGGATCGTCGTGCTCGGCCTCGTCGACGGGTTCCGTCCCACTCTCCACCGGTGGCTGCCCGACGGTTCGGTCGACACCACCTTCGGGCGGGGTGGGACCCTAGAGCCGGCCGGACGCGATGTCGGCGCGCTCGCCGTCTCCGGGGACATGATCGTCGTCGCGGGCACCGGGATCGTCCTGACCAGCGACTTCAACAACGGAGTCAGCCGCTATCTGTCCCGGAGCCCCCGACCGGACCTTCGGCCGAGGCGGCTCCGTCACCATGGCCGGCTGGGACACCGTGTCCGGCGTGGCGGTCCAATCGGACGGCAGCGTCGTGTTCGCCGGCATGGTTCGCGACAGCGACAACGACCCGTTCGGCGACGATCCCTCCTTCGTCAGCCGTCTACGGCCCGGCGGGTCGCCGGATGCGGGTTTCGGCACCGGCGGCACCGTCAGGATCGCCCCGACGGACCGGGCGACGCCGCCTGGCCCGGTGTACGTGACCCCTACCGGCGGGATCGTGCTCGTCGAGCGAGGCGGCGGACCGGCCAGGCTGCGCTTGTACGCCTTCACGCCTGACGGCATCCCCGATGCAGGCTTTGGCTCGAACGGTGTCGCCGACGTATCCGGCGACATCACCTCGATGCAGGCGGACGGCAGCCTCCTGCTGGGAGACCCCGAGGAGGTCGGTCCCGCCGCGGTCCACCGCCTGCGTCCCGACGGCTCGCCGGATCTGACGTTCGCGGCGGGCGCGGCGGCCACGGCACGGGTCCTGCCGTCGATGTCGGCGCTGGCGGCCGCCCAGGATGGCGACGGCCGGGTCGTCGTGATGGCCGAACACGTCGGGACAGTGCTGGCCCGCTACCTGCCCGACGGCACCCTCGACCCGTCCTTCGGCGGCCATGGCGCCTTCGCCCGCGGGTCGGGCCCCACTGAGCCCGTGGCGATGTCGATCCTGTCAGACGGCCGGGTGCTCGTCGTCGGCGCGACGGGAGCGCCGGGGATCGGCCAGAAGATCGTGGTCGCCCGCTTCCTGGCCAGCTGGTCGACCCCCGCCGCACCCGACCCACCGAGACGGGCGACCGCCGTCAGGATGGCCGGCGCGTGCCTGCTCCTCGCTGTCGGTCTCCTCGCCGGCGTCATCGGTCGGAGGTGGACGAGGGGGTTCGCCTCGGACCGACGGAACGGGCTGCTCGGACTGCCGCCGCTGCGCCTCGGCGTCGGCGGGCTGTTCGCGACGCTGGCCGTGATGGCCGTCCTGTTCGGCGCCGCGCTGGTCGTCGACGGTGCCGCCTGGAAATCCGACGGCGGAGCCAAGGGATTGGGCGCCCTGATGGTGTTGTTCTACGGCATTGTCCTGCTCGGCGTCGGCGGTCGTCATCGCCGGCTGCGCCGCCATCGTCGGACGGGAGTCTCCTCTCATCGCCCGCGTCGTCGCCACTGTCGTCCTGGGGTTGTGCGTCGCCATGCCGGCGTACCTGGCCATCGCCCTCAGCTCGGAGGAGTACCTGTATGCCCGACCGTCCACTGCCGAGCAGCACGCCATCGACGTCCACGGCGACACGGCCGCGACGTACGAGCGGTACGAGGAGCAGCGGAACGGGGCGGCGACGCCGGTGGTGGTATGGCTGGTCGTCGCCCTGGTCTTCACCGTGCCGTTCGGGATGGTCGCCGGGATGCCGACCAGCGGTCTCGAACTACGGAATCAACGCGGCGTCCACTGCGCTCCGAACGTGTAAGGCGGTCGACGGGAAGAGGGGAACCGATGTGTCTCCGGCACGAACGAGGAGCTCGATGCCGTGCCACGCATCCGGTCCGACCAGAACGAGTCCTCCATCGTGAAGCGGGTCCCAAGGAGCCTGACCCATCGCATCCCACCGGCAGAGACGGCCGCCGCCACGCAGTCGACGATGTGGATCAGGGGGATGCCAACGGAGGCGTCGACGGCGTCCGCCCTGTGCATGGTGTTCGTGCACAGCACGAGGAGCTCGGCTCCCGCCTGCTCGAGCGCCCGGGCGCCTGGTCAACGAAGAGACCCGCGCCAGCCGGGAACCAGCCTCGTCCCACCGCCCCGACGCCTGGAGCTCCCCGATCTCCGCGAAGTCGACCGACCACAGCAGCAGCGGGGCGGAGTGCAGTCCTCCCAGGCGGGCGCGGGTCTCCTCGTTGACCAGCCGGTAGTACTCCACGGTCGATTCCCAGCTCATGCCGCCGAGCAGGCCCAGGACCTTCACCGTGCCATCCTGTCGCATCCGGGCAAGCCGGTCACGGCTGCTTATTTCGACCAGGGAGCCCGAGATCGGTCCGCCTATTGTCGGACGTCTCCGAGGGCACTGGGCTGGATTCTTGACAGTGACATGGCGTACCCATACTGTTCGGCGATGCTCAACTCGGCGGGTTCAGGACTGCGTGCTTCCTTTCGTCGGACGCGCGCCGGTGCATGTGCACTGGGAGTGATGTTGGCGCTGGCCGTCCTGTTCACACCCATTTCCGCGAACGCCCAGAGCGCGAATTTCCAGGGCGACTGGAGCGGCACGACGGCCCAAGGGCACCCGATCTCCTTCACGGTCGGGCCGGACGGGATCACCGAGATCGCGCTGGCAATCGAGCATGAGACTGCTCCCGGTGCACCCTGCACGGTCGTCGGGCCCGCCACCCGCACGAAGACCTATGCGACTCCGAACCCGATCACGGCCGGCCAGGCGACGGACGACGTAGCCCCGTCCCCGCCGGTCACCTACGTCATCACGTTCGGCTCGTCGTCGCAGGCGACGGGAACGCTCGCCCAGCCTGCCTACAACGTGGCGGCTCCCGGTGACCCCCCGTGCAATGTGCTCGCCCTCGCCACCACCTTCTCCGTCACGAACGGTTCGCCGACCTCGTCGACGACGTCGACGTCCACCACCGTCGCATCGACTTCGTCCACCACCGGCGGCTCCACCAGCACCACCCCGACGTCCTCGGTCACATCGTCGATCCCCACGCCCAACTTCACCCGCTCGGTCAAGGTGGACCCGGACGTGGTCCCGCCGGGAAGCAAGATCAAGATCTCGGGCACGGGGTGTCCGAGCAGCGGGTCGGGGACGACACGGGATCCCCTCATCGACATCACCCCTGCCCTCAAGATCACCAACCCGACGGTGAGGGAGTATCAGGTGCTCGTCGGGGACTTCTCCTTGGAGCTGAACGTCGCCCCGGACGCCACGCTCGGCGACTACACCGTCCAGGTGAGATGCCGGTCCAACCTGGCGGCGGTCGGGGACTTCGACTATGAGCCCCTGACCTTCAGGGTCGGCACCGCAGCCACCGGCACGACGGCCGTCTCGACGCCCGTGCGGGCCCAAACGTTGTCCCGCACCGGCTCAAACCCGTTCCCGATCGTCGGCCTCGGCCTCCTGGCCATCGTGCTGGGCCTGTTCGTCACCGGGAGCAGCTGGCGGCCGGCACTCGCCGGGATGCGGCGACCGACCCGCTCTCGCCCGGCCGAGTTCCGCCCGACGACGAAGCTGGGGTCCCATACGGACGAGAGCCCGCTCGATCCGGCCGCCCTCGACGCCTACCGGGACGCCGACGACGACTGACCCCCCGCAACTGACCCCCCGCAACTGGGGCGGCTCAACCGCGCCATACGCCGGTACGCCGCCCCAGTTCGCCCAACGCACGAGTCCTCGGAGCGCCCAGCTCAGAGACCCTGCTGGATGAACTCCACCATGCGGGCCTGGTCGTCGGTCACCTGCAGGAACTCGATGGGTGACGAGATAGGAACGTTGTCCACCGCGATCGCGAAGGTGACCTGCCGGCCGCTCTTCGTCTGGATGTAGCCCGCCAAGCTGTTTCCCAACACGATCAGCTGGTCGGCTTCGGTTCCGACGACACGGTTGCCGGTCTTGAGTTGGACCTTGCCCGCCGCAGGCGAGCTCGCCAGCACGTCCGCCACGGTGCCGCTCTTGCCCAGGACCGGCAGCGCGTCGAAGAGCGCCTTCCCGTACGGTGCTTGCGTCGCCGCCTTGTAAAACGTCGCCAGCGCGGCAGGTGTCGTCCGGCTCCTGTCGTCCGAGCCGGCACCGTCGAAGGGGTACGCGGCCGTCTTCGACAGGCCCAGGTCGGTCATCGTGTCGACCGAGGCCACCAGTCCCTTCTGGCAGTCGGTGCTTCCCGCCTTCACGGCCGACAGGCACGTCATCAGGTCGGCACCACGGTTGTAGCTCACCTTCATGATGAGCGACGCGTACTGCGCGAGGGTCGCCGAGACGTGCTCGCCGAGCTTGTCCCCGGCCTGGTAGCCGTCCTTGGCGGGAAGAAGGGATGCGGGGTTCGGGCCGGTCGGGGTGGCTGTCACCGCCACACCCGCCCGCTGCAGCGCTTCGATGAACGCCGTCCGTGCGAACGCTGCCGGGTCCTTCACCTCCGCGACGACCAACCTCGGTGGTATCCCCGCCGCGATCGTCCCTGTCACGACGAGGCGACCTGGCGTCTCCTCCTTGACCTCCAGGGCGGTCGTGCCGTCTGCTGCCACCGTCGTGGCCTGGTTGTCGACGGTGTAGGTCGCGGTCACCGGTCGCCACTTGATCGACGCCGTCTGGCCGGCGTCGCTGCCCGGTGTGACCAGGATGTCGATGAGGTTCTCGTTGACCCAGATGGGCGAGATGAGCCCGTCGGAGAAGCCGTTGTACGGCGTGAAGAGCCGATCGTCGACCACCACGTCGCCGCTCACCTGCGAGATGCCCGACGCGCGGACCTGGGAGGCCAGCGCATCGAGGCCGGTGAGTGGGTCGCCGGGTGGTTCCACTGCGCCCGGGAAACCGGTGGTCGCGTAGCTGTGGTCGAGGGCCGGGAGGTTCTCGTAGTGGAGGGTCCCGTCGGGCTGCTCGCGGAGCCCGAAGCTCAGGTCGCCGGAGCCGACCAGGACGAGGTTCCCGTTCAACGTGTCGCCGCTGACACTGCCCACCTGGTACACCGGGGTGTGGAACTGGTAACCGGGGTCGTAGAGCCGCAAGGCGGTGGAGACGGAGTAGGTCTTCATGGTCGAGCCCGGGTCGAAGTAGTGGTCGGCGTTCTGGGCGGCCAGCACGTCACCCGTCGTCTGGTCCAGGACCGAGTAGCCCCAGTCCGAGGACTGGTACTTCGGTTGATCCTCGATGTCGGCGAGCGCCCGGGTCAGCGACTTCGGACCGGTCACGGTTCCCGACGGCGAGCCGCTGCCATCGCCGCTGCAAGCGCTGAGCATGACGGCAAGCGTGGCGATCAGGAGCGTTCGGCGTTTCATCACAAACCCTCTCTCTCGGATGATCGGTGCGCAGCTCGTCTCCATGGAAACATGAGTCGCATGAAGCTGACTCGGATCGTCGTTCTGGCCTGCGCCATGGGAATGCTTGTCGGCTGCACCTCGACGAGCAACAGCACCTCGGAGACATCATCGGCCACGAAGGGGACGGTCCGCTCGGCCGACCCGGCGCTGGCGGAGTCGATCACGAAGCTCGTGCAGAGCCAGATGACGGAGCGCCACCTGCGTTCGGTCATCGTTCGAGTGACCGTCGACGGCAAGGAGATCACCACCCAGGCCTTCGGGGAGTCGATGACCGGCGTGCCGGCCACGACCGACATGCACTTCCGCAACGGCGCGGTGGCCATCTCCTACGTCTCCACGCTGTTGCTCATGCTCGTCGACGAGAAGGTGGTGAGCCTCGACGACAAGGTCTCGAAGTGGCTGCCGGAGATCCCCCACAGCGACGAGGTCACCCTCGGTCAGTTGGCCCAGATGACCTCCGGCTACGTCGACTTCGTCCTCGGCAACGAGGACGCGGCCGCCCTCCTCTACACCGACCCATTCCGGCAGTGGACACCCCAAGAGCTTCTCGCCACGGTGACGTCGAAGCCGCTCTACTACACCCCAGGCACGAACTGGAACTACGCCCACACCAACTACCTGATCCTCGGCTTGGCGCTCGAGAAGATCACGGGAAAGACGATTCCGAATCTGATGCAGGAGAAGGTTTTCGGCCCGCTCGGGCTGAAGAACACGTCGGGGAACGACAGCACGCCGGCGATCCCCGCCCCGGCGCTGCACTCGTTCACCTCCGAGCGCCGGTCCTTCCTGGGCATCCCGGCGGGAACGCGGTTCTACGAGGAGTCCACGTTCTGGAACCCGTCGTGGACGATCACCCATGGCGCCATCCAGACGACCAACATCTTCGACCTCGACACGACGGCCATCGCTCTCGGCACGGGCAAGCTGCTGTCGCCGGAGTCGTACAAGAAGATGGTCTCGACCGACCTGCGGGGCAAGACGACGGCGCTGCCCGTCTGCCCGGCGACCTGCTTCGCCCAGAACGACAACTACAGCTACGGACTCGGCATCGTCGAGACCGGCAACTGGCTGATGCAGGATCCGCTCTTCTCGGGTGAGGCCGGCGCCTTCGCCTACCTGCCCTCGCAGAAGGTGGCGATTTCGCTCGCGTTGACGTTCACGGAGGACGCGTTCGGGCCCGACGGGAGCTACACCGAAGCCACCGGCGCCAACGCCGCTGACCTGGTCTGGCGCCAGATCGGTGCCCTCGTCGCGCCGAACGACCCGCCACCCCTCAACAGGAAGTAGATCCCCACGAACTGGTTCCACACAACGGGGTCAGGCCCCGTTGTGTGGAACCAGTACGTGGGAGCTGTGCTGAATCAGCCGGAGGTGCCGGGCGGCTGCATGGGACTGCCGGCCAGGGCCCGCCACGTCAGCGGCCCGACGATGCCGTCAGCCGTGAGCCCCGACTGGGTCTGGAAGGTCTTGACCACGGACTCCGTGGATGGGCCGAAGATCCCGTCGTCGGCCACCTGGAACTGGGACTGCACGGCCTTGACCGCTTCTCCCGTGCTCCCCTTCTTGACCGTCACCAGCAGAGCGTTCCACGTCTGGTCGCCGATGATGCCGTCGACGACCAGGTTCTTGGACTGCTGGAACTGCTTGACCGCATCCTCGGTGGCCTGGCCGAAGATGTGGTCGGGCTGGATGTCGAAGCCCTTCTGCCGCAACAGGTACTGGGCCCGACGGACGCCGTTGCCCTCCACGTCCGCGTTGCCCTTCTTCAGAGTGGGAAATCCGCCGTTCGCCATGCTGTTCCTTCCGCCGTGACCATGTCGGTCGATGAACCCGGAGCATCCTCCACCGCCCTGCGGATGTCAACCAAGTTTGCGCAGCCCGGGGTTGGCGTCGCGAGGTGAAGCGGCGCGGTCCCCCTGTTAGCGTTTCGGCGGAACGTGGTTCGGCGGTCAGGCTGGGGGGTCAGGATGCGTCGTTTCGTGCCGCTGTTGGTCGTCTTTGCGCTCGCGGCGGCGGCCTGCTCGTCGAGCCCGTCGCCGACAACGACCGGCAAATCGACCGACACGCTCACGGGGATCTCCGTGCCGAACAACTACACGGCACTGGTGCTCACCCCTATCGGGCCGGGAACGTTCCCGTTCGCCGGGACCGACGGCAAGTACCACGTCGCCTACAACCTGCTCGTCCTCAACGCCTCCACGCTTCCGGCGACCCTCGAGAAGCTCGAGGTCGTGGACGCCAAGGACCCGACGAAGGTCGTTGCCTCGTTCTCGGGCAAGGCACTTGTCGACCCGACGTGTCCCTACGGAAACTGCAACCGCCTGCGCCTACCAACCACCCAGTCGGTCCAGGATGCCGTGATCCCTCCCCATGAGAGCCGCGTCCTCTACGTCGACTTCCAGTTCGATTCCCTCGACGCGGCACCCAAGGCCGTCCTCCACCATCTCTACGGGATCGGCAAGGCCACGGTGATCGGCCGGGAGTCGGCACCCTTCGACTACCTCACGACGCCCTACGACATATCCGCCGGCACGACACGGGTCATCGGCGCACCGCTGAAAGGCACCAACTGGGTGGCGTTCTCCGGGTGCTGCCTCCCGGGGTTCCCGCACCGTGGCGCCCTGCTCGCGGCCAACGGCAAGCTCGGCAACAGTCAGACGTTCGCCTTCGACTGGAAGCGGGCGAACGACGAGGGTGCCTTCTACACCGGCGACAAGACCAAGAACGAGAGCTACGTCGACTACGGCGAGGACGTCTTCGCGGTCGCCGACGCAACTGTTGTGGGCATCCACGACGGCGAGGAAGCCAACGCGCCGGGCATCCTCCCTTCCCAGGACCCGGTGCTCGGACCCAAGCTGAACCTCGTGAACGCCGACGGGAACAATGTCATCCTCGACCTCGGTGGCGGCGTCTATGCCATGTACGCCCACTTCCAGAAGGGTTCGCTCACCGTCAAGCTGGGCGACAAGGTCAAGAAGGGCGACAAGCTTGCCCTGCTCGGCAACACCGGCAACGCCAACGCAACCCATCTTCACTTCCAGCTGATGGACGGGCCCAACTTCCTCGATGCCAACGGCCTGCCGTACGTGATCGACAGCTTTGTGTATCGGGGTCAGGTGCCCGTGCAGAAGGTGCTCGACACCGACAACTTCGTATCCGGCAACTTCTTCGACGAACGCCTTCAGACCGGGCAGCCCCGCAAGGACCAGCTCCCTATGAACCTCGCGATCGTCGACCTCCCCGCCTGAACCAAGGGCGTCCCCACCGTCTGCGCCTGACCGTCGGCCCTCGCCGAGCAACCCTTACTCCAGGGACGCGGCGCCGCCACGCGGGCCGGTCTAGTACCCCGAGGGGATCGGGTCTCTACTCCTCGGCGTCCTTCATCGTTTCGAATGCCTCTCGGAATGCGCTGTGTGGGGGCGGTCGGGCCGAGGAGCGCTCGCTGTCGGCCACCACCTGCTCCCGGAGGGCGAGGGCGTCGGCCGTGCGCCCCGCCGACGACTAGGAGGCGGCCAGGTTGGCCCGGGCCTGGACGGTGTCGGGGTGGTCGGAGCCGAGGAGGCGCACGCGTGGGCAACTGCGAACTCCGAGCCGTACATCGGACCCCATTGGCCGTAGCCGGGCCGCGCCGGAGACCTTCGTTCTCGCAAGCGATGAGCCGGCGCTGTTCTGTGCGGGGAGCCGATGGAGACCGCGATTTATAGCCTGGACCGGCTCGGCAGATCGCCTGACCCGGGGCCGTCTGGAGGCGCCGGCGTCCTGTTAGCGTCCGTCGAATGCGCAGAACCGTCGTCATCGTATTTGTGGTCCTCGCTACCTTCGTCGGGTCCGCAGAAGCAGCCTTCGTTCGTCCTGTCGCCGCCGACGTGGTGCTGCAAGCGGCGCTCAAGCGGTTCGTAACGGTTGAGGGAGCGTCGCCGGGTATCGCAGTGGTCGTGCACCGAGGTCCTCAGGTCACCCTGCACACCGCGGGCGTCGCCGATGTCCAAACCCGTAGACCGATCGACATCGACGACCACATGCGCTTGGCCAGCGTCGCCAAGGCGTTCAGCGGCGCCGCCGCGCTGAGCGTGGTGAGCGACGGTTTGCTGTCGCTCGACACGACGATCGGCAGCCGCCGGCCCGACCTTCCGGCGGCGTGGTCGGCGATCACGCTGCGCCAGCTGCTCAACCACACCAGCGGGATCAGCGATTTCTCCAAGTCCCCGGCGTTCCAGCAGGCGCTCTTCGCCTCCCTGAAGGTGGCGCCGCCGCCCCGCCAGCTGTTGTCGTTCGTCGAGAACCTGCCGCTCGACTTCGCGCCCGGCAGCCGATATGTGTACTCGAACTCCGACAACATCGTCGTCGGCCTGATGGTCGAGTCGGCCACCGGAAAGCCATACGAGGAGGTCTTGGCGCAGCGGGTCTACGGCCCGCTCGGCCTGACTCGCACGAGCCTGCCCCGTGGGGTCGACATACCCAGCCCCGTCATCCGCGGGTACGACGCCGAGTCGCTCACCGATCTCACCACGTTCTTCGCCGCCGGTTGGGCGTGGGCGTCCGGTGGCCTCGTGTCCACGCCGCGCGACGCCGAGCGATTCGTGCGCGCCTACGCCGCCGGTGTGGGTATCAGCCCGGCCGTCCGTGCCGAGCAGTTCCAATTCGTCGACGGCGGCAGTTCCGAGCCCCCCGGGCCCGGCGTCAACGCCGCCGGCTTGGCCATCTTCCGCTACCAGACCTCGTGCGGCACCGTGTACGGGCACACGGGTAACACCGCCGGCTACACCCAGTTCATCGGCGGCACGCCCGACGGATCACGTTCGGTCACCGTGTCGGTCAACGCACAGATCACGCCGACGAGCGATCTCCGGGCGTTCCTCGAGCTGCGCCAGATCTACACCTTCGCGGTCTGCGCCGCGCTGGCCCCGACGTAGATCGCCAGCTCAGCCCTTCGGCGGGTCCTTTCTATCGGCCTCGAGGCCGTGGGCAGCGGTGAACTGCTGTCGAAGGCGTCTCACGAAGCCCAGCTGGCTCCGACCTCTGTCGGATTGGGGGGCTACACCCCGGAGAGGTACTACGCGATGGGTGTGCCAGTGGTGAACGGTTGGGTGTTCTCCAACCCGGGTCTCCAGGGTTTGCGGGGGGCGGTCGGCAACCTTCCCGGCAAGAAGCTCACCATCGTCGTCTACAACACGGCGACACCGAGAGCCGACCTCGACAAGCCATGGGCGACCGTCCTGTTCAAATCGCTCAGTGAGCTGCTGGCCCCGGACCAGCCCCTGAAACTCTGAACACCCGCATCGCCGGCGACGTGGGTGGGCGATGAGGGTCTTGATCCCCCGACCTCTGCCGTGTGAAGGCAGCGCTCTTCCACTGAGCTAATCGCCCGCGAGCCCCCTCGGGGCCGGGCCACCACGATAACCGCGCCGTCCGCCGACGGCGCTCGCCCTACCCGGCGCGCCAAAGAGTCCCAGTCCGATGTGGTGGAATCGCTCGGGTGAAGATCGCCATCATCGCCCCCCCGTGGGCGCCCATCCCTCCCACCCTCTACGGCGGCATCGAGCAGGCGGTCGACGCCGAGGCGAGAGGGATCCAGGCGGCGGGCCACGAGGTCCTCCTCTTCGCCACCGGCGACTCCACGTCGATGGTCCCCCGCGAGTGGCTGCTCGAGCTGTCCGAGGGCGAGCGCATGGGACTGTCGGTCACCGAGCTGCGCCACGTGCTCGCCGCCTACGAGATGATGGACGACTTCGACATCATCCACGACCACACCGTGATCGGGCCGGCGATGGCGTCGTGGCGCACGGCTGGACCGCCCGTCGTCACCACCATCCACGGGCCCCTCGACGGCGAGCTCAGCGACCTCTACCGGCGCTTCGCCTCCCGGATCCCCGTCATCGCCATCTCCCACGCCCAGTGCCGGCCGGCGCCGGACATCCCCATGGCCCGGGTCATCCACCACGGCATCAACGCCTCGGAGTTCCCGATCGGCGACGGGAGGGGCGACTACTTCCTGTTCCTCGGCCGGATGTCGCCGGACAAGGGCGCCCACCGGGCCATCGCCGCGGCCGAGAAGGCGGGGGTCCCCCTGCTGATGGCCGGCAAGTGCAGGGAGGCGCCCGAGAAGCTGTACTTCGAGCAGGAGGTTGCCCCCCACCTGGGGGACTCGGTGCGGTTCCTGGGCGAGGTGCCCCACGAGGAGAAGCTGCGCCTCCTGGCCGGCGCCCGGGCCACCTTGTTCCCGATCCGGTGGAACGAGCCGTTCGGCCTGGTCATGATCGAATCCCTGGCCTGCGGCACGCCGGTCCTGGCCTTCAAGGAGGGCGCCGCCCCCGAGGTCATCGACCACCGCACGACCGGCTTCCTGTGCGACGACGAGGCCGACATGGCCCACCGCATCGCCGGCATCGACGAGATCGATCGCGGAGCCTGCCGGGCGGCCGTCGAGGGCTACTTCTCCGTGGAGCGCATGGTGGCCGAGCACCTGGAGCTGTTCGCCGAGCTGATCGCCGCTCAGGGCGGCGGCGCGGGCGGCGCGGATGCCGCGGTGTCCCCCAAGAAGTCCTGACGGGTCAGGATTCCCTCCCGCTGCAGCCGCTCGCCGATGCGCGAGCGGAGCTGCCGGCCCAGCCGGACCCGGTTCGCCGGCGCAGTCTTGGCTTCCACCCGCACCGTGAGCCCCTGCGCGCCGAGTGACTCGACGCCCAGCACCTCCGGCGTCTCGAGTAGCACCTCCGCCCAGTCGGGGTCGGCCGCCAGCCGGTCGACCTCCTCGGTGACCAGCTGGATGGCCTTGGCCAGGTCGGCGCCGTTGGGGACGAGCACGTCGACCACCGCCCGGGCCCAGTCCTTGGCCCCGTTGCCCACCATCCGGATCTCGCCGTTGGGGATGATCCAGATCGTTCCGTCCTGCGCCCGCACCGTCGTCACCCTGAGGTTGACCTGCTCGACGGCGCCGGTGACGTCCTCGATGGTGACCTGGTCCCCGACTCCGTACTGGTCCTCGACGAGGATGAAGAACCCGGACAGGAAGTCCTTGACCAGGCTCTGCGCCCCGAACCCGAGCGCCACGCCGACGATGCTGGCTCCCGCCAACAGGGGCCCGAGGTTGAACCCCAGCTCCCCGGCGACGATCAGCACCGTCATGGTCCAGATGGCCACCTTCAGGCTGCTCGAGGCCACGCCGGCCAGCGTCGTCGCCCGCTTCTCCGATCGGGGCGTGGGTTCCCGCAACGGGTTGCGACCACTCAACCCGGCGACGGTCCGGTGGACGACCCGCCCGCCCCATCGGGCGGCGATGGCGGCCACCAGCATTATCAGGGCGATCTTGAGAGGCCCCTGGAGGAGCCAGCGGACTGTCTCGCCGGCGAAGCCGTCGAGGCCGACCTTGATCAGGGCGTGGCACACCCAATCCTCCGGCTGGCAGTCCATCGTCCCTAGCCTCGCACCTGAAGCTGTTACCTGGGGCGACGCTCCGGGGTCCAATCCCCCAATGCGCACATGTCTGATCCGTTGGGCTAGAGAAGGGACGTGATCAGCGAAGCCCTGGCCGGCCGGCGCATTGCCGTCACCGGTGCCACCGGATTCCTCGGCACCGCCCTCGTGGAGCGCCTGCTGCGGTCGGTACCCGATTGCGAGCTGGTGCTTCTCGTCCGTCCTGGGCGCCGCACGAGCCCCGCCCAGCGGGCCAAGCGGGAGCTGTTCGGCAACGACGCCTTCCGTCGCCTGCGCCAGGAGCTGGGTTCCGACTTCGACGCCGAGATCCAGCGACGGGTCCACGTGGTGGCGGGCGACGTCACCACCGACGGCCTCGGGCTCGACGACGAGGGCCGGGCGCTCTTCACCTCGTGCCCGACGGTCATCCACTCGGCGGCCAGGGTCAGCTTCGACTCGCCCCTCGACATCGCCGTCGAGGTCAACCTCCTCGGTCCGCTGCGGGTGCTGGCGGCGGTAGCCGGCGTCGACCCGCCGCCCCACGTCATCACCGTCTCGACCGCCTATGTCGCCGGCAGCCGCCGGGGCCTGGCGCCCGAGGCGCCGCTCTCCGAGACCCCCTTCAGCCCCGAGCTCAACTGGCGGGCCGAGGTCGAGGCCGCCCGCCGGGCCCGCGCCGACACCGACGCCGAGAGCCGCCGCCCTGAGCTGCTGGCCCGGTTCGCCAAGGATGCCCGTGCCGAGCTGGGCGCGGCGGGGCCGCCACTGCTGGCGACGAAGGCCGAGAAGCTGCGCGAGGAGTGGATGGCCGACCGGCTGGTGGAGGCGGGCCGGTCGCGGGCCCAGTCACTCGGTTGGCCCGACGCCTACGCCTACACCAAGGCCCTGGCCGAGCGGGCGGTGTCCCAGGAGAAGGGCGACGTTCCGGTCACCGTCGTGCGGCCGTCGGTCATCGAGTCGGCCCTCCTCGAGCCGTCGCCGGGCTGGATCCGGGGCTTCCGCATGGCCGAGCCGGTGATCATCTCCTACGGCCGTGGCCTGCTGAAGGAGTTCCCCGGGATCCCGGAAGGCGTCGTCGACGTCATCCCGGTCGACATGGTGGTGGCCACCATCCTGGCGGTGGCGGCCAAGGGCCCCGAGCTCGGCGACAGCCCGGTGTACCACGTGGCCACCGGCAACCGGAACCCCCTGCACTACCGCCGGCTGGTCGACCTGGTGCGCGAGTACTTCGGGGAGCACCCCCTCTACGACTCCAGCGGCCAGCCCATCATCGTGCCCCACTGGCAGTTCGCGGCCCGGGGCCGGGCTCTTCGCCAGCTGGAGCGGGGCGTGAAGGCCCTCGACGTGGCCGAGAAGGTGGTGGCGTCGCTCCCCATCCGCGGCAAGCGGGCCGAGGTCACCGCCCGCATGGAGGAGCGCCGCAGCGAAGGTGAGCGGGCGTTGGAGTACGTCCGCCTGTACGGCGCCTACGCCGAGACCGAGGCCATCTTCGACGACAAGCGGCTGGTCGAGCTGTGGAACAGCCTCGACGCCGCCGACCAGGCCACCTTCGGCTTCGACACCACCGTCATCGACTGGCAGCGCTACGTGCAGGAGGTCCACCTGCCGTGCGTCGTGCGCCAGGCGCGGGTCCGCACCACCCCCGGCACCAAGGAGGGGCCGTCGCGCTACGAGCGGGGCAAGCGGGCCATCCTTTCCCCCGACCGTCACATGGCGGCGTTCGACCTCGAGAACACCCTCATCGCCTCCAACGTGGTCGAGAGCTACTCGTGGCTGGCCACCCGCCGGCTGCCGGACGAGGACAGGGTCCGCTTCGTGCTCAGGATGCTGGGCCAGGGCCCGGGCCTGCTGGCCCTCGACAAGCGTGACAGGGGCGACTTCCTCCGCCACTTCTACCGCCGCTACGAGGACGCCAGCGCCGACCAGCTCCGCGACGACGCCAAGGAGCTGTTCAGCTACCTGTTGCTCAACAAGTCGTTCCCCGCCGGCTTCCGCCGGGTGCGGGAGCACCGCCGCCTCGGCCACCGCACGGTGCTGATCACCGGATCGCTCGACTTCATCGTCGAGCCCCTGCGGCCACTGTTCGACGACATCGTGTGTGCCCGCCTGGGTCAGCGGGACGGCAAGCTCACCGGCGAGCTGGTCGACGTCCCCCCGACGGGTGAGGCCCGAGCCCTGGTGATGGCCGCCTACGCCGAGGGCGAGGACCTTTCGTTGGCGGAGTCCGTGGTCTACGCCGACTCGGCCAGCGACCTGCCGATGCTGGAGGCCGTCGGCCACCCGGTGGCGGTCAACGCCGAGCCCAAGCTGGCCGCCATCGCCCGCAAGCGGGGTTGGCACGTCGAGCAGTGGACCAGGTCGGCGGGCGGCGCCGCCGGGCTCCTTCCCCTGGCCCCGCGGATGGTGGGCCAATCTCAGTGAAGGCGATCAGGTTCGAGCGGTCGATGGCGCGCTACGCGGCGGCCAAGGTGGCCGGCTCGCTCAACCCCGGCCTCGGTGCCCGGGTGGGGCCGCTGTCGCTGGTCGAGGACGACGATCCCGAGCTCCCGGCGGCGGGCTGGCGGCGGGTGCGGCCCCGGCTGGCCGGCATCTGCGGCTCCGACCTGGCCACGATCGACGGCAAGTCCACCCGCTACTTCGAGCCCCTCGTGTCGTTCCCGTTCGTGGCCGGCCACGAGATCGTCGGTGACCTCGACGGTGCCGATGGCGGCCGGGTGGTGATCGAGCCGCTCCTGGCCTGTGCCGTCCGGGGCGTCGACCCGCCGTGCCGGGCGTGCGCCGACGGAAACCGTCAGCGCTGCGAGCGGGTGGTGATGGGCGACCTCAGCGCCGGGTTGCAGACCGGCTACTGCTCCGACACCGGTGGCGGCTGGTCGACGTCGATGGTCGCCCACGAGAGCCAGATCCACCCTGTGCCCGACGACTTCGACGACGACGCCGCGGTGATGGTCGAGCCCGCCGCGTGCGCGGTGCACGGCGTGGTGGGGGTCGAAGCCCGGACCGTGCTGGTCATGGGGGCGGGCACCCTCGGCCTGTGCTCCATCGCCGCCCTGCGGCGGTTCACCACGCCCGGCACGCTCATTGCCTCGGCCAAGCACCCCGAGCAGCGGACATGGGCCAAGGAGCTGGGCGCCGACGTGGTGATCAACCCGTCGGAGACGAGGCGGATGGTGCGGCGGACGACGGGGTCGCTGCGGGTCGGCGCCGGTCTGTCCGGCGGCGTCGACGTGGTCGTCGACTGCGTGGGCAGCGGGGCGTCGCTCACCGAGGCCATGGCGGTCGTCCGTCCCGGCGGCACCGTGGTGCTGGTGGGCATGCCGTCGACCGTCACCGTCGACCTCACCCCGCTGTGGCACCGCGAGATCAACGTCAGGGGCTCGTACGCCTACGGCACCGAGCGCTACGAGGGTGCCCCGCGGCGCACGTTCGACCTCGCCTTCGAGCTCGTCGCCGACGCCCACCTGGGTCGGCTGGTGACCGCCAGGTATCCCCTCGACCGCTACCGTGAGGCCATCGACCACGCCGCCAACGCAGGATCCCGCGGCGCGGTGAAGATCGTCTTCGACATGCGAGGGGAGAAGCGCCGCTGATGGACCGCGCCAGGAGGAGTCGAGCCAGCCGATGAGCCGGCCCGGATTCGTCCTCGACGTCGACCGCTCGACGCCGCCCATCCTCTTCCACCACGGCGAGGGGTTCCGCCTGGAGCGCCTGCCGGCGGGCCGCAGTCGGGTCGTCTACCCGGCCGAGCCGGTGGCTGGCCTGCGCGACCCCGACGCCGCCGTCCGCGACGCCCTTCTCAACCCCCTCGGCGACAGCCAGCCCCTGCCGTCGCTGCTCTTCCCGGGGATGAAGCTCACGATCGCGTTCGACGACGTGTCGCTGCCGCTCCCCCCGATGAAGCGCCCCGACAACCGCCAGCGGGTCGTCGAGGCCGTCCTCGACCTTGCCGCCGCCGCCGGGGTGGACGACGTGGTGCTCATCGCCGCCCTCTCCCTGCACCGGCGTATGACCGAGTCCGAGCTGCGCCAGGCCCTGGGCGACAGGGTCTACGACGCCTTCGCCCCGTCGGGCCGGCTCACCCAGCACGATGCCGAGGACCCCACCAAGATGCTCCACATCGGCCAGACGCCCGAGGGCGAGGACGTCGAGATCAACAAGCGGGCGGCCGAGAGCGACCTGCTGGTCTACGTGAACCTCAACCTGGTGGCCATGGACGGTGGCCACAAGAGCGTCGCCACCGGGTTGGCTTCGTACCGGAGCCTGCGCCACCACCACAACGTCTCCACGATGCAGCGCAGCACGTCGTTCATGGACCAGCACCGCTCCGAGTTGCACTCGTCGAACTGGCGGATGGGGAAGCTGCTGAAGGACTCGGGCGTCAAGATCTTCCAGATCGAGACCACGGTCAACAACGACACGTTCCCCTCGCCGTTCGACTTCCTGCAGAAGCGGGAGTGGGAGTGGAAGGCCCGTGACCGGGCGTCGTATCTGGCCGTCTCCAAGAGCCTCGACCGGTCGCCGTCGCGGCTGGCCCGTCCCATCTTCCACTCGATCCGGGCTCCCTACGCCATGACCAGCGTGCAGGCGGGCGAGGTCGAGGCCGTGCACAAGCTGACCACCGCGAACGTCTACCGCCAGCACCTGGTGGCGGTCGAAGGCCAGACCGACATCCTCACCATGGGTCTGCCGTATCTCTGCCCCTACAACGTCAACTCGATCATGAACCCGATCCTGGTGATGTGCCTGGGCCTCGGTTACTTCTTCAACCTGTACCGGGGTCGTCCGCTGGTGCGCGAGGGCGGCGTGCTGATCATGAGCCACCCGACGCCGTGGGAGTTCCACCCGGTCCACCACCCCAGCTACATCGACTTCTTCGAGCAGGTGCTGAGCGAGACCACCGACCCGGTGGAGATCGAGAAGCGGTTCGAGGAGGACTTCGCCACCGACCCCTGGTACATCCACCTGTACCGGACGAGCTACGCCTACCACGGCGTCCACCCGTTCTACATGTGGTACTGGGGTGCCCACGCCCTCCAGCACCTGGGCGGCGTCATCATCGTCGGCGGCAATGCGCGGGCGGTGCGTCGGATGGGCTTCAAGCCGGCGTCGACCCTGCGCGACGCGTTGGAGATGGCCGAGGACGTGGTCGGCCGCGACCCGTCGATCACCCATTTCCACAACCCGCCGATGCTGATGGCGGATGTGACATGAGGCTGCGGCCGGCCTTCCCCGCCGGCCCGCCGACGTGGCCCACGTCGGTACCCCGGCCAGCCGGTCGAGCCGGAGACGGGCGTCCACTACGACACCGCCTGGGCCCGCCGCTACCCGGCCCGGCTGGCCCGGGCCATCATCGTCGACGACGTCCTGAAGCCGGCGGCCCACCTCGTCGCCCGGCCCGAGGTCAACGGGCTCGACCGGCTCGACGCCCTCGACGGCCCCGCCATCTTCGTGGCCAACCACAACAGCCACCTCGACACCACCCTGCTGCTGGCCACCATCCCCGAGAAGTGGCGGCACAAGACCGTCGTGGCCGCCGCCGCCGACTACTTCTTCACGACGAAGGCCAAGTCGGCGCTCTCCGCGCTGGCCATCGGTGCCATTCCGATGGACCGCACCAGGGTCGGGCGGCGGTCGGCCGACCTGGCCGCCGGGCTGCTCGACGACGGCTGGAGCCTGGTCATGTTCCCCGAGGGCGGCCGCAGCCCCGACGGGTGGGCCCAGGACTTCCGCGGTGGCGCCGCCTACCTGTCCCTGCGCTGCGGGCGCCCGGTCGTGCCGGTGCACATCGAGGGCACCCGCCGGGTGTGGGCGCCGGGCACCAACCTGCCCCTGCCGGTGAAGCGGTCGGAGCGGGTCCACGTCACCTTCGGGGCGCCGATGACGCCGCGGCCGGGCGAGGACTCGCGGAGGTTCGCCTCCCGCATCGAGGCGGCGGTGGCGGCACTGGCCGACGAGTGGCGCACCGATTGGTGGTCGGCCCGGCGCCGGGCCGCCAAGAAGGAGACGCCGTCGCTGGCCGGGCCTGCCGCGGCGTCGTGGCGGCGGGCCTGGGCCCTGGAGTCCGCCGGCCGGTCCAAGGCCGACCGGGAGTGGCCGCCGTACTGAGCCGGCGGCTCGTAGCGTTTGCGGCCTGGTTGGACCCGGAGGCCGGGTCGGAGGATGCTTCCGCCGGACTGCTACCCGCCGCCGGCGAGCGAGTACGCCAAAGAAGGGGGCAGCTGGGGGTTGGAAGACCCGCCGACGGCAGTGAACGCACGTTCGTAGCAGGTGGAGTCGAGGTACAGATCGAACAGGCTGTCGGAGTTGTTCACCACGCTGTAGGCCCCCGGACGGCCGTCCGTCTCGATGTGGATGGGGTAGCACTCGCGCCCCGCCAGGGCGTCGACATCCGACGGGCTCAGGATCAGGGCCGGCCCGCCAAAGTCCTGTTCGTTGTAGAGGCAGAGGCCTCCTTCGGGGCACGCCTTGACGCTCGCCTTTACCGCCACTGCGCCGGTCGCGGAGAGCTCGACATGGGTGTTGAGACCGGCGGGTCCGGTCGAGATCGACCCGCCGCGAAGCGAGAGGGCGTTGAGGAAGGCGATGACGGCGTCGATGACCGCGCCCGGCTCGACGCTTACCTTGACGTCGGCACCGCTCCGGTCGACGGCGACCGCTGGGCGCGGCGGTGGGGCCTGAGGCGTCGAGAGCAGCTGCTTGGCCGACGCCGGCGCCAGCATGAATGTGGCGAACGCCACGCTGGCCGTGACGACCACGGTGGCGACACGGGCAGGACGGGACATGGTGGGCCCCCCTCGACGATGCGGTCTGCCGGAAGCATCGAAGGATACTCAGACGCTCGCCCCGAAGAAAGGAGCGCGTCCGCGGTTGGGCGGCTACCAGCTCGCCATGGCGACGTTCGTGAACGCCGCGCGAACTCCGGTCGTGAAGGTCCCATCTCCGTCGATGACGGCAGTGGTCCTCAGGTAAAGTGTCCGCCCGACCCAGGCAGTGGCAGAGGCGTCTCTGCGGGCTCCCTGTCTGACTTTCCCTGCACGCTGCACGGCGAGGTGGCCGGCGCCGCCGGCCCGTCGTCATCCCCATTCGTCCCGCCCCGCCTGCGATGAGCACTTGATCGGTTCCGAACGTGACGCCTGCGGTATCAGCTTCGTCGCCGACAGCTCCGGCCGTGCATCTTGCGGCCATCGTCGGACGGGGAGTGGCCGCCGTAACGGACCACCGCAGCTTCGATGTGACGGTAGCGCCGTGATTTTCGTGATTTCGGCCGGCGGATCCACGACGCTACGGATGCATCGAAGTCGGCGGCGGGCGCGGCACGGGACCGATTGAACGTCGAGCACCGGACTATCGAGTCGCAGCTCGAGGACTCCGGCCACGACGCGAACTGGCGTACGCCCACCGTCCACGACCCCGTTGCGCTCCTGCGCCACTTCGAGGACAGCAACCGGTTCCATCGCGACGCCGGGCTTGGCCGCATCTACCACTCCAGCGCCGTCTCGCTCCGGGAGAACGTCGCCCACAACAGCCTGCACATCATCGTCGACGGCAACCGGATCGCCGCCCACGTCGACCTCGTCTCGCCCCTCGGCCTGCAGGAGGGCAAGACGCGGTACTCGCTGCGGCGGGCGACGGCCCACAACCTGGTCGGGATGTTCCAGGACGTCCTCCTGATCCTGCGCGGTCGCCACGGCGACCATCGCTGCGAGCTCGACTGCGAATGGGTCCCGGGAAGGCCACGTCACGCCGCCGACCACGAGGACCTGCTCGATCCGGAGATCGGGGCGTGGAGCGTCCAGATGGAGGCCCGGGTCGCCGGGTCGGTCGACGAGGCCCGGCTGCGAGCGGCGCTCGTCGCGACAGTGGGCCCCTCCCCCACCCACGACCCCCTCCACGTGGTGAACTGCGCCGACGACGGCGCTCTCGACCAGGCGCGGATTGCGCTCCAGAGCCGACCCGTGGCGGTCACCGAGGTCCCACCCCTGCGGGCGCTGCTGGCCCGGCATCCCGGTGGCGACGTCGTCATGCTCAACATCAACCACGCCGCGTGCGACGGGTTCGACTCGGCACGGGTGTTGCAGGCCATCGCCGCCGCCTACGCCGCCGGCGCCACCGACGGTGACGGGGGCAGCAGGCTCGACTTCCTCGCCGACAGCGACCTGCCGGTGCGGCCGGCGTCCGCACCGGTACCCCCGTGGAAAAAGTGGTACCGGAGGGCGGCCGTCGGCGTGAGGGACCTCCTGGCCCGGCCCGCCCGGCTGGCGCCCGACGGGGCCAGCGACGAGCCTGGGTACGGGTTCCAGCTGGTGAGCCTGTCCGAGGAGGACAGCCGCGGCATCGTGGCCGCCCACGAACGCCAGAACAGCCGCAACGTCCTCATGGCCGCCCTGCATCTGGCGATCGGGGATTGGAACCTCCAGCACGGTCGCCCCGGACGGCGGGTCGGCGTCCTCGCCCCCGTCAATCTCCGACCGCGCGATTGGAGAACCGGTCCCGTCGCCAACCTCTCGGTCACGGCCCGGGTGTCGACCAACCGGCGCCACCGGGCGGGCCCGGCGTCGGCCCTCCGGTCCATCGCCGCCCAGACGTCCCGCAACAAAGGGACCCGCACCGGCATCGCCCTCATCGCCGCCCTCGAGCGGACGGGTCTGCTGGGCCTGTGGGCCAAGCAGTCGGTGGTCGTGCTCCAGCCCCTCACCCGCAACCGCGACCTCGACACCGCCCTCCTCGCCAACATCGGGTGGCTCGAGCAAGGCCCGTCCTTCGGGCCCGGCGCGGGTGAGACCACCGAGGTGTGGTTCTCGGCGCCGGCGCGTGCCCCGCGCAGCCTGTGCGTCGGTGTGGTGGCGGTCGACGGGCGGCCGCGCCTGACCCTGCGCTACCCGCACCGGCTGTTCGGGGCCGACGCGGCGCGGCGGTTCGCCGACTGCTACGTGGCCCAGCTGAGGGCGGTGGCCGCCGAGGACGCTCGACGCCCCGCCAACCGCGCGCCGGCGGGCAGAATTCTCCGCAGGTGGCGGGCGTAACTCCTTCGGTGCCGACGGTACCTGTGCAGGTGCCGAGTGAGTCGGTCGGGTAGAATCATCGGCCAACCCAGGCAGCGGCAACGGCGCCTCTGCGGGCTCCCTGTCTGGCTCTTTCCACCCACACCGAAGTCTGGTCACACCGAAGTCTGCTTTCCGGCTTCACCCCGAAGTGCCCCGGTTCCCGGGGTCGTCTTTCCGCCCGCACTCTCGTCCCGCCCGCCTGCGAGGAGGCACCTTGATGGGTCCCGAACGTGACGCCTGCGGTATCGGCTTCGTCGCCGACAGCTCCGGACGTGCATCCCGCGCCATCGTGTCCGCCGCCCTCCACGGGCTGGCGTGTGTGAAGCACCGCGGCGCCCTGGCCGCCGACGCCCGGTCCGGCGACGGTGCCGGTCTCCTGGTCCCCATCCCGCCGGCCATCTTCGGGACGGACGACGAGGGCCGGCCCCACGGCGTGGCCATGCTCTTCGTGCGGGGCGACGACCCCCGGGCCGAGGTCGAGGCCGCCGCCGCCGAGGAGGGGATCGAGGTCGTCGACTGGCGCACCGTTCCGACCGACGACGACCAGCTGGGCGAGCTGGCCATGGCCACCCGTCCCCGGATCGTGCAGGCGGTGCTGGCCACCGACGTGCGCGCCCCCGAGCGCGCCGCCTTCCGGTTGCGTCGGCGCATCGACGCCACGACCAGCGGCACCTACGTGGCCTCGTCGTCGTTCAGGACTGTCCTCTACAAGGGCCTGGTCGTCGCCGACGCCCTTGCTGCGTTCTACGTCGACCTGGCCGACGAGCGCTTCGCCGCCTCGTTCGCCATCTTCCACCAGCGCTTCTCCACCAACACCCTGCCCACGTGGGAGCGGGCCCAGCCGTTCCGGATGCTGTGCCACAACGGCGAGATCAACGCCCTGGCCGGCAACTCCAACCGCATGCGGGCCAGGGCCGTGCTGGGATCGGAGGCGGCCGGGCTCGGCCCCGAGGAGCTGTTCCACCCCGTTCTCGACGAGTCCGACTCCGACTCCGGCCAACTGGACTCGGCCGTCGAGCTGCTCACCCGGGCCGGTCGCGATGTCCGCCACGCCATCGCCATGACCATCCCCGAGGCGTGGGAGGGCGAGAAGGACATCGACCCCGCGGTGCGGGCGTTCTACCGGTACCACGCCTCCCTGATGGAGCCGTGGGACGGCCCGGCCGGCGTCGTCTTCACCGACGGCGTGGGCGTGGGCGCCAGCCTCGACCGCAACGGTCTGCGGCCCCTGCGCTACTCGGTGTGCGAGGACGGCTTCGTGGCCTGCTGCTCGGAGACCGGGGCAGTCGACGTGTCCGGGCACGGCATGGTCCGGCGCGGGCGCCTCGGTCCCGGCCAGATGCTGTTCGTCGACCCCACCCGCGGCTTCCTCGACGACCACGCCTGCAAGGAGCGCCTCGGCGCCGGCGGGCTGTACGGCCGGTGGGCGGCCGACGGGCTGCGCCCGTTCTCACGGGGCCGGGCCATCGAGCAGACGCCGGAGCCGGAGGAGATCGAGCGCCGCCAGGCCATGTTCGGCTACTCCAAGGAGGAGCTGGCCATGATGCTGCGGGCCATGGCCAACGACGCCAAGGAGCCCACGTTCTCCATGGGCGACGACTCCCCGCTCCCCCACCTGGCCGGCCGCCCCCGTCCCCTGCACCACTACCTCAAGCAGCGGTTCGCCCAGGTCACCAACCCGCCCATCGACCACCTGCGCGAGCGGCTGGTCATGAGCCTGCGCACGCTCCTCGGCCCCCGGCACCCGATCCTCTCCGACGGCCCCGAGGCCGCCGAGCTGCTGGTGCTGAAGTCCTTCTTCCTGTACCCGTCGGCCGTCGTCGAGCTGCTGACGTCGGACCCGGGCTTCGGCGTCGCCCACCTCGACGCCACGTTCCGGCCGGCCGACGGTCCCGGGGCGCTACGGGCGGCCATGGGGCGGCTGTGCGACGCCGCCGAGGAGCTGGCTACCGCGGGCACCGGCATCCTCATCGTCGACGACGGCGGGGTGGACGAGGAACGGGCTGCCATACCGGCGCTTCTCGCCACCGGCGCCGTCCACGCCCGCCTGGTCAGCCGCGGCCTGCGGTCGGCGACGTCGCTGGTGATCTCCACCGACGACGCTCGCGACACGCACTACATCGCCTGCCTCCTCGGCTGCGGCGCCGACGCCATCTCCCCCGCCCTGGCCCTGGAGACGGTGGCCCACGAGGCCGACCACAACGTGGAGGTCGAGCTCTCGGGGCCCGACGCCCAGGCCCGGCTCCAGGCGGCCATGGAGGACGGCGTCCTCAAGATCATGTCGAAGATGGGGATCTCCACCGTCGACTCCTACCGGGGCGCGCAGATCTTCGAGATCATCGGGCTGGGGCCCGAGGTGGTCGACGTGTGCTTCCCCGGGATGCCGTCGATCGTCGGCGGGATCGGGTGGGACCAGCTCGAGTTGGACGCGGTCGAGCGCCACGGTCAGGGCCGACTGGGCGAGGGCGGCTACTACCGCGTGCGCAAGAAGGGCGAGTTCCACACCCACACCGACGAGGTGGTCAAGGCCCTCAACGAGATGAAGGCCGCCCACCTGCTCCAGTCGGCGATCAAGGGGGCGAATGGCCCGGTGAGTTCGCCCGGTGGCAACGGGAGCGACAACGGGAACGGCGACAAGGACGGAAGCGACAAGTACAAGCTGTTCGCGGACCTTGTGAACGGCCGCCCGCCCACCGAGCTCCACGACATGTTCGAGCTGGTGGCGGCCGGGCCGCCCGTCGACCTCGAGGACGTGGAGCCGGCCCGCGCCATCACCAGGCGATTCTCCACCGGGGCCATGTCCCACGGCGCCCTCAGCCGGGAGGCCCACGAGACGCTGACCGAGGCCATGAACCTGATCGGCGGTCTTTCCAACTGCGGCGAGGGGGGCGAGAGCTTCGAGCGGTTCAAGACCCGCGGCCAGCCGAGGGGCGACAAGAACAGCAGGATCAAGCAGATCGCCTCCGGCCGCTTCGGCGTCACGCCCGAGTACTGCGCCTTCGCCGACGAGCTGAACATCAAGATCGCCCAGGGTTCCAAGCCCGGCGAGGGCGGCCAGATCCCGGGCAACAAGGTGTCGGAGGAGATCGCCGCCCTGCGGCACACCCAGCCGGGCATCGGGCTGATCTCTCCTCCCCCGCACCACGACATCTACTCCATCGAGGACCTGGCCCAGCTGATCTACGACCTCAAGCAGGTCAACCGCAACGCCGACGTCTCTGTCAAGCTGGTGGCCGAGGACGGCGTGGGCACCATCGCCGCCGGCGTGGTCAAGGCGCTGGCGGAGGTCGTGCACATCAGCGGCTGCAACGGCGGCACCGGGGCGTCACCGCTCACGTCGATCAAGCACGCCGGCCTGCCGTGGGAGCTGGGCGTGGCCGAGACCCAGCGGGCCCTGATCGACAACGGCCTGCGCGACAGGGTCCGCCTGCGCATGGACGGCGGGCTGATGACCGGCCGCGACGTCCTCATGGCCGCCCTCCTTGGCGCCGACGAGTACTCGTTCGGCACCGCGGCGATGATCGCCGAGGGCTGCATCATGCTGCGGGCCTGCCACAAGGACACCTGCTCCACTGGCATCGCCACCCAGCGTCCCCACCTGCGGGCCAAGTTCGCAGGGACGCCCGAAGGGGTGGCGGCGTACATGCTCTTCCTCGCCGAGGAGGTCCGCGAGCTGCTGGCCGGGCTGGGGTTCCGCACCCTCGACCAGGCCATCGGTCGGGTCGAGTGCCTGCGCCAGAAGGTCACCGGCGACCCCCGCGCCGACGCCATGGACTTCTCGCCGCTGATCGCCCCGCCGGCCGACCTCGAGGCCCCCCGGCACTTCGTCAAGCCGGTCGAGATCCAGCGGCCCCGCTCCGCCCTCGGCGACAAGCTGGTCGACGATGCATTCAAGGGCGTGTGGGACGGCGCCGTCGTGCCCCTGCGGTACAAGATCGGCAACGCCGACCGCACGATCGGCGCCGCCCTCGGGGGGGCGCTGGCCCTGGAGTTCGGCTCCGCTCCCCCGCCGGGCACGGCCGCCGTCCGCTTCGACGGCTCCGCCGGGCAAAGCTTCGGCGCCTTCCTCGGCCCGGGTATCGAGTTCGAGCTCGTCGGCGAGGCCAACGACTACGTGGGCAAGGCCATGGCCGGGGGTCGCATCGTCATCCGGCCGCCCGAGGACGACGCCGGCACACCCGTGCTGGCCGGCAACACCTGCCTCTACGGCGCCACCGGCGGCGAGCTGTTCATCGCCGGCTCGGCCGGCGAACGGTTCGCGGTGCGCAACTCGGGCGCCAGCGCGGTGGTGGAGGGCGTCGGCGACCACGCCTGCGAGTACATGACCGGTGGCCTCATCGTGATCCTGGGCCCCGTCGGCTACAACCTCGGCGCCGGCATGACCGGCGGCCAGGCCTTCGTGTGGGACCCGGGCGGGCACCTGTCCAGCCGCCTCAACACGGCCCTGGTCGAGGCCGCCAGGCCCGACGACGAGTTGGTCGAGGTGCTGCGCTGGAGGATCGAGCGCCACGCCGAGTTCACCGGGTCGTCGGTGGCCACCGCGCTGCTCCAGGACTGGATCGCCGCCATCGACGACATGTGGCTGGTGGCCCCGGTCGACCAGATCCGCCGCATGGAGGCGCAGCGCGCCAGCCAGGTCACCGGCGTCTAGCGGCCCCACATTCCCGCCGAACTAGGGCCACACAGTCGCGCCATACGCGACTACGTGACCCCAGTTCGGTTTGGTACCCCCCTACGCCAGGTCGTAGACCTCCACGGCCGGCCTGGAGAGGAGGCGGTGTGCCATCTCCTGCTTGAGGACGGCGAGATGGCGGTCCTCGTCGGTCGAGCGCCCTGCCTTGCGGGAGAGGGCGATGAACTCGTCGGTCACGAATCCCTCCCGGACGACGAGCGTCACCGTGCGGGCCCGGTACACGAGCTCAAAGACGTAGCGCTCCAGGGTTGTACCCCGCTCGGGACGGGCGAGGGTGGGGTCGACGACGTAGCGGTCACCCGTGTTCGTGCGCAGGACCATCTCGAACGCGTCCCGCGCGCCGGGTCCGCCGAACGACGTGCGGATGGCGACCTGGCGGCGCTCCACGGGACCGTCGGGGTCGAGGACGGGCAGCGCCCGCTCCATGACCTTGTAGGCGTGGGCCACCCCGCCCGGATTGCCGGGCCCGTGGTACTTCATCAGGTCCTCGAACGTGTACGTGATCCGGAGACCGTCCTCCAGGACCTCGAGGGCTCCGGCCATCAGCGCCGGTCGAGGCCGGCGGTGGTCAGCTCGCCCTCGGCCAGCCAGGGCAGGAAGCCGTCGAGGAACCGCTCGGTGGCTGGCATGAAGTACGACCCGAAGTGCGACATCGGGTCGAGGGTGGTCACGACGAGGGTGCCCGGGGTGCTGACCTCGTCGACGTAGAGCACCGCTCCTCCCCCAGTCACATCGGGCTCGTCATGGGTGACGAGCACTTGGGCTCCCTCGGGCGGCTGCAGGACCCCGTGGTGGTGCCAGGTGGCGTCCTCCAGACCGAGGTATCGCCACAGGTCGTGCTGGGGCAGGTGGGCGTGGAGCCCGCTTGTCGCCGTCCGATCGAGCCACCACCAGTAGTTCGTCGGGGTGTGGGCCCAGTCGATGCCCGGAAGCCAGCCCCGAGGGTGCTCGCCGTACACCGACTGCTCGCCGAACACGACGACGGTCCGCCCATGCTCCAGCGCCTCGAGCATCCGGGGCCGGGCGGCGTGGAGCTTGCCGGCGTGAAGCCGCTCCGGCACCAGGAGGACGTCGTACTCGGGCAGGTCGACCTCAGGGAGGTCGGGCAGGTAGACGGTGCCGACCAGCCATTTCGCGTACTTCGGCTCGTGCAGGGCGCGGTGGTGCGCGGCCGAGCCGCCGTAGACGGCAAGCACCCGTCTCACCGGCCGGCCCGGACGTTCGACAACCGCGTCGCCTCGCCCTCGACCCAGTCCACGAGCTGCGGGCCGAGGCGGGCGGCCGAGGAGTCGTCGGCGAAGCCGATGAGGTCGTTGCCGGCGTGCACGAACAACGTCCCCCCGGTGCTCGACCGGTCGACCCAGGTGACCGGCTGCCCGCCCGCCAGCCTGGCCAGCACCTCCGCCCCGGGAGGCGGGGGGTTGTGGCCGCGGGCGAAGAAGCCGGCCACGCCCCGCCGGAACGTCAGGTCGTGGGCGTCGACCCCATCGAAGACGGGATGGGGCGCGACGATCTCCACCACGTAGTCCCGGTGCGAGGAGACCGACGCGGGGACGAACGTGCCGCACCCCGGGAGCCACGGGTGCAGCAGGTGGCCGCAGAACACCACGACCCGCCCGGCGTCGAGGAAGCCGGAGATCACGTCGCGCTCCCGCATCAGGAGCTCCTGGTCGACCATGCCGGAGATGTGCAGCGCGCCGTATGGTTCCAGGTCCAGCTCAGCCAGCCGGTAGACGTCCTCGACCTGCATGCGGTCCCGTACCAACGGCTCGGCACTGCGAGACTTCGTGCCGGTGCGGGCGTCGAGCAGCAGGATCATCGCGGCGCCCGATGCAGCGGAATTACCGCCTGCTGCCCTTCACCGACCCGGTGAGAGGCAGGCCGTCGCTGCTGTCGACGACGCAGACCAGGCCCCGCCGACCGTCCTCCCAGCCCTCCTTGCCGGGCACGAACTCGTAGTCGGTGAGCTGCGACCGGATCCTGGGCCCGCCCACGTAGTCCACGAACGCCTGGCCGAGGCAGGCGTCGGCGGCAAACTCGAGCAGGGCGGGGACGCCCGGGAACGCCTCCCCGGGCTGGGCCGGGTGGGTGGCGACGGCGAAGACCTCGGCGTCGTGGGGCCTGTCGCAGGGGACCACTTCCACCCGCCGCACCGCGTCGCCCTTGGGTGTCTCGATGCAGTCGCCGATCGAGAGGGTGGCGTAGTCGACGCCGGTCGAGCCCACGGCCCGCGCCACGGCGAAGGCGCCGAAGCCGGCCCAGCCCACGAGGCAGACGATGGCGATCACAGTCGCCGCCCTGGCCAGGCCCAGGCCGGTGGAACCGGGGTGGGCGGCGATCTCGCGCTTGGCCTTCCGGGCCAGCAGGACGGCGGGGATGGCGGCCACGCCCGCGGTGGTGCCCGCCAGTAGCGACGTCACGAAGGCGATCGGCGCCAGCGGCTCCCGCTGGGAGACCTTCGCAGGCCGCGCCGACTTCTCGGGCTTCACCTTGGCGGGTTTGGCGGGTTTGGCGGGCTTGGCCGCTTTGGCCGGTTTCTCCGACTTCGGCGCTTTGGCCGGTTTCTCCGGCTTCGGCGCCTTGGCCGGCTTCGGCGCCTTGGGAGGCTTCGGTTCCTTCGCCGCCTTGGGCGGCTTGGGCGGCCTCGCCCCTGCCGACGTGTCGGGGCGCGCGACCACCGAGTCGCGTTCATCGGCCATCGCGACAGCTTACGGTCGCACGGAAACGCCGACGACACAGTGGGGCCGTAATCTGGTGGGATCGTCACCCAACCGTCCTCAGGCCGCTCCTCCGCCGCCACTCCCCAGGCATCCCTCGTCGCGTCCGCCCACGCCCGGCTCTCGGAGCGGGCCGCCGCCGCCCGTGCCCGGCTGCGCCGCCCATTGACGCTGGCCGAGAAGATCCTCTACGGCCACCTGGCCGTTTCCGACGACGGCGTCAGCACCGAGCCGGTCCGCGGCGCGTCCTACGTCGAGCTGTCGCCCGACCGGGTGGCCATGCAGGACGCCACCGCCCAGATGGCGCTCCTGCAGTTCATGACCGCGGGCCTACCCCAGGTCCAGGTGCCCACCACCGTCCACTGCGACCACCTCATCCAGGCCAAGGTGGGCGCGTCGGTCGACCTCGGCGTGGCCGAGGCGGCCAACAAGGAGGTCTACGACTTCCTCCGCACCGTGTCGGCCCGGTACGGCATCGGCTTCTGGCAGCCCGGCTCGGGGATCATCCACCAGGTCGTCCTGGAGCGCTACGCCTTCCCGGGCGGGATGATGATCGGCACCGACAGCCACACCCCCAACGCCGGGGGCCTCGGCATGGTGGCCATCGGCGTGGGCGGGGCCGACGCCGTCGACGTCATGACCGGTGGCACCTTCGGCCTCCGGTGGCCCACCCTGATCGGCGTGCGGCTCACCGGCTCGCTGTCGGGCTGGACCTCACCCAAGGACGTCATTCTCCGGCTGGCCCAGATCCTCACCGTCTCGGGCGGCACCGGCTCGATCATCGAGTACTTCGGTCCCGGCGTCGCCGCCGTCAGCGCCACCGGCCGGGCCACCATCTGCAACATGGGCGCCGAGATCGGTGCCACCACGTCGGTGTTCCCGTTCGACGAGCGGTCCGCCACCTACCTGGTCGCCACCCGTAGGGGCGACGTCGCCGACGCCGCCCGGGCCATTGCCGGCGACCTCCGGGCCGACGACGAGGTCGACGGCGAGCCAGACACGTTCTTCGACCAGGTGGTCGAGATCGACCTCACCACCCTGGAGCCCCACGTCGTCGGTCCTCACACGCCCGACCTGGCCCGGGCGGTGTCGGCCATGGGTGCCGAGGCGAGGGCCGCAGGATGGCCGCTCCGGCTGTCCCAGGCGCTGGTCGGGTCGTGCACCAACTCCTCCTACGAGGACATCAGCCGGGCCGCCAGCCTGGCCCGTCAAGCCTCGGCGGCAGGCCTGAAGGCCAAGACACCGCTGCTCATCACACCAGGATCCGAGCAGGTCAGGGCCACCGTGGAGCGCGACGGCCTGCTCGACGACCTCGAGGCCATCGGCGCCACCGTGCTGGCCAACGCCTGCGGGCCCTGTATCGGGCAGTGGGCCCGTACCGATGTGGCCGACGGGCAGTCCAACTCGATCATCAGTTCGTTCAACCGCAACTTCCCCCGCCGCAACGACGGCAACGCGTCGACCCTGGCGTTCGTGGCGTCCCCCGAGACCACCATCGCCTACGCCCTGGCCGGGACGCTCGACTTCAACCCGCTGGCCGACGAGATCGACGGTGTCCGCCTGGCCGAGCCCGAGGGCGACGAGCTGCCGGCCGGCGGTTTCGTGTCCGGTGTCGACGGCTATGTCCCTCCTCCGGCGGAGGGCGAGGGAGTCGACGTCGTGATCGACCCTGCCAGCTCCCGGCTGCAGCGCCTGGAGCCCTTTCCCCCTTGGGACGGCACTGACTTCGTCGGCCTGCGCATCCTGCTCAAGGCGGTGGGCAAGTGCACCACCGACCACATCTCGGCCGCCGGCAAGTGGCTGCGCTACCGGGGCCACCTGGAGAACATCAGCGGGAACCTTTTCCTCGGGGCGGTCAACGCCTTCACCGGCGAGACCGGCGTGGGCGTGTGCGGTATCCACGGCGTGAAGGAACCCCTGCCCGAGGTCGCCAAGCACTACCGCGACGCGGGCGAGGGGTGGGTGGCGGTCGGAGACGAGAACTACGGCGAGGGCTCGTCCCGTGAGCACGCGGCCATGGAGCCCCGGTTCATGGGGGGCAAGGTGGTCATGGTCCGGTCGTTCGCCCGCATCGCCGAGACCAACCTCAAGAAGCAGGGCGTCCTGCCCCTCGTGTTCGCCGACCCCGCCACCTACGACCTGATCGGTCCCGACGACAGGATCTCCGTGCTCGGCCTGGCCGGCCTGGCGCCCGGAGTGGCCGTCACCTGCCGGCTCGAACGGCCCGATGGCACGTCGGTCGCGTTCCTCTGCGACCACTCCCTGTCGGAGGAGCACGTCGAGTGGTTCCGGGCGGGCAGCGCCCTGAATCTCATCCGTCTACGGTTCAGTCCGAGCGAAGCCTGACAACAGGAGGCCTGAGATCGTGAGAAGGAGGATTGTCGATGCCGAACCCGATCGTGCACTTCGAGATCATCGGTAAGGACGCTGCTGCGACGCAGAAGTTCTACGCCGACCTGTTCGACTGGAACGTCAACGCCGACAACCCGATGAACTACGGCACCGTCTCAGCCCAGGATGGCGAGGGCATCGGCGGTGGCGTCGCCGCCGGCCAGCAGGGCGAGACCTACGTCACGGTCTACGCCGCAGTGGCCGACCTGCAGGCCACCCTCGACAAGGCGGAGTCCCTTGGCGGCACGACGGTGATGGAGCCCATGGAGATCCCCGGAGTCGTGACCATGGCGATGTTCAACGACCCCGACGGCAATCTCATCGGGATCATCAAGGCTGACTCCATGGGCTGACGGGGAGCCGCGCCGACCGGCACGTACGATCCCCTAGACTGGGCGCACATGGCACGGAACAACGACCGCGATCGCGGCAAGAAGCGGACGCCGATCCGCGACACCAACCGGCGGGGCAAGCCCAAGGTCTGCATCTTCTGCCGCGACCACATCACCTTCGTGGACTACAAGGACGTGAACCTGCTGCGCCGGTTCATCAGCGACCGGGCCAAGATCAAGGCCCGCCGCACCACCGGCACGTGCGTCCAGCACCAGCGCGACGTGGCCGTGGCCATCAAGACCTCCCGCGAGCTGGCCCTCATCCCCTACACGCAGCGCACGGTGAGCGACAAGGCCGGCGGGCGCGAAGGCAGGGGCCGCGGCGGGCCGGGCGGGGGCCGTCCCTCGGCCGATCGGCCTCTTGCCGTTCCGGTGATCGAGACCAACGGCGAGGTCGACGTGGTCGACGACGTGGACATCGAGATCCCCGTCCCCGCCACCGACTGACCTCGCTTCAAGCCGCTCAGAGCCCCTCCAGGGCCTGCCTGAGGTCGGCCACCAGGTCGACCGGATCCTCGATCCCCACCGAGAGCCTGACGAGCGCGGGGTCGATCGCCTCGGGCGTGCCCGCCATCGCCGCGTGGCTCATGGTGGGCGGGTAGCCGACGAGGGATTCGACGCCACCCAGGGACTCGCCGAGGATGAAGAGCCGGGTTCGCTCCACGAAGACCTGCGCCGCCCCCTCGCCGCCGGCAAGGGTGAAGGCCACCATGCCGCCGTAGGCGCGCATCTGCGTCGACGCCACCTCGTGTCCCGGGTGCGACGGGCGACCCGGGTAGCGCACGGCGCCCACTGCCGGGTGGCCTTCCAGGAACGCCACCACCGCCTCCGCGTTCCGGCAGTGTCGGTCCATGCGGATGGCCAGGGTCTTGACCCCCCGGAGCACGAGGAAGCAGTCGAAGGGGCCGGGCACCGCCCCCGCCGCCCGCTGGACGAGCCCGATCGAGGCCGCCAAATCGTCGTCGTCGCACGCCACGAAGCCGCCGATGACGTCGGAGTGACCGCCGAGGTACTTGGTCGTCGAGTGGACGACGACGTCGGCACCCAGCGCGAGCGGCGTCTGCAGGTAGGGCGTGGCGAAGGTGTTGTCGACGACGCAGAGGGCGCCCCGCTCGTGGGCGAACCGGGCCACCGCGGCGATGTCGACGATGCCGAGGGTGGGGTTGGTCGGCGACTCCACGCACACGACGCGGGTCTCGGGCCGCCACGCGTCGGCAAGGGCGCCGAGATCGGACTGGTCGACGGCGTCGAACGCCACCGGTAACACCGACGTCACCAGCCGCCACGTCCCGCCGTAGCCCTGCCAGGGGAGCACGAGGTGATCGCCGGGGCCCAGGCCGCGTAGCACCGCGTCGATCGCAGCCATCCCGCTGGCGAACGCGAACCCGTGGCGGGCGCCCTCCAGCGAAACCAGGCAGCGTTCGAGCGCGGTTCGGGTCGGGTTCGACGACCTGGCGTACTCGTAGCCCCGGTGCCGCCCGACCCCCTCCTGCTGGAAGGTGGATGTCTGGTAGATCGGGACCGCGACCGCCCCGGTGGCCGGATCCGGCTCCTGGCCGGCGTGAATCGCTCGCGTCTCGAAGCCGGCTTCGTCCACCCCGCCGGGAGCCTACGGCCCTGCAGCCAGGGCGGGTCGACCTGGCACGGCCTACGCTTCCGGGCCGTGGCGCCGGAGCGGCTCGAGTTCGAAGCGGTGGTCGAGGCCGAGGGGCCAGGGGCGTTCGTGCAGCTCCCGGACCACACGGCCGAGCGGTTCGGCACCAGGGCCCGGTTCCCGGTGAGCGCCACCTTCAACGGGGTGGAATACCGGGGCTCGACCATGCCCACCGGCGACGGCAGGTTCTGCCTGGGCCTGACCAAGGCGGTGCGGGCCGAGGCCGGCGTGGCGGTGGGCGACCCGGTGCGCGTCACCGTCGAGCGGGACACCGAGGAACGCACCGTCGAGGCTCCGGACGACCTCGCCACCGCGCTGGCCACCCACCCGGAGGCCGCCCGGCGGTTCGAGCAGCTGTCGTACACCCACCGCAAGGAGTACGTGGATTGGCTGGAGTCGGCCAAGCGGGCCGACACCCGGGCCCGGCGGGTGCAGAAGGCCGTCGAGATGATCGCCGGGGGCGAGGCCTGAGGAGACCCGCGGCGCTAGTCGGGGGCCGCGCTCGTGGACACCGGGGGTCCCTCGGGCCGCACCACCACGTCCCGCAGGTCGAGCACGGCTCCCGGCAGGAGGGTCACGAACAGCACGGCGAGGGCGACGCGGCCGACGACCACCGCCATCCGGCTGCGCAGGGCCCGCTGCAGCGGGACGATCTGCGACCCGATCACGGTCACCGCCAACCCCAGGATGAGCGGGAGCAACAGGAACATCGCCGGAAGGAGCAGCAGGGCGGGAAGCAACAGCGGAGCCACGACCCGGGCCCACTGGGCGCGGGTCCGGGTCGGCGGCGGGAACATCGTGCTGTAGCGGTTGGCGATGGCGACGACGGCCATGCCGTGCAGCATCGCTGCCAGGCCAAACGTCACCACCGCGAGCCAGCCGGGGCCGACGACGTCGAAGTCCGGGTTTCCCGGCCGGAGCGGGTCGATGCGGGTCGCGGCGATCACCAGGTGCAGCACGCCGAAGGCCACCCCTCCGAGGCGTCCGGCGGGCAGCCAGCGGCGCACGACGACGTAGACGGCACCGCTCACCATGCCGGTGAGGACGCCGCCGAAGAGCAGAAGGCCGATGGTGCCGTCGGCAGTGATCCGGCCGACGACCTCATCCGCCTCGGTGATCGCCCCCTGGGCGCCGTCGCCCGCCGTCGCCGCCAGCAGCCGCATGATGAGCCGGATGGCGGGCCCGGTCACGAGGATGCCCGCCCAGAAGCCGCCGACGACGGCCACCCCGACGCCTCTGAGATACCGCAGGGCGGCGGTCTTCGGCGATGGGCGCTGATCGGGGTCATCGGTGCCGGCCGGCACCCAAGGCTGGTAGGTCGTACCGCCCCACCAGATGGTGACGACGAGGCCGACGACGAGGAGGAGCCCCAGCACCACCATCAGGATCACCGGGCCATCTTGCTCCTCGCCGAGCGAGCCTGCCGATGAGGCCCGCCGTCGACAATCTCACCTGGTCACAGGTCATGGCCTGGCGGGTGGCGCGTCACCACCTGGACGCCCGCGCTCCTCGCAACGACCTGCTGCACGTGGTCGCCACCATCGGTGGTCTCCACGCCCAGGTGATGTCGTCGGCGGAGCTGACCGCCTGGGCCAGGGTCGACGGACTCGAGCCCGACGACGTGCCCGACGCCCTGTGGCAGCAGCGCAGCCTGGTCAAGACCTGGGCCATGCGAGGCACGCTGCACCTGCTGCCGTCGTCCGAGTACGGCCTGTGGCAGGCCGCTCTGAGCACCTATCGCCATTTCCTCAAGCCGTCGTGGTCGAAGGCCTTCGGCCTGACTCCGGACGACCTCGACCGGATGATCGACGCCATCGGCACCGCCCTCGACGGTTGCCAGCTCACCCGGGAGGAGCTCGCCGCCGAGGTGGTCCGCCTGACCGGCGACGAGACGCTGGGAGCCAAGATGACCCACAGCTTCGGTTCGACCCTGAAGCCGGCGGCGTTCCGGGGGCGGCTGTGCTTCGGCCCCAACCGCGGCCGGAACATCACCTTCGCCCGCCCGGACCAGTGGATCGGCGAGATCGACGACAGCGACCCCGAAGAGGCCCTCACCGAGCTGCTTCGCCGCTTCCTCGCCACCAACGGCCCTGCGACGAGGGAGGAGGTCGCCCGCTGGTGGGCCATCACGCCGGCGACGGCCACCCGCTATCGCAAGCGCCTCGGCGACGACGTGGCCGACGTCGAGGTCGAGGGAACGGCGGCGTGGATGCTGGCCGCCGACGTGGACCAGGCGGCCAAGGCCAGGCCGGGGAAGACGGTCAACCTCCTCCCCGCCTTCGACCAGTACGTGATCGCCGGCACCAAGGAGGCGGTCAACCTGCTGCCTGGCAACCTGCTGCCCGGCCCGTTCCGCGACAGGGTCCACCGACCCCAGGGCTGGATCTCACCAGTCCTGCTCGTGAACGGTCGCATGGACGGCGTGTGGCGTCACGAGCGCAAGGGCGTCCGCCTGGAGGTGAACATCGAGCCGTTCGTCGACGTCCCCAAGTGGGCGAGGAAGGCAGCCGAGAAGGAGGCCGCCGATCTCGGCCGGTTCCTCGGCGCCGAGGCCGAGGTGACCTGGGCCTGACTACGTGCCTGGGCCTGACCTAGGTGGTCGTCCGGCGGGAGGGGTGTGGAGGCCGCACTCGGTCTTGGTCATGCCCGACCAGCGCCCCGAGCGGGGGTCCTCCCCCGGCGCCACCGGGCGGGTGCAGGGCCAGCAGCCGATCGACGGGTAGCCGCGCTCGGTGAGGGGGTGCACCAGCAGGTCGTTGGCGACGATGTAGTTCTCGACGTCCTCGTCGGTCCACGTGGCCAGGGGGCTGATCTTGACCATGTTGCGGCCGACGTCGTAGGTGACGATCGGGGTGGCGGCCCGGGTGGGCGCCTCGACCCTGCGCACCGCCGTCATCCACGCGTCCTTGCCGTCGAGGGCCCGGGCCAGCGGCTCCACCTTGCGGGCGTGGCAGCAGGAGTCGACGTCGAGCTGCCAGAGGTTGCCCACATCGACGGCCGGGTGCATCACGGTGAGGTTCAGGTCGTACCGTTCCCGCACCTGCTCCACGAACCAGAGCGTCTCGGCGAAGTGGAAGCCGGTGTCGAGGAACACCACCTCGACCGCCGGCGCCACCTCGGCGACGACGTCGAGGAGGACGCAGTCCTGGAACGAAGCGGCCATCACCAGGCCGTCGCCGAAGGTCTCGGCCGACCACTGGACGACCTCGGCGGCCGAGGCGTGCTCGAACTGCTGCGACACCGCGGCCAGCTCGCCGAGCTGCGGCGTCAGGACCCCAGACACTCGCCCACCCCCACCTCGGCGCTGAAGGGACCGGTCTCGTCGTAGTCGACGTAGTAGTCGGGCCGCTCGTCGGGGCTCGGGAACACGTCGAGGTCGGCCAGGTACTCGGCCATGGTGGGGACTCCCCCCGACCGGTCGAGCCACTGCTCGAACCGCTCCCCCGCCGTCTTCTCGGCGGTGTAGCGCCCGATCAGGCGGACGCTGGCCTCGGCCGCAGCCTTGGCCGGCAGGCGCATGGTCTTGCGGCCGAACTCGATCTCGGACTGGCCCACCCGGCCGCCCAGCAGCAGCTGGTAGCCGGGAGCCGACCGGCCGTGGGCCCGGCGCTCGACGCCGACGAAGCCGATGTCGGAGATGTGGTGCTGGCCGCACGAGTTGGTGCAGCCGGAGATGTTGATGCGGACGCCGCCCACCTCGGCCAGCCCCGCCTCCTCCAGCGCCTTGCCGATCTCCGAGGCCAGGCCCCGGGACTGGGTGACGGCAAGGTTGCAGGTGTCGGCGCCGGGGCAGCTCACCACGTCACGGGCCAGCTCGGCTCCGGGCGACGCCATGTCCATGGCCTCGAGGCGCTTGTACAGGCCCGCCAGCTGGTCCTCCCGCAGGCCGCGGAACACGAAGTTCTGGCGGTTGGTGACGCGCACCTCGACGCCGAGCTCGCGCTGGATGGCCGCCACCTCGCGGAACTGGGCGGCGGTGACGTCACCCAGGCGGCACCAGCCGTAGGCCGACACGGTGCCCTTGGCCGCGCCCCGGACGACGTTGGCCTCGTCCCAGCGCCCGTAGCGGTCGGACCGGCGCAGGACCACGTTCACGCCCTGCCCGATGGGGGTCAGCGTGGTGGTGGTGGAGGCGCCGGCGGGGGCGTCGCCGTGCTCCTGGACGTAGGCGGGGATGCCGCCGGCCCACGTCGTGGCGGCCAGCAGCAGCTTGCGCTCCTTGAGGATCCTGGTGCGCAGCTCCTCCATCCCCATGGTGTCGACCAGCCACTTCATGCGGGCCCGCAGCTTGTTGTCGCGGTTGCCGTAGTGGTCGAAGGTGCGGAGGACCGCCTCCAGGGTGGGGAGCAGCTCCTCGCGTGGCGTGAACTCCTCCAGCGCCTGGGCGGGGTGGGGGTTGGCGCCCAGGCCGCCGGCCACGAAGACCCGGAAGCCGGGTTCCACGCCGCCGTCGGCACCCGGCCGGTTGACGGCGATGACCCCGACGTCGTTGAACATGGCCTGGCCGCAGTCGGTGACGCAGCCCGAGAAGTTGATCTTGAACTTGCGGGGAAGGCGCTGGGCGTACGGGTGGCGGAGGAAGTGCTGGAAGGCGGCCTCGGCCCACGGGCTGATGTCGAGCACCTCGAACGGGCAGGCGCCGGCCAGGTGGCAGCCGATGATGTTGCGCACGGTGTCGCCGCACGCCTCCCTCGTGGTGAGCCCGACCGAGTTGAGCTCGCGCATCACGTCGGGGATCCGCTCCAGGTCGACGAAGTGGAGCTGGATGTTCTGCCGGGTGGTGATGTGGCCCCATCCGCGCGAGTAGGTGTCGGCGATGTGGGCGAACATCTCCAGCTGCTCGGGCTGCACCGACCCGTACGGCAGCTTGACCCGCACCATCTGGTTGTGGCCACCCTGGCGCTGGCCGTAGATGCCGTTGTTCAGGCGGAAGATGCGGAAACGGTCCTCGTCGAGGTCGCCGGCCAGGTAGAGCGCCAGCATCTTCTCGAACTTGGTGATGTCGGCCAAGGCGGAAGGGCTGACCGCTCCGGGCCCCACCTCGACGTCGATGCTCTGGCTCATAGCCGCCCAGCGTACCGAAATATGAGTTTTTTGGTCAACTATCGGGCGAATTTCCCAGAACCACCTGGGGCAGGCCCGAACCCCGAGTTTGCTTGACGGACCCTGCCTACAATCGCGCCGAGGTTCGGCCACGCGCGACGATGACGGCGTGCGCCGCGACCTCGACCGCGTCGTCGCCGCGGTCGACCTCGGGGCGGTGGCCCTGTTCGCCTTCGAGGGCGGTCTCCTCGCCTCCGCCGCACACCTCGACCTCTTCGGCGTGGTCGTGGTCGCCATTGTCGGCTCGGTGGGCGGCGGGGTGCTCCGCGACGTGCTGATCGGCGACGTGCCGCCGCTGTCGGTCCGGCATCCGGAGTTCGTCCTCATGGGCGTCGTCGGGGGCATCGCCGCGTTCTTCCTCCACCACTCGATGTCGGGGAACCCCGTGCCGTTGCTGGTCGTGCTCGACGCCGGCGGGCTGGCGCTATTCGCCGTCTCGGGCAGCGCGAAGGCCCTCGACTTCGACCTCAAGCCGTTCATGGCCGTACTGATGGGTGGGCTCACCGGAGTGGGCGGCGGCGTCATGCGCGACATCCTGTTGCAGGTCGTCCCCGGCATCTTGCGGGCGCAGGTCTACGCCACCGCCGCGCTGCTCGGTGCCGCCATCGTGGTGCTGGGACTGCGCAACCACCGGCCTCGCACCGCGACGATGATCGCCGGCGGGCTGGCGTGCTTCACGCTGCGCGTGGTGGCTGCCTGGCAGCACTGGAACCTGCCCATCGCCACCTGACACACCGACGTCTCCCGCGCAGCCCTCAAGGAAGCTCGGCCGCGGCCTCCGGCTCCAGCCCTTCCGACACGGCCGCCGGCGGGCGTCCCCGTTCCACCCGCCAGATGCGGAACGCGGCGGCCGACGCTGCCAGCCAGGCCAGCCCGAGCACATAACCGCCCACCACGTCACTCATGTAGTGGACGCCCAGGGCCAGACGGGAAAACCCGATCAGGCCGACCAGGACGGCGGTGGCGACGATGGCCGCCGGGCGCCAACGGCGGGGCACCATCGGCAGGAAGACAAGGAGCAGGGCGCCGTACACGACGGTGGACGACATGGCGTGGCCCGACGGGAAGCTCTTCCCGTGGGCGCTGATGATGGGGTCGAGGACCGAGGGCCGCGGCCGGTTGACCGCCACCTTCACCGCGGTGTCGAGGATGCCACCCAGGGCGGTGGTGAGCACCAGGAACAGAGCGAGGCGCCAGATGCGGGCACGGAGGAGCACCAGCGTCCCCACGATGACGAGGAACCACAGCCACGGGGGGGCACCGAGGAAGGTCGCCGTCTTGAACCAGCCCACGGCGAAACGGGTCCGGTGGACCCAGTCGTGCAGCGATGCCGCCCCCCTGGTGTCGAGGTCGACGAGCGATCCGTCGGTCTCCACCTGGTTCAGGAGCCAGCCGAAGGGGATCGCCACCAGGAGGAAGGCGGCGGCGAACAGGGTGACCCGGAGCCCGTACCTGGCTTCCGGGTCCAGGCGACGGGCGACGAAGGGCGGCCGGCTCACTTGGATGGGGCGAAGACGACGAGCGGTTCGTCCGACTTGCAGATCACGAAGTCGTCCGACCCGTCGAAGGTCTCGCCGTCGCGGGCCAGGCGCAGCGAACCCCCGATGCGCCTCACCTCCACACGGCGGACGTAGCGCTGCTCGTAGAGCCGGCAGCGGGCCAGCCGGCCGGACATCACCGACAGGAGGAGCCGGGTGCGGGAGAACGGATGGCCGCCGTGGGCGATGCGGACGTCGAGCTTGCCGTCGTCGAGCCGCTCCCGCCAGCTGGGGGCGAAGCCGGCGGGGTGGTACCTGCAGTTGCCGATGAAGACCATCCACACCCGGAGGGCTTCCCCGTCGATCTCCAGCTCGACAGGGTCGCTGTGACGGAGGACGCGGGCGAGGGCCACCAGCACCGCCGGCCACTTGCCGATACGGTCCTCCAGCGTCTCGCGGGCGTCGACCAGATCGACGTAGCTGCCGATGCTGGCGGTGTTGACGAACGTCTGGCCGTCGATCTCAGCCCTGTCGACGGCGACCGCCCGGCCCTGGCGGACGGCCTCGGCGGCGTCGGCCACCGACTCGATCCCCAGAGCGAAGGCGAAGTGGTTCAGGGTGCCCGCCGGCACCACCAGCAGCGGAAGGCCGTGGCGAGCGGCGACGGACGCGCCGGAGTTGATCGTCCCGTCGCCGCCGGCGACGCCGAGGACCCCCGCCTCGTGTGCGGCGGCGCGGGCGGCCGCCTTTTCGAGGGCGGGTTCGAGGTCGTCACCGTCCGTCAGCTCGAGCACCTCGGCGTCGGCCAACTCGGACCGCAGTTCTTCGGCCACCGACTCGGCGGTTCCGGCACCGGGGTTGACCACGACGATCACACCCGCTCCGGTGGGCGAAGGCTTCATCGACGACTCGGTGTAGGCCGGTCGGGCCTGCGCCGGCTCGTGGGGTGCCACCGGCCACAGGCGCCGTGTGGCCACGCCGACGGCGACGCCGAGGAGCGCGCCCGCAGCCACGGCCGCGGGGCTGTCCTCCCCCTCGCGAACCCTGGCGGCGACCGCCGCACCGGCGAGCAGCGCGACCGGGGCGGCCAGGAGCGGCATCTCCTGCCCGGCTCCGGTGGCGAAGCCGGCAGCCGCCGCCGCTGGCGCCGAGAGTGTCGCCGGCCATCTCCGGGCAGCCAACCTGGCCACGATGCCCCCGAGGGCGGGAGCGGCGGCGAGCGAGAGGACGCCCCGCATCGCCGCCCGACGGCCGAACCGCCCACCCGCGGCGGCGAGCACGGCCCCGGCTACCAACCAGAGGATCGATCGGTCCGTGGCCCGGCTGAGGCCGCGGGAGGCCGAATCGAGCACGGATGGACGCCGGCGTAACCCGATCACGGCTTCAACCGGGTGTGGGCCGGGCGAGCGCCGGTCACGAGTTCCCGACCCGCCGGAACCGCGCCTCGGCCAGCGAGAAGAGGCCGTAGGTGGCTAGTCCCACGGCCACGCCGGCGAGCAGCAGCGGTCCGTAGGAATTTCCCGCCAGCCGCCGGAGGGCGCCGTCGATGCCGACCGCCTCGGTGGGATCGTGCTGGAGCGAGGCGACGACCAGGAGCACGCCGACCAGCACGAACACGATCGACCGGGCAATGTTGCCGACGGTACCCAGCCACAGGATCACCCGCTGTTGCGTCGGGGTCATCTCGTACCCCTTGAGGTGCTTGCGGAACTTCCGCGACACCCCGCGCCATCCGACGTACAGGCCGCCGGCGAGGATGGCGACACCGGTGGCCGCCACCAGCAGCCGGCCACCGGGCCAGCCCATCACCCGGGCCGTCCAGTCGGGCGCCTGCTCGGACGCGGAGTCGCCGCTGTTGGCCACGATCAAGCGCACCGCGGTGCCGAACAGAAGCAGGTAGAAGAGGCTGCGGGCGGCGTAGCCGATGCGCTTGAAGATCGCCTTCTTGCCGTCCTCCTCCCCGGTGGGGCCGCGGACGGCCGCCACCAGCCGCCAGGCGGCGTAGCCGGCGAACCCGACGGCGAGGGCGGCGACCAGGAGCTTGCCCAGTGGCTGGCGAACGACGGCCTGCAGGGCACCCTGCTTGTCGGCGCGCTCGTCCAGCTCGCCGGACGCCACCTTGACGGCGAGAAGGGCGATGAGGAGGTACATCAGGCCCCGAACGGCCAGGCCCCACCGGGCGAGGCGCTCGAACCAGTCGTTCTCGGCGACCTTGTCGGCCACGTCCTCCGGCCGCTCCAGGAACGGCGCGGGACGGGGGGTCACGAGAGCGGTGTGCCCCGTCCGACCTGCCTGGAAACGCGCCGGCGAGGGTCCGGGCCCCGCCTCGGGCGCGAATAGGCCAAATGACCTATTTCCCGGGGTCCCCGCCGGCTGGTACTGCTGGGTCGGTCGCTGTCGGGAGCCAGCGCAGAAGGGGGACGCCATGGACGTCGTCGGCCACTGGAGGCACCTCGTGCTGTTGGTCCGGGTCCGGCTCGGCGGGGACGAGAGGGGTGCGGCGCTGGTGGAGTACGCCCTCCTGCTGGCGCTGATCGCCGTGGTCTGCATCCTCGCCCTGACCACGCTCGGCTCCGCCGCCAGCTCCAAGTTCGCGTCGATCGCCGCCAAGCTCTGACGCGTGACGTCTCGGGGCCGGGGCGCAGGCCCGTCACCCCGATTGCTGGGCCTGCGACTTCCTCGGGTGGGCCGTGAGGGACTCGAACCCCCGGCCTCCTGCGCGTCATGCAGGCGCTCTAGCCATCTGAGCTAACGGCCCGTACCTCGGCTGAGGCTAGCGCGGCGCCCTGCCCCCGTTCGCAGTCGATCAGTCGGCCGGTGATTCCTCGGCGTCCGGGGCGAACCCCTGGCGGAGGGTGTTCTCGCTGACGGCGCGGGGCTCGAGGAACTGGAGGAGGTAGTCGGGGCCTCCCGCCTTCGAGCCCACGCCCGAGAGGCCGTGGCCCCCGAACGGGTGACGGCCGACGACGGCGCCCGTGATGGCCCGGTTGACGTAGACGTTGCCGGCCCGGAGCTCGTCGACGGCCTGGCGGATGTGGGCCGGCGAGCGGGACACCACCCCGGCGGTGAGGGCGTAGTCGGTGTCGTTGGCCACGGCGACGGCGTCGTCGAAGTCGGCGGCTCGCATGATCGACAGCACCGGGCCGAAGATCTCCTCGGTGGCCAGGCGGCTGCCGGGCTTGACGTCGGCGACCACTGTCGGTCCCACGAACCACCCTTCCCCGGGCACGTCCTCGGACCGGTCGAGCACGATCCGCCCCTCGGTCGGTGCCAGCTCGACGTAGCTGCGGACCCGCTTGTAGGCGTCGGCGTCGATCAGCGGCCCGAGCGACGTGGCCATGTCCCGGGGGTGGCCGACCCGCAGCTCCCTCGCCGCGCCCGCCACCCGTTCGACCACCTGCTCGTAGACGGAGTCGACCACGACCAGCCGGGAGCACGCCGAGCACTTCTGGCCGGCGTAGCCGAAGGCCGACGCCACCGCTATGGGCACCGCCTGGTCGAGGTCGGCGTCGGCGTCGACCACGATGGCGTTCTTGCCGCCCATCTCGGCCACCACCCGCTTGACGTGGCGCTGGCCGGGGCGGTGCTTGGCCGCGATCTCGATGATCCTGAGACCGACGTCCTTCGAGCCGGTGAAGGCCACGAACGACACGTCGGGGTGCTCGACCAGGTAGGCGCCGATGTCCTCCCCGACGCCCGGGAGGAAGGCGAGCACTCCCGGCGGCAGGCCCCCCGCCACCAGGGCGTCGACCAGCTTCGCGGCCACCGCCGGTGTCTGCTCCGCCGGCTTGAACAGCACGGCGTTGCCTGTGACCAGCCCGGCGGTGACCATGCCGGTGGGGATGGCCAGGGGGAAGTTCCAGGGGGCGATGACCACGCCGACGCCGCGGCCCGTGTAGCTCAGCCGGTTCCGCTCCCCCGGCGGCGACTGCACCGCCCCGCCGCGGTCGAGCCGGAGCATCTCCCGGCCGTAGTACTCGCAGAAGTCGACGGCCTCGCAGACGTCGGCGTCGGCGTCGGCCCACGGCTTCCCGGCCTCCAATATTTCGAGCGCGGCCAGTTCGGCCCGCCGGCCCCGCATCCACTCCGCGGCCCGGAACAGCACGGCGGCGCGATCCCGGGCCGGGGTCCGACGCCACGCCGGCCATGCCCGGCGGGCCGCCGCCAGCGCCGACTCGGCCTCGTCCCGGCTGCAGCTGGCAGAGACCGCCACCGTCCTGTCGGGGTCGGCAGGATCGACAGAGCGGATGACGCCGTCGGTCATCAGCGGTCGCCCGTCGATGACGGCCGGGACACGGTGCGGGCCTCCAGCCTCTGTGTGCACCCGTGCGACCACGGCGCCGAAGGCCTGTCGGACCTCGGCCCGTCGCCACTCGGCCAGGGGCTCCGGCGAGTACTGGGCGGGGTGGGCCGGGTCGGTCGGCCGGCGACGGACCGCCGGCTCCGGGTCGGGCAGGACGTCGACTCCGGGCGGGGCCAGCAGTTCCTCCAGGTCCCGGCCCTCGACGAAGCGGCGCCGCACGAAGCTCTCGTTGGCAGTGTTCTCGAGCAGCCGTCGCACCAAGTAGGCCATGCCGGGAACGAGCTCGCCCACCGGGGCGTAGACCCGCAGCCGCAGGCCCATGCGGCGGACGGCGGCGTGGAGCGGGGCGGCCATCCCGTAGAGGAGCTGGACCTCGTAGCCGCTGTCGGGAATGCCCCGGTCGCGGGCGTAGGCCACCGCGTAGCCCAGCGAGCGCAGGTTGTGGCTGCCGAAGGCGGCGCGTACCTGCCCGTGGTGGTCGTGGAGCATGGCGACGCAGCGCTCGTAGCTGGCGTCGGTCTCCTCCTTGCGTCCGAAGACCGGCACCGGCCACCCCTCGGCCCGGGAGTGGACGGTCTCGGTGTCCCAGTACGCACCCTTGACCAGCCGGACGGTGAGCGGCCGGGGGCGGGAGGCGGAGAACTCGATCATCCGGGCCAGGTCCCGGCGGGCGTCCTTCAGGTAGGCCTGGATCACGACGCCGGCCTCCATCTCGGCGAACTCCTCCTCGCTCAGCAGCTCGCGGACCAGCTGGAGGGTGAGGTCCTTGACGTCGTAGTGCTCGGCGTCGAAGTGGATGAACGCGCCGCCCGCCTGGGCCTGGCGCAGAATCGGGCGGAGGCGGGACTTGGCCTGTTCGAGGCCGTCGGCCGCCGTGAGCGGCGAGTACCTGGACGACAGCGCCGTGGGCTTGAGGCTGACGTTGACCCGGGGGAGCGGGCCCAGGTCGTCGCGCTCGAGGTGGTCGTCGGGAGCCCAGCGGGGCGTGGCCTCGATCAGGGCGGCGAGGAGCTCGCCGACTCGTTCGGCGTAGAGGTCGGCCTCCGCCTCGGTGACCGTCTTCTCCCCCAGCAGGTCGACCGTGAAGGCGCTCCCCTGTCGCCACAGGCCGTGCAGACCCTCCACCGCCTCGGCCGGCCCGGACCCGACGATGAACTGCTGGGCCACCCGGGCGATGTTGTGGCGGGCGATAGTGGCGGCGGCCGCCTTGCCGAAGGGGACGCGCTCGGCCAGGTCGAGGCCGAGATCGAGGGCCTTGGGGACGTCGGCCCCCTCGAAGTACTCCTCCAGGTGGCGCAGGACGTCGGCGTCGCCGGAGGTCGACGGGAAGACGTCGACGAACCGGAACAGCTGGGTCTTGAACGACGGGTGCGACATCGCCCACTCGAGCATGCGCTCGGTCCACCACGACGACTCGACCAGCCCCGACCGCTGCTTGCCGGCCAGCTCGGCCAGCTGGCGGGCGACCGCCGTGGCCGCGGGATCGAGCGACGAGCCCATCACCCGGAGGGTACGGCAGCCGTCGGCGTTATCCGTCCCGGTTCCCCGTCGAGCTGACTGCCGGTAGGCTGGGGCCGACGGGCGGCGTGGCCGAGTGGTTTAGGCAAGGGCCTGCAAAGCCCTGTACAGCGGTTCGATTCCGCTCGCCGC
>CAWGUU010000010.1:0-17630 GCA_963825765.1 uncultured Acidimicrobiia bacterium
GGCGTCGGACGGTGAGCCGGAGCCGATGGATCGTGATCATCGGCTCAATCGTGTTCGGGGTGGTCGTGATTGCCGTGAGCGTCCTCGTCGGGGGTGGGTGGGCGCTGGTCGTTCTCGAGGTCGCCGCGGTGGGCCTTGCCGTCGTTCTCTTCCTCCGGGGGCAGCGTGACGACGAGGACCTGGAACCAGGCGACGAGTAGGCGCGGCGAGACCAGCCGTCAGTTCGAAGCCGCCGCCGGCGTCGGCAGCAGTCGCTTGATCTCGTGGAGCGTGCCCACCACGTCGTCCATCATCTTGCCCATCACCGGCAGCCGGGTGAGGCCGATGGCGCGGACGAGGAGGGGGGCGGTGCGGTCGACGATGGCGCGGGTGGCGGCGGCGCCGTCGGTGGGGTCGTGGACCCAGAACAGCACGATCCCCATGAAGTACAGCCAGACCAGCTCCGGCAGGTCGGGCCGCAACCGCTTGGGGATCTTGGCGTCGGAGCCGTCGATCACCTCCCGCCACAGCTCGATGGCGGCGTCGCGCGACGGGGCCGACTCCGGGCTGAAGGGGCTCAGCGGGCTGGTCGGCTCGGCGGCGTTCTTGAAGAACTTCCCGGCGAAGGCCCGGTAGGGGTCCATGACGTCGAGCCAGGCCGAGGCCACGCCGACGATCCTGGCGGCCAGGTCGGTGGTGGTGTCGAGCACGGCCCGGGCGGCGGTGGCGTGTTCCAGCTGGGCCCGGTCGTAGAAGCCCTGAACCAGGTGCTCCTTGGAGCCGAAGTAGTAGTAGGCGTTGCCGACCGACACTCCGGCCTCGGCGGCGATGGCCCGCATGGTGGTGGCGTCGTAGCCCTTCTCCCTGAACAGCAGGAGGGCGGCGTCGATGATCGCCGACCGGGTCCTGGCCGACTTCGACGAGGCCGACTTCGACGAGGCCGACTTCGACGGGACCGACTTCGACGTGGCGGCCATCAGGCCTGGGCGCCGCGGCCCGGCGGGGTCCACCCCGGCTGCGGCCCAGGAGCCCCCTGCCAGACCGGCGCCGGCGGCGTCGGCGCCTGGTTGCGGTGGACGGCCCGGCGGCGAAGGCCGTTGAGCCATCCGACGTTGGCGAAGTGGACCACGCCGACCACCAGGGCCACCACGCCAACCTTGGTGGAGAGCTGCTCGAGCACCTGGCGGGCGGACGTGACCTCGACGTCGGACGCCATGAAGAAGGACAGGAAGCCGAAGTTGAGCAGGTAGAAGCCGATGACCAGCAGCTGGTTGACGGCGTCGGCCACACGCTCGTCGCCCTTGAAGACGTCGATCAGGAACACCTCGCCGTGGCGGTGGAGGGCCCTCGCCACCCAGATCGTCAGCGGGACGGTGATGGCCAGGTAGAGCAGGTAGGTGACGACGGTGAGGTCCATGGGGTGCTCCTCGTAGAGTTGAACGTGTTCAACTCGGTTGTACCGCTCCACCCGTCGACTGTCAAGAACTTTTTTGAACACGTTCAATCAGCGCCGGTCGCAGCACAGAAGGGATCGAAACTCTGCCCGAAGGGGCAGGGGCCCGAGCGGTACCTTCGGTGGATCACGGCTCCGAAGCGTCGCGCTGCGGTCGATCGTCGGCGGGGTTCCCCGCGCCAGGCCGGCGCCACCGGTCGCGGGCGGGGCGCAGGCCGGGCCGTGGAAGCGCTGTCGGAGGACAAGAGCGAGCCTGCGGCCGAGGACATCCTCGATCTGCAGCGCGCCGCTGGCAACCGAGCCGTGGTGATCGCCGTCCAGCGGGACAAGACGCCCTCGGTCGACAAGCTCGGCATCCCCGTCGACCGGCTCGGCCTGCCCAAGCACGGGCCCTCCGTCCGCACCGAGCTCCAAGGTCGACTACCTGGCCTGCTCGCCGCCCTCACCGAGCCCCAGTTGGAACACTGGCAGCAGGTCGTCGACTACAGCTACATCGAAAGCGTCCTCCGAACGAAGGAGTACGACCTCGACTACGGCACGTTGGGCCCGCAGGTCGGGTTCCCGGGCCGGGGTCGTCCCCCGACCCACGCCTACTACGGCGAGCTCTGGTCGCAGACCCAGGAGTACAAGGGTCGCAAGCGCCAGCTCGACGCCGCCAGGGCGCGCCTGAAGCGCCCGCCGTCGACGCCGCTGACCGTCGACCCCCGCCTGCTCTTCGCCGACGACGTCCACGAGCAGCCGGAGTGGGACGTGAAGGCGGAGACGACCTTCCGCGACTGGGCCATCGCCGAGGTCACGAAGAAGACGATCACCATCGACACCGCGCCGAGCGCGTCGTGGTACCAGGCCCTCGGCCAGTGGCCCATCCTCGTCAAGAACACCAAGGGCTTCATCACCGCCAAGGACCTTCGGAACCAGTACCCGGCCGAATACAGCGCCTGGGTGTCGAACCGGAAGGAGATCGTCGAGCTCGACAAGGTGCTCCACATGATCCGCGACGCGATCATCGAGATGAAGGTGGAGCACAAGGAGCGCAGCGACATCAACGCCCGCAAGATCGGCTTCGGGCTCGTGCGCCACATCTCCGAAGCCGTGGGGTCGGGCAGCGCCCCCTACCCGAGCATCAAGATCTGGGACCAGCCCGACGTGCTCTGCGACCGGGCGATCACCGCCTTCAACAAGGGTCAGTTCGAGTTCGCGGTGACCCTCATGTCGATGGCCGAGACGACCACGGCCGACGCCATCACGAAGTACACCGCCTACGAGGGCCGGGTCCAGAGCGGCGCCGGCCGCGTGGTCAAGGTCCTCGAGGTGCTGAAGATCGCGGGGACGATCGCCGCGGGGGTCGCTTCGGGGGGGCTGGGCCTGACCGGTGCGGCGCTGGCCGCCGGCGGCTACGAGGCCGCCCAGGAAGCCGCCGGCCGTGCCTCGGAGATGTACTACGGCCAGCGCAAGAGCTTCGACCTGGCCGGCCTGGTCACCAAGGCCGGTGTCACGACGATGATGACGCTCATGGGTGGCGCCCTCCAGGGGAAGTTCGAGGCCGCCCTCAAGCTGCGGTTCGACAAGATCGGGATGGGCGGCAGCTGGTTCGCCGAGCGGGCCACCAGCGCCGTGTCGTCGGCGACCTCGTCGGTCTACATGACCGCCACCGAGGCCGTCATCAGGAACATCGCCGAGGGCAAGGCCTTCCCGAAGAGTGCCGCGGAGTTCGCCGACATGGTCGTCGACAACGCCGTCAAAGACGTCGGGATGGACTTTGCGCTCTCCGGTCTGAACAAACGGGCGGCGCAGGAGTACCACAACTGGAAGACGGGCAAGGCAGGACCGGCGACCGCCCCGGCCCTCCCGTCGACGGCCGGCATCGGAAAGCCGGGCGCCGCCCCCGACCCGGCGAGGACGGCCAAGGCGGCGGAGGAGGCCCCCCACCACATGCCCGAGCAGGCGGTGCGTTCCCTGCTCAAGGAGGGCGGGGGCTGGGAGCGGCTGAAGGGCGAGCTGGAGACCGGCACCGGGCTCGGAGCCAACATGGCGCCCACCGAGAGGCGGGCGCTCATGGACAGGTTCGAGAGCCACCGGGAGGCGCTGGCCCGCAACGCGGGATCGGTCTTCGGCGGCGAGGTCGTCGTGTCCGACGCCGCGACCGGGGGTCGCGACATCGAGGTGCGTTTCGCAGGGCCGGACGGGCCGCAGCATCTGACCCAGGCCCAGGAGTACCTCGACGCCAAGTCGCCGGGGTGGTCCGAGCAGACGAACGTCAAGCTGAGCGCCCCAACCGGTCCCGAGTCCTCCAGGAGCCCCCGCGCCGAGCGGGTCGTCCAGGCGCTGGAGTACCGCCTCACCGACGCCGCCCGCAGCCTGGCCGGCGGGTTCGTGCCGATCTACGAGCGGTGGGGCGCGCTCAGGACGCCCGAGGCCCGGTTCGAGGCCATGCTGGCCGTCGTCAACAAGCAGCTGGTAGCGGCCGGCGCGCCGCCCCTGCTGCCGAACTTCATGCACAGGCCGCGGCCCGAGCAGTACGGCAAGCTGGAGTTCAAGGTCTGGGAGCTGAACATCAACCGCGACCTGCTCTCTCACCGCGATCCGTCGCCGGCCGAGTTCGCCGCCGCCGCCGACACCATCGCCCACGAGGCCCGCCACGCCCTTCAGTGGTTCCGCATGGCCCGGATCAATCCCGCCGGCGTCGGCGACACCATCGATCCTCAGGCCCTCAAGGCAGCCCGCGAGGCGAACCAGGGCCTGCGGCGGGCCGAGCGGCTGGAGCCCGGCCAGCTCAAGTTCCAGCAGGCCCAGGAGCACTACGAGAGCGTCTACGGCACCGGACGTGCGGACCGCGAGGCGATCTACGCCGAGAAGACGACTCGCCTCGCCGAGCGGGACGCCGCCTACGACGTCCTCCAGCAGGCGATGAACCTGCCGCTCAACGACCCCCAGCGCCGGGCCGCCGAGCAGCGGTACAAGGAGGCGCTGGCCCAGACCGACCGGGTGTTCGAACGGTACGAGTACCTCCCGGAGGAGATCGACGCCCGGCGCCACGGCCAGACGGTGGCTCAGGCCGTGCAGCAGCAGATCCGCACGCTGCAGACGGCCCGGAACGGCGCCCGCGAGGCGTACGCCCGGTTCCGGGTGGCGGAGGCGGCGGCGCTCCAACCCCGGCCTCGGGACACGCTGGAGAAGCGAAAGGAAGCCCGCGAGGAGGCCTTCCGCCGGTACGAGGCCGCGTCCAACATCGTCAAGCGGCTCGAGGACAAGATGGCGGCCCAGGCGCCGAAGACGCCGTGACCGCGTGACCCGATGAACAGCGGGCAGGAGGCCACGCTGCTGGCGCTTCTCGGCGATCTGTGCACGAGCGACGACGCCACGTCGCTCGCCGAGCGGTGGGGACGGTCGGAGCCGAGCCGGCGCCGGCCAGGCGGCCTCCGCGTGGTGTGCGACCTGTCGAGCCCCTTCGACTCGCTCGAGATCAGGCCCTGGACCGACGACGTGACCGGCGTCGTCGAGGTCGAGCTGCGAGCGGGTGAGCCGCCGCTGTCCTGGCCCGATGTCCATGACCGCTTCGGGCCGTTCCGCGCCATGCCCGCGCTGCACGACTCCGAGGAGCACGCGGTGTCCTGGTCGACGCCCGGCGGCGTGGCCACCGCGTTCCTCGTCGTCGGCGTCTCGGGCGACAGCGTCGACACCGTCACCGTTCGCCGCGATCCCATCTGAGCAGTCGGGCGGGGGGGGTCCGCGCATCCGGCGCAGCCGTGGGCTACCCTGCGAACGCGTGTTCGTGGTCATGGGAATCGATCCGGGGGTCTCCCGGTGCGGCTACGGCTGCCTGGTGCGGGCGCCGGGCGGCGACGTGAAGGTGCTGGCCGTGGGCGTGCTCACCACGCCCCCGTCCGACCCGCTGCCGCGGAGGCTGGCCGCGCTCGACGTCGACCTGCGGGCGCTCATGGCCGAGTTCCGGCCCGCCGTCGTCGCCGTGGAGCGGGTGTTCTTCCAGGTCAACGCCCGCACCGCAATGTCGGTCGGCCAGGCCAGCGGCCTGGCCATGGCCGCCGCCGCCAACGCCGGGTGCGAGGTCGTCCAGTACACGCCCAACGAGGTCAAGCAGGCGGTGGCCGGGTACGGCGCCGCGCCGAAGGAGCAGGTCCAGCGCATGGTGCAGACGCTGCTGGGGCTCACCGAGCGCCCGACACCGCCCGACGCCGCCGACGCCCTGGCCCTGGCCCTGTGCCACTTGGCGAGCGAGCCGCTGCGGGCCCGGCTGCGGGCGAAGGTGAAGGGGGCACGATGATCGGGTCGTTGCGGGGCACGGTGCTCGACCGCTCGCTGCGGGGCGAGGTGTTGATCGAGGTCGGGGGCGTGGGCTACCGGGTCACCGTGCCCCCGGCCACGCTGGCGGCCGTGGCGCTCAACGGGTCCGGCGCGGGCGCGGCCACCCTGCTCCACACGTCGCTCCAGGTACGGGAGGACGCGCTCACCCTGTACGGCTTCGCCACCCGCGACGAGCGGGACTGCTTCGAGGCCCTCGTCGCCGCCCACGGCGTAGGGCCGGCCCTGGCCCTGGCCATCCTGTCGGTGCACGCCCCCGACCAGCTCCGGCGGGTGCTGCTGGAGGCTGACCTCGACGCGCTCACCCTGGTGCCGGGCGTCGGGCGCAAGACCGCGGCCCGCCTGCTGATCGAGCTCAAGTCCCGCCTCGACCTGCCCGAGCCCGAGGCGCTTCACACCGGGAACGGGCACGACGGCAACGGGTCGGTTTCCACCCGCACCGAGGTCCGGGCCGCCCTGGCCGCTCTCGGCTACGACCAGGCCGAGGTGCAGGAGGTCCTGCGAGACCTCCCTGTCGACGGGGGCGTCGAGGACACCCTGCGGGGGGCCCTCAGGCTGCTGGGCGCCACCAGATGAGTGTGACGGCGTGACGCGCAACGAGCTGCTGACGGCCACGACGGCCCCCGACGACAATCCCGAGGAGGTCACCCTCCGACCCAGGAAGCTCGACGAGTTCGTGGGCCAGCCCCAGCTCCGCCAGCACCTCGACATCCTCCTCGGCGCGGCCCGGGGCAGGGGCGAGCCGGTCGACCACCTGCTGTTCGCGGGACCGCCGGGCCTGGGCAAGACCAGCCTGGCCGGCATCGTGGCGGCCGAGATGGGGGTCAGCCTGCGGGTCACGTCCGGCCCCGCCCTGGAGCGGGCCGGCGACCTGGCCTCGGTGCTGACCAACCTCGACGACGGCGACGTGCTCTTCATCGACGAGATCCACCGCCTCAGCCGGGTCGTCGAGGAGGTCCTCTACCCGGCCATGGAGGACTTCCAGCTCGACATCGTCATCGGCAAGGGCCCGTCGGCCCGCTCGATCCGCCTCGACCTGCCCCGGTTCACCCTGGTGGGGGCCACCACCCGCACCGGCCTCATCACCGGGCCGCTGAGAGACAGGTTCGGCTTCGTCGCCCGGCTCGACTACTACGAGGTCGACGAGCTGGACGCCATCGTCCGCCGGGCGGCCCGCATCATGGACGTGCAGCTCCTGCCCGAGGGTGCCTCCGAGATCGCCCGGCGGGCGAGGGGCACGCCCCGCATCGCCAACCGCCTGCTCCGGCGGGTCCGCGACTTCGCCGAGGTGCGGAGCGACGGCATCGTCACCCGGCCGGTGGCCGACGCCGCCCTCGAGCTGTTCGAGGTCGACGCCGCCGGCCTCGACAAGGTCGACAGGGCGATCCTGGGTGCCGTCTGCCGCCAGTTCGGGGGCGGCCCAGTGGGGCTGGCCACCCTCGCCATCTGCGTCGGAGAGGAGCCGGAGACGGTGGAGGACGTGTACGAGCCGTACCTGCTCCGGCTCGGGCTGCTCCAGCGCACGCCGCGGGGGCGCACCGCCACGCCGGCGGCCTGGGCCCACATCGGCCTCCAGCCCCCACCCCCGGCGGCCAGGCCCGCAGGCCTGTTCGGCTGACTGCCGCATTTCGGAAGTCGCGCCAGCCGCGACGGGCCGACGCCCCCTGGCCCCGGGTAGTGTCGCGCCTGGTCCGTCCGACCCCCTGCACCCCATGGAAGCCCTTTTCCCTCTCATCATCACGTTCGGCCTGATGTGGGTCTTGCTCATCCGCCCTCAGCAGCGCCGGGTCCGCCAGCACCAGTCCGTCGTGGCGTCGCTCGTCGAGGGCGACGAGGTCGTCACCACTGGCGGCCTGATCGGCACCGTGGAGGAGATCAACGAGGACGTCCTGACCGTCTCGGTCGCGCCTGGCGTGTCGATCAAGATGCTGCGCTCGGCGGTGCAGAACCGCATCGGCGGCCCTGACGACCCTCTCGACGAGCTGGAGCCAGACGAGGAGCCGGAGCTGCCCGAGATCGAACCCACGGCGGTGGACGAGCTGCCGGCGGGCGCCAGCGGCGCGCTGCCGCCGGCCGGTGACCCCGTCCCGACCGATGCGGTCCAGGCGACGGGCGACACCCCCTCGGCGCCGACAGATCCCGCCTCGCCGTCGGGCGGTGCCGCCGGTGACGAGGTCCCGCCTCGCCGGTCCGACGCAGGGAACGACGCCTGATGCGCCGGTCCGCCACCGTCGGCCTGGTCGGCATCATCCTCTTCGCCGTCGTCGCCCTCGCGGCCACGTTCGCCTCGGGGAACAGCCCCCAGCTGGGTCTCGACCTCCAGGGCGGCGCCCAGGTCGTGCTCCAGCCCCGCGAACAGGTGCCCGACTCCGTTCTCGACCAGGCCATCGCCATCATCCGGAACCGGGTCGACGCCCTGGGCGTGGCCGAGCCCGAGGTCTCCCGCCAGGGCTCGTCGATCATCGTGCAGCTGCCGGGCGTGAAGAACCGTGACCGGGCCCTGGAGATCGTGGGCCAGACCGCCCAGCTCTACTTCCGGCCCGTCCAGGAGATCCTGCCGGCGACGGCTCCGCCGGCCGACCCGGCCACGACCACGCCTCTGCCGGAAGGCGTCCCCGACCTCAGCTCCACCACCCCCCCCGAGCAGGACGACCCGGCCAAGACGGTGATCCTCCCGGAGAAGGACAGCAACGGCAACGTCACCTCCCGCCTACTCCTCGGGCCGGCCGAGGTCACCGGCGAGGCGCTGTCCGACGCTTCGGCCACCGTGAACAGCTCCAACGGCACCTGGGAGGTGAAGTTCAACCTCACCGGCGACGGCACCAGCAGTTGGAACGCCATGGCGCAGAAGGTCGGCGTCAACAACCGCATCGCCATCGACCTCGACGGGGAGGTCAAGTCGGCCCCCAGCCTCTCCACCACCAACTTCCCAGGATCGGGTCAGATCAGCGGAAACTTCAGCGAGGGCGAGGCCAAGGACCTGGCCCTGGTGTTGCGCTACGGCTCCCTGCCGGTGCAACTCGACCGCCAGCAGGCCCAGACCGTGTCGGCCAGCCTCGGCAGGGACTCGCTCCGGGCGGGGGTCATCTCGGGCATCGTCGGTCTGCTCCTCGTGGTCCTCTACATGATGCTGTACTACCGGGCCCTCGGCCTTGTGGTGCTCTTCGGGCTCCTGCTGTCGGGCGCCATCATGTACTCCCTTGTCACCCTGCTGGGCCAGACCAGCGGCTTGGCGCTCACCCTGGCCGGCTGCACGGGCCTGATCGTGTCGGTCGGCGTCACCGTGGACTCCTACGTCGTGTACTTCGAGCGTCTCAAGGACGAGATCAGGTCGGGCAAGACCATCCGGTCGTCGGTCGACCGCGGGTTCGCGCGGGCCTACCGCACCATCCTGGCCGCCGACGCCGCGTCCTTCATCGGCGCCATGGTCCTCTACGTGCTGAGCGTCGGCTCGGTGCGGGGTTTCGCCCTCTTCCTGGCCCTGTCCACGGCGCTCGACGTGGTCGTCGCCTACCTCTACACCCGGCCGATGGTGGCCATTCTGGGCCGGAGCCGGTTCTTCACCGAGGCCCGCTGGTTCGGCGTGGCCCGTGGCCTCGACCTGCGCAAACCCCCGTCGACGACCCCGGCTCCCGCGGCGGCCGCGCCGTGAGGGTGCCGACGGTGCGCCAATGAGCCGCGACGCCGAGGGGAGGACGCTGCGGTACCGGCTCTACCACGGGGAGACGTCGTACGAATTCGTCGGCCGGGCCAAGCTCTGGTTCGCCATCTCCGGCGTTGTGATCCTCGTCGGGGTCGTGTCGTTGTTCACCCAGGGCCTCAACTACGGCATCGACTTCAAGGGCGGCACCTCGTGGGAGGTGATCGCGCCCGGCGTGTCGGTGGCCGAGGCGCGCGACAGCCTCCAGTCGGTCGGGCTGGGCAGCGCCAAGATCCAGATCCAGGGCGCCGACATCGTCCGGGTCCAGGCGGACTCCCGCAGCCCCGAGGAGCAGGAGTCGGTCACCAACAAGCTGGCCGAGCTGGGCAAGGTCGATCCGGGCCAGGTGAGCGTCAACGACGTCGGCCCGTCGTGGGGCAAGGACGTCACCAAGAAGGCCCGTACCGCCCTGATCGTGTTCTTCATCCTGATCACCGCCTACATCTCGATCCAGTTCGAGTGGAAGATGGCGGTGGCGGCGCTGGCCGCCGTCGTCCACGACATCCTGATCACCGTCGGTGTCTACTCGGTCTCGCGGTTCGAGGTCACGCCGGGCACGGTTGTCGCCTTCCTCACCATCCTCGGCTATTCGCTGTACGACACCATCGTCGTGTTCGACAAGGTCCGGGAGAACGCCAGGGGCGTGGCCGCCAGCGGGCGTATGACCTACTCCGACACGGTGAACCTGTCGATGAACCAGGTCCTCATGCGGTCCCTGAACACGTCGCTCGTGGCCATCCTGCCCATCCTGTCCATCCTCGTCATCGGCGCCGGCATCATGGGCGCGACGATCCTCAAGGACTTCGGACTGGCCCTGTTGGTCGGCCTGCTCACCGGTGCGTACTCGTCGATCTTCATCGCCTCGCCGCTGCTGGCCATTCTGAAGGAGCGCGAGCCCCGCTACGTCAACGTCCGCCAGCGGCTGGCGGCCAAGGGCGGCAGCCCGACGACGCTCACCCCGGCGGCCGCCGCAGCCCTCGCCGGTGCCGGTGCCGGTGGGGGTGCGGGTGGCGGGAAGGCCAAGCCCAAGGTCGCCGGCGGATCGACGGCCTCGTCGGCCAAGGCGGCGGGGCCAAAGAGTGCCGGTGCCAAGGGTGCCGCTGCCAAGGCCGCCAGTGCCAAGGCTGCCAGCGCCAAGGGTGCGAGCGCCAAGGGTTCGGATGCCAAGGGCGCGACCGGCAAGGCCGGCGACGTCCTCGTCCCCTCGAAGCCGGGCACGGCCGGCCCGGTCGCCGCGAAGCCGTCGACCCCGAACAAGGCCCGACCGGCCAACCGCCCGGCTGGGCCGAGGCCGAGGAAGAAGGGCAAGAAGCGCTAGCCGCCATGATGGACGCCGACTGGCTGAAGGAACACATCCGCGACATCCCCGACTTCCCCAGCGCGGGCATCGTCTTCAAGGACATCACGCCGCTGCTGGGCCACCCGGAGGGCTTCCGCTCCACGGTCGACACCCTCACCGCCCGGTACGCGGGCCAGCGGGTCGACAAGGTCGTCGGCGTCGAGGCCCGGGGCTTCATCCTGGCCGCGCCGGTGGCCTACAAGCTGGGCGCCGGCTTCGTCCCCGTTCGCAAGCCGGGAAAGCTCCCGTTCCACACCGAGGCCCAGGAGTACTCCCTCGAGTACGGCGCCGACCGGCTGGAGATGCACCGCGACGCCATCGATCCGGGCGACAGGGTCCTGGTCATCGACGACGTGCTGGCCACCGGGGGGACGGCCGCCGCCACCCTGCGCCTGGTCGTGGCCGCGGGCGGGACCGTCGTGGGCCTCGGGTTCGTGATCGAGCTGTCGTTCCTGGCCGGGCGCAGCCGCCTGGGCGGCTACGACTCGTTCTCCCTGCTGACCTACGAATAGCCCCCCACGTCCGAATACCACCGCGGCGCTCACTAGACTGGAGCATCGGGTCGGTTCAACGGGGAGGGGAGCTGGTTGGTCACGGCTGACCGAGTGCTGCCGTGGCGGCGCGTCTCGTCCCAGTCCGGGACCACCGAAGAGCTGAAACAGCTGCTCGAGGTCTTCCGGGCCAGTCACCCCAAGACCGACACCGGCCTGGTGGCGCGGGCCTATGGCGTCGCCTTCGAGGCCCACGACGGCCAGCTGCGCCGATCGGGCGATCCCTACATCCAGCACCCCGTGGCGGTGGCCACGATCCTCGCCGAGTTGGGCCTCGACGACGTCACCCTCGCCGCCGCCCTCCTGCACGACGCCGTCGAGGACACCGCCGTCAGCCTCGACGACATCGTCAGGGACTTCGGCGCCGAGGTCGGAGCCATCGTCGACGGTGTCACCAAGCTGGACCGAGTCAGCTTCGACTCCAAGGAGGCCCAGCAGGCCGCCACCATGCGCAAGATGCTCGTCGCCATGGCCAAGGACATCAGGGTCCTGCTGATCAAGCTGGCCGACCGCCTGCACAACATGCGGACGATCGCGGCGATGCCCATCGACAAGCAGCACCGGATCGCCCAGGAGACCCTCGACGTCTACGCCCCGTTGGCCCACCGCCTGGGCATCGCCGGCATCAAGCTGCAGCTCGAGGACCTGGCCTTCGCCACCCTCTACCCCAAGCGGTACGCCGAGATCGAGCAGATGGTGTCGGTGCGGTCCCCCGAGCGCGACATCTACCTTTCCCAGGTGCTCGACCTGGTCCGCAGCCGCATGGCCGAGCTGCGGATCGACGCCGAGGTGGTCGGTCGGCCGAAGCACTACTGGAGCATCTACGAGAAGATGGTCGTCAAGAAGCGGGAGTTCGACGACATCTACGACCTCGTCGGGATCCGGGTGCTGGTGGGCAGCGTGAAGGACTGCTACGCCGCCCTGGGCAGCATCCACGCCACGTGGAAGCCGGTGCAGGGGCGGTTCAAGGACTACATCGCCATGCCCAAGTTCAACCTGTACCAGTCCCTGCACACCACCGTGGTCGGGCCCCAGGGCAAGCCCCTGGAGGTACAGATCCGGACCCGGGAGATGAACGCCAGGGCCGAGTCGGGCATCGCCGCCCACTGGAACTACAAGAACCAGAAGGACCACAAGGACCGCTCCCCGGCCACGGAGGCCAACTGGCTGAAGCGCATCGTCGACTGGCAGTCCGAGACGATCGACCCGCGCGAGTTCATGGAGACGCTCAAGGTCGACCTCGACCAGGACGAGGTGTTCGTGTTCACGCCGAAGGGCGACGTGGTGACGATGCCCGCCGGCGCCACGCCGATCGACTTCGCCTACTCCATCCACACCGACGTCGGCCATCGCTGCATCGGTGCCAAGGTCAACGGCCGCCTGGTGCCGCTCGACTCGGCGCTGTCCTCGGGCGACACGGTCGAGGTGTTCACGTCGAAGGTCGACGGCGCCGGCCCGTCGCGGGACTGGCTGCAGATCGTGGTGACGCCGCGGGCCAAGAACAAGATCCGCCAGTGGTTCAGCCGCAGCCGGCGGGAGGAGGCGATCGACAGCGGGCGGGAGGAGCTCGTGCGGCACATGCGGCGGGAGGGCCTGCCGGTGCAGAAGCTCACCAACTCGCCGGTGCTGCTGTCGGTTGCGGTGGCCATGAACTACGCCGACCTCGACTCGCTGCACGCGGCCATCGGCGAGGGCCACGTGTCGGCCCACTCGGTGGCCCAGCGGGTCACTCGGGAGCTCCAGGGCGGGGTGCACGAGGAGCAGCTGCCGTCCACCGCCCGCCGTCCTTCTCGGCGGCGCCGGGGCGGCAAGGTCGGCGTCCACGTCGAGGGCCTGGACGACGTGATGGTGCGGCTGTCCCGGTGCTGTACGCCGGTTCCCGGGGACCAGATCGTGGGATTCGTCACGACCGGCCGGGGCGTGTCGGTGCACCGGTCCGACTGCGCCAACGCGGTGGCCCTGTCGGTCCGGATGGGTGACCGGCAGATGGAGGTTGAGTGGGACGGCGCTCCCGCTGCCGGCGGGTTCGTGGCATCGATCGAGGTGGAGGCGCTCGACCGGGCCAAGCTCCTGCGGGACGTGTCGACGGTCTTGTCGGAGCAGCACGTGAACATCGTGTCGTCGTTCACGTCCACCGGCTCCGACCAGATCGCCCACCTCCGCTTCGAGTTCGAGCTGGCCGACCCGTCGCACCTGGAGTCGGTGCTGGCCACCGTCAAGCGGGTGGACTCGGTCTACGACGCCTACCGGGTGCTCCCCGGCGGCGGCCGCTAGCTCTCGTCGTTACGCGACCAGCGCCGAGGGGACGATCGTCGCCTCGAACGGGAAGGTGGAGCTCCACGCGGTGTCGCCGGTGACGGTTGTGACCTCTGTGTACAGGCCGGCTTCGAGGTCGAGCACCATCAGCGAGGGGACTTCGGTGTCGACCAGCCAGTAGGCGGCGACGCCGGCCTCGGCGTAGGCCATGCGCTTCAGCGCCAGGTCGAACCGACGCGTCGACGGCGACAGCACCTCGACGACGAGCAGAGGGGCACGTTCGATCCGCTTGAACCCGACGTCCTCTCGACGGGCCACCATCAGATCCGGTTGAAACAGCGTCGCGGGTCCCAACACCCAATCGAAGGGCGCCACGATCACCTCGAAATCCGATCCGGCCGCGGCCAGGAAGAGAGCGCCGAGACGCACCACACATCGCTGATGGAGGATGTTCGGTGCGGGCGTCACGAGCAGGCTGCCGTCGAGCAGTTCATAGCGGTGTCCGTCCTCGGGAAGTTTCTCCAGATCCTCGACGGTGAGCGCCGAGCCCCACGGCAACGCGGTCATCGGTCCAAGTGTAAGCCGGTAGCCTCCGCTGGTGACCGAGTTCCGAGCCCCTGTAGGCACGCGAGACGTGCTCCCGCCGGAGTCCCGGCGGTGGGAGCGGCTGGTCGCCACGTTCGCCCAGCGGGTCGAGCGGGCGGGCTACGGGCTGGTCCTGAGCCCCGTGTTCGAGGACGTCGGCGTCTTCGAGCGGGTGGGCGAGGGCACCGACGTCGTCCGCAAGGAGATGTACGACTTCGAGGACAAGGGCGGGCGGCGCATCGCCCTGCGGCCCGAGGGCACGGCGTCGGTCGTGCGGGCCTACGTCCAGCACCGCCCGCCGGTGCCCTTCAAGGCGTGGTACGTGGCGCCCAACTTCCGCTACGAGCGGCCCCAGGCCGGCCGCTACCGCCAGCACCACCAGGTCGGCGTCGAGGCTCTGGGCACCGAGGATCCCGACCTCGACGTCGAGATCGTGGCCCTGGCCTGGTCGGTCGCCCGTGACCTCGGGCTCACGCGCGTCGACCTGCTGCTCAACTCGCTGGGCGACGACGCCTGCCGGCCGCCCTACCTCGACGCCCTCCGCTCCTACCTGGCCGCGCACGCCGGCGAGCTGTGCGACGAGCACCGCGAGCGGTTCGCCGACAACCCGCTGCGGGTCCTCGACTGCAAACGGCCGGCCTGCCGCGACGCCACTGAGGCCGCCCCCCGCATGGTCGACCACCTGTGCGAGGCGTGCGCCGCCCACTTCGACCGGGTCCGCCGGGGGCTCGACCTGCTGGGCGTGCCCTATCGCATCGAGCCCCGGCTGGTGCGGGGGCTCGACTACTACACGCGCACCACGTTCGAGCTGGCCGCCTCCGCGCTCGACTCGGCCCAGAACGCGGTCGGCGGCGGCGGGCGCTACGACAAACTGGCCGAGGCTCTGGGCGGCCCGCCGACGGCCGGCATCGGGTTCGGGATGGGCATCGAGCGCCTGCTGTTGGCCTGCGACGCCGAGGGGGTGTTCCCGGTGCCCGACGGCCCCGTCGAGGTGTTCGTGGTCGACACCACCGACGGTACCGCCGCCGTCGAGCTCACTTCGGAGCTGCGGGAGGCCGGAATCGGCGCCGACCGGGCCTTCGACGGCCGGTCCATGAAGAGCCAGTTCAAATCGGCCGACCGCTCCGGTGCCCGGCTGGCCCTGGTGGTCGGCGAGCGGGAGGCGGCCGACGGCGCCGTCACCATCCGGGACCTGCGCTCGGGCGACCAGGAGGTCGTCCCCCGGGCCGACGTCGTCGACCACGTGCGGAAGCGCTGACGTGACGCACCCCGCCCGGCGATTCTGCTCGCGATCGACCCCCCTCACGCCGGCAGTTGCGCGAGCAGAAATCCGATGATGCGCACCGACTTCTGCGGCGAGCTGGGCCTCGACGACATCGGGCGGGAGGTGGCGCTGTGCGGCTGGGTGGCCGCCCGGCGCGAACACGGGGAGCACCTGGCCTTCGTCGACCTGCGGGACCACACCGGCGTGGTCCAGTGCGTGGTGGACGGCGCGTCGGAGCTGCGGTCGGAGTACGTCCTGCGGGTGACGGGGACGGTCCGAGCCCGGCCCGAGGGCACGGTCAACCCCGGCCTGGCCACCGGCGAGGTGGAGGTGGGGGATTGCGCGGTCGAGGTGCTGTCCGACGCTGAGCCGCCGCCGTTCCCGATCTCGGACCGGGTCGACGCCGACGAGGTCCTCCGGCTCCGTCACCGCTACCTCGACCTCCGCCGGGCGACCATGCAGCGCAACCTGCGGCTGCGGGCCACTGTCTCCGGCGCCATCCGCGGGGCCATGGACGACCAGGGCTTCGTGGAGGTCGAGACCCCGCTGCTGGTGGCGTCGACGCCGGAGGGAGCGCGTGACTTCGTGGTGCCGTCCCGGCTGAAGCCGGGGAGCTTCTACGCCCTGCCGCAGAGCCCGCAGCTGTTCAAGCAGCTGCTGATGGTCGGCGGCATCGACCGCTACTACCAGCTGGCCAAGTGCCTGCGGGACGAAGACCTCCGGGCCGACCGCCAGTTCGAGTTCACCCAGCTCGACGCCGAGGCGTCGTTCGTAGACCAGGACGACGTCATCGCCTTCATCGACACGGCGGTGGCCGCCGCGGTGACGTCGGCGGGCCGCGACGACCCGGGTGATGTGCCCCACATGACCTGGCGGGAGGCCCAGGACCGGTTCGGCACCGACAAGCCCGACCTGCGCTTCGGGATGGAGCTTGTCGACCTGAAGCCGGTGTTCGCCGAGACCGGGTTCCGGGCCTTCCAGGCCCCGGCGGTCAAGGGCATCCGGGTCCCTGGCCAGGGCGGTACCGGCCGGGCCGTCCTCGACCGCATCACCGACCGGGCCAAACAGCTCGGCGCTGCCGGCCTGGTGTGGATGCGGGTGGAGGAAGGCGGCGTCCTCGACGCGCCGGTGGCCAAGTTCGTGACCGGCGAGGAGCAGAAGTCCCTGGTCGAGGCCCTGGACGCCGAGCCGGGCGACTTGCTCCTCATCGTGGCGGGCGAGCTGGCGATGGCCAACCACGTGCTCGGGGCCCTGCGGCTCGACCTGGGTCGCCCGCCGGTCACCGAAGGCGGCCTGCACTTCGTGTGGGTCACCGACTTCCCGCTGTTCGAGGGGATCGACGGCGAGGGCAGGCTGGTCCCCGCCCACCACCCGTTCACCATGCCCCACCCCGACGACCTCGACCGGCTCGAGTCCGATCCCCTCTCGGTGCGGTCGCAGGCCTACGACCTGGTGCTCAACGGGTGGGAGCTCGGCTCGGGCAGCGTCCGGATCCACCGTTCCGACGTGCAGCAGCGCATCTTCTCGCTGCTCGGCATCGACCCCGAGCGGGCTCAGGCCCGGTTCGGGTTCCTCCTCGACGCCTTCCGCCACGGGGCCCCGCCCCACGCCGGGTTCGCCTTCGGCATCGACCGGCTGGTGGCCATCCTGGCCGGCGAGGAGAACATCCGGGAGGTCATCGCCTTCCCCAAGACGCAGTCGGGGGTCGACCCGTTGACCGGCGCCCCTGGCCCTCTCGATCCGAAGCAGCTGGCCGAGCTGGGCCTGCGGGTGCGGGCCACCGAGCCGCCGCCACCGACGTAGGGCCGCTTACTCCAGGAAGCCCCGGAGGATCTCACCCGGGCAGCCGAGCCGGGCGTACTCGGCCCGCAGCTCGTCGGCCTGCGCCCGGCCGGCTGCGACCGTCTCCGGCGAGCGCTCGGTGGGGCCGACGACGCCCCGCCCCCCCGCCGGGTCACGGAAGTCGTTGGCCAGCTTCAACGCCTCGGTGGACACTCTCAGGCAGGCGATCCCCTGCTCGTCGGCGACGACGGTGGTGGTGGGCGCCTCGGTGGTGACGGTGGTCGGCGGGGGATCGTCGCCGCCGGTGCCGCAGGCGCCCAGCGCCACCAGCAGGAGCACAAGCAGCGCCATCGCCGCCGAGGTCCGTCGCACCAGGGCAGATGCTCCCACACGGGGCCACG
>CAWGUU010000011.1:0-12956 GCA_963825765.1 uncultured Acidimicrobiia bacterium
CGAGGCCGACGGCATCCGGGTGTCGGGCCGGGGTGTGTCCACCGACGTGGTGGAGGCGTCGGCGCGGGCCTACCTGAGCGCGGTCAACAAGGTGGTCAGGGTGGCGGCCCGGGCCGAGCCCCCTCACGGCGAGATCGGCCCCTGACCGGCTGCCCCCCGTCGAACTGGTGACGCTCGGTCGCGCCTGACGCGACCCTGTGGCCCCAGTTCGGATCGCCACCTATGGCGGCGGCCCCAGGACGGCCAGGAGACGGTCGACCCAGTCGCTGTAGACGCCGTCGATCCCCATCCGCACCAGCTCGCGGATGATCCGCTCGTGCTCGGCGCCCCAGCCGAACGCCAGCCGGTCGAAGCGGTGGAACAGCGTGGTGAGCCCGCCGGTCCACTCTGGGTAGCGCAGGTTGACGGCGTCGATGCGGGCCTCGGCCAGCTGGGCGGCGTGCCGCTCGGGGCCGCGGCGCATGTCCTTCAGGGTGGTGCTGTTCACCAGGTGGACGCCGTCGAAGACGGGATCCTCCCGCCAGGCGGCCAGTCGGGCCATGTCGCCGTGGCACAGCCACAGCCGGCCGGGCGCATCGTTGCCGGCGGCCCGGGCCACGGCGACGACGGCCTCGGCCGCGGACGGGTCCTTGATGTCGAGGGAGAGCTCGAAGGCGGTACCGCACTCGGCGTAGAGGTCGCCCAGGCTCGGCACGTACGTGGGGAGGTCGGCCCTGTCGATGGTGCCGACGTGGCGGCGGAGCGGTTTCCTGCCCACCTTGCCGTCGTGGTCGAGGACCACCACGCCGTCGGCGGTGAGCCAGGCGTCGCTCTCCAGAGCCGTGGCGCCGATGCGGAGGGCGAGGGTGAACGCCTCCAGGGTGTTGGCTGGGGCGTGGGCCTGGCCGCCCCGGTGGGCGAAGCCGATGGGTGGGTTGCGCAGCGGGTCGACGATCCACCCATCTTCGCCGGTCGCCGAGCCGGTAGCATCGCCATCCGTGATCGCCGTGTGGGTGCTGCTCGCCGCCGTGGTGCTCGTCAGCAGCTATTTCCTGCTCCAGGTGGTCAAGAAGCTCAGCCGCACCATGGGGGCCCTCGTCGGGAGCCTGGAGGAGTTGGGCGAGGTGGCCGCCGAGCTCCAACGCCTGAAGACCGAGATGCAGGGCGAGGTCACGGAGCAGAACGGCTCCGAGGCGACGGAGCCGAACGGCTCCGTGGACGACGCCAGCCGCCAATAGGGACACCGGTAGACTGACGCCATGCCGTCCTCGCTGGGACCGGCCGAGATCCTGGTCATCCTCGTCGTCGCCCTCATCGTCCTCGGGCCCAACAAGCTGCCGCAGGCCGGTCGCCAGCTGGGCCGGGCGCTCTCCGAGGTCCGCAAGTGGACATCGGACATGAAGAACGAGATGAAGACCGTCGTCGACTTCGAGGATCGGCCGACGTACTCCTCGCCCGAGTACCCGTCGTCGCCGACCGCCTCGACCACGGTCACCGCCGAGGCCCAGCCGGTGACCTCGCCCGGAGTGCCAGCGGACCCGGAGCCCGCCCCGGCGGCGTCGGCGGTGGACGCCGAACCCGATTCCGCGGTGGCCGCCGACCCGTCGTTCGCCGTCGCCGCCGAGCCGAGCGCGGTGGTGGCCGTCGAGCCACCGCCTAGCGCCGATCTCGGCGTCCCTACCTCGAGCCCGGAGGCCCCGCAGGGGGATTCGGCGCACGGCTAGGCGCCTCCGATCGCCATCCTCGAGGAAGATCCCCAGGTAGGAGACGTCGACGGGGGTGACAAGGGCGAGCGCATGCCGCTCGTCGCCCACCTGGCCGAGCTGCGCCGCCGCCTGATCATCTCGGCCGTCGCCCTCGTGGCCGGGGCCATCGTCGCCTTCACCGTGTACAACCAGATCCTGGAGTTCCTGATCCGGCCCTACACCGAGATCACCGGCAAGACCGAGTTCGTGATCCTCGACCCGCTCGAGGGGTTCGCCGCCCGCCTGAAGGTGGCGGCGTGGTGCGGGGCGTTCCTCGCCTCGCCGGTGGTCCTGTGGCAGCTGTGGCGGTTCATCACGCCCGGGCTGCACAAGAACGAGAAGCGCTACGCCATCCCGTTCATCGTCTCGTCGGTGCTGCTGTTCGCCCTCGGAGCGGTGGTGGCCATGCTGACGTTCCCGCAGGCCCTGCGGTTCCTCATCGGCGTGGGCGGCACGGTCGTCGACCCGCTCTTCTCGCCCGGCAAGTACCTGAGCCTGATCACCCTGATGATGGTGGCCTTCGGGATCGCCTTCGAGTTCCCCGTCCTGCTGGTGTTCCTGCAGCTGGCCGGCGTGGTCACCAGCCGGAAGCTGCGCAGCTGGCGGCGGCCGGCGGCGGTGATCATCGTGGCGGTGGCGGCGGTGATCACGCCCAGCCAGGACCCGTACTCGCTGTTCGCCATGGCCGGGCCGATGTACCTGTTCTACGAGGGGTCGATCGTGATCGGCCGGATTCTCAAGAAGTGACGCGCGACGAGTTCGCCGCCGCCTACCCGTTCGGGCTCGATCACTTCCAGGTCAAGGCCCTCGACGCCCTCGACGCCGGGCGGTCGGTGCTGGTGGCGGCGCCCACCGGGTCGGGCAAGACCGTGGTCGCCGAGTACGCGGTGGCCAAGGCCCTGGCCGAGGGGGGCAAGGTCTTCTACACCACCCCGATCAAGGCCCTCTCCAACCAGAAGTTCGGCGACCTGGGCCGGCTGTTCGGCGTGGAGAAGGTCGGCCTGCTCACCGGCGACAACTCGATCAACCCGAATGCCCCGGTGGTGGTCATGACCACCGAGGTCCTGCGCAACATGATCTACGCCGAGTCGCCGACGCTGGCCGGTCTGCGCTACGTCGTGCTCGACGAGGTCCACTACCTCCAGGACCAGTACCGCGGGCCGGTGTGGGAGGAGGTGATCATCCACACGCCGATGGAGGTCGACCTGGTGTGCCTGTCGGCGACGGTGTCCAACGCCGAGGAGTTCGCCGACTGGATCCAGACGGTGCGGGGGGCGACGGTGGCCATCATCGAGGAGCACCGGCCGGTGGAGCTCAACCACCTCTACCTGGTGGGCGACAGGGAGTCCGACGAGCTGCGGCTGCTGCCCACCTTCGTCGACGGCCGCCCCAACCCCGAGGCGGCCACGCTCGATGCCAAGGTGGCCCATTCCGCCGCCTCGTTCCGCAACCGGCCGAGCTCGTCGGGCCTGCAGACGCCCCGGCGGGCCGGCGTGGTCGAGCGCCTCTGGGACGAGCGCATGCTCCCGGCGATCTACTTCATCTTCAGCCGGGCCGGATGCGACGAGGCGGTGCGCCAGTGCCTGCACGCCGGGCTGCGGCTGACCACGCACGAGGAGCGGACCGCCATCCGGGCCATCGCGGAGTCCCGGACGCGGGCGCTCTCCGACGACGACCTGGGGGTGCTCGGCTACGGCGAGTGGCTGGCGGGGCTGGAGTCGGGGCTGGCCGCCCACCACGCCGGCATGGTGCCCGCCTTCAAGGAGGCGGTGGAGGAGGCGTTCAACGCCGGGCTGGTGAAGGCCGTGTTCGCCACCGAGACCCTTGCGCTGGGGATCAACATGCCGGCCCGGTCGGTGGTCATCGAGAAGCTGTCGAAGTTCACCGGCGAGCGCCACGAGTTCCTCAGCCCCGGCGAGTACACGCAGCTGACCGGCCGGGCGGGGCGGCGGGGCATCGACAAGGTGGGGTACGGGGTGGTGCTGTGGTCGCCGTTCGTGCCGTTCGACCAGGTGGCGGGGCTGGCGTCGACGCGCACCTACGCCCTCACGTCGTCGTTCCACCCCACCTACAACATGGCCGCCAACCTGGTGCGGCGGTACTCGCCGGAACAGGCCCGCCACCTGCTGAACCTGTCCTTCGCCCAGTACCGGGCCGACCGCGACGTCGTCCGCCTGGAGACCCAGCTCGAGCGCACCGCCCAGCACCTGGACGAGGCCCGCCACGACGCCGAGTGCGAGCTGGGCGACGTCGAGGAGTACCGGTCCCTGGTGCGGGCGGCGGAGGCCGGCGCCGGGGCGGGCGGTGCGAAGCGTCTTCGGCCGGACGCCCGCCAGGGCGTGGTGGACGCCCTCGAGCTGGTCAAGCCTGGCGACGTGCTGGTGCTGTCCGGCGGCAAGTCCCCCGGCCGGGTGGCGGTGCTGTCCACCGCCCGCCGCCGAGGCGCCGAGGTTCGACTGGGCGCCATCACCGTCGACCGCCGCTACCTCACCCTGTCGGCCCGCGACTTCTCCAAGCCGCCGCAGACCGTCGCCCACATCGACCTGCCCACGCCCTACGCGCCCCGGAACGCGGCGTTCCAGCGGGAGGTGGCGCAGGCCCTTGTCAAGGCCAAGGCCCGCACGATCGACGCCCAGCCCAGCCGGGCACCCGTGTCGGTCACCGGCTCGGTGGAGCTGCACCCGGCGGCGTCGTGCCCCGACCTCCGCCGCCACCTGCGGGCAGCCGAGCGGGCCGACCGCCTGGAGAAGGACCTCAACCGGCTGCACCGCCGGATCGAGGGCCGCACCGAGTCGCTGGCCCGCCAGTTCGACAGGGTGCTGCGGGTGATGGAGGTGTGGGGCTACGTCGACGGGTGGTCGCTCACGCCCGCCGGCGAGCAGCTGACCCGGATCTACCACGAGTGCGACCTGCTGGTGGCCACCGCCCTCGACGCCGGCCTCTTCGACGACCTCGACCCCGCGGCGGTGGCGTCCCTCGCGTCGGCCTTCACCTTCGAGGCGCGCCGGGGGCCGGCCCGGGGCGGGACCGGCGGGGGAGCCAGTGCCGGTGGGGGAGCCAGGGCCGGCGGCGCCGGCGGTGCTGGGGAGCCGGAGGTGTGGTTCCCGTCGGGCAAGGTGCAGAAGCGGTGGGCGCACCTCGAGCGCCTGGCCGGCGAGCTGAACGCCACCGAGCGCGACGCCGGCCTGCCCCTCACCCGGTGCCCCGACCCTGGCTTCTTCGCGGTGGCCCACGCGTGGGCGGCGGGGGAGGACCTGGCCGACGTCATCGGTGACGAGTCGGTCACCGGCGGCGACTTCGTTCGCAACATGAAGCAGCTGATCGACCTGCTCCGCCAGCTCGCCATCGTCACCGCGGCGACGTCGCCGGCCACGTCCAAAGTCGCCGAGCAGGCCGCCGACCGGCTGCTCAGGGGCGTCGTGGCGGCGTCGTCGGTCGCGGCCTGAGCCGGCGGTCGGCGGCCACCTCGTCATGCCGATCGCCAAGGGCAGCGAGTACGGCACGCCCGGCCCGGTGCCCGACGACCTGGTCGTGGTCCGGTCCGATGCCGAGGCCCGCGCCGCCCTGGAGCAAGCCCGCCGGGAGCGCCGCCCCTACCCTCCGCTGGGCCTGCTGGGCGGTGACCTGTGCCGCACGCTGGGCGGGGGAGCGGGGCGGGGTGGAGAGCTGGTCGGCGTGCGCTTCCCGGTCGACCTCGGCGTGGTGCTGGCCGACGGGCGCCTCCACCTGTTCGTCGCCTCGCTGGTCGCCCGCACCAGGCTCTGGACCAGGGCGTTCGTGGCCCTGAACGCCCAGTGGGTCGGCGGCATGAACCTCGGGCCCCGCGCCCATCCCGGCGACGGGCTCCTCGACACCTACGACTCCCGGCTGCCGCTGCGCCAGGTGCTGGCGGTGCGGGCGCGGGCCCGGCACGGCGCCCACCTGCCCCACCCGGGGATCAAGGGGGCGCGGGTATCGGCCACGCAGGTGCAGCTGGAGCGCCCCCTGCCCCTGCGCCTCGACGGGGTCGTCGTCGGGAGCGCCCGCACCCTGGCCATCCGGGTCGAGCCCGACGCCCTGCTCATCGTCGTCTGACTGCGCGAGCCGGTCGCAACCCAGGCGCCTGGAGCCGATCGGGACCAAGTCGGGACATCTGCCCCATGACGGCGGGACGCCCTCGATGTGACGGTGAGCACCTCACCGAGACCATGGAGGCACCGATGTCCTGGATGAAGCGGATTTCCGCACTGCTGGCAGCTGCGAGCGCGGTGGCGATGTTGATGGCCGAACCGGCCGGCGCCCTCATGACCACCGAGCCCACGACCGAGACGGGGGGCGGGGACGGGTCGACGGCGGCCCCGGCAGGCTCGGCGGCGGACTTCAACGGCGACGCCAGGAAGGACACGTGTTACGTCTACGACGACGCCGTCAACGCCAAGTGCGTCGTCGCCAGGGTCGGGAAGCCGAACCTCACCTACCAGTCGCAGACGTTCGACCCGGGCTGGAAGGCGGGCCGCGCGTGGGTCGACCACAACGGCGACGGCAAGGCCGACTACTGCCGGGTCGTGGACTACACCCGCCTGGCCTGCACCGTGTCCACCGCGCCGGCAACGTTCCCCACGCAGCTCCCGGGTCCTGCCGTCGGTGAAGGGTTCGGGGAGACGTTCCACTCGCTGAACCTCGACGCCGGCTGGGACGACACCAGGACGTGGATCGACTACAACGGCGACGGCAAGGTCGACTACTGCCGGATCGTCGGCAACTTCTTCACCGGCTACCGCGGCGTCTGCACCATGTCCAACGGCAAGGGCTTCGAGCGCGAGATCCCGTGGATGGGCTACTGACCCGGCCCGACAGAGAGAGGCCTGCCACACCACACCAGCGTGAGCGTGCAAAAAGGTCGCATAGAGCGACCTTTTTGCACTGTCACTGTGGGCGTCGAGCGGCTTTAGGCGTCGGGCTGGAGGACGAGCTCCACGTCGAGGTGGATCTTGACCTTGTCGCCCACCATGACGCCGCCGGTCTCCAGCGGGGCGTCGAAGGCGATGCCGAAGTCCTTGCGGTTGATCTCGGTCTCGGCGCTGAAGCCGGCCCTGGTCAGCCCCCACGGGTCGGGGCTGACGACACCGTTGAACTCCACGTCCAGCGTCACCGGCTTGGTCACGCCGTGGAGGGTGAGGGTGCCGTCGAGGACGTAGTCGTCGCCCGACTGGCGGATGCCCGTGGTGTTGTACTCGGCGGTGGGGTACTTCTCCACCTCGAGAAAGTCGGCCTGCCGCAGATGGTTGTCACGGCCCTCGTCGCCGGTGTCGATCGACGCAGGGTCGAAGCTGACGTGGGCGGTGGCTTCGAACGGGTTCTCGGGGACGGTGACGGTGCCCTCGAACTTGGTGAAGCTGCCCTTCACCTTCGAGATCATCAGGTGGCGCACCGAGAACTGCATGCTCGAATGAGTCGGGTCGATGTTCCAGGTGCCTTGTGCGAGAAGCTGCGTCGCGGTCTCGGTCGAAGCCATGGTGCCCCCTAGGTAGTCGTGCGATCTCTGCGATCTGTACTCTAACAAGGTTGTTGCGTGCTCAACTATTCCCCGAACGGGGGATCTTGACTGCTGCCCTCGGGGCAGAACGACTGGAAGTCGCACGACGCACACCAGCGGCCGGGGGTTGCGTCGAAGGCCCGGGCGGCGAGGGCGTCGAGGGCACCGGAAACCCGTTTGCCCACGTCGGCGGCGGTGGCGGTGTCCCAGTGGCGGCGGTCGACGACGGGCGGGCCGTCGGTGCGCAGCCAGCAGTAGCTGGTGCTGAGCCGCTCCGGGTCGACGTCCCACGTGGCGATGGCGGCCAGCCCGTAGAGGTCGAGCTGCATGGCCGCGCCGGGCTGGTCCGCGGCGTGGGGACGGCCGGTCTTGAAGTCGACAAGCTCCAGCCGGCCGTCGCGCTCGTAGACGGCGTCGATGCGGCCCCGGACCAGATGCCTGCTTCCCCCTAGCTCGTCGGCAACGGCCAGGACGAAGGGCGCCTCGACGCGGACGGGATCGAGGCCCGCGTAGGGGCTGGCCAGGAACGACGACTTCAGGCGGGCGGCCACGCCGGCACCGCTCGGGAGCGCATCCGGGTCGAGCTCGGAATCGGCGTCCGTCTCGGGCTCGAGGAGGGCGAGCTGGCGGTCGGCCCGCTGCTCGATCCAGCGGTGGACCTCGGTGCCGAGTCGGGCCGCCGCCGACGAGCTGCGGGGTAGCGGCCGCACGACGGTCCAGTAGAACTGCTTCGGGCACCGGGCGTAGGTGACGAGCCCGGTGACCGACAGGGCGGGCGGCGCCTGCCTGGCGCTCTGCAGGAAGGGCGCGGGCCGGCTCCACCTGCGGGACGAGGTCGTCGAGGCTGAGCTGGCGGGCGACCGGAGCTGCCATCGAGCCAGGGTAACGGCGGGCCGCGGCCGCCCGGGACCGCTCCTTGGCCGCTACCTCGGGGTCGACCTCGGCCGGCTCCTGCCGGAAGCGCTCGGTGACCAGGTCTGTCTGGCCGGCGACGAACGTGTAGAAGTCGGACGGCCCCTGGGGTTCGACCGCCCCCCGGTACCAGTGGGCGGCCGAGCACACCAGCCGCTCCTGGGCGCGGGTGCAGGCCACGTAGAGCAGCCGCCACTCCTCGTCGAGCTTGCGGCGGCGGATGGCGTCGTCGATGTCGGCCATCCGGGCCGTGCGCCACGACGGGATGCCCTCGTCGTCCTCTCGGAGCCACCACGGCAACGCCGACGAGTTGGACACCGCGTTCTCGCCCGGGCGCCCGTCGGGGAAGATCTTCGACGATCCCCGGCCGGCCAGCCCCGGGACGTAGACCGACGGGAACTCCAGCCCTTTGGCCTGGTGGATGGTCATGACCCGCACCGCGTCGGTGTCGCTCAGGTGGGCCTCGGCCAGGTCCTCGTCGGCGTCGTCGAGCAGGTGCAGGTACTCGACGAAGGCGGCCAGGCCAGGGTCGCCCTCGACCGGCTGGAAGCGCTCGGCCAGGTCGAGGAGCCGGAGCAGGTTCTCCCGGCCGAGGCTTCCGGCGGCCGGCCACAGGTCGGTGCGGGCCAGGACGGCCTCGGCGAGGTCGACGACCGGCAGCCGGGCGGCCAGCTTCCCCAGGGCGCGCCGCTCGGCGTCGAAACGGTGGAGCCGGTCCTGGGCCTCCAGGGACACGTCGCTGTCGCGCCACCCCGACCGGTCGAGGTCGCAGAGGGCGTCGATCAAATCGGCCTTTGGGAGGACGGTGTCGTGGCCGAGCTCCCGGCCGTGGCGGGCCAGGGCGGCGAGGTCGCGCAGGCCGATCCGGTAGCGGGGCCCGGTGAGGATGCGCAGGAGGGCGACCGACGCCGACGGGTCGGCCAGGACCTCCAGCCAGGCCACCAGGTCGACGATCTCGGGCCGGTCGAGGAGGCCGCTGGTGCCGACCGCCTCCACCGGGACACCCCGAGCCTGGAGGGCGTCGACGATCGGCGCGATGAGCCGGCGCTTGCGGCACAGCACGGCGCTGTCGGACCACTTCGGTCCCCGCCGGGCGATGTCGTCGGCGATGGCCGCCGCCTCGGCCGCGTCGTCGGCGGCGAGGAAGCACTCGATGGTGGTGTCGGGCACGTCGGGCCCCGACGTCAGGGCCTTCGGGAGGCTGTGCTCGACCTGGCCCTGGATGCGGTTGGCCAGCCGGCCCAGCCTGGGCCCGAAGCGGAACGTCGTCTGCAGCGGCCGGGCGGTGACGGGCGGGAAGTGCTCGGGGAAGCTGAGGATGTTGGCCAGGTGGGCGCCGCGGAAGCCGTAGATCGACTGCATGTCGTCGCCCACCGCGGTGATCGCCGAGCCCGGCGGGTAGATCAGCTGGAGCAGCCGGCGCTGGGCGAAGTTGGTGTCCTGGTACTCGTCGAGCAGCACGACCGGGTGTCGCGAGCGCAGCGCGTCGGCCACCTCCGGGTGCTCGGTGACCAGCCTGACGGCCAGGCCGACCTGGTCGTCGAAGTCGAGCAGGTTGCGGGCCCGCTTCCTGCGCCCGTAGGCGGCCACCACCTGGCACAGCTCCAGGCGGGAGGCGGCGGTGTCGGACATCTTCTTCCACCGGGCCGCGGCCTGGACCTCGTGGCAGTCGGCGACGATGACCTCGACGGGCACGAGGTGGTCGGCGGCCCGGGACGCCAGGTTGAGGGCGTCGGTGAGCACGAACTCGGGCGACAGCGTGCTGCGCCGGTCGAAGCGGAACTCGTCGAACACCGCGAACAGGAGCTGCCACGACTCGGCCCGGTTGAGGACCCGGGTGCCAGGCGCCAGGTCGAGCTCGAGGGCGTGGTCGGCCACCAGAAACGCCCCGAAGGAGTGGTACGTGGCGACGGTGACGTCGGCGTCGGGGCCGAGCACGTCGCGCACCCGCTCCTTGAGGTGCCTGGCCGCCTTGTTGGTGAAGGTCAGGGCCAGGATCTGGTCGGCCCGGGCCAGGCCGCTCCGAACCACGTGGAGGATGCGGTGGGCCATGACGGTGGTCTTGCCCGCCCCCGCCCCCGCCACCAGCAGCTGGGGCGTGAGCGGCGCGCCGATGGCATCGGCCTGCTCGGACGTCGGGTCGAAGGTCGTCATGAGCCCATGTCGGCGTCCTCCAGCTGCCCTTCCCCGATGTGGCGGCCTTCGGGCTGGATGGGGCAGAGCCGCTGAAACGAGCACCACCGGCAGTTGGCGTCGACGGCCGGCTGGAACTCCTCACCCCGGATGCGCAGGGCCACGTCGGCGACGCGAGCCTCCGTGGCCTCGGCCATCCCGGGCACCACGTCGGTGTCGTAGCAGCGCATGCTGCGGAGAAACAGCAGCCGCAGTTGGGTGGGCGGTCCCAGCGCCGCCAGCTCGGGGTCGCGCGTGGCCGCCAGGTGGTACACGGCCAGCTGCAGGTTGTCGCCGGCCGCGACCTGGGCCCGCGTCGGCTCGGCCCTGCCCGTCTTGTAGTCGAGGATGCGGATGCCGTGGCCGTCGTCGGCCCTGTCGATGCGGTCGATCGCGCCGCGCAGGCGGTGGCCGGCGACCTCGATGTCGAATGGGTGCTCGACGGCCAGCACCTCCGGCGCCGTCGGCCCCTCGCCCTCGGCCTGCCACCAGCTCTCGAGCATGGCGAAGTAGTCGCGGCGGGCCTCCTCGACCTGGGGCCGGTAGCGGGCGATGTCGTCCCGCCAGGACGAGCGGCCGAGGGCGAGCAGGGCGTCGTGGGTGCGGGGCACGTCGCCGGCGGGATCGAGGAACTGCCGCAGCACCTCGTGGACGAGCGTGCCGAGGTCGGCCCGGACCCCGCCCTCGTCCCGGACGCCGACGACGTAGCGGTAGGCGTAGCGGAGGGGACAGTCGTCGTAGGTGTCGAGCTGGGTGGCCGAGAGCCTGAGTCCGGTGCCGCCGACCGCGGGCGCGTGACTCCTCGTCGGCGCCAGGGGTGAGGGCGCGTCGGCGGCCGGGACGACCACGCCGGCCTCGCCGCACGTCCACGCCTCGACGAAGCGGCTGAGCAGGACGCCCGGCTCCGGGGCGGCGACGCCCACCAGGCGGGTGGTGGCGCGGGAGCAGGCGAGGGCGAACAGCCGCCGCTCGTCGTCGAGGACTTCCCGGCGCCGCTCGGCCGGGGACGGCCGGTGCCCGCCGGCCAGCACGGCGGCGTCGAACACCGATTCCCGCGCCCTGAGCGAAGGGAGCTCGCCCTCCACGCACCCGGCCAGCACGACGGTGTGCCACTCCCGGCCGGCCGCGGCCTGGATGGAGGTCACCGTGACCGCGTCGGACGGGGCCGCGGCCGCCACCCGGTAGGGGTCGACCTCCCAGCCGGCCGGGCCGGCGGCGTCGATGGTAGCCAGGACGTCGGGGAGGCGGGCGGCGGGGTCACGCTCCCCACCGCGGTTGAGGGCGTCGAGGAAGCCGACGAGGGCGTCGAGCGAGCCACCCCGGCCGCCGTCGTCGCGGTCGTCAGCCACCAGGTGGGCGAGGCCATGGCGCCAGATCTCGAAGGCCAGCTCGGCCGGCGGGTCGACCGCGGCCCGTGCCGCCAGCCGGTCACGCAGCGCCACCAGCGAGGCCAGCCGGGGGTCGGCGTCCACCGGCGTGCCGTCGGCGAGGGCCCGGCGCCGGACCCGTCGGGCCTCGAGGGGGTCGAGCCGGGACAGCGGCGACACCAGCAGCCGGTCGAGAGCCGACGCGTCGCCGTCCACCCACCGCAGCATGTCGACCACGCTGGCTACGACCGGGTCGTCGGGCGCGATGGCCGCGACGGGGACGGCGGCGGGGATGCCGTGGCGGGCCAGGGCCCGGGAGATCGGCCCTGCGCGCCGGGCCGGGCGGCGCAGGAGGACGGCCATGTCGGACCACTCGACCCCCTTGTCGCGGGCGGCCAGCAGCTCGGCGGCGATCGCCTCCACCTCGAGCGACGGGTGCCGGCAGGTCACCAGCACCGGCGGCGCCGGGCGGCGGAAGGAGTCGTCACCGAGGTCGACGCGGGCGGCGGGGTCGATGCCGCCAGGGTCCCCGGTGAGGACGGTGTCGTCGGCGTCCGCGGCAAGCTGTCCGAGGATGCGTCGGTCGGACTCCCCGGCAACTTCGACGTCGTCGACGAGGACGTGCCCGAACCGATCGCCGCCACCTGTGGCCAGCAGGTCGGCGGCCCGGCTGAGCAGGCCGGCCAGGTCCGTGCCGCCCACGTCGGCGAGTGCCCGCCGGTACCGGGGCAGGAACCGCTGCAGCTCGGTCCAGGCCGGGTCGTCGTGGGGACCCGCCCCCGGAGGGCGGTGCTGGAGAAGCAGGAGGCCGTCGGCGACCTCGGCGGCCATGGCCTGGCGGCCGAGGAGATGACCGAGCGTCGGCCACGCCGAGCCGTCCTCCTCGGCCAAGAGGCCGGCTACGATCCGCCGCTGCTCGGGGCCGATGACGAGTCGGAGCGGGCCGTCGCTGCGGGCGACGACGTCGTAGGCGAGGCCGGCGACGGTGGTGATCGGCAGGCTGTCGAACCCGCCGGCCAGCCGCGGCAGCACAGCATCCCGGAAGCGCGTCGACGCCCCCCGGCTCCTGCACAGCACGAGCACCGACGACGCCGGATGCTCCCGCACGAGGCGCAGGTACCGTGCTGTCAGTGCCGTCGTCTTACCGGTGCCGGCGGCCCCGTCGACCTGCATGACGCCGCGGTCGTGGTCGACCACCCGCTGTTGCGCGTCCGTCAGCTCCATCCAAGGCGAGCGTACCGAGCGGGTGAGACGGCCCTCCCCGGG
>CAWGUU010000012.1:0-172048 GCA_963825765.1 uncultured Acidimicrobiia bacterium
CCTGCGCAGCACCGTCTACCCGGGCGTCACCGCGCTGGTCGAGCGGCTGCTCGCGCGCCTCGGCACGCACATCGACGTGGCGTTCTGCCCCGAGCGCATCGCCGAGGGCAAGGCGATGGACGGAGCTGCTACGAGCTGCCCGCAGATCGTCTCGGCCCGGACGCGCCGCGGCCGTGGAGCGGGCCGCGAGCTGTTCGGCTACCTCACCGAGTCGATCGTCGAGCTGGAGCCGGAGGAGGCCGAGCTGGCCAAGCTGTTCACCAACACCTGGCGCTACATCAAGTTCGCCGCGGCCAACCAGCTCTACATGATCGCCAACGACTTCGGCGCTCGACTTCGAGCGCATCCGCGCACGGCGATCGACCACGACTACCCGCGGGCGGCGGACATGCCCGGGCCCGGGCTTCGCCGCCGGGCCGTGCCTGTTCAAGGACACGATGCAGCTGGCCGCGTTCAACAACAACAACTTCACGCTCGGCCACGCCAGCATGATGATCAACGAGGGCCTGCCGCTGTACCTGGTCGCCCGGCTGGAGCAGCAGCCACGACCTGGCCGACATGACCGTCGGCATCCTCGGCATGGCCTTCAAGGCCGAGTCCGACGACATCCGCTCCAGCCTGAGCTACAAGCTCAAGCGGCTCCTGCAGCTTCAAGGCCGACGCGGGTGCTGTGCACCGACCCGTACGTGACCACCGACCCCGACCTCGTGCCGCTCGAGGAGGTGCTCGGCCGAGGCCGACCTGCTCGTGATCGGCGCGCCGCACAAGGCCTACGCGCGACCTCGAGACCGACATGCCGGTCGTCGACATCTGGAACCTGCTGCGGCGACGGGGTGCACGTGACGTGTGACGCCCGCGCGTCTCGGTCGTCGTCCCCGTCTACAACGAGGGCGAGGACGATCGTCGCCGTGCCTCGACCGGCTCTTCGAGTGCGGTGACGCTGCCGTGCGAGGTGCTCGTCGTGTACGACACGCCCGAGGACACCACCGTGCCCGTACCTCGAGAAGTACGCGCGCGCAGCGAGCCGCGGCTGCGTGCCGACGCTCAACACCTACGGCCGCGGGCCCGGCCAACGCGCATCCGCTTCGGCATCGACCACGCCACGCGCCGACGTCGTCGTCGTGACCATGGCCGACGGCTGCGACGACCCGCAGCAGATCGACGAGCTGGCCCGCCTGGTCGAGCGGGGCGTCGTGGTCGCCGCCGCGTCCCGCTACATGCCGCGGCGGCCAGCAGGTCGGCGGCCCGTTCCTCAAGCGCCTCATGTCGCGGATGGCCGGGCTGTCGCTCTGCACTGGCTCGCCCGGGTCGGCACCCGCGACGCCACCAACTCGTTCAAGGCCTACGACCGCGACTTCGTGCGCGAGGTCGGCATCGAGTCCGACGCCGGCTTCGAGATCGGCATCGAGCTGGTCGCCAAGGCCCGCCGGCTCCGCCTGCCGGTGGCCGAGATCCCGACCATCTGGCTCGACCGCACGCACGGCGCAGTCGAACTTCAAGGTCTGCGCAGTGGCTGCCCCGCTACCTGCGCTGGTACCGCTACGCCTTCGGCCCGCAGCTCGCACGCTCGAGCAGCTCGACCCCGACGCAAGGAGCACCGTGAGCAAGGTCCTGGTCACCGGCTCGTCCGGCTTCATCGGCGGCTACGTCGTCGAGGAGCTGCTGGCCGCGGCCACGAGGTGGTCGGCATCGACAACCACTCGAAGTACGGGCCGGTCGCGCACGTCCTACGACGACGACCCCGGCTACCAGCCTCGTCGAGGGCGACGTGCCGCGACGTCGACCTGATGACCGAGCTGCTCGCCGACTGCGACCACTTCATCGCCGGCGCCGCCATGATCGGCGGGATCTCCTACTTCCACACCTACGCCTACGACCTGCTCGCCACCAACGAGCGGATCATCGCCGCGTCGTGCGACGCCGCCATCGCAGGCGCACCGCGAGCGGCCGGCTGCAGAAGGTCACCTACCTGCAGCTCGTCGATGGTGTTCGAGTCGACCGACCGCGTGGCCGTCGTACGAGGGCCAGGAGCGCGAGATCCCGCCGCCGCTGTCGTCCTACGGCTTCCAGAAGCTGGCCGTCGAGTACTTCGCCCGGGCCGCCTGGGACCAGTACCAGCTGCCGTACACGATCGTCCGGCCGTTCAACTGCGTCGGCATCGGCGAGGGCCGGGCCCTCGGCGAGGTCGAGGTGCTCAGCGGCAACGTGAAGCTGGCCATGAGCCACGTCGTGCCCGACCTCGTGCAGAAGGTCGCTCAAGGGCCAGGACCCGCTGCACATCCTGGGCGACGGCACCCAGGTCCGGCACTACACCTACGGCGGCGACCTGGCCCGCGGCATCGTCACGGCGATGGAGCACCCCGACGCCCGCAACGACGACTTCAACCTCTCGACCGCCGAGTCGACCACGGTGCTCGAGCTGGCCGAGGTGATCTGGCGCAAGATCAAGGGCCCCGACGTGCCGTTCCGCTGCGTGTCACGACGAGCCGTTCGAGCACGACGTGCAGCGCCGGGTGCCCGGCGACCGACAAGGCCAAGCGAGGTCCTCGGCTTCGAGGCGACCACCTCCTCGACGACATGCTCGACGAGGTCATCCCCTGGATCGCGCAGGCGGTGGAGGACGGCCGGATCTAGGCGGCGGGGTCCCCGATGCCCTCGGACGCGTCCCCGGCCTACCGGTTCTACGGCGAGCTGGCGGTGTGGTGGCCGCTGATCTCGCCGCCCGAGGACTACGAGGAGGAGGCGGCGTTCATCGCCACGGTGATCGGCTCGGCGACGATCCCCGTTCGGGAGGTGCTCGAGCTGGGGAGCGGCGGCGGCCACAACGCCGTCCACCTCAAGGCCGCCTTCGCCATGACGCTGGTCGACCTGAACACCGAGATGCTCGACGTGTCGCGGCGGCTCAACCCGGAGTGCCAGCACCTCGCCGGCGACATGAGGACGGTTCGGCTCGGCCGCACGTTCGACGCGGTGCTCGTGCACGACGCCGTCGACTACATGGTCACCGAGGACGACCTCCGCCTCGCCGTGGAGACCGCGTTCGCCCACTGCGGCCCGGGGGGCGTCGCCGTGTTCGTCCCCGATTGCACCCGGGAGACGTTCGAGGAGGAGTCGGACCACGGCGGCCGCGACGGGGCCGACGGGCGGGGCGTGCGTTTCCTGGACTGGACCTGGGACCCCGATCCCTCCGACACCTGGACGCTGACCGAATACGCCTTCCTGCTCCGCGACGCCGACGGCTCGGTCAGGGTGGTGCACGAGACGCACCGGTGCGGCCTGTTCGGCCGGGACGACTGGCTGAGGTTGCTGGCCGGGGCCGGATTCGAGGCGGAGGCGGTCACGGAGGTCACGTCCGAGGAGGACAGGACGCCCCGCGAGCTGTTCGTCGGGCACCGGCCGGCCGTCAGCGGGCAGGCACCGTCAGCGGGTAACCGTCAGCGGTCAGGCAGCCGTCAGCGGGCAGGCAGCCGTCAGCGGGCAGGCAGCCGTCCGGTGACGCAGATTGCCGTCCCGCCCCTCGGGCACCCCAGTCGCTCGGTGGTGAAGCCGTGCCGCTCGAGGTTGGCGCCGGCGGTGGCACCCACGTCTCGGTCCGCGCCGTCTGGATCAGGCCCGGCGTAGACGAGCCGGACGACGCCGCCCGGTCGCAGGACCTGGGCGAGGATGGCGCACTCGGGGTCCGCCGGCGTGGTCCAGAACACGTTCACGTCGACGGCGAAGGCCTTGTCGAACTGGGCCGGCGCGCCCTTGTAGCCGGCCAGCTCGACCTGGCGCAGCACCGCTCGCCGGGGGGACGTGGTCGGCGTTCCGGGCTCAGTGTCCGCTCGATCGCGGTCTCGGAACGGTCGATTGCGGTGATCCGTCCGGCATCGAGACGGTCGCACACGAGGGCGACGGCGACGCCGGGCCCGCACCCGACCTCGGGGATCCGATCGTGGGGCACGACGTCGAGCAGCTCGACGGCCCAGGCGATCCGGTCGGGGACCTTCAGGGACGTGGCCAGCCGGGATCGCGGCCCGCCAGCCCGACGACGCGGTCGAGCAGGGGGGCTTCGTCCGCCACGTCGACGACCGGCCCGAAAAGCCCTTCCCGTTGCGACTCCTGTCCGGGGCCGGAGAACTCGGCGACGAAGCCGTGCACGGCCTCGAGCGCCTCCCGGTCGGGGTCGTAGGCCTGCCCGCTGGCCCGGGCGATGTCCCACGCGTGGAGGACCAACTCGTCCAGTGCCACCAGCCCGGCCACCTCGCCCGGCAGGTCGACGCCGCCGGCCCTGGTCATCCCCGTCCAGGCGGCGGGGTCCCGCCACGCCTCGGCGAGGGCGGCCAGGTTCTCGGGGATGCGGCTCCGCCAATCGGCAGCCAGCCTGGATGCGTCGCCCGACGGCCCCTTCGAGCCCATCTCGGCGGTGTCCTTGGTCGCCGCCGCGGTGAAGGCCAGGGCCAGCCCGTCGACGTGTTCGACCAGGTCGCCCAGGGAGTAGTTCGGGCACGGCGTCGGGCCACCGAGCTGCCCGTCGTCGACACCGGACAGCAGGTCGGCCATCCGGCGAGTCGCCGGTCCGAGGTCAAGCGGGGTCATGGGCGCGCTCCTCCTGTGCTCTCGATCGTTCTCGGTTGAGACGACGGCACCGGGATGAACTCATCGGTGGACCCTGCACGCGGACGCCACCTTCCATCCTGCTCTGTCCTTCTTGAAGTTCGAGCGGAAGGAGCCGTAGGGCCCAACGGCTACCCGGAAGGCCGTCAGGTCGTCCCTCCCGTGAGCCTCGAAGGAGTGGAAGGAGCTCGTCGATCAGCCTCTCGATCTCGGCCTCGACGCGCGGTCGGACAGATGCCTTCTGTTCGGCGTCTCTGCTCCGTGCGCGGCTGTCCGCACCACGCTGTGCCTTCAGACGGGCCTTGGCGTCCCGATCCGCCCTACTCATGGCCATGCGGCCTTCCCTGGTGAGTCGGTATCGAGTCGAGTGCCGGCCAGCATCGTCGCCGACGACTGCTCACTCCGAGCACACGCTGAGAGCGACGAACAGGACGCCGCCCGAGAGATAGACGAGGCTCGCGAAGCCAACCGCGACCCGAGGGGCGTAGGGCTCCCAGTCGGCGGGGGTCAGCCAGCCGGTCGCCGATTGCGCCGCTGCGGCGACCAGCAGTCCGATGGTGGCGATGGCGACGCCGAACAGCTGCACGACGCCGGCGAACACCCAGCAATACCAACGACGGAGGCCACAGGCGACGACGCCGAACAGCAGAGCGGCGATCGTGATCGCCGTCAGCGCCAAACCGAGTCCGGCGACCTCGTGCATCGAGTAGCCGCGGTCGACGGCTCGGAGGAGCAACGGCGGAGTGTGGTCGCTCAACACCGGTACGTGGCCCGTGAGCGTCGATGCCGATCCGCTGAGCTCCACCTTCATCCACCTCATGAAGGTTGCTGCCTCGGTCACCAACGCCAGTGCCAGCCACAACACGACGAATGGACGGCCTGGGAGTCCGTCCGGACCACGGAGGAGCCGTCGGCCACCGTCACGTACCTTGCTCGCGCCGAGAAGCACAGCGTCTGTCAGTTCGCCTTCTTGGACTCGGTCTGTCGCCTCGGAGACCGCGAGTCGCGCTTTTGATCCGGCTGCTCGTGCCTTGCTGACCGCCACGCCCACCCGATCGGCCGCCTCGGTGTCACCAGCCCGCTGCCAGGCCTCGCCGACGTGCTTCCTTGCTCCGCTGCGCTCCATCCGAATCCCGTACCCGGTCCACGACGTCGCCGGCCCGCCGTGTCGCCCCGTGGAGTCTCTTCGACTCCTGTGCGCGTCCTATTGCCGATATGGCACCTGCTCGAGCGCGCTCGAACCGACTCCCACCCGCTCCTGTCGCGTCCGCCGAGTCTCGCTTGCTCACGCCGCCCCCGATCGCAAATGGATCCCACGCCTGCCTGCAGTGCGGGTGCCGGGTACGCCATGACGAACGGGTACCGCCAAACCCGGGGGCCGCCTCCACTCGGGAACGTAGTACCCGCGTGCTCGTTCGCGACCCGCGACCTCCTCTCGCCGTCAGCGACGATCCGGCCGCCGGTCGTTCTACAGCTCCTCCAGCGCGCCGGGCGGGCCTCGGCGGACGTACCACTCGTAGCCGTAGACGTCGGCGAAGTCGGCCGCCGGGAGGCGCATGGCCGACGCCGTCTCGGGGATCTGGCTGGCGTGGACCGCCATCGCCTCCCGCTTGCGGTCGAGGACGTCCCGCACGTCGACCGTGGTGCTGAGCAGCACCGTCGGCACACCGACGGGCGAGGCCGCCAGCCCGAGCGCGTCCGCCGGGTGCCCGGTCGGCGCCGCCGTCGGGTGCCCGGCCTCGGCGACGAGGTGTGACTCCACGAAGTGCAGGTACTCCCGGTCGACCGTCACCTCGTAGACCCGTCCGACGCCGGCCAGTTCGCGGCGCGGACACCGACCTCGTGCACCTTGACGTGGTCGGGATGGCCGTAGATGCCCCGCTCGTCGTAGACCACCACCGCCTCCGCGGCCTCGTCGCCCAGCAGGTGGGCCAGGTCGGCGGCCACGGCCTCGGTGTCGGCCGACCAGAACGCGTTCGGCGCGGCGTTGGCGGGATCGCCGAGCATTCCCGAGTCCTCGTACCCGAGGAACTCCAGCCGGGCCACGCCCAGGATCTCGGCCGCCCGGCGGGTTTCGTCCACGCGGTGGGCAGCCAGCGAGGCGCCCGTCGTCAGGAAGGGCGACGGCAACCCCAGTTCGCCCTTGGTGGCGACGACCAGCACGACCCGCCACCCGCGATCCGCCAGCAGGGCCATCGTGCCGCCGGTGAAGATCGCCTCGTCGTCGGGGTGGGCGTGGAGGAACACCACCGTTCCGCTGGGCACGCCGGCAAACGTAGCCGCCGGGATTTGATGCGACGACCAGTGACGGCGACGCCGCCGCCGCGGCATGGGAGGACCGCAACCGGCAGGCCTTCCTCGACGGCTACCTGCCGGCGGCACACCGGGCCGGCATCCTGCCCGCCGACATGGAGTCGACCGACACGGTCCTCGCCGCATTCGAACTGGAGAAAGCCGTGTACGAGCTGTCCTACGAGCGTTCCTACCGGCCCGAGTGGGAGCACATCCCCCGTGCTGCCCTCCGCCGCCTGGAGCGCCGATGACAGCCGCCCGCAGGCGTCCCGACCCGACGGTGCCCCCGGCGGCCGCCGCGACGGTCGTCCCCCCGCCGCCCTCGTCCGTCGACGACCACGTCCGAGGCGAGATCGAGGCCCTCGCCGCCGGCCGGCACACCAATCCCCACCAGGTCCTGGGCGTCCACGGCGACGTGGTGCGGGCGTGGCGGCCCGACGCCCTCGCCGTCGAGCTGGTCGTTCTGCCCGAGGGCAAGCGGTTCCCCATGGACAAAGTCCACCCCGCCGGCGTGTTCGAGGTCGAGGCGCCGGACGTCTCCGATTATCGGCTCGACATCACCTATCCGCCGGACATGCTGGTCCCGGGCGACGACCCCTACCGCTTCTGGCCCACGGTCGGCGACTTCGACCTGTACCTGTTCGGCGAGGGCCGCCACGAGACGCTGTGGCGGGTGATGGGCGCCCACGTCCGGGAGCACCAGGATGTGATTGGGACGTCGTTCGCGGTGTGGGCCCCGTCGGCCCAGGCGGTGCGGGTGGTCGGTGACTTCAACGGCTGGGACGGCCGTATGCACCCGATGCGGATGCTCGGGTCGTCAGGTGTCTGGGAGCTGTTCCTGCCCGGCGTGGGTGCCGGTGCCCACTACAAGTTCGAGCTGATCACCGCCGACGGCTCACTCGTGCTCAAGACCGACCCGTTCGCCTTCGGCACCGAGGCGCCGCCGGCCACCTCGGCGGTCATCGACGAATCCTCCTACCAGTGGACCGACCAGGACTGGTTGGCCCGGCGGGCGGCGTCCGATCCCTACAACGCCCCGATGTCGGTGTACGAGTGCCACCTCGGGTCGTGGCGCCGGGTGCCGGACGACGGCGACCGTCCCCTCACCTACCTGGAGATGGCCGGGCAGCTGCCGGAGTACCTCGTCGACATGGGCTTCACCCACGTGGAGCTGATGCCGGTGGCGGAACACCCGTTCACCGGCTCGTGGGGCTACCAGGTGACGTCCTACTACGCGCCGACCGCCCGCTTCGGCTCGCCCGACGACTTCCGGGCCCTCGTCGACGCCCTCCACCGGGCCGGGATCGGCGTGATCGTCGACTGGGTGCCCGCCCACTTCCCCAAGGACGCCTTCGCGCTGGCCCGCTTCGACGGGACCGCCCTGTACGAGCACGCCGACCCCCGCCAGGGCGAGCACCCCGACTGGGGGACGCTGGTCTTCAACTTCGGCCGCCGCGAGGTGGTCAACTTCCTGCACGCCAACGCCCTGTACTGGCTGGAGGAGCTGCACGTCGACGGCCTGCGGGTCGACGCGGTGGCCTCCATGCTCTACCTCGACTACTCCCGCGAGGACGGCCAGTGGATCCCCAACCGGTTCGGGGGCCGGGAGAACCTGGAGGCGGTCGAGTTCCTGCGGCGGATGAACGAGCTTGTCTTCGCCGCCCACCCCGGCGTCATCACGATGGCCGAGGAGTCGACCGCGTGGCCGGCCGTGTCCCGTCCGACCTACCTGGGCGGGCTGGGCTTCGGCTTCAAGTGGAACATGGGCTGGATGCACGACACCCTCGAGTACTTCTCGAAGGATCCCGTCCACCGGCGCCACCATCACCACCACCTGACGTTCGGGTTGCTGTACGCCTTCAGCGAGAACTTCGTGCTGCCGCTGTCCCACGACGAGGTGGTGCACGGGAAGGGCTCGTTGCTCGGCAAGATGCCCGGCGACGGTCGGGCCCGCTTCGCCAACCTGCGTGCCCTGTTCGCCTGGATGTGGGCTCACCCCGGCAAGCAGCTGATCTTCATGGGAGGCGAACTGGCCCAGAGCCGGGAGTGGTCGCACGACCTGAGCCTCGACTGGCACCTCCTGCAGTACGCCGAGCACCAGGGGGTGCAGGACCTGGTGAAGGAGCTCAACCGGGTCTATACGGCCGAGCCGGCGCTGTACGAGCGCGACTTCGACGGGTCGGGGTTCCAGTGGATCGACGCCAACGACTCCGACCACAACGTGTTCTCCTTCGCCCGCTTCTCCGCCGACGGGAGCCGGAGCCTGGTGTGCGTGGCCAACCTGTCGGGTTCCGACCATCCCGGTTACCGCATCGGTGTCCCGCGTTCTGGGCGGTGGAAGGCGGTTCTCGACACGCAGGCGCCCCGCTTCGGCGGGTGGGGCGGCGAGATGCCGGCCGAGCCCGAGGCCGAAGCGATCGCCTGGCACGGGCTAGACCAGTCGATCGTGGTGGACCTGCCGTCGCTCAGCGTCACCTGGTTCGTCCCCGCCTGATCCGGGGTCGCTGAGGGCCGACCGGTCGGTGCTGCCGTAACGTTGCCGGCATGGCGGACCGGCCGGAGTGGGGACCCATGGAGCCCGACGGGGGCTGGCCTGGATGGAGTCCTCCCCAGCCGCCTTCGAACGTGACGCCCGGGTGGGGCCAGCCGCCGCCACCGGCGGCGCCTCCTCCGCCCGGGGCAGCGGGTGGCGCCCCGTCGGAGGGCGGGTGGCCGGGGTGGGGACCGGGCCCGGGCGGGTATGGGACGCCGGGGCAGGGCGGGCCGGGGCAGGGCCTGCCGCCGAAGCCGAAGGGCGGGGGCCCGCGCACCGGTCCGCTGCCGCTGCACCCCATGACCCTGGCGGACATCCTCGACGGCGCCTTCAACCTCCTGAAGGCCGAGTTCCGCACGCTCATGATCGTGTCCGCCGTGTTCATCGTGCCGGTGCAGCTGGTGGCCGCCTTCCTGCAGCGCGACCTGCTCGGCGGCCTGGGGCTGTTCGATCTCGCCGTCGACCCGTCGACCACCGACCCAGCCTTCGAGTCGGGCAGCGTCGGCCAGAGCGTGGCCCTCCTGGTGGCCGCTGCCGCCACGGTGCTGATCCTGCCGTTCGTGGCGGGGGCGGTGAGCAGGGTGGTCTCGGCTGCCTACCTCGGCGACCGCCTGTCGCCGGGGGACGCCCTGCGAGCGATCGCCGGCCGGTGGTGGGTGTTCATCCTCGCCTGGGTCCTCGTCCACCTCGTCGAGCTCGTGGGCGGTCTCTTCTGCGTCCTCCCCGGCCTGCTGGCCATGGCCTTGTTCGTGCCGGTGGCCCCGGTCATCGCCGTCGAGGGCGCCGGCCCGATCCGGGCCATGCGGCGCTCGGCCCGCCTCGTGCGCCCGCGTCTTTTCCCCGTGCTCGGCATCGCCCTGCTGTCGGGACTGCTGGCCAGCACCGTCGGCCAGGTCCTGAGCACCGTCCCCACCTTCCTGGCTTTCATCGTCGGCCTGCGGTGGGGTTGGATCCTCCTGGCCGCCGGCAGCATCGTCACGAGCCTGGTGACGACGCCGTTCGTCGCCATCGTGGCCACCCTCGTGTATTACGACGGCCGCATCCGCCAGGAGGGACTCGACCTCCAGATCATGGCGGCCGACCTGGCCCGTGGCCCCGATCCTCGCCCTGCCTAGGCTTCTGGCGGACCTGCGCGTCCCCGAGCGCCCACCCGACACGGTGCGCCAGGCGGTCGACGACGTGCTGGCCCGGCCGGAGTTCCAGCGGCCGTCGCCGGGCTGGCTGCAGCGCCTGCGGATGGAAGCCCTCGACCTGCTCGAGCGCTTCCTCGGCACGCTGCTCGGCGGTGGGCGGGGCGCGGCCCTGGCGTGGGCCGTGCTGGCGGTCGCGGTCGTCGCCGTCTCCTTCGTCGCCTTTCGGTTCGCCAGGGGGATGACGCGCGACCCGGGGCTTGCGGCGCCGTCGGTCGGAATCCGGCGCCGGAGCCCGGCCGAGTGGCTGGCCGAGGCGGAGGAAGCCGAGCGGGCGGGACGCTGGCGCCTGGGCCTGCGCTGCCGCTACCGGGCCCTGGTGGCGGAGCTGGCCGAGCGGGGGCTGGTGGAGGAGGTGGCGGGGCGCACGTCGGGTGAGTACCGGGTGGAGGTGGCGACGGGTGTGCCCGCCGTGGCCACCGAGTTCGACGGGGCCACCGAGCTGTTCGAGCGGGCCTGGTACGGCGACGTGCCGACCGGCCAGGACGAGAACGCCAGCTTCCGGCGGCTGGCGGACCGGGTGCTGGCGGGCGCCGGCCGGTGACGGCCACCTTCTCCGGTGCCGCCACCGCCGCGGTCGACCCCGGTGGGGCCGCGCCGACCGTCGGAAGCCGGCTGCGGTCGTGGTGGCCGTGGTTCGCCATCGTCGGCGGGCTGCTCCTGGCCGGGCTGCTGGCCGGCGCGCCGCCCTCGGAGGGCCCGGTGCTCGACCCGACGTCCACCGGCCCGGCCGGCACCAAGGGCCTCGTCGACACCCTGCGGGAGCTCGGCGCCCAGGTCGACGTGCAGTCGGAGGCGCCCGGTCCGTCGGCCACCACCGCCCTGCTCATGTACGACCGGCTCGACGACGACACCCGCAAACAGATCGTGGACTGGGTGGAGGCCGGCGGCACGCTCGTGGTCACCGACGTCGGCTCGCCGCTCAACCCGGCCCGCCCGTCGGCGTCCGCCGCCATCGCCTTCCTCGACCCCGAGCTCCAGAAACGGTGCAACGTGGCGGCCCTGCGACGGGTCGAGCGCGTCGACGCGCCCAATGCCATCCTCCTGGACCTGCCCGACGGCGGCACCGGCTGCTTCACCGTCGGCGGCCATTCGTGGCTGGTGATCCTCCCCCACGGTGAGGGGAACGTGGTGTCGCTGGGCGGCGCCGGCGCCTTTACCAACGCCCGCCTGGGCGAGGCCGACAACGCCCTGCTGGCCGCCGACCTGCTGGCGCCCACCGGCTCCGACCACGTCGTCGTGCTGAGCCAGCCGCCCCTCGGGGAGGGCGACGTGAGCCTCGGTGACCTGGTGGCGCCCCGGGTCAAGCTTGCCCTCGCCCAGCTGGCCATCGCCTTCGTGGTGCTGGCCCTGTGGCGGGCCCGGCGCCTCGGTCGCCCGGTGCTCGAGCCCCAACCGGTGCAGCTGCCGGCATCGGACCTGGTCGCGGCCGTCGGCGAACTCATGCAGCGGGCCAGGGGCCGTGACCAGGCATCGACGGTGCTGCGCGACGACCTGCGCCGGACGCTGACCGAACGCCTCGGGCTGCCGCCGGCCACGCCCGCCGAGGTCGTGGCCGACGCGGTGGCGGCGACGTCCCCGTCGGGCCGCCGGGCGGAGGACGTCCTCGCCGTCCTGACCGGGCCGGCGCCGGTGGGCGAAGATGGCCTGGTGAACCTGGCCCAGCAAGTCGAGTCGATCCGGCGGGACCCGTGACATCGCCTGAATCTGGCACCGATCCCCGGGCTGCGGTCCTGCGCATCCGCGACGAGGTGGCCAAGGTCGTCGTCGGCCAGGATGCGGTGCTCACCGGCCTCGTCGTCGCCCTCCTGGTGCGCGGGCACGTGCTGCTGGAAGGCGTGCCCGGGGTGGCCAAGACCCTGCTGGTGAAGGTGCTGGCCACCACCCTCGACCTCGACTTCAAGCGGGTGCAGTTCACGCCCGACCTCATGCCGTCCGACGTGACCGGCCAGATGATCCTCGAGGGCGGGACGTTCCGGTTCCGGGCCGGTCCCGCCTTCACCAACCTCCTGCTGGCCGACGAGATCAACCGCACGCCCCCCAAGACCCAGGCCGCCCTGCTGGAGGCCATGGAGGAGCGCCAGATCACCATCGACGGCGTGTCCCGGCCCCTGCCCGACCCGTTCGTGGTGATCGCCACCCAGAACCCCGTCGAGTACGAGGGCACCTACCCGCTGCCCGAGGCCCAGCTCGACCGCTTCCTGCTCAAGCTGGCGGTGCCGTACCCCACCGCCGACCAGGAGGCGATGATTCTGGCCCGCCACAACGCGGGCATGGACCCCCACGACCTGGACAGCCTGGGCATCCGGGCGGTGGCCGGGGCCGCCGACCTCGCCGCCGCCCGCCTGGAGGTGGCGTCGGTGGCCGTGGAGGACAAGGTCCTCGACTACATCGTGGCCGTCGTGCGGGCCACGAGGGACTCTCCGTCGCTGGCCCTGGGTGCGTCCCCCCGCGGGGCCACCATGATGTTGTGGGCGGCCAAGGCGTGGGCCTACCTGGCGGGGAAGCCCTTCGTCACGCCCGACGAGGTCAAGGCGGTGGCCAAGCCCGCCCTGCGCCACCGGGTGATGCTGCGACCGGAGGTGGAGCTGGAGGGCGTCACCGCCGACGGTGTCCTCGACGGGGTGTTGGCCGCCGTCCCGGTTCCACGGTGAGCCGGTGAGCGGGTGTCCCTATCAGCGCAGGTCGACGCACCGTCCGGGGGCGGCCACGCCGGTGGTGACGACATAGGACTCGAACGGCAGCGGCACGACCAGGGGGAGGTCGGGCGACGGTCGGGCGTCACGGGCGTGGCGGAGGAGGACGTAGGCGGCGCGGTCGTCGTCGCCGACGAGGGTGGCCACCCGTTGCGAGCCACAGACGCCGAGCGGATCGATGTCGTCGTAGCGCAGCATGACCCGGGCGGGGAACACCTGGCCGGCGAACAGCCCGCGGGTCTCGCCGGTCGCCAGCAGGTGCCTCCCGTCCCGGTTGGCTGTCATCCAGACGGCGGCCGTACCCAGCCCGCACGCGGCGATGAGCCCCAGGACGAGGACGAGCCGGTCGAGGCGGGGGATGTCGGGCAGCCGGACCCGGCCCAGGCCGTGGGCCAGATAGTCGCGCCCGGCGCCCTCGGCCCCGCCCAGCCACGCCCCGAGGGCGGCGAACGGGATCACCAGAAGCAGCCACATCGCCAGCGCGCCACGGCTCAGGGGCACCGCCACTGCGACCGTCGACAGGAGGAGGAGCGGCGGCAGGTAACGACGGGCCCGCCGCCAGAGCGGGGCGTCGCCCTGCAGGGCCACCCACAGCGTCACAACGAGGAACACGGCGAAGAGGAACGCCGGGGTCGTGGTGGGAGCGAACCACGTACAGGCCGTGACCAGGGCGGCGGCCGCGGCCCCGACGGCGGCTGCCGCCACCGTCCGGCGTACCGGCCTCACAGGGTCGCGGACCGCCGCCACCCACAGGCCGGCGGTCACCGCCACCGTGGCACCGGCGGCCCAGCCCCACACAGTCGGGCGCTCGATCGCCCACGCTTCGACGGTCAGGGCGACGAGCGGACCGAGGGTGACGAGCGCGGGCGTCGCCGCGCCGGCCGGCCGTCGCTTCCCGGGGACGGCGGCGCGCCCCGCCACGATGTGGGCGACCGCGGCCACCGCAGCCAGGCTGACCAGGAGCACGGCCAACAGGCCCAGGAGGGAGAAGGTCTGGACCAGGGTGCGGCCGAGTCCCACGCCGGCGTCATCGGGCGTGATCCCGAGCGGGCGGTAGAACTCGGCCGTCGCCCCGCGGGCGACGCCGAAGGCGACGGCGGCCGCCACCACGACCCAGGGGCCGGCGTGGAGGATCCACCAGGCGGGCGCCTGCGCCACGGCGGGTGCGGGTGCGGCCGGTTCGGCCACCATCGGTTCGGCCGGCATCGGTTCGGCCGGCATCGGTTCGGCCGGCATCGGTTCGGCCAGTATCGGTTCGGCCGGTGCCGGTTGGACCAGGGATATTCGGTCTTGCGACATCGCTGGTGGCGACACTCCTTGCGACGACATCCCTTGGGGAGCGTGTTGCGACACTCCTCGTGGTTGCCGCCGCACTCTACGACGGCGTCGATCGTCGTGTCGGACGCTCCGCCCCCGGCGGCTGATCGGGCGGTCCGCGACCGCACGCACCGTCGTCAGCGGCAGCGATGAAACCGGATCGACACCGTCCTGCGCGCACCGGATCGGCGGCGTGATGCCGGTCCCCACCGCCCGGCTCGCCATCGTGGCCGCCACCGCGTCGCTCCTCGTCCTCGTCTCTCCGTGGCCGCAGACCACCCTGTGGGCGGTGGGCGCGGCCCTGCTGGTGGCGTTCGTCGTCGACTGGCTGGCGGCGGTACGGCCGGCGGCGGTGCCGGTCGAGCGCGACCTGCCGGGCGTGGTCCCCCTCGGGGGCACGGCCGAGGTCGTGTGGAGGGTCACCAACCCTGGCGGGCGCCGGCTGCGGCTCCGGCTGGCCGACGAGCTGGCCCCGTCGCTCCATCCGGCGTCCCGCCGAGCCCGCTTGTCGGTACCGCCCCGAGGCAGGGTCTCGGCCCGGACAACGTTGCACCCCCAACGCCGGGGCCTGTTCACTCCGACCGAGGTGGTGCTCCGGATCGTGGGCCCGCTGGGCCTGGGCGCCCGCCAGGGCCGGCTGCGGGTGCCGAGCCGGCTGCGGGTGTACCCGCCGTTCAAGTCCCGGGAGGAGGCCGAGCTCCGGATCGACAAGGCCCGGATCCTGGAGATCGGGCTGCGCTCGGCGCCGGGGCGGGGCGGCGGCACCGAGTTCGACGCCCTGCGGGAGTACACGGTCGACGACGAGTTCCGCAGGGTCGACTGGGCCGCCACCGCCCGCACCGGCAAGCCGATCGTGCGCACCTACCGTCCCGAGCGCAACCAGACCATCCTGCTGCTGCTCGACGCCGGCCGGATGATGGCGGGCCAGGTCGCCGGCGTCCCCCGCCTCGACCACGCCATGGACGCCGTCATGATGCTCACGGCCGTCGCCTCCCGACTGGGTGACCGGGTCGGCATGGTGGCCTTCGACCAGGAGGTCCGGGCGGTCGTGCCGCCCGGCTCGGGTCGCAATCAGCTGGGTCGGGTCACCGAGGCCATGTACGCCCTCGAGCCGGAGCTGGTCGAGAGCGACTACCGGGGTGCGTTCGCCTCGACCCTCGGCCGCTTCCGGCGTCGTTCGCTGCTGGTCCTGTTCACCGAGCTGGCCGAACAGGCGGTCACCGAGACGGTCGTGCCGGTGCTGCCCCTTCTCAGCCGCCACCACCTGGTGCTGGTGGCCAGCGTGACCGATCCGGAGGTGGCGGCGTGGGCGTCGTCGGTGCCGACCGACGCCTCCGGCGCCTACCGCAAGGCGGCCGCGGTGGCCGCCAGGGCGTCGAGGGCCCGCACCGTCGCCCGGCTCCGGGGCCTGGGTGCCACCGTCGTCGACGCCGAGCCCGGCCGCCTCGCGCCACGCCTGGCGGATGCCTACCTGAAGGTCAAGGCGACAGGCCGGCTGTAGCGCCAGTCGTCGGCACGGCCGCCGTCGTGACCATCCGACCGGACCAGAAGTAGAGGAGGAAGCCGACCTCGGCGGCCACGCCGATGCCGACGCGCACGAACGTGGGCAGGGCGGAGCCGGTGACGAAGCCCTCGATGATGCCGGCGGCGGCGAACACCACCACCAGCCCCAGGACGATCACCATGGCCTGGCGGGCCTCCTCGGCCAGCGCCACACCGCGGGGACGGTCGCCGGGGTCGATGATCGTCCACCCCAGGCGCAGGCCGGCGGCGCCGGCCACGCACACCGCAGTCAGCTCGAGCAGGCCGTGGGGCAGGATCAGCCCCCAGAACTTGGGCGCCTGCCCGGCGGCGTGGAACAGGCCGGCCACGGCACCGATCGATGCCCCGTTGAGGGCGAGGATGAGGGCGGTCGGCAGGCACAGGCCGATGCCGGCGGCGAAGGCGACGATGGCCACCTGGACGTTGTTGGTGAACACCTCCGACGCGAAGGCCGCCGCCGGATCCGACGAGTAGTAGTCCTCGAAGTCGTGCTGGAGGTAGGCCTCCCGCACCGCGGCCGGGGCGGTGGCGTCGACCGCAGCCGGCGAGTTGGCCAGCCAGACGCCGACGGCCAGCGCCGGCAGGAACACCAGGGCGGCGCTGACCAGCACGAAGTGGCGGGCCCGCCACATGGCCTCGGGGAACGTCCTGGCGAAGAACCGCCCGACGACCCGCAGGGTTCTGGCGCGGGTACCGAAGACGACGGCACCGGCCCGGGACACGCGGGTGGTGAGCGTGGCCGTGAGGGCGGGATCCCGGTAGAAGGTGCGGGCGTAGGACAGGTGGGTCGACACCCGCTGGTAGAGGCGCACCAGCTCGTCGAGCTCGGCCGCCGGCAGCCGGCCGACGCCCCGCTCCGCCCGCCGGGTGAGCTCGTCGAGGCGGGCCCAGGCCGGCTGGTTGCGCCGGATGTAGGAGTCGACGTCGACCACGCTCTGTACCGTACGGGCCAATGGCTCGGGGATGTGACCGCAGGAGGGATGTGACGGCGGGCGGAATGTTCCCCAGGACGAATGTGACAGGAGAACTGTGACAGGAGAACTGTGACAGCGCCGTCCGTGGTCACGTCGGAGGCGGTGCCGCTCGACCTGCGGCTCGCCGGCCTGGGGTCCCGCTTCCTCGGCCTGATCATCGACTGGACCATCCAGTTCGCGGCCCTGTTCGCCCTGCTCATGGCCAGCATCGGCCTGATCGGCGGCGACCTCGGGGGCGTCGGCATCGCCATCCTGATCCTGCTGTCGTTCCTCATCGTCTTCGGCTACCCGGTCGTCCTGGAGACGCTCTGGCGGGGCCGCACCGTGGGCAAGGCGGCGCTGGGGCTGCGGGTGGTGACCACCGAGGGCGGTCCCATCACCTTCCGCCACGCCGCCATCAGGACGGCGCTGGGCATCGTGGACTTCCCGGTGACGTCGGGCGCGGCGGCGGTGATCTCTGTGCTCGCCTCCCGTCGCAACCAGCGGCTGGGCGACATGGCGGCCGGCACGCTCGTCCTGCGGGAGCGCACCGGCCTGCCCCAGCCGGTGGCGACGGCGTTCGCGGTACCGGCTGGCCTGGAGTCCTACGCCGCCAGCCTCGACGTCAGCGGCCTCACCGCCGAGGACTACCGCGCCGTGCGGGCGCTGGTCCTGCGGGCGCCGAACCTCAGCCCGCCCGTCCGCTACCAGCTGGCGTTGGAGCTGGCCGATGCGGTGTCGAGCCGGGTCCGGCCCCACCCACCCGCCGGCATCCAGCCCGTCTGGTACCTGATCTGCGTGGCCGCCGTCTACCAGCACCGGGCGGCCGCCACCACGCCCGCGGGACCGCCACCCTCTCCGCCGCCCCCTCCGCCACCCTCTCCGCCGCCCCCGCTGCCAGCTGTCCCGCCCTCGCCGGAACCCGAACCCACACCGACCGGGCCGACGCCCCCGGCCGGCGAGGCCCCGCCGACGGACGGCGGCTTCGCCCCGCTCGGGTAGTCGCGGTCGCTACCTCCGCCGGGACCGCCACGCCAGCGACGCCGCGGCCACCCCACCCAGTGTGCCGGCCACCACCGGCCGATGGGTCGTCAGGGTGAACTGGGCACTGGACGCGTGGGCCTCCCGGTCGAAGTCGCCGTGTGCGCCGGGGTCGCCGGGAACGGGCTCCCAGAGGTAGGACGGCCGGTCGGGCGGGATCGGCTCGTCGGTCTGCTGTCCCTTGTAGTTGGTCTTGGCCAGGTAGCGGTCGACGAGCGAGGGGGCGACGCGCCCGGCCCACACCGTGACTGGCGTGGGCTCGCCCACCCTCACCTCCCGCCGCCGGGGGTGCTCCGCCGACCACACCACCGCCCTCGCCGCCAGTTCTGGCTGGTAGACGGGCGCGACGGGCCGTGGGTGGTGGGTGAGGGTGGTCTTCACCATGTCGAACTGGGGGGTGTTGACGCCGGGCAGGTGCACCATCGTGACCCGCACGTGGCTGCCGTCGTGCAGCAGCTCGCACCGGAGGGCCTCGGTGAATCCCTTCACCGCGTGCTTCGCCCCGCAGTAGGTGGCCTGGAGGGGGATGGATCGGTAGCACAGCGCCGACCCGACCTGGACGATCACGCCCCTGTTGCGAGGCACCATGTGGGCCAGGGCGGCAAGGGTGCCGTGCACCGTTCCGAGGTAGGTGACGTTGGTCACCCTGGCGAACTCGGCGGCCGACGTCTCGGCCACGGGCGCGAGCACTGCCGTCATGGCCGAGTTGACCCAGACGTCGATCGGGCCGAGCTCGTCCTCCGCCCGCTGGGCGGCGTCGTCGACCGCGGCGGCGTCGGCCACGTCGACAGGCAGCACCAAGGCCCGCTGCCCGGCCGTCTCCACCTCCTTGGCCGCGGCCTCGAGGCCATCGTGTCCCCGGGCGATGAGGGCCACGTCGGCGCCGCGCTCGGCGAAGGCCCTGACGGTGGCCCGACCCACGCCTGAGCTGGCGCCCGTCACCATCACGACTTTGGCTCGATGCTTGCCCATGCGGCCTACCTACCCCGTACCGCCGCCGTACGACTCGCCCAGGTAACGCCTTCTCGGGTTCGCCGGTCGAAGCCCGGGAGGTGACCCCACTTCTCGGCAGGGCCGTGACCAGCGTCCTTGGCGGCGCGGAGGTCACCGCGGTGGTCGACCCCCCGGCGCGCGCCCCGGCCGTCCGGGCCGCGGTGGCCTGCCTACTGGTAGCCGTCGCGTGCCTCGCCCTGACGGTAGCCCGCAACCGGCGGCTGGGACGTGACATGCGCCAGCTCGTCCTGGGGGTGTTCAGCTTCGTCTGCCTCATGAGCATCGTGCTCGGGGCCATCGTGTTCGTGATCGTCGCCTCGCTCTTCGCTCCTGCCGACGACGCGCTTGGCGGCATCTTCATCGCGTGGGCCGCGACCGCCCTGGGCGTCTTCGCTCTCGGCGTCATCGCCTTTGCCGCCTTCGCCGGGGTCGTCGCCGTGGCCGTCAGGATCTTGCCGGCCCAGCTGGCTCGGGCAGTTGCGGCCGTCGGGGTCGGGGCCTGCCTCGTCCTGTCGCTCACGGCGGTCCTGCGGACCATCCCCAAGTTCGACGCCCGGCCGTCCGGACCCGACTCGCCCACCCTGAGCGCCGCCGATCGCGCCGACCACACGATGGGTGAGGCGGAGCGGAAGGTGGCGCGGTGGCTGGTCCTGACCGCTGCCCTGACCGCCGTTCTCGTGCTGGTCCTGGCGTCACCCGGCTTCGGCGACGGCCCTCCGGCCGACTCGATGTACCTCTGGCACGCGACCGCTTCGCTCCCGCCCGACTGGTGAAAGCCGGCGCCGCCGGTACCGTGAACGGGTGCCCGCCTACCTCGACAACGCCGCCACCGCGCCGATGCGGCTGGTGGCGGTGGAGGCCATGCTGCCGTTCCTGCGGGACCGGTTCGGTAACCCTTCGGGCAGCCACGCCGTGGCTCGGGAGGCGAGGAAGGCGCTCGACGACGCCCGTGAGGTGGTGGCCCGCTGCCTGGGCGCCCAGCCCGGAGAGGTCGTATTCACCGCCGGCGGCACCGAGGCCGACAACCTCGCGGTCGCGGGTGTCAGCGGCCTGAGTCCGGGACGGGTGGTGTGCTCGGCGATCGAGCACCACGCCGTCATCCACTCCTGCGCCGCCCTCGGCGACCGGGCGGTGCTGGCGCCGGTGACGCCCGAGGGCGTGGTCGACCTCGACCGCCTCGACAACGTCCTCGACCCCGACGTCTGCCTCGTGTCGGTGATGCTGGCCAACAACGAGATCGGTACCGTCCAGCCGCTCGCCGAGGTCATTGAGGTCGTCCGGCGCCGGTCGCCGCGAGCGGTGGTGCACACCGACGCGGTGCAGGCCGTCCCGTGGCTCGACGTCGCCACCCTGGCGAGTCCCGCCGACCTGGTGGCGGTCAGCGCCCACAAGTTCGGAGGCCCCAAGGGCGTCGGCGCCCTCGTCGTGCGCCGGGGGGTACCCCTGGCGCCCCTGCTGCACGGCGGCGGCCAGGAGCGGGACAGGCGCAGCGGCACCCACAACCTGCCCGGGATCGTCGGGATGGCGGCGGCGATGGCGGAGACCGTTTCGGCGCGGCAGACGACGGTGGCCCGGGTCGGCGCCCTCCGGGACCGGCTGGCGGCCGGGCTGACGGCGACTGTGCCCGATCTGGTGGTCACCGCCGCCGGCGCCCCCAAGGTGGCGGGGAGCTGCCACGTCACCATCGGCGGCATCGAGTCGGAGGCCCTGCTCGTGCTGCTCGACGGTGCCGGCGTCTACGCCTCGGCCGGCTCGGCCTGCGCCAGCGGGGGAGTGGACCCGTCCCACGTCCTGGCGGCGATGGGCGTCCCGGCCGACCGGGCGGGCGGCGCCCTGCGTCTGTCCCTCGGTCCCGAGACCACCGACGCCGACGTCGACCTCGCCCTGGCCGTCACCCCCCCGGCGGTGGCCCGGCTCCGCAACGCCTCATGAAGGTCCTCGCCGCGATGTCGGGCGGCGTCGACTCGTCGGTGGCGGCCGCCATGCTCCTCGACGACGGTCACGACGTCACCGGCGTGACCCTGCGGCTCTGGGCCGAGGCCGCCGCCGACTCGGGTTGCTGCTCGGTGGCCGAGATCGACGACGCCCGGCGGGTGACGTCCCAGCTCGGCGTCGACCATCTGGTGTGGACGTTCACCGACGAGTTCGAGGCGAGGGTTGTCGCCCCCTACGTCGCCGACCACGCCGCCGGCCGCACGCCCAACCCCTGCATCGAGTGCAACCGGCACCTGAAGTTCGGGAAGCTGCTGCGCCGGGCCACGGCCCTCGGCTTCGACGCCGTGGCCACCGGCCACCACGCCCGGGTGGAGCACGGAGACGCCGGCCGGCCGCACCGGCTCCTGCGGGGCGCCGACCCGGCCAAGGACCAGTCGTACGTCCTCTACGTGCTCGGCCAGGCCGAGCTGGCCCACAGCCTGTTCCCGATCGGGCATCTCACCAAGCCCGAGGTGCGGGCCCGGGCCGCCGAGCTTGGCCTCGTCACCGCCGACAAGCCCGACAGCCAGGACGTGTGCTTCGTCACCACCAGCGGCGGCCGCCGGTCGTTCCTCGCGCCGCGCACCGAGCTGCACCCGGGCCGGGTGGTCGACCGCGCCGGCGAGCTGTTGGGACGGGTCGACGCGGTGGAGCTCGTCACCGTCGGCCAGCGACGGGGCCTGGGCACGGGCGGCGGGCCCCGCCGGTACGCCCTGTCGATCGACCCCGTCACCGCCACCGTCGTCGCCGGCGTCGAGGCCGACCTGCTCATCGACCGGGTGGCGCTCGGCCAGGTGTCGTGGGTGGCCGGACCCCCCGCCGACGGCGGCGAGGTGGAGGTCCAGTCGACCGCCCATGGCCGGCCGATGGTCGCCAGGCTCGATGGGAGCACTCCAGTGACCATCGTGTTCGCCGACCCCCAGCGGAGGGTCGCCCCCGGCCAGAGCGTGGTGCTCTACCGGGGCGACGAGGTGCTCGGCGGCGGCATAGCTGCGTAGAACCGTGATCCGCCTGGAACCGTGATCCGCCTGGAACCGTGATCCGCCTGGAACCGTGATCCGCCTGGAACCGTGATCCGACAGCGCCCGCGGTGACGAACCTTGACTGAGTCGGCACGATGGAGCTGACGAAGGTGAAGGGGGTTGTGATGCGCAAGCACTCCGGACTGACGGTCTTGGCTCTCGCGATGCTCCTGGGACTGGGCGCCTGCGGAGGTGGTGGGGACGGCGATGGCGAAAGCACGGTGCCGACGATCGGGGACGCCGCCATCAAGAGCGCCACTGTGGTCGCCCAGACCGAAGCCCCCACCCAGCCGGTCGACGCGGCGCCGTCACCGGATGGCAGCACGATCTACTACCTGACGACCGGTGACCGTGGCCCTGCGCTTCTCGAGGTCGCGGCCGAGGCGAACAGCCCGTCGACGACGCTTGCCGAGGGCGCGCCCCTGGTGAAGCCCACCGGCGTCGCCGTCGCCACCGACGGTGCGAACGTCTACATCGCCGACCAGCAGGCTCTCCAGGACAGCGTCGCCGGAGCATCAGGCGGGATCCTCGTCGCTCCCACGTCCGGGCCGGCGACACCCACCCTGCTTCCGGGAACCGAGGGGCGCGCGCCCAAGGGCCTCGACGTCGTGAGCGACGGTGGCGCAGACGTCGTTTACTTCACCGGTACCGACCCCGCCAACGGCAACCTGGGCCTGTTCCGGGTCCCCGCGGCCGGTGGCGCGGTGACGACGGTGGCCGCAGGTGCGCCGTTCGTGTCGCCCGACTCGGTCGTCGTGAGCGCCCGAGGCGTCGGCTACGTCACCGACCAGGGGTCCGGCACCGGCAAGGGCCAGGTCATGCGGGTGAGCGAGGGCGCGGTCACGACCGTGCTCAACGACCTGCGCCTGGGCACCCCGGCCGGCGTCACCCTCGCCCCCGGCGACGGGACGCTGCTGGTCAGCTCCATCGACGCCTCGAACTCCTCGGACCAGGTGCTCTTCCTTCACCTGGCCAGCGGCACCACGGCCGCCGCCGCCAAGGTCGTGGGCGCCAACAAGGACAGCTCCGGCGGGCTCCACCGAGCACACGCCTCCCCGGTTCTCGCCTGGGCCGACGTCCAACGGCCAGGCCGCGTCTACCGGGTGGAGCTCTAACCGGGTCTCACCCCACGGGCAGCCGGCGCCGGCGGGCCTCCTCCAGCAGGGCGCCGGGTCGGGTGGGAGTGAAGAGGAGCAGGTCGGTGGTCACCGACCGGCCCTCCCGCCGGCCCGGCGTCAGCAGGGTGAAGGTCGCCTCCGCCCGGAGCGACACCTCGAGGGCGAGGCCGGGCGCCCGCTGGGTGAGGTCGAGGGCAGCGGAGTCGGCGGGCGCCGGCCCCACGCTCCCCACCATCTTCCGTTCGAACAGGACGGGGTCGACAAGGGTCAGGGGGTCGTGCAGGACCATCCCGGCGGGCACGAACACGGCCCAGCGCCGGGCCAGGTTGTGCATCGACCGGGCCAGCACCCACGCCAGCGGCGCACCGACGGCCAGTGCGAGGCCGCCTGCCACCCAGCGCCCGGCGGCCAGCAGCAGGGGACCGGCGGCCGCCCCGGCGATCACGAGCGCCCACGCCAACGCCAGGGGGCCGAGCAGCAGCGGTCCCGGCACCCGCAGCAGGTACCGGCGCTCGTTGGGGTAGGACGGCCCGTTCACCCACTCGGCACCCACGCCGGGGGTGAAGGCCCACGCTGCCGCGACCAGCGACCAGCCCACCGCTAGGGCCGACGGCTCGCCGTCGATCGCCGCGGCCAGCGACGCGGCCACCGCCGCCGGCGCCAGCAGTCGCAGGGCGGTGAGGCCGATCGGGTGGGGGACGGCGACCGCGGCCACTCCCACCGCCCAGCCCAGCCACAGCCCGATCGAGGCGACGGTCCGGACGGAGGGACTCGTCCCGTCCAGCGCCGCCGCCAGCGCCGGCCCGACGGTGAACGGCAGGGCCACCCAGAGCCCGCGCAGCAGCCAGGGCAGCAGCCGCGGCAGCCCAGCCTTCTCGGTCAGGTTCGCCTTCTCGGTCAGGGCCGCCTTCCCGGTCAGGTTCAGGGGGCGCCGGGGGCGCCGGGCTCGGGCACGTAGTGGCGGGTGCCGTCCTCGGGGTCGAGCCACACCCGCATGAGCCGGCCGGTCGAGGGGTCGCGGAACACCTCGTCGGTGCGGTCCCAGCCTTCGGCGGCGACCGCGCTCTCCCCGTGGCGGCGCATGCCGACGTAGCCGACCACGGCGGCGACCACGAGGAAGACCAGGAGCAGGACCCAGATCACCGGATCACCGGATCACGTGGCCGGGACGGCTGTCATTTGGCAGAGACCACGACCGCGGTCCCGTAGGCGACGACCTCAGTGAGGCCCTGGCCCATCTCCGAGGAGTCGAACCGCATCCCGACGATGGCGTTGGCGCCCATGATGCGGGCGTTCTCGATCATCCGGTCCATGGCGTGACGGCGCGTGTCCTCGAGCAGCTCGGTGTACTGGGTGACCTCGCCGCCGACCATGCCCTTGAAGGCGGCGCCGATCCCCTTGACCGCGCCCATGCTGCGCACGATCAGGCCGAAGCAGGCGCCCACGTAGCGCTCGACCTTCCAGTCGGGGAAGTCGAACGTGGTGCTGACCGGGATGCTCTCGGGGATCGCTCCGGCTGACACGTGGCCGGGGTCCGGCTGGCTCCGATGCTCGGACATGGGCCCACGCTACCGTCGGTCGGGTGGACCCTGGCCCCGCCTCGGAGCAACAGCGCTCGCGCATCGACGAGCTCCGGCGCCTGATCGCCTATCACAACGAGCGCTACCACGCCCTCGACGACCCCGAGATCTCCGACGCCGCCTACGACGCCCTGACCAGGGAGCTTCGGGCGCTGGAGGCGGCCCACCCCGAGCTGCAGGCGGCCGACTCGCCCACCCGGACCGTTGGCGCGGCACCGTCGGCGCTGTTCGCCGAGGTCCGCCACCGGCTGCCGATGATGTCGCTCGACAACGTGTTCGGGTTCGACGAGCTGGTGGCGTGGGGCAAGCGCATGGAGCGGTACATCTCCGAGGACGTCGAATACGTCGGCGAGCTGAAGATCGACGGCATCGCCATCTCGCTGCTCTACGAGGACGGCGTGTACGTGCGGGGCGCCACGCGCGGCAACGGCGTCACCGGTGAGGACGTCACCGAGAACGTGCGCACGATCTCGGTCATCCCCGACCGGCTCTCGGTGCCGGCCGGCGGCAAGGTGCCCGAGGTGCTCGAGGTGAGGGGCGAGGTGTACATGCCGCTCACCGCGTTCGCCGACTTGAACCAGCGCCAGGGCGAGGCCGGCCTGCGCCTGTTCGCCAACCCCCGCAACTCGGCCGCCGGCTCGCTGCGGCAGAAGGACCCGACGATCACCGCCAGCCGCGACCTGCGGTACTTCGGTTACCAGCTGGGGGCGGTGGACGGTGGCCCCGAGTTCCGCCGCCACTCCGAGACGCTCGACTACCTGCGCCAGGTCGGCCTGCCGGTGAACGACGAGGTCGAGCGGATCACGACCCTGGAGGAGGTCGACGCCTACTGCCGCAAGTGGCTCGACCACCGCCACGACCTCGACTACGAGATCGACGGGGCGGTCGTGAAGGTCGACGACCTCGGTCAGCGGGCCGAGCTGGGGGCGACGTCGAAGTCGCCGCGGTGGGCCATCGCCTACAAGTTCCCGCCGGAGGAGGCGACGACCACCCTGACCAACATCATGGTGTCGATCGGGCGCACCGGGAAGGCCACGCCGTTCGCCATGCTGGAGCCGGTCAAGGTCAGCGGCTCCACGGTCAAGCTGGCGACGCTGCACAACCAGGACCAGGTCAGGGTCAAGGACGTCAGGCCGGGCGACACCGTCGTCGTGCGCAAGGCCGGTGACGTCATCCCCGAGGTGGTCGCCCCGGTGTTGTCGATGCGCCCACCCGACCTGCCGGAATGGGAGTTCCCCACCGAGTGCCCGATTTGCCGGGCGCCGCTGGTGCGGGAGCCGGGGGAGAGCGACACGTTCTGCACCAACGCCGACTGCCCGGGCCAGCGTGACCAGCGCATCGCCCACTTCGCGTCCCGGGGGGCGATGGACATCGAGGGCCTGGGCGAGCAGCGGGTGCGCCTGCTGACCACCGCCGGCAAGCTGCGCGACGTGGGCGACATCTACTCGCTGGCCTACGACGACCTGCTGGGCATGGAGGGGTTCGCCGACATCTCGGTGCGCAACCTGCTGGGTGCCATCGAGGCGTCGAAGACCCGGCCGCTGCCCAACCTGCTGGTGGGCTTGGGCATCCGCCACCTGGGTGGGCGCGGGGCCGACGTGCTGGCCGACGCCCTCGGCCACCTCGACAGGATCATCGAGGCGCCGGAGGAGGAGCTGGCGGTGACTGCGGGGGTGGGGCCGGTGATCGCCCACAGCGTGGTTCGCTTTTTCGCCCTCGACCGCAACCGGGCGATCGTCGACAAGCTGCGGGCCGCAGGCGTCAACTTCGCCGGGGGTCGGCCCGACTCCGGCCTGGCGAAGACGCTGGAGGGCATGGCCGTGGTGGTGACCGGCACCTTGGAGTCGATGTCGCGGGAGGCCGCGGTCGAGGCGGTGAAGGCCCGGGGCGGGTCGTCACCGGGAAGCGTGTCGAAGAAGACGGCCTACCTGGTCGCCGGCGCCGAGCCGGGCGCGGCCAAGGTGGCCAAGGCCGAGGCGTCGGGCGTGCCGATCGTCGACGAGGACGCCTTCCTGCGGCTGTTGGAGACCGGCGAGGTGTGATTGCCGCCCAAGTCGGATTGCTGGTGGTGAATGTCGGCACGCCCACGCTGCTCGGCACGCATCGCGGGCGGCCCGTGCAGAGCGGTATCGCCAAGCAGCCGGTGCCGGCGGGCGTGGGTGAGCTGTGGCTGGGGCGAACGAACCTGGAGGGCGACGGCCAGGCCGACCTGGAGGTCCACGGCGGTATCGACAAGGCGGTCTACGCCTACCCGTCGGAGCACCTCCCGGCGTGGCGGGCGGAACTGGGTGAAGCGGACCTGGGGCCGGCGCCGTTCGGCGAGAACCTCTCCACTGCCGGCTGGCTCGAGTGGGACGTCTGCATCGGCGATCGCTGGCGCTGGGGCGACGCCCTGCTGGAGGTCTCTCAGCCGCGCTGGCCCTGCTACAAGCTGGCAATGCACCGGGGCCGCGGCGACATCGGCGGGCTGCTGAAGGAGGCCGGTCGTACCGGTTGGTACCTCCGGGTGCTGGCCGAGGGGCGGGTGCCGGTGGCGGGGCCGATCGAGGTGGCCGAGCGGCACCCGGCCGGCGTCACCGTCTTCGCCGTGCACGACGCCGCCCGCCCCGGCCACGCCCCCGCCGAAGTCGTCGAGGAGCTGCTCGCGGTCGAGCCGCTGGCCGCCGAGTGGCGCCACATGTTGGCCCGCCGCATCTAGCTACTCCGGCCGGGCGATGCTGTGCTTGATGACGACTTGAAGGCGACGTGTCGCCGCTTTCGGCCGTGTTCGTCACGTGGAACGTCTTCGCTCGTCCCGTGCACGCCGTGCGCCTTGTGCCCGCAGGCCGGACAGATAACGGGTCAGGCCTCTTGACACCCAGCTTGCACGTGTGTTGGCATGCGGGCGCGCACGGTCGACGGCCGAGCCCGACGGCGGGGGGAAAACGACATGGCGGGACGCACACCTTTCTCCTCTACAGGGCGCGGGCGAACAAGAGACGCTTCCGAGGCGCTGCTGCGCGTTCGTCCCGTTTGCTGATCCTCACTGTCCTTCTGACGGCACTCGGGTTGTTGTCGCCAGTGAGTGCGCTCGGAGCCGCCCCGGGGGATGGCACCGTCAACGTCACGCTCGTCACGCCGGCTGGAATCCCTGCCAGCGTCGCTCTCTCCGCCGTGTCGCGGTACGTGGCCGCCAAGCCGGCGGCCGGGACGAGGAGCACGGTCCCGCTTTCGGTGGCCCCCGGCGCCTACAAGGTTCAGGCCGAGGCGATGACGATCGATGGGCGGCTCTACGTGCCGACGTCCAGCCGAGCAAGCGTTCCCGTCAGCTCGGGGAAGACTGTCGCGTTGGAGGTGACCTACACCCTGAACACCTCGGCAAGCGACTTCCACGCCGACGCCGTCGGCCAGACCAGCATCACGCTGACGTGGGCATCGCAGCCCCAGTTCCCCATCGTGGTGCGCCGAACGAACACGGACCAGCCGGCCAAGGCACCCGACGCCTGCGCGAGCCCCCCGCCCGCCCCACCGACTACGGCGAAGCCGGGGGTGAACACCGTGGGCACCGCCGGTGACGACGTGATCTTCGGGACGCCTGGCGACGACCGAATCGCCGGTTCCGGAGGCAACGATGTCATCTTCGGTTTCGGCGGCAATGACAGGGTGGCCGGCGGCGACGGCAACGACACGCTCTGCGGAGGGGAAGGAAACGACCAACTTGTTGGCGATGCCGACGACGACGCGCTGTCGGGTGGGGGGGGCAACGACGTCCTCACCGGCGACGCCGGAGACGATCGACTCGTCGGGGACGCAGGCGTCGACCGGCTGGTGGGCGGAGAGGGCTCGGACGGCTGCGACCGCGGCGTCGACCCCGGCGAGACGAGGGTGACATGCGAGGGCCTCCCTACGCCTGATCCGGCTGTCGACGTGCCGGTTACCGGAGGCTCTGCCGTCGACTCCGGCCTGAAGCCGGGCACGCAGTACACCTACGCGCTGTTCGCTGCGAGACCGTGGGAGATGGGTGGGCCCCATGGTTCTGCGCGCTGGGACGGTCTCCCCAGGCGAGACGACGGCGGCGTACGTCGCCAGCCCGCAAACGCAGATCCTCGAGAATTCCGACGTCCTCGATGCTGCTGCGACAGGGACAGGAGTACGGGTGGTGCTCCGTCCAGGCCTTCGGATCCCGCTGGTGGGTGCCGCCGTAGTCCTACCCATCTCCGACTCACTGCCAGGCGGCTTCCTGGGCGTCGTGACCGGCGTGTCGCCCGATGGCCGGACGCTCGACCTCGTGGCCGGCGGTGTCACCGCCGCCTTCGACTATTACGAAATCTCGGTGCCCAACTTCGAGGGCGGTGATCCCCTCCCTCTGGATGCGGCGATTGCGCCGGACGCTGAGAGCGCAGCCCCGGTGCCCGACGGACCCCGTGAGCCGCTGGACCCGTCTGGCGATTCGCCCTCACCCGCCCCGGCACAGGCCGCTGCACTTGGGCCGGCCCTGCTCGACTGCTTGGGCGGCAGTGCCAGCAAGGAGATCGACTACAAGCAGTCGCTCCATGTAGCCGGACACTTCAACGCGACGATCACGAAGTACAAGATCTTCGGCAAGAGCATCCCCACCGGAGCCACACTGGACATGGCGTTCGCCGCAACCGTCTCGGGCAAGGCGACGGTGACGACGAGCGGAGACGTCTCGTGCAGTGCCTCGCCTGGCGCAATCCAAGTGCCAATCGGCAACTTCCCGGTACCGATGTCGTTCTATTTCGACCCGACGTTGCAGCTCACATCGGCGGATCGGTCGAGGTGAGCAACGTCGGTCTCGCCGTCACCGCGGGCGTGCAGGTAAAGGGGCATTTTGGGCTCAAAGACGGGGCAGACTTCACCGGAGGCCCGATCTTCAGTGCTGTACAAAGCACGCCGAAGGTGGTCAAGAACGGCACGATCGGCCTCAAGGTCGGGGGACAGGTCATCATCGGCCCGGGCGTAGGGACGGGCAAAGGAAAGCTTCGGCGGGCGTCATCGCAGGTGTGGGCGGTGAGTTCAACCCGCTCGACGCCAAATTCGGGTTTGTCTTCCCAAAGAACGATCCCAGGTTCAATGCCTGCCTGAAAGCGTCTGCCGAGTTCACCCGCAGCCTCTACCTCGTTGCGAAGGCTTGGGTGGGAACATTGGGACATCTCGAAGTCGGTCACCCTCGCGGCCCTCAAGGGCTCAACCAACTACCCGGGCTCTCCTTGGTACCACCCAGCTGGCTGCAAGGATGCCGTGTCGCCGGGTGACAGCGTCCTCGGCGGTGGCGTGACCCTGGTCGACGATGTCGTTACCGGTGGACAGAACCAGTGGGGCTACCTGCCCGGACTCGTCCCGGGTAAAAAGACCTGGGTCTTGAGCACCGGCAACATCGCCGATGTCGTCGGGGTCCCGTCCAAGTTCGCGAGCTCCGATCTGGGCGGAGCCGGAGACGCGGGACTGACGACGATGGGAGGGAGGCCGACCTACGACGCGGTGGCTTACACGGTCACCCTCGTACCGACAGGGTCGACGTTGCACGTCCGCTACGTCTTCGCCAGTGAGGAGTACCCCGAGTACGTCGGGTCCGTGTTCAACGACATCATGGCCGTGTTCGTGGAAGGCAAGAACTGCGCGATGGTGCCAGGCGCCACGGCGCCGGTCTCCATCAACACCATCAACATGAACCTGAACTCGCAGTACTACGTGGACAACACCAATGGCGCTGCCGGCTATTCGACGAGCATGGATGGGCTGACCGTGCCGCTCGAGTGCAAGGTGCCGGTGCAAATCGGTAAACCCGTCACAGTGAAGATCACGGTCGCTGACACTTCCGACAGGATCTTTGACAGCGCGGTGGCCCTGCTCGACCAGGGCATTTGGGCGGACTGACGGCGGTTGGGCACAGGCCGCGAATGCCTTCCCTGAAAGGCCGACCCCTCCCTGAAGTTCGGCCGCGGGATGTGGCGGGGTTCGCCGGCGCCGCCGCAGCCGGACTCGTTCCCGGCGTCCCCTCGGAGCCCCCGCCTGTACTGCCGGGACCCACGGCGCAAAAGGTGTTTCGCACCTTCCTCATCAAGTCGGCGATCACCGTGGCAGCGGTTCTGCTGCTCGTCGAGCTCCTTGGCCGCATCGGCCTATCGCCTGCGGTTTCGGCATTCCTCGCTCCAGTGCTGGGCTTCCTGGGGCTCGGTGCCGTCTACTTCCGGTTCTGGGGTGACGTCGGGCGGCGCAGCGTTCAGGAGTGCGAGGCGGGCTACACGACGTTCGTGATGCAGTTCGGCGGCTTCGGATGGGGCGAGGGGCGGCGCTGGGAAGGGGTGGGACGGCGCGCTCCTTGGAACTACGCGGGTCTATGGGTGCTCGACGGCACGGGCCGGGAGGTCGTGTCGGCTCCCGACCCGGACCTGGACCCGCCTGGCTTCTATCCTTCGCCGAATCGGAGCGGCGCCTTCGAGCTCTGGACCGGCGCCGTCTGGTCGGGCAGGTACCGAGCCAGCCCTCCCAATGTCGGCTGGGACTGATCTCCCAGTGATGTCAGGCGACCTGTTAGCGACCCAGGTAGCCGAGGGCCCGGATCTCGAAGCGGTACATTGACAACGCCGGGGTACTCGCGAGCCGGGCGGACTCTCCGATTGCCGGGCGGCATCCCTCACGTCGGGCATTCGATGCGGTCCGAATTGCCAGCAAATCTGGAGGTACCGGGCTTGCCCCCGAAGCTGAGGACCCGCCCGAACGGCGACTCCACGAGTAGCGTCGACTGACATGGCAGAGCGAACGAGTCACGCACCGGGCACACCGTCTTGGGTCGACCTTGGGGTCCCCGACCCGCAGGCCGCCGCGACCTTCTACTCCGGGCTGTTCGGGTGGCAGGCGGAGATGGATCCTCGCCCCGAGGCGGGCGGGTACGGCCTCTTCACCTTGCGAGGCAAGCCCGTCGCCGGGCTGGGCCCCCAGATGAACCCCGACATGCCGCCGTACTGGAGCGTCTACGTCACCGTCGCCGACGCCGACGAGACGCTGGCCAAGGTCGCCGACGCGGGCGGAACGGTGGTGATGGGCCCCATGGACGTGTTCGACGCGGGGCGGATGGGCGTGGTCCAGGACCCGGTCGGGTCGTTCGTCTCGATCTGGCAGCCCAACACGATGATCGGCGCCGCGCTGGTCAACGAGCCCGGGACGTTCGGTTGGAACGAGCTGGCCACCACCGACCTGGCGGCCTCGACCGCGTTCTACCAGGCGGTCTTCGGGTGGGGCCTCGAGTCGCACGCCAGCAGCGACCAGGCCTCGATCTTCACGGTCGACGGCCAGGTGGTGTGCGGCGCCCACGCCGCCGGACCGGGCGAGTTCCCGGCGTGGTCGGCCTGGTTCGGGTCCGACGACGTCGACGCGTCAGCCGCGAAGGCGGCCGAGCTCGGCGGAACGGTGCTCATGCCTCCCACCGACATGGACTTCGGCCGCGGCACGGTCGTCGCCGATCCCCAGGGCGCCGTCTTCGGTATCGGCAAGATGAAGGGCGCGCCGCCGGAAGCGGGATAGACGGCCGACCGTCATCCCTGAACCAACGCGGCCCGGATCCCGGCCGCCGCCTCTTCGGCTGCGTCGTCGTCGGCGTACTTCGTGCGCGGCCAGAAGAAGCCGCGCAGGCCGTCCTTGAACCGGCGGGGGACGACGTGGACGTGCAAGTGGGGGACGCTCTGGCTGACCTTGTTGTTCAGGGCCACGAACGTGCCGTGGGCGTCCATCGCCGCCTCCACCGCCGAGGCCAGGCGGCGGGCGGTGAGGAACAGCGGCCCAACGAGTGACTCGGGCAGGTCGGCGAGTGTCTCGTGGTGGGGCCGGGGCACCAGCAGGCAGTGGCCCTCGAACACCGGCCGGGCGTCGAGGAAGGCCACGAACCCGTCGTCCTCCAGCACCGTCCACGCCGGTGCCTCGCCGGCCACGATCTCGCAGAAGGCGCAGCCAGCGGCGACCTCGCTCATTTGGTGGGTCGCTCACGCCGTCAATGAAGGCTGAAGCACCACTGGTACGAGTTGGAGTCGCCCTCGGCTTGGCCGATCCGCCGGTAGACGACGGTTGCGCAGTGACGGCCCGGCTCGAGGATCTCGTAGTCGCTGTCGGGCAGGGGCCTGAGGGTGATCGTGTTGAGGGCATCGACGATCTGCAGGTCGTCGCGCGGCACCTCCACCCCGTCGATGAGCAGGTAGCCGGTGTAGCCGGGCGCCAGGTCGGCGGCGATCGTCACCTGCCGCAGGTCGAGGTCGCCACCGGCGGGGGACACCGACTCGACTCCTGCAGGCGGCGGGCCGGGGGCATTCTGCTGCGTCGGTCCCGAGAAGGCGTAGACGAGGCCGCCCACCGCCACCGCGGCGATGACGGTCATGACAATTCTCTTTACCATTGGAGATTCAGGAGTCAGGCCTCGTGATCGAGCCGATCGAGGTCCCATCATCGCCGTTCGCGCTTGCCTCTGTTTCGCAGGTCGGGCACGGTAGCCTGCAACGGTGGCTCCGACCCGCCTGGCCGACCACATCGGTCGCGTGCTCGGTGACCGCTACCGGCTGTTGCAGCCGGTGGGAAGCGGTGCATCGGGGCACGTGTTTCTCGCCGACGACGTTCGGCTGCGCCGTCGCGTCGCGGTCAAGGTCCTGCACCCGGCGCTGGCCGACGACGAGGCGTTCCTGCGCCGGTTCCGGGCCGAGGCGAGGGCCGCCGCCGCCCTCAACCACCCCAACGTCATGGCCGTCTACGACTGGGGCGAGGAGACCGACGGGCCGTACCTGGTGTGCGAGTACCTCGGCGGCGGCAGCCTCCGGTCCATGCTCGACATGGGTAGGCGGCTGAGCACGTCGCAGGCCCTGCTCATCGGCCTGGAGGCGGCCCGCGGCCTCGACTACGCCCACCGCCGCGGCCTCGTCCACCGTGACATCAAGCCCGCCAACCTTCTCTTCGACGACGACGGCCGGCTCCGCATCGGCGACTTCGGGCTGGCCCGGGCGCTGGCCGAGGCGGCCTGGACCGAGCCCCTCGGTGCGGTCCTCGGCACCGCCCGCTACGCGTCCCCCGAGCAGGTCAGCGGCGCGCCCATCGACGGCAAGGCCGACGTCTACTCGCTGGCCCTCGTTTTGGTCGAGGCCGTCACCGGCTCGGTGCCGTTCGCCGCCGACACGACGGTGGCAACCCTCATGGGCCGCCTCGACCGTCCCATCGAGGCCCCGCCCGAGCTCGGTCCGCTGGCCCCGATCGTCGCCCGGGCCGGGCGTCCCGACCCGGCCGAGCGCCTCGACGCCGCCGCCTTCGGTGCGGCCCTCCAGGCTGCTGCGCCGTCGCTGCCCGGCCCCGAGCCGTTCCCGCTGGCCGGGGCGGCCACGCTCGACCACACCTCGCCGATGTCCGACGACACCGACATCGGACCCACCCCGGCCCGCCCCGCCGCCGCCACCACCGCCGCCGCCCCGCCCACGGTCGCCGTCCCGATCGACCCCGGTCCCGACGCCACGTGGGTCATGCCGCCCGACACCGCCCCCGCCCCCGCCCGCCGCCACGCGCCACCGCCGCCACCCAGGCGACGCCGGTCGTCGCCGCGCCCCCGCAGCCGTACATCCCGCCTCCGGCCACACCCGAGCTCTCGAAGAAGGGGCGCCGCCGCCGCCGGCGCTGGCCCTGGGTCGTGCTCATCCTCCTCCTGCTGGCCGGGGGGGCCGGCGGCGGGTCCTACCTCGTCGTCAGCAACCTCGTGCCCAGTCATCCGCTGCCCGACGTCGTCAGCCGCCCCGAGCAGGACGCCACCGCCCAGCTGCTGGCGCTGAAGTTCAAGGTCGTCGTCCGCCAGGAGTTCATGGACGGCACGGCCGCCGGCCTGGTCAGCACCCAGACGCCGCCCGGCGGGCCCAAGGTCGAGCTGAAGGAGGGCAAGACTGTCACCCTTCTCGTCTCCAAGGGCCCGACGCCGACCCTCGTCCCCGACCTCACCGGCATGAACCAGGCCCAGGCCAAGCAGGCGGTCGAGGCGGTGGGCCACACCCTGGGCACGGTGACGCCCAAGAACGACGAGGACGTCGACGAGGGCACCGTCCTCGACTGGACGCTGAAGGGCACGTCGCCGCCGAAGGGCGCGAGCGTCGACGTGGTGCTGTCCGCCGGTCCGGTGCCCCGCACGGTGCCGAACCTGTCGGGCAAGTCCTACGAGGAAGCCGCCGCCGCCCTGAGCGGCCTCGGCCTCGAAGTGTCGCGCGTCGACTCCTACACCGACGACGACGACCTGGACGGCAAGGTGGTCGGCACCGACCCGGCGTCCGGCGCCAAGATCGGGCGGGGCGGCAAGGTCACCGTCACCGTCTCCATGGGGCGGCCGGTGGTGCCCAAGCTCAACGGCCTGAACGTCGAAAAGGCGACGGCGGCGCTGGAGGCGATGGGGCTCAAGGTCGGGAGCAAGTTCGGGCCTGGCGGCGGCAACGTGTTCCTCGCCGTTCCGGGCGAGGGCAGCAAGGTGAAGCCGGGCTCGTCGGTCACGCTCTACATCCTTTGAGTCCTGAGCTGTCCTGATGGCAGCCCTGGCGGGCCGCGTGGCCGTCGTCACCGGCGCCGGGCGGGGGCTGGGACGTGAGCACGCCCTGCACCTGGCGGCCGAGGGCGCGAGGGTCGTGGTGAACGACCTTGGCTCCGGTATCGACGGGTCGGGCACCGACCCGTCCGCCGCCGAGCTGGTGGTGGAGGAGATCACGTCGGCGGGCGGCGAGGCGGTCGCCAACACCGACGACGTGGCCGACTGGGACGGTGCCCGGCGGCTCGTCGCCACCGCCCTCGACGCGTTCGGCGAGCTTCACGTGCTCGTGAACAACGCCGGCATCCTCCGCGACCGCTTCGTCGTCAACGTCGAGCCCGACGAATGGGACGACGTTGTGCGCGTGCACCTGCGCGGCCACGTCGCGCCGACCCGGTGGGCCGCTGCTCACTGGCGGGACCGGGCCAAGGCGGGCGAGCCAGTGGCCGCCGCGGTGGTGAACACGTCGTCGACCTCGGGGCTGCTCGGGAACCCCGGCCAGTCGGCCTACGGGGCGGCCAAGGCGGGGATCGCCGCCCTCACCGTCATCGCCGCCGCCGAGCTGGCCCGCTACGGCGTGCGGGTCAACGCCATCGCGCCGATGGCCCGGACCCGTCTCACCGAGTCGACGCCCGGCCTGCGGGACCTCGTGGCGCCGCCGGCCGGGATCGAAGCCGACGCCTTCGACGCCTGGCACCCCGCCAACGTCTCGCCGGTGGTGGCCTGGCTCGCCAGCGAGGGCTGCCCCTTCACCGGCGAGGTCTTCTACGTCCACGGCACGACGGTGCAGCGCTTCCAGCCGTGGACCCTCGACGAGGCGCAGAAGCTGGAGGGCACCAACCGCTGGACGGTGGACGAGCTTCAGGCGGCGTGGGCCAGCCGGGCGACTATGCCGTGATGTCGCCGGGCGACTATGCCGTGATGTCGCCGGGCGACTATGCCGTGATGTCGCCGGGCGACTATGCCGTGATGTCGCCGGGCGACTATGCCGTGATGTCGCGGATCTTCTGCTGGACCTCGTTGACCGACGACTGGTCCGACGGCGTGAGCTGCTGCAGGGCTGCCAGCAGCTTCGACATCTCGCCCTGCACCCGCACTCTGCCCTCCATGAACGCCTTCATGGCGACGTTGACGGTTCCGTCCACGAAGACCGCCTTGGCGGTGTCGTAGTCGAGGGTGACGGTGACGTCGGCCTTGTCGAGATGGCCCAGGTCCATCTCCAGCGCCCCGGAGGTGGTGTCGGTGTGGGCGTCGATCTTCCCCTCGCCGAACGGGACGTCTGTGATGATCTGGTTCATGCGGATGTTCGTCGGCACGCCGTCTTCGAGGGCGCCGTACTCGGCTCGGATCTGCCGGGCGGCGGCGACCCACTCGTCGGAAAGGAAGGGGTAACGGTCCATCGGATGCAACGTACACGTGCTGCCTGCCTCGTCATTCACGGCTACACCGGGTCCCTGCGGTCGGTCGAGGGGCTGGGGAAGGTGCTGGAGGCGGCCGGTTTCGACGTCGACGTCCCCCTGCTGCCCGGCCACGGCACGTCGGTGGACGACCTGCTGGACCGCCGCTGGCCCGGCTGGGTGGCCACCGTCCAGGACGCCTACCGCCGGCTGGCCGTCGACCACGACCGCGTCGTCCTGGTCGGGCTGTCCATGGGCGGGTCCCTCGCCACCTGGCTGGCTGCCGACCCCGCCGGGCACCCCGAGGTGGCGGGGCTGGCGTGCGTGAACCCCTACGTCGAACCGCCGGCAGAGTCGTTTCGGCAGCTCATGCTGGGGTTTCTCGACGCCGGCTTCGACTGCGTCCCGGGCCCCGCCAACGACGTGGCCGAGCCGGAGGCGGACGAGGGCGGCTACGACCAATGGCCCGTCCGCCCCCTCCTGTCGCTGTTCGACGCCCTCGACGACCTGCTGCCCCGGCTGCCGGCGGTCGCCTGCCCAGTCCTGATCGTCACCAGCCGCCAGGACCACGTGGTCCCCCCGGAGTCGAGCGACCTGCTGGCCGAGCGTGTCTCGGGACCCGTCGAGCGCCTGTTCCTCGACCGCAGCTTCCACCTGGCGACCCTCGACGTGGAACGCGACGTCGTGGAAAACGCCGTCGTGGACTTCGCGACCCGAGTCATACGATGAGTCGATGGCCTCCCTGTCCCGTGACGACGTCGTCCACGTCGCCGTCCTCGCTCGCCTCGATCTGACCGACGAGGAGATCGACACCTTCACCGGCCAGCTGGCCGCGGTCCTCGACCACGCCGCCGCCGTCGCCGCCGTCGACACCGCCGGCGTGGCGCCCACCGCCCACCCTCTGCCGCTGGTCAACGTCCTCCGCGACGACGTCCCGCGTCCCAGTCTCGACCGCGACGAGGTCCTGGCGGCGGCGCCTGCCGTGGAGGCCAACCGCTTCAAGGTGCCGCCGATCCTCGGCGAGGCGCCGTGACGGCAGCTGCCATCGCGGCCGACGTGCGGGCTGGTCGGCTCGAGGCTCGAGACGTCGTCGAGGACCATCTGGCCGCCATCGCCGGGCGCGAGCCCGACGTCCACGCCTTCAACCTGGTCCTGGCCGACGAGGCCAGGGCTGCGGCGGGCGAGGTCGACCGGCGGGTGGCCGCCGGCGAGGACCCCGGCCCGCTGGCCGGCGTGCCCGTCGCCCTGAAGGACAACCTGGCCACCCGAGGGATCCCCACCACCTGCTCGTCGCGGATCCTCGAGAGCTGGCGCCCGCCGTACGACGCCACCGTCGTGGTGCGGCTCCGCCGGGCCGGGGCCATCGTCATCGGCAAGACCAACATGGACGAGTTCGCCATGGGCTCGTCCACCGAGAACTCCGCCTTCGGCCCGACGCGCAACCCCCACGACCTCAGCCGGGTGCCGGGCGGATCGAGCGGGGGGAGCGCGGCGGCGGTGGCCGCCGGCTTCGCCCCCCTCGCCCTCGGCTCCGACACCGGCGGCTCCATACGCCAGCCGGCCGCCCTCTGCGGCGTGGTGGGCATGAAGCCGACGTACGGCCTCGTCTCCCGCTACGGCCTCGTCGCCTTCGCCTCCTCCCTCGACCAGATCGGCCCGTTCGGGGCCACCGTGGCCGACGCCGCCCTGCTGCTCGACGTCATCGCCGGGCACGACCCCGCCGACTCCACGTCGATCGCGGGCCCGGCCGCCAAGGTGACGCCGGCACTCGAGGAGGGCGTCGAGGGCCTGCGGATCGGCATCGTCACCGAGCTCACCGGCGACATGGCCCCCGACGTCGCCTCCCGACTGTCCGAGGCCGCCGCCGCCCTGGAGTCGGCCGGCGCCAAGGTCGACGAGGTGTCGGTGCCGGCGCTCTCCTACGGCCTGCGGGCGTACTACCTGATCGCCCCGGCGGAGGCGTCCAGCAACCTGGCCCGGTACGACGGCGTGCGCTACGGGCTCCGGGTCGACGCACCCGACGTCACCGCCATGTACGGCGCCACCCGGGCCGCCGGCTTCGGCCCCGAGGTCAAGCGCCGCATCATGCTGGGCACCTACGCCCTGTCCGCCGGCTACTACGACGCCTACTACGGCCAGGCCCAGCGGGTCCGCACCCTGATCATCCAGGACTTCGAGGCCGCCTACGCCGAGGTCGACCTGCTGCTGACGGCCACCACGCCGACCACCGCCTTCCCCCTCGGCGCCAAGAGCGACGACCCCCTCACCATGTACCTGTCCGACGTCTGCACCATTCCCTCCAACCTGGCCGGGCACCCCGCCATCTCGGTGCCCTACGGCCCCGGCGACGACGGGCTACCGGTCGGCGTCCAGCTGCTGGCCCCGGCGCTGGGCGAGCCCGTGTTGTTCAGGGCCGCCGCCGCACTCGAGCGGAGCCGGCAGATATGACAGCCCCGGCCACATCCACTGACCCGGCCTGGGAGACGGTCGTCGGGCTGGAGGTCCACTGCGAGCTGGCCACCGCCACCAAGCTCTTCTGCGGCTGCCGCAACGCGTTCGGCGAGGAGCCCAACACCAACGTCTGCCCGGTGTGTCTCGGACTGCCGGGGTCGCTGCCGGTGATCAACCGCCAGGCGGTGGAGCTGGCCATGCGGATCGGGGCGGCACTGCACTGCAGCATCGAGCCGTCGATCTTCCACCGGAAGAACTACTTCTATCCGGACATGCCGAAGGACTACCAGGTCAGCCAGTACGACAGGCCCATCAACGTCGGCGGCTGGATCAACCTCCCAAGCGGGCGGATTGGGATCACCCGCGCCCACATGGAGGAGGACACCGGCAAGACGACCCACGTCGGCCACTCGGGCCGCATCCACGGCGCCGACTACGCCCTCGTCGACTACAACCGGGCCGGAGTGCCCCTCGTCGAGATCGTGAGCGAGCCCGACCTGCGCTCATCCGACGACGCCAAGGCCTATGTCAACGAGCTGCGGGCCATCCTCGTGGCCATCGGCGCCTCCGACGCGCGGATGGAGGAGGGCTCCCTGCGCATCGACGCCAACGTGTCTGTGCGCCCGGCCGGCTCGCCCACCCTCGGCACGCGCGCCGAGATCAAGAACCTCAACTCGGTGCGGTCGCTGGGCCGGGCCGTCGACTACGAGGTGACCCGCCAGGTCGACCGCCTGGAGTCCGGGGAGACGGTTGTCCAGGAGACCCGCCACTGGGACGAGGACGCGGGCCGGACGTCGTCGATGCGCTCGAAGGAGGAGGCCTACGACTACCGCTACTTCCCGGAGCCCGACCTCGTCCCCCTCGAGCCGGACGACGACTGGCAGGCGGCGGTGCGGGCTTCGCTTCCCGCCCTGCCCGCCGAACGCCGGGCGACGCTGTCCGACGCCACCGGGCTACCGGCGGACGACCGCGCCCTGGTGACCGTGGTCCATCTCGACCTCGACCGGCTGGTGCTGGCAGCCGTGGAGGCTGGAGCCGACGCCAGGCTGGCGCTGAACCGGGCCGCCAACGAGGTGGCCGCCGCCCACGTCGATCCGGGCACCGTCGACGCTCGCGCGTTCGCAGCCGTCCTGGGCATGGAGACGGCCGGCAGCCTGACCGCCACCCAGGCCAAGCAGGTGCTGGCCGAAACCCTCGCCACCGGCGGCGACCCGGTCGAGATCGCCCGGGGCCGGGGGTTCGAGGCCCTGGCCGCCGGCGACCTGGCTGCGGTCGTCGACGAGGTGGTGGCCGCCCACCCGGGGGAGTGGGCCCGCTACCGGGACGGCGAGCAGAAGCTGGCCGGGTTCTTGGTGGGCAAGGTCATGGCCGCCACCAGGGGCAAGGCCGACGGCAAGGCGGTCACCACCAGGCTGCGGGAGCTCGCCGCGGCGGCCGCCCGTTCGAGACCGTCCTAGGTTTCTGCCATGAGTCCTAGGGTTCTGCCATGAGTCCTAGGGTTCGGTCATGAGTGTCGTCAAGATCAACGCCATCACGGTGCCTGCCGAACGGGCCGACGAGATGGCCGCCCGGTTCGCGGCCCGGGCCGGTCAGGTGGGCAAGTCGGCGGGTTTCGAGGAGTTCCAGCTCCTGCGCCCGTCCGACGACAGGACCACCTGGCTCGTCTACACCCGCTGGCAGGACGAGGAGTCGTTCCAGGCGTGGATGGAGTCCCAGGCGTTCTCCCAGGGACACGCGGGCGGGGCCAACGACCGGGCGAAGAGTGGCCCCGTCGCCACCGGGAGCGAGCTTTGGGCCTTCGTGGTGGAGCAGCGCGAGGCCGCCTCCTAGCACGACGGCGGGCTCGGATACTGGCGCCCCCCCCGCCCGTCGGGTAGCTTACGGCCGCTGCGCTACAGCGGGTGGCGCGGGCGGGGAGGCGATCATCGCCAGGATGACCGAAGGAGTAACGAGATGAAGGCGTCTCGAACCAGGGTCCGAGCGGTAGCCCTCGCGGCCATTCCCTTGGCCGCGATCTTCCTGACCACGCTGACGCCCACGGCGCAGGCCGACGTCGACACGGCGAGCGGAGCCGCGTACGGGGCCACGGTCAACTCGAGCCTGCTGGGCCAGGTCATCGCCCCGACGCCTCTCGTCTCGGGGACGGCCACCGAGCCCGCCAACAGCTTCGGGCCGACGTCCCAGTCGGCGATCCCCGTCAACATCCCGGGCCTGTTGTTCATCGGGGCGCTCAACGGGTTCACCGAGGGCGACGGAGTCGCCGCCGGCGATCCCACCGGCCACCTGGCGTTCGCCCAGAGCAGGGCCAGCGTCGCCGACGTCATCGTCGGCCTCAACGCCATCACCCTCGACGCCGTGGAGAGCGGGTGCCGCTCCGACGGCGACGGCTCCACCGGCTTCACCGAGATCGTCGGCGGGGTCTTGAACGGCAACCCGATCATCACGACCCCCGCGGCCAACACGTTCCTGCAGATCCCGGGCATCCTCGAGGTCACCCTCAACGAGCAGATCCGCCAGGACATCCCCGGCGTCAGCTCCAGCATCATCGTGCGGGGGGCCCACATCGAAGTGTTCCCCGGCCTCGGCGGGCTGCTGGGCGTGGTCGACATCATCCTGGCCGAGTCCCAGTGCGCGGTCGCAGGACCTGACGTCCTCCTGACCACCACGAGCTCCTCGACCTCCAGCTCCAGCAGCTCACAGCTCCAGCTCCAGCTCGTCGAGCTCCTCCTCCTCGAGCTCGAGCTCCTCCTCTTCGAGCTCCTCCAGCTCGAGCAGCTCCAGCTCGTCGAGCTCCAGCTCCTCCTCTTCGAGCTCCTCCACCAGCTCGACGAGCGTCACCTCGTCGACGACCTCCACCACCGTCGTGGGGCCGCCAGGCCCGCCAGGTCCTCCCGGACCCCCAGGCCCGCCAGGGCCTCCGGGTCCGCCAGGACCTCCGGGTCCGCCAGGACCCCCAGGTCCGCCAGGGCCTCGGTCCTCCCGGTCCCCCAGGGCCCCCAGGCGGCACCGTGGTCGTGAAGGTGATCGACGACGAAGACGACGTCCACAAGGTGGCGGTGCAGCACGCGAGCAAGCCTCTGGCTCGCACCGGCTCCAACCTCGTGCCGATGGTGGCGCTGGCCATGGTCGCCGTCGTGCTCGGCTCGATCGCCTACCGGAGCTCGAGCCCGACGCCGGTCACCCCTGGCGGAGCGCCCTCACCCGCCGGTCCTCCGGGCCCGGCACAGTTCCGGCCGCTGACGGTCAGGCCACGGCAGATGAAGCGCCGGGCGCAGGGCGACCCCCTGGACCCGGCCGTCACCGACGCCCTGGCCGCCTACGAGGCCCCGGCGCCGCCTGACGAACAGGAACCACCGTCGCCGTAACCGGCGCACAGCAAGCGTGACGTACAAGCAGCCCGGCCCCAGCGGCCGGGCTGCTTGCATCTGGAGGACTCTGTCTCCGGGTCTGACGGGCTGTTCCGGGTGACGGCTGGCGGGCGTTCGACTAGGTTCGGGGCGCGGCGGCACAGCGGGTGGGACGGCGGGAAGCGGGGAGGGCGCGCAGGATGGCACGGAGTCCCGAAGTGGACCGCGTGGGTGCGGTGCGGCAGGTGCGAACGCGGATGCGGATGCGGGCCGCAGCCCTGGCCGCCATCCCGCTGGCGGCGATGCTCGTCACGACCCTGTCGCCGACGGCTCAGGCCGACGTCGACTCCGTGTCCGGAAGCGCCTACGCCGCGTCCCTCAACTCCAGCCTCCTGGGCCAGGTCATCGCCCCCACGCCGCTGGTATCGGGGTCGGCCACCGAGCCGACCAACAGCTACGGGCCGATCAGTCAGTCGTCCCTGCCCGTCAACGTCATCGGCCTCCTGAGCATCGGCGTGCTCAACGGCTTCACCCGGGGCGACGGCGTGGCCGCCGGCGATCCCACCGGGCACTTCGCTTTCGCCCAGAGCCGGGCCAGCGCGGCCGACATCGTCGTGGGGCTCGGTTCCCTCACCATCGACGCGGTCGAGAGCGGCTGCACGTCGAACGGCGACGGTTCCACCGGATTCACCGAGCTCATCGGTGCCGTCCTCGGCGGCAACCCGCTGATCCAGTCGCCACTGCCCAACACCACCGTCGAGCTGCCCGGCATCCTCAGCATCGTCCTGAACGAGCAGACGGTGACCAACGCGCCCGGCAGCACCAGCATCAGGGTGCGGGCCCTCCACATCACCGTCCTACCCGGCCTCGGTGGCCTGCTCGGCGTGGTCGACGTCGTGATCGCGGAGTCCAACTGCGCCGCCTCCGGCCCCGACGTCAACTCCACCACCTCCTCCAGCACCACCCCGCCCACGTCGGCGCCTCCCACCAGCGCCCCGCCCACGAGTCCGCCGTCCACGGCTCCGCCCACAAGCCCGCCGCCCACCCTGCCGCCCTCCACCGCCCCGCCGGTGACCCTGCCGCCGACCGTCCCGCCGACGCTCCCGCCGGTCGGCTCCACCGCCGCCCCCGTAGTCACTGTCAGGCCGGTGGTCACCACCACGGCCTTGGTGCGCACCGGCTCCGACCCGATGCCGTTGGTCGTGCTGGCCGGCGCCGCCATCCTCCTCGGCCTCGTCGCCTACCGGGGCAGCGGCCCCTCGCCGCTTCCGCACCGCGGACCCGTGACATCGGTGGCCGAGTACCGCCCGGTCGGGGTGCGCCCCGCCGCTCGGCGGCGCCTGGACCGGAGCAGCGCCCTCGATCCCGCCGTCACCGACGCAATCCACGCCCTGGAGGACGACGGCATCCGACCTGCGGCTACTCCCGAAAGCCTGCTACTACTCCCGAAAAGCCTGCTACTACTCCCGAAAAGCCTGCTACTACTCCCGAAAAGCCTGCTACTACTCCCGAAAAGCCTGCTACTACTCCCGAAAAGACAGGGAGAGGCCGAAGTCGCCGGCCGGATCGGTCCACCACCGGGTGAGGGCCAGGCCGGCGGCGGCCAGCTCGGAGTCGACGCCGTCCCGGCGGAACTTGGCGCTGATCTCGGTCCGCATCTCCTCGCCGGCCTCGAAGGCGACGACAAGGCCGAGATCGGCGACGGTGACCTTCTGGGCGTCGGTGGACCGGAGCCACATCTCGATCCACTCCTGGTCGGCGTCCCACCGGGCCACGTGCTCGAAGCGGTCGAGGACGAAGTCGGCGCCGAGCTCGCGGTTGACCACGGCCAGCACGTTGCGGTTGAAGGCGGCGGTGACGCCGGCATCGTCGTCGTAGGCGGCCACCAGCCGGGCCGGGTCCTTGACCAGGTCGGTGCCCAGCAGGAGACCGTCCCCGGGCGCCAGGTTGGCGGAGAGGGCGGCGAGGAACTCGGCCCGCTGCTTGGGGTCGAGGTTGCCGATGGTGCCGCCCAGGAACGCCACCAGCCGCCGCCCGCCGCCGGGGATCGTGCCTAGGTGGTGGTCGAAATCGCCACAGACGGCGTGCACGGCGACCGTGGGGTACTCGGCCGCCACCGCCGTGGCCGCTTGGCGCAGCGTCGCCTCGCTGACGTCGAAGGGGATGAACCGGCGCAGGCCGGCGCCCCCGGCGACGCAGGCGTCGAGGAGCAGGCGGGTCTTCTCCGACGTGCCCGAGCCGATCTCCACCAGGGTGTCGGCGCCACTGAGTGTCGCGATCTCGGGTGCCCGCTGGTCGAGGATCGTCCGCTCGCAGCGCGTGGGGTAGTACTCGGGGAGCCGGGTGATCTCGTCGAACAGCTCCGACCCGCGCTCGTCGTAGAACCACTTGGGCGGCAGCTCCTTGGGCGACGACGTCAGGCCCTCGGCGACGTCGGCCCGCAACGCCGAGCGCAGCGCGTCGGGCGCCAGGTGGACGTCGATGGTGCAGCGCCTGTCTGCCATCGGGGGAATTGTCGTCACGGGTGCATCGTCCCGATGGTTACCCGTTCCGGCCCCGCTTCCACCATCGACCCCTCGGGCACCGGCCGCCACGCCGGGTCGTCGTCGTACGGCTCGGACGCCACGACCAGCCTGCCGTCGCCGCCCTCCAGCACGAACAGCGAGTGGCCGCAGGAGGTCGCCGCCAGCTCGTGACCGTCCGTCACGAGCATGTTGAGCCGGGCGTCCGTGATGCCGAGGACGGCGGGTACCACCGAGGCCAGCGCCTCGCCCAGGCCGGCACCGGTCCGCAGGGGCCCGAGGGCGAGAGCGAACAGCAGCTCGGAGTCGGCCGCCCCCTCGATGCCGGCGGCCTGCTCGTCGGGGACGAGCCGGCGCAGGCGAAGGCGCACCGACGGGTCGGTGCCATAGCCGTCGACCTCCCCGTTGTGGGCGAACAGCCACGGCCCGGCGGTGAACGGCGGCGTCCCGCTCTCCTCGATCGGGGCGGGCGGCGTGGCGTCACGCAGGGCCGCGAGAACCGCCGGCGACTCCACCAGCCCGGCCAGGCTGGCGAAGGACCGGTCGCCCCAGATGGGCCGGGTGGTGCGGTACCGGGCCGGCTCCGGGCGGCGGGCCGGGTCGTACCAGCCCACGCCGAACCCGTCGGCGTTGACCGCCCCCGGCCGTTGGTGGCGGGGCGCCCACGCCTGGCGCCGCAGCGAGTGGGGCGGGTCGAGCACGACCGACGCGATCGTCACAGGCGGCCCCAGGTACCCGAGGAACCTGCACATCAGCTGCCCCACCTGAAAGGCATCAAACAGGACGGGCACAGCGGAAGCCGGTGAAGATCTGCCGGCGGATGGGGTAGTCCCAGTTGCGGAACGTGGTGCGGACTGCGGTGGGAGACGTGGCCCACGACCCGCCCCGCAGCACCTTGTAGCCGGGGACGAAGAACACCTCGGAGTACTCGCGGTAGGGGAACGAGCGGAACCCGGGATACGGCCCGAAGTCGGACGACGTCCACTCCCACACGTCCCCGACCATCTGGTGGCACCCGTAGGCACTGGCGCCGGCGGGGTAGGCGCCGACCTCCGCCGGGCGGTAGTGGCTGCCTCCCAGGTTGGCGTGGGCCGGGGTCGGCTCCTCGTCGCCCCACGGGAACCGCCTCTTCTTGTCCCCTGGGCCCCACGAGGCGGCCTTCTCCCACTCGGCCTCGGTCGGCAGCCGCTTGCCCGCCCAGCGGGCGTAGGCGTCGGCCTCGTACCAGCAGACGTGCTGCACGGGCTCGTCGAGGGGAACGTCCTCGTGCCAGCCGAAGCGGATCCGGGACCACGACCGCCGCCCGTCCCCGGCGCGAACCCAGAACTGCGGGCTGCTCACCGAGCCCTCCTCCCGCCACCGCCAGCCCTCCGGCTCCCACCAGCGTGGGTGCTCGTAGCCGCCGTCCTCCATGAACTCGAGGTAGCAACGGTTGGTGACCGGCGCGGCGTCGATGAAGAAGGCCGGCAGGTCGACGGTGTGCGCCGGCCGCTCGTTGTCGTAGGCGAACGCCTCGGTCTCGGTGCCCATCACGAATTCGCCGGCCGGGACGAGCAACTCTCCGCCCGGGTCGACCACCGCGGCGGGCGGCGGCGGCGCCAGCGGCCGGTAGCCCTCGCCGTCCATGAGCTGCAGGGTGGCGAGCATGGTCTCGTCGTGCTGGTGCTCGTGCTGGACGATCATCCCGTAGACGAACCCGCGGGACAGAAGGGGCCGGTCGTCGACGTCGAGGTCGACACGCTCCAGGGCGTCAAGCGCTCGGGCCCGCACGTCGGCGATGTAGCGCCGGGCCTCGGTGGGGCCGAGCAGCGGCAGCGCGGGACGGTTGGGCCGCGGGTGGCGGAAGGCGTCGTAGAGGTCGTCGAGGGTGGCGTCGATCGCGGGCGCCCCCGCCACCTCACGCAGGAGCCACAGCTCCTCGAAGTTGCCGACGTGGGCGAGGTCCCACACCAGCGGCGACATGATCGGCGACAGCTGGCGGCGCAGGTCGGCGTCGTCCAGGGGGGCCAACAGGTCGAGGGACCGGCTCCTCGCCGCCTCCAGCTCGTCCGCCAGCCGTTCCCACAGGTCCACGGCCACCAAACTAAAGGAGCCACGTCACCTGGCTGTGCCACCATCGATGTCATGGATCTGAGGAGCCGCGAGGTCACCAGCGGATACGAGCGGGCCCCGGCCCGGGCCATGCTTCGAGCCGTCGGCATGACCGACGACGACTGGACGAAGCCCCAGGTGGGCGTGGCCAGCAGCTGGAACGAGGTCACCCCCTGCAACATGCCGCTCGACCGCCTGGCCAAGCGGGCCAAGGTCGGCGTGCGGGCGGCGGGCGGGTTCCCCCTCGAGTTCGTGACGATCGCGGTGTCGGACGGCATCTCGATGGGCCACGAGGGCATGCGGGCCTCCCTGGTGAGCCGGGAGGTGATCGCCGACTCCATCGAGACGGTGATGCACGCCGAGCGCTTCGACGCCCTCGTCACCCTCGCCGGGTGCGACAAGTCGCTTCCCGGGATGCTCATGGCCGCAGCCCGGCTCAACCTGCCCGCCGTCTTCCTCTACGGCGGCACCATCCTCCCGGGACGGGGCAGCCACGGTGAGGCCCTCGACATCGTCAGCGTGTTCGAGGCGGTCGGATCCCACGCCGCCGGCAAGCTCACCGCCGAGGAGCTGTCCCTGATCGAGCACAACGCCTGCCCCACGATCGGCTCCTGCGCCGGCATGTTCACCGCCAACACCATGGCGGCGGTGGCCGAGGCCCTCGGGATGTCGCTGCCCGGCTCGTCGTCGGCACCGGCCGTCGACCGCCGCCGCGACGACCTCGCCTATGCCAGCGGCCAGGCGGTCGTCGCCCTGGTCGAGGCCGGCATCCGACCCCGCCAGATCATGACCCGGGAGGCGTTCGAGAACGCCATCGCCGTGGTCAACGCCCTGGGTGGGTCCACCAACGCCGTGCTCCACCTGCTGGCCATCGCCAACGAGGCCAGGGTCGACCTCGAGCTCGACGACTTCAACAAGGTCGGCCGCCGGGTCGCCCACGTGGCCGACATGAAGCCCCACGGCCGCTACCACATGACCGACCTCGACGCCGTCGGCGGCGTCCCGGTGGTCATGCGCCAGCTGCTCGAGGCCGGGCTGCTCCACGGCGACTGCCTCACCGTCACCGGCCGGACGATGGCCGAGAACCTGGCCGTCCTCGACCCGCCCACCCCCGACGGCAGGGTCGTCCACCCCCTCGACGCACCGATGCACAGCGAGGGTGGCATCGCCGTGCTGCGGGGAACGCTCGCCCCCAAGGGGGCGGTCGTGAAGGTGGCCGGCATCGACGTGCTGCGCTTCGAGGGCCGGGCCCGGGTCTTCGACGGCGAGGCGGCGGCCATGGAGGCGATCCTGGCCGGCGGGATCCATCCCGGCGACGTCGTCGTGATCCGCTACGAAGGGCCCAAGGGAGGGCCGGGCATGCGGGAGATGCTGGCCGTGACCGGTGCGATGAAGGGGGCCGGCAGGGGTGCCGACACCGCTCTCGTCACCGACGGGAGGTTCTCCGGGGGCACCCACGGCTTCTGCGTGGGACATGTCGCACCCGAAGCGGTGGACGGCGGCCCGATCGGCCTGGTGGCCGAGGGCGACACCATCGTGATCGACGCCGACGCCCGCACCATCGACGTGCTCGTCGACGACGCCACCCTCGCTCTGCGGCGGGCCGACCAGAAGATGCCGGCGCCGCTCTACACCACCGGTGTGCTGGCCAAATACGCCAAGCTGGTCACCGGCGCCGAGCGGGGAGCGATCACCGAGTAGGCAGGCCTCGGCGGTCACGGTGTGGCGGTGCGCCGGCGGGGGGAAGCTTGCTTCGGAGGGCCAATTTGAGGCAGAATTCGGCCACTAAGAGCGGGGAGAGTTCGGCTATGGGGCACGTTCAGCGGTTGACGGCGGGTCACGAACGTACGCGCATGATCGCCGGCGTCCTGATGCTGGTCGCCGGCCTGGCTCTCTTCAGCCTGGCCCGCGCCCCTGGGGCCAACGGCCAGCTGCTCAACGTGAGCATCGGCAACAGCGGCGGCGGCACGGCCAGCACGGGCGGCAACAGCGCCACCGGCAACGACTCCACGAACGAGGCGTCCTCCTCCAGCACCAGCGGCGGCCTCATCAACGCCAATGTCGACCTGGGCGCTCCGTCCAACACCTCCTCCGGCACCGCCGACGTCAACTCCGGCCCGGCCACCGCCACGGGCAACGCGTCCGGCACCGGCGTGAACCAGGCCACCGACGGCACCGGTTCCACCTTCACCCCCTTCTTCTCCCAGCCGGCCGGCCAGTCCGCCTCGGTCACCAACGACGGCTCCGCCACCGCCTCCACGGGCGGCAACACCGCCACCGGCAACAGCTCCGACAACACCGCCACGTTCAGCCAGACCGCCACGGGCGGCCTCATCGGCGCCAACGTGAACCTCGGCGGCGGGCCCTCCAACACCTCCACCGGCACCGCCACCATCAACTCCGGCCCGGCCACCGCCGCCGGCAACACCGCCGGCAACCAGGTCAACCAGGCCCGGGCGGTCGGCGACCCGAGCGGTGGCTTCATCGCCGGTACGCCCTTCGCCCCCGGTCTCGCCCCCGGCACGGTGAGCGGGCTCGGGAGCTCGTTCGACCCCTGCAGCGGCCGCTTCTTCCCGTTCTCGCCGTTCTCCACCGGCGGCGGCCAGGGCGCCAGCATCGACAACGCCGGCACCGCCAGCGCCAGCACGGGCAACAACACCGCGGTCGGCAACAACTCCACCAACACCGCCACGCTCAGCCAGTCGGCGTCGGGCGGCCTCATCGGCCTCAACCTCAACCTGGGCAGCCCCACCAACAACTCCACGGGTACCGCCACCATCAACTCCGGCGCCGCCACCGCCACCGGCAACCAGTCCACCAACGCCGTCAGCCAGTTCTGCGGTCAGGCCGCCGGCGCCACCCCCGTGGTGGCCAGGAACCCGATCACCGGGGCCCCCTTTGCCGTTCCGGTGATCCACAAGGCCCACCACGGCCAGGTGGTCAAGGCCCAGACGCTGGCCCGCACCGGCCTCGAGTCCAGCCTGGCCCTCGTGGCCGCCGCCCTGGTCGTGGCCGGCATGGCGCTGCTGCTGCCCGCCCGCCGGCGCCTGGCCGAAGCCGAGGCCGGCCCCCGGGTCCGCACCTCGGAATGGAACGACATCGTCCGCTGGTAACGGGTGGCGGGTCGGCCCTCCGCCGTGCCACACTGATGGCCTGATGACGCCTGCAACCGGACCCGCTCCTGCTTTTTCGCAGACGACACCTGGCGCCATCCTCGTACTCATCCAGTAGCGCACGCGTCCACCGCGCGTGCGCCGAACGACCTCCCAGCCGGGAGGTCGTTCTCATTCCCGGCCAGGAGAAGCCATGAAGCTGAACGGGGGACAAGCCCTCATCAAGAGCCTCGAGATGGAAGGCGTGGAGGTCATGTTCGGCCTCCCGGGCGGCGCCATCCTCCCGGTCTACGACCCCATCATCGACTCGCCGATCCGCCACATCCTGGTCCGCCACGAGCAGGGCGCGGGCCACATGGCGGAGGGCTACGCCCACGCCACGGGCAGGCCGGGAGTAGCCATGGTGACAAGCGGGCCGGGCGCCACCAACATCGTCACACCCCTCTGCGACGCCATGATGGACTCGATCCCGATCGTGGTCATCACCGGCCAGGTGCCGTCGGCCGCCATCGGCACCGACGCCTTCCAGGAGTGCGACACGATCGGCATCACCCGTTCGGTCACCAAGCACAACGAGCTGATCACGTCGGCCCAGGACATCCCCCGGGTGATCCGGGAGGCGTTCCACATCGCCACCACCGGCCGCCCCGGGCCGGTGCTCGTCGACATCCCCAAGGACATCGTCGACCCCCGCAACCCCAACTCGGCCATGGAGTGGTACTGGCCGGACACGATCGACCTGCCCGGCTACAAGCCCACCACCAAGGGCCACCCGCTCAAGATCCGGGAGGCGGCCCGGCTGATCTCCGAGTCCTACCGGCCGATCATCTACGCCGGCGGCGGCATCCTCAAGGCCCGGGCGGCCGAGGCCCTCCGGGAGCTGGCCGAGCTCACCGGCATCCGGGTGGTCACCACGCTGATGGCCCGGGGCGCCTTCCCCGACTCCCACCCGCAGTGCCTGGGCATGCCCGGGATGCACGGCAACTACACGGCGGTGACGTCGATGCAGCAGTCCGACCTGCTGATCGCCCTCGGTTCCCGCTTCGACGACAGGGTCACCGGCAAGGTCGGCTCCTTCGCACCCGACGCCAAGATCATCCACGTCGACATCGACCCCGCCGAGCTGGGCAAGGTCCGCCGCCCCGACGTCCCCATCGTGGGCGACTGCAAGGCGGTCATCGAGGAGCTGATCAAGGCGGTGCGCGACGGTGCACCCCAGCCCGACCGCACCGCCTGGAACACGCAGCTGAGCGAGTGGCAGGAGAAGTTCCCGCTGAGCTACGAGCAGGGTTGGGAGGAAGGCCACCGGCTCAAGCCCCAGTTCTGCATCGAGTCCCTGTGCAACGCCGCGCCGGAGGGCACCATCGTGGTGTCGGGCGTCGGCCAGCACCAGATGTGGTCGAGCCAGCTGTGGCGCTTCGAGCAGCCCTACACGTGGGTCAACTCCGGCGGCCTCGGCACCATGGGCTTCGCCGTCCCGGCCGCCATCGGCGCCAAGGTGGGCATGCCCGGCCGTACGGTCTGGGCCATCGACGGCGACGGGTGCTTCCAGATGACGGCCCAGGAGCTGGTCACCGCCGCCGCCGAGCGCATCCCGATCAAGGTGGCGATCCTCAACAACGCCTACCTGGGCATGGTGCGGCAGTGGCAGGAGCTGTTCTACGAGGAGCGCTACAGCGAGGTCTACCTGTCGCCCGACCTGCCCGACTACAAGATGTGGGCCGAGGCCATGGGCTGCGTCGGCATGAGGGTGGAGACGCCCCACGAGGTGGAGGCGGCGATCGAGAAGGCCAACTCGATCGACGACCGCCCCGTCGTCATCGACTTCCGCTGCGACTCCGACGAGAAGGTCTACCCGATGGTCGCGGCAGGCACGTCCAACGACGACATCATCCTCGGCCCCGAGCAAGGTCCCGGAGGCCACTGATGTTTCGCACTCACTCCGCGCCGTCTGCGACCGCCGGCAGCGTCCAAGACCAGGTGAGAGTGCAAAAAGGGCGCTATATGCGACCTTTTTGCACGCTCATGAGCGAAAGGTGGCGCTGATGGCCGCGCCCTCCAAGCCCGCCCACCACATCCTCTCGGTCCTGGTCGAGAACAAGGCCGGCGTGCTGGCCCGGGTGTCCAGCCTGTTCGCCCGGCGGGGGTTCAACATCTACTCGCTGGCGGTGGCGCCCACCGACAACGAGCGCTTCAGCCGCATCACCATCGTGGTCGACGTGGAGTCGACGCCGCTGGAGCAGATCACCAAGCAGCTGTTCAAGCTCATCAACGTGGTCAAGATCACCGAGCTCTCGCCCCAGGACGCGGTCGAGCGGGAGATGATGCTGGTCAGCGTGCACGCCGACGCCGCCACCCGCGCCCAGGTCATCCAGCTGGTGCAGGTGTTCGAGGGTCGTATCATCGACGTGGGGCTCGAGCAGCTGACCGTCGTGCTGGCCGGGCCACCGTCGAAGCTCGACGACTTCGAGGACCTCATGAGGGCATTCGGCATCGCCCAGCTCCAGCGCACCGGCCGGATCGCCCTGCCCAAGCTCGAACGCCAGCCGTCGCGGCTGCGCAGTGTCTCCGGAAAGGTGGGTTAGATGGCCAACGTCTACTACGAGAAGGACGCGGACCCCGCGCTCATCGCCAGTCGCAAGGTGGCGGTGATCGGATACGGATCGCAGGGCCACGCCCACGCCCTCAACCTGAAGGACTCCGGCGTCGACGTCAGGGTCGGGCTGCGGGAAGGGTCCGGGTCGTGGGCCAAGGCCGAGGCCGCCGGCCTACGGGTTGCCACCATCGCCCAGGCCACCGCCGAGGCCGACCTGATCATGATCCTGGCCCCCGACACCGAGCAAAAGGCGATCTACGAGGCCGACATCGAGCCCAACCTGGTCGACGGCGACGCCATCTTCTTCGCCCACGGCTTCAACATCCGGTTCGGCCTCATCCGCCCGCCTGCCGGCGTCGACGTGGGCATGGTGGCGCCCAAGGGGCCGGGGCACCTGGTGCGGCGCACGTTCGAGTCGGGCGGCGGCACGCCCTCGCTCATCGCCGTGTCCCAGGACGAGTCGGGCAAGGCCAAGGCCCTCGCCCTCTCCTACGCCCACGCCCTGGGGGCCACCCGGGCCGGGGTGCTGGAGACCACCTTCGAGGAGGAGACCGAGACCGACCTGTTCGGCGAGCAGGTCGTGCTGTGCGGCGGGCTCACCGAGCTGATCATGGCCGGCTACGAGACCCTCGTCGATGCCGGGTACCAGCCGGAGTCGGCCTACTTCGAGTGCCTCCACGAGGTGAAGCTCATCGTCGACCTGATGTACGAGAACGGCATCTCGGGCATGCGGTTCTCGATCTCGGACACCGCCGAGTACGGCGACTACACCCGCGGCCCCCGGATCATCACCGACGAGACCCGCGCCGAGATGCGCCGGATCCTCGACGAGATCCAGGACGGGCGCTTCGCCGAGGAGTGGGTGGCCGAGAACAAGGCGGGCCGGCCCCGGTTCAACGAGCTGCGCAAAAAGGGCAGCGAGCACCCCATCGAGGCGGTGGGTGCCGACCTGCGGGCCATGATGCCGTGGATCTCGGCCGGCAAGGCCAAGCCCCAGGACGTCTCCGGAGGCTGAGCACGCCGGGCGCTGACACCGGCCGCCACCTCGCCGAGTTCAACGTCGCCCGGCTACGGGCGCCGATCGACGATCCCGCCAATCGCGGGTTCGTCGACGGGTTCGTCCGGATCAGCCGCCTGGCCGAGCGCTCCCCCGGGTTCGTCTGGCGGCTGGAGTCGCCCACCGGGCACCCGGCCGTCGTGGAGGCCGACGAGCGCACCATCGGGACGGTCTCGGTGTGGGAATCGTACGAGTTCCTGCACGACTTCGTCTACCGCAGCACCCACGGCCGGTACACGGCCCGGCGCGACAAGTGGTTCGCACGCCTGCCCGGCCCGACGACGGTGCTGTGGTGGATCCCGGTCGGCGAGCGCCCCTCGCTGGAGCAGGCCAAGGCCCGTCTCGAGCACCTGAGACGGCACGGGCCGACGCCGCAGGCGTTCTCCCTCCTGCGCCGGTTCGACGCCACCGGACGGCCCGTCCAGGACAATCGGCGCGAGTCGGACAGGCCCGTCCGGTAGAGTCGTCTCAGCGGTGGCGCCAGCAGGTGTCGCCGGGGTCGAGTGCGAGTGCGTTACCCAGCGCAGGGTTTCCGTTCTTCGGAGCGTGTGGCCGCAGCATCAACGGCCAACCACCGAATCGAAAGGAACCACCCATGTCACCCGCCCCCACCGGCGCGCGCCGTCGCGGTCGCCGCCCCTCCCAGTACGCCACGCAGCACGCCACGTCTGGCCCATCGCGGCCCAGCGCGCCGCGCCGCGAGCCGGCGCTGAACTACGAGCTGGTCCAGGCGCCCGTCGAGGAAACCACCTTCGCCGCCCTCGGCGTGCCCGCCGCGATCATCGCCGCTCTGGTCAAGGCCGGCTGCCCGACGCCGTTCCCCATCCAGGCCGCCACCCTGCCCAGCGCCCTCGCCGGCCGTGACGTCCTCGGCCGGGCCATCACCGGCAGCGGCAAGACCGCCGCCTTCGCCATCCCGATGGTCGTGGCCATCGCCGGTTCGACCAAGGCCCGCCGCCCGAACATGCCGCGCTCGCTGGTGCTCGTCCCCACCCGGGAGCTGGCCAGCCAGGTGGCCAAGACGATCATGCCGCTGGCCCGGGCCATGGGCCTGAGCGTCGCCACCGTGCACGGCGGCGTCAGCCAGGGCCCGCAGGTCAGCGCCCTGCGCAAGGGCCTCGACGTGCTCGTCGCCTGCCCCGGTCGCCTGGAGGACCTGATCGAGCAGGGCCACTGCCGGCTCGGCGCGGTCGAGGTCGCCGTGCTCGACGAGGCCGACCACCTCGCCGACCTGGGCTTTCTCCCTGCCGTGCAGCGGATCCTCGACCAGACGCCGGCCGGCGGCCAGCGCATGCTGTTCTCGGCCACCCTCGACAAGGGTGTCGACATTGTGGTCCGCCGCTATCTGAACAACCCCGTCACCCACTCCGTCGACAGCGTCGACGCCACGCCGCCCGACCTCGAGCATCACGCCTTCACGGTGGCGCCCGACGACAAGGCGGCCGTGGTGCGGGAGCTGGCGTCGGGCAAGCAGCGGAGCCTGCTCTTCACCCGCACCAAGCACGGGGCCAAGAAGCTGGCCAAGGACCTGACGGCCCGGGGCATCCCCGCCCTCGACCTCCACGGCAACCTCTCCCAGGCCCAGCGCGACAGGAACCTGGCGGAGTTCGCCAATGGCAGGACGAGGGTGCTGGTCGCCACCGACGTCGCCGCCCGTGGCATCCACGTCGACGACATCGCCCTCGTCGTCCACGTCGACCCGCCGACCGAGCACAAGGCCTACCTCCACCGCTCCGGGCGCACGGCCCGGGCCGGTGCCAAGGGCGCGGTGGTCACGGTCATCCTGCCGGACCAGGCGCGCGAGGTCGCCAGCATGATCCGCCAGGCAGGAGTCCGACCGGCCTCGTCCCGAGTCGGCCCGGGAGCCCTCCAGACCGCGGCGCTCACCGGTCCCTTCGCCGAGCCCGTGTTCCGCCCGCAGGCGGCGCCGGTCTCACCCGGACCGACGCGCGGCCCGGCCCGGGGATCGTCCGGCGCCTACCGAGGCTTCGGCGGCGGGGCCAAGCGGCCGGCGCGACAGGCGTTCGGCGCAGGCGCCAGCGCTGGCGCGGGCCGCAGACGCTCTCGCTAGACGCTCGCCTCAGGCGGTCAGCTTCAGCCGGTCCGCCGTGGCCAGTGCCGACAGCCGGCGCAGGCCGCGGTGCTGGAGCACGCGCACCGTCCCGGGACGCTTGCCCATCAGCTCGGCCACTTGTGACACCTGCAAGCCGCCGACGACCCTGAGCAGAACCACCTCGGCCTGGTCGGGCGTCAGAGCGGCGGCGACGCGGGCGACGACGGCCTCGGTGGCCATCCGGTCGAGGGCGGTCTCGTCGGGATGATCGGCGCACGGCCGGTCGTCGAGCCGGTCGCCGTCCACGGGGTCGGTCCGGCGCCGGCACGCACGGCGGTGCCCGTCGATGACCCGCCGGCGGGCGATGGTGTACAGCCACGACCGGAACGCGGTCTGGTCGCCGTGGAACCGGGGCAGGCAGGCCATGACCTCCACCCAGACGTCGGCCGCCAGGTCCTCGGACGAGGCCGGGGCAACGCTCCTCAGGTAGCGCAGAAGTCCGGGCTGGAGCTCCCTGTACAGCGCCGCGAGGTCCGTCCGGTCCATACCGCGCTCATCGACGCAACCCGCCGGAAACTGAAGCGGGTGGACGAGGCGGTCAGCCCTTCTTCATGCACTCCCGCACGAGCGGCCTCAATGTCGCCCGGTCGGCGTCGGGCGAGGCGGCACGGGCCTCGGCCATGCAGCTGCGCAGCTTCCCGAACCTCTCCTTCGCCGCGCCCACGTCGACGCCGGCCTGCTCCAGGCACGGCTTGGCCGCCTCCTTCAGCGCCGGCCTCTCCGCGTCCGGGTTGGCCTCCTTGGCGCCCTTCAGACACTCACGGACGGCCTCCGCCTTGGCCCGCATCTCCGGGGACAGCCTCGGGAGGTCGACGCCGGCCTCCTGCAGGCACGCAGCCGCCGCTTCCCTGACGGCAGCCTTGTCCGCATCGGGGTTTGCCTGCCGGGCCGTCTCCATGCATGCCTTCGCCGCGTCCCGCTTGGCCTGCGCCTCCGGCGACCGCTTGGGCAGCTCGATGCCGGCGTCCTCGACACAGGCGGCGACGGCGTCCTTCAGCGCCGCCCGCTCGGCGTCCGGGCTCGCGGCCCGCGCCTGCTCCATGCACGTCTGCACCGCCTCCCTCTTGGCCGCCCTGGCCTCCCGGCCGGGTGAGGGACCGTCGTCGGCCCACGCGACCGCGCCAACCCCGATCCCGAAGAGGACCGCCGTCCCGACCAGTACCCCGAGGATGCGCTTCACGTCAGTGCCAGCTCCTTGTCGACCAGGACACCCATTGTCGCCGTCGCAGATGACGGCTTGGTCGCGGTGGGATGAGGATTCCGTGAGGGAATTAGCCGGCGAGGGCCGCGATCACGTGGTCGATGGCCCGGGTGAGGACATCGACGTCGGCGGCGTCGACCGCCGGGTACATGGCGATCCGCAGCTGGTTGCGGCCGAGCCGGCGATAGGACTCGGTGTCGACGATGCCATTGGCCCGCAGCACCTTCGACACCACCCCGGCGTCGACGGCGGGGTCGAGGTCGATGGTGCCGACCACGGGGCTGCGCTGGGCAGGGTCGGCCACGAAGGGGCTGGCGTAGGGCGACGCCTCGGCCCAGCCGTACAGGACGGTGGACGACGCCTCGGACCGTCCGGCGGCCCATTCGAGGCCCCCGGCGTCGAGCATCCACTCGATCTGCTCGACCAGAAGGAACAGCGTGGCCAACGCCGGCGTGTTGTAGGTCTGGTCGAGCCGCGAGCTCTCGATGGCCATCGTGAGGCTCAGGCTGGCTGGCATCCAACGTCCCGAGGCCTGGATCCTGTCGACCCGTTCGACGGCGGCGGGGGAGAGGAGGGCCAGCCACAGGCCCCCGTCCGACGCGAAGCACTTCTGGGGAGCGAAGTAGTAGGCGTCGAAGTCGTGGGGGTCGACCCGCATCCCACCCGCGGCCGACGTGGCGTCGACCAGCACAAGCGCTGCATCCGACGATCCTGGCTCGGCCGACGCTGGCCGTCGCACCGCCATGGCCACGCCGGTGGAGGTCTCGTTGTGGGTGAAGGCGTAGGCGTCGACGTCCGCGCTCGGGCGGATCTCGGGATGGGTGCCCAACGCCGACTCGATCACCTCGGGATCCTCGAGGTGCGGCGCCGCCTTCGCCGTGGCCGCGAACGACGCCGAGAACTGGCCGAAGGACATGTGCTGGCTGCGCCGCTCGATCAGACCGAAGGTGGCCATGTCCCAGAAGAGGGCGGCGCCACCGTTGCCCAGGGCGACCTCGTAGCCGTCGGGCAGGGCGAACAGCTCACCCAGGCCGGCCCGCACCCGGCCGACCATCGAGCGGACAGTCGCGGCCCGGTGGCTGGTGCCGAGGTAGGTCCTGGCGTGGGCGGCTAGAGCGTCCACGGCGCGCTCGGGGAACCTTCGACGGCCCACTGCCGAAGCGGCCGTCGCCGGGGAGCAGGTCGGGGGGCAGGCGGATATCGGGGTCTGGAGTGGCCATGACGTGTGCAACTATCGCGCCCATGGCCCGAGTCTCGACGCGTATTGCGTCAATCGAAGAATCCGCAACACTCGCCGTCGACGCCAAGGCGAAGGCGCTGAAGGCGGCGGGAGAGCCCGTCATCGGCTTCGGGGCGGGTGAGCCCGACTTCCCGACGCCCGAGCACATCGTCGCCGCCGCGGAGGCGGCCTGCCGGGTGCCGCGCAACCACCACTACACGCCGGCGGGCGGCCTGCCCGAGCTGAAGGCGGCGATCGCCGAGAAGACCGCGAAGGACTCCGGCTTCGAGGTCAAGGCCAGCCAGGTCGTCGTCACCAACGGGGCCAAGCAGGCGATCTACAACGCCTGCGCGGCGCTGCTGGACCCCGGCGACGAGGTGATACTGCCGGCCCCGTACTGGGTGACGTACCCGGAATCCATCCGGCTGGCCGGGGGAGTCACGATCGTCGTGTCGACCGACGAGAGCACCGGCTTCCGGGCCACCGTCGACGCCCTCGAGTCGGCCCGTTCGGAGCGCACCAAGGCCCTGATGTTCGTCTCACCGTCGAACCCCACCGGCGCCGTGTACACCCCCGAGGAGGTCACTGCCGTCGGGCAGTGGGCCGCCGACAACGGGATCTGGGTGATCACCGACGAGATCTACGAGCACCTCGTCTACGGCGACAACCGGTTTTCCTCGATTCCCGTCCTTGTCCCCGAGCTGGCCGACACCTGCATCGTGGTGAACGGGGTGGCCAAGACCTTCGCCATGACCGGCTGGCGGGTCGGCTGGATGATCGGACCGGCCGATGTGGTCAAGGGCGCCGCCAACTTGCAGTCCCACGCCACGTCGAACGTCGCCAACGTGTCCCAGATGGCCGCGCTGGCCGCCCTCACCGGCGACATGGAGCCGATCGCACGGATGCGGGAGGCGTTCGACCGCCGCCGCCGGCGGATGCACGAGATCCTCGTGGAGATGCCGGGCGTGACCTGCCTGGAGCCGGAGGGGGCCTTCTACGCCTTCCCGTCCTTCGCTGGCGTCCTGGGCCGCCAGATCGGCGGTTCGCAGGTCGACACCACCCTGCAGCTGGCCGACGTGGTGCTCGACAAGGCCAAGGTGGCCATCGTGCCCGGCGAGGCCTTCGGCGCCCCCGGCTACGTCCGCCTGTCCTACGCCCTCGGCGACGACGCCCTGGTGGAGGGCCTCACCCGCCTCGGGGACCTCCTCGCCGGCAGCTGAACCCAGCGGGTCGAGGCGACGATCGGCGGGCTAGCGTTCGCATCGACATGACCGTTTCGACCGAGCCGGCGACGGGCCCGACCGACGGCGGCGAGGCTGTCGAAGTCCTGGAGAACATCGATCTGCCGCTGGCGGCCACGACGCCCTACGGCAGGGCGCCGTCCGCTCCCGCCGCCGAGCGACGACAGGCCGGCCGGGCGCTCCGTCGCACGACGCCCCGATCGGGCCATGCCGAGTTCAGCCCGTCGCCGTCCCGTCCGGACCCGTTGGCGATACTCGAGGCCCAGCACGAGACGCGTGTCCCAGAGCTGATCCCGATCCGCTGGGGGCGGATGCTCGCCTCGCCGTTCACGTTCTACCGCGGGGCGGCGGCGGTGATGGCCTACGACCTCTCCACCACGGCCACGACCGGGCTGGACGTGCAACTCTGCGGCGATGCCCACCTGCTGAACTTCGGGCTGTACGCGACGGCTGAGCGGCGGCTCGTCTTCGGCGCCAACGACTTCGACGAGACGATCCGGGGACCGTGGGAGTGGGACCTCAAGCGCCTGGCCACCAGCCTGGCCGTGGCGGCCCACGCCGACGACATGCCGGACGACGCCGCTCGGGTCGCGGCCGTCGCCTCGGCACGCTCCTACCGCCAGCACCTCGCCGAGTACGCGTGCATGCGCAGCCTCGACGTCTGGTACTCCACGGTCGACGTGGGCATGATCGAGCGGCTTTTCGCCGATCAGGCCCGGCGGCGGCGGCGGCCGACGGCACAATCGGCGGAGCGGGCCGCCCGGCGGGCCCGGCTGCACGACAGCATCCAGGCGCTGCTGAAGCTCACCGAGGTGATCGACGGGCGCCACGTCATCCGTCACATGCCGCCGCTCGTGACCCGGGTCGACGACCACCCGGAGATCATCTCCCAGCTCGACGGCGTGGTGGCGAGCTATCTGGAGACGATCTCCGAGGAGAGGCGCTACCTGATCAGCCGCTACACCCTCAGCGACCTGGCGATGAAGGTGGTCGGCGTCGGCAGTGTCGGCACCCGCTGCTTCATCGGCCTCTTCCACGGCGACGGCTTCGACGAGGGAGCGGATCCGCTGTTCCTCCAGGTCAAGGAGGCGCTCCCTTCGGTGCTGGAGCCCTACCTGAGCCCGAGCCCCTTCCCCCACAACGGCCAGCGGGTTGTCATCGGCCAGAGGATGATGCAGGCCTTCCCCGACATCTTCCTGGGATGGGCGCTGGCTCCCGACACCGGACGCCAGTACTACGTCCGCCAGCTCCGGGACATGAAGGGCTCCTTCGACGTCGACCGCATGACCCCGGACGACCTCGAGCGCTACGGCGAGCTGTGCGGCTGGGCGCTGGCCCGCTCCCACGCCCGCAGTGGCGACGCCAGCGCCATCGGCGGCTACATCGGCACTGGCGACTCCTTCGACCGGGCGGTGGGAGAGTTCGCGGTCGCCTACGCCGATCAGAACCAGCGAGATTTCGACGCCCTCACCGCGGCGGTCGAAAGCGGCCGGATCGAGGCGCACACCGGCATCTGACCGGTGCTTGGGGTCTTTGCGCGCTCGACCGACGCGTCACTCGCGTTCCGCGACGGGTTCGACCGCCCGCACCAGCTCGTTCCCGCCCCAGTCGAGGCGCCAGCTCCCGGCCCAACGCTCGGCCGGATCGGCGTGGACGACGCTGTCGAGGTGCCACCAGTCGGCCTGCACCCGGTCGGGGGTGACGTCGACGACGACGTAGCCGTGGCGTTGCAGCTCCACGAACTTCACGTGGCGGTTCTGCCAGTTGAAGACCCGGGCGGCCAGCCTGGCCGCGACGGCACCGCCTGGTACGAGGATGCGGGCGAAGCTGGGCGACGACACGCTGGGGCTGACGAACTCGGCGCCCACCGGCAGATCGGCCGCCCACGACGAGTGGATGTCGCCGCTCAGCACCACGGCGTTGGCACCGGCGGCCGCCAGCCGCTCGTAGAGCCAGTCCCGCTCGGCGGGATAGCCGTCCCACTGGCCCGGGTTGACGAGCCGCCCCGCCACCAGGCCGATCGGCGCCACCACCACCTGGCTGCCGATCACCCGCCAGCGGGCGCGCGACGCCGCCAACTCTCCCGCCAGCCACTCCTTCTGCGCCGCCCCGAGGAGCGACTTGCCGCGGTCCCGGTCGCGGACGCTGACCACCACCCGGTCACCCCCGTGCACCGGCCGGTCCCGCCCGATCAGGCGGGTGTCGAGCATGACCAGGTCGACGAGGTCGCCCCAGTGGAGGCAGCGGTACACCCGGTCGCCCTCACCCGGCCACCGCACCGGCATCCACTCCCGGTAGGCCCGGATCGCCGCCGACCGGCGCGCCGACCAGGTCCCGTCCCGGCGGTCGTCGTGTTGGGCGGCGCCCTCCCGCCAGCTGCCCGCCGCCACCTCGTGGTCGTCCCACACCGCCACCATCGGATGGCGGGCGTGGAGCGCCTGGAGGTGGGGATCGGCCTTGTACTGGCGATGGCGAGCCCGGTAGTGGGCCAGCGAGGTGGCGGCGGCACGAGGCTGGTGGGGCCGCACCTCGGTGCGGGCGTGCCTGTCGTTCTCGTAGATGTAGTCGCCGACGTGGACCACCAGGTCGACGTCACGGCCGGCGAGGTTGCGGTAGGCGTGGAACCGCCCGGCCGGCAGGGAGGCGCAGGACACAAGGCCGAGGCGCAGGCCGGCCACCGGCTCGCCGAACGGCGGGGCGGTCCGCGTGCGCCCCACCGGGGAGTGGGTGCCGTCCGCCTCAGCGCCGGGACCTCGGAACCGGTACCAGTAGGTCGTGGCCGCCTCGAGCTCGTCCACGTCGACGTTCAGGGTGTGGTCGACGTCGGGACCGGTCTCCGCCGTCCCCTTGGCCACGACGTTGGCGAACCCCGGGTCCCGGGCCACCTCCCACCCGACGTCCACCGAGGCAGAGGCGGCCGCGGCGCGGCGCGGCAGGCGGGGACCACCGGGTCCACAGGATCACGCCGTGGGGGAGGGGGTCGCCGCTGGCGACGCCGTGCCGGAAGGGGCTGGTGTCCGCGGGGCTGGTCAGGGTCGAGGCTCTCTGTGGTCCGGGTTGCCCCGATTTTTCTGAAAGTGTGGTGGTTCTGTCACTCTGGCGGTATCTGGCAGTCTGGCGCCTGGTGAGCGGACCGCCGACCACGCCGGCCCGCCGCCGTCCGGCCAAAGAAGGGTACTGACTGTGTACGTGGGCATTCTCGGGGGGACCGGCCCGGCCGGACAGGCGCTGGCCGTGCGACTGGCGTCGGTCGGCTGCGAGGTCGTCATCGGGTCGCGGTCGGTGGAGCGGGCGGAGACAGCCTGTGACGAGCTGCGGTCGCGCTGGCCCGAGCGCGAGCTGGCCCTCCAGCCCGGCACCAACCCGGAGGCGGCCAAGGCCGACCTGGTGGTGGTGGCCACGATCTGGGAGGCCTCCGCCGAGACCGCGGCGTCGGTGGCCGGCGAGCTGGGCGGCAAGGTCGTGATCTCGATGGGCAACGCCCTGGCCAAGATCGACGGGGAGCTCCGGCCCGTGCGCCTGCCCGAAGGGTCGGTGGCGGCCGCCGTGCAGCACGCGGCGCCGGCGGCTCTCGTGGCCACCGCCTTCAACCACATCCCGGCTCGCGACCTCGGCCGGCTCGACCGCCCGCTCGTGGGCGACGTCATCATCTGCGCCGACCATCCCATCGCCGCCGACGCCACCGCCGACCTGGTGCTCGCCATTCCCGGCCTGCGTCCCATCCGGTCGGGCTCACTGGCCCTGGCCGGCATTGTCGAGGGGTTCACCGCAGTCCTGATCGGGATCAACCGCCGTGCCGGGATCCGGCTCACGGGCGTCGGCGACTGACGCCGGTGCGCCTGTACGACACCGCCCGCGGCGAGGTCGCCGAATTCAGGCCCGGCCCGGTCGTCACCATGTACACGTGCGGGATCACGCCCTACGACGCCACCCACGTGGGCCACGCCGCCACCTACGTGCTGTACGACGTCCTGCAGCGCCGCCTGCGCGACATCGGCCATCGCACGCTGTGTGTCCGCAACATCACCGATGTCGACGACGACCTCCTCCGCAAGGCCCGTGAGCTGGGAGTTCCCTACCTGGAGCTGGCCGCCAAGGAGACGGCCCGGTTCGAGGCCGACATGGCTGCCCTCGGCATGCTCCCCGCCTACAGCGAACCGCGCGCCACGTCGGCCATCCACGACATCCTGGGCTTCATCGGCATGGTGCTCGACCGGGGTCACGCCTACCTGGCAGGAGGCGGCGTCTACTTCGACGTGGCCTCGTTCGAACGGTTCGGCCAGCTCAGCCACCTGAGCCGGGACGAGATGCTGGCGCTGGCGGCCGAACGGGGTGGCAACCCCGACGACCCGGCCAAGCGCGATCCCCTCGACTTCGTCCTGTGGCAGCCCTCGGCGCCCGACGAGCCGGCCTGGAGCTCCCAGTGGGGCCCGGGACGGCCGGGCTGGCACATCGAGTGCTCGGCCCTGGCCCTGCGGGAGCTGGGCGTCAGCATCGACCTCCACGGCGGCGGCTCCGACCTGATCTTCCCCCACCACGAGTGCGAGACCGCCCAGTCCGAGGGGGCCACCGGCGAGCGCTTCGTACGCCACTGGCTCCACGCGCCGATGGTGGAGCTGGACGGCACCAAGATGTCGAAGTCGCTCGGCAACCTGGTGTTCGTCAGCGACCTGGTCAAGGACTGGGACCCGATGGCGGTCCGGCTGGCGATCCTCGACCACTCGTACCGGGCACCGTGGGCGTGGCACGAGGACCTGCTGGCGAAGGCCGCGTCGCGCCTCGAGCGCTGGCGGGCGTCGGGCCCGGGCGACGCCGCCCTCGACGACGTGCGCGCCGCCCTCGACGACGACCTCGACCTGCCGCGGGCCGTCGCCGCCATCGACGAGGCGGCGACGGCTGGTGCAGCGACAGGTGGTGTCGGCAGGGCCGCCGCCCTGCTCGGGATCACGGGGCCGGGGGACTGAGCCCGGCCGTCGGGGCCTACTCGCTCAGCCGGAACGGCGGGTACGCGTCGGTCATGAGGTACGCGTAGACGGTCACCCGGGTGCTCCAGCGGGAAAAGCCGACGACGTAGTTCCGCAGCCCCTGCGGCCACTTGCCGGTGATGAGCACCGCGAAGAAGCCGATGATGAACACGACGAGCGCCCCGATGGCGAGCAGCAGGAGCACGACGTAGTGGGGGATGAGCAGCAGCCACTTCACGAAGATCAGCAGCCGGCTCAGCTTGGCCGGGTACTCGATCGACAGCAGCGCCGGGTAGTTGCCCGGGTCGAGCTCGGACAGGGTGAACTCGAACGGCGGGTACTTGGCGTTCATGAAGCCGGCGTAGGAGCCGACCCGCCACTCGTAGCGGACCACCATCGCCATCACGTCGAACAAGCTCTTGGGGATCTTGGCCGTGAACAGGATCGTGAAGAAGGCCACCAGGGACAGGACGCCGGCCACGATTTGCAGCACGTAGACCACGATGAACTGCGGGATCACCAGGAGCCACGAGATCAGCGGCAGCCACCGTGGAACCTTGAGTGGGTGCTGCAACTCGAGCTGTACCGGGTATTTCGCGCTGTACGCCATGGTTTCCCGCTCCTCGCCTTCCCCCCGCGGACGATGTCTCGCCGCGGCGCGCAGTGTAGCCCCACTGCTCCGGCGCTTCCCTTGGACGAGCGGCCTGACCTGGGACTACGCGAACGGCATCAGTAACTGCTGGTGTCGCTGCTCGCGGCGACGATGATGAGGCCGATGATGAGGACAAGTCCCACGATGCCGATCCAGCCCAGCACGATCCCGGCGGTGGCCATCCCCGCCCCGCTCTCTCCCCGTTCCCGGATCTGCTTCTTGGCCATGTAGCCGAAGACAAGGGCCAGGATCGCCCCGACGCCGTAGATCCACAGGATGCCGAGGACCAAGGAGGCGATGGCCATCCCGTTGGTGGGACCTCGGGGCGGCCCGTACTGAGGCGGCTGCTGGTACGGCTGCGGTGGCTGGTACTGACCGTACGGGTCTGACGATGACATGCGACTCCTCACGAACGGGGCGTGTTCGCGCCGTGACGACCCTCGAACGCCGTTGAGCTGATCTGTCAACCAGCTGACTGTCAACCAGCTGATCTGTCAACCGGTAGAGCCCCACTGTGGGAGGCGGAAAGACGGGACAAGTATGACCCGCGTCGATTCCCCGCGCCCGGGCCTTCGGGCACCGGGCGCGAAAGCACCCGCGACCCCGGCCGGTAGGGTCGGATCACATGAGTGAGCGAGGGTCCTTCTGGTCGACCATGCCCGGCTTCGTCACCGGTGCCGCTGGCCTGCTGACCGCGCTGGTGGGCCTGCTGGGCCTGTCGGTGCAGCTGGGCTGGATCGGCGGTGGTGGCTCGGGCGCCGGGAACGGGACGAGTACCACCGTCTCGACGGTGCCGGGAGCGAGCACGACCGTGGCCGCCGGCTCGGCCACGACGGTCGCCGGCTCGAGCTCCGCCACGAAACCTGCCGGGCAGACGGGAACTGCGCAGTTCACCGTCGAGCCGACGAGCGTCGACTTCACCGTCGGGGCCCCCCGGCAGGCCACGGTCAAGGTGCGCAACACCGGCGAGGTCCCGCTCACCGTCAAAGCCCCCACGGTGAACGGTTCGGGCGCCACCCACTTCGTGGCAGGTGACGTCAACTGCACCGGCCAGCCACTGGCGCCCGGCCGGAGCTGCGAGTTGCAGGTGGTGTTCGCACCGAAGGCCGGCGGCGCAGTCTCCGCCGTCGTGGCCATCGCCGCGGCCGAGGCTCCGAAGCAGATCGAAGTCCAGGTGAAGGGCAGCTCCCTGCTCGGCTGACCCCGTTTCACCCTGCGACTGGGGCTGTCAGCCCGGTGAGCGGCTCAGGGACCGCCGCAGCTGGTGGTTGGGCGTGAACAGGCGTCGCAGCGTGAGCGTGCCGGCGACCAGGGCGGCGAAGGCGTTGCCGCCGAGCAGCATGTACATCACCACCAGCTGGAGGCGGATGGCCGACCCCGGCGAGGCCCCGGCCAGCAGCATCCCCGTCATGGCTCCGGGAAGGGCAACCAGCCCGACCACCTTGGTCTGGTCGATGATCGGGAGGGTGCCCGTCCGCAGGGCGGCCCGGTGCCAGGGCGCAGCCGCCTCGGCCGAGGTCAGGCCCAGGCTGAGCCGGGCCTCCACCTCCCGGCGGTGCGACGCAAGGTCGTCGTAGAGGCGGGTCATCACGAGTGACGTGGCGTTCATGGCGCCCGAGATCACCATGGATCCGAGCGGGATGGCCGAGCGCGGCTCCGGCGGCACGATGCCGAGCAGGAGCAGGACGCCGAGGGTGCCGGCGGTGGCGGCGCCGACGGCGGCGACGGCGATGAGGTAGGCGCCGGGTATCCGCTTCGACCGTGCACCCGACGTGAGCGCCGCGGTGACGACCATCACCGCCAGCACGACGGGCGTGAGCCGGGCCTGGCTGTCGAAGACGTACGCCAGGACGAAGCCGACGGCGAGGAGCTGGGCGAAGGACCGGAAGGTGGCGACGAGGATGTCGCGCTCGAGGGCGGCCCTGCGGATCCGTGACACCGCGATGGCCACGACCACCAGCAGAAGGGACAGGGCGACGTCACCGCTGGAGATCTGGTCGCTCAGGTCGTTCACGGGGCCGGTTTTCTGTTCACGGGGACGGGGCGCTCACGGTGATCATCCTGTCGGCCAGGTCCTCGGCCTGGGCGCGGTCGTGGGTGACCATGACCACCGTGAGGCCGTCGTCGGCCAGCGACCGCACCAGGCGCTCGATGCCCAGCTTGGAGTCGGCGTCGAGGGCCGACGTGGGCTCGTCCAGCACCAGGCACTGGGGCTCGAGGGCCAGGGCCCGGGCCAGGCACATGCGCTGCGCCTCGCCCACCGACAGCCGGTCGGCCGCCCGCGACGCCAGGCTCGGGTCGAGCCGGACCCGGGCCAGCAGGGCGTCGACCGGGCGCGGGGCGCCGCTGCTGCCCACGCCCAGGTTGGCGGCGACCGTGCCGGGGAACGGGACCGGAACCTGACCTACGTACTGGACGCGCCGACGCAGGTCCAGCACGTCGTAGGAACGTACGTCACGGCCGTCGAACAGGACCTCGCCGTCGTCGGGGTCGTCGAGGCGGTTCAGGAGGCGCAGGAGCGTCGTCTTGCCGGCGCCCGACGGACCGACGATGGCGGTGAGGCCGTCCGACGGGATGCGGGCGGAGAACCCCACGACGATCGGGCCGTGGTCCCCGTAGATGCTCACGTTGCGATATTCGAACCGGTCGCCGATGGCCGATTATCCCACCGGACCCGGATTTCCCTCCAGAGCGACAGGCGGCCTCCCGGTAGTCTCGATCGGGACATGTCCGACCACACCACGCCGAACCAGATCCCGCCAGGCCAGATCACCGTCACCCTGCCCGACGGGTCGGCCCGATCCCTCGAACCAGGGTCCACCGCCGCCGACCTGGCCAAGTCGATCGGGCGGGGGCTGGCCAAGGCGGCGGTCGCCGCCACCGTCGACGGCGCCCAGGTCGACCTGTCGGCACCGTTGCCCGACGGCGGCAAGGTGGCGATCGTCACCGCCGATTCCGACGCCGGGCGCTACGTCCTCCGCCACTCCACCGCCCACGTCCTGGCCCAGGCCGTCTGCGACCTCTTCCCGGGGGCCAAGTACGCCATCGGGCCGCCCGTCGAGGACGGCTTCTACTACGACTTCGATCTCCCCGGCGGGGGCTCGTTCACCGAGGACGACCTCGGGCGCATCGAGGCCCGCATGCGGGCCATCGTGGCCGAGGACCAGCCCTTCGTCAGGGAGGAGCTGTCCCGGGAGGAGGGCCTGCAGCGCTTCGCCGACCAGCCCTACAAGGTGGAGATCATCGAAGGCGTGGAGCCCGACGAGGGCGCCGGCGGCAACGAGGTGAGCGTCTACCGGAACGGTGCCGATCCGGGCGGGGGCTGGGCCGACCTGTGCCGCGGTCCCCACGTCCCGTCCACCCGCCGCCTCGGGTCGTTCAAGCTCATGAGGGTGGCCGGCGCCTACTGGCGGGGCGACGAGCACCGGCAGATGCTCCAGCGGATCTACGGCACCGCCTGGGAGTCCGACAAGGCCCTGGCCGAGCATCTGCACCGGTTGGAGGAGGCCGAGCGCCGCGACCACCGCCGCCTGGGCCTCGAGCTCGACCTGTTCCACTTCCCGCCCGAGATCGGTGGCGGCCTGCCCGTCTTCCACCCCAAGGGCGGCCTCATCCGCAAGCTCATGGAGGACTTCTCCCGCGCCGAGCACGAGGCCTCCGGCTACGAGTTCGTGTTCACGCCCCACCTGGCCAAGTCGACGCTGTTCGAGATCTCCGGCCACCTCGACTGGTACTCCGAGGGCATGTACCCGCCCATGGAGATGGAGGGTGCCACCTACTACCCCAAGCCGATGAACTGCCCGATGCACATCCTGATTTACACGTCGCAGGCCCGGTCCTACCGGGAGCTGCCGCTGCGGCTCTTCGAGCTCGGCACCGTCTACCGCTTCGAGCGCTCGGGCGTGCTGCACGGCCTCACCCGGGTCCGGGGCTTCTCCCAGGACGACGCCCACATCTTCGTGACGCCCGACCAGCTGCTCGGCGAGCTCACCTCGCTGCTCGCCTTCGTCCTGCGCATCCTGCGGACGTTCGGCCTCACCGAGTTCGAGGCCGAGCTGGCTACCCGCCCGGAGAAGTTCGTGGGCGAGCCCGAGGAGTGGGACGACGCCACCGAGGCCCTGCGAGAGGCGCTGGAGAGCTCCGGCATCCCCTACACCGTGGCCGAGGGCGAGGGTGCGTTCTACGCCCCCAAGATCGACGTCCACGTGCGCGACGCCATCGGCCGGCGCTGGCAGATCTCCACCCTGCAGGTCGACTTCCAGCTGCCGCAGCGGTTCGGAATGGAGTACGTCGGCGCCGACAACGCCCGCCACCGCCCGTTCATGATCCACCGGGCCCTGTTCGGCTCGGTCGAGCGCTTCTTCGCCATCCTGCTCGAGCACTACGCCGGCGCCTTCCCGGCCTGGCTGTCCCCCCTCCAGGCGCGGGTCCTGCCGGTGCGGGCCGACCACGAGGCCTACGCCTCGGAGGTGACGACGCGGCTGCGGGCCGCCGGCCTGCGGGTCGACACGTCGGAGGCCGACGAGCCCCTCGGCGGGCGGATCCGGCGGGCCAAGCTGGAGAAGATCCCCTACGTGCTGGTGGTGGGCGACGCCGACGTGGCCGGCGGCACCGTCGGCGTCAACCCCCGCGGCGGAACCGTCGAGCGTGACGTGCCGGTCGAGGACTTCTTGACCCGCCTGGTCGACGAGGTTGCTGCAAAGGCGTGACCCTCGAGCGGCTGTGGGCGGGTTGGCGGATGGAGTACGTCGAGGGCGTCGGTCCCCCCGATGGTCCCGACGCCGGGCCCTGCGTGTTCTGCCGCCTGCTGGCCAGCGACAAGCCCCCTGAGTCCACCCTCGTCGTCTGGCGGGACGACACGGTGGCGGCCGTGCTCAACGCCTACCCGTACACCTCAGGCCACTTGCTGGTGATGCCGGTGCGCCACGTCTCGGACATCGAAGAGCTGAACGCGGGGGAGGGGGCGGCGGTGTGGTCGGCGGTGACGGACGCCGTGCGGGCGCTCAAGGACGCCTACCGGCCCGACGGGCTGAACCTGGGTGCCAACCTCGGTCGCTCGGCCGGCGCCGGCATCCCGGGTCACTTCCACGTCCACTGCATCCCCCGGTGGGACGGCGACACCAGCTTCCTCACCACGATCGGCGGCACGAGGGTCCTGCCCGAGTCCCTCCCCCAGACGCTCGAGCGCGTGCGCTCGGCCTGGCCCCGCCGCTAGTACACGTCGGGGCGTGGCCCCGTCAGCCGGTGGTCGACAGCTCGTACACGGCGGTGGCCAGGCGGTCCTCCCACGACCAGTCCTCGACGAAGTGGGCGTTGGGCTCCACCATCAGGTTGTAGTACCACCAGAACATGTAGATGCCGAGGGTGACGAACGAAACGATCACCCGGGCCACGTAGTTGTGCTGGGCCTTGGTCGGTTGCGTCGGGGCGGGCAACGGCTTGCCGAGGCGCCCGTAGACGTAGGCGAGGTCGTGCTCGACCGCCCGCTCGGACCACGCGTGGCGGACGAGGTCACCGTCGATGAGGATGAAGGCGACAAGGTTGGCGATGCCGTTGCTCACCACGGACAGGACGGTCCACACCGTCGGGTCGCGGAACTCGGTGGTCATCTGCTGCAGGACCCGCAGGTTGCCGGCCATCCGCTCGAAGTACGGGCGTAGCTCGTCGGCCAGCTCGGGGTCGCCCTGGACCTTCTCCCAGGCGAAGGCGATGGCCCCCTCGAGGAGGTCGAGCCGGCGGCGGTTGTGGTCTCTCATCCGGCGAACGAGCTGGTAGATGACGTAGAAGCCGAAGATCCCGCAGGTCAGCACCGACCACCCGAGCGCGGACCAGTACTCGAAGATGTAGTCCGACTGGTTGCGGGTCTGATAGGCGGCCCGGACCCGATCGGCCGCCGACTGCGCGGGCGGTCGAATTGGCGGCTGCGGGGCAGGGGAGTAGGGCGGCGGGCCGGAGGAGTAGGACGGCGGGGGCGGTGGGCCGCCCGGAGGGCGTGGGGGCTCCATCGGCGGAGGGGGAGGCTCCAGGGTCGGCGGAGGCTGGGGGTCGCCCGGCGGAGGCTCCATCGGCGTAGGGGGCTGGGGGTCGCCCGGCGGAGGCGGAGGAGGCTTCATCGGCGGCGGCGGCGGCTCGAGGGGCGGCGGCGGAGGTACCGGCGGGGGCGGGGGGATCGGCGGCGGTCCCGGCGGCGTGTCGCTCATCGCCCGAGCGTACGCTGAACGACGTCATGGACGACGGGAGCCCCAACGAGCAGCACGGCCCCGACCAGGCCACCGCGGCCGCGGCCGTGCCCGACGAGCTGCCCGCCGCCCCCGACGCCAGCGTGCCGGACGAGCCGGCTGGCGACGAGCGGCCCGCCACCTCCGAGGTCAGCCTGCCGGACGAGCCGGAAGGCGACGAGCTGCCCGCCGCCCCCGACGCCAGCGTGCCGGACGAGCCGGCTGGCGACGAGCTGCCCGCCACCTCCGAGGTCAGCCTGCCGGACGAGCCGGCTGGCGACGAGTTGCCCGCCGAGCTCGATGTCACCGCCTACGTGGGCATGTACACGTTCCCCGACATCCGGCGGCGTCGGTGGCCGGGCTACATCTACCTGGCTGTCGCCGCCGGCTGCTTCGTGCTGTGGGCGCTGGCCCGAGGCGGCGACTCGGTCCTCGTCAACGACGGGTTCCTCCTCATCGCTGTCACCCTTCTGGTCATAGGGGCCTACCACCTGGCCGCAGCGTGGCCCCTCGCCGTGCGCGACAGCGACGCCCTGGTGGCCGCCGTCCGCCAGGTCGGGTTCGCCGTCGGCCACGCCTCGGCCCAGCTGGGCTGGCGTGGCCTCCGCAGCCGGCCGACGTGGCGGATCCTCCTCTACTCCAACGAGGAGCCCCCGGCCCGCCGCGGCCTGGTCCTCGTTGACGCGGTGGACGGGGACGTGCTCTCCCACTTCGTCGAGGACAACCCCGAGGACTGGTCGCAGTACGATAGGTAGAAAAGTGCTGGTCAGAGGCCCTCCAGCGCTAGCACACCGCACCTTCGGGTGCAATCCTCGGCCATGCGTGCCAGCGCTGAAGTACTCACCCTCCCGATGCCCGGCCCGAGCGCAGCGAACGCCGCCCTCGTGGAGTCTTGGACGCTCTCGCTTCACGGCAAGGCCCCCGTACCGTCCGGCACTACCTCGACGAGGTCCGGCGCTTCGCCTCGTGGCTGGCCGAGCACGACCGGACGCAACTGTGGTTTGGCCGTCTGGCCGAAGTGCGCCGGCAACCTAAGGGTGGCGATCGTGGGGTTGCTCTCCGCGGCGGCGCTGTAGCCGAGTCCGCGCCGTTTTCGTGCAAAGGCTGCGGCTGGGTCGGCAGGTCGATCGAGTGGCGAGGCAGGGTCGACCACGTCCTTTTTGCGAAGGAGGACTCCCCGGAGGAGCCGACGCGGTACGTAGCTGCCGATCGTGGTCGGCGAAGGCCGAGTCGCCAAGCCCCTGCGGTCGGAGGGAGGGGACGGTATTTCGGTGCGACCAAGCCGCCCAGGTTGGAGCGCCCAGGTCGGGCATTCGCGAGCGGGTTCCACCGGGGGCGATGCGGTCGTGCCACGGCCGCGAACTCATCGCGCTAGCGGGTGTCAACGGCGGGGAGGCGATCGGACGCCACGACTACCGTAGGTGGTCGTGCCTGATGGCTAAAGGGATCGCCACCGGGAAGCTGACGCGGTGGGCTCACCTCCTAATTTCAGGGCTCGGTTACTAGCAGAAGGGAACGCGCCAACATGCGGTCTGCGGGGTATCCAACTCGTTCCACTCGACTGATCACGGCGCTTGTCTGGGTCACGATCCTCGTCACTTTGACATCGTGCTCGTCGGATTCAAAGGACGACGACAGCGCTTCGAGCAGCACCAACGCCGGCGGTGGTGCCGCCGCGCCGGGCGCTCCGCTCATCGGTGAGCCGACGAGCGACGCGGTGGAGCCGTTGATCATCTCCGCCCTGAACGCTCCCATCCCGGTGAAGGGCGCCGACGACAAGTACCACGTGGCATACGAGCTGCAGGTCCTCAACGCGGCGCCAAGGACGGCTCGAATCACGCAAGTGGAGACGGTGACGCTTGACGGCAAGACGCTCTTTACTCTCTCGGGGGAGCAGATCGCGACTCTTACGCTCCTCGTCGGCGACGTGCCGGCAGCCCTTCAACCGGTGACGGAGATCCCTCCCGGGCGCGCCGTGTTCCTTCTTCTCGACGACGTCTACCCGGCGCGTGCCGACATCCCCGCGGCTTTCTCCCATCAGATCAGCGCCACCTTCGCCGCCCCGGGGCCCGACCAGGCTCTCGCTGCGGCGACGCTCTTCCCGAACGAGGTCGTGGCGCGGGGCGCCGACATGGTGCTGGGCAAGGGCGAACCCCTGACGATCGGGCCGCCGCTCAAGGGCCCCAATTGGCTGGCAGCCAATTCCTGCTGCACGCCCTCCTCGCATCGCAACGCCGTCGTTGGGGTCAGGGGAGCACCAGCTGCTCGGATAAATGGTTCAGAGCGGTTTGCCATCGACTTCATCCGTCTCAATCCCACCCACTTGAAGGATCCTTCGCTGAGCCCAGCCGGAACGCCGTTCCCGTCGACCGACGGGGACCCCGCCACCAATGAGGGGTATGTCGCCTACGGAGAGCCGCTGCTGGCAGTAGCCGGCGCCACCGTCATCAACGTGGTGGATGGGGCACCCGACGCGGTCCCGCAGGTCAACACTCCAGGGCTGACGTTCCAACAGCTCGGGGGCAACTATGTGATCCTCGACCTCGGTGACGACTTCTACGCCTTCTACGCCCACGTGATTCGCGGGTCCTTCACCGTGCGAGAGGGTCAAAAAGTCAAGAGGGGCGACATCCTCGGCAAGGTGGGCAACTCAGGAAACACGTCAGAGGTTCACCTTCATTTCCACGTCTCACGCGCCCCGACGCCCCTGGCCGGCGAACAGTGGCCATACGTTTTCGATTCGTTCGGCGTCCAGGGCACGCTCAGTGAGAGCGGGGACGCCATCGTCCTTGACACCTCCACCCGTCGGCCGGGTCCGCGCACCGACGAGTTGCCCCTCAGTTATGACGTCGTCAACTTCCCCGGTTGACATGCAGCCAGCTTCATCCGCTCGGTCGATCTGGCGATGCGCATCGTCGTCCAGGCAGGGCTGGCGGGACGCTTCCGCTTCGTCGTCGGTCCCCTGCTCGATGAGTTTGCAGCCGTGCTCCGTAAGGCGGGCTGAGGCATGGCATACGTGGTACCCGCTCTTCAGCATGGCCAGAGGTACCACGCGGTCTCGCCCGTCGCGTGCGAACGCCACGCCCGGTGTCAAGCCGGCGGGTAGCTCGTGACGGACTCCGTGAGCGGGTACTGGTTGGTGCGCGGCCCAGCCGGGGTTGGGTTCGTCATACCGTCACTGGTCAGCTCGCCGTCGAAAACGAACCGGTCGATCTCGAACGGCACATTGTCGCCCGCGAGCGGCGCGATCCCCCGGAACATCTGGAAGTGGAGATGCGGCAGGAAGGTGTTCCCGCTGTTCCCGAGGCGACCGATGACCTGACCCCGCCTCACCTGGTCGCCGACCTTGACGGTCACGGAGCCCTGCCGGAGGTGGTTGGACATCGCGTGCACACCGTTGCCCAGGTCGATGATGACGCCGTTCCCGGTGAGATTGTTGAGGGGGAGGCCCTCTGCGAAGCTGCCGGGCGGGCGGTCCTCGACGTCGGACACCACCGTGACGACGATACCGTCAGCGACCGCGAGGACCGGCTGATCCCATGCCAGATAACTCTCGTTCTTGGTCGGGTCGCCGCGGGTCTGGCCGATCAGGCCCGCTTCCTTGTCGATGAGTGGCTTGGCGTCCACATCGAGCCGGACATACTCCAGGCCGTAGCGTTCCGTGCCATTCATGCGCCCACCGATGGGCATCATGAAGGCTCGGTGCCCATCCAGCTTGCAACAGCTTCCCGTGGTGAGCCAGTGATCGCCGGCCACCGGAGGCCCGATCACCAGCGGCGATTCGACTCTGGGCGTAACCACCCCGCCGATCTGTGAGGCTTGGGTCGGATAGAGAGCGGTCACCCGGTCGTCGTCCGAGGAGACGGCGAAGGTGGCGCTGATGCGGTGGGTGATCTGCGGTGGGACGTCGGCTCGGTTGTCGTACACACCATCCAGCAGGACGAGGGCCACCCGCCCTCCCGGAATCTCCACCGCGGTTTCGCCCTGCGCGAGGGGCGGCCCGACCAGCAGACTGCGGGCCGCCAGGTCGTCGGCTGACAAAGAGGCGAGTACCTCCCCGGTGGGACCCCCCTCCAGCGTCTCGATGGTGGTCATCGTCGCCGGCCGCGGCGACGCGTTGAAGATCTGCAACTCGTAGGCGAGGTGGACCTTGCCGTCGGTGCCGTTGAACGGAATCGGATCCGGCGCGAGGGTCGTAATCACCAATGGCGAGATCTGGTCGATGTCGGTCGGGTAGCCCGGGTGGATGCCCGTCGGGCTCGCCGTGCCGCCCACCCCCGGCGTATTGCCGCTGGTGCTCTTTGAGCCGGAGCTCGAGCTGCACGCCCCGAGCAGAAGCAGGCAAACCACCGGGGCGAGCCGCCGGACAAACAGGTGCTTGATCATGGCGTGCGGACCTCTCGTCGGCGGGCACAGTCTGCGTTCTCGGACCGATGATCCCGCTCTGCGCCGACGTCGAGGCCGGCCGCACGGCAAGGCTACGCCCTTCGGGTCGATGCCACCCCATTGTTTGCCGATAGCCTCCAGGCATCACCGCGTGGAGTATTGGGGTCGTCATCAGACCGACGAATCGAACACCTGCGAGGAACGACTCCGCTGATCGTCGACGTGTGCGACAACCGCCGGCCCGTCTCACGGCCCTTGCACTGGCGGTCGGGCTGATTCTGCCCGTGGTGGCCTGCTCCTCGCCGTCTAGCCCTCCAACCGCGGCGCCGTCGGAGCTGAAGCTGATCGACCAGGCCGCCATACAGGCTGCATTCGACACGACCGCGGCCGACCTGCTGGTCCCCGGCGCCATTGCTCTGGTGCAGACCCCGACCGGCAGCTACACGCTGACCCACGGCACGACAACGCTTGACGCCCACACCCCGCCCACTCTGGCCGACTCCTTCCGGATCGGCTCGGTCACCAAGACGATGACGTCCGCCGTCGTCCTGCAGCTTGTCCAGGAGGGCAAGCTCAACGTCACCGACCCCATCGACCGCTACATCCCAGGCGTTCCCAACGGCGCCAACATCACCATCGCCCAGCTGCTGAACATGCGCACCGGTCTGCGCAACTACCTCGAAACCGACGGGTTCGCCACGGCGTTCCACGAGGACCCGACCAAGGTGTGGGCGCCGCAGGACCTGGTCGCCTTGGCCTACGCCTACCCGCCGAGCTTCCCACCCGGCACGGCTTTCGAGTACTCCAACACAAATACCGTCCTGCTCGGTCTTCTCGCGGAGAAGCTCGACGGCAAGCCTCTGGCGACGGTCCTGTCCGAGCGGCTCTTCGAACCGCTGGGCATGACCCACACGGCGCTGCCCGACCCCACGACCACGGCGCTGCCCCAGTCCTCCACCCGGGGCTATCAGTACGGGCCATTTCAGGTTGAAGACGAGGCGTTGACGCCGGACCAGCAGGCCGCGGCTGCGGCAGGAACCCTCAAGCCCAATGACGTGACGGCGCAAAGCTCCTCATGGGGCTGGGCGGCCGGTGGTGTCGTGTCCACCGCCGAAGACGTGAATACCTGGATCCACGCCCTCGTTGGCGGGAAGGTGCTGGGCCCTGCGGTGCAGCAGCAGTGGTGGGACAGCCTGCAGCCGCAGAACCCGGAAGCCCCGCAGCAGCTGTATGGCTACGGCATCGAACAGATTCGCTTCGGGAACAACCGGATCACGTTCCACGAGGGGCAGATGCCCGGCTTCAACAACATCGCCGCCGAAGATGCTACCAACCAAGTGAGCATCGTGTTGTGGGCCAACCGGGCCCTCTCACCGGAAAGGACCAACGCCCTATTGCTCCTGATAGAGCTGGTCGGTCACATCTACCGGACCCCGAGCAGTACACCCCCGTCGAGTTGAACGCAGCTCGACCGCTCGGGTCGTTCGGCCACGTTATATAGGCCAAGCCTGAGGAGCGTGAATCGTCGCCTGAGTCAGTTCGGATCGGCTGATGCCGGGCATGGCCAGCCCGTGGCGAGGTACGCGTTCCGCGTTCGCCTCTCTACCGGGCGCTCGGTGCTCCTTCCGGCGTCACCATGCGTACCACCCTACGTCGAGGTCCTCGACGACCATCCGACGGCGCGATTCGGTCTGTAGGTCCTTCGAACGCCGCTCTCGAACATCGTCGGTTGCGAAGGCAGCGGCCCCTACTCGGTCACGAAGACCGCTGGGCCGGTCCGGGTGTCCCTCGCCGATCAGGCGGGGCCTCACCTTCGCCACCAACCCGACGCGGCCTCTGCGTGCGTTCGCCGAGCCCGTACCGGCTGGCCTGTTCGGCAGGATTCGCCGTCACGGCATCACCGTGACGGTCGAGCGGCTCGATCACCTCCGACGAGCGTTGACGGCTGCGAAGGTGGGCGAGGTCCGGGCGTCCTGGGACGGTCGCCTGAAGGGCTTCTGCCACTGCCGGCGTGACTGGAAGGGTCCGGGCCGAGGTCGTCGGCGGGAATTGACAGGATGCGTCGGACACCCTCATCGCTGAGGCCGGGGAGCAAGCAGATTGACCACTTCTGACGTGGTGACTAGCCGGATGTGGTCAAGTCGCCGCACACGCGTCGGCTCCCGCGAACCCAGGCCCGGGACCTGCCGATGGGGCGCGTGCGCATAGCCGAAACCGCCCCGAACACGCGCCCATGACTCTTGGTCCTGAGCCCGAAGAATCGCTGTCTACGAACTGGAGTGCCCTGGCATCCGTGGAGTCGGATAGCTGGACTGTGATGCTGCTGTCCCTCAAGGCGGAGGGCAGCAATGGGAGCACGGGGCTACCCGGCGGAGTCGTCGAAGGGTCCTCGAGATACTGGCTAGTGAGCGTCGAGTACCCGGGCTTGGCCGACTACGTGGCGGTGGCCGCTGAGGTCATGGGTCTCGACCTCGATACCGTGATGAAGATCGCTGACTCGGCTTGGTCGAACTCGGCCCTCCATGCTCCGGCGGCGGGTTTCGGCGACACCGAAGGACAGCTGACCCCGGAACAGATCTCTTGTCTCAAACGCAGGTCTCGTGACTCTTGTAGGTAGCGGCGGACGGCGACAGGAGAATTCCATGGCTGACATCTCGAGGAGCGCGGCGGCACCGGCACCGGCGCCGAGCCCCTACGAATCGGCGATCCAGGAAACCAACGAGGCTGCGGCGCGAAGGGTCGAGGCCCGGACCGCCGAGCGCACCGACAAGGTCGAGCACATGGGGGAGCGTGGGCTGGCGGACACGCCCGAGCGCCTGGCCAAGCGGGCCGACCGCCTGCGTCGATACCGGCGGGGCGAGCAGCTCCGCAGCGCACCGGTGGCGGTCCCAGGAGCCAATTCCGGGACCGTGGCCGTCGGCGGCGTCGACCTCGAGAAGGTGGTCAACAGCTCCGACTTCGTCGACATCCGCTACCTCGAAGGCGGCGTCGCCGCCTCCCGCGCCGTGTGCCGGATCGACATTCGGAACCAGGCCGGCAGGGTCGTCGGGTACGGCACGGGCTCGATGGTCTCCAACCAGCTGATCCTCACGAACCACCACGTCCTGCCCACCGCCGACGTCGCCCGCTGGGCGGCCGCCGAGTTCGACTACCAGGACGGCATCGACGGCCAGCCGCTCCAGCCCAAGATGTTCCGGCTCGACCCGGACCGCTTCTACCTGGCGGACAAGGAGCTCGACTTCGCCCTGGTGGCGCTGGCCGCCGACCCGGCCGACCTTGCCCATTTCGGGCTCAACCGGCTGCTCGATGCCGAGGGCAAGGCTGTCGTCGGCGAGTTCGTGACCATCGTCCAGCACCCGAAGGGCGAGAAGAAGCAGATCTCGCTGCGTGAGAACCGCGTCGTCGACGTGCTCGACTCGTTCCTGCACTACGAGACCGACACCGAGTCCGGGTCGTCGGGGTCGCCGGTGTTCAACGACCAGTGGGAGGTCGTCGCCCTCCACCACGCCTGCGTCCCCGCCCCTGAGCACGCCGAGCTCGGCCGGATCGTCAACGAGGGCATCCGGGTCAGCGCCCTCCTGAAGGGGGCGCGCGCCGCCGCCCAGCAGCTGCCCGCGCCGATGGCCACCCTCTTCGACGGGCTCTTCCAGGACGAGCGCGGTGCAGTCGACATCCAGGCCGCCCCGTCACCCGTCATCGTCACCCCCGAGGTCGTCACGCCGGCCCCGCTCCTGCAGTCGATGCCCGTTGCCGACGCGCCCCGCCCCGAGAGCACGCCTGTCCTCCAGGATGGCGGCATTCGGCTGACTGTCCCGGTCGAGATCACATTCCGCCTCGGCACGCCGCCGTCCGCCGTCGCCGACTTCGACGGCGACCGGTCGGCCGTCGTCCTCGCCCTTCCCGCTCCCGTCGCCGTCGCCGTCGAGCGCGAGGACGAGGCCATCCAGATCGACCCGGACTACTCGAACCGACAGGGCTACGACGCCGGCTTCCTCGGCGGCGGTTCGCCCGACGTCCCCCTCCCGACGTTGCCGGACGACCTCCTCGCCGTTGCCTCGACGAACACCAGGCCGGGCGCCGGTCCCGCCCACGTGCTCCCGTACCACCACTTCAGCGTGGTCATGAACAAGGAGCGGGCGCTTGCCTTCTTCACCGCCGTCAACATCGACGGCAACCTCAGCCAGAGGCTGAAGCGGGAGACCGACCGCTGGACGCTCGACCCCCGCATCCCCGTCGCGGATCAGACGGGAGAGGCCGTGTACGCCCGGAACGATCTCGATCGCGGCCACCTGGTGCGGCGGCTCGACCCGGCGTGGGGGACGTCGCAGTCGGCGGCGAAGTCCGCCAACGACGACACCTTCCATTTCACCAACTGCTCGCCCCAGCACAAGGACTTCAACCAGAACAAGACGACCTGGGCCGGCCTGGAGGACTACGTCCTCGAGAACGCCGACAACCGCGACCTGAAGGTCAACGTGTTCAGCGGTCCGGTCTTCGCCCCCGACGACGACGTCTACCGGGGCGTCCAGCTCCCGCGCCAGTTCTGGAAGGTCGTCGTCATGGCCCGCAAGGACGGGACCCTGTCGGCCACCGCCTACCTGCTGAGCCAGGCGACGCTCATCGAGGGACTCGAGGCCGTCGAGGAGTTCTCCTACGGCGCATACCGCACCTTCCAGGTGCCGGTCGCCAAGGTCGAGGAGCTCACCGGGCTGTCGTTCGGCACCCTGGCCGCCTCCGATCCCCTGGCCCGCCTGGAGTCGACCGAGCTCGTCCGCGAGGTCGGCGCCCCCGGCGACCTGGTGCTCTGACGATCGATCGCTGCCAGGGCCGAGAACGCCGCGCAAAGAATCTGTATCTGAGCGGTGTCGCCGCGACTCTTACAGGTGCGGCGGACGGTCGCGGCGGGCGGGACCGGTTCGGCGGACCGGTCCCACCCGCCGTCACCCGAGTCAGGACGTCCAGGGGTGGCCGGGTGGGAAGCGGGCGTCGATGTGGCGAACGGTGCCCGACTTCGACCGCATGACCAGCGACGCGGTGGTCGCGCCGCGGTCGTCGTAGTGCACGCCCTTGACCAGCTCGCCGTCGGTGATGCCGGTGCAGGCGAAGAAGCAGTTGTCCCCTGACACGAGATCGTCGGTGCCGAGCACCTTGTCCGGGTCGATGCCGGCGTCGATCACCCGCTGGCGCTCGTCGTCGTCCTTCGGCTCCAGCCGGGCCTGGATCTCGCCGCCCATGCACTTGATGGCGGCGGCGGTGATCACACCTTCGGGCGTACCCCCGATTCCGAGTAGCAGGTCGGCCCCGGAGCCGGGCCAGGCGGTGGCGATGCCCCCGGCCACGTCGCCGTCCTCGATCAGGCGCACACGCGCCCCTGCGGCGCGGATCTCGGCGATCAGGTCGTTGTGGCGGGGCCGGTCGAGGACCACGACGGTGAGGTCGCCCACCGGCCGGCCGACGGCCGCGGCCACCGACCTGACGTTCTCGGTGGCCGACGCGTTGACGTCGATCGCTCCGACCGCCCACGGCCCGACCACAGCCTTGGCCATGTAGAAGCACGGACCGGGGTCGAACATCGTGCCCCGCCCGCTGGCGGCGATCACCGACAGGGCGCTGGCCCGCCCGCGCGACGTCAGCGTGGTCCCTTCGACGGGGTCGACGGCGATGTCGACCTCCGGCGGGGTGCCCAGCCCGAGCTTCTCGCCGTTGAACAGCATCGGGGCCTCGTCCTTCTCCCCCTCGCCGATCACCACCACGCCGGTCATCCCCACGCTGTTGAGCTGGACCCGCATGGCCTCGACGGCAGCGCCGTCGGCGGCCTCCTTGTCGCCCCGACCCGTCCACCGGGCGGCTGCCAGCGCCCCGGCCTCCGTGGCTCGTACGAGCTCCATTCCCAGGTTGCGGTCGACGCCCTGCCATTGGCTCTGGCTCATGGCCCGATCATGCCAGCCGCCGGATTGCCTCACCGCGGCCGCGGGCGCAGCTCAGTCGTCCTTGGCCTGCTCCCGCACCGCCCGCAGCACCCGACCGATGTCGAGCAGGTGGTGGTTGCCCTCGTGGACCGCCCGCCGGGCGGTCGAGAGCACGCTGCGAGCCTCGTTGTCCTCGTCGTGCCAGCCCTCGGGTGGGACCGCCTCGAGCGACGTGGCCAGCCGCTCGGCGTTGGTCGCCAGCTCGTCGGCCACTCCGACCCGGTCCAGCTCGGCGACGGGCGCCGGCTCGCCGGCGACGGCCCCGGAGCCGGCCGGATAGCCGGCGGCCTGCCACGTCACCCTCCGGTCGAACGCGCCGAACATGTCCCGGACGTGGGCGGCATACTCGAGCGCCGACCAGGTTCCCGGCTCCGGCCGGCGGCGGACCAGGGTGTCCCCGTCCTCTCCCGGCAGGAACCGCGTCAGCGGGGCGCGATAGCGCCGGGCGAACCCGCGGAGCTTGTCCGGCGCCTCGGCCGGACCGATCTCGGCGGCTACGAACCCGCAGTCGGCACAGGTGTCTCTCATTCGTTCTTGCTGACCACCTTGTCGACGAGATGGGCGGGCAGGGGGTCGTAGTGGTCGTGGGCGACGCTGAAGCGACCGCGGCCGCCGGTCATCGACCGGAGGTCGATCGAGTACCGCAGGATCTCCGACGTCGGGACCATGGCGGTGATCATCTGCTCGCCGTTGCCCACCGCCTCGGTGCCCTGGACCCGGCCCCGGCGGGAGTTGAGGTCGCCCATCACGTCGCCCTGGAACTGCATGGGCACGGTGACTTCCAGCAGCGAGATGGGCTCCAGCAGGACCGGACCGGCCTTGGCCATGGCGTCCTTGAAGCCGATGGAGCCGGCCATCTTGAAGCTCATCTCCGACGAGTCGACCGAGTGGTACTTGCCGTCGTACAGGGTGACCCGCACGTCGACGACGGGATACCCGTACACGCCGGCCGTGCTCATGGTCTCGATCACACCCTTCTCGACCGCGGGGATGAACTGGCGGGGGATGGCGCCTCCGACGATCTTGTCGACGAACTCGAACCCGCCGCTGCGCTCCAGGGGCTCGACCCGCAGGAACGCCACGCCGAACTGACCGTGGCCGCCGGTCTGCTTCTTGTACTTGCCCTCGGCCTCGGCCTGACCCGTGATGGTCTCCCGGTAGGCGACCCGCACGTCCTCGGTCTCCACCTCGACGCCGAACTTGCGCAGCAACCGCTCGGTGACGATCGACAGGTGGGTCTCGCCCATGCCCGACAGCAGGGTCTGGTGCGTCTCGTCGTCCCGCCGCACCAACAGCGACGAGTCCTCGTCCTGCAGGCGGTGGAGACCGATCATCAGCTTGTCCTCGTCGCCCTTGGACTTGGGGCGGATGGCGACGGACAGCACCGGCGTCGGGGGATCGGGCTGGGGCACCACCACCGGCGTGCCCTTGGGAGCCAGCGTGTCACCGGTGGCGGTGTCGGACAGCTTGGCCACCGAGCCCAGGTCGCCGGCCGGGAGGTAGGACACCTGGTCCTGCTCCTTGCCCCGCATGGTGAACAGCCCGTGGAGGCGCTCGTCGGCGTGGGTCCGGGAGTTGGTGAGCACCGCGTCCGGCCGGATGGTGCCGGAGAGCACCTTGAAGAACGACACCTTCCCGACGTAGGGGTCGGCAAGGGTCCGGTAGACGACGGCCAGCGGCTGGCCGGCGGGGTCGGGCACCACGTCCATGGTGCCGCTGCCGGCCTGCACCGTCACCGGTGGCCGGTCCAGCGGCGAAGGCCCCACCTCGCAGATGAGCTGGGCCAGGCGGTCGATGCCGATCAGCTTGGCCGCCGATCCGCACGTCACCGGAAAGACGCTGGCCTCGGCCACGCCCTTGGCCAGCGCCTGCTCCAGCTCCTTCGGGCTGATCTCCTCGCCCTCCAGGTAGCGCTCGGTGAGATCGTCGTCGGCCACGACGATGCCCTCGACCAGGTTGTCCCGCACGTCGTGCTCCCTGGCCTCCATCTCGGGTGGGATCTCGCCGATCGTGGCCTTGCCGTCGTCGTAGAAGTGAGCCTTGTCGGTGAGGAGGTCGGCGATCCCCCGGAAGGACGCCTCCTCCCCGATGGGGAGCTCGAGGGGGGCCACCCCTGCACCGAAGCGCTCCCGGAGCTGCTCCATGGTGCGATCGAAGCTGGCCCGCTCCCGGTCGAGCTTGTTGACGAAGAACATGCGGGGCAGGCCGAGCTCGCTGGCCATCCGCCAGGCGACCTCGGTCTGGACCTCGACGCCCTCCACCCCGCTCACGACAAAGATGGCGAGGTCGGCCACGCTCATGGCGGTCCGCAGCTCCACCACGAAATCTGCGTAGCCGGGGGCGTCGATGAGGTTGATCTTGAAGCCGTCGTGCTCGAACGGCGCCAGCGCCAAAGACAGCGAGATCCCCCGACGGACCTCCTCGGCGTCGAAGTCGGTCGTGGTCGTTCCGTCCTCGACCCGGCCCTGGCGGTTGATGGCTCCCGCGCAGTACAGGAGCGCCTCTGCGAGCGTCGTCTTCCCGGTGCCACCGTGACCGACCAGGGCGACGTTGCGGATGTGGGCGGGGGGGAAGCTCTTCACGGGCGCCTCGCAGGAGAGGGGGCATTTATGCTCAGCGAACTCAGCCTACCGGCCCCCCCTGGTACCGTGACTAGCTGAGATGTTCGACAAGAGACTGCGCGCGGGCGTCGAGCGGGGCTTGCGCCCGGTGGGCACGGGTCTGCGGCGCGCCGGGGTAAGAGCCGACCAGCTCACCGCGGCCGGGCTCGTCATCTCCGCCGCGTCGGCGGTGGCCATCGGCACCGGTCGGCTCTTCCTCGGCATGGTCCTCCTGGGCCTCTCGGCCGTCCCCGACCTGCTCGACGGGGCGGTCGCCAAGGCGTCCGGCACCGCGTCGCCACGGGGAGCGTTCTTCGACTCGGTCGCCGACAGGGTCAGCGACATGCTCGTGCTCGGTGGGGTGGCCTGGTACCTGGCGTCGACCGACGGCGGCCACGCCGCCATCCTCCCGCTGGCGGTGTTGGCCGCGTCGAGCCTGGTCTCCTACGAGCGGGCCCGCGCCGAGTCCCTCGGATTCACCGCCCGTGGCGGGCTGATGGAACGGGCCGAGCGCATGATCGCCATCGCCGCCGGCCTGATCTTCAGCGCCGTGCTGGTACCGATCCTGTGGGTGATGCTGGCGCTCACCCTCTTCACCGCCGGCCACCGGTTCGTGATGGTCTGGCGCCAGGCCAGCGCCCCCCGTCGGGTCAACCGGCCGCCATCGGCGTGGGGCACCGGCCGGTGGCGGGGCTGGACGCCGAGCGTGAGCTTCGGCACGACGGCTGCACGCCGCGAGCGGCAGAGCTCGTCAACCCGGCGGCGGCCACCGCGGGTCGACTCCCGCGCTTCGGGTTCGAGGGCTTCAGGTCCCGCGGTCGGCGATTCCAGGCCCGGCGGTCCCGCGGCCGGCGATCCCTCGGCGGCCGACACCGGCGGTACCGCGACCGGCGATCCCTCGGCGGCTGATCCGGGGGCCTGGCGCCGCCGGGCCCGCAGCCGGCCGTAACCGAGCCCGCCCCCACCCCCAGCTGGCGCCGGCGCAGCCCGTACCTGCTGTACCGGCTGGCGTCGGCCGTCGCCAACGCTTTCCCCGAGTTCCTCGCCGTCCCCCTGGCCAGCAAGGCCGGCGCGTTGGCGGCGTCGTTCATGGGCGCCCGGTCGGTGATCGTGGGTCGCAACCAGCAACGGGCCGCGTCGGGAAAGCTCGACGCCCGTTCCACCGAGCGCCGGGTGCGCGGAGCCTTCGCGTCCTACGGGCGGTACTGGATGGAGTCGTTCCGGCTGCCGACGCTCGACCCCGCCGCCCTGGCTGAGTGGTTCTCCATCGAGGGTCTCGGCCACATCGAGGCGGCACGGGCCGCCGGCACGGGGGCGATTCTCGCCATCCCCCACCTCGGCGGCTGGGAGGTGGGCGGCGCCTGGTTCGTGCGGAGGGGCTTCCCGCTGACGGTGGTGGTGGAGCCGGTGGAGCCGCCCGAGTTGTTCGCCTGGTTCGTGAAGCTCCGCGAGTCGTTCGGGTTCAAGGTCATCCCCCTCGGGCCCCGTGCCGGGATCGCGGTGGTGCGGGCGCTGCGGGCCAACCAGGTGGTCGCCCTGCTGGCCGACCGTGACATAGGCGGCGGCGGTGTCGACGTGGAGTTCTTCGGCGAGACGACGAAGCTGCCCGGTGGCCCGGCCACGCTGGCCCGTCGCATGGGAGCGCCGCTGCTCCCCACGGCGATCTACTTCGACGGCCGCGGCCACCACGCCGTCGTGCGCCCACCGGTGCCTCTGGAAGGCAGCGTCGGCGACGTCACCCAGCGCCTGGCCGCCGAGCTCGAAAGACTCATCCGCCGCGCGCCGGACCAGTGGCACCTCTTCCAACCCAACTGGCCGTCGGACCGTTTCTAGGCGCTTGACGCCATAGGCGGTTGACGCCTTCGATCGACAAAATGTTGTCTATGCCGCCGCCCGGGCGGTGATACCGACGATCATCACCGCCTGCCGGCCGCGACGACGGCACCGATCGAGACGACGCGGTCGGCCCAACGGGTGAGGAGCAGCTCGTCGTGGCTGACCACCAGAACCCCCAGGCCGGTCTCCCGCTGGCTGGCCCGGATCACCGCCACCAGATGAGCCTGGGTTGACGCATCGAGCATCGACGACATCTCGTCGCACAGCAGGTAGGCGGGACCGCCGACCAGGGCACGCCCGACGCAGGCCCGTTGCAGCTGGCCCTCACTGACCGTGGCGCTGGTCCTGTCGAGCAGGTCGGGCGTGAGGCCCACGCGGTCGGCCATGGCGGCGACCAGGGGGCCCGACGTGGCACGCCGGCGCCTGGCCCGCAGGGGCTCAGCGATGACATCGCCAAGAGCCAGGCGGGGGTCGACCGCGGTGCGCGGGCTCTGGAACACGACGCCGATCCGCGTGCGCAGCTCGGTCGGGGCCCGGTGGCGGGCACCGGCCACGACGGTGCCGTCGACAGTGACATGCCCCGCGGTGGGACGCTGGAGCAGCGCCAGCACCCGGACGAGGCTCGACTTGCCGCACCCGCTCGGGCCGAGCACCCCCAACGTCTCGCCACGGCGCACCTCGAGGTCGAGATCCTCGAACACGCGCCGGCCGTCGTACCCGATCCCGACGCCGTGCGCCGCCAGGCACGTCACGAGGCAACCCGCTGGTGGCAGGCCACCGACGCCCCGCCGACCCGGGTCAGCGACGGCACCACGCCACAGCTCCCGACCGCCTCTGGGCACCGAGGGGCGAAGGCACACCCCGCGGGAAGGTCGGTCAGCGCCGGTGGCATGCCGGGAACCGCGACGAAGGCGCGGTCGGGAAGGCAGTCGAGCAGTCCGACGGCGTAGGGGTGCAGCGGGCGCTCGAAGAAGCTGTTGGCGGGGCTGACCTCGACGATCCGGCTGGCGTACATGACCGCCATGGTGTCGGCGACCCGCTCGGCGGCGTGGAGGTCGTGGGTCACGAGCAGCACCGCCCGTCCCTCGTCACATCGAGCCCGCAGCTGCTGCATCGTCTGGTCGACCAAGGCCCGGTCGAGACCCGATGTGGGTTCGTCGGCGAGCAGCACGTCGGGGTTGCCGGCGAGGGCCACCGCCGTGACCACCCGCTGGGCCATCCCTCCCGAGAGCTCGTGGGGATAGCACGCCAGGTCGGCGGGGTCGAGGCCGACCACGCGGGCGAGCCGGTCGCCCTCGCCTACGATGTCCTGGTCGTGGGTGCCGTGGGTGCGCAGGGCCTCGGACAGCTGCGAGCGGGCCGTGCGTACGGGTGTGAGGTAGGTCGCCGGGCTCTGGGGGATGAGGCCGATGCGACGGCCACGGACCTGTCGTGCCATCACCTTGCGAGGCAGGCCGATCAGCTCGATATCGTCGTCGATCGGGCCATCGTCGATCGGGCCACCGGTTTGGCGTGCCAGGACGGCGGTGCCCCGAAGTGTGGCGTTGGTGGGCAGCAGGCCGAGCAGGGCATGGGCAAGCACCGACTTGCCGCACCCCGACTCGCCCACGAGAACGACGCACTCGCCGGCGTGGAGGTCGAGGGTGGCGCTGCTGACGGCCCGAACGACCCGTCCGGGCACGGCGAACTCGACTGTGAGCCCCTTGATCGACAGGACGGGAGGCGTGCCCGTCACAGGTCGCCGGTCACAGGTCGTATTCGGAGCCGCGGCGGGGGCTGAGGTGATCGCGCCAGGCGCCGGCGAGGGTGGCGATGGCAAGGGTCACCACGACGATGAACAGGCCGGGGACGATGCTCGGCCACCACACGCCGGCCAGCAGCGACCGGCGGCCGTCGCTGATCATGTTCCCGAGCGACGCCAGGTGCGGTGGGAGGCCGAGCCCGAGGAACGACAGGGCGGTCTCGTGCCAGATGGCATGGGGCACCATCAGCGTGGTTGCCACGAGGATCTGGGGCAGGACGTGGGGCAGGAAATGACGCTTGAGCACGTAACGCCGGCTGGCCCCCCCACCGATGGCGGCGTCGACGAATGGTCGGTCGCGCAGGCTGAGCACCTCGGATCGGACGATCCGGGCGGTGGACAGCCAATGGGTTAGCGCCACGGCGATGATCACCGCCATCAGGCTGGGTCGCAGCATGGCCACGATGAAGAGCCCGAGCAGCAGGTGGGGCACCGAGGCGACGGTGTCGACCACCCGCATCAGGAACTGGTCGACCCGCCCGCCGCACGTGGCCGCTACCAACCCGACGACGCCGCCGATGAGGCTGGCCGCCATCGCCGCGGCCAGCCCGACCAGGAGCGACACCCTGAGCGAATACAGGCTGCGCAGGAGGACGTCGCGGCCGAGCCCGTCGGTGCCGGCGAGATGTGACCACGACGGAGCCATGTCGATCCGGTCCAGGTTCACGGCGATCTGGTCGAGCGGTGCGACCCACGGGAGGACCAAGGCCCCGCCCACCAGCACCATGGCCAGCAGGGCGGCGAGAGCCACGCCGGGCCGGCGGCGGGCGGCGGCCACCCACGGGTGGTCGCGGGTGGTGCTTCCCACGACCGCGCCCACCACAACGGCGGTGTCACTCATCTGGACGACTCATCCAGGTGCACCCTCGGGTCGGCGACGGCGTAGGCGATGTCGGCACACAGGTTGGCGGTCAGCACCAGGAGGGCGGTGAGGAGGGTGATGGCGGCGAGCAGCGGGAAGTCGGCGCCGAGCGCGCCCTCCACCGCGACCGCCCCCAGTCCGGGCAGGGAGAAGACCACCTCGACCAGCACCGCGCCGCCGATGATCTCGGGGAGGTGGGTGCCCACGAGGGTGATGAAGGGCAGCAGGGCGGTGCGCAGGGCGTGGCCGAACAGCACCACCCGGCCGGGGAGGCCACGGGCGAACGCGCCCACCACGTGGTCCTCCTGCAGGCTCTCGATCACCGAGTCGCGCACGAACAGCACGAACCACGAGCACTGGGAGAGAGCGAGCACTCCGACGGGGAGGATGAGGTGGCGGGCGACGTCGACCCAGGATCGGTGGGTCGACGTGACCGTCTCGACACCGGCGATCGGCAGCCACCCGAGGCCGAGGGAGAACACGGCGATGGCGAGAAGGGCGATCCAGAAGACGGGCATGGCCTCGACGCCGTACGCCACCGCCCGCACCACCCGGTCGAACCACCCGTCCCGCCGGTAGGCGGCCAACGTCCCGACCACCAGGCTCACGACCAGCACGATGACGAGGGAGGCGCCGACGACCAGGACGGTCCAGCCGGCCCGCGACGCCAGCACCTCCGTCACGGGCTGGTGCAGGGTCGTGGAGAACCCCAAGTCCCCTCGCACCATGTGTCCGAGCCACCGCAGGTATTGCATCGGTGCGGGATCGTCGAGCCCCCAGTTGTGTCGGATCTGGTCGAGGTTCTCGGGGGTGGCGGTGAACGCCGCTGCCCCCGCGTACTGGCGGACCGGGTCGATCGGCGAGGCGTTGCCGATGATGAACATGCCCAGTGTGACGGCGATGAGGACGGGGATGGTCACGAGCACGCGGCGCCGGACCAGGCGGCCGACCCCGACGAGCCGGTGACGGCGAACCGGCGGCGCGACCAGCTGCTCCGCCGGTGCCGCGGCGGCGGGTGTGGTCGGAGCGCTCGGGGTGGCGGTCAGCTCCCTGTGGACCACGTGTCGACGTTCCACCAGATCGAGTTGGCCATGCTGTGCTCGTGCGGCTCGGTGCGGTCGACGACCCCGTTGATGTCGGCCTTAACCACGTAGACATGACGCAGGTAGGTCAGGAAGACCCAGGGCCGGTCGGCGGCCAGCTGCTTCTGGAGGCTCTTGTACGCGGTCAGCCGTGCCGCCGGATCGGCGCTGGTGCGGCCTGCGTCCAGGTCGGCGTCGGCCGCCGGCGAGTTGTAGGAGCCGGGGTTGTAGAAGTCGACCCCGGCGAAGCTCGACCGGAACAGCTTGTAGGTGATGAAGTCGGGGTCGTACGGAGTGCCCCACCCCATGATGAGGGCGTCGTTCTTCATCCGGGGCTCGATGGCGTCCCAGGTGAGGCCTTCAGGCTTGACCTCGACCCCGACGGCCTGGGCGTAGCTGACCACCGAGAGGGCCAGCTCCTTGCGGAGGCTGTCCGACGCCGGGTACATGAGAGTGAACGACGCCTGCTGGCCGTTCTTCTCCCGCACGCCACCGGCGCCGACCGTCCACCCCGCGGCGTCGAGGGTGGCGGCCGCGGCCGCCGGGTCGGCCGTGGGCTTGCCGTAGGTGGTCGGGTCGGCGAACTGGCTCGACGGCGCCACCGGTCCGAAGGCCGGGTCGCCGGCGTTGGCCAGCACGCCCTTGACCAGGGCGGAGCGGTCGACGGCGAGTGACAGGGCCTGGCGAATCGCGACGTCGCCGGTGACGGGGTTGCCCATCGGCAGCATCACGCCCCGGTAGTCGCCGGTCTTGACCGCGTGGACCTTGTAGGCGGGGTTCGACTTGAAGGACTCGGCCAGCTTCGGCGGCAGTTCGACGGCGTCGAACTCGCCCGCCTGGGTCCGCTGGGCCCGGACGTTCTCGTCGGCGACGAATGCCACGACCAAGTTGGCGACCTTGGGCTTGTCGCCCCAGTAGTTCGGGTTCGCCGACAGCACGAGCCGGTCACCCGGCGTCATCGATTCGAACACGTAGGGGCCGCTGCCGATCGGGTGCTGGTTGAACGGCGCCTTGTTGATGTCGGTGCCCTCGAGCTGCTTCCTGGGCACGATGCCGGCGGTGAGGCGCTGGAGGATCGGCGCGTAGGCGTACTTGAGGTGGAAGACGACCGTGGAAGGATCGGTGGCCTGCACCGACTCCAGCATCTCGAGGTCGGACCGTGCCGTCGTGTCTACCTTCGGGTCGAGAATGGAGGTGTAGGTGAAGACGACGTCGTCGGCGGTCAGCGGCGTCCCGTCGTGGAACGCCACCCCCGAGCGGAGGTGGGCGGTGACGGTCTTGCCGTCCGCCGATACCTCCGGGACGGGATCGGCCAGGCCCGGGACCACCGCGTTCGCCGCGTCGCGGGCGACGAGGCCGTCGAAGATCAGCGATCCGCCGTCGGGCGCGAAGTTGAGCACCGGGTTGTAGCTGTCGGGCTCCGACGAGGTGGCCACCACGAGCGTGTCTCGGCCCCCCGACGCCGTGCCGGTCGTCGACGACGACGAGCACGCCGCGGCACCCAGCCCGACGGCTACCGCCAGGCCCACCCAGCGAGACAATCGACGAGCGCCACGCATGAACCCACCCCCGCGATCGGTGTCCGACTCCGCCGTCGAATCCCAGGCTAGACGCCAATGCCTAGAGCTTGCAACAACATGCTGAGTCCGTCTGGTTTCAGGTGAGCCAGCAGAGAGTCGGCCGCGGATACTCGACCGATGATGGGCTGGCAAGAACGACACGCACGTAGTTCTCGACTTCACGGAGGTCGGCGTGTTCGGTCGGGCTGGATCATGGGCTGATACCTGCGCCTTGGCTCTGCATGAACCCGGGTCACCGCGAGGAGTGGTCGGGATGCCGACTGGGTCAGAGAGAATCTCTGGTTCGATCACGCACCTCCGGCAGGCCACAGAGGACGACCAGGTCGCCGAAGACCCAGTGAAGCGTGGACCGTTGGCGACCACCCGCGCATGGCCCGGTACCGCCCGTCGATCAGCGTGGAGGCGGTGGCCGCGACGGGGCATTCGAGCGGGCGATCGCGTGTTGGATGTCGCCCTGGGCCTCGGCCCGCGCCCGCAGACAGCGTGGCACCGAAGCCGGCGTGGCCAGGAACACCGCCAGCACGACGACCAGCCACAGATGGAGCAGGCCAGACCCACCAACGCCCGGGACCGGCACCAGGCTGGCCACGGCCCGGGTTGACAGGTGGAGGGGTGTAGAACATCGACCACGGGTGTCAGGGTGGGAGTCGAACGACAGCTTGTGGGCGACGCACGAGAAGAGGGCCTGACACAGGACGGCCGTCGGCGCCAGGGTGGTGACCACCAGGATCCACGGCACCAACTCCCCGCCTCGGCACCCTCCGAGCGCCCGCCCTGCAGCCGGCCCGATGGCCCGGCCGCGGCCACGACCAGCACCTCACTGGCCAGCAGAGCGGCGATCACCCACTTCACCAGCCGCCGGTGGCGGGCGCGGGCGGGCGCCATCCGGCTGCCGGGCGGGCGCCATCCGGCTGCCGCCGTGCCTCATTAGCCCGGGTCCTGGGCCCGCACCAGCCGCTCGTACATGCCGCGAACCGCAGCCGGCGTTCGCTGATACTTGGTGTGCTGCGTGGTGCTACCAAGTATTCTCAATCGTATGAACGTCCAGGAGTATCTCGTGTCTGCGTCCGGCCAGATGTCGCTGCCCGCTGGAGCACGCCATCGATGGCACCTTCAAGGCGGCGGGCCAGTCGACGTCATCGACCTCGGTTTCGGTGTGCTGACGTTGCCCAAGGGAACGGGGCGGAAGCTTCTGAACGACCTCGTCACACGCGACCAGCACGCTCAGTTCGTGCGATCGCTCGACGACGATCCCGATCTGGCGACGACGTGACAAAGGCGATCCTCGACGATCACCTTCTCAGGGACCTCCTCGCCGACGACATGCCCGACGAGCTCGCCAGCATTCTGGTCCAGCACGAACCCGCGACTACCAACCTCTACTTCTATCGGCTGTCGCGGAGCGTCGTGTCGACCCGCGGGGGCGCACTGACAGGTGGATGGAGCACCGAGCGACGTCAGGCGCTCGGCTCGAAGCTGCTGACGTTGCCCGAGAGCTTGGAGATCGTGCCGATCAGGAGAATCGCGTATCGCATGGCCGAGATCGCCGCTACCCACCGTGTCTCGACGCTTGGCGCGGAGTGCGTGGCCGCCTCCGAACACCTCGATGCTCCACTCCTCGTCTGGAGCGGTGACGATGGTCCCGGGATCCGGTCAGCGATGATTGACCTCGGCCGGGACTATCGAACCATCGTCCGTTGAGGTGCGCCCGACGCGGCTTCTAGGGATACCCGTCTGGACACGCAGTCGGCGTTAGGAGACAACCAGCACTGCGATGAGTCGCGGTTGCCAGCACTCCGGATCGACCATCACTGAGAAGCCGTCGCCGACGACCCTTTGGCGTGCCGGAGTCGACGGGCGAATCGCCAGCCCAGGTTCGTGGCGCGAAACCGAACTCGACCGGAAGTCCCGATAGCAGAACCGACACGCCGCTATCGGGTCTAGGCGACCCTGCCGGGCGGCGAGATGCAGCCGGCTGCTCATCGCCCGCGCCCTGGCCCAAGAGGCCGACCACCTGCTACTCGACGAGCCCATCAACCACCTCGACGTCCGCCATCAGCACGAGGTGCTCGAGCTGGGGCGGTCACTGGGCGTGACCATGATCGTCGTCCTCCACGACCTCAACACTGCCGGTCGCTACTGCGACCAACTGGTGCTGCTGTACCGCGGTCTGGGGTGCATCGCGTCGGCTCCACCCGGGACGTGCTCACACGAGATCCTGGAACCGGTGTCCGGCGTGCGGGTCCGCGTCCTGGACGACGGAGACGCCGTGCAGTTGGTGTTCAGCAGAGTGCCGGCCGACCGCAGCCGCCGCTACGAACCCGCCGGCTGAGGGCGAACACCAAAACCGGGACTGCTTGCAGTTCGCTGTAGGATAGAGATCGTCTTCCCGACGATCGGAGCGATCGATGACGTACGTCCTTCCCGACCTCCCGTACGACTACGGCGAGCTCGAGCCCCACTACTCGGGGCGGATCGTCGAGCTGCACCACGACAAGCACCACGCGTCCTATATCGGCGGCGCCAACACCACGCTCGACAGGCTGGCCGACGCCCGTGACAAGGACGACTTCGGCGCCGTCGTCGGCCTCGAGAAGACGCTCGCCTTCAACCTTTCCGGCCACGTCCTGCACTCCATCTTCTGGACGAACCTCAGCCCCGACGGTGGCGACCGTCCGATCGGCGACCTGGCCGGGGCCATCGACGAGCACTTCGGCTCGTTCGACCGGTTCAAGGCCCACCTGAGCCAGGCCACCGTCACCGTGCAGGGCTCCGGCTGGGGCGTCCTGGCGTGGGAGCCGCTGGGCGGGCGGCTCATCGTCGAGCAGGTCTATGACCATCAGGCCAACGTCGGCAACGGCGCGACGCCCCTCCTCGTCATCGACGCCTGGGAGCACGCGTACTACCTCCAGTACCTCAACGTCCGGGCCGACTTCGTGAAGGCGGTCTGGAACCTCGTGAACTGGCCCGACGTGTCCCGCCGGTTCGAGCAGGCGCGGGCGGCGAGACTCCTGTGAAGGACGGGACGGTTGCCCTCGCCAGTGTCGAGCGGCTGAGTTCACTGCGAGGAGATCTCGGATTGGTCTACTGCGGAGCGTTCGGGACCCCGCCCTGGAACGAGGCCCAGGTCGAGTGCGCCCGATTTCTGGCCCGCCTCGACCGGTACACCCGGCGCGAGGACTTCAAGGCGGCCGTCGCGACCGACGCCCGGGGCTACGTCGTCGGCTTCACCTGCGGACAGGGGACCGACGTCGACCGGCCCGACGACGACGGCTATGCCGCGCTCTACTCCATGCTCGGCACGTTCATAGCCCGCCGACATCTACACCAGGCGTTCGAGCTGGCCGAGCTGGCCGTTCTCCCGGGGTGGCAGAACCGGGGCATCGGGCGGAGGTTGCACGACGCCCTCCTCTCCGGGTTGCCTCACCACCGCGCCTGGCTGCTGACCCGGGCCGGAGCCGAGCCCGCCGAGCGGCTTTACACTCGGCGCGGTTGGAGGGTGACAGCCGAGCTCGACCATCCCGACCGGCCCGAGACTCGACTGGTCATGTCGCTCGATCTCGCCCAACCGGTCGCCGCAGCCGGTTGAACGCCCGCCGGCGCGGTCCGGACGCCGCAGGAAGCCCTCGGCCCGTCGGAGCGGTGCCTTCACCGGAGCCGGTCACCGCTCGCCGGGAGCGCCGCCTCCTGATCGTGCTCGGGCTCAACCTGCTGGTCGTCGTCGGCCAGGTGATCGTCGGGGTGGTGGCCAACTCCCTCGGCCTCGTTGCGGACGCCGGCCACAGCCTGTCCGACGTGGCCGCGGTCGGCCTGTCGCTCTACGCCGTCCACCTCACGCGCCGCCCGGCCACTGCCCGGCGGTCGTTCGGCTGGCACCGGTCCACGGTGCTCGCCGCCCAGGCGAACGCGGCGTCGTTGCTGGTGGTGAGCGCGCTGATCGCTTACATCGGCGCCCGCCGGCTCTTCGACCCTCCCCAGGTCGAGGGAGGATTTGTGCTCCTCGCGGCGGCGGCCTCTGCGATCGCCAACGGCTATGCCGCACTGCTGCTCCGGGACCGCCACGGCGACCTCAACATGCGCTCGGCCGTGCTGCACATGACCGCCGACGCTGCGGCATCGGCGGGGGTGGCGGTGGCCGCCACGGTCATCCTCCTCACGGGCGGGTTCGACTGGCTCGACCCCGCCGTGTCCCTGCTGATCACCCTGTTCATCGCCGTCCGGGCCGCCGGGCTGGTGCGGGAGGCCACCGACGTGCTGCTCGAGTCGACGCCCCCGGGGCTCGACGTCGACGAGCTGGTCGCCGCTCTGCGGGACGTGGCCGGCGTGGAGGGCGTCCACGACCTGCACGTCTGGAGCCTGTCGCCCGAGGTCCGGGCCGTCTCGGCCCACCTCCTGATCGCCGGGCAGCCTTCGTTGGTCAAGGCCCAATCGGTTGCCGAGACAGCCAAGGCGGTGCTGGCCGAGCGCTTCGCCATTGTCCACGCGACCCTGGAACTGGAGTGCGAGAGCTGCGTGGACGACGACGCCGATCCGTGCCGGCTCGGCGGAGTCGTGCCGGCCGTCCAGGAGCGACACCACCACTAGAAGGCGCGCCTTGGTCGGAGCTTTCTCCCGCCCGGGAATTACTGCAAGCACATTGCAGCTAGGCGGAGCTGGGGAGTAGCCTCAGGTCGCGAAACAGGAGGGAAAATCGTGCACATCCCGGACGGGTTCATCAACGCCGGCACATCGCTGGCGGCGGGTGCCGTCGCCGTGGGCGGCGTGGCCGTGTGCGCGCGCCGGGCGGCCGACACGCTGGAGGAGAAGCAGGCACCGCTCGCCGGCCTGGTCGCCGCCTTCGTGTTCGCCGTTCAGATGCTCAACTTTCCAGTGGCCAGCGGCACAAGCGGCCACCTCCTGGGTGGAGTGCTCGCGGCAGTGATGGTCGGCCCATGGGTGGGCGCGCTCTGCGTCGCAGTGGTGCTGGTGGTGCAGGCCCTCCTCTTCGCCGACGGCGGGCTGACGGCTCTCGGCCTGAACATCGTCAACATGTCGATCGTGGGGGCGATCGGCGGCTACGCCGTGTTCGCCGCCATCCGCCGCTTCCTCCCCAATTCCAAGGCGAGCGTGGTGGCCGCGTCGGGCGTCGCCGCCGGCCTCTCGGTGGTCATGGCCGCCACCGCCTTCGTCGTCGAATACGCCATCGGCGGCACCGGCAGCGCATCGGTGGGCACGGTTGCCGCCGCCATGGTGGGCGTCCACAGCCTGATCGGCATCGGCGAGGGTGTCATCACCGCCTTGACGGTGGGCGCGGTCCTGGCCGTCCGGCCCGACCTGGTCTACGGCGCCGCCGCCGTGGTGCCGCCGCTGGTCCTGCGTCCGAGCACCAAACAGACAACCGCATGACGGCTAGACGGGGGTGAAGGAGAGATGAGCATGAAGAAGGGGATCACTCTGGGTGCGTTCATCCTGGGTGGGTTGGGCGTCGCTCTGCTGCTCGCTTTCCTCGTCAGCCCCGAGGCCAGCAGCTCCCCAGACGGCCTCGAGAAGGTGGCCACCGACAAGGGTTTCATCGACACGGGCACCGACCACGCCTTGGCCGACCTGCCCACCGCCGACTACGGCGTCGAGGGTGTCGACAACGAGCGGCTCAGCACCGGTCTGGCGGGCATCATCGGTGTGCTGGCGACCTTCGCCGTGGGCACGGGCGTGCTCATGTTGGCCCTGCGGCTCCGGGGTCGCCGGACCGTCGCAGAGTCTCCCTGACTTGTCCGGGAAGCACGCCACCACGTCGGGTCTGTTCGTCCCCGGCGACAGCTACCTCCACCGGCTTCGCCCTCAGTGCAAGCTCGTGGCGATCTTCCTTTTCGTCCTGGCCGTCGTGGCCACGCCGCGTGAGGCGTTCTGGGCCTTCGGCTGTTACGCGCTCCTCCTCGCCGGGGCGGCCCGGCTCGGGCACCTTCCGCTCAGATTCGTCCTGCGACGGCTCACCATCGAGACCCCGTTCGTGGCCTTCGCCTTCTTCATGCCCTTCTTCGGCGAGGGCGACAAGGTCGACCTGCTCGGCCTGCACCTCTACGTCGACGGGCTCTGGGCGGCATGGAACATCTTGGTCAAGGGCACCCTGGGCGTCGCCTCCACAGTGGTGCTGGCCGGCACAACGCCGGTGGCCGAGCTCCTCCACGGCATGGACCGCCTCCACATCCCCCGCGTGTTCACCAGCATCGCCGGATTCATGGTTCGATACCTCGAGGTGATCACCGACGAGATGCACCGCATGAGCGTCGCCCGCCGATCCCGCGGCTACGACCCCCGTTGGCTGTGGCAGGCGAGGGCCGTAGCCACCTCGGCCGGTACCCTCTTCATCCGCTCCTACGAGCGCGGCGAGCGCGTCTACCTGGCGATGGTGTCCCGGGGCTTCGAGGGCTCGCTCCCGGTCCTGGCCGACGAAGGCGCCCCCGCCCGCCAGTGGGCCATCTCACTCGCGCTGCCGGCTGCCGCCGCGACGATCGCCCTCCTCGGCTGGCGTTCCCTATCGTGAGCGGTGTGTAGGGGTGACCCACCACCTCCTGGAGGTCGAGAACCTGGCCTTCGCCTACCCCGACGGTCGCCAGGCTCTGTTCGGCGTCGACCTCATCGTGGCGCGGGGCGAGCGGGTTGCCCTCCTCGGCCCGAATGGCGCCGGAAAGACCACGCTCGTCCTGCACCTGAACGGCATCCTGGAGGCGGGAGCGGGGACGGTGAAGGTCGAGGGCCTCGACGTCGTCAAGAAGAACTACAAGGAGATCCGCCGGCGGGTGGCGATCGTGTTCCAGGACCCCGACGACCAGCTGTTCATGCCCACGGTGTGGGACGACGTGGCCTTCGGTCCGGCGAACCTCGGGCTCCGGGGCGAGGAGCTGAAGCTGCGGGTGAAGAAGGCCCTGGCGGCCGTCGGCATGGAAGATGTGGGCGACAGACCGCCCCACCACCTCAGCTTCGGCCAGCGCCGGCGAGTGGCGGTGGCGACCGTGCTGGCCATGGAGCCCGACATCCTCATCCTCGACGAGCCGACGTCCAACCTCGACCCTGCGTCCCGCCGCGAGCTGACCGAGGTTCTCCGCCAGCTCGACGTGACCCTGCTGATCGTCACACACGACCTGCCGTACGCCCTCGAGCTGTGCCCTCGAGCGGTCGTCATGAACGAAGGCGCCATCGTCGCCGACGGGCCGACCCAGGACATCCTCTCGGACGCGGCGCTGATGACGGCCAACCGGCTGGAATTGCCGTTCGGGTTCCGCGTCTCACCCTGATCGGCGTGCCGAAGAGGTGTGTGCCGGCGTATCACCGGTCCACCACCGCCGGCACCGGTGCGTAGAACGAGAGCTGGGTCTTCCCCGTCACCGGGTGCACCGAGCGGACGGCGCCGACACCGAACACGGCCCCGACGAGCTCGGGCGTGAGCACGTCCTCGGGCTTCCCCGAAGCGACCACCTCGCCGCCGGAGAGCACGTAGACCCGGTCGCAGTACGCGGCGGCGAGGTTGAGGTCGTGGAGGGCGGCGATCGTCGCGACCCCCAGGTCCCGCACGAGCTCGAGCACCTCGAGCTGATGGAGGATGTCGAGGTGGTTGGTGGGCTCGTCGAGCACCAGCAGGCGGGTCTGCTGGGCGAGAGCCCGCGCCAGCAGGACGCGCTGCTTCTCGCCCCCCGACAGCGTCAGGAAGCCTCGGTCGGCGAACGTGCCCGCCCCGACGCGCGCCAGCGCGTCGTCCACGATCTGGTCGTCCTCCTCGGTGCCACGCTCGAGCAGGCCGAGGTGCGGCGAGCGCCCCATCATCACCATGTCGCGCACCGCGAAGTCGAAGTCGCTGGGAGGCTCCTGCACGACGACCGCGGTACGTCGTGCCGCCGCTTTCGCGGCGAGCTGCCACACGTCGTCGCCGTCGAGGGCAATGCGCCCGGCGTGCGGCCGCAGGACCCTGTAGATGCAGCGCAGCAGGGTCGACTTTCCGCTGCCGTTGGGACCGACGAGCCCGACCACCTCACCGTCGGCCACCTCGATGGTCGCCGAGGACACGATGGTGTGGCCATCGATGACCGCCGTCACTCCCGCCGCCGAGAGCCTCACGGGCCCCGCCGACCGCCGGACCGGACGGCCCGGACGGCCCGCCCGCGCTGTCGCATGACCACGACGAAGAACGGGGTCCCGAACAAGGCGGTCACGACGCCGATGGGGAGCTCCACGGGGCTGGCCACCGTCCGGGCCAGCACGTCGGCCCAGATCAGGAACGTCGCGCCGAGAAGCATCGAGAGGGGTAGCACCCGGCGGTGGTCCGGGCCGACGAGCATGCGAACGGCGTGGGGCACCATGAGCCCGACGAACCCGATCCCGCCAGCCACCGAGACGATGACGCCGGTGAGCAGGGCCGAGAGCACGAACAGCTGCTTGCGGAACCGGCCCAAATCGATGCCGAGCGTGGCGGCGGTCTCGTCGCCGACGAGGAGGGCGTTCAGGGAACGGGCCTGGACCAGGAGGAGCGCGGTCCCGGCCACGACCGCGACCGCGGGCAGGCCCAGATTGGCCCAGCGGGCGCCGCCCAGGCTGCCGAGCAGCCAGAACAGCACGGCCTGGGCCACGCCCTGGTCGCTGGTGGTGCGGGCCATGAACACGAGGAAGCTGGTGAGGGCGGACATCATGTAGGCGACGGCGACGCCCGCCAGGATCAGGCGGGCGGGGGACATGCCACCCCCCAGGCGGGCCAGCACCAGGACGAGGCTGAACGCCACCACCGCACCGACGAACGCCGCTGCCGACAGCGAGTAGGAGCCCAGGGCGGTCACCCCGAAGACGAGCACGACGGTCGCACCCACCGACGCTCCCGACGTGATCCCGAAGACGTAGGGATCGGCGAGCGGGTTGCGCACCAGGGCCTGGAGGGCGGTGCCGACCACCGCCAGGCCTCCGCCCACGCAGGCCCCCAGCAGGACCCTCGGCAGCCGCAGGGACCAGACGATCTGGTCGTGGGCACCGGTCCACGAGACCTCGGTGAAGACCCTCGGGAACACGTGGTGGGCCACGATCCCCCAGACCTCGAACGGCGCGATCGGGACCGCCCCGATGCTGATCCCGGCGGTGACCGTCAGCAGGAGGAGGGCGGTCATGGCGCCGAGCACGACGCGGAACCTCCGCCGCTCGCGCTGAACCGGCGACCGAGCGGCGACTGTCGCTCTTGCCGTCTCGGGCGGGGGTGCGGCCGCCGGCGCAGCCGGGAGGTCGGAGCGCGCCAGCTCCGACTCGGTCGGCATCGCGTCCTAGCCGAACTTCAGCTCTGGGTGGAGGCAGGCGCCCAGGGATGCCACCGAGGTGGCGCTGCGGGGACCAGTCGCGAAGTCCCCGAAGTCGAGATAGCAGAAGCGGTCGTTCTTGACGGCGTTCACCGACGGACCGAGCGTGGAGACGAGGAACGCCTTCTTGGCGGCGGGGTCGGGGTCGTTCTTGCCGAACACTCCGGCGTCCACGATGACGATGGCGTCGGGGTTGCGGTCCACCACCTGCTCGGTGCCGACCGTTGGCGTCGGGAAGCTGGGCACGTCGTCGAAGATGCCCTTCCCACCGCTCTGCAGCAGGCCGTTGTCGAACTGCCCGCCGCCGCCGTAGGTCTTGAGCGGTCCGGTGCCGGACTCGTAGTAGAAGGTCCTGACCGGCGTCGCCCCAGCCAGCACGGCTGTGGACGCGGCCAGCGAGTCCCGGATCTTTGCCACGAACGCCTTGGCTTCGTCGCCCTTGCCGAAGATGGTTCCGAACTCCTCGTACCGCCCGAAGAGCAGGTCGTTGGTCGCCTTCTCGCCCTTGCACAGGAAGGTGTAGGTGCCGATGTTCTTCGACGCCATGTCGGCCCGGGTGAAACCGGTGCCGCCCTCGGTGGTGGGCCCGAACGTGTAGAGGTCGGAATTGCCGGTGACGAAGTCCGGCGAGGCGTTGAGCAGGACCTCCTGCGAGGGGTACAGCTCGGCGAGCACGGGGATCTTCGCGTACGCCGCCGTCAGGCTCGTGAAGCCTGCGCCACCGTCGAAGACGTCGCCGCTGCGCGACGCCGTGCCGACCAGGGCGCCCTCGAGGCCCAGGTGCAGCATGAGCTCGGTCGAGATCTGGTCCATCGACGCGGCCCGAGTGGGCGGCCGTTCGAGAGTCATGGACTGGCCACAGTTGGTGATCGTCAACGGGAAGCCGGGTGGCGCCGCCGCCGTGGTGCCCGACGCATCGGTATCGCTCGCCGTGCTCCCACAGCCGGCGAGCAGCACGGCGAACACAACAACGATCGCGGCGGCCCTGTAGCAACGTCGTTTCACTGCGGCCCTCCCCCTGCCGTTCGTCACCCGGACGGCCGACGCCGCACGATAGGGTTCCTGCTACTAGGATGCAAGAGCGGATTGAACCTGAAGACGGCCGGTCGGCGGGCCTGCTCCGATACGACGGTCCGTTCGTCCGGTTCTGGCTGGCGCACGCCATCACCGTCACGGGGACAACAGTGAGTGCGGTTGTCCTCCCGATCCTGGTCTTCCAGCGCACGGGTTCCCCAGCGCAGACGTCCGCGATCGTGGCCATCGCCGCCCTGCCGTACCTGTTGCTCGGGCTTGTTGCCGGTGCCGTCGCCGACCGATCGGACCGCCGCCGACTCATGGTGGGCTGCGAGCTGGCGTGCACGCTGCTGATGGCCAGCGTGCCGGCTGCGGCCGCCCTGCACGTGCTGACGCTCCCGCACGTCTATGCCGCTGCGCTCGGCTCGGCCACCGCCTTCGTGTGGTTCGACGCCGCCAACTTCGGAGCCCTCCCGACCCTGGTCGGCCGACACCGCCTGGTCGCGGCGACGAGCATCCTGTCCGCGACCGACGCCGTCGCCTACATCGTCGGCCCCGCCCTCGGCGGTCTGCTGGCGACGACGATCGGTCCGGACCGGGCCCTGGCGGTCGACGCCGCGACGTACCTCGTCTCCGGACTTCTGCTGCTCAGCGTGCGCCGCCCGTTCCGGGAAACCTCGCCATCGATCCGGACCACGTCGATTCGGGCCGAGATCGCCGCCGGCCTGCGCTATCTCTGGCACCACCGCCTGGTGAGAGCCCTGACGCTGCTCGGCATCGGGCTCAGCACGAGCCTCGGTGCCGTGCTCGGGCTACTCGTGGTGTACTCGGTCCGCCAGCTCCACCTCGGCTCGGACGACTGGAGGATCGGCCTGCTCTTCAGTGCCGGGTCGGCCGGCGCGCTCGTTGCCAGCGCTGCTCTGCCTCGCCTCCGGCGCCGGGTCCCGGTCCCCTGGATCAGCCTTGCCAGCCTAGGCCTGGGCTGGGCGAGCATGGCGGCCCTGGTCGTGGTGGTTCGGTTCGAGCTCGCGGTGGTGGCCTACGTCGCCTTCCTGGGCGCCTGCCAGCTGGCCATCATCAACGGCATCGCCTACCGCCAGACCATCACGCCCGACGAGCTGCAGGGTCGGGTGAACGTCGTGGCCCGGATGATCGCCTGGGGCGGTCAGCCGTTCGGGGCTGCGGTCGGCGGGCTTGTCGCGTCGGTGTTCGGGGTGAGGACTGCCCTGCTGGTGATGAGCGTCGGGATCGGGTCGAGCTTCGTGATTGGCGTGCTCGGACCGCTCCGACGGCTCGAGGCGGCTGACCCAGTGTGCCCAGTGGCCGAACCGCCATGACTACCGCGACGCGATTCCGGACGCGGGATAGAGCCGGGGATCGGGACGCCCGTACGGTTTCTGGCGCACCGTGGTTCTTAGTTGCATACTCATCGCAGCCGATTGCTGCGATCAGCGGCGATCTGGATACTTCAGACCCAGGGGGATGTCGATGCGTGTCCGGTCCGTGCTGGTGCTCGTCGTCCTCGCCCTTGGGGCAGCCGGCTGCTCCAGCAGCGACAGCGGCGGGAACCTGGCCGCTCCCGGCGAGCTCCGTCCGCTGCGAGTGGGCCTCCCGGCGGACACCGCCAACGTCGACGGTGACAAGGCCAGTGTCGCCATGGGCAATCCGAACGCCAACATCTACGAGCGACTCGTCCGGATGGACGAGAACTTCCAGATCCATCCGTGGCTGGCCGAGAGCTGGGAGCTGATCCCACCCAACACCTGGCGGTTCCGCCTTCGCTCCGGCGTGACCTTCCACGACGGCACGCCTTTCACCGCGGCCGACGTGGCCTGGACGTTCGACCGAATCGGGCGGGCCGGCGGCCGGGCGATCAACGCGTCGGAGGGCGCCACCAAGGTCGTCGACGACCACACCGTCGACTTCACTCCCTCGAAGCCCAACCTGAAGGTGCCGCTGCAGGTGGTCCACCCGATCTTCGGGATCATGAAGGCCGGCTCCGACCCGGTGAGCGCGCCCGTCGGCACCGGACCGTTCACGTTCGTGTCCTACACGCCCAAGGAGTCGCTGTCGGTCGCTCGATTCGACGGGTACTGGGACGAAGCCAAGCGGGCCAAGACCAGCAGCATCACGTGGAGGTTCATCCCCGACCCCACCGCCCGGGTGCTGGCGCTCGAAGCGGGCGACATCGACGTCATCTCCGACGTGCCCCGGGAGTCGGTCGCCCAGCTGGAGGCCAAGAAGTTCCCCGTCGTCCGGTCGCCCGTTGGGGCGTACGAGGCCCTCTCGATACAGATCCACGGTCCCGGCGAGTACGCCCTCACCGGCGACGCCACCATCCGCAAAGCCATCGTCATGGCTGTCGACCGCAGGGCCATCGTCGACCAGGTGCTCGAGGGCAATGCCGAGCCCGGACGCAACCTGGTGCCACCCGCCATCCTCGGGGAGGCTCAGGGCGAGGTCAAGGGTGGACCGGCCTTCGACCTCGCCGGGGCCAAGAAGCTCCTGGATGACGCCGGCTGGAAGGCCGAGGGCGATGGTATTCGTGAGAAGGACGGCCGGCGGCTGGAGCTGACCCTCGTCAACGGCTTTCCCTCGGCGGACATCCACCGGCCGATCCCCGAGGTCATCCAGGGCCAGCTGGCCAAGGCCGGGATCGCCGTGAAGATCAGCGAGGTAACCGACTACGACGCCACCCTCGCCAGCCAGCAGGGCCACCTGTGGATCGAACGGGGCAACCAGAACGATGCCAACCCCGCCTTCCTCCCGAACCTGCTCTACGTCAGCGAAGGGGCGGGGAACCAGGCCGGCATCGACTACGCCCGCGCCTTCGCCCCGGGCGCCGCGGTCGACGCACCGATGGCCGCCGCCCAGGCCACCGACGACCTGGGCCGGACGCAGCAGCTGACCGCGGAGGCCATGAAGGCGCTCATCGACGATCAAATGGTCATCCTGCCGATCGCGGGCATCTACAACGTCTGGGCCACGTCGGACAAGGTGTCGGACCTGCACCCCCATTCGGCCCAGATCCACACCGACTACGCCTCGGTGCGCGTGGCCGGCTGAGGCCGCCAGGTGGTCGAGGGTGACCTTGTCGTAGAAGCCGACGTCCGCCTGGCCGGGTCCCTCTGCCTGCCCGACGCCTCGCCACCCGACCACGGGTGGCCTGCCGTCCTGTTGCTGGGAGGAACCGGCGGTGACACTCGCGACGGAGATCTTGCCCCTGAGCGATCGCCCGGGGTGGTCGACCCGCCCAAGCGGGGCCTGCTCCGCCACGTCGCACACCACCTGGCCGCCAGGGGGATCGCCAGTCTTCGCTGCGACAAGCGCGGGTGCGGCGCGTCCGGGGGAAGCGCAGGCGATTCCGACTACGACACCGACCTGGTCGACAACCTCGCCGCGCTCGGGGCCCTGGCCGCCCAGCCGAGCATCGACCCGGCGCGAGTGGCGCTGGCCGGCCACAGTGCGGGGGCCTACAACGCCTGCCTCGTGTGCAAGGAGCGGCCGCAGGCCGTCGCCGCCGTCGGTCTGCTGTCGGCGCTCCACGAGCCCATCGAGGACCTCGTGCGCCGCAACTGGGGCCGGATCGCTGCCGGGTGGGCCGATTTCACCGAGGCGCAGCGACGCTGGCTGATCGCCAACCGGCCCCACGAGGTCGTCGGGAGCTTTCGCATGGAGGACTTCATCGCCGCCGCCCGCGATGGCCGCGAGGTGGTGGAGCTGGCGGTCGAGGAGCTGGTGGAGAGCTTCGGACTGGTGCGGTTCCGCCAGGACATGGACCGCCCGAGTGCGCCGGCCTTCGACCACGTGCGGGTGCCGGCCCTGGTCCTGCATGGCGACGCCGACCTCAACGTGGACGTGGCCGACGCCTTCGCGACCTACCGGCGGCTGGTGGCCAACGGGAACCCCGCCGTCACCCTCGTGGTGCTGGCGGGGGTCGACCACAGCTACCAGGCAGCCCCCGAGGACCCCGCCGACCGCCTGTGGGAGCGGGTCTCACTGCTGTCGTTCGGGCGGCCGGTCTCGCCGGCTGCGCTGGAGGCGATCGGGTCGTGGGCGGTTGCCGTGCTCGGTCCATGAGTGGCTACGTCCTCCGCCGGCTGGCGCAGGCCTTCCCCGTGCTGATCGGGGTGACGATCGTGGCGTGGGCCCTGGCCGCCCTCGCCCCCGGCGATTCCGCCCGCACCTATGCCCACCAGTACGCCGCGAGTGGACGGGCCACCCCCGAGGAGATCGAACAGGCTCGCCAGGACCTTCACCTCGACGGGAACCTCGCCCAGCAGTACCTGGCCTGGGCGTCGAAGGTGGTTCGCGGCGATCTCGGTCGCAGCTTCGCCAGCGGGCGCCCGGTGCGGGAGGAACTCGCCCGGCACCTGCCGGCCACGATCGAGCTGGCACTCGCCGCCATCGCCTTCACCGTCGTCGTCGGGATCGGCCTGGGCATCGCCGCCGCCCGTTGGCACGGTCGCGCCGGCGACGTGGCGGTGCGGGTGCTCGCCGTGGGCGGCGGTGCCGTCCCCGCCTTCTGGATGTCGCTCCTGCTGATCTGGCTCTTCGCCGCCCGCTGGCACCTGCTCCCCAGCAGCGGCCGGCAAGGCCTGCTCTCGTCCGGCCTGATCATGCCCGCCCTCGCCCTCGGACTGGTCTACGTGGGCGAGACGGTCCGGCTCACCCGGTCCTCGCTGGCCCACGCCATGGACCAGGAGTACGTCAGGGGCGCCCGAGCCAGGGGCTTGGCCGAGCGAAGGGTGGTGACCGCCCACGGTCTGCGCAACGCCCTGCTGCCGGTCGTCACCCAACTCGGTCTCATCTTCGGCGCGATGCTGGCCGGCGCGGCAGTGGTCGAGGTGGTGTTCGCCTGGCCCGGCATCGGCAAGCTCGCGGTGGACGGGATCGGCGCCAAGGACTACCCGGTCATCCAGGGGGTGGTGCTGCTCAGCGCCGTCGCCTATCTGGTGATCGGGCTCCTCCTCGACCTGGCCTACGGGCGACTGGACCCGAGGGTCGTCGGCCAGGATCCCGGTCCCGGCTGATGGCAGCGGACCTCATCGGCTGCCGATGATTCGCGGCCTCCTGCGCAGCCCGGCCGGGATCGTCGGCCTGGCTCTGGTGGCCGGGCTGCTGGTGGTGGTCGTGATCGGACCGACGGTGGTGACGACCTCGCCGACCGTCGGCGAGCTCACGGAGCGCCATCTCGCCCCCAGCCGGGACCATCCCCTGGGCACCGATTTCCTGGGCCGCGATCACCTGTCCCGTCTGGTCCACGGCGCGCGTACCTCACTCGTCGCCGCGGTGCTGACCGTCGCCCTGGCTATGGCCGTGGCCATCGTGGTCGGGGTCGCTGCCGGCTACACCGGCCGAGTGACGGATACGGTCCTGACTCGGGTCACCGACGTCGGTGCGGCCTTTCCCTCTCTGCTGCTGGCCCTGGCCATCGCCGGGTTCCTCGGTCCGGGCCTCCGCAACGCCGTGATCGCCCTGGTCGCGGCCACATGGGCCACCGAGGCGCGCATCCTGCGGTCCGAGACGCTGTCGATCCGCCGCCGGGGGTACATCGACGCGGCGCTCGCGTCGGGCGGGAGCCACGTGGCCGTGATCGGGCGGCACGTGCTGCCCAACCTGGCCCCGACGATCATCGTTCTGACCACCCTCAACATCGGCGTCGTCATCCTGAGCCTGGCCGCGCTGTCGTTCCTCGGCCTCGGCAACCCTCCACCCGCGCCCGAGTGGGGCCGGATGCTGTTCGACGCCAAGCCGTACCTCGAGCCACAACCCCTCGAGATGCTGGTGCCGGGCGTGGCCATCGCCCTGACTGTGCTCGCCTTCACCCTCGTCGGCGACGCCCTGCGCGACGTCGTCGCCGACCGCCGATGAGCGAGCCGCAGAAGCCAAACTCATTTGGCGTACCAACGTGAGCCTGCTCGTGGTGAAGGGCCTGTGGGTGGAGTTCCCTGGCTGCCAACCAGCCTGTACCGCCGTCGACGTCGAGGTCGGGGCGGGGGAGATCGTGGGGATGGTAGGGGCGAGTGGCAGCGGCAAGACCATGACCGCCTTGGCCGTCGCCGGCCTCGTTCCGCCACCCGGGCGGGTAGCCGCCGGCAGCATCCGCTTCGACGGGGAGGAGCTGGTCGGGGCGCCGCCGGCGCGTGTGCGGCAGCTTCGGGGCCGGGAGATCGGACTGGTCTTCCAGGACGCGTCCCGTGCCCTCGATCCCGTCCGCACCGTCGACCACCACCTCCAGGAGGCCACCGGGGTGAAGGGCAAGGCCGGGCTCGAGGGCCGGGCTGCGCTCCTCGAGCGTGTGGGCCTCGACCGGGGGTTGTTGGCCCGCTACCCCCACCAGCTCTCGGGCGGCCAGCGCCAGCGGGTGATGATCGCGGTCGCCACCGCCCGCAGGCCCCGGCTCGTGATCGCCGACGAACCGACGTCGTCGGTCGACGCCATCACCCAGGTGCAGGTGCTCACCGAGCTGCGTCGGGCCACGGAGGATCTCGGCTGCGCCCTCCTGGTCATCTCCCACGACCTCGGCGTCATCAGCCGACTGGCCGACCGGGTGGTGGTCGTGGACGCCGGCGCGACCGTCGAGGAGGGCCCGGTCGGCGACGTGCTCACCCGGCCCCGCCACCGCGCCACCCGCGCGCTCTTGACGCCGCGGACCGGTGCGATCGTGGCGTCACGGTCGTTATCGCCGGAGGCCGGCGATGGCGATGGACTGGTCCTTGCGCGGATCACCAAGCGCTACCAGCGCCACACCGCGGTCGACAGCGTCGACCTGGCGCTGCGCGCGGGCGAGACGCTGGGCCTGGTCGGCGAGAGCGGGAGCGGCAAGACCACCCTCGCCCGGCTGGCCGCATTCCTGGCCAAGCCGGACGACGGCCGGGTGCTGGTGGACGGCGACGATCCCCATCGGATCGGGCGGCGGGCGCGGCGACGGCTGCGCCGGCACGTCCAGATCGCCTTCCAGGACGCCGGCGACGCCCTCGACCCCCGCCAGACGGTTACGTCGACGGTGGGGGAGCCGCTGCGCAACCTCGGTACGCCTCGTGGCGAGCGGCAGGACGCAGTCACCGCAGTCCTGGCCGACGTCGATGTCGACCCCGATCTGTGGCGCCGGCGCGGCGGCCAACTCTCCGGAGGCCAGCGCCAGCGCGTCGGGCTGGCCCGGGCACTCGTGGTCCGGCCCCGCTACCTGCTGCTCGACGAGCCGGTCTCGGCGCTCGACGCCGCCCTCGTCTCCGACATGGTGGGGCTGCTCGGGCGCCTCCAGGCGGAGCACCGCTACGGCTGCCTCCTGATCAGCCACGACATGGCCGTCATCGGGGCGCTCGCCCACCGGATCGGCGTCGTCTACGCCGGGCGGGTGGTGGAGATCGGTCTGTCGCAGCAGGTGCTGCACCAGCCGCGCCACCCGTACACCCGAGCACTGCTCGACGCGGTGCTCGACCCCCGACCCGGCGCAGGATTGCCCGACCTGGGTCCGTTGGAGCCCCCCGCCCCCAGCGGCTGTGCCTACTCGACCCGTTGCCTGCGGGCGAGCGAACGCTGCCGGGTCGAAGCGCCTGCCCTGGTCGACGGCGTCAGTTGCTGGCATCCCATCGACCATTTGGAAGGAATCAGCACATGACATCGACCGAGACATCTACTCGGACTGGAGGCGTCCGAATCATCGAGGACATCTTCGGCGCCCCGGGGGTCGAAACCCTCGAGGGGCGGATCGGCCCGCTGCTCGCCGCTGCCCGCGGCGCCTGCCACTTCATCGAGCTGCCGGCCGGCGGGTATTGCGAGGCCCACGCCCACGCCACCGAAACCTCATCTTCACCGCCCGTGGCCAGTGGGTCCTGTGCGTCGGTGGCGAGCGTCACCACATGCGGGAGGGTTCGCTCTTCTGGTTCGGCGACGACGTGGCCACCGGCTACGAGGTTCCCTTCGACGACCCTGCCACGATCCTGATCTTCAAGACCCAGGCAGGCGACGCGCCGGAGGACTTCGTCGAGTACCTGGAGGGCATGGCCGCCGGCCTGGAAGCCGACCACGCGGCCGGCACCCCGCTCCGCGTGGACGAGCTCGCCGCGGAGCACCCGGCGCGCGTCTTCGCCGCCCGCCTGTCGGCGGTGCGAGCCTGATCTATTGCGAGCTGCTCGCATACCTACTACGGTAGACCCGTGCCCGTTCGACCGTCGTCGGCTATCGACATCCCCCCAGCAGTCGATCGGTCTCCGACGGGAGAAGGGGCCCACCCGGAGCCGGCCACAGGCTCTACCGAATCGTCGTCGGACGGCCGGACACCCGGGCCTTCGTGGCTCAGCACGCCTGAAGCCGCATCCCGTCTTGGGGTGCGGCTTCCGACGCTCTACAGCTACGTGAGCCATGGGCTGCTTCGAAGTCATCGGTCGTCCTCGGGTCGGGCGAGCGTCTTCGACCCGGCCGAGATCGAGCAGCTGGTGGTGGCCCGTTCCGGGAGCTGTCGCGACTGGGCGGCAGCACGACGGGATGGGAGGGTTCGCCGGCACGGCCCGGACGATGCGACGGACGGGTCGAGCTGGCGGACCCGACACCGCGCCGGCGAGCGATGGGCGCCTCCCGACGGGGCACGCGTTGGCGCTGGAGTCATTCGGTCGGCCTGATCGCGACGGTCTGATCGCGACGGTGCGGGGCCCCGTGGCTCGCCACCGTCGTGCACCGGGGGCTACCCGTTGGCCCTCACAGCGGCGGGGACCGAGGTGGCGACAGGCCTTGACGGTTGCCGATTACGTCGCAGTTACGGCATAGCGCCAATGCGAGTAGTAACTGTTGCGAACTGTCAACGAATTCCTTAGAATGCAAGTCATGGGGACAGCTACTGCAAACCAGGTGGGGGGCCGGCAGGCCGACGACGCACGGCTTGAAGAGATCCTCGGGATGCTACGGGCGCGGGGTGGCCGCGTCACCACGCCGCGGCGGGCCATCATCAGCGCTCTCCTGCGGTCGGGCGGTCACATCACCGCCGATCAGCTGACGAGTGACATCCAGGCCAACTACCCCGACATCCACCTGTCGACCATCTACCGCTGCCTGGAGACGCTCGAGGAGCTCGAGGTGGTCGATCACATCCACATGGGCCACGGTCGGGCCGTGTACCACTTGGCCGACGAGAAGCACCAGCACCTCATGTGCGAGGTGTGCGGTGCCGTCATCGAGGTGCCTGATTCGGTCTTCTCCGGCCTGTCCGGGACGCTGCGGCGCAAGTACTCATTCGCCATCAAGCCCCGCCATTTCGCTGTCCTGGGCCGGTGCGAAACCTGCCTCGATGCGCCGCCCTCGACAGGTGGCAGGTCTCGAGTCACGCCGATCCCTCAGGAGGCGAGGTCGTAGCCGCCTCGTGACCGGGGATTCAGCGCGTCGTCAGGGCTCGCCCGCCGACTCGCACTGGACAGGGGAGGCCTCGACACCGTCGTAGCTTTCGACCCTGACAAGACTCTGCCCTGGCCGTCTCCTGCAATACGCGGTCATGGCGTGGGCTTGCCCTTTTGTTGCAATCAGATTGCAGTAGGCTTCGCGCGCCGGCACCTCATACGTCGCGTCGGTCGGCCAGTCCGAGGAGGTTCGCCATGGGTCGTTTTCATCGCCATCCCGACGGGACAACGCATGACCACGACCACGACGGTGGGTGCCACGACCACGGTCACCCCGGGCGCGGCGGGCGCGGCGGTCGCGAGGTCGGCGACCACAGTGGCTACCCCGAGACCGGACGGTCCAGGGTGATGGTGCTGGAGGACATCCTCTCGGAGAACGATCGGGTGGCCAGCGAGAATGGGCAGGCCTTGGCTGCGGCCGGAGTTCGGGCCGTCAACCTCATGTCCGGGCCGGGCGCGGGCAAGACCACGCTGCTGAAGCGGACACTGGAGTCGATCGGCGGAAGGCTCAGGGTGGGAATCCTGGAGGGCGACATCGCCACCAGCATCGACGCCGACCGGCTCGGCGGCTTCGGGGCGGACATCTCCCTGGTCAACACCAGCGCCGGCTTCGGTGGCGAGTGCCACCTGGACGCGGTGATGGTGCAGTCTGGCCTGGCCCGCCTCCCCCTCGATCAACTCGACCTCCTGGTGATCGAGAACGTGGGCAACCTCGTGTGCCCAGCCGAGTTCAAGGTAGGCGAGCATGCCGTGGCCATGGTGTACGCCATCACCGAAGGCGAGGAGAAGCCGCTAAAATATCCCGTGATGTTCAGGGCCGCCGACCTGGTCGTGGTCAACAAGCTGGACCTTCTTCCCCACCTCGACTTCGATCTCGACCTGTTCCTGGCCAACCTGCGGGCGGTCACCCCGACGGCCCGGGTGATCCAGGTCAGCGCCCGGACCGGCGACGGGATCGACGAGTGGTGCCGCTGGCTTCTGGCTCAGGCCTGCGTCGCGCCGGCGGTGCCGGGCCGTTCAGATGCGGAGATGGCAACCGCTGCCTCCAGACCGGCCGACTGGTACGGCTGACCTGAGATCGGCTGCTCAGCAGCGGTGCCGCCGGGCACGGCGGCGGGTCGACGGCCGACTCAGGTGGGCACGGTTGCCGAGAGGCGGCCCTCTTCGATAGCTGCGAGGAACGCGTTGTAGTCCGCGAGGTTCTGCGCGGCGTACGCCTCCGCGAACTCGCAAATGGCGCGATCGAGGTTGTCGACCCTGCCGGCATACGCCCCGATCGCGACGGGATCTCCGGAGCGGGCGTGGCCGCGGGCGAGGGTGCGTCCGCACAGCCCGGCATAGAACCGAAGCTGGTTCGGCGTCGCCCCCTCGATCTCCACCGATCCCTTCCAGTCGCGGAGCTGGCGGATGTAGAACTGACGGCCCTCCTCGCCCTGGGTCCAACCGAGGAACAAGTCCGATTGCGCCTGGATCATCCGTTGGCCCTCGACGACCCGCCGGCCCTGGTTGTCGTAGGGACTCGGCTCGAGATGCTCCTCGAGCACCGATGGGTTGGCCTCCTTGGCCTGCAGGAAAAGTGGATCGTCCGGATCGCGCCCTTGGAGGAGGATGATGAGGCATCGGGTGCCGACGCTGCCCACACCGACCACCTTGATGCCGACGTCGATCGGCGTGTACCGGTCGAGCAGATATCGGCGGTCGTCGTTCAGGGTCGCGCGGTAGGACTCGAACGCTCGGTACGTGACGGTTTCGAGGGTGGGACCGTCGTACTCCGCGGGTAGGTCGCGCAATGAGAAGAGCACAGGCGGGTCGCTTCGGATCTGATAGTGCCCGTCGACCGAGACCCCGAGCCTGTGCAAGGCGTCGAGGCTCGTCTTGCTGCGGGCCCGGCGCTCGAAACGAGCGAGGCGCATCTCGAACTCTGCGGGGTCCACCGCGCCCGCGGATCGAAGGTCGTCGACGTTCTGGTGGTCGTACCAGAGATCGACGAATGCCATATCGGCGAACTGCCTCATCGCGGTGCGGTAGGTGCACACGCAGTGAGCGGTGACGACACGGCAGTCGAGGGCGGTGAAGCCGAGGTGTTGACCGGCGATCATGAAGCTCGCAGCCAGGCGCTTCAGGTCCCACTCCCAAGGTCCTCGCAGCGTTTCGTCGAAGTCGTTGGCGTCGAACACAAGCTGCCGTTCGGGGGAGGCGTACGCGCCGAAGTTCGACAGATGGGCGTCGCCGCCGAGTTGGACGGTCAGGCCGCTCGTGGGGGTCTTGGCCAGGTCCGCGGCCATGATGCGCGCTGTTCCCCGGTAGAAGGTGAAGGGCGACACGCTCATCCGGGCGTGGCGGATCGGGACCAGCCATGGGATCCGGTCGGCGTTCTGCTCCTCCAGCAGTCGTATCGGATCGGGACGGTCGGCGGCAGGGGTCCACCCACCATGACTCGCTCGGGGCACCCTCTCCCGCGCCGCTCGTCCGAGCTGCGTCCTGTCAGCGATCGATGCATAGATCATTGGCAAACTGCTCCTCATCTCGACGGATCCTCCGGGGACTCGGGGATCGCGTCATTGGGTCAGGGTTGGTCGACATCGGGGCTCTCGGACCGGATGGAAGCGAGCGCCTCCTCGAGCGTCGGATAGAAGTGTTCACGATCGAGGGTCTCGAACAGCCCGTAGCGATGGGTGAGGTCCTGCAGCCGGGTCCGCATCTCCGCGAACGCCATGTGGACACCCGCCGCGTTCAGCTCGAGGTCGAGCTGCTGGAGCATCTCGGCGGCGGTGACGTCGACGTCGGTGATCGCCTCGCACTGAACGACGACCCACGAGGGCTGGCGCTCGCGGACCAAGGAGCGGACCTGCGCACGGAAGGCGCCGGCGTTGCGAAGAACAGCGGGGCTTCCCACCGGTACACGACCAACCCCAGGAAGCTCCGTGGCACCCGGGTGCAGGTCGACGCTGTGCCACCCCGCCAGCCCGGGGACCCGGCCCAAGACCGCCCCGTGGGGCCACCAACTCCGTCGGAAGAACAGCAGCACGGCCAGGGCGATGGCGATGAGGATGCCCTCCAGCACGCCGAAGGCGATCACCCCGACGGTGGCCACCAGCGACAGCGCCACGGCGCTACGGCGGACCCGGGCGTAGCGGATCAGCGCGCCGACGTTCACCAGCGACAGCGCGGCGGCGATCACGACGGCCCCGAGCGCGGCCTGGGGCAAATCGGCCAGCAGCGGGTTCAGGAAGAGAAGGAGGAGGCCGACCACGCCTGCGCCGACGAGGCCCGTGAGCTGCGTTCTCGCTCCGGACTGCTCTGCCACCGCGGTGCGCGACTACTAGTCGACACCGCGAAACCCCTGCAGGAGCCCGGCGGCGATGTTGGCGGCGCCGAGGCCGATCATCTCCTGGTCGGGCCGGACCTCGTCGCCGCGGCGCGCCGCGCAGCTCGACGCGGTCGCGATCGTGTCCGTGAGCGACACGAGGGTGATCCCCACCGCCGCGACCAGCAGCGGGCCCACATCGCTCAGTGAGGTCCCTGGCAACGCCGGCTTCGGCACGCCGGCGGGGAGCGAACCGACGGTGGCCACGTCCTCGTCGGCGAGTCCCAGGAGGGCCGACGCGAGCGCCGCGCCGACGACCGCCACCAGCACGGCGGAATGCGGCGGGTCAGGCGGGGCAGGAGCATCAACACGAGCAGCACCGCGGTACCGATGGCGGCCGCGCTCGCCTGAGTTTGGTCCAGACCCCGGAGGAACGCACCAATCTCGCCGAAGAAGCCGTCTTCGTCGGTCGAGAAGCCGAACAGCTTGGGGAGCTGACCGACGATGATCGTAGTGGCGAGGCCGTTCATGTACCGACCTGGACCTCGCTGGACAGGAGGTCGGCGACGAAGCCGAGCTTTCCCAGGCCCAGGGCTATCTCGATCAGGCCGACGAGGAGCGCCATCATTCCCGCCAGGGCAACGGCCCGGCCGACGTCGCCGCCAGCGATGAGCAGAGGTGTGATCGCAGCCAGGACAGCGGCGAGATGGACGAGTCCGGTCCGAGAACGAGGACCCGCGACGGCCCGAACACCGCATACCCCACAGGCACCCGATGGTCGTGTAGAGACCAGTTACGGCGGGTAGGCCGGCGAGCTCCGCGTATGCCATTCCCTGCGGGACGAGGATCGCCGCCAGCACGACGCCGGCGACAACGTCGGCCCGCAGCCAGCGACGCTCGTATCCACGGGCCACGGCCAAGCCGGGTACGGCCCGGTCGAACCAAGACGGTGACTCAGCAGCCATCGATCACCAGGCCGCCGATCACCAGATTCCCGTCAAGTCGCCCTCCGCATGGTCGCGGGCTGGTCGGACCGAGTCGGCGTGAGGATGTTCACGGTAGTAGGCACCTGTGAGCTCGGCTCGGTGGGGTCGTCGAGCGCTCGTCAGATCGTTGGTGGTCGTGCCGCCCGGACGGGTCGCCGTTGCGCGAAGATCCCTGAACGTGATGGAAGTACGCGCCTACCTCGATGGCATCTCGGCACCCAAGCGCCGACGCGATGCCGAGACGATGGTCGAGTTGATCCGCCGCGCCACCGGCGAAGAGCCTCGGATGTGGGGAAGCATCGTCGGGTTCGGCCAGTATCACTACAAGTACGAAAGTGGCCGCGAGGGCGACGCGCCTGCCGCCGGATTCTCCGCCCGCAAGGCGGCGACCACTGTCTACGTCGTCGACGGCGTGGGGGCGCATGCGGAGCTGCTCGAACAGCTCGGGCCGCACACGACGGGCGTCGGCTGCATCTACATGAAGGACCTGACCACCGTCGACCTCGACGTCCTCGAGACGATCATCTCCCGGTCGTACGACACGATCACCGCCGGCACGTACACGAAGCGAGCACGCGAAGGCGGCAAACCCTAGACATCCTCCGGAACCGGTAGAGGTTCAAGATTGATGCCGACGACATCGGCCTCCACGGGGATGCTGTCGGGGGCGTTGTCGATCTTGGTCTGCGCATAGCGGAGCCGAGCCACGAAGACGCCATCGCCTTCTGGCGACCCGAGACCGGCCAGGGCCACGAGCGAATGCCGACGAACCCGCACAGCGGCCTCACGGTGCTCGCGGCGGGTCTCCAGATGGGCCAGGACGCCTCTGCCCGGCCCTCGCCAGCGCCCGCCGACTTTGTAGAGACACTGGGGGCGACGGCGACGCTGCTGAAGGCCTCGTGGAAACGGTAGAAGGCCACGACTGCCGCGAGCCGGGCGGACAGCGTCGCCTCCGACGGTGAGCGATCCGGCTGCCGGTAGCGCATCCAGGAGAGGGACGAGGCCACGTCCCCAAGGCCGACCGCCCGCCAGTCGAGCCCGTCGACATCGAGGAAGACCCACCACAGCGCCAAGCCGGCGGCGTACGCCCGGACCGTGTTCGGTGCGGCGTTGGCTACCCGGAGCTGCTCCAACCATTGTTCGACGGGCGGGATCGGCAGTCCGTCCGCAGCGACGACGGTCCACGACTGCTCCGATCCGAGGGTGAGCCGCTGGACTCTCACGGCCGGAGAACACACGAACATCCATTCGGTTCCCCGGGAACGATCGCGATCCTGTCTCTCACCGGACTCCCCCGCCCCGTTGCCCGACGTTGACCTCTGGCGAGTCGTCAGTCTGGTGACGCCACCGCAGCGGCGAGGACCCTGGCGGGGTGGTCCTCGGTGGGCTCGTCCAGGCGGAGGGGCGTGCCCGCACCGTGGTCGGCGCCAGGGCCGGCGGCTATTGCCTTCGAGGTGCTCGACGAGCCAAGGACCCGTAACGGCGCAACCGCCGGCGAGGACGGACTGGCGACACCAACGAGAACGAGAACATGGAGGCAGCCATGCGCAGGATCGCTCAGACCGTCGCCGCGACCGCGTGCATCGTCATCCTGGGGCTGGCCGCAGCCGGGCCTGCCCTGGCCGCGCCGGCCGACAAGCCGGTCGTGACCATCGGCCGACTTGACGTGTACGACAGCGGCGGGGTCTCTCCGGACACCTGGAGGACCTATGTGAAGGTGCCGGTGGGCGGCTTCAGCTTCACCGCCGGCGGTGATGTCTACGTGACCTTCCAAGACCTCTCCGCCGGCACGTCGGCCATCAGCGGCGAGTGGATCAAGGCCGGGACCGGCCCGTGCGGGCCCGAGTGCAACAACTACGGCCGGATCAGCTACACCCGGACCCTCAACTACGAGTACCGCGCGGTGTGCGGTCACTGGCTACGAGTCTGGACCTGGGATCAGGTCAAGAGCCCCCAGCCGGGCTACGGATGGTCGTCGCGGGACGTCCAAGTCGCCTGCTGACCGGAGACGCCTCTTCGCGTTCGACGGTCGCCGGGTCGGCACCGTCCTCGTGCCAGTTGTGGGCGCTCAGGCCTGTGAGCTGCCTCGGCAGGCCCTGACCAGCAACATCGCGCCGAGCAGGGCCGCCACCGTGGAGGCCCCCAGCACACCGAGCTTGGCTGCGTCCTGGATGGCACCCGGCTCGTAGGCAAGCTCGGCGATGAACAACGAGACGGTGAAGCCGATGCCGCCGATGGCGGCGATGCCCAGGACCATGGCCCACGTCGCCCCCTCGGGGAGCCGGCCGAGCCCGCTGCGCACGGCCAGCCATGTCGCAGCCGTGATCCCGACCAGCTTGCCCACCACCAGTCCGAGCACCACGCCCGCCGTCACCCCGACGGTGGCCGGCGAATCGAAGGAGTCGGCCTTGATCACCACGCCGGCGTTGGCCAGGGCGAAGAGGGGCACCACGACGAAGCTCGTCCACGGGTGCAGTAGATGCTCGAGCCGCTCGGCAGGAGAGACGGTCGTCCGGGCCAGCCGGTTCATGGCATCGAGCTCGGCGGGGCTGGGATCGTCGCTCAGGTCTCGGGCCCACTCCCGGCTGACCGCGGCCGGACTGAGGGCCCGGGCCGGCGCCAGCAAGCCGAGGGCCACCCCGGCGATGGTGGCATGGACCCCCGACGCGTGTGTCGCCAGCCACACGCCGACGCCCAGCAGGACATAGGGCGCCGTCCACACCACGCCGGCCCGCCGCAGGACCAGCATCACGACGACGATGCCGGCTGCGGTGGCGAGGAACACGGGCTGCACGTCGGTGGCGTAGAAGACGGCGATCACCACGATGGCGCCGATGTCGTCGACGATGGCGAAGGTCAACAGGAACAGCTTGAGCGACGCCGGCACCCTCGAACCCAGCAGTGCCACCACGCCGATGGCGAAGGCGATGTCGGTGGCCATAGGGATGCCCCAGCCCTTGGCCCCGCCGCCGCCGACGGTGACCAGGAGGAACAGCAGGGCGGGCACCACCATGCCGCCGAGGGCGGCGATGGCCGGCATGGCCGCCACCCGCGGCTCCCGCAGGTCGCCGTGGACGAGCTCGCGCTTTATCTCGAGCCCCACGACGAAGAAGAACAGGGCCATGAGCCCGTCGTTCACCCAGTGGCGGAGGTCCTCGACGAGCACGAACCGGCCCAGTCCGACGGACAGGTCGGTGTGCCACAGCGTCTCGTAGGAGAAGCTCCACGGCGAGTTGGCCCACACCAGCGCCACCACCGCCGCCACCAGTAGGACGATCCCGCCCGCAGCCTCGGTCTCGAGGAACTGGCGCAGGACTCGCGGCATCCTCCGACCCGGCAGCGCCGAGGCGGCCCCGGCCGGCTCGGCGCTGTGCCTGCCGTCGTCGCTCGTGCTCATGCCCACGGGGTGGCCTCCTCCGGTCGCGTGGCAATGCCCGCCGACCAGGCTTCCCGGCTCACCCACCACCGAAGTGGTTGCCCCCATCTTGGACCATGGCGGGTGAGGTCGAATCACGGGGCCCACACGCCGACCCGGTCGACAGGTGCCGGTCGACGTCGGACGCGAGGACGTCAGCGGTCGGCCTGCCCGAAGCGCCCGGCCAGCTGGTACGGGGAGATGGAGACTGGCCCATCACGAGCTGGGCCACGACGGCGGCGATGAGCCCTGGCACGACGAAGCCGGGTCGTCCGGTGAACTCGGCGACGAATACCACCGCGGCCAGCGGCACCCGGTAGCCGGCGCCGAGGAAGGCGGCCATGCCGACGACGGAAAACAGGGTGGGGTTGGCCTGGGTGACGAGGGGGATGAACAGCCCGCCGACGCCGCCTCCCCCGACGGCCGCCGTGGTGCCGACGACGCGCAGCGTGCCGAGGGCCACGATCGCCAGCACGCTGCGGTGGGGGTCGAGCACCCGGCCCAGGGCGTGGTAGCCGGGACCGAGCATCAGCGGTTCGCTGGACAACTGGTGACCGACGACCACGACGCCAGCGAGGACAGCCCCGGCGGCCAGGGCCCGCACGAGTGGGTGGCCCGGGGTCGAAAGCTGCCCGGCTCGCCGGACGAGGGCGACGAGGACCCGGGCGAGCAGGCCGGCCACGACGAGGTTGAACGGCGCCTGGCCCGCTACTGGAAGGATCGGCTCGGTCCCCGCCAGTGCGGCGAAGGTGACATAGCCGGCGGCCGCGCTGATCGCCGCCGGCAGGAGCATGTGGCGGGACAGGTCCTCCTGAAAGGGGACCTCGACGGCGAACACCAGACCCGCTGTGCCAATGCAAACATTGGCGGGCCGACGACCGAACGGAGGGGCCGTCGTGTAACGCCGGGGGCACAGCTGAGGACTCTTCGGCATGAGAGACAACAGCGTCGTTCGTCGGGCGGGAGGGGCGGCGCTCCTCGCCCTCGCCGTCGGCCTCTTGGCCGCCTGCGGTTCGAGTGAGTCCAGCGACACCACTGCGCCATCGACTACAGGGGGCGTACGCAGCTACGTCGGCGTGGCCGAGGGGACCAATGCCTTCGTTTCGGTCGTGGTCGATGGAACGCGTGCCCTGGCCTACGTCTGCGACGGCGTGCCGGCCGATCCGGCGGGGACCATGCCGACGATCCAGGCGTGGTTCAACGGGCCGTCCGAAGGCGGCGCCGTGGACGTGCCAGGGGAATCCGGGCGCCTGCAGCTGCACCTCACCGGCACCGACATGACCGGCACGCTGACCCTCCCGGACGGTCGCACGCTCCCGGTGAGCGGGAAGTTGGTCGAGGCCGATGCCGGGCTCTACCGGGCGGAGGCGTCCGGTGCGGAGGGCTCCGTTACGGGCGGCTGGATTCTCGCCGCCGACGGTCAGCAGCGAGGAGGAGCCGAGAACGGAGGGACCGGCAAGATCTCGGGCGTGCGGGTGCTGAACCTGTCGCAGCCGACGTTCAGCGTCCAAGGCCTGGCCACGGCGCGCATCGCCAAGGTCGGGATCACCCCCATCCCGATTCCCTGAGCGAGCGGGGCTTGGCCCGACGCTCCAGTCGCCGGACCCGTAACGCGACCGCTTGCCAGAGGACGGTTTCACGGAGTTCTGACCAACCCACAGGAGGGCAAATGTCGAACGGAAGCACAGTCGGCTCGGTGTACGTCCAGACGAACGAACCCGAGAACAGGGTGGTCGCGTACCGCCGGGCGTCCAGCGGCGCCCTGGAACGGTCGGCCGAGCACACCACGGGCGGCGCGGGCGACGGCAAGCCGCACCTCACGTCCCAGGGCTCGGTGCTCCTGACGTCCGACGGTGGGCATCTCCTCGTGGCCAACGTCGGCAGCGATGACGTCAGCGTGTTCGCGGTCGCCGACGACGGCGGTCTCGAGCTCGTCGGCCGCTCGCCCGCCGGCGGAGCACCGAAGAGCATCGCCGAACACGCAGGCCTGGTGTACGTGCTGGCCACGGGCAAGCCGGGCCTGGTCGGTTTCCGGCTCGGCACGGCCGGCCTCGAGCCGGTGGCCGGCACCGAGCACGCACTGGCACCAGACGCCGATCCGGCCCAGGTCGGCTTCACGCCCGATGGCAGAGCGCTCATCGTCACCGAGCGGGGCACGGACTCGATCAGCGCCATCCCGGTCGACGCCAACGGCATGCTCGGGGAACCCCAGACCATCGCATCGAGCGGCCCGACCCCGTACGGGTTCGCGGTGACGAGCGGCGGGACGCTCGTCGTGACCGAGGCCTTCCGGGCCCAGAAGGGGGCGGCGGCGGCGTCGTCGTACTCGGTGGCCGGATCGGCGGTCACGTCCGTGACCGCGTCGGTGGGCAACGGCCGCAGCGAGATCTGCTGGGCCGTCGTCACCGGCGACGGCCGGTTCGCATTCACGACCAACTTCGCCGACGGGGCGGTCTCGAGGTACTCGATCGCCGCCGACGGGAGCCTGACGCTGGACGACGCGGCGGCGGGATGGTCCGTCGACGGGCGGCCGGGCCTTCGGGACGAGGGCCTCACGGCCGACGGCGACTACCTCTACGCGATCGACGCCGATTCCGGGTCGATCTTCGGGTGGGGCGTCGGCGAGGACGGCGAGCTCTCGCCGGTCGGCTCCTGGGGCGACCTGCCCGCCGCCGTGGCCGGACTCGCGGCTCGGTAGATCCTCCCGGTGCGCCTCGACCCCCTCTACACCTGCACGTTTGCGCCCACCGACAACTGGCATGTCGCCCTCAGGGGCGCCGGGGGGGTCGAGGAGCAGGGCTTCCTCCTCGTCGAGGGCCGCGCCGACGGGCGCGTGGCGGCCCGGCTGCGGGCCGCCAACTACCCGCGACGACGAACCGACGGCACGTTGACGCCCGACTTTCGGGGAGTGCTCGAGACGGATGACGGAGCCACCGTCCTGTTCGCCTGGCACGGGTACGGCCGCTCGAGCGACGAGGGCTCGCACCTGCTGGGAAGCATCACCCACCTCAGCGACGACGACAGGTACAGCTGGCTGAACGACGCCCTGTGCGTGCTCACCGGCGAGGTCCGCCGGCAGCCCGACGGCGGGTTCCGCGTGGTCCTCGACGTGTCTGAGCTCGTCTGGGAACCTTCGAGCGAGCCGTAGTCTCGACCGGTCGCAAACGCCCCGTGCGGCGCGTCCGCCATCCGGGCCGCCTGGGCTAGTGCCGTGACCACAAACCTTTGCCGCGTCCCGCCGGCCAGGGCCACCGCTGGCTGCGTTCTCGTCCTCGATGCACGCAGAAGAGTGCGCCGTCGTCCTGCGGCCTTGCCAGCGGCGCCCCTGACTCCGCGCTACGCGGGCAATGGTTCATGGACACGGCACTAGCTCGCCCGCCACCTCCGGTAGAGAGCGATGAGGTCGTCGCGGGCCGCTCGCGACACCGACTCCGGTTCCACCCGGCCGAGGGCGGCGATGGTCACTCGCATCTCCCGGAGGTACTCGGTGCAGTGGGGGCAGCCGGCCAGATGCGCCTCGAACCGGGCCCGCTCGGCGAACGTCAGGGCGCCCTCGAGGTAGTCGGTGACCAACTCGACGGCCTTCTGGCACATCATGGCGTCTCGTCGCGACATCGGCTCAGCCCTTCCCCAGTTCCCGTTCCAGCATGTTGCGCACGCGGGAGCGGCCCCGGTGCAGGAGCACCCGCTGGTTGGCCTCGGTGATGCCGAGGATGCTGCACACCTCGGTCGCGGGCAGGCCCTCGAAGTCGCGCATGACAACCACCTGCCGTTGGCGCTCGGGCAGCAAGTTGAGATGGCGGGACACCTTGTGCGCTGTCTGACGGGCCACGATTCGCTCCTCGGCATCGTCGGTCCAGGGGCTGGGGGGCGACGCCCACCCGCCGGAGGCGTTGAACCGCTCCAGGGGGACCGAGGGCTCGTCGGGCCGATCGGTGGGCGTCTCCCGCCGCTCCCGGACGCCGGCGGTGCGAGCCCGGTTGACCACGATGCGGAAGAGCCACGTCTTGAGTGACGAACGGCCCTCGAACCGGTCGATGCCCCGGACGACGCCCAGCCAGGTGTCCTGCACGACCTCCTCGGCGACGGCCCGGCTGGGCACGAAGGTGCACGCCAGTCGGAGGAGGGGAGCGTGGTAGAGATCGACGAGGGTGGCGAACGCCCCCTCGTCCCCCGCCTGCAGCCGGGCGACCAGGTCGGCGTCGTCGGCCACGGCGGCAGCCTACGGGACGCCTGGACGGCGCGTCCCTGGCGAACAGCTCCGACCTTCTCCCCAGACCGACGTCATAACCGTCCTGGTGCGACCATCCACCGTCTCGAGGTGTCGATCGATCCGGCCTTGGCGATCCACCTCGTGATCGACAACGGCAGTTCGCACCGCTCGAAAAGCGACAAAGATGGTTGGCCGAGCATTCTGGCCACGCACGATTCGTCGTCCATCGCACCCCGTCCACGCCTCGTGGTTCAACCAGGTCGAAGCGTTCTTCTCGATCCTCACCCGCAAGGTGCTACGACGCGGCGAGTTCGACTCACGCGACGACCTGCTCGCCAGAATGCTGGCCCTCATCGAGCACCGCAACCAGACAGCCCAAGTGTTCAACTGGGTCTACGACGCCAAGGAGGGAAGCATGACCCACGTTCAACGAACTTCTGCCCGGCACCACGAGGACATGGCGCGGTGGCGGCAGGTGAAACGGGCAGTGTTTGCCCGACACTGCAACCCGTGGAGCGCGTGGACCAGGTGGGCCAGCGCGCCGCTCGTGTTGGTGCCGGTGTGGCGTCGCAGCTGGCGGGACGCGGCGCTGGTGGGCGTCTGGATGGCGGTGAACCCGATGGTGTACGGCAAGCCCGCGCACGAGCGGGCGTGGGCGACCAGGGCGGTGCTCGGCGAGGAGCAGTGGATCGAGGACCGGCCGATGGACGCCGCGATGGCCGTCAATGTGGGCGCGTCCGTGGCCGGCGTCGTCGCGATGATCGCCGCCCGCAAGCGCCGTGCCGTACCGGCCGCAGTGTCCATGGCGACGCTGATGGCGTTGCTGCTCTGGTACTGGGAACTGATGGCCCGCTACCACGATGAGCGGGGCGACCGGTGAAAGTTCTGATCCTGACGCTGGATACCAGGGGCGTCGTTCAGCCCTCGAAGCGCTGCCAGAGGGACTCGCCAACGCGGGAAAGGAGCTGGTGATGATCCGCGCCCTCGACGTACGTGGGGCCTCCACTACAGGTCCTCGACGTAGCCGGCGGTCATGTCCTCCGGGGGAATGGTGTAGCGGGCGATGTATCGCGCCGAGCGGTGCCCGAGGCGTCGCTCCAGCTCGAAGGAGTCAGCTGCAGTGACCTGCGACACCCGCGGCGATTGTGAACGGAGCGAACTGGTCGGCTTCTGCGTAGTGGCCGGGACGCAACAGTACCGGCCGGCAGGCCGAGAACGACGCCTGCGGCGTTGTCCGCGCGGTACACGTCACCAAGGAATCCGTGACTCCATGCCGTCGACCCCGAGCCGGCTCGCTGGTGCCTCAATGTCGGGCCCCCTGGGATTGCTCAGGCGGCCTGGGGGGACCCCACCGTCGCCCAGTAGGCGTTGAGGCGGCCGGCGTTCATGGCCAGCGTTGCCGCCAGGAGGACGCCGAGGCCGAGCATGAACAGGTTGGCGGTCTGGGTGCCCCCGGTCTCTCTGGCCACGGCCCGGGTGAAGCCGGTGAAGCCTCCACCGTCGCTCTCGGGTGCCTGGAAGGCGGCCGACGAGCCGGCGGTGGCCGGCAGGGCCGGCTCTGACGGGGCGCTTCCGCCGGACGTGTAGGCGGTGAGCGTGTCCGCCCCGGAGCCCCCACCCGCCTGGGCTGCCGGCTGGCCGGCGGAAGACCCGGCGACCGAGTCGCCCGTGCCACCGCTGGACTCGGAGGCGTTGCTGGAGACCCGCGAACCGCCGGCGACCGCAGTGCCGAGGATGGCGGTGTTGGTGGCGGTGGGGTTGGACGTGGAGCCGCCCTGGTCGCCGGTGCCGCCGGAGGCGCCCGAGCTGCTGACCGGGTTGGAGATGGCCTGCGACGTGGCGTCGCCGGTCTGGCCGGTGTTGGTGGCCGAGGAGCTGGCCGTGGCCTCGCCGGAGTCGCCCGAGATGGCCACCGGCGCGGCGACGACGACGTTGGAGCCACCGGCCCCACCGCCCGAGTCTCCCGTACCCACGCTGGAGCCCCCGGTGGCAGTCTGTGCCCACGCGGTGCCCCCGAGCAGCACGAACGCTGCCGCCATCATGATCGCGGCCGCGGTTCGGACGGCCGACCTGCCCGTCAGTCCCTCTGCCATGTCACGCCCTCCCGTTCCCGAACGTCGAACGGCCAAGGCTAGGCCATCGGCGGCGCCGGATCACGCGGTTCGGCCCTCCGAGCCGGATCCGAGCTGTCCGCAGGTGATGCACACGACTGGGCACACGGCTGGGCACACCGGGCGGTATACGGCAGTGGACATTTGTCAGGAAGCCGTCAGCGAATGGTCATTCGCGCAACATCTGCGCTTCACGGACGGGCAATCGCCCGTCCATATGGTCACAGGGACTCGACATCCAGGGACTTGGGGAGCGCATGAAAAAGAGACCGTCGTCGAAGACACTGTTCGCCTGCGTGGCGTTGGTGGCCCTCACTTTGGCCGCCTGCAGCAGCGGCGGATCCGACATCGCCACCGACCCGACCGCCGAGAGTGTGAAGGTCGGCGTCCTTCAGTCGCTGAGCGGCACGATGTCCATCAGTGAGGTAGCGGTCAAGAACGCCGAGATGCTCGCCATCAAGGAGATCAACGCCGCCGGCGGCGTCATGGGCAAGCAGCTCACGCCCGTGGTCCTCGACGGCGAGTCGAAGCCCGAGGTCTTCGCCCAGAAGGTGGAGCAGCTGTGTAGCACCGACAAGGTCGCGGTGGTGTTCGGCGGGTGGACGTCGGCCAGCCGCAAGGCGATGAAGCCAGTGGTGGAGGGCAACGACTGCCTGCTCTTCTATCCGGTGCAATACGAGGGCCTCGAGGTCTCGCCCAACATCTTCTACACCGGGGCGACGACCAACCAGCAGATCATCCCCGCCCTCGACTACCTGAAGCAGCAGGGCCTGACCAAGGTGTACCTGGTCGGCTCCGACTACGTCTTCCCCCGCACCGCCAACAAGGAGATCAAGGCGTACGCGGCCGCCAACGGCCTCGAGATCGTCGGCGAGGAGTACCTGGCGCTGGGTGACACCAACGTCCAGAGCCTCGTGCAGAAGGTCATCGACGCCAAGCCCCAGGTCGTCTTCAACACCCTGAACGGCGACACCAACGTGGCGTTCTTCAAGGAGCTCAAGGCCAAGGGCAACACGCCGGAGCAGATCCAGACGGTCTCCGTGTCCATCGCCGAGGAGGAGACGGCCGGCGTCGGCGTCGACAACCTGGTCGGGCACCTGACGGCCTGGAACTACTACCAGACCACCGACAACCCGAAGAACAAGGAGTTCGTCGCCGCCTTCCAGGCGGAATATGGCGCCGACAAGCACACCGACGACCCGATCGAGGCCGGCTACAACTCGGTCTACATCTGGAAGGCGGCGGTGGAGAAGGCCGGCAGCTTCGATCCCGACGCAGTGGCCAAGGCGGCCGGCGGTATCGAGCTGGACACGCCCGAAGGTCACCTGACGGTGCACCCCACCAACCACCACGTCTACAAGACGGCGCGGATCGGCAAGGTGAACTCGTCGGGCCTGATCGACGAGGTCTGGAACTCGGGGACCCCCATCGCTCCCGACCCCTGCCTTGACACCTACGCGTGGGCAGTGACCGCAGGGCTCGCGACCGGCCAGGCCCGGGCCGAGTGCGACGCGGCCAAGAACCCGGCCGGCTAGTCCCAAGGTGAGCAGCGCCGCCGCCCGGATCCCCTGGGCGGCGGCGCTCACCGGAGAGCACACGTGGAGACGATCCTCAACAACCTCTACATCGGGATAACCCTGGCCTCGATCTTCCTGCTCGTCGGCCTGGGACTGTCCTTCACCTTCGGCCAGATGGGCGTCATCAACATGGCCCACGGCGAGTTCATCATGATCGGGGCCTACACGGCCTATGTCCTCCAGACGACGGTGTACGAGGACTCCAAGGGCACGGCCATTCTCGTGGCCCTGCCGGTGGCGTTCCTGGTGTCCGGGCTCATGGGCGTGATTCTCGAGCGAGTGCTCATCCGGCGCATGTACGGGCGGGCCCTCGACACCCTGCTCGTCACCTTCGGGGTCAGCCTGCTCCTGCAACAGGCGGCCAAGGACATCTTCTCGGCCAACAACAAGGACGTGGCCGTCCCGACCTTCCTCCACGGCCAGTGGGGCCTGTTCGGCATCACTGTCACCCACACCCGGCTGTTCATACTCCTGCTGGTCGTGCTGACGATGGTCGTCGTCTGGCTGTTCATGACCAAGCTGCCGGCCGGGCGCCGGATGCGGGCGGTCATGCAGAACCGCGAGCTGGCCGCGGTCAGCGGGCTGCCCACCGCCCGGGTCGACGCCATCACGTTCTTCATCGGGTCGGGACTGGCCGGGATCGCCGGCGTGGCGGTGGCACTGATCGGGCCCATCGGCACCGGCACCGGCACCGCCTACATCGTGAGCGCGTTCCTCGTGGTCATCGTGGGTGGTCTCGGCAAGATCCAGGGGGTCGTCATCGCCGCCGTCGTCCTCGGCACGCTCAACGCCTTCGTCGAGGACTGGACGTCGTCGACGTTGGCCAAGGCCGCGGTGTTCTTCTTCGTCATCCTCTTCCTGCAGTTCCGGCCCAACGGCATCGTCTCCTTCCGGACCCGGGGGCTGACTACGTGACCGATCTCGTCACGGTCGAGGCGCCAGCCACCGCGTCGACGACGCCTGGCCGCGGCCGCCGGGGACTGGTGGCCCGCCTGCCGTTGCTGGCCGGGGCCAAGAACCCGTGGACGGCCCGCATCGCCCTCTGCCTGTTCGGCGCCGGGCTCTTCGTGTGGCCGAGCATCATCAGCAATCCGACCGACATCCGCCAGTGGGCCGAGTGGCTCTGTTACGCCATGGTGGCGGTCGGGCTGGACCTGGCATGGGGCTACGGCGGCATGCTGGCCCTGGGCCAGGGCCTGTTCTTCGGCCTGGGCGCCTACGCCATGGGTATGCACCTGTCGCTCGAGAACGTGCCCACGGGGGCACTCCCCGAGTTCATGGGCCTCTACAGCGATTACACCGCGCTGCCGGCGATCTGGCGGCCGTTCCAGAGCTTCTGGTTCGCGGCACTGGCCGCCGTCCTGATCCCGATGGTCCTGGGCGGGTTGCTCGGCCTCCTGGTGTTCAAGCGACGGATCCGGGGTCCGTTCTTCGCCATTCTGACCCAGGCCACGGCGGTCATCTTCGCCCTGCTGCTCATCGGCAACCTGAAGCTCACCGCAGGGTTCAACGGTCTCACCGGGTTCACCCAGATCTTCGGCCGGAGCAAGTACCAGCCGTCGACGAACCGGTGGCTGTACTCGATCGCCGCCGTCGGGCTGCTGGTCGTGCTGGCGCTGGCCATGAAGGTCGTGCGCAGCCGATACGGCAAGCTGCTCCAGGCCACGCGCGACAGCGAGGACAGGGTGCGCTTCCTGGGCTACGACCCGGCGATCGTCAAGACCATCGGGTTCGTGATCGCGGCGGGGATCGCCGGCTTCGCCGGGGCCATCGCCGCACCGGTGTTCGGCATCGTCTCGCCCGGCCAGTTCGACTACCTACCCTCGATCCTCATGATCTGCTGGGTCGCCGTCGGCGGACGAGGGGTGCTGTGGGGAGCTGTCCTGGGCGCCCTGGTCGTGAACTGGGCCCGGGTGACCGTCAGCGCGGCGCGGCCCGACGATTGGCTCTACATGCAGGCACTGCTGTTCATCGTCGTGCTGGCGTTCTTCCCGGGGGGGCTGGCCGGACTCCTGCGCCAGGGCTGGGAGATGGCTCGCGCCAGGCTGCAACGTGGGTCGGGCTCACCCGACGCGCCGCTCGTACCGGCTCCGTTGGTGCCGAACACTGGGGTTCCGAACACTGGGGTGGAGAGGTCGTGACCGCTGTCCTTGAGGTCCGGCACGTGGCCGTGGAGTTCGACGGCTTCCGCGCCCTCGACGGCGTCGACCTCACCGTCGAGCAGGGCGAGCTGCGGTTCCTCATCGGTCCCAACGGCGCCGGCAAGACGACGCTCATCGACTGCATCACCGGCCTGACCAGGCCCTGTGAGGGTGAGGTGTATTTCGAGGGCCGGGAACTCGGAAAGATGCCCGAGCATCGCCGGGTGCGGCTCGGCATCGGTCGTAGCTTCCAGACCCCGACCGTCTTCGAGACGCTGACAGTGGTCGAGAACCTCGACCTGGCCGAGTCTTTCCGGCGCCCGATGATCACGCTGTTCAGGAACCGGCGGACGGTGAGCGACGGGGTCGCCGCCACGCTGGAGCGGGTCGGGCTGGCCGACGTGCCCGATCAGGCGGCGGGCGCCCTGAGCCACGGCCAGAAGCAGTGGTTGGAGATCGGGATGCTGCTGGTGCAGGGGCCCAAGCTGCTGTTGCTGGACGAGCCGGTGGCGGGCATGAGCCCCCAGGAGCGGCTCGACACCGGGGCGTTGCTGAACGAGCTGGCCGGCGACCACACGGTGGTCGTCATCGAGCACGACATGGCCTTCCTGCGGCGCTTCGCCCACACGGTGACGGTGCTGCACGAGGGCAGGCTCTTGTTCGAGGGGACGGTCGAGCAGGTACAGGCCGACGCCACGGTGCGCCAGGTCTACCTGGGCCGGTCGCGCGACGAGCGCTCGGGCGCGGCGCCCGTCGCAGCCGGGGTGGAGGCCACGTGAGGCTTGAAATCGAGGACGTCCGCATCGCCTACGGGCGCACCGAGGTCGTCTACGGCGTCTCCATGACGGTGCCGGACGGCAGCCTCACCTGCCTCATGGGCCGCAACGGCGTGGGCAAGACCACCCTGCTCAACGGCGTGATGGGCGTGTTGCCGCTCAAGGGCGGCCGCATCCTCCTGGACGGGGAGGACATCAGCTCCTTCAGCCCCCCGAAACGGGCCAAGTCCGGCATCGGGTACGTGCCCCAGGGGCACCAGGTGTTCCCGCACCTGACGGCGAGGGAGAACCTGCAGGTCGTGTTCGAGCGGGAACGCAAGGGCGACCCCGCCGCCATCGACGAGGCCCTCGACGTGTTCCCGAACCTGCACAAGCTCCTAAACCGGGCCGCTGGGCTCCTCTCCGGCGGTGAGGCCCAACAGCTGGCCATCTGCCGGACGCTCGTCTCCCGCCCCAAGGTGCTCGTGCTCGACGAGCCCACCGAGGGCATCCAGCCGTCGATCATCCTCGAGATCGAGGACGCCATCGCCAACCTCCACAAGTCGACGGGCATGACGATCCTGCTGGTCGAGCAGTACGTGGAGTTCGCCCTGCGCCTGGCCGAGCGCTACGCGGTGATGGAGGGCGGGCTCATCACCCACGAGGGCGACACCAGCGCCGTCGAGCTGGCCGCCTTCTCCGACCTCCTGGCGGTGTAGGGCTCCGGCGGTGTAGGGCTCACGGCGGTGTTGGGCTCACGGCGGTGTAGACGGTCCGGTCCCGAGGGAAGACTCCTCCCACGCGCAGAGGAGGTTTCGCCATGGGAGACCGGGTGGGCAACCGAGGGCTCGAGGGCGCCAGGGGAGGTGGTCGGTGGCCGAGGCGGGCGGCCGACTTCGACCAGGGCGTGTGGTTCCTGCTGCTTGCGGGGTTCATGGTGCTGGTGTCCGGGGTGATCGGCCTGTTCTTGGAGCTGGAGAGCGCGGCCACCGCCGCAGCCCTGGTGGCCGGGGCCGCTCTGTGCGGGCTGGCGGCCTTCCTGTTCACCATGGCGTCGCCGCGGTACGTCGGGACGGCGACCCTGGTGGCGGAGACGCTGTTCGACTACACCGACGCCAAAGCCCGGCTGGCGGCCCTGGAAATGCCCGACCAGCTGCGGGATCCCTTCCGGCGGATGGCGCGGGGCGAGGCCGCCGCCGCCTACCTGGAGGTGGTGCTGCGCGCTACGGAGACGGTCGGCGAGCCTGGAGCGCCGGCGGCGGCGAGCCCGATGGTCGATGTCGAGCGCATCGCCGGTGACGCGGTCGCCCGGGCCCGGGAGTCTCTGGGGCCGGCCGCCGCCCGCTCCTTCCGGCCGAGTCCGCCGGAGCCGACACCGCCGCACGCATCGATGGTCGGGGCGGACACGCTCGAGCAGCCCATGCCGGAGCGACCCGGAATCCCCTGACTCATTCCGACCGCCGCACCACGATGTCGGCGGAGCCAGAGGGCACCCGTCGTCGGTCTCCTGAACCATGACCAACCTTCCACGTCCTGACGCCCTACCCGTCGACCGGCCTGTACCAGCGCATGGAGGCGGAGGGCCGGCTCCTCCACCACGACTGGGATCTCTACGACACCCGGCACACCGTCGTTCGGCCGGCACGGATGAGCCCCGAGCAGATGGAGGAGGGGTACTGGCGGGCCTACCGGGAGTTCTACCGGTGGCGCGACGTCGCCCGTGGTGCCGCCGCCCACGACGACTGGACCGGCCGGGCCCGCCACGCCGCCTATTCGGCGGACTGGAAGAAGTTCGAGCGGGTATGGGACGTGCTCATCCGGGTCCGCCAGGTCACCCACGCGCTGCCGGTGGTCGAGGGGGCGCTGTTGGGCCCAGGCCGGGTCCGGGGCGCCTCCGGCTCATGCGACCGAGGATCAGGCGGCGGGGTCGACTCCGAGCCGGTAGTGGACCCAGTCGTACTCGATGGTCGTAGTCGTCGGGCAGTTGCCGGGGTACACCGTGTGGGAGCCGAGGGTGGCCAGCGTGACGGTTGCGCCCCGGTACCCCACGGGCGGGTAGAAGACGGCGTCGGTCCTGGGGTACCCGGCGCATTCCAGGATGTAGCTGGCGCCCCCGCTCTGGTAGTCGACCGTGGTGGCGCTGGTCGGGCTCAGCCGGCCTGAGCCATCGGGTGTCGTCACCGTTCCCACGATCGTCCATGAGGCGGCGTTGTGGTCGTAGACCCACCCGATCCACTCGTTTGCGCCTACTTGATAGACGAGGAGGTAATAGAAGTGGCCGGGCGACCAGTTGAAGTCGACCGTGTCGGTCGGCTGGTCGAGGCCGCTGACCAAGGCCAGGCCCGCGAAGTGACTCCCGTCCGGGCGCGTGCTGAGTCCGATGAACCCGAACGGTTCCTGCAACGGCTTTTGGAGGTTGAAGCGCAACAGGTACTCGTATCCACCAGGTGATCCCTGCGCCGGACCGGGCGGTGGCCCGGGAGCGATGTAGACCCACGCGCCGATGCCGTCGAGGGGCTCGGACCCCGGTTGGACCCAGGTCGAGCTCGGGATCTCCTGCGACGCACCCGCCGACTGCGCCGAGGCAGACGTTGCTGCACCGGCCAAGAGGGCGAGCACGAGCGTCGAAGCCGCGACGAAGAACCGCCGTTTGGTCATTTCACGGTATGTCGACCGCTTCGGCGGGCAACTTGACCAACCGGTGCTACAGAACCGCGCCACCCCCGTGCCGGTGAGTGTCAGCAGTTGGGTGGCCGGGAGTCACCCCACCCTGACGATGATCTCGTGGTGGCCGGTGGCGCCGTCGGGGAAGACGCTCTTCTTGGCGTCGGTCTGGGTCTCGCCGTCGCCGGTGGTGGCTCGCACCGAGATCTCGTGCTCGCCGGGCTCGGCGTCCCAGTCGACAGCCCACTGCCGCCAGGCGTCGTCGCCCAGGGGATCGCTCAGCTGGGCCTCCCGCCAGGGGCCGGCGTCGACCCTGACCTCCACCTTCGCCACGCCCCGGTGGGGTGCCCAGGCCACGCCGGCAACGGTGCGGGGGCCAGGGCGGACGGTGCTGAAGTTCTGCGGGACGTCGATGCGGGACTGGATCTTGACCGGCGCTTCCCGGGCCCAGTTGCGCTCGATCCAGTACGGGTCGAACTTCTCCCAGGTCGTGAGCTCGATCTCACCGAGCCACTTGGTGGCGGACACGTAGCCGTAGAGGCCCGGCACCACCAGTCGGGCGGGGAAGCCGTGGGCGGCGGGGAGGGGCTCGCCGTTCATGCCGACGGCGACCATGGCGTCGCGGCCGTCGAGGGCCACTGAGGTGGGGAACCCGACGGTGAAGCGGTCGACCGACCGCCCGACCAGCTGGGTGGCGTCGGACCGCACGCCGGCCCGCCGCAGCAGGTCGGCCAGGCGGACGCCGAGCCACTTGGCGTTCCCGACCAGCGGCCCGCCGACCTCGTTCGAGACGCACGACAAGGTGATGTGGCGCTCGATCAGGGGCATGGCCAGCAGCTCCGCGTAGGTGACCTCGAACGGCGTGTCCACCATGCCGGTGACCTTCAGCCGCCACGAGTCGACGTCGACCTGGGGCACCACGAGGGCCTCGTCGATCCGGTAGAAGTCCCGATTGGGGACGACGAGGGGGCTGATTCCCTCGACATCGAGGCCGGCGGCGACCCCAGTCGCTGGGGTGACAGGGGCCGGTTCGGCGGGCGTGGGTAGCCGCACGGCCAACCGCTGGGCGGCGGACGTTCCCGGCCACCGGAAGCCGCGGACCCCGACCAGGGCGAGGGCGGTGCCACCGGCGGTGGCGGCGCCGACGGTCAAGAAGCGTCGCCGGTCCACGCCGGAGCCCGGCATCTCGGGGTCGGCATCTTCGAGGTCGGCACCAGGGTCCTCGGGATCCTGGGTGACGGCCTCCTCCGCCGCGGCCGCCGCGTCGAACGCAACGGCGGAGAGCAGAAGTCGCAGGCTGAGGGCGCCGGCGAGAGCCCCTGCGGCGGCGGCCGCCGTCGCGCCTGCCACCGACACGTGCCCGAGCCAGGCCGCGCAGGCGATGCCGAGCAGGCCGAAGGCGGCGAAGGCGGCGTCCCCGACCACCGGTCGGCGGCGGGCCGCGCCACCGACGTAGGCGCCGACGATCAGGGCGATCAGGACCGTCCCGGCCAGCACCAGCGGCTTGTCGGCCGATCCGGCGCTCTCGACGCCGAACCGGGCGAACCAGCCCGGCACCGCCCGGACGAAGGCTTGGCCGACAACGGCGATCAACGAGGGCACGCGGGGCCAGAGGGCGTCGGCGACGACGGTGGTGGTCAGGGCGACAGCCGCGGCGAGGGTGCCGGCCAGCCGAACCCGGTTCCGGTCGCGGGGCGGGTCGGCGGGGTCGTCCCTCTGGTCGAGCTCGACGGCCATCGTCCCCAGCATCGTGGTCGCCGGGTCGCTGCGCCAGGCACCCTGGGAACCCGGTCGAAGTAACCGACGCGTCGCCTCCTCGAAACAAGCCAGAAACGACCCCGGCGTACCGTCCGGGTCACAACCGAGAACACCAGCACCTAGGGTTCCGCACCCTCCTCCACGGGGGGTGGCCTGGACCGAGAGGTGCAGCGGCGGCGGCCGTCACGGAGGGACAAAAGCCCGGGAGATCCCAAGGATCGACCGGGTCATTTCTTTTTGGGCTGTTTCATTTCCAGGGGAGGCAGCAGGGGTGGCAGTTCACGATCGTCACGGCCCTGAGGCGAAGCGGGCGCTCGAAGCCGAGGCGCTGCTGCCGACGACGAAGTGGGAGGAGGAGGTCGCCCGGGGCCTCGAGACGGGGCTCCAGGGCGCCGACTCGATCGTCGACCGCAAGATCCCCACCTTCAGCCGGGGCGAGCTGCCGCACTACGCCGGCATCAACACCTTCCTCAAGGCGCCCTACGTCGAGGACGTCCGCCGGTGCGGCGAGTACGACATCGCCATCGTCGGTGCCCCCCACGACTCGGGCACCACGTACCGCCCCGGCACCCGGTTCGGACCCCAGGGCATGCGGAGGATCTCCGCCCTGTACGGCACCTACTCCTTCGAGCTGGGTGTCGACCTGCGTGAGTCGGTGACCATGTGCGACCTGGGCGACATCTTCACCATCCCGGGCAACATCGAGAAGTCGTTCGACCAGATCTCCAAGGCGGTGTCGCACGTCTACGCCAGCGGGGCGTTCCCCGTGGTGCTCGGCGGCGACCACTCCATCGGCTACCCCACGGTGCGGGGAGTGGCGCCCCACCTCGACGGCGGCAACCTGGGGATCATCCACTTCGACCGCCACGTCGACACCCAGGAGACCGACCTGGACGAGCGGATGCACACCACACCCTGGTTCCACGCCACCGACATCCCCAACGTCCCCGCTCGCAACCTGGTGCAGCTGGGCATCGGCGGGTGGCAGGCGCCCCGTCCCGGCGTGGCCGTGTGCCGGGAGAGGGAGACGACGATCATGACCGTCAACGACTGTGTGGAGATGGGCCTCGACGCCGCCATCGATCGGGCCCTCGAGGTGGCGTGGGACGGGGCCGCGGCGGTGTGGCTGTCGTTCGACGTGGACTGCGTGGACGCCGCCTTCGTGCCCGGAACCGGCTGGCCCGAGCCGGGCGGCTTCCTGCCCCGGGAGGTGCTGAAGCTGGTGCGCGGCGTCGCCCGGCGGGGACTGGCTGGCATCGAGATCGTCGAGTGCTCGCCGCCGTACGACAACGCCGACATCACGTCGCTGCTCGGAACACGGGTTGTTTGCGACGTGCTGGCCACCCTCGTCAACGAGGGCCATCTGCCCAGGAACCCCAGGAGGTAGCAGTGAGAAAACGTCTCGCCCCTCTACGCCTGACGAGGGGAGCGGTCGCGCTCGGCCTGGTCGTTCTCGTCGCGTGCGGCGGGAGCGACTCGTCGTCGACGTCGTCGGCGTCCGGCTCGAAGGTCAGCCTGGCGTTCAGCGCCTGGCCGGGGTGGTTCCCCTGGCAGGTCGCCGAGGAGAAGGGCATCTTCGCCGAGCACGACCTGGACGTGAACCTCCGGTTCTTCGAGAGCTACACCGACTCCCTGAACGCCCTGGCCACCGGCAACGTCGACGCCAACAGTCAGACCCTCAACGACACCCTGTCGTCGGTGGCGTCCGGATCGAAGCAGACGATCGTGCTCGTCAACGACAACTCGACGGGCAACGACCAGGTCATCGTCGGGCCCGGCATCGACAAGACCGAGGACCTCAGGGGCAAGAAGGTGACGGTCGAGGAGGGCACCGTCGACCACTACCTGCTGCTGCTCGGCCTGGAGAAGGCGGGGATGAAGCAGAGCGACGTCAGCCTCCAGCCGCTCCTCACCGACGCCGCCGCGGCCGCTTTCGCGTCGGGGCAGGTCGACGCGGTGGGCGCGTTCGCCCCGTTCACCACCGAGGCGTTGAAGCGGGTCGGCTCGAAGGCGCTCTTCACGTCCAGGGACTTCCCCGGCGCCATCCCCGACCACCTGGTGTTCACCGCCGACTTCGTCCGGAGCCACCCGGACGTCGTGCAGAAGCTGGTGGACGCGTGGTTCGACACGATCGCCTTCATCAAGGCCAACCCCGACGAGTCCGTAGCGATCATGGCCAAGAAGGGCGGGGTGTCGCCCGAGGAGTACACGTCCTACAACGAGGGGACGACGATCTTCACGGTCGCCGACAACGTCGAGGCGTTCGCGCCCGGCACCGACTCGAAGCACCTCGAGTACCAGGCGTCGAAGATCTCCGAGTTCCTGCTCGGCACCGGGCTGATCGACAAGGCTCCCGATCTGGCCGGCCTGTTCGAGCCCAAGTTCGTGCAGGCCCGGGCGGCAGCCGGCGGGTGAGCGAGCGGGAAGGTGGTCCGTCCGGGACGTTGACCGACGACACGACGTCGTCGCCGGTCGCTCCGGCAGGAGCCCCGGGCACGCCACCACTGGGTATCGGGCGGTCTCAGGTGCGGATGTTCAAGCTCCAGCAGGCGATCCCCGAGCGACTGCGCTGGCCCATCGCAGTGGGGTCGGTGCTGTTCCCCCTCCTCGTGTGGGTCGTGGTCACCAGCGCCGGCGTGGTCGGGCCGGAGTTCCTGCCGTCGCCGGGGTCGGTGGGCCGGGCGCTGAGTCGGCTGGCCAGCAGCGGGGACCTGTGGATCGACGCCCGGGCGACGCTGGTCCGCGTCGCGCTCGGCTTCGGGATCGTCGTCGTGATCTCCGTCCCCCTGGGCGTCGCCATGGGCACGTGGCCGGCCGCCCGGGCCCTGTTCGAACCGATGATCGGGCTGGTCCGCTACATGCCGGCACCGGCGTTCATCCCCCTGCTGATCCTCTGGCTGGGGCTGGGCGAGGCGTCCAAGATCGCTCTGCTCGTCATCGGCACGGTGTTCTTCAACACCCTGATGAGCGCCGACGCCGCCGCCCAGGTGCCGGAGGAGCTGGTGCACGTCACCTACACCCTCGGGGCCAGCCGCGGTGAGGTGGTGCGCAAGGTGATCGTGCCTTACGCGCTGCCGGGCCTGATCGACGCCATGCGGGTGAACATCGCCGCCACCTGGAACCTGGTGGTCGTCGCCGAGCTCATCGCCGCCCAGCAGGGCCTCGGCTACCGGATCATGCGGGCGCAGCGGACACGAGCTGTCGACACCATCTTCGCCGTGCTGATCGTCATCGGAGTCATCGGCGTGCTCATGGACCTGGGGTTCCGGGTCCTCCGCAACAAGCTGTCCCCGTGGGCGCGATGAACGCGCACAAGCTCCAGATGGTGGCGGTCACGAAGGACTACGCCGCCAGCAACGGGGTCGTGAGGGCGGTAGAGGGCATCGACCTGCACGTGGAGGAGGGGGAGCTCGTCTGCCTGGTCGGGGCGTCCGGATGCGGGAAGTCGACCCTTCTCTCGATCGCCGCCGGCCTGCAGGATCCCACCGACGGGGCCGTGCTGGTCGACGGCCGCAACGTGACGGCGCCGGGGCCCGATCGGGGTCTGGTTCCCCAGACCTACTCCTTGTACCCCTGGCGGACGGTGGCCGGGAACGTGGCCTTCGGCCTCGAGATCAAGGGCCTGGGCAAGGCCGAGAAGCGGGACAGGGTCGCGCACCTGCTGGAGGTCATGGGCCTCAACGCCTTCGCGGCGTCGCTGCCCAAGCAACTGTCGGGTGGCATGCGCCAGCGGGTCGCCATCGCCAGGGCCATGGCGACGGAGCCGTCGGTGCTCCTGTTCGACGAGCCCTTCGGCGCCCTGGACTCGCAGACGCGTGGCTCCATGCGTGAGTTCGTCCTCCAGGTGCAGCGCGACACCCGGGCCACCATCCTGATGGTCACCCACGACGTCGAGGAAGCGGTGTACCTGTCGAGCAGGGTCTACGTGCTGTCGTCCCGGCCCGGCCGGGTGGTGGCCGAGCTGGCCATCCCGTTCGGCGACGACCGGCAGCCGTCACTGCCGCGTGACCGTGGCTTCCAGGAGCTGTGCTGGCGGATCGACGACCTGCTGGCCGTCCAGGCTTCGTCGGCCCCATCTCGGTCCACTGTCGTGGCAGGCTGACGCCGTGCGGCTGACCCCCCACGAGCAGGAGCGGCTCCTGATCCACGTGGCCGCCGGCGTGGCCCGGGACCGCCGGGGCCGCGGCCTGCGGCTGAATCATCCCGAGGCCGTGGCGCTGATCACCTCGTTCCTGCTCGAAGGCGCCCGCGACGGCCGGTCGGTCGCCGACCTCATGCAGGACGGCCGCACCGTCCTCAGCCGCGACGACGTCATGGAGGGCGTCCCCGAGATGATCGCCGAGGTGCAGGTGGAGGCTACTTTCCCCGACGGCACCAAGCTGGTGACGGTCCACCGGCCGATCCCGTGAACACCCGAACTGGTGACACGAGACCGCGCCCGGCGCGGCCGTGCGTCACCAGTTCGCAGGGTTCGCGGTGATCCCGGGCGAGATCCTCTTCGGCGACGGGCCGGTGACAGTCAACGTCGGGAAGCCGGTGACCCGGCTGGTCGTCGCCAACACGGGGGACCGGCCGGTGCAGGTGGGTTCGCACTACCACTTCGCCGAGGCCAACCCCGCCCTGTCGTTCGACCGGGACGCGGCGCGGGGGCAGCGGCTGGCCGTGCCGGCCGGGACCTCGGTGCGGTTCGAGCCCGGCATCGAGCGGGAGGTCGACCTGGTGCCGTTCGGCGGCGCCCGGTACATGGCCGGCTTCCGCGGCGAGGTCGCGGGTCCCCTGTAGTGGATATCGACCGCGCCCGCTACGCCAACCTGTACGGCCCGACCACCGGCGACCGGATCCGGCTGGCCGACACCGACCTGTTCGTAGAGGTCGAGGAGGACCGCTCCGGCGGAGGCGACGAGGCAGTTTTCGGCGGGGGCAAGGTCATCCGCGAGTCGATGGGGCAGGGCCGGGCCACTAGAGCCGAGGGTGCCGCCGACACGGTCATCACCGGCGCCGTCGTCCTCGACCACTGGGGCGTGGTGAAGGCCGACGTCGGGATCCGCGACGGTCGCATCGTCGGGCTGGGCAAGGCCGGCAACCCCGACACCATGGACGGGGTCCACCCGGCGCTTGTGATCGGGCCGTCGACCGAGGTGATCGCCGGCAACCGCCGCATCCTCACCGCCGGCGCCATCGACTGCCACGTCCACCTCATCTGCCCCCAGATCATCGAGGAGGCGCTGGGCGGGGGGATCACGACGATCATCGGCGGCGGCACCGGCCCGGCCGAGGGCACCACCGCCACCACGGTGACGCCGGGCGCCTGGCACCTGGCCCGGATGCTGGAGGCGCTGGACGCCTGGCCCGTCAACGTGGCCCTGCTGGGCAAGGGCAACACGGTGTCGGCCGAGGGCATGTGGGAGCAGCTGCGGACGGGGGCCTCCGGCTTCAAGCTGCACGAGGACTGGGGATCGACGCCCGCCGCCATCGACGCCTGCCTGCGGGTGGCCGACGCCTCGGGCGTCCAGGTGGCCCTGCACAGCGACACGCTGAACGAGGCCGGGTTCGTGGAGTCGACCCTCGCCGCCATCGCCGGGCGGGGCATCCACGCCTACCACACCGAGGGTGCGGGGGGCGGCCACGCGCCCGACATCATCACCGTCGCCGGCCAGCCCAACGTGCTGCCGTCGTCCACCAACCCGACCCGGCCCCACACCGTCAACACCATCGACGAGCACCTCGACATGCTCATGCACTGCCACCATCTCAACCCGGCGGTGCCGGAGGACCTGGCCTTCGCCGAGAGCCGGATCCGGCCGTCGACCATCGCCGCCGAGGACATCCTCCACGACCTCGGGGCCATCTCCATGATCGGGTCGGACGCCCAGGCCATGGGCCGGGTCGGAGAGGTCGTGCTGCGCACGTGGCAGACGGCCCACGTCATGAAGCGCCGGCGGGGAGCGCTGGCGGGTGACGGCGCCGCCGACAACCGGCGGGCCCGCCGGTACGTGGCCAAGTACACGATCTGCCCGGCGGTGGCCCACGGCCTGGCGGGGGAGATCGGTTCGGTCGAGGTGGGCAAGCTTGCCGACCTGGTGCTGTGGGACCCAGCCTTTTTCGGCGTCCGGCCGCACGTGGTGGTCAAGGGGGGGATGATCGCGTGGGCGGCGATGGGCGACGCCAACGCCTCGATTCCGTCACCCCAGCCGGTGTTGCCCCGGCCGATGTTCGGGGCCTCCCCCGTGGCGGCCGCCGCCACCAGCGTGGCGTTCGTGGCGCCGGCGGCCGTGGCCGACGGCTTGGCCGACCGGCTGGCGGTTCGGCGCCGGCTGGTGCCGGTGGCCGACGTGCGCTCGCTGACCAAGGCCGACATGCCCGAGAACGACGCCCTGCCGCGGATCGAGGTCGAGCCCGACCGGTTCACCGTCCGCATCGACGGCGAGGTGGTGGAGGCCGATCCCGCCCGTGAGCTGCCCATGGCCCAGCGCTACTTCCTCTTCTGATGACACCGGTGGCAGGTCTCCTGCTGGCCGACGGCCGCTTTCCCGCCGGTGGGCACGCCCACTCGGGGGGCCTGGAGGCGGCGGTGTCGGACGGGCGGGTGCACGACGTGGCGTCACTGGCGTCGTTCGTGGCGGGACGGCTGGCGACGGTGGGCCGGGTGGCCGCCGGCCTGGCCGCCGCGGCGTGCAGTGGCCGGTGGCCGGTGGCGGTGCTCGACGCCGAGGCCGACGCCAGGATCTCGTCGCCCGCGCTGCGGCGGGCGTCCCGGGTCCAGGGCCGGCAGCTGCTGCGGGCCGCCTCCCACGCCTGGCCGGTGACTGTGGAAGCCACGTCGTCGTCGGCGCACCACGCCGTGGCGATGGGGATCGTGTCCGCCGCCGCCGGCCTCGGGCCGGTCGACGCCGCCCGGTGGGCCGCCTACGACGCGGTGATGGCGCCCGCCACAGCCGGGGTCCGGCTGCTGGGTCTCGACCCGTTCGCGGTGGCCGCCCTGGTGGCGGGCCTGACCACCGCCATCGACGAAGTGGCCGCCGAGGCCGCCGCGTTCGTCGCCGGCCCGATCATTGCCGGCCCGGTCGATCCCGGGGACCTGCCGTGCCAGGCCGCGCCCCTGCTCGACATGGGCGCCGAGGCCCACGCCAGGGAGGAGGTGCGTCTCTTTGCCAGCTAGAGCCCTGCGGGTCGGGATCGGCGGGCCGGTGGGCAGCGGCAAGACCGCCCTGGTGGCGGCCCTGTGCCGGTCGCTCGGCGACGAGCTCGAGCTGGCCGTCGTCACCAACGACATCTACACCGAGGAGGACGCCGACTTCCTCCGGCGGGCCGGGGTGCTGGACGACGACCGCATCACCGCGGTCCAGACGGGGTGCTGCCCCCACACCGCCATCCGCGACGACATCTCCGCCAACCTCGAGGCGGTCGAGGACCTGGAGGCCCGGCACCGTCCGCTCGACGTGGTGCTGGTGGAGAGCGGCGGCGACAACCTCACCGCCACGTTCAGCAAGGGCCTGGTCGACCGCCAGATGTTCGTCATCGACGTGGCCGGCGGCGACAAGGTGCCCCGCAAGGGCGGCCCGGGCGTGACCACGTCGGACCTGCTGGTCGTCAACAAGACCGACCTGGCGTCGATGGTCGGGGCCGACCTGGGCGTGATGGAGCGCGACGCGGCGGCCAAGCGCGGGACCGGACCGGTGCTGTTCTGCTCGCTGGTGGAGGACCCGACGGCCAAGGCCGCCGCCGACTGGGTGCGGGCCGAGCTGGCCGGCTGGACCGGCTGACTGCGACGTGATCGCCCGGGCCCGGGTGGCGGTCGAGGCCGGGGGGCCGGAGGGGGACAGGCTCACCTGCCTCCGCTCCGACGGGCCGTTGGTCCTGCGCCCCACGCCCGATGGCGTCTACCAGGTGGGGGCGGCCGCCGGGCCCATCGGCGGCGACGACCTGAGCCTGGAGATCGAGGTCGGCCCGGGCGCCGAGCTCACGCTGCGCACTGCCGCAGCCGCCGTCGCCCTGCCGGGGCTGGAACCGTCGCGGCTGCGGATCGACGTCACGGTGGGGGAGGGGGGATCGCTGCGGTGGCTGCCCGAGCCGACCGTGGCGGCGACGGGCGCGGTGCACGAGTCCCGGACACGGATCGAGTTGGCCGCCGGCTCCAGCCTGCTCTGGCGGGACGAGATCGTCCTCGGCCGCCACGGCGAGGTGGGGGGATCGGTGTCGGCCCGCCTGTCGGTCGACCTCGACGGGCGCCCGCTCCTCCGGCACCGGCTGGATGCCGGTCCGGAGCACCCCGAATGGGGCAGCGCCGCCGTCGGCCGGGGATCCCGCTGCGCCGGCTCGCTGCTGGCGGTGAACCCGGCCTGGACCGGAGAGCACGGGCCGCCCGGCCCGCTCGTCCTGGAAGCGGGCACCGCCGCGGTGCTCCCTCTCGCCGGCCCGGCGTCCCACGTACTTGTCCTCGCTCCTGACGCCCTCGCCCTGCGCCGGTGGCTCGACGCCGCCCACGCCGAACTGGTGACGCACAACCGCGCCAGGCGCGGTTCTGTAACCCCGGTTCGGTAGATCTCAGGCGACGGCGACGATCTTGCCGACCATGCCGGGGTGCAGTGTGCAGATGTAGGCGTAGGTGCCGGGGGCGTCGAAGCGGTGGTCGAAGGTGCCCTGGGTCTGGATGGCACTCTTGAACCCTTTGCCGGTGACGTCGTGGCCGACGGTGCCGTCGGGCCAACGCCAGGTGACCGTGGTGCCCACCCGCACGGTCGTCGTCTCCGGGCTGAAGCTGCTGCTCTGGAGGGCAACCGTGGGGTCGGTCGCGATCGGTCCGGCATCGGAGGTGTCGGATGTCGTGGACGGCGACTCGCCGTCGCCGCAGCCGGTGGCGAGCAGGAGCAGTCCAGTGGCGACGGCGGCGGCCAGGCGGAGTCTCATCCCGCCGGTCACCTCGAGGCCCCGAACACGGCGCCCGTGGCCCGCCAGACCAGGGCGAACGCGGTCACCAGGGCCAGGCCGGCGGCCACTCCGAGGGCGTTGCCGGCGACGTCCGCGGCCTGCACGATCCGCGTCGTGGTGAAGAAGTGCTGCGCCGCCTCCAGTGCCACGCTGGAGGCGAAGAGGGCGGCACCGCCGAGGAGCATCGACAGCCACGACCAGGCGGCCAGGCCGACCAGGACGGCGCCGACGGCCCAGATCATGACGTGGACCGCGAAGTCGGAGTCGGCCGAGATGTGGGCCCGGGCCACGTCGGCGGCGCGAGCCCCGCGGCCGGCGTCGATGCGGTTCGACACCCGGCTCAGCAGGCCCGGCGCCCGGTCGGACAGCAGGATGGCGGCGTTGGCCGCGAGCGCGCCGAGGATCAGGAGCGTCGGGATCACCCGCCAGCCGCGAAACGGTCGACCGCCCGGCCCCAGCGGGGTCGGGCGCGGTCTCACGGCAGGGCGGGTGGCGCTCGGCGACATGCCGCCCAGTCTGGCTGCCAGCGGGGGCCGGTCCCGGTCGGGGCAGTCAGGGATCGCCGGACGTGCCGCTCGTCGGTTAGTGGACGACTAGGTGGGCGCTGGGCGCGCTCCTGGCGCTCGGGTACCGCGCTGACCGAGGATGGTGGGGTGACCGGCGCACGCAGTCCTCGGCTTCTCACCCGTTTCCCTCGCATCCGTTTCCTTCTCACCCGATTTCGGGCGGCGGCTGTCGCCGTCGCTCTCCTTCTCGGGGCCGCCTGCTCCGATGGTGGCGGCACCGCCGAACCCAGGACGCTCCATGTCCTGATGACCGACGATTGGGTCACGCCGCCCTTCCTCGACGCCGTCCGCGGCTTCGAGGCGGCGAACGACGGAATCAAGGTGGTGATCGACAAGAAGCCGATCGCCACCATGCTCGACGACCTGGCATCCGGAAACCTGGGGGTCACCCCGCCCGACGTCGTCCAGAACCACGCGTTCGCGGCAGGGTCGCGGGGCCTGGCCCGACCCGTCGACGACCTGTGGGAGAAGAAGCACCTGACCGACGCAGAGTTCTTCCCCGGCGCGGTCGACGACGTGATGTGGGCGGGACGCCACTACGGCGTGCCGCTCGACACCAACGCCCTGGTGATGGTCTACAACGCCGACCTCCTCCGGGGTGCGGGCGTCACGGCTCCGAGCGGCCCGATGACCTTCGCCGATTTCGAGGCGTTGGCCCGCGCCGTGACGACGCCCGACGGGTCGCGACGGGCGATCGGCCTCGGCACGAGCATCTTCCGGACGTACGGCTGGGTGGCGGCCGACGGCGGCAACTGGCTGAAGCTGACACCCGAGGGCGAACCGGCCTTCACCCTCGACTCCCCGGAGACGGTGGAGGCACTGACGTTCATCGCCGGCCTGGTCGGCAAGGGCCTTGCGTTCGCGCCCATCCCGCCCGGCACCGGCTCCAGCAGCGTGTACGCCCTGTTCGAGTCGGGCACGACAGTCTTCCAGGCCACCGGCTCCTGGGACGTGGCCCGCCTCCGGAAGAGCCGGCCCGACGTCGAATTCGGCGTCATCCCGATGCCCCGGGGGCGGTCCGGGCCCGGCGTCGGCACGTCCCTCGGCGGCAGCAGCCTGTTCATCCCCGCCGATTCGAAGCAGGCCGAGCTGGCCTTCGACTTCATGCTCCACGTGACCGAGGATCGCTACGCCTTGCGGCTGGCCAAGGACGAGGGCCGGCTGCCGGTGCGGCCGCGTGTCTACGCCGACCCCTATTTCGACGATCCCGTCCAGCAGACGATGCTGGCCGAGGTGAAGGTGGCCCGCCCGGCCAAGCTCGACGCCTTTCCCGCAGTCGTGAGCGCCCTTTCGACGGGCATCGACCAAATGCTGCGTGAGCAGAAGGATCCGCAGGCCACCCTCGCCGAGGTGCAGCGCCAGGCGGTGGCGTCGCTCGGCACGTCCTGACCGCCGACGCACCCGCGAATTTCCGGGACGCGGACGGATCACTGCGCGCGCCCGGCGAGGGCGTGGAAGGATGAGGGCGAACGACAAGATGGCCGGTGGACCCGCAGGAACTCCTCGAACCGATGTGTTGGGGACTCGGCGGTACTGGCACGGCGGCTGCCGATACGGCGGTCGGTGGGAACGGAGACCATGGACTCGGCGGCGCCAGCGAGGACGACAGCCCGTGAGGTCCTGACCTGGCGCGTCGGGCATGCGCCGCCGCGATCCACGCGCGCTCCACACAATCCTCGGGAGGTTGAGCAATGAGTGCAACGATCACAGCCGCGCATCGCGGGCGGGGCCTGATCATCGGCGCCGGAGTGAGCGGGCTCACGACCGCGCTCTGCCTCCGGCGGGCAGGGTTCGACGTGACCGTGGTCGCCGAGAAGCTGGCGCCGGACCTCGTGTCGGTCGTCGCCGGCGCGCTCTGGGAGTGGCCGCCGGCGGTGTGTGGCCATCACTCCGATCAGCGGTCCATCGACCGGTCGAAGGACTGGTGCGTCCGGACCTACGACATCTTCTCCGAGTTGTCCGGCGACGCCACCACCACGGGCGTGTACCTCCGCCCTGTCATCTTCTACTACCGCTACAAGCTCGACGAACGGCCGACGGAGCTGGGCAAGATGCACGAGCTGCGGGACAAGGTCAAAGGGTTCCGCCGGGACCCGGCCCTCGGTGAGGCCCACGGTGTGAACCCCAGCTTCGGTGTCAGGGACGCGTACACGCATCTGGCGCCCATGATCGACACCGACACCTACATGAACTGGCTCTTCGCCCAAGTGCAAGACGCGGGATTCCAGCTCGTCCCCGGCCGTATCGAGGGCAACCTCGTCGATCAGGAAGAGGAGCTCCGCGATCGGTTCGACGCCGACTTCATCGTGAACTGCGCCGGTCTGGGCGCTCGTGAGCTCACCGGGGAGGAGATGTTCCCGCTGCGGGGTGCGCTGGTCCGGGTGCGGAACGACGGCCGCACCATGCCGCCGATCACGACCGCCCACTGCGTGCCGCACGACACCGAAGCGCATGCCCACGAGCAGGACATGGTCTTCATCGTGCCTCGGGGACGGAACATGCTGATCCTCGGCGGGCTGACCGAGATGAACGAGTGGGACCTCGACATCGGGCTCCGGAACTACGGACCGGTGCGCGACATGCTGCGGCGCTGCCGGAACTTCCTCCCGGTGTTGGAACAGGCGGTGATCGACGGCGACGAACCCGTCCGGGCGGGCCTCCGCCCGTTCCGCCACAACAACGTGCGCCTCGAGCGCGAACCGGATACGTCGATCATCCACAACTACGGTCACGGCGGCTCCGGCGTCACCTTCTCGTGGGGATGCTCGGAGGAAGTCGTCTCGATGGTCGACGAGCTCGTCGGCGAGAGGGTGTGAGCGAGGTCATGGCAACCGAAGACCAGGACACGAAGGTGACGCAGCGGATCCTCGCCTACCTGGCGGGGCAGAAGACCCTCACGCTGGCGACGGCGACGCCTGCGGGGATACCGCACGCGGCAACCATGGAGTTCGTCAACGACGAGCTGAAGCTGTACATCTGGTCGGGCCCCGGGTCCACCACCGTCCGGAACCTCGAACAAAACCCGGCCGTGGCCGTCACGATCGGTGAGTACACCGACGATTGGTCCAAGGCCAAGGGGGTCCAGGCGGGGGGCGACTGCGTTCGGGCCACCGAGCCCGACGAGATCGATCGCGTGGCCCGGTCGTTCGCCGAGAAGTTCCCGAAGCGAACCGGCTACCCGGTCGACGATCTCCTGTTCTTCCGTATCACGCCTGTGCACGTGTCCTTCATCGACAACGAATCGAACGCGCCGACGTCGTCGGATGCCCAGCCCGTCGGGTTCGATTACAAGAAGACGGTCGCGTTCAGCGTCTTCAGGAACCTGCCGAAGAGCCGGGCCGGCGTCGTGGCAGGGCAGCTGGAGAGCGTGCACGCCGACGCCGACGAGGTGATCGTCCGTCAAGGCAGTCCCGCCGAAGCCTTCTTCATCGTCGTCGACGGCGAGGTGGAGGTGGCCCGGGACGATGCCGACGAACCCGTGGCCCGCCTGGGAGCAGGCCAGTTCTTCGGTGAGATCGCCATCCTGCGGGACACCCCGAGGACGGCCACTGTTCGCGCCACCAAGCCGACGACGCTGCTGAAGATGGACCGCGACGCGTTCAAGGCCCTGATGGCCCAGTCGCTGTCCACGACGCTCGACTTCGACGCAGTGGTCCGTGAGCGCTTGAAGGCCCTGTCCCAGGAAAGAACGCCGAATACCGCGTCGTGACGTCCGGACGGCACCGCCGCCGTCCACGAGCCGAGCCGTGACCGTTCCCCGCATCGTCATCGTCGGCGGAGGCTTCGGCGGCGTCTACACGGCGCGCCACCTCGAGCGTCTACTGCGCCCGGACGAGGCCGAGATCGTCCTCGTCAACCGCACCAACTACTTCGTCTTCCAGCCCCTGCTGCCCGAGATCATCTCCGGGTCGATCAACCTCACCGACGTCGTGTCGCCCATTCGCAGGCTGTGCCCTCGGACCGCGTTGTACATGCGGGACGTGGAGCGGGTCGACCTCGGGGGGAGGTCGGTGTCGCTCGCGCCCGCCATCCGGCCCCGCTCGCTGGAGCTCGCCTACGACTACCTCGTCGTCGCCGTCGGGCGGGTCAACGACTTCTCGAGCATGCCGGGAGTGCCGGAGCACGCGCTCGCCTTCCGGTCCCTGGGCGACGCTCTGCGCCTGAGGAACCATGTCCTCCAGGCACTCGAGGAGGCCGAGACCGAGGACGATCCGGAGTTCCGCCGGCGCCTCCTGACCTTCGTCGTCGCCGGCGGCGGGTTTTCCGGGGTGGAGGTCGTCGCCGAGCTGAACGACTTCCTCAAGGCCGCCGCCCGCGCCTTCCAGCGCATCCGACCGGAGGAGATCCACTGCCTGCTGGTGCACTCGGGCGACCGGATCCTCCCCGAGATCGACGCCGGGCTGGCCGCCCATGCCCATGAGCTGCTCCTCCGCCGGGGCGTCAGCATCCGGCTCAACGAGGCCATCGCCGCCGCCACCGCCGATTCCGCGGTGCTCCGCAACGGCGAGGCGATCCCGACCAGGACCCTCGTGTCGACCGTCCCCTCGGGGCCGGTCCCTGTCGTGCAGGCGATGGACGTCGAGAAGAAGGCGGGACGGCTCATGGTGAACGCCCGGCTCGAGCTCGAGGGCCACGAGGGGTCGGTCTGGGCGCTCGGCGACTGCTGCTTCGTCCATACCGAGGATGGCCGGTTCGTGCCTCCGAGCGCCCAGTACGCGACCCGGGAGGCTCGGACCGTGGCCCGCAACATCGCCTCGGCCATACGGGGCCGGCGACCGCGCGTGTTCGACTATGCCGGGGGGGCGGCGATCGGATCGCTCGGGCACCGGTCGGCGGTCGCCGAGGTGTCCGGGCTGCGGACCTCGGGCCTGCCGGCCTGGCTCCTCTGGCGGGGTCTCTACCTGTCGAAGCTGCCGGGCGCCGATCGCAAGATCCGCACCGCGTTGAACTGGCTGACGGCTCTCGCCTTTCCGACCGACATCGTGCAGCTGCGGGTGGAGCCGTCGAGCAACATCGTGAGCGAGCACTTCGAGCCGGGGGAGGTCGTCTTCGAGCAAGGCGACGTCGGCGACAGGACCTTCGCCATCCGCGTCGGGCAGGTCGAGGTGGTGCGGGACGGGACGACCGTCGCGCTGCTCGGGCCGGGTGACTGCTTCGGCGAGATGGCCCTACTGGCCGACCTCCCCCGGAACGCCACGGTCAGAGCGCTGGAGCCGACCGACGTCGTGGCCGTCGGGAGGGCCGATTTCGCCACGCTGGTCGACTCGTTCCCCGAGCTGAAGGCCAACCTGTCGCGCATCGCGGCGAAGAGGACGGACGGGCCGTAGGCCTGCACGTCAGAAGCCGTCGAAGCCGATCCCGCCGGTCGACAGTGCAAAAGACCTCCGTATAGAGGGTTTCTTGCACTCTCGAGCGGGGCCGGGCGGGTCAATAGCCGAGAGCCGGGTCGATCCGGCCCAGGAGCGGTTCCCCCCGCTGATAGCGGCCGATGTTGTCGACCACGCGCTGGGCGAACAGCGGCTCCGCCATGACCCAGGTGTTGGCCGTGTGGGGCGTGACGAGGCAGTTGTCGAGGCTCCACAGCGGGTGGCCGGTGGGGAGGGGCTCGGGGTCGGTCACGTCGAGGGCGGCCCCGCCGATCCTCCCCGCTTCGAGGGCGGCGACGAGGTCGTCGGTGACCACGTGTCTGCCTCTCGCCACGTTGACCAGCCAGGCGTGCTCCGACATCAGCCCTAGCTCCTCGGCCCCGATCACCCCGACGGTGTCAGGTGTGAGGGGCAGCGCCAGCACGACCAGGTCGGCGCCGGGCAGGACATCGTGGAGGCGGTCCGGCCCGACCACCGACGCCGCCCCGTCGACCGGCGCCACGTGACGGCGGACCACGGTGGCCTCGACGTGGAACGGTCGGAGCAGGCGCAGGAGGGCCTTGGTGATGCCGCCCCCGCCGACGATCGTCACCTTCCCGTCCATGAGCCGCCGCCCCGCCTGCTCGCCCCACCGGTCGGCGCGGGCCCTGACGGTCAGCTGGCGCAGCCCGGCCAGTCCGAGGGCGAGGGCGTGCTCGGCGACCGGTTCGGAGTAGGCGCCCTTGGTGCTCGTCCAGACGTGGTCGTCGTCGAGCAGGTCCAGGAAGGCGTCGACGCCGGCGAACGGCAGCTGCACCCATTCGATCTGCGGCGCCCCGGCCAGCACGCCCGCCAGCGCCGACGCGTCCGTCGGGTCGGTCCACACCAGGCCCGACGCGTCGGACGGGTCGACCAGCTCGGCCCCGCCGGCCACGACGGCGCCGGCGATGAGCGGCTGAGGAGGGGCAGGCGCCACCGCGCACCGCAGCTGCACGAGCGTGCGCCCTACCCGGCCACCGCGACGTCGTCGTGGGCGGCGTCAGCGGCCCGGGCCCGGACCGCCCGCTCCATGGCGTCTTTGCCCTCGAGCAGGATGCGCCGCACCGGGCCGGGCAGGCCATCGTCGGCAAGAGCCCGGTCGGTGACCTCGAGCACCTGGGGGCTTATCAGCGTGCGCGGGAAGAGGCCGTTGGCCAGGCCGAGGGCTTCCTCCCGGCCCCGCTGCGCCCACCAGTCGAGGATCGAGTCGAAGTAGATGGAGACGTAGGGCTCGAGCAGGCTGTCCTGGCGGTACTGCCAGAACCCGCCGGCGATGGCGCGGGCGATGGCCAGGTGGACCTCGGGCGACGTGGCGCGGGCCCACGCGTCGGCCTTGGCCTCGGGCCGGGGCAGCGACGCCCGGGCGGCGGCGGCCCGGCGCTCGCCGATGTCGGTGGGGTCACGTTCCAGCTCGGCGGCGATCAGGGCCTGCCCGTCGTGGGCCCCGCTGGCGGCCAGCGTGCCCACGATCTGCCATCGCAGGTCGGTGTCGACCTCCAGCCCCGGCACCTCCACCGAGCCGTCGAGCAGGCCGCGGGCAAAGGCCAGGTCGTCTCGGCTGTCGGCCACCGACAGGAGGTGGCGGGCCCAGATGAGCTGGCGGTCGGAGCCCGGCTCGGCCGCGGTCAGCCCGGCGTGGGCGTCGGCTGCCAGCCCGACTCGGGTCGGCGTGCGGTTGGCGGGGTCGCCGTAGACGTCGACCGCGGACGACGCCTGGCCCAGCAGCCGGGACAGGGTGCTGTCGTCGGCCTCGCTCTGGGCGTGGGCCCTGACCAGGGCGACGAACCGCCTGGTGGCCAGCTCGGCGTCGCGCACCATGTCCCAGGTCGCCGACCAGCAGAGGTTGCGGGCCAGCGGGTCGACGATCTCGCTCAGATGCGCCTCAAGCGTGTCCACCGAGCGCTCGTCGAGGCGGATTTTCGTGTACGCGAGGTCGTCGTCGTTGACCAGCACCAGGTCGGCGGCGCGCTCGCCCACCAGCTCGCCGACGTCGGTCGAGGCGCCCACCACGTCGAGCTCCACCCGGCGCCGCCGGGTCAGGCCGTCGTCGCCCAGGTCGTAAAGGCCGACCGCCAGCCGGTGCGACCGGAGGGGCTCGCCGGCCTGCTCGAGGGAGAAGGCCGAGAACACACCGTCAGCGGTGGCGAAGGAGGCCCGGATGGTGTTCACGCCTGCCGTCTGCAGCCACTCGTCGGCCCACGGGGTGAGGTCGCGGCCGCTGGTCTCCTCCAGGGCGCCGAGGAAGTCGTCGAGGCCGGCGTTGGCCCACTCGTGGCGGCGGAAGTAGCGCCGGACGCCCTCGGTGAACGCCTCCTTGCCGACCCAGGCCACCAGCTGCTTGAGGACCGAGGCGCCCTTGGCGTAGGTGATGCCGTCGAAGTGGAGGCGGACGGCGTCGGTGTCGACGATGTCGGCCGAGATGGGGTGGGTGGTGGGCAGCTGGTCCTGGACGAGCGCCCAGGTCTTGGTGCCGGACGCGAACCGGACCCAGGCGTCGGAGAACCGGGTGGCGCGGGCCACGGCGTCGTTGCCCATGTAGGTGGCAAAGCTCTCGTTGAGCCAGAGGTCGTCCCACCAGCGCATGGTGACGAGGTCGCCGAACCACATGTGGGCCATCTCGTGGAGGATCGTGCCGGCCCGGCCCTCGAAGGCGGCGTCGGTGACCCTCGACCGGAAGATGTAGCCCTCGTTGAACGTGATGCAGCCAGGGTTCTCCATGGCCCCGAAGTTGAACTCCGGGACGAACAGCTGGTCGTACTTCTGGAACGGGTACGGGTAGCCGAACTCCGCTTCGAAGAAGTCCAGCCCCTGGCGGGTGACGGTGAAGAGCTCGTCGGCGTCGACGTGCTTGGCCAGGGACTCGCGGCAGTAGATCGCCATGCCCACGCCCCCGTGGCGCTGCTCGACCACGTGGTACGGCCCGGCGACGATGGCGACGAGGTAGGTCGAGATGACGGGCGTGGTCTCGAAGCGCCACCGGCCGGACCCGTCACGTCCAGTCCCGTCATTTGACGCCGCAGGGTTGTTGCTGACCACCGTCCAGCCCTCGGGAGCGGTCACCGCCAGGTCGAAGGTCCCCTTCAGGTCGGGCTGGTCGAAGCAGGCGAACACCCGGTGGGCGTCGTAGGGCTCGAACTGGGTGTGCAGGTACCGGTTCCCGTCGGTCGGGTCGTCGAAGCGATGGAGGCCGACACCCGTGTGCTGATACCTGCAGTCCGCCACGACCCGCAGCTCGTTGCCGGCGGCCACGGGCGGCAGGGTGATCCGGCTGCGGTCGGCGTCGAAGGACTCCAGCGGGAGGGACTCGCCGTTGAGCGTGAGCTCGCGCACGGATGCGGCGTCGAGATCGACGAAGGTCGGCCGGCCGGGCTCGGCCGAGAACCTGAGGACCGTGGTGCTGGCGAACGTGTCCCCCTTGCCGGTGAGGTCGACATCGACGTCGTAGGAGATCTCTCTCAGGTGGGATGCCCGGCCCTGGGCCTCGGCGCGGGTGAGGTTGTCCTCGTTCATCTGGTCATATTGCCGCACCAGTACGCTCGGCCCCGTGCCCGCCCCTCCGTGTGCCTGTCGAGACTGTGCCTGTCGACATCGGCCGTGTCGATCGCGTCGGTCGGCGCGCTCAGGGCTCCACCGATGCGCATCGGGGTCGTCAGCCCCTACAGCCTCACCGTTCCCGGTGGCGTGCAGGGCCAGGTGCTCGGCCTGGCCCATGCCCTGCGGGGCCAGGGCCACGACGTGCTCGTGCTGGGGCCGTGCGACGGGCCGCCGCCCGAGGTCGGCGTCATCCCGCTCGGCAACAGCATCCCGACTGCGGCCAACGGCTCCATGGCGCCCCTCGCGCCCGACCCGTCGTGCGCCCTGCGCACGATCGCCGCCCTGCGCGACGAGCACTTCGACGTCCTCCACCTCCACGAGCCGATGGCGCCGGGGCCGACACTCACCTGCGTCTGCTTCGCCAGCGTCCCGATGGTCGGAACGTTCCACTCGGCGGGTGACAGCACCGGCTACAAGGTGACGCACCCCCTCGCCCGCAGGCTGAGCCGTCGTCTCAGCGCGCGGTGCGCGGTGTCCGAGGACGCCAAGGAGCTGGCTTCCCGCTACCTCCTCGGGGAGTACGTCGTCCTCCACAACGGCATCGAGGTCGAGCGCTTCGCCAAGGCGACGCCGTGGCCCACGGAGGGGCCCACCGTCTTCTTCCTCTCCCGCCACGAATCGCGCAAGGGCCTGGCCGTCCTGCTCGACGCCCTGCCCCACCTACCCTCCGACACCCGGGTGTGGGTCGCCAGCGACGGGCCCGAGACCGGCCACCTGCGCAGCCGTACCGCCGGCAACACCCAGGTGGAATGGCTCGGGAGGATCGGCGACGAGGAGCGGGCCCGGCGGCTGCGCGGCGCCGATGTCCTGTGCGCCCCGTCGTTGCACGGCGAGTCCTTCGGGATGGTCCTGCTCGAGGGGATGGCCGCCCAGACACCTGTCGTAGCGAGCGACATCCCCGGGTACCGCAACGTCGCCGGCTGCGGCGAGGCCGTCCTCCTGGTGCCGCCCGGCGACGCCGCGGCCCTCGCCGGGGCTCTCGGCCTGGTCCTTGCCGACCGTTCCACGGCGGACTCCCTGGTGGCGGCGGGCGAGGCCCGCGCGTCGGAGTACTCCATGGACCGGCTGGCCGAGACCTACGCGGTGCTCTACCAGGAGTCGGTCGACCGCCGGGCCACCCATCAGCGCCGCCGGGGGCGCCGCTAGAGACTGCGGTGCCCGCCACGGCGATGCGCCGTATGATGAGACCGTCATGGTGATCTGGATCGTTCTCGGGGTGGTCATCCTCCTCGGCCTGTACGTGGTCGTCGCGTACAACGGGCTGGTCCGGCTGCGGAACCGGGTGGACAACGCCTGGGCCCAGATCGACGTCCAGCTCAAGCGGCGCTACGACCTCATCCCCAACCTGGTGGAGACGGTCAAGGGCTACGCAAAGCACGAGCGGGGCACGTTCGAGGCCGTCACCCAGGCCCGGGCCAACGCCATCAACGCCAGCGGCCCAGCCGAGCAGGCCCAGGCCGAGAACATGATCTCCGGGGCCCTGAAGTCCCTGTTCGCGGTGGCCGAGGCCTATCCCGACCTGAAAGCCAACGAGAACTTCCTCGCCCTGCAGGAGGAGCTCACCGGCACCGAGGGCCGCATCAGCTACGCCCGGCAGTTCTACAACGACGCCGTCCTGCAGCTCAACACCAAGATCCAGACGGTCCCGACGTCGATCATCGCCAACATGTTCAAGTTCAAGGAGCGGGAGTACTTCGAAGCGGACGACACGTCCCGCGGCCCGGTGTCGGTGCAGTTCTGACTGCCACCTGCGTGTAGCCCCTGTACGACCAGATCTCCTCCAACAAGCGCCGGTCGGTCCTCCTGGTGGCCGGCTTCGTGCTGCTCGTCATGCTCGTCGCCGCCGCCGTGAACTGGGTGCTCGGCTACGGGGTGGTCGGACTGCTGGTCGCCCTCGTCGTGGTCGGGGTCGGTTCCACGGTGGCGTGGTGGAAATCGGACGCGGTGGCCCTGGCCATGAGCCACGCCCGGCTCACGACACCGGAGACCTACCCCCGGCTGCACAACCTGATCGAGGGCCTCTGCATCGCCGCCGGGCTGCCCAAGCCCCGGGTGTACGTCGTCGAGGATCCCGCTCCCAACGCCTTCGCCACCGGCCGCAACCCCCGCCACGCGGCGGTGGCGGTCACCACCGGCCTGCTCGACAAGCTCAACCGGATCGAGCTGGAAGGCGTCCTGGCCCACGAGCTGAGCCACATCAAGAACTACGACGTGCTCGTCTCGACCCTCGCCGTGACCCTTGTCGGCGTCGTGGCCCTCATGGCCGACTTCAGCCTGCGCTTCCTGTGGTGGGGCGGTCCCCGCCACCGCGACGACACGTCGGCGGGAGGCCCCGGGGTCGCGGCCGTCCTGGCCGTGTTCGGCTTCGTGTTGCTCTTGCTCGCGCCGCTGGCGGCCCGGGCCATGCAGTTCGCGGTGAGCCGCCGGCGCGAGGCCCTGGCCGACTTCAGCGGGGTGGCCCTCACCCGGTACCCGCCGGGCCTCATCGCCGCCCTGGAGAAGCTCCAAAACGACACCACGGTGGTCCACTCCTCGTCGCGTGCCACGGCCCACCTGTGGATCGAGTCGCCCCTGGCTCGCACGCAGCAGGAGGGCCGCCTAGCGTGGTTGAACCGCCTGTTCGACACACATCCGCCGCTCGAGGAACGGATCCAGGCTCTGAAGGAGCTCTAATCCTTCTGCTCTACATCCTTCTGGGGGGAAACCTTGACCGATCTGACACGTTCCCGGCGCCGCGCCCTCGTGGTCGTGCCCGTCGTCCTGATGCTGCTGGCCGCGGCCTGCGGCGGCGACAAGAAGAAGACGCCCGCCGAGACCACCATCGCCACCACCACGACGACGCTGCCGCCGATCGCGCCCCTCACCGGTCGCTTCGTCACCGACCCGGCCCTGGTGGGCCGGCCAGCGCTCGCGGTGAAAATCGACAACAACGAGGATGCCCGGCCGCAGGCGGGCATCGACCTGGCCGACGTGGTCTACGAGGAGGTCACCGAGGGCATCACCCGCTTCGTCGTCGTCTTCCAGTCACAGAACGCCGACCAGATCGGGCCGGTGCGCTCGGTGCGCCCCGCCGATCCGCTCATCGTCGCCCCCCTCGGGGGCCTGTTCGTCTTCTCGGGCGGGTCGCCGGCAGCCGTGGCCCTGGTCAACAGCGCCGGCCTGGCCACCGCGACTGAAAATGACACCGCGGCGCTGAAGCGCCGGTCGAGCCGGCGGGCCCCGCACAACCTCTACACGTCGAGCGTCGACCTCTACGCCCTGCCGCAGGCCCAGGGCCTGCCGGTGCCGCCGCCGTTCGCCCAGTTCCTGAAGCAGGGCGAGACGTTCGCCGCCGCGGGCGCCGTGCCCGTCCTGACGATGGAGGTGCCGATCGCGCCGAACATCAAGGCCGACTTCGAATGGGACGCCGCCGCCACCGCCTGGAAGCGCTCGACCAACGGCGAGCCCCACCTGCTCGAGAACAACGCCCAGATCGCGCCGCAGAACGTGATCGTCCAGTTCGCCCCCTACTCCCGCTTCAGCGAGGACGCCAAGGTCACCTACCCCGAGGTGATCGGGTCGGGCGAGGCCTGGATCTTCGCCAACGGGATGCTGGCCCAGGGCACCTGGTCGAAGCCGGCCGCCACCTCCGTGACCGCCTTCATCGACGCCGCCGGCGCCCCGATCGTGCTGCCGCCCGGGCAGACGTTCGTCGAGCTCGTGGAGCCGGGCACGACGGTGGCCACGACCGGACCTCCGCCGCCGCCGGCACCGACAACTACGACCCCGTGAGCCGCCCCGGCTCGTAGACTGGGTGCCGTGACGACTGCTTTCGAGACAACCGGCCCACGCACCACCGGCAGCGACCTGGTCAAGCGCGGCCTGGCCGAGATGCTCAAGGGCGGCGTGATCATGGACGTGGTCGACGCCGACCAGGCCAAGCTGGCCGAGGACGCCGGGGCGGTGGCGGTGATGGCGCTCGAGCGTGTCCCGGCCGACATCCGCCGCGACGGCGGCGTGGCCAGGATGAGCGACCCGGCCATGATCGAGGCCATACAGGACGCGGTGCGGATCCCGGTGATGGCCAAGGCCCGCATCGGCCACTTCGTGGAGGCCCAGATCCTCGAGGACCTGTGCGTCGACTTCGTCGACGAGAGCGAGGTGCTCACCCCGGCCGACGAGGCCCACCACATCGACAAGTGGCAGTTCACCGTGCCGTTCGTGTGCGGGGCAACCAATCTGGGGGAGGCCCTCCGCCGCATCTCGGAGGGGGCGGCCATGATCCGCTCCAAGGGGGAGGCCGGCACCGGCAACATCGTCGAGGCCGTCCGCCACCTGCGCTCCATCCTCGGCGACATCCGCAAGCTGACCACCGCCGACGCCGCCGAGCGCCACGCCTGGGCCAAGGAGCTGCGGGCGCCGGTGACCCTGGTGGCCGAGGTCGCCGACACGGGGCGCCTGCCCGTGCCGCTCTTCTGCGCCGGCGGCATCGCCACGCCCGCCGACGCCGCCCTGGTGATGCAGCTGGGCGCCGAGGCCGTTTTCGTCGGATTCCGGCATCTTCAAGAGCTCCGACCCCGAGGCCCGGGCCAAGGCCGTGGTCGAGGCCACCGCCCACTTCAACGACCCTCACATCCTGGCCAAGGTCAGCAGGGGTCTCGGCGAGGCCATGCCTGGCCAGGAGATCGCCGGGCTCGACGTCCGCCTCTCGGAGCGCGGCTGGTGAGGTCGGTGGGCGCCCGGCGAGCGAGGCCGCCAGGTGCACAAGGTCGCCGTCATCGCGCTCCAGGGGGGCGTCCAGCGCCACGTTGACGCGCTGGACGCCGCCGGCGCCGCCCCGGTGGAGGTCCGCAGCCCGTCCGACCTGACCGGCTGCGCCGCCCTGGTGCTTCCGGGCGGGGAGTCGAGCACGCTGTCCAAGCTGCTCGTGTCGTCGGAACTGTTCGACGCCGTGGCCGAGCGGCTGGCCGACGGCATGCCCGCATTCGGGACCTGCGCGGGGATGATCCTGCTGGCCGACGAGGTGTTGGACGGCCGCCCCGACCAACGCAGCTTCGGGGCGATCGACGTGGCGGTGCGGCGCAACGCCTTCGGCCGCCAGCTCGACTCGTTCGAGGCGGCGTTGGAGGTCACGGGGCTGGCAGGGCTGGGCGGGACGTTCCCGGCCGTGTTCATCAGGGCGCCAGTAGTCGAGCGGGTGGGGGAGGGCGTCGAGGTGCTGGCGTCGGTCGACGGGCGGCCGGTGCTGTGCCGGCAGGGACAGGTGCTCGTCGCCGCCTTCCACCCCGAGCTGGCGGGCGACCTGCGCCTGCACCAACTGTTCCTGAACCAGATCTAGAGGGGGAGCCCGATGTCGGGACATTCCAAGTGGGCCACCATCAAGCACCAGAAGGGGGCCAAGGACAAGGCCCGGGCCAAGGTGTTCGCCAAGGTCCTGCGCCAGGTCGAGGTGGCGGCCCGTGAGGGCGGCGGCGACATCAACGCCAACGCGTCCCTGCGGGCCATGTACCAGAAGGCCCGCGAGGCGTCGGTGCCCATCGACACCATCGAGCGGGCGATCAAGCGCGGCACCGGCGACCTCGAGGGCGTGCGCTACGAGCCGGTCAACTACGAGGGCTATGCCCCGTGCGGGGTGGCCGTGTACGTCGAGTGCCTCACCGACAACCGCAACCGCACCGGCGCCGAGGTCCGGGCCGCGTTCTCGAAGAACGGCGGTTCGAGTGCCGAGCCGGGGGCGGTGGCGTGGCAGTTCGAGCGCAAGGGCGTGCTGGTCGTGCCCAAGACCGCCGACGACGACGAGCTCATGCTGCTGGCCCTCGAGGCCGGTGCCGAGGACCTCACCGACCAGGGCGACTCCTGGCTGGTGACCTGCGCGCCGAGCGACCTGGCCGCTGTCCGCACCGGCCTGGAGGAGGCGGGCGTCACCGTCGAGTCGGGTGACCTGACCATGCTGCCCAGCACCACCATCGCCCTGGACTCGGAGTCGGACGCCCGCAAGGTGCTCCGCGTCATCGACGTGCTCGAGGACCACGACGACGTGCAGGCCGTCTACGCCAACTTCGACATCCCCGACTCGGTGCTGGAGGCAGTGACGGCGTAGGTCGCCGCCGGCCGCTCACCACGCCGGCTCCCTTCGTCGTCGTGATCTGGCGCGGACCAAAGCGGGCTGCCAGGACGGAGCCCTCGAGCCCCGACAGCGGATTCCGCGCGTCGCTCGGAGGCGACGACAACGACCGCTGGGTCCCGCCGGCGTAGGAGGCCGCGGCGGTGCCGGTGCCGGCCGCTCACCACGCCGGCTCCAGCCTGGGTGGTGAGGTGGCCCGCACTCGCCCGTTGGGGTCGGTGACCTCGAAGGTTCCGTCGGGCCGCAACTTGGCGTGCCACCCCGGTTGGTGGAGGCGGTGGTGGTGGCGGGCGCACAGCAGCACCAGGTTGGCCAGCTCGGTGGGCCCGTCGTGGGTCACCCACACCACGTGGTGGCCCTCACACCACTGACTGGGCCGGTCACAGCCGGGGAAACGGCAGTGCTCGTCGCGGATGACCAGGGCGCTCCACAGCGGCGCCGGGATGGTGCGGGTGGCCACGCCGTAGTCGAGGATGGCTGAGCGTCCTGACGTCACCACCCGGTGCAGGGCGCAGTCACACATCCTCGGCCTCGGCAAACAGGTCCACGCTGTCCTCGTCGAGCTGCGCGAGCACGGCTTCCACCTGGCCGCCGGACAGAATCCCGTCCCGATAGGCGGCCGAGGTCACCGGCAGCTTGTGCAGCCGACGAGCCACCAGACTCAGCCTCCCCGCCGACTTCGACGTCATCCCCGCCGAGGCTCGCAGCCACGCCGTCATGGAGGTGGCGGCATCGAGGTCCCACAGCCCGCAGCGTCGAACGCGCCCACCGCCTGGGCGATGCGGGCGTCGAGGCGATCCCGAATGGCCAGCACCCGCACCAGTGTGTGCCCGTCCAGCGGGATTTCGAGCTGCTCGACCGCCTCGCCCAATTCCTTCAGCACGACTCAATCGTACATGTGTTCCCCACTCAGCGCAAGTCTTTCACCCCATATTCAGATGTTTCATATGTTCAGAGTGTAGACCTTGCCAGGCCCGAGTTGCAGGAAGGGGGTGCTGGCCCGACTGGGCCCTCGGGCCTACGGTGGTGCCGTGGTGCCGCGGTCAGAACTGCCAGCTCGGTCATGACCGTTACCCAGGGCGACCTCGAGGCTTTGGTGTCAGGCGTCGGACGGTGAGCCGAAACCGATGGATCGTGGTCATCGGCGCCATCGTGCTCGGAGTGATCGTGATTGCCGTGAGTGTCCTCGTTGGGGGTGGGTGGGCGCTGGTCGTTCTCGAGGTCGGCGCGGTGGGCCTTGCTGTCGTCCTCTTCCTGCGCGGGCAGCGCGATGACGAGGACCCGGAACCAGGCGACCAGTAAGCGCGGCGCGGCCAGTCGTCACTTCGAAGCCGCCGGCGGCGTCGGCAGCAGTCGCTTGATCTCCTGGAGGGTGCCCACCACGTCGTCCATCATCTTGCCCATCACCGGCAGCCGGGTCAGGCCGATGGCGCGGACCAACAACGGCACGGTGCGGTCGACGATGGCGCGGGTGGCGGCGGCGCCATCGGTGGGGTCGTGGACCCAGAACAACACGATCCCCATGAAGAACAGCCACACCAGCTCGGGCAGGTCGGGCCGCAGGCGCTTGGGGATCTTGGCGTCGGAGCCGTCGATCACCTCCCGCCACAGCTCGATGGCGGCGTCGCGCGACGGGGCCGACTCCGGGCTGAAAGGGCTCAGCGGGCTGGTCGGCTCGGCGGCGTTCTTGAAGAACTTCCCGGCGAAGGCCCGGTAGGGGTCCATGACGTCGAGCCAGGCCGAGGCCACGCCGACGATCCTGGCGGCCAGATCGGTGGTGGTGTCGAGCACGACCCGGGCGGCGGTGGCGTGTTCCAGCTGGGCCCGGTCGTAGAAGCCCTGAACCAGGTGCTCCTTGGAGCCGAAGTAGTAGTAGGCGTTCCCGACCGACACTCCGGCCTCGGCGGCGATGGCCCGCATGGTGGTGGCGTCGTAGCCCTTCTCCCTGAACAGCAGGAGGGCGGCGTCGATGATCGCCGACCGGGTCCTGGCCGACTTCGACGAGGCCGACTTCGACGGGGCCGACTTCGACGGGACCGACTTCGACGTGGCGGCCATCAGGCCTGGGCGCCGCGGCCCGGCGGGGTCCACCCCGGCTGCGCCCCAGGAGCCCCCTGCCAGACCGGCGCCGGCGGCGTCGGCGCCTGGTTGCGGTGGACGGCCCGGCGGCGAAGGCCGTTGAGCCATCCGACGTTGGCGAAGTGGACCACGCCGACCACCAGGGCCACCACGCCAACCTTGGTGGAGAGCTGCTCGAGCACCTGGCGGACGGACGTGACCTCGACGTCGGACGCCATGAAGAAGGACAGGAAGCCGAAGTTGAGCAGGTAGAAGCCGATGACCAGCAGCTGGTTGACGGCGTCGGCCACACGCTCGTCGCCCTTGAAGACGTCGATCAGGAACACCTCGCCGTGGCGGTGGAGGGCCCTCGCCACCCAGATCGTCAGCGGGACGGTGATGGCCAGGTAGAGCAGGTAGGTGACGACGGTGAGGTCCATGGGGTGCTCCTCGTAGAGTTGAACGTGTTCAACTCGGTTGTACCGCTCCACCCGTCGACTGTCAAGAACCTTTTTGAACACGTTCAATCAGCGCCGGTCGCAGCACAGAAGGGATCGAAACTCTGCCCGAAGGGGCAGGGGCCCGAGCGGTACCTTCGGTGGATCACGGCTCCGAAGCGTCGCGCTGCGGTCGATCGTCGGCGGGGTTCCCCGCGCCAGGCCGGCGCCACCGGTCGCGCGCGGGGCGCAGGCCGGGCCGTGGAAGCGCTGTCGGAGGACAAGAGCGAGCCTGCGGCCGAGGACGTCCTCGATCTGCAGCGCGCCGCTGGCAACCGAGCCGTGGTGATCGCCGTCCAGCGGGACAAGACGCCCTCGGTCGACAAGCTCGGCATCCCCGTCGACCGGCTCGGCCTGCCCAAGCACGGGCCCTCCGTCCGCACCGAGCTCCAAGGTCGACTACCTGGCCTGCTCGCCGCCCTCACCGACCCCCAGTTGGAACACTGGCAGCAGGTCGTCGACTACAGCTACATCGAAAGCGTCCTCCGAACGAAGGAGTACGACCTCGACTACGGCACGTTGGGCCCGCAGGTCGGGTTCCCGGGCCGGGGTCGTCCCCCGACCCACGCCTACTACGGCGAGCTCTGGTCGCAGACCCAGGAGTACAAGGGTCGCAAGCGCCAGCTCGACGCCGCCAGGGCGCGCCTGAAGCGCCCGCCGTCGACGCCGCTGACCGTCGACCCCCGCCTGCTCTTCGCCGACGACGTCCACGAGCAGCCGGAGTGGGACGTGAAGGCGGAGACGACCTTCCGCGACTGGGCCATCGCCGAGGTCACGAAGAAGACGATCACCATCGACACCGCGCCGAGCGCGTCGTGGTACCAGGCCCTCGGCCAGTGGCCCATCCTCGTCAAGAACACCAAGGGCTTCATCACCGCCAAGGACCTTCGGAACCAGTACCCGGCCGAATACAGCGCCTGGGTGTCGAACCGGAAGGAGATCGTCGAGCTCGACAAGGTGCTCCACATGATCCGCGACGCGATCATCGAGATGAAGGTGGAGCACAAGGAGCGCAGCGACATCAACGCCCGCAAGATCGGCTTCGGGCTCGTGCGCCACATCTCCGAAGCCGTGGGGTCGGGCAGCGCCCCCTACCCGAGCATCAAGATCTGGGACCAGCCCGACGTGCTCTGCGACCGGGCGATCACCGCCTTCAACAAGGGTCAGTTCGAGTTCGCGGTGACCCTCATGTCGATGGCCGAGACGACCACGGCCGACGCCATCACGAAGTACACCGCCTACGAGGGCCGGGTCCAGAGCGGCGCCGGCCGCGTGGTCAAGGTCCTCGAGGTGCTGAAGATCGCGGGGACGATCGCCGCGGGGGTCGCTTCGGGGGGGCTGGGCCTGACCGGTGCGGCGCTGGCCGCCGGCGGCTACGAGGCCGCCCAGGAAGCCGCCGGCCGTGCCTCGGAGATGTACTACGGCCAGCGCAAGAGCTTCGACCTGGCCGGCCTGGTCACCAAGGCCGGTGTCACGACGATGATGACGCTCATGGGTGGCGCCCTCCAGGGGAAGTTCGAGGCCGCCCTCAAGCTGCGGTTCGACAAGATCGGGATGGGCGGCAGCTGGTTCGCCGAGCGGGCCACCAGCGCCGTGTCGTCGGCGACCTCGTCGGTCTACATGACCGCCACCGAGGCCGTCATCAGGAACATCGCCGAGGGCAAGGCCTTCCCGAAGAGTGCCGCGGAGTTCGCCGACATGGTCGTCGACAACGCCGTCAAAGACGTCGGGATGGACTTTGCGCTCTCCGGTCTGAACAAACGGGCGGCGCAGGAGTACCACAACTGGAAGACGGGCAAGGCAGGACCGGCGACCGCCCCGGCCCTCCCGTCGACGGCCGGCATCGGAAAGCCGGGCGCCGCCCCCGACCCGGCGAGGACGGCCAAGGCGGCGGAGGAGGCCCCCCACCACATGCCCGAGCAGGCGGTGCGTTCCCTGCTCAAGGAGGGCGGGGGCTGGGAGCGGCTGAAGGGCGAGCTGGAGACCGGCACCGGGCTCGGAGCCAACATGGCGCCCACCGAGAGGCGGGCGCTCATGGACAGGTTCGAGAGCCACCGGGAGGCGCTGGCCCGCAACGCGGGATCGGTCTTCGGCGGCGAGGTCGTCGTGTCCGACGCCGCGACCGGGGGTCGCGACATCGAGGTGCGTTTCGCAGGGCCGGACGGGCCGCAGCATCTGACCCAGGCCCAGGAGTACCTCGACGCCAAGTCGCCGGGGTGGTCCGAGCAGACGAACGTCAAGCTGAGCGCCCCAACCGGTCCCGAGTCCTCCAGGAGCCCCCGCGCCGAGCGGGTCGTCCAGGCGCTGGAGTACCGCCTCACCGACGCCGCCCGCAGCCTGGCCGGCGGGTTCGTGCCGATCTACGAGCGGTGGGGCGCGCTCAGGACGCCCGAGGCCCGGTTCGAGGCCATGCTGGCCGTCGTCAACAAGCAGCTGGTAGCGGCCGGCGCGCCGCCCCTGCTGCCGAACTTCATGCACAGGCCGCGGCCCGAGCAGTACGGCAAGCTGGAGTTCAAGGTCTGGGAGCTGAACATCAACCGCGACCTGCTCTCTCACCGCGATCCGTCGCCGGCCGAGTTCGCCGCCGCCGCCGACACCATCGCCCACGAGGCCCGCCACGCCCTTCAGTGGTTCCGCATGGCCCGGATCAATCCCGCCGGCGTCGGCGACACCATCGATCCTCAGGCCCTCAAGGCAGCCCGCGAGGCGAACCAGGGCCTGCGGCGGGCCGAGCGGCTGGAGCCCGGCCAGCTCAAGTTCCAGCAGGCCCAGGAGCACTACGAGAGCGTCTACGGCACCGGACGTGCGGACCGCGAGGCGATCTACGCCGAGAAGACGACTCGCCTCGCCGAGCGGGACGCCGCCTACGACGTCCTCCAGCAGGCGATGAACCTGCCGCTCAACGACCCCCAGCGCCGGGCCGCCGAGCAGCGGTACAAGGAGGCGCTGGCTCAGACCGACCGGGTGTTCGAACGGTACGAGTACCTCCCGGAGGAGATCGACGCCCGGCGCCACGGCCAGACGGTGGCTCAGGCCGTGCAGCAGCAGATCCGCACGCTGCAGACGGCCCGGAACGGCGCCCGCGAGGCGTACGCCCGGTTCCGGGTGGCGGAGGCGGCGGCGCTCCAACCCCGGCCTCGGGACACGCTGGAGAAGCGAAAGGAAGCCCGCGAGGAGGCCTTCCGCCGGTACGAGGCCGCGTCCAACATCGTCAAGCGGCTCGAGGACAAGATGGCGGCCCAGGCGCCGAAGACGCCGTGACCGCGTGACCCGATGAACAGCGGGCAGGAGGCCACGCTGCTGGCGCTTCTCGGCGATCTGTGCACGAGCGACGACGCCACGTCGCTCGCCGAGCGGTGGGGACGGTCGGAGCCGAGCCGGCGCCGGCCAGGCGGCCTCCGCGTGGTGTGCGACCCGTCGAGCCCCTTCGACTCGCTCGAGATCAGGCCCTGGACCGACGACGTGACCGGCGTCGTCGAGGTCGAGCTGCGAGCGGGTGAGCCGCCGCTGTCCTGGCCCGATGTCCATGACCGCTTCGGGCCGTTCCGCGCCATGCCCGCGCTGCACGACTCCGAGGAGCACGCGGTGTCCTGGTCGACGCCCGGCGGCGTGGCCACCGCGTTCCTCGTCGTCGGCGTCTCGGGCGACTGCGTCGACACCGTCACCGTTCGCCGCGATCCCATCTGAGCAGTCGGGCGGGGGGGGTCCGCGCATCCGGCGCAGCCGTGGGCTACCCTGCGAACGTGTGTTCGTGGTCATGGGAATCGATCCGGGGGTCTCCCGGTGCGGCTACGGCTGCCTGGTGCGGGCGCCGGGCGGCGACGTGAAGGTGCTGGCCGTGGGCGTGCTCACCACGCCCCCGTCCGACCCGCTGCCGCGGAGGCTGGCCGCGCTCGACGTCGACCTGCGGGCGCTCATGGCCGAGTTCCGGCCCGCCGTCGTCGCCGTGGAGCGGGTGTTCTTCCAGGTCAACGCCCGCACCGCAATGTCGGTCGGCCAGGCCAGCGGCCTGGCCATGGCCGCCGCCGCCAACGCCGGGTGCGAGGTCGTCCAGTACACGCCCAACGAGGTCAAGCAGGCGGTGGCCGGGTACGGCGCCGCGCCGAAGGAGCAGGTCCAGCGCATGGTGCAGACGCTGCTGGGGCTCACCGAGCGCCCGACACCGCCCGACGCCGCCGACGCCCTGGCCCTGGCCCTGTGCCACTTGGCGAGCGAGCCGCTGCGGGCCCGGCTGCGGGCGAAGGTGAAGGGGGCACGATGATCGGGTCGTTGCGGGGCACGGTGCTCGACCGCTCGCTGCGGGGCGAGGTGTTGATCGAGGTCGGGGGCGTGGGCTACCGGGTCACCGTGCCCCCGGCCACGCTGGCGGCCGTGGCGCTCAACGGGTCCGGCGCGGGCGCGGCCACCCTGCTCCACACGTCGCTCCAGGTACGGGAGGACGCGCTCACCCTGTACGGCTTCGCCACCCGCGACGAGCGGGACTGCTTCGAGGCCCTCGTCGCCGCCCACGGCGTGGGGCCGGCCCTGGCCCTGGCCATCCTGTCGGTGCACGCCCCCGACCAGCTCCGGCGGGTGCTGCTGGAGGCTGACCTCGACGCGCTCACCCTGGTGCCGGGCGTCGGGCGCAAGACCGCGGCCCGCCTGCTGATCGAGCTCAAGTCCCGCCTCGACCTGCCCGAGCCCGAGGCGCTTCACACCGGGAACGGGCACGACGGCAACGGGTCGGTTTCCACCCGCACCGAGGTCCGGGCCGCCCTGGCCGCTCTCGGCTACGACCAGGCCGAGGTGCAGGAGGTCCTGCGAGACCTCCCTGTCGACGGGGGCGTCGAGGACACCCTGCGGGGGGCCCTCAGGCTGCTGGGCGCCACCAGATGAGTGTGACGGCGTGACGCGCAACGAGCTGCTGACGGCCACGACGGCCCCCGACGACAATCCCGAGGAGGTCACCCTCCGACCCAGGAAGCTCGACGAGTTCGTGGGCCAGCCCCAGCTCCGCCAGCACCTCGACATCCTCCTCGGCGCGGCCCGGGGCAGGGGCGAGCCGGTCGACCACCTGCTGTTCGCGGGACCGCCGGGCCTGGGCAAGACCAGCCTGGCCGGCATCGTGGCGGCCGAGATGGGGGTCAGCCTGCGGGTCACGTCCGGCCCCGCCCTGGAGCGGGCCGGCGACCTGGCCTCGGTGCTGACCAACCTCGACGACGGCGACGTGCTCTTCATCGACGAGATCCACCGCCTCAGCCGGGTCGTCGAGGAGGTCCTCTACCCGGCCATGGAGGACTTCCAGCTCGACATCGTCATCGGCAAGGGCCCGTCGGCCCGCTCGATCCGCCTCGACCTGCCCCGGTTCACCCTGGTGGGGGCCACCACCCGCACCGGCCTCATCACCGGGCCGCTGAGAGACAGGTTCGGCTTCGTCGCCCGGCTCGACTACTACGAGGTCGACGAGCTGGACGCCATCGTCCGCCGGGCGGCCCGCATCATGGACGTGCAGCTCCTGCCCGAGGGTGCCTCCGAGATCGCCCGGCGGGCGAGGGGCACGCCCCGCATCGCCAACCGCCTGCTCCGGCGGGTCCGCGACTTCGCCGAGGTGCGGAGCGACGGCATCGTCACCCGGCCGGTGGCCGACGCCGCCCTCGAGCTGTTCGAGGTCGACGCCGCCGGCCTCGACAAGGTCGACAGGGCGATCCTGGGTGCCGTCTGCCGCCAGTTCGGGGGCGGCCCAGTGGGGCTGGCCACCCTCGCCATCTGCGTCGGAGAGGAGCCGGAGACGGTGGAGGACGTGTACGAGCCGTACCTGCTCCGGCTCGGGCTGCTCCAGCGCACGCCGCGGGGGCGCACCGCCACGCCGGCGGCCTGGGCCCACATCGGCCTCCAGCCCCCACCCCCGGCGGCCAGGCCCGCAGGCCTGTTCGGCTGACTGCCGCATTTCGGAAGTCGCGCCAGCCGCGACGGGCCGACGCCCCCTGGCCCCGGGTAGTGTCGCGCCTGGTCCGTCCGACCCCCTGCACCCCATGGAAGCCCTTTTCCCTCTCATCATCACGTTCGGCCTGATGTGGGTCTTGCTCATCCGCCCTCAGCAGCGCCGGGTCCGCCAGCACCAGTCCGTCGTGGCGTCGCTCGTCGAGGGCGACGAGGTCGTCACCACTGGCGGCCTGATCGGCACCGTGGAGGAGATCAACGAGGACGTCCTGACCGTCTCGGTCGCGCCTGGCGTGTCGATCAAGATGCTGCGCTCGGCGGTGCAGAACCGCATCGGCGGCCCTGACGACCCTCTCGACGAGCTGGAGCCAGACGAGGAGCCGGAGCTGCCCGAGATCGAACCCACGGCGGTGGACGAGCTGCCGGCGGGCGCCAGCGGCGCGCTGCCGCCGGCCGGTGACCCCGTCCCGACCGATGCGGTCCAGGCGACGGGCGACACCCCCTCGGCGCCGACAGATCCCGCCTCGCCGTCGGGCGGTGCCGCCGGTGACGAGGTCCCGCCTCGCCGGTCCGACGCAGGGAACGACGCCTGATGCGCCGGTCCGCCACCGTCGGCCTGGTCGGCATCATCCTCTTCGCCGTCGTCGCCCTCGCGGCCACGTTCGCCTCGGGGAACAGCCCCCAGCTGGGTCTCGACCTCCAGGGCGGCGCCCAGGTCGTGCTCCAGCCCCGCGAACAGGTGCCCGACTCCGTTCTCGACCAGGCCATCGCCATCATCCGGAACCGGGTCGACGCCCTGGGCGTGGCCGAGCCCGAGGTCTCCCGCCAGGGCTCGTCGATCATCGTGCAGCTGCCGGGCGTGAAGAACCGTGACCGGGCCCTGGAGATCGTGGGCCAGACCGCCCAGCTCTACTTCCGGCCCGTCCAGGAGATCCTGCCGGCGACGGCTCCGCCGGCCGACCCGGCCACGACCACGCCTCTGCCGGAAGGCGTCCCCGACCTCAGCTCCACCACCCCCCCCGAGCAGGACGACCCGGCCAAGACGGTGATCCTCCCGGAGAAGGACAGCAACGGCAACGTCACCTCCCGCCTACTCCTCGGGCCGGCCGAGGTCACCGGCGAGGCGCTGTCCGACGCTTCGGCCACCGTGAACAGCTCCAACGGCACCTGGGAGGTGAAGTTCAACCTCACCGGCGACGGCACCAGCAGTTGGAACGCCATGGCGCAGAAGGTCGGCGTCAACAACCGCATCGCCATCGACCTCGACGGGGAGGTCAAGTCGGCCCCCAGCCTCTCCACCACCAACTTCCCAGGATCGGGTCAGATCAGCGGAAACTTCAGCGAGGGCGAGGCCAAGGACCTGGCCCTGGTGTTGCGCTACGGCTCCCTGCCGGTGCAACTCGACCGCCAGCAGGCCCAGACCGTGTCGGCCAGCCTCGGCAGGGACTCGCTCCGGGCGGGGGTCATCTCGGGCATCGTCGGTCTGCTCCTCGTGGTCCTCTACATGATGCTGTACTACCGGGCCCTCGGCCTTGTGGTGCTCTTCGGGCTCCTGCTGTCGGGCGCCATCATGTACTCCCTTGTCACCCTGCTGGGCCAGACCAGCGGCTTGGCGCTCACCCTGGCCGGCTGCACGGGCCTGATCGTGTCGGTCGGCGTCACCGTGGACTCCTACGTCGTGTACTTCGAGCGTCTCAAGGACGAGATCAGGTCGGGCAAGACCATCCGGTCGTCGGTCGACCGCGGGTTCGCGCGGGCCTACCGCACCATCCTGGCCGCCGACGCCGCGTCCTTCATCGGCGCCATGGTCCTCTACGTGCTGAGCGTCGGCTCGGTGCGGGGTTTCGCCCTCTTCCTGGCCCTGTCCACGGCGCTCGACGTGGTCGTCGCCTACCTCTACACCCGGCCGATGGTGGCCATTCTGGGCCGGAGCCGGTTCTTCACCGAGGCCCGCTGGTTCGGCGTGGCCCGTGGCCTCGACCTGCGCAAACCCCCGTCGACGACCCCGGCTCCCGCGGCGGCCGCGCCGTGAGGGTGCCGACGGTGCGCCAATGAGCCGCGACGCCGAGGGGAGGACGCTGCGGTACCGGCTCTACCACGGGGAGACGTCGTACGAATTCGTCGGCCGGGCCAAGCTCTGGTTCGCCATCTCCGGAGTTGTGATCCTCGTCGGGGTCGTGTCGTTGTTCACCCAGGGCCTCAACTACGGCATCGACTTCAAGGGCGGCACCTCGTGGGAGGTGATCGCGCCCGGCGTGTCGGTGGCCGAGGCGCGCGACAGCCTCCAGTCGGTCGGGCTGGGCAGCGCCAAGATCCAGATCCAGGGCGCCGACATCGTCCGGGTCCAGGCGGACTCCCGCAGCCCCGAGGAGCAGGAGTCGGTCACCAACAAGCTGGCCGAGCTGGGCAAGGTCGATCCGGGCCAGGTGAGCGTCAACGACGTCGGCCCGTCGTGGGGCAAGGACGTCACCAAGAAGGCCCGTACCGCCCTGATCGTGTTCTTCATCCTGATCACCGCCTACATCTCGATCCAGTTCGAGTGGAAGATGGCGGTGGCGGCGCTGGCCGCCGTCGTCCACGACATCCTGATCACCGTCGGTGTCTACTCGGTCTCGCGGTTCGAGGTCACGCCGGGCACGGTTGTCGCCTTCCTCACCATCCTCGGCTATTCGCTGTACGACACCATCGTCGTGTTCGACAAGGTCCGGGAGAACGCCAGGGGCGTGGCCGCCAGCGGGCGTATGACCTACTCCGACACGGTGAACCTGTCGATGAACCAGGTCCTCATGCGGTCCCTGAACACGTCGCTCGTGGCCATCCTGCCCATCCTGTCCATCCTCGTCATCGGCGCCGGCATCATGGGCGCGACGATCCTCAAGGACTTCGGACTGGCCCTGTTGGTCGGCCTGCTCACCGGTGCGTACTCGTCGATCTTCATCGCCTCGCCGCTGCTGGCCATTCTGAAGGAGCGCGAGCCCCGCTACGTCAACGTCCGCCAGCGGCTGGCGGCCAAGGGCGGCAGCCCGACGACGCTCACCCCGGCGGCCGCCGCAGCCCTCGCCGGTGCCGGTGCCGGTGGGGGTGCGGGTGGCGGGAAGGCCAAGCCCAAGGTCGCCGGCGGATCGACGGCCTCGTCGGCCAAGGCGGCGGGGCCAAAGAGTGCCGGTGCCAAGGGTGCCGCTGCCAAGGCCGCCAGTGCCAAGGCTGCCAGCGCCAAGGGTGCGAGCGCCAAGGGTTCGGATGCCAAGGGCGCGACCGGCAAGGCCGGCGACGTCCTCGTCCCCTCGAAGCCGGGCACGGCCGGCCCGGTCGCCGCGAAGCCGTCGACCCCGAACAAGGCCCGACCGGCCAACCGCCCGGCTGGGCCGAGGCCGAGGAAGAAGGGCAAGAAGCGCTAGCCGCCATGATGGACGCCGACTGGCTGAAGGAACACATCCGCGACATCCCCGACTTCCCCAGCGCGGGCATCGTCTTCAAGGACATCACGCCGCTGCTGGGCCACCCGGAGGGCTTCCGCTCCACGGTCGACACCCTCACCGCCCGGTACGCGGGCCAGCGGGTCGACAAGGTCGTCGGCGTCGAGGCCCGGGGCTTCATCCTGGCCGCGCCGGTGGCCTACAAGCTGGGCGCCGGCTTCGTCCCCGTTCGCAAGCCGGGAAAGCTCCCGTTCCACACCGAGGCCCAGGAGTACTCCCTCGAGTACGGCGCCGACCGGCTGGAGATGCACCGCGACGCCATCGATCCGGGCGACAGGGTCCTGGTCATCGACGACGTGCTGGCCACCGGGGGGACGGCCGCCGCCACCCTGCGCCTGGTCGTGGCCGCGGGCGGGACCGTCGTCGGCCTCGGGTTCGTGATCGAGCTGTCGTTCCTGGCCGGGCGCAGCCGCCTGGGCGGCTACGACTCGTTCTCCCTGCTGACCTACGAATAGCCCCCCACGTCCGAATACCACCGCGGCGCTCACTAGACTGGAGCATCGGGTCGGTTCAACGGGGAGGGGAGCTGGTTGGTCACGGCTGACCGAGTGCTGCCGTGGCGGCGCGTCTCGTCCCAGTCCGGGACCACCGAAGAGCTGAAACAGCTGCTCGAGGTCTTCCGGGCCAGTCACCCCAAGACCGACACCGGCCTGGTGGCGCGGGCCTATGGCGTCGCCTTCGAGGCCCACGACGGCCAGCTGCGCCGATCGGGCGATCCCTACATCCAGCACCCCGTGGCGGTGGCCACGATCCTCGCCGAGTTGGGCCTCGACGACGTCACCCTCGCCGCCGCCCTCCTGCACGACGCCGTCGAGGACACCGCCGTCAGCCTCGACGACATCGTCAGGGACTTCGGCGCCGAGGTCGGAGCCATCGTCGACGGTGTCACCAAGCTGGACCGAGTCAGCTTCGACTCCAAGGAGGCCCAGCAGGCCGCCACCATGCGCAAGATGCTCGTCGCCATGGCCAAGGACATCAGGGTCCTGCTGATCAAGCTGGCCGACCGCCTGCACAACATGCGGACGATCGCGGCGATGCCCATCGACAAGCAGCACCGGATCGCCCAGGAGACCCTCGACGTCTACGCCCCGTTGGCCCACCGCCTGGGCATCGCCGGCATCAAGCTGCAGCTCGAGGACCTGGCCTTCGCCACCCTCTACCCCAAGCGGTACGCCGAGATCGAGCAGATGGTGTCGGTGCGGTCCCCCGAGC
>CAWGUU010000013.1:0-302851 GCA_963825765.1 uncultured Acidimicrobiia bacterium
GATGGCGGGCACGAGGCCGTCGGCGTTCCAGGCCACGGCGGCGACGTCGCTGTCGAGGACACCGATGGGTGTGGCGGTGGGCACAGGGTCATGGTACGACGGGACGGCAGGGCATCGACGCACTGCGAGCTGGAGCCGACGATCCGATAGCACCGGCGGCCGATCTCCCGGCCGGGTTCCGACCTCCGCGCCGAGACTCGGTCACGCCCCGTCCCTATCCTGGGCCACGTGAGCGTCTGGCCGACCCCGCCGCAGGCCCGGGGGTGGCAGGGCGGGTTGGCGGTCCAGCGGCCCGCCGACCGCAGGGTGCTGGTCCTGGCCCTGATCGCCGCCGTCGCGGCCGACGTCACGTTGCGCTCCGGGCTCGACGACCTGGCACCGACGGCTGGCGGCTCGGCCGGTTGGAGGTCACGATCGTCCTCGGCTCGCTGATCGCGCTCTTCGGCACCTTCGCCGTCGCCCAGGCTCTTCGCCCTGTCGAAGGGAGGCCGGCACGTGATCGAGACAGCCGGCCTCACCTACGCCGAGTACGCGCGCACCGGGTTCTTCCAGCTCCTGGCGGTGGCGGCCATCACCCTCGTGGTTCTGCTCGGCCTGCGAGCCCTCGTCGACCTGGACACGCCACGGGCTCGGCTGCGGTTCCTGGTGGGCGGTCGTCGCCGTCGCGCTCACGCTGGTGATCGTCGGCGTCGCCCTGAGCCGCCTCGCCCTCTACGAGAAGGCCTTCGGGCTGACCATGCTGCGGCTGTACAGCCAGGTGTTGGCGCTCTGGATCGGGGCGGTGTTCGTGATGCTGGCGGTCGACCTCGCGATCTCGGTGCGGCGAGGCGGCGGGCGATCCTGGCTGCCCGGGGCCGCCGCGGTGGCAGGTCTCGTCGCCCTGCTCGCCCTGAACGTCGTGAACCCCGAAGGCCGTCCGGCACAACGTCGATTTCGCCGAGCGGACCGGCAAGGTCGACGCCCTCTACCTCACCGAGCTCTCCGACGACGCCGTCCCGGCCCTGGTCTCGTCCCTTCCCCGCCTCGACCCGCTCACCCGCCCGCAGGTGCTCGACCACCTCTGCCAACCCCGCTCCGAAGAGGACGGGCTGCTCGAAATCAACGTGGGCAAGAGCCGGGCGGACGAGGCAAGGGCCTCGGTCTGCCCGTCCCCAGCTTCTACGACGGGCGGACGGTGACCCCGCGGGTGGCCAGGTGCTCCTTGGCCTCCCGCACGGTGTGCTGGCCGAAGTGGAAGATCGACGCCGCCAACACCGCGTCGGCGCCGCCTTCGAGGGCGCCGTCCGCCAGGTGGTCGAGCGTGCCTACTCCCCCGCTGGCGATCACCGGTACGCCGCACGCGTGGGTGACCGCTTTGGTCAGCTCCAGGTCGTAGCCGTCTCGGGTGCCGTCGCGGTCCATCGAGGTCAGCAGGATCTCCCCCGCGCCCCGCTGCTCGCACTCGGCGGCCCAGCCGACGGCGTCCCTACCCGTCGGCGTTCGCCCGCCGTGGGTGAACACCTCCCACCCGGGGCGCCCGTCCGACCAGCGCCGGGCGTCGATGGCCACGACCACGCACTGGGCGCCGAACTCCCCCGCCATCTCGGTGACCAGCTCAGGCCGGGCCACCGCCGCGGTGTTGACACCCACCTTGTCGGCGCCTGCCCGCAGGAGCGCCCGGGCGTCGTCGGGCGTGCGAACTCCCCCGCCGATGGTGAACGGGATGAACACGGTCTCGGCGGTGCGGCGGGCGACCTCGACCATGGTGTGGCGGGAGTCCGACGAGGCGGTGATGTCGAGGAAGACGATCTCGTCGGCGCCCTCGGCGTCGTAGCGGGCGGCCAGCTCGGCGGGGTCGCCGGCGTCGACCAGGTTGACGAAGTTGACACCCTTGACCACCCGGCCGGCGTCGACGTCGAGGCAGGGGATCACCCTGACGCTGCGCACGTGGCCATCGCCTCCTCCACGCCGATCAGCCCGTCGTGGAGGGCCTTGCCGACGATGGCGCCCGCCAGCCGCCGCCCGCCCGCCTCCAGCGAGCACAGCGCCTCCAAGTCGTCCAGCGAGCCGACGCCCCCCGAGGCGATCACGTCGACCGCGGTCGCCTCCAGCACCGCCGCCAGCCCGTCGAGGTCGGGACCGGCGAACGTGCCGTCCCTGGCGATGTCGGTCACCACGAAGGCGGCCACGCCGGCGTCCTCGTAGCGGTGCAACAGGTCGAAGAGGTCGACACCCGACCCCTCGGTCCAGCCCCGCACCGCCGCCAGGCGGCCCCGGGCGTCGATGCCGACTGCGACCTGGTGGTGGCGGGCCAACTCCTTCACCAGCTCCGGGTGCTCCACTGCCGCGGTCCCGAGCACGACCCGCGCGACGCCGCTGGCCAGCAGCGCCTCGGCCGACGCCTGGTCGCGCACACCCCCTCCCGCCTGCACCTTCAGCCGGCCGGCGGTGGCGGCGGCGATGGCACCGACCACGTCCCGGTTCTCGGGGATGCCGGTTCGGGCGGCGTCGAGGTCGACCACGTGCACCCACGATGCGCCGGCGGCGGCGTAGCCCTCGGCCACGGTCACCGGGTCGCTGCCGTACACGGTCTCCCGCGAGAAGTCGCCCTGATACAGGCGGACGGTGCGGCCGGCCCGCAGGTCGATCGCCGGGTACAGGTCCACGTCGTCGACCTCAGCCAGCCGAACTGGTGACGCTCAACGGTGCATGGCGCGGTTGTGCGTCACCGGTTCGCTGAGGGGCTGGCGGCCGCGGCGGCCACGAAGTTGGCCAGGATCCGCAGGCCGGTGGCGCCCGACTTCTCGGGGTGGAACTGGGTGGCCCAGAGTCGGTCCCGTTGCACCGCGGCCACCACCGGTCCGCCGTAGTCGCAGGTGGCCACCACGTCGGGCGAGGGCTCGGGGGCGAAGGAGTGGACGAAGTAGACCCACGCCGGGTCGTCCACACCGGCCAGCATCGGCGTCGGGCCGTGATCCAACACGTTCCATTGCATCTGCGGCCGTTTGACGCCGTCGGGTAGTCGCCGGATCATCCCTGGCAGCACGCCCATCCCTTTGGCGTCGGGGTCCTCCTCGGACCCGTCGTAGAGCATCTGCATGCCGACGCAGATTCCGAAGAACGGCACGCCGGCGTCGATGGCCTCGCGGGCCGGCTCCTCCAGGCCCGTGGCCCGGAGGGCCTCCATGCAGCGGCCGAAGGCGCCGACGCCCGGCAGGACCACCCCGGCGGCGGCCCGCACGACGGCTGGGTCGTCGGTCAGCACGGCGTCGGCGCCCACCCGCTGCAGGCCCTTCTGGGCCGAGCGCAGGTTGCCGATGCCGTAGTCCAGTACGGCAATCAAAGCTGGCCCTTGGTCGACGGCACGCCTGCGCCCTCGACCCGCACCGCGTCCCGCAGGGCCCGGGCCACGCCCTTGAACGACGCCTCCAGGATGTGGTGGGTGTTCTTACCGGCGACCATGCGCAGGTGGAGGGTGATGGCGGCCGACGTCACGAACGCGCGCCAGAACTCCTCGGCCAGCTGGGGGTCGAAGGCGGGGGTGCCCAGCGCCTCGGTGCCGGGCTCGACGCCGTAGGCCAGGTAGGGACGGCCGGAGAGGTCGAGCGCCACCTCGATCAGCGCTTCGTCGAGCGGGATGGTGATCGACGCGAACCGGCGCACGCCCGCCTTGTCGCCCAGCGCCTCCCGCAGGGTCTCGCCCAGGGCTATGCCCACGTCCTCGATCGTGTGGTGGGTGTCGACGTCGAGGTCGCCCTGCGCTTTCAGGCTCAGGTCGAACCCGCCGTGCTTGCCCAGCTGCGACAGCATGTGGTCGAAGAACGGCACGCCGGTGGCGACGTCGGTCTCGCCGGTGCCGTCGATGTCGAGCCGGATCTCGATCGACGTCTCCTTGGTGACCCGCGAGCGGGTGGCGATGCGCATTATCGGGACAGGCTCACAGCGAAAGGACCTCCTCCAGGGCGGACAGGAAGACGTCGTCCTCGTCCGGCGTACCGACGGTGACCCGCAGGCAGCCGGCCAAGCGCGGCCACGACGAGCAGTCGCGCACCAGCACGGACCGGTCCACCAGGCCCTTCCACACCGCCGGGCCGTCGGCCTCGAGCGGGCGGAAGAGAACGAAGTTGGCCCCCGACGGCCAGACCCGCACCGAGAGCCGTGACAGCGCCGCCACCAGCCGCTCCCGCTCGGTCACGACGGCCGACACCCGGGCCTCCATCTCGGCCTTGAACCGCAGGGCCAGCCGGCCGGCGATCTGGCTGGCGGCGTCGAGGTGGTACGGGAGGACGACCCGCTCCAGCTGCTGCACGATCTCGGCCGGGCCGACCAGGTAGCCCAGGCGGCAGGCGGCCATCGACCACGTCTTGGAGAACGTCCGGGTGACGACCAAGGGTTGACCGTCGGCCACCAGTTCCATGGCCGACCAGGGGGCGAACTGGGCGTAGGCCTCGTCGACGACGACCAGGCCGGGCGCCAGGTCGAGCACCGCCGACACCGACTCCTGCGAGTCGACCATGCCGGTGGGGTTGTTGGGTGACGTCAGGAACGTGATCGCCGGCTCGGCCGCCGCGCTCACCCGCGCCACCTCGTCGAGGTCGAGGGCGAAGTCGGCCGTGCGCTCCCCCACCACCACCTCGGTGCCCGTGATCCGGGCGATGTGGGAGTGCAGGGCGTAGGTCGGCTCGTAGACCGCCACCCGCCGGCGGTGGCCGCCGTAGGCCAGGCACGCGGCCTGAAGGACCTCGTTGGACCCCTTCCCCACCAGCACCTGCTCCGGCCCAACGCCGTGCAGGTCGCCGATCGCCGCCCGCAGGGCACGGGCCTGGCGGTCGGGGTAGCGGTGGAACGGGACGGTGGCCAGCTCCTCGAGGAACGCCTCGCGCCACGCCGGTGGCGGCGGGTAGGGCGATTCGTTGGTGTTCAGCCTGACGTCGACCGAGACCTGCGGCGAGTGGTAGCCGTCGAGATCGACGAGGTCGTCGCGGACGGCCACACTCCTCATGGGCACGACGGGCGCGGGCGTCACGGTCGGTCTCCAGGGCGCAGGCGCATCCGGACCGAGTCGGCGTGGGCGGCCAGGCCCTCGGCCTCGGCCAGGGTGGCCACCGCGGGGGCGACGGCGGCGAGCGCCGCCTCGTCGAGCGAGATGGCGTGGATCGTCCGCACGAAGTCGTCGACGTTGAGCCCGCCGGCGAACCGGGCCGACCCGAACGTGGGCAGCACGTGGCTGGGGCCGGCCAGGTAGTCGCCCACCGACGCCGGCGCCCACGGGCCGGTGAACACCGCCCCCGCGTGGCGGACCGACGCCAGGAGCGACTCGGCATCGGCACACATCAGCTCGAGGTGCTCGGGGGCGATGGCGTTGGCCACCTCCATGGCCTGCGCGGGACCGTCGACCAGGACGGCATACCCGCCGCCGTCGAGCGTCGCCTCGATGTCGGCCCGCCGGGGGGACGCGGCGACGATGCGCGCCACCGCGGCGGTGACGGCGTCGGCCACCGGCTCCGACCAGGTCACCAGCCAGGCCAGGCCGTCGGGACCGTGCTCGGCCTGGACGACCACGTCGACCGCGGCCCACTCGGCGGGCACCGTGTCGTCGGCCACCACGACGACCTCGGACGGACCGGCGAAGGCTCCCGGCACGCCGACGAGCCCCTCGCCCGCCACCTCCCGCTTGGCCACGGCGACGTACACGTTGCCGGGACCGACGATCACGTCGACCGCAGGGACACTGTCGGTGCCGTAGGCCATGGCCGCCACCGCCTGGGCCCCGCCGATGCGGTACACCTCGTCGACGCCGGCCAGGGCGGCGGCGGCGAGGGTCGGCGTGTAGACGTGTCCGTCGGGGCCCGGAGGCACGCACAGCGCCACCTGGGCCACGCCCGCCACCCGGGCCGGCAGGGCGGTCATCAGCACGGTCGACGGGTAGCCCGCCCGCCCCCCCGGCACGTACACGCCGGCCCTGTCGACGGCCCGCCGCAGCTCGCGCACGACCACGCCGTCGCGCTGGTAGCGGCCCTCGGTGCGGACCTGGCCCCTGTGGAAGTCCTCGATCGCGCCGGCAGCCACCTCCAGTGCGTCACGGAGCGAGGCGGGTATGGCGTCGAGGGCGGCCCGCAACTCCGACACGGGCACGCGCAAGTCGTCGATCACGGCCCGGTCGAAGCGCTCGGTGTACTCCCGGACGGCCTCGTCGCCCCGCTTGCGGACCTCGGCCAGGATCTCCCTGACGGCCTCCACCGGCGCAGTACCACCCTGGTCGGGCCGAGGCAGGCGGCCGCCGAGGTCGCCGGCGGGGACTCCTCGCAGGTCGAGGCGGACGAGCACGGAAGGGATCGTACCGGCGGGGTGCGGGCCGCCCGGTGAGATTGCGGTAGAACGACGCCATGGCGACTCCGTCGACCGGCCCCAATCCGGCGCCAGAGCTCTCTTCCATCTCGACCGCATTGGACGACTTACGGCGCCGGGTGACGGCGATCGCGGAGGGCGCGTCCGGCACCGATTTGGACTGGGTGGCGTCGAACCTCTTCGAGGTCGAGCGTTCGCTGGGGGAGGCGGGCCGGCGGCTCGGAACGGTGATGGCAGGCATAGCCAAGCGCACGTGACCGCTTCGTGATCTGAGCCCAGACGCGCCTGACGGCGCCTTGGAAGGCGCCGTCAGTGCGGGCGGTCCGGGCGGCGGGACCCGATCGACCGCCATAAGGGATCCAGGTGGCGGGAACCTGATCCCTGCGCACAACGGTACCACGTTGCGTGTTCGTACTACTGGCGAACGGCGCCCCAGCCGGCCCCGTCAGAAGCGGGTCGAGACCGACGCCGAGGGGCAGAAATCGGCCAAGATGCAGTCGGCGCATTTGGGGTCCCGGGCCTTGCACACGCGCCGCCCGTGAAGGATCAGGCGCAGGCTCAGGCGACCGCGCTCGGTGGCGGGGACGAGGCCGTTCAGCTCGGCCTCCACCTTCACCGGGTCGACCTCGGCCGTCAGCCCGAGCCGCCGCGAGAGACGCCCGACGTGGGTGTCCACCGGCAGCCCCGGGAGCCCGAAGCCCACGCTCCGCACCACGTTGGCGGTCTTCCTGCCGACCCCGGGGATGGTGACCAGGTCGGCCATGGCCGTCGGGACCTCGCCGCCGAACCGCTCGTCGAGGGCGGCGGCCATCCCCAGCAGGGCCCGGGCCTTCGACCGGAAGAAACCGGTCGGGTAGATGAGCGCCTCGAGCTCGGTGGGGTCGGCCGCGGCCAGGTCGGTGGGCGTCGGGTACCTGGCGAACAGCGAGGGCGTGACCCGGTTGACGTTCTCGTCGGTCGTCTGGGCCGAGAGGATCGTGGCCGCGAGCAGCTGGAAGGCGTTGTCGTGGATCAGGGCGCAGAGATCGTGCTCGTCGCCGGGGTACTCGGCAGCCAGCCGGACCACGGTCTCCCGAGCCCGACCCTTCGGCGATCGCGGTCTGGCCATCGGCATGGAGGGTAGAACGCCCCGGGTACGTTGCTGGCGTGGCGATGCTCGAGGTGAAGCGGCAGATGGGCCGGGGCGACATCGCCGCGGTGTCCGAGCTGCTCGACGTCGCCACCGCCGTGGACGGCCACCGTCCGCTGGGCGAGCACCAGTGGCTCGATCTCGTCCACGGCGGCCGCGAGGGCTTCGCCGGGCTGGTGGCGTGGGAGCCGGGGCACGACCACCCCGTCGGCTACGCCCAGCTCACCAGGGAGGACACCCCACTCGACGAGAGCGGCCACCACTCGACGTGGGCCCTGGAGTACGTCGTCGACCCGCACCACCGCGACAAGGCCGGCCTGAGCATCGGGCAGACGCTGCTGGAAGCCGCCGTCGGCGTCGTCCGGTCGGAAGGTGGGGGCCACGTCCACCTGTGGGTGCCCAAGCCCACCGACGAGCACGACAGGGTGGCTGCGGCCGTGGGCCTGTCACGGGGACGGGAGCTGCGGCAGCTGCGGCGACCCCTCCCCCCGGACGAGCGGTCGGACCTGGCGGTGCGGCCCTTTGTCCCCGGCCAGGACGAGGCGGAGTGGCTCGAGGTCAACAACCGGGCCTTCCGCTGGCACCCCGAGCAGGGAGGGTGGGACCTCGACACCATTCGCCACCGGCAGTCGCAGTCGTGGTTCGATCCCGCCGGGTTCCTGCTCCACGAGCGGGACGGGAAGTTGGCCGGGTTCTGCTGGACCAAGGTCCACGACGACCACGCGCCGGCCCTCGGCGAGATCTACGTGGTGGCCGTCGACCCGAGCTTCCAGGGGCTGGGCCTGGGCCGGGCGTTGGTGGTGGCGGGACTGGGATGGCTGGCCGACCGGGGCTTGGCGACGGCCATGCTCTACGTCGACGCTGACAACGAGCCGGCCCTGCGGCTCTACGAGTCCCTCGGCTTCACGGTGGACCACGTGGACCGGGCCTACGTGGGCGATGTCAGCCCAGAGCCGGTCAGCCCAGAGCCGGTCAGCCCAGAGCCGGTCAGCCCAGAGCCGGTCAGCCCAGGGCGCTGACCCCGGCGATCGACCCGAGCGCGTAGGTGATCGCGGCGGGGACGGCGGAGAACACCAGCTGGCGGGCCGCCGAGCCGAGCATGGGGCGGCCGGTGAAACGGGCGAGGGCGGCGCCGACCGCGATCGCAGCCAGGGTGCCGAGGATGATCGACGCCACCACTGCAGCCATGCCGCCGCCGAAGAACCACGGGATGAGGGGCACGATGGCACCGACCGAGAAGCTCAGGAACGACGACACGGCGGCGGCGATCGGCGATCCGAGCTCGCTCGGGTCGATGCCAAGCTCCTCCCGGGCGTGGGTCTCGAGGGCCTGTTCGGGGTCGCGGGAGAGCTGGTCGGCGATCTCCTCGGCCGTCTCCCGGTCGACGCCGCGAGACTGGTAGATCTGGGCCAGCTCGGCCTTCTCCATGTCGGGGCTGCGCCTGAGCTCGATGCGCTCCAGCTCCAGCTCCCGCTCCAGCAGCTCGGCCTGGGCCCGCATCGACACGTACTCGCCCGCGGCCATTGACACCGACCCGCCGATCAGCCCGATGATGCCGGCCAGGCGGACCAGCGACGGGGTCGGGCTGGCGCCGGCGAAGCCCAGGACCACGGCGACGTTCGACACCAGGCCGTCGCTGACGCCGAACACCGCCGCTCGCGCCGCCCCGCCCTGGATGTTGCGGTGGTGCTTCTCCGGCGACGGCGGGTTCGGCTGGTCGTCTGGGTCCACCCCCGTACGCTAGTTCCGTGCCCGGCCGGTTCGACATGACCTTCCCCGACGTGGTCACCGCCCTCGCCGGCGAGCCCGCCTACCGAGCCCGCCAGGTCTGGACCGCGCTGCACGCCGGCCGCGAGCCGGAGGAGATGACCGAGCTGCCGGCGACCCTCCGGGCCCGGCTGGCCGTCGTGCTCGAGCCCGGGCTACGCCTCGAGCAGGAGTCGGTCAGCGACCGAGGCGACACCATCAAATGGTTGTGGCGGCTGGGCGACGCCACCGCCGTCGAGACCGTCCTCATGCGGTATCCCGACCGGGCCACGGTCTGCGTGTCGACCCAGGCGGGGTGCGCCATGGCCTGCTCGTTCTGCGCCACCGGCCAGGCCGGGTTCAAGCGCCACCTCACCACCGGCGAGATCGTCGAGCAGGTCGTGCGGGCCCGGCGAGGGGCGCTGCCCCGGCGGCTGTCGAACGTCGTGTTCATGGGCATGGGCGAGCCCCTGGCCAACTACGGCCCGGTGTGGGCCGCGGTCGAGCGGATCCACGACGAACTGGGGCTCTCCGCCCGGCGCCTCACCCTGTCGACGGTCGGCCTCGTGCCCGGGATCCGGCGGCTGGCCGGCGAGGCCCTCCCGGTGAACCTCGCCGTGTCCCTGCACGCCGCCAACGACGCCAAGCGCAACGAGCTGGTGCCCATCAACCGCCGGTGGCCGCTGGCCGAGTTGATCGACGCCTGCTGGGAGTACGTCGAGGCCAAGGGCAGGCGGCTGTCGTTCGAGTGGGCGGTCATCGAGGGGGTCAACGACCAGCCCTCCGACGCCGCCGAGCTGGCCGCCGTGGCCCGGCCGCTGGCCGCCCACGTCAATCTCATCCCCCTCAACCCGACCCCCGGTTACCCGGTCCGCGGCACGCCACCCGCCGGCGTCCGGGAGTTCCGCGACCGGCTGAAGGCGGCGGGCGTGAACGTCACCGTGCGCCGCAACCGGGGTACCGACATCGACGCCGCCTGCGGTCAGCTGGCCGCGGCGGCGCCTGTGCGCATGGGCTGAGCGATTCTGCTCGCGAAAGACCCCTCTCTGACCGGTAATTGCGCGAGCAGAAATCCGGATCGGCACCGGGGCTACCGCCGGAAGGGCTCCCGCTCCTGCCAGACTACGGGCATGGAGCGACGCCGCTGGCTGAACCAGGCCCAACCCCAGACCCTTCAAATCGCCGTCTTCCTGCTCTACCTGAACGCTGCGTCGTTCGTCGTCTTCACCGTGCTCCTCAGCTCCGGCCGGTACTCAGCTTCCGCGCTCGCCGCCGCGTCCGTCGTCTACGGCGCCCAGGTGGCAGCCGCCTACGGGATCGCCAACGAGCGCCGGTGGGGCTACGGCCTGGCCGTCGGCCTCGCCGCGCTGGCGCTGGTCCTGGCCCTCGTCGGGTCGGCCATCTTCCGCCGCAACATCATCGGCCTCATGTTCGACATCGCCCTCATCGCCCTGCTGCTGCACCCCCAGAGCCGCGACTACCAGCGCATCTGGTTCAAATAGTCGCAGGGCGGGCTGGCTCGCTCGCCGAGCCCGTTTGGATCACTCGTGGCGACGTGATTTCGCGTCGGACGTCTGCCGATTTTCACGGCGCTACCGATGATCGAAACCGGGTAGTCGCCCCCGCTGCTCCTCGTAGCCGCCGGGTCAGAAGGCCACCCGCACCACGGTCGCCCGCAGGACGCCCTGGCCGTCGGCGGCCGAGCGTTCGAAGAACACGACCGCGCCGGCGGGCTTCGAGGGCGTGGTGAAGGAGATCGTGCCGGAGAACGGGGCGGCGGGGCCTCCGCCGCCGGTGACGTGGCCCTCGCCGAGGAACTGGCCGGCGACCATGCCGTCCTCCCTGACCTCGACGTTCACGTTGCCCTCGAACGCCAGCGCCGTCCCGCTGAGCTGCGCGGGCGAGGAGATCCGCTGCCCGGAGGACGGCCTGGCGACCACGATGTCGACGGCGTCGGCCCGCACCACCGTCCATGCCGCGCTCTCGCTGGCGTCGACATCACGCACGAAGACGCTCATGGTTGGCTTGGGGTCGGGCAGCGGGCCGCCGCCCTCCGTGGTGCCGAACCCGACCTTGACCTCGCGGAGGACACCGTCGGCGGTGGCCGGACCGATCGTCACCGGTTTGACGATCCCCAGGTAACGCTCGGCGAAGTCGGCGGCGGTCACCACCGGGTCGGCGTAGGCGTTGTCCCCCCTGGTCAGGTAGGCGCCGACGTCGGCTTCCGACGAGAACGGCCAGATCCCGTCGAAGACTCCGCCCAGGGTCGTCGTCGTTCCCGGACCGGTGCCGCCGTCATCCGGATCGCCGCACGCGACCCCCACGACCGCCAACGTCAGCGCCAGGGCCAGCACGACGGCGGAGGCCCGGCGGCGCGTCCTCAGAAGACCACCCGTACGACCGTCGCCCGGGTGATGCCAGGGCCGGCGGTGGCCGACGTCTCCAGCAGGAGCAGCGCCCCCGCCGTCTTGGTGGGCTCCTTGAAGTAGATGCCGTTGTCGAAGGAGCCGAGCTTGCCCTCGCCGGCGCCGGCCACGTTGCCCACACCGAGGGCCTTCCCGCTGAGCTGCCCGTCCTCCCGGATCTCGACCTCGACGTTGCCCTCGAGGGCGCTGGCGGCGCCGGCCACCCGCACGGGCGAGGTGATGGTCGAGTAGTCCTCGGGCGAGGACAGGACGATCTCGGCCGACCGCGAGCCGACGACGCCAAACGGGGCCCCACCCCCGCCACCGAGGCCCTTCAGGAAGACGCTCATGGTGGGCTTCGGGTCGGACACCTTGGCGCCCGCCTCGTCCTCGCCCACGCCGATCTTGACCTCCTGGGTGCCCTTGTTGGACGACGCGTTACCGATGGCGACCGGCGCCGTCATCCCCACGTACTCCTGGGCGAAGGCGGTGGCCGTCGCGGCCGGGTCGCCGTACTTGGACTCGTTGGCCGACACGTAGGCGTCCAGCTCCTCCTGGGAGGTGAAGGGCCAGATGGCCGGGAACACGTTCGGTGGCGCCGAAGCCGGCGGTGAGGCCGGCGACGCGTCGGTCTTGGGGGAGGAGGAGTCCTTGCAGGCCGTAGCGGTGAGGAGCAGGGCCAGGAGCAGGACGGGGAGGAGTAGGCGGCGTCTCGTCACGCCAGCGAACCTACCCGCCGGAACCCGGCGTGATAGGGCGCCTCCCGACCCGGCCGACGGGCACGTCGCGGAACGGCACGTCCTTGTCGGCCCGTGGCTCCCTCGGCAGGCCGAGGACCCGCTCGGCCACGATGCTGCGTAGGGCCTCCTCCGTCCCGCCCGCGATGCGGGTGGCGGGGATCCACATCTGGAGCAGGGTGTATTCGTCGACGAGCATCCCGCCCGCCCCCCGGAGGGCGTCGAGGAGCTCGTCGCTGCGGCGGGAGACCCTGATCGACGCCAGGCGGGCCACCGCGCCCTCGGCGCCTGGCACCTCGCCCCTGGCCAGCTTGGAGACGATCCGCTCCCCCAGCAGCTCCAGCACCTTGGCGTCGGTCCACAGCCGGGCCGCCAGCTGGCGCACGACGGGGTCGTCGGCCACGCCGTGGGGGCGCAGGTCGGAGAGCATCCGCTGGATGCCGCCCCCCACCCGGGCAAGTCCCAGCCCGAGGTTGAGCCGTTCGGCCAGCAGGGTGGTGACGGCCACCGACCAGCCGTCGCCCTCGGCGCCGACCCGCTGGGCGTCGGGCACCTGCACCCGGTCGAGGAACACCTCGTTGAAGGCGGCGCCACCCGTCATCTGCCGCAGCGGGCGGGTGGTGACGCCCGGCGAGCTCATGTCGACGAGGAAGTACGTGCAGCCCTGGTGCTTGGGGACGTCCCAGTCGGTGCGTGCCAGCAGGATGCCCCAGTCGGCGTAGTGGGCGGCCGACGTCCACAGCTTGTGGCCGGTCACGAGCCAGCCGCCGTCGCTCCCGGCGCGCTCGGCAGTGGTGGTGACCGCGGCCAGGTCGGTGCCGGCGTCGGGCTCGCTGAACAGCTGGCACCAGATCTCGTCGCCCCGGAGCAGCGGGCGCAGATAGCGGCGTTTCTGGTCGTCGGTGCCGTGGGCCAGCAGGGTCGGGCCGACCATGCCCTCGCCGATGAGGTTCAGCCCCGGCGGGGCGCCCGCGGCCGCCGTCAACTGGGCCCAGATCACCCTCTGGGACAGGGGCAGGTCGCGCCCGCCGTACTCCGCCGGCCAGCCCAGCCCGGCGTAGCCGCCCTCGTGCAGCACCCGCTGCCAGGCCCTTCCCCGGGCCACGTGGTCGGTGTCGCTGACGTCGGCGAAGACGAGCGACGGGTTGGTCGGGTCGTAGCGGCTGCGGTACGGCCCGACATGGGCGGCCAGCCAGGCGCCGGCCTCGGCCCGGAAGGCGGCGTCGGCCGGCGAGTCGTCATGCTCCACTCCGTCCATCCTCGCCGAGCGTAGAGGTCGGCCTGGCGAGGCAAGATCGGGCGGTGGACGGCCTGGTCTCGACCGCGCTCGACGTGCTGCTCGTCGTCGCCGTCGGCGGGATGCTGTGGTCGGCGGTGATGCGCCTGCGACGGCACCAGATCACCGTCCCCCGATGCCCGGGCTGCGGGCGCACCACGTCCCGCGCCTACGACAGTTGTCCACGGTGCGGCGAGCCCACGCCTACCGTGGACCCATGACCTCCGGATTTGTGAATCGCCTGGCCCAGGAGGCGAGTCCCTACCTGCAGCAGCACCGGGACAACCCCGTCGACTGGTATCCCTGGGGCGAGGAGGCGTTCGCCAAGGCCCGGGCCGAGGACAAGCCGGTCCTGCTCTCCGTCGGCTACGCCGCCTGCCACTGGTGCCACGTCATGGCCCACGAGTCGTTCGAGGACGCCGAGACGGCAGCGGTGATGAACGAGCTGTTCGTCAACGTGAAGGTGGACCGGGAGGAGCGGCCCGACGTCGACGCCATCTACATGGACGCGGTGCAGGCGATGACGGGCCACGGCGGCTGGCCCATGACCATGTTCCTCACCGCCGACGCCAAGCCGTTCTTCGGAGGCACCTATTTCCCCGACCGGCCTCGCGGCGGCATGCCGAGCTTCGTGCAGGTGTGCAGGGCGGTCGAGGACGCCTGGCGGGACCGGCGGGGCGATCTGACCGAGCAGGCCGAGCGCCTGACCCGGAGCATCGGGGAGCTGTCGCGGCTGGCGGCCGCCCCCCCCGGCACGGCCATCCCCGGCCCCGACGTCCTGGTGAGGGCGAGGGACATGCTGGCCCGCCGCTTCGACCCGGCGTGGGGCGGGTTCGGCGCCGCGCCCAAGTTCCCCCAGACCGACCAGCTCGAAGTCCTGCTGCGGTCCTACGCCCGCCATCCCGACCCCGACATCCTGGCCATGATCACCACCACGCTCGACGCCATGGCCGCCGGCGGCATCTACGACCACCTGGGCGGCGGCTTCGCCCGCTACTCGGTCGACGGCGCCTGGCAGGTGCCGCACTTCGAGAAGATGCTCTACGACGAGGCCCTGCTGGCCCGCTCCTATCTGCACGCCTGGCAGGTCACGGGCGAGCCCCGTCACCTCCAGGTGCTGTCGGAGACCGTCGACTACGTCCGGCGCGACCTGCGCCACCCCGACGGCGGCTTCTACTCGTCGGAGGACGCCGACTCCGAGGGCGTCGAGGGGAAGTTCTACGTGTGGACGCCGGACGAGCTGGAGGCGCTGCTCGGCGACGACGCCGCCGCGGCCGCCGAGTGGTGGGGTGTCACCCGGGCCGGCAACTTCGAAGGGGCCAACATCCTGCACCGGCCGGTTCGGGGTTCCCTCGATCGCCCCGAGGCGGTGGAGCGGGCCCGCCAGGTGCTCTTCGACGCCAGGGAGAAGCGGGTCCGCCCCGGCCTGGACGACAAGGTGCTGACGGAGTGGAACGGACTGTTCCTCGCCTCCCTGGCCGAGGCGGCCGCCGCCACCGGCCGCGCCGACTGGCTGGCCGACGCAAGGACCAACGGCGAGTTCCTCCTGGCGTCGCTCCGCCGCCCCGACGGCCGCTGGCTCCGCTCGTGGCAGTCGGGCCAGGCTGGTCGCCACCTGGCGCTGGCGGCCGACTACGCGGCCCTGGTCGACGCCTTCACCCGGCTGGGCGAGGCCACCGGCGAGGCCCGCTGGGTGGCCGAGGCCCGCCACGTGGCCGACGCCATGCTGGACCTGTTCTGGGACGACGAGGCGGGCGGCCTGTTCACGACGGGCCACGATGGCGAGCGGCTCATCACCAGGTCCAAGGACGTGATCGACAGCGCCGTGCCGTCGGCCAACGGCAACGCCGCCGCCGCCCTCCTGCGGCTGTCGGCCCTGGTGGGCGACGACCGCTACCGGGAGCGGGCCGAGGCCATCCTGCGGCTGCTGGCCGGGCCCATCGCCGAGCACACCCTCGCCTTCAGCCGCTCCCTCGACGCCGTCGACCTGGCGTCGTTCCCGATCACCGAGATCGCCGTCGTCGGCGATCGCCCCGACCTGGTGCGGGCCGTCCAGTCCCGGTACCTGCCCGGCGCGGTGCTGGCCTGGGGGGAGCCGTACCCGTCGCCGCTGTTCGAGTCGAGGTCGGAGGGTCTCGCCTACGTCTGCCGCAACTACGCCTGCGAGTTGCCCGCGGCGACGGTGGAGGGGCTGGTGTCCCAGCTCATCTCCACCGCTTCAACCTCGGCCGGCACCGGCTGAGGTTCGAGGCTCGACACCCGCCGCAGCCACAGCCGGCCGTCCTTTCGCAGGACCTGGTAGGCGGGCTGGGGGCCGGTGGCGGGCCCGTGGACGACGCTGCCGTCGTCGAGGCGGAACACGCTCGCGTGCCAGGGGCAAGTGACACACCCGGCGCCGATCTCACCCTCGTGCAGCGGTCCGCCCAGGTGGCCGCACACGTCGCTGATGGCGTAGAGCTTCCCGCCCTGGCGGACGATCAGCGCGGTGTCGTCCCCCACCGAGACCACCAGCGGACCGTCGTCCGTCAGCACCTCCTCGGCGGCCACGTCCACCCAGGCCTCGTCGGTGTGGTTCCAGGCGTGGCGACTGACGTTGACGCCCTTCCTCCAGGCCAGATGGCCGCCGAGGTAGGCGCCGGCTGTAGCCGCGGCGGCTCCCAGCATGCCGAGGGCGACGCCCCTGCCCCGTCGGCCCCGGAGCCGGGCCACCATCGACAGGCCGTAGAAGGCCAGCGCCACCGTGTTGCCACCGGCATGGGCCAGGCCCAGACGGCGCTCCTCGCCGATCAGGTCGGACCAGTCGGCAAGTCCGGACGCTGCGGTGGGCAGGGCGGTGACCACCCCGAGCGCGACCAGCGTGTCCGACGCCCGGTGGCTGCGCTTTCCGCCCACGATGTCGAGCACGAACGCGCTGGTCCAGCAGCCGATCGGCAGGTCGGTGAGCATGGGGTGGAGGGGGTGCCCGAGCCAGGTCCCGCTCAGGGCGTCTTTGAGGGCGCCTTTGGGGACGGTCTCGGAGACCTTCTTGGACAGCGGCTGGGCCAGGTTGTCGAGCCACTCGGCCCGGCCCACCCGTTCGACGAACTGTTCCACGGTGCGCGGCGCCATTTCGTGCTGCTACCCGAAAAGGCCTGCCTCGAAACCGCTACCAGTTGCCCCTGTGGACCACCTCGGACGGAGGGCGGCGGCCCCGGGCGAGCGACGACGAGCGTTTGTCGGGGAGCGCGAACCCCACCGCCACCGTGCCGATGGGACTGAACCGGTCGGGGATGCCGAACTCGGCACGGAGGTCGTCGGGCCGGGCGACGGCGAAGAACAGGGCCCCGAGCCCGGCATCCACGGCTGTCAGCAGGGCCAGCATGGACGCGAATGCGGCGTCGACGTCCCAGTAGGCGGCCGGCCACCGGGACGGAACCCTGACCGGATAGGCATCGCCGATCCGGCCCTTGTCCGGCTCCGAATAGCGCTCGATGTAGGCCTCGGCGTTGGCGAAGAAGACGAGCAAGAGGGGGGCCCGGAGGACGCCCGGCCAGCGGAAGCCGGACCGGGCCGGAGCGGGAAAGCAGGTGTCCCAGTACCTGGACGTCTGATCGGTCCCCTGCAGGACCAGCACCTCGGTGCCTTGTGTGAATCCCGCCGACGGAGCCCGCAGGGCATTGGCCACAACCCGCTCCGCCAGTTCGGGGGGAAGAGGGCGGGAATCGAAGTTGCGCACCATCCGGCGCCGGCGGACAACGTCTTGGAAGTCCATGGAAGGAAGCATCCACCATTTCGGGTGCGAAAGGGGTCAGCATGGTGTCATGCGAACCGACGTGCGGTACCGCGTGGCCGTGGCTGGGGCCGAATTGCGCATGCTGGTGCTGGCGGCGGGACCCACAGGATGTGTCGGTGTCGACCTCGACTCCGGCGCGTTCGTACGGGCCCAGTTCCCAGCGCCCACCGACCAGCCCCTGGCCCCCCTCGACGTGATCGCCGGTGCGTTGGGCGAGCCCCTCGACCCGCCCGACCCCCGCCCCGAGGCGGTCCAGCTCGACTCCGTCCCCGAACGGGTCGGCCGGGTCACCGGCAAGAAGGCCGTCCGCTGGCTCACGCCCCTGCATCACCCCAAGGGCCAGCCGCTGCTCGGGTTCACCGGCGCGTCCATCCCGTACTGGACCCTGTGCGGCGACGGGCCCTCGCTCGCCCTCGTGGTGCCCGAGGGTTCCCCCAAGGTCGTGCTGGGCGACTGGGGCTACGAGTGCGTCTTCGGCTGGCAGGGCGTGCCCCACCAGTTCCCGCTGGTCGACACCACCCTCACCGACACCCTTCCCCGCCTGGGCCTGCGCTACATGAGCGCCAGCGAGCTGTCCCGGGTCCTCGGCTACAAGCCGGGACGGCTGCTCGTGGTCCTCAGCGAGCCCCGCCAGGGCTACTGCTGCAAGGAAGTGGCGGCCATGCTGCCGGGGCCGTAGAGGGCAGCCAGACCCAACTGGGGCAGCTAGCGGGAGGCTCTGGCGGCCAGGTCCTCGGCCATGGCCCACCCGAAGGCGATGAGGGCGTCGCCCCGCTCGGCGTCGAGCGGCTCGAAGAAGGCGGCGACCGCGGGATCCACGTCGGCCGGCTTGAGCGCCTCGTGGTCGAGCGCACCCGGAGTGTCGCCGGAGCCGGTGACGACGAAGGCGCGGTCGTCGATGCGACCCTCGGCACCGAAACGCTTGGCCAGGCGCCGGCCCCACGCCCGCTCCTCGCCGGTGGCCTTGTGGTCGGGACGGGGCACGATGTCGTCAAGGCCGTCGAAGGCGGCGAAGGCGCCCACCTCCAGCATGCGGGTGCCCACCAGCACGTCCTCGTCGGGGAAGGCCAGCACCGCCCGGCGGAGCTGGTCGCCGATGAGCGCCCGCAGCACGGCCTCCCGTCTCGGGGTGCGCTTCACCGACGCCACCCCGATCAGCACGCAGGGCGTGCCACCGATCCGTTCGAGCGTGCAGAACGAGAACCCGTTGAGCTTGGTGCCGTCGTGGACCCGGGTGACGAGCACCCATTCGTCCGAGTGCTTCGACAGGATCCCCACGTCGTAGTCGGCCGTGCCGCCGGCGCAGATGTCCGCCATCTCGGCGACGTCGGAGTCGCTGAGGGCGGTGCAGTCCTTGGTTTCGACTTCAAGTGCCATCGGCGACCATGACCTCCCGACCGACAAGTCTAGGTCACCAGGCCATTCGGCCCCAAGAGCACCCGCAACTCCGACACCAGGCCATTGCCGGCGTCGACTCGGAACTCGTCGGGGAGGCGGAGAACGGTGCGCTCAAGGTGAAGGTGGACGGGCTGCGCCCCTGGATGGTCGCGCAACAAGGACTTCAGTCTACCAAGGAGGGTGTGGGACAGCCCGCCGACCGGCAGGTTGATGCGCACCGGGGCAGTTCCCTCCGGTGAGAGGTCGGGCCGCTTGAGCTCCAGGCAGATGATCTTGGCCGGCTCCTCCCGCAGGTCGAGGCGGCCCTTGACGCAGACGACGGCGTCGTCGGCCAGCAGCACGCCGTGCTCGAGCATCGTCCGCGGGAAGACCATCACCTCGATGGCCGACTGCAGGTCCTCGAGGGTGAAGACCGCCATCAGATCGCCCCGCTTGGTGTACTTGCGGGACAGGGCGGTGACCACGCCGCCCACCCACCGGGTCTCGCCGTCGCGCTGTTCCCGCAGGTCGGCGATGGTGCAGTCGGTGTGGCGGCGCAGGATCGCCTCGACCCCGAGGAGCGGGTGGCTGCTGAGATAGAGGCCCAGCATCTCCTTCTCGAACGCCAGCTTCTGGGTCTGCTCGAACTCCTCGGTGCCGATGGGGATGCGCTCGTCGTGCACCGCCTCAGGCCCCACCACCTCCCCGAACAGGCTCATGATCCCGAGCTCGTCGTCCCGGCGGCGGGCGAGGGTGTGGTCGATGATGCCCTCGAACACGGCGAGGAGGGCCCGGCGGGGATGGCCGAGCGAGTCGAAGGCGCCGGCCTTGATCAGCGACTCGACGGAACGCTTGTTGAGCACGCCGGGGTCGACCCGCCGGCAGAAGTCGTAGAAGTCGGCGAAGGGCCCGGCGTTCTCGCGCTCGGCCACGATGAGCCCGACCAGGCCCTCGCCGACGTTGCGGATGGCCGCCATCCCGAAGGGGATCTGGCCGCCGCCTGTCTGTTCCGGCGTGGTGACGACACCGAACTCGGCGATCGACACGTTGACGTCGGGCACCATGACCTCGATGCCCATCCCCCGGCACTCGGACAGGTAGACGGCGGTGCGGTCCTTGTCGTCCTTCACCGAGGTGAGCAGGGCGGCCAGGTACTCGACGGGATGGTTGGCCTTCAGCCAGGCCGTCTGGTAGGCGACCATGCCGTAGGCGTAGGCGTGGCTCTTGTTGAAGGCGTAGTCGGCGAAGGGCTCGATCAGGTCGAAGAGGCCGGTGCCGAGCGATCGCTCGTAGCCGTTCGTCTCGCACGAGTCGACGAACTTCTCCCGCTCCATGGCGAGGAGCACGCGGTTTTTCTTGCCGCAGTTGTGGACGAGGAAGTCCTCGACGACGGCATAGGGACGGTCGGGGTTCGCCATGCGGAAGTCGAAGCACTCCGTGTCGCCCACGTATTCGACGGATGTGACGGTGTCCCACACCAGGTCGCCCGTGCGGAGATCTTCCAGTCGCTCGGAGTACAGCAACCCGTTGAGCGTCTGCCGATGGAGGACCCGGCTCCCGCAGTAGCCGCCGGAGTCGACGCCGAGCCGGCGCTTCGACTTCCCTGTGATCGCCTGACGACGAGCCAGCTCAGCGCCCAGGAAGGCGGCCGGAATGCCGATGTTGGTGGCACTGCTGCTGTCGCCCCATTCCAACAGCCACCGGTCGACCTTCGCCGCCTTCATCTGGGTCAGGTGCGGTCCGACCAGCAGGGCGAACGCCTTGGCGTGACCCTTGTCGGCCACCGAGAGCGTCCAGTGCTGGTCGCCGGCGATCGTACGGCGACAGAGGTTGGCGACGATGCCGAACCGCAGGAGCATGCGCTTGAGGCCCCGGCAGACGTTCCGGCTCTTCGACCCGAAGTGCATGCCCGATCGGTCGGCCCATCCGTCAGCGCAGAAGTACAGCCCGAGGAAACGCTCGATCTTGTGCTGGGGCAGGTTCAGCAGGAGCGGCACGATCGTCTTGTCGGCGGACACGCCCAGCCGGCCCAGGACGGGCAGGAGATCGAGCACCTCCTGCTTCCTGAGCGGCACACGCGTGACCCCGTTGTACACGCCCGCGCCGGGGTGGGGTCGACCGAAGTGCCGCTCATGGGCATCGATGAACCTCGCCACCAACTCAGGGTCGGTGTTGCAGAAGAACGCCCCCCGCTGATGAAGGCGGACGTCGGGTGTATAACCCTCGGAGATGAGCAGGGAGGCCAGTTCCACCTCAGCCATGGAGACCTTGCTCCCTCCATGGGACTTCGTGTGTGCCGCCACTCCCACGAGGTCGCCGGGACCGATCTTGCCCAGTTCCCGCCACGCGTCCTCGACCAGGAGAGGATGTTCCGCCGTGGCCCGGATGGAGTAACCCGTCGACGTCGTCAGCTCGTAAACCGGCTTGGTGCCGACCGACCACACGTCGTCGATCAGCTCGAAACGGGACGCGCAGGAAACCGTGTCGACCGTCTGAACCCGCGGATCCCGCATGCTCATGACTCGTTCGATGGGCACGTAGCCGCTGGCCCTGGTGAGCACGAGTGATCCGGCGGGAAGGCACGCCTTGCGCAGGTTGTCGGCCTCCTCCAGCGAGTAGCCGGCGAAGCGGGAGGCCACCCGCATCATCGACTCCTGGTAGATCATCAGCCCGTGGGTGTCGGCCAGCTCCTCCTCCAGGTGGGGGTGGAGGCACCTGACCGGCTTGCGCCCGTTCTTGCGGTCGGCGAAGTCGTTGTGCATGTTGGCGGCCATGGGGCCCGGCCGGTAGAGCGCCACCAGGGCGGCGACGTCGTCGAAGCAGGTGGGGGCCAGGGAGCGCATGAGCGCCCGCATGGGCCCGCCCTCCAGCTGGAAGACGCCCACCGAGTCGCCCTTGCGCAGCATCTCGAACGTGCGCTCGTCCTCCAGGGGGACGTTGTCGATGTCGACCCGCCGGCCGGTGGAGACCTCGATCAGGTCGAGGGCCCGCTCGATGACGGTGAGGTTCCGCAGGCCCAGGAAGTCCATCTTCAGCAGGCCGAGGGCGGCCACGCCGTTCATCTCGTACTGGGTGACGATTGGCGCGTCGGCGGGGTCGCCGCCCGGCTCGGGCTTGCGCTGGACGGGCAGGTACTCGATGAGCGGCTCCCGGGTGATCACCACCGCGGCGGCGTGGATGCCGTCCTGGCGGCGCAGCCCGGCCAGCCCGCGGGCCACGTCGACCACCTTCTTGACGTCGGCCTCGGCCTCGCACAGGGCCCGGAGGTCGGCCGCCATCTTGTAGCCCTCCTCGTGGCCCGGGGTCAGCTCCAGGCAGGCGTCGAGGGGGGTGTCGCGGCCCATGACCAGCGGGGGCATGGCCTTGGCGATCTTGTCGCCGACGGCGTACGGGAACCCGAGCACCCGGGCCGCGTCGCGCACCGCCGCCCGGGCCTTGATGGTGGAGAAGGTGACGATCTGGGCCACGTGGTCGGATCCGTAGCGCTCGGCCGCGTACCGGATCATCTCGCCGCGGTAGCGCTCGTCGAAGTCCATGTCGATGTCGGGCATCTCCCGGCGGCCCTCATTGAGGAAGCGCTCGAAGATCAGCCCGTAGCGGATGGGGTCGACGTCGACGATCTGCAGGCAGTAGGCGACGCAGCAGCCCGCCGCCGACCCCCGCCCCGGCCCGACCCGGATCCGCTTCTGGCGGGCGTGGTGGATGAGGTCCCACACGACGAGGAAGTAGGCCGACAGGCCCATGCGGTGGATGACGCCCAGCTCGTGGTCGATGCGCTCGGCAACCGCGGTCGGGACGGGGGCGCCGTAGCGCCGGCGGGCGCCCTCGAAGGTGAGCTCGCGGAGGTACTCGTCCTCGGTGCTACCGGCGGGGACCGTGAACCGGGGCAGCTCGGGCTTGCCGAACTCGATCTCGACGTCGACCCGCTCCGCGATTTGGAGGGTGTTGTCGCACGCTTCGGGCACCTCGGCGAACAACGCCCGCATCTCCGCCGCGCTCTTCAGGTAGTGCTCGCTGCCCTCGAACTTGAACCGCTTCGGGTCGTCGACCTGGGCGCCGGTCTGGACACAGAGCAGGGCGTCGTGAGCCACGGCGTCCTTGCGGTGGGTGTAGTGGCTGTCGTTGGTGGCCAGCAGGGGGAGTCCGAGGTGACGGGCGATCTCGATGAGGTGGCGGTTGGCCTTGACCTGGTCGGCGATGCCGTGGTCCTGGAGCTCGACGTAGAGGTGGTCGGGGCCGAAGATGTCGCGCAGGCGGGCAGCGGCCCGGGTGGCGGCCTCGACGTCGTCGCGCAGCAGGGCCTGGCAGACGACGCCGCCCAGGCAGCCGGTGGTGGCGATGACGCCCTCGCGGTGGCGCTCGAGCAGCTCCCAATCGAGGCGGGGCTTTATGTAATAACCCGACAGGTACGCCTCGGACGACAGCTTGATCATGTTCTTGTAGCCGGACGTGCTCTCGGCCAGCAGGGTCAGGTGGTAGTAGAGCTTCTCGCCCCGCTCGCCCTCGCCGCCGCCGTCGTCGATGCGGCCCCGGCGCGCCGGCCGCTCGAACCGGCTCTCCGCCGCCATGTAGGCCTCGATGCCCAGCACCGGGACGATCCCCGCCTTGCGGGCGGCCTGGTAGAAGGGAAGGACGCCGTACATGTTGCCGTGGTCGGTGATCCCGATGGCGGGCTGGCCGTCGGCCACCGCAGCGGCGACGACGTCGTCGATCCGGGCCGCCCCGTCGAGCATCGAGTACTCGGTGTGGACATGGAGATGGGCGAAGCGCTCTCCCACCCGCTGATCCCCTTCTCGGTGTGCAGCGCGCTCTGTGGACAACACCGCGCGCATCTTGTGGACGAGTTACAGGGATGTCATTCTAGCCCGATCTGGCCCGGGCGCCACGATCCGGGGAGCCGTCGGTGCGATGGGCCGTACCAGCCCGACCCAGGGGTCGACTTCGTGGAGCGCCTGCGTCCCGGCCATACTCGTCGCTCGTGAGCGCACCCAAACTCAGCGGCGAAACCGTCGCCTTTCGTGTCGTCGCCTACGTCGAGGCTGCCAGCTTCCTCCTCCTCCTCGTGGCCTCGCTCGTCCATCGTGGCTTCGACGGTCCCGACGCGGTGAGTGCCCTCGGGCCCGTCCACGGCATCCTGTTCCTCGTTTACGTCGTGCTGGCGGTGAAGATCCACGCCTCCCAGGGCTGGAGCTTCTGGCGTACCGTCGGCGTGATCCTGCTATCGGCGGTGCCGTTCGGCGGCTTCTGGGCCGGCAGCCACCTCCGTCCCGAGCCCGTCGCCAGCCGGCCCGACTGACCTCTCCAACGCGGCGCTTCCCCCTTCCTGCCTTGTCAAGAGCGCGGAGGGAATGCGGATGCGAAGGCTGTTCACGACCGAGGAGGCAATCGCTCGGGGGTTGACCTCGAGCACCTTGCGTTGGGGCGAGACGACCAGGCGGTGGCGGCGGGTCCGCAAGGGCGTGTACGCCGAGGGCCCGGACGAGCCGACCGAGCTCGACCGGGCGCTGGCCGAGGTGATGGCACGCCATGTGGTGGCCGGCGGCCGCCTGGCCGGGATGCTGTACGGGCTCGACGGCATCGCGTCGCCAGGCCGTGCAAGCCGTCGGCGATCGCTGCCTCCCGAGCGGATCGTGCTCATAGACGGCGTTACCTGTACGGACGGGCTCCGGACGATGATGGTCCAGCTGGCCCGTCGGGTGCCGGACCTCCCCGCCCCCGCCCGGCAAGGCCGTGTCGGTCGCGGGGGGTGGACCTGGCCTGGCCCGAACTCGGGCTGTTCGTCGAGCTGGACGGCCAGCAGCACCTGGGCCAGCCGCTGTACGACGCCTCCAGGGAGACGTCGGTGGTAGCCGCCACGGGCTGGTTGTGCGGCCGGTTCACCTGGACGGAGGTGGTCCGCCGCCCTACCACGACGGCTCGACGGCTTGCCGCCCTCGCCCGGCAGGCGCGACGTCGACCGATGATCCACGATCTCTACGGTTCGCGACGCGGCTCCATGAGCGCGACGAAAGCCCGCCCCGTCGGGGCGGGCCTTGCCGATGGAGCAGCTACAAGAGCGCTAGGACAGCTGGCGCTCGACCGACTCCGTGCGCTCCTTGGTGCTCTCGTTCGTGTCGGGACCCGTGGTGCGGCCCTCGTCGTGGCTGAGAGGCGTCACGTCGTCGGTCTTCGTCTGGCCACCGGGGCTGGGGAACCCGCCCTCGTTGGCTCCGCCGGTGGTTTCGGGACGGTTCACGCCTGTGGGGTCTCTGCTCTCGTCCGGCATGTGGTTCTCCTTCCGCGGGTCGCAATAGACCTCGCTCTTGGGGAAACGCACCCGCCGGAAGCGGGCTGCGTCACAGTCGTACCTACCCCGAACCGGCGACCGGTACACCGCCTCCGACCAGGTGGTGCGTGTGGCGGGCGGGAGCCCTACAGGTCGCGCAGGTCCAGCACGCTGCCGTTGTCGAGGCCGCGGTCGAGCAGCGACCAGATGCGCCGAGCGACGTCGGCGGGATCGCTCAGCTTCCCACCGGCATGGAGGTCGACGAACTTCTGGCGGCTGGGGAAGTCGTCGGCGGACGTCTCCCGCAGGGTGGCCTGCATGCCAGTGTCGACGGTGCCCGGGGCCACCGAGAGCACCTGCACGCCGCCGCGAATGTCCTGCTCGGCACCGGCGTTGCGCACCCACTGGTCGACTGCGGCCTTGCCCGCGCCGTAGGAGGACCACCCCGGGTAGACGCTCTTGGCCGCTCCCGACGTGAACATGACCAGGTGGCGGGGGGCGTCGACCTCCCGAGCGGCGGCGAGGAACACGTGGCCGAGAACCTGGGGGGCGGCGCTGTTGAGCACGACGTTGGCGGCGTAGTCCTCGGGATCGACCTCCCCGGCGAAGCCCATCGGGACGATGGTGCCGGCGGCGTGCACGAACACCACCCTGTCGCCGTCGAAGCCGGCCAGCTCGGTGGCGAACGACGCCGACACCGCCGGCCACGAGGACGGGTCGGACAGGTCGGCCTCGAGGTGTTCCACCCCCGCGCCCGGTGGCCGGCGCCGACCGATGCCGATCACCCTCGCCCCCTCCCACGGGACGGCGTCCGCCATCGCCGCGCCGATACCGCTCGACGCGCCCGAGATCCAGACCAGCGCCCCGGCCATGCGCGGTTTAGAGGTAGTTGCCGGGCCGCCCGAAGTCGGGAGCCTGTCCGGAACCGCCGGGACCGGTGGGCAGGCCCCGCGGTCCGGGACCGCCCGGGCCGCCGGGACCGCCCATCCTGCCCATGGCCATCTGCTGGGCCGCGTACATCGCCGCCTGGATGCCGTGGAACAGGCCCTCCAGCCATCCGACCAGCTGGGCCTGGGCCACCCGCAGCTCGTCGCTGCTGGGCACCTCACCCTCGCTGAACGGGAAGGTCACCCGCGCCAGCTCCTCCTTGAGGTCGTCGGACACTCCGTCGGCCAGCTCGCGGATCGACGTCTCGTAGATCTCCTTCATGCGGCCCCGGCCCGACTCGTCGAGTGGCGCCCGCCGCACCTCCTCGAGCAGCTCCTTCACCATCGAGCCTATCCGCAGCACCTTGGCCGGCGAGTTGATCGTCTCGGTCGGGGGCCCTTCGTCCGGCGTTTCATCCACGACGACCAGGGGTGCGCCTTCACGTTCTTCTGCCATGGATGGATACTTGCCCAATCAGGCCCGCCCTGCCACTGTCACGCCCGAGCAGCCACTGTCACCCCGGGAAGCCACTGTCACGCCCGGGCCGCCACAAGGGGGACGAGCATCTCGGCCCTGGTGAGGGATCCGTGCCGGCACCGCAGCCGGTACTCGCCGGTGTCGGCCTGGTCCAGGAAGGCCACCGGCTCCCGGGCGGCCAGCACCACGTCGCCCAGGCGGGCCTCGACGTCGGGGGCGAGGGCGCCGCCGAACCACCCCTCGGCCACCGCTTCGGTGCGGGTCCTGACCCACGCGACGGTGTCGTAGAGCCCGTGGGCCGCCCGTTCCAGCTCGCCGTTGTCGCCCGGCCGGGCGTGCAGCCAGCGGAAGCGTCCCTCGCCTGACAGCAGGGAGGTCAGCTCCGCCACCTCGGGCGCCAACCCGATGACCGATTCGCCCACGTCGACCTGACCGTGGTCGGCCACGACGGCCAGGGCGGCGCCCGGCGGCATGACGTCGAGCAGGTCTGCGGCCAGCCGGTCGGCGGCCACCACCTCGGCGTCGTAGTAGGGCCCGAAGCCGAACTCGTGGGCCACCGAGTCGACGCCCGGGTAGTAGGCGTAGACGAAGCGCTCGCCCGACCGGAGTAGTCGGCCGACGTGGGTCACCAGCGACGACGGCAGCCTCCAGCCGTGGATCTGCGACCCGGCCAGGTGGGCCATCGAGAACCCCGTCTCGAAGAACTCGGCCTTGGTCACCACCGGCGGCTTGGTGCCGCCGAAGGGCTCCCGAGGCTGGAACCCGGCGGGCGGCACCGACAGCCGGGCGTCGCCGGACTCGGTGCGCCACCGCAGGACGTTGAGCACCTCGTCGGTCGGCACCCGCACCCGGTACCCCACCAGGCCGTGGACGGCAGGGGGGCTGGACGTGGTCAGCGACGTGAGGGCGGTGGCGGTGGTCGACGGGGCGACCGACGTGATGGGGCCGCCCTCCATGGCCGCAAGGGTCGGAGCCAGCGACTCCCTCGCGCGCAGCTGCTCCCACCCCAGGCCGTCGACCACCAGCAGCACCACCTGGTCGGCACCCACGACGGGCCCAGGCACCCATGCCGGGGCGTCGCCGGCGGGCGCCAGCAGGGCGGGGATCACCCCGTCGAGGCATGCGCCGCCGTACTCGGGGAGCACCGGTTGGACGTCCGAAACCATGGCCTAGGCCACGCTACGCCGTACCATGGGGCCATGAAGGTGTCGACGAGGGGTGATCGTTGAAGGTCTCGACGAGAGGGGACTACGCGAGTCGAGCCCTTCTCTCCCTCGCCCTTCACTCCGACGACTCCCGCCCCACGTCGGTGCGCGACGTGGCCGAGCGCACCGGCCTGCCCCAGCCCTACCTCGAACAGATCCTCCTCGCCCTGAAGGGGGCCGGCCTGGTCCGCTCCAAGCGGGGCGTCGGCGGCGGCTACGTGCTGGCCCGCAGCCCCGACGAGATCACCCTGGCCGAGATCGTGAGCGCCGTCGACGGGCCCATCGTGGCCGGCGACTTCGGCGAGCCCCATCAGAACGGGGCCTGCGACCACGAGGGCCAGTGCGTCCTGCTGGCGGTGTGGGCCGAGGTCGGAGGCCACATGCGGCGCCACCTCGACTCCTTCACCCTCGCCGACATGGTGGTGCGGGCCAAAGGCTCCCCGCCGGTGGCCGACGAGATGGCCCAGTCGCCTTCGACCGAGCCCAGCACCGTCTCCGCCTGACGGCAGCGTCTATATCGGCCGGTTCGGTGGGACTCCCGCCTTCTCGGTCTCCTCCGGCCGCAGACCTCGGAAGGCGGTCTCGGGCGTGGTCTCGGCGGTCACGCTGACGTCGACAAGGCGGACCCCGGGCTTGGCGCCGAGGGCTTGCAGGTCGGTGGCCGGACCCTTCACGATCACCGCGAACACCACCGGGCTGGCGGGTGACACGTCGGCGATGGCCTTGTCGAGCCGCACCACCTCCTCCTGGTAGAACTTCTTGAACTGGGCGTCGTCCACGGTGGGGATCAGGCTCTGGATCTCGTTCCGTTCCGACTCGTCGACCTTGCGCTGCTCGGCGGCCCAGGCTTCCAATCCGCCCGTGACCGTCACCGGGTTGGCGCCGGGCGCGGCCACGATGTAGCCGACGATCGGCAGCGAGCCGACTGCGGCCTTGGCGTCCGCCTCCTTGGCGTAGGCGTCAAGCGACACCACGGCGACGCGTTCGCCCTGGGCGCCGGCCAGGGCCAACTTGCGGTCGCCCACGTAGGCCGGCACCGCCGAGCCGGCCACGGGGCCGATGAACGTGTCGGCGTCCGGCACGGTCGGCTTGGTGACCGCCACCTCCCCGCCATCGCCGGGGCGCTGCAGGTACACGGTGAGGGCGAAGGCAGCACCGACCAGAAGCACGAACAGGGCGACGCCGAGGAGGCGGGCCGTCCAGACCGCCTCCACGTGGTCGCGGTGGTCCGGCGGCGGAGGTGCCCAGGGCGGCTCGTCCTCGTGGATGGGCGCATCCTCAGTGGAAGGTCTCACGCACATTCTCCAGATCGGGTGGCAATGACGACTCCAAGCTGACCCGTTCCCCCGTGGCCGGGTGGTCGAACCCGAGCTCGGCGGCATGGAGGAACGGTCTCCCCGGCGAAAGGTACGGGCGGGCGCCGCCGTACCGCACGTCGCCCACCACAGGATGGCCGATGGCGGCCAGGTGGACGCGCACCTGATGGGTCCTTCCCGTCTCCAGGCGGCATTCGACCAGCGTGGCCTCCGCCGGCTGGTCGTAGGACTCCAGCACCTGGTAGCCGGTGCGGGCCGAACGGCCCCCTGCGGTCACCGTCATCCTGGTGCGGTCACGGGCACCCCGCCCGATCGGCGCGTCGACCACGCCGGCGGGGTTGTCGAAGTGACCCCAGGTCAGGGCCAGGTACCTGCGGTCGACGGTGCGGGCGGCCAGCTGGGACACCAGCGAGTCGTAGGCGAGGGGCGTGCGGGCGACCATCAACAGCCCCGACGTGCCCCGGTCGAGGCGGTGGACCACACCGGGCCGGGCCGGGTCGCCGACGGCGGCGATGTCTGGGAACCGGGCCAGCAGCCCGTGGACGAGCGTGCCCGAGCGGCGGCCGGCGCCGGGGTGGACGACCAACCCCGCCGGCTTGTCGACGACCACGACCTGGTCGTCGGCGAACACGACCGGTACCTCGACGTCGGGATCGGCCTCCAGCTCATCGGGCGCGTCGGCGGTGGGCGGCGCCTCGATCTCCAGCAGCTCGCCCTCGGTGACCCGCCGGGATCGCAGGGTCACGGGCCGGCCGCCGAGGCGGACACCACCGGCCGCCACCAGCTCGGACGCCTCCTTGCGGGTGAGGTCGCACAACATGCTCACCACCCTGTCGACCCGCTCCCCGTCGAGGGCGTTGGGGATGACTGTCACCGGTTCCGGGACCCGCGGGAACGAAGGCCACCCGGGAGGAAGACGAACAGGATGCAGCCGCAGGTGATGGCCATGTCGGCGACATTGAACACCGGCCAGAACCGCAGGTCCACGAAGTCCACCACCGCCCCGCGGAGCAGGCCGGGCGACCGGAACAGGCGGTCCGACAGGTTCCCGAGGGCCCCGCCCAGGAGCAGGCCGGTGGCGACGGCGGCGGCCAACCTTCCGCCGGCCGCCCCGGAGACGATCAGGTAGACCACCACGCCGAGGGCGACGAGGGACAGGAACGGCACCAGGGCCCCGCCCAGGCCGAAGGCGCCGGCGGTGTTGTAGGTGAGCCGGAACCACAACGGCCCGACCACGTGGACCTCGCCGTCGGCGAGCGACGTGAGCGCCCACCACTTGGCCAGTTGGTCGAGCACCAGGACGCCGACGGCGATGGCGCCGACGAGGACGAGATGCCGCCGGCCCGGTTCCGCACCCGCTTCTGCCGGCTGGCCCAAGCCCTCGGCCGGCCGCGCCGGCTCGGGAGGCTGGGGGTCGAAGGCCTTCACACTGTCGACTGGCACACTGTCGACTGGCACGGTGTCGACTGGCACGGTGTCGACTGGCACGGTGTCGACTGGCACGGTGTCGACTGGCACGGTGTCGACTGGCACGGTGTCGACTGGCACGGTGTCGACTGGTCCAGTTGGACCAGCCGGGTGGTCACCGGCGCGTCAGTCCCCCGCTCTTGCACGCCACGCACAACGAGGCGTAGGGCAGGGCCTTCAGCCTGGCCTTGGGGATCGCCGTGCCGCACCGCTCACACGTGCCGTAGGTGCCGGCGGTGATCTTGGCCAGCGCCCTGTCGATCTCGTCGACGGCGGCCCGGGCCTGGGCGCTCATGGCCAGGTCGCGCTCGCGCTCGACGTTGAGCGTGTCGCCCTCACCCGACTCCTCGTCGAACTGGATGTCGCCGGGCTCCATGTCCTCGGCCAGCGCCTCGGCCTCGGCCATGAGCGAGTCGGCCGTCGCCACGTAGCTGGCCCGCTCGCTCAGCAGCAGGGTGCGCTGCTCGGCGATGAAGCGGTCGGCCGGATTGCCGGATTCTTCCGTCCCGTCGGACTTCTTCACGCGGGGCTTTGTCGGTGCGGATGAGGCGGGCTTGGGCATCTCGTACAGGCTTCCAGGAGGAGGGTGAGGCGGCAGTTTACCAACCGCCGGGCGGGCTCATTGCCAAAAACGTGGGGCTCATTGCCGAAAACGTGGGGCTCATTGCCGAAAACGTGGCCAGTCTCACCACCAACATGTGAACAGGCTCAATGACCGGTTTGGCCGATTTCGCGCCCGGCCTTTCCCTGCCCGTCGCCCACCACCGTCTCCAGCCGACGCCGGAAGTCGTCCACGTCGAGCGCCTTCAGGGCGAACGTCTTCGACCGGCTGGTCTGCCCGCCGACCAGCTCCACCTGGGCGACCCTCAGCCCGAACGTCTCGGCCAGGATCTCGGCGCACGCCTCGTTGGCCCGGCCCCCGACAGGTGGCGCGGCGACCCGCACCTTGAGCGAGGTGCCGTGACGCCCGACCACCGCCGACCGGCCCGATCCCGGCTGCACGTGGACCTGGAGGACGACTCCGTCGTCGCCGCTGCGGCGGTAGAGGTCGTCGACGTTCATCGGGTCTCACAGTACCGACCGCCGAATAGGGCCGATGACCGGTTTCGGTCCCTCGTACTATCGGGACATGCCGTTCGGCCCCGTGGACCCGCAGCTCGACCTCGTCGCCCTGGAGCGGCGGGTGCTCGCCCGCTGGCGGGAGCTCGACCTGGCCAACGCCGTCCAGCGGCAGTGGGAGGGAGCCCCTCCCTGGGTCTTCTACGAGGGCCCCCCCACCGCCAACGGCAAGCCGGGCCTCCACCACGTGTGGGCCCGCGCCTTCAAGGACCTCTTCCCCCGCTTCCGCACCATGTGCGGTCACGACGTCCCCCGCAAGGGCGGCTGGGACTGCCACGGGCTTCCCGTGGAGATCGAGGTGGAGAAGGAGCTGGGTTTCACCCGCAAGCAGGAGATCGAGGAGTACGGCATCGGCAACTTCAACGCCCGCTGCCGGGAGTCGGTCCAGCGCTACGTGGGCGACTGGGAGGCCCTCACCGAGCGGGCGGGCGTGTGGATCGACACCAAGGACGCCTACTGGACCCTGTCCAACGAGTACGTCGAGTCGGTCTGGTGGCTGGTCAAGCAGCTGTTCGACAAGGGACTGCTCTACGAGGGCTACCGCGTCATCCCCTACTGCTCCCGGTGCGGCACCGCCCTGTCGTCCCACGAGCTGGGCCAGCCCGGCGTCTACCGCGACGTCGCCGACCCCTCGGTGTACGTCCGCTTTCCCCTAGAGGGCGAGGACGCCGACCTGCTGGTGTGGACGACGACGCCTTGGACGCTGATCTCGAACGTGGCCGCCGCCGTCGGCCCCGACATCGACTACGTACGGGTCCGCGACGCCGACGGCGGGCGCGACCTGGTCATGGCCGAGGCCCGGGCACCGGAAGGCGCCGAGGTCGTCGCCCGCTACCTCGGTACCGACCTGGTGGGTCGCCGCTACCGCCGCCCGTTCGACTTCCTCGCCATCGACGAGCGCGGCCAGCGGGTCGTCGCCGCCGACTTCGTGAGCACCGAGGACGGCACCGGCATCGTCCACCTGGCCCCCGCTTTCGGCGTCGACGACATGGACGTGGCCAAGGTCGAGGACCTCCCGGTGCTCAACCCGGTCGGCCCCGACGGCACGTTCGGCGCGGCCGTGACGCCGTGGGAGGGAATGTGGGTCAAGGACGCCGACCCCGGCATCGCCGCCGACCTGGCGGCCCGAGGCCTCCTCGTGCGGGAGCAGCCGTACACCCACTCGTATCCGCACTGCTGGCGGTGCGGGACGCCGCTGATCTACTGGGCCAAGACGTCGTGGTTCGTCCGTACCTCCGACCACCGCGACGACCTGCTGCGGGAGAACGAGAAGATCGGCTGGTACCCCGAGCACATCAAGGAGGGCCGGTTCGGGGAGTGGCTGCGGAACAACGTCGACTGGGCCCTGTCCCGCGACCGCTACTGGGGCACGCCGCTGCCCATCTGGCGCTGCGACGGGACCGAGGCCCACGACACGTGCGTCGGCTCGGTGGCCGAGCTGGGCGACCTGGCCAAGCCTGGCTCGGATGGATCTGGTCTCGCCACCCTCGACCTCCACCGGCCCCACGTCGACGACGTCTCCTTCGCCTGTCCGGAGCCGGGATGCGGCGCCACCGCCCACCGCATCGCGCCGGTCCTCGACGCCTGGTTCGACTCCGGGTCGATGCCGTCGGCCCAGCACCACTACCCGTTCGGCGACAAGCAGTCCGACGGTAGGGCCCAGTTCGAGTCGGCCTTCCCCGCCGACTTCATCTGCGAGGCGGTCGATCAGACGCGGGGCTGGTTCTACTCGCTCCTCGCGGTGAACACGCTGGTCTTCGACAGCACGCCCTACAAGAACGTCGTCGTCCTGGGCTTCGTTGTCGACGAGTTCGGCCAGAAGATGTCGAAGTCCAAGGGCAACGTCATCGACCCGTGGCAGATCTTCGACGCCTTCGGTGCCGACGCCCTGCGCTGGTACTTCTTCTCCGCCGGCTCCCCATGGACCAACCGCCGCGTCTTCGAGGACGGCATCCGGGAGGCCACCCGCAAGACGCTCATCACGCTGTGGAACGTCTTCGCCTTCTTCGCCACCTACGCCGACCTGGAGGGCTTCCAACCGGACGGCGAGGGCGGTGTACCTCACCCAGGGGAGCCCGATCCGGAGGTTCCCGAGCACGTCCTCGACCGGTGGCTCGAGGCCCGGCTGGCCCAGACTGTCGGCTCGGTCACCGCCGCCCTCGAAGGCTTCGACGCCATGGGCGCGTCGAACGACCTGGCCGCCTTCGTCGACGACCTGTCCAACTGGTACGTCCGCCGGTCACGGCCCCGATTCTGGGGCTCGTCGGAAGCTCGGTCCCCAGATGCCGTTGCGTACGCCGTGCTCCACCGGGCCCTCACCGTGACGTGCCGGCTGCTGGCCCCGTTCTGCCCCTTCCTCGCCGACGAGCTGTTCGTCACCCTCGCCGGCGAGGTGTCGGTGCACCTCCAGCGCTGGCCCGAGGCTGGCGCCTTCAGCGACCAGCTGCTGTCAGAAATGGAGTCGGCCCGGCGGCTCGTCGGACTGGGGCGGGCCGCCCGCACCGACGCCGGTGTCCGCACCCGCCAGCCCCTGCGTCGCGCCATGCTGCTCCACCCCGGCGTGAGGCTGTCCGACGACGTCCGCCGGGAGATCGCCGAGGAGCTGAACGTGAAGGCCCTGGAGGACGTCGGCACGCTGTCCGACCTCATGTCCTGGGAGGTCGTGCCCAACTTCCGGGCCCTCGGGCCCCGTCTCGGCGCCAAGGTCAACCAGGTCAAGCAGGCCCTGGCCGCGGCCGACGGGTCCGAGCTGCGACGCCAGCTCGAGGCCGACGGCTACATCGAGGTGGCGGGCGAGAAGCTGGGGCCAACCGACGTCGAGGTCCGGGCCCACCAGCACGAGGAGTACGCGGTCGCCCACGACGACGACTGGGCGGTGGCCATCGACCTCGAGCTCGACGACGAGCTCCGCCTCGAGGGCCTCGCCCGCCAGCTGGCCCGGGACCTCAACGACCTTCGCCGCCAGCGGGACCTCTCCCTCGCCGACCGCATCAACGTCGTCATCGACGGCGGGGACGGCGTGGCAGCCGTGCTCGACAGCCACGCCGCCTGGATCGCGAGCCAGATCCTGGCCACCTCGCTCACGGCCGGGCCGGTGGCGGGGGACGACGGCGAGCTGAGCCTCGACGGCGAGCCGATACGGGTGGACCTCCAGGTGGCAACGGGCGGCGGTTGAGACTCCGAGGCCAGCCCTCGGTGCAGCGCTGGCACCCGGCGCTGCGCGCACGGCCGACGGCCGCGGGGAAGGTCACGGTCGACCCCTCGTCCCTGTTGCACCTGCAGGCGACGGCCGGCAACCGGGCCGTGAGCGGGCTGCTTGGCCGGCCCGTGGTCCAGAGGACGCCGAAGGCCGACGTGCGGTGGGTGAAGGACGAGCGGGCGGCACGCTACCGCGGCGGCCTCATCGCCAAGCGGATCACCACCCACACCAAGGTCTCGTCCGACGTCCGGGCCAAGATCAAGCAGGAACGGGCCTACTTCCAGGGGTCGGCGCGAGATGTCTACAACGCAGTGATCGAGCCGGCCCTGACCAAGTTCGGCGGAGGCGACCTGGTCGAGCTGCGGGTGCCGACGATCAAGCCCATCGACCTCGGGCCCGGCCCCCTCCCCAAGACCGGGTTCGACGCCGACGCCTTCATGGAGGACATCGGCGCCGAGTACCTGTGGGACCGGCTGCCGGAACGCACGGTTCTCGCCAAGGGCGAGATGCGATGGAAGCTCAGCCCGCCGCAGCCCGACGCCTACGGCAACCAGAAGGGCACCACCCGCTGGGCCCAGATCGCCTTCATGCCGCGCTCCCCGGTCGCCGGCAGGACCATCAGCTTCCTGCAGACGAAGATGCAGAAGTCGACGGGTGGGCCGCCCAAGGGAGCGCCGGAGCTGGACGTGCTGCCGGGCGAGTTCGAGCCGTTCTACGGCGCCAAGTGGGACGCGGGGAAGAGCGACTGGGTGGCCGAGGGTGCCCACGACAAGTTCAAGAACAGGCCCAGCAGCGCCTCACACCCGGCCGCCTACCTGTTCGACGACCCGTCCGCACCGCCGGGCCAGGCCAAGCTCTTCGAGTCGGTGGCGGTCGTGGTCGAGACGGGCGAGACGCTCGGCGCGCTGCGGTGGGGCGTCGGCGAGGCAACCGACACGGTGGAGTGCACGGACGCTCCCAGGGCGAGCTTCGGCGCGGCCGTCGACACGTTCTACGCCGCTCCGCCGGCGGGGTCCGGCTACGGGCCCGGCTACTCCCGCAAGGAGAACTACGACGCGACGGTCAGGGGCTTCACGCACATCGACAAGGACGATTTCGAGGTGGAGCTCCTGTCGACCGGCCAGGAGCGACAGCTCGACCCCGTCCTGGCCACGATCAAGGCCCATCCGGACGCGAACGTCGAAGTGGCGGGTTTCGCCGACGAGACCGAGGCCGACCCACCCGCCACGTCGGCGACCAGGGCACGGGCCGTCGAAAGCTATCTCGTGCGTCAGGGCGTGAAGGCCGACCACATCCACGTGACCGCCTACGGCGCCAGGTGGGGCCGGTCAGGCGCCGACGAGGCCCGGAACCGCAGGGTGCAGGTCCGCCTCATCGGCGGGTGACGGCACCGGGATACCGGTCGATGCTCCGATCTCCCCCGCTAAGCTCGTGCTCAGGAGGTCGGCACCGGCCTTCAGGACGCCACATGCCTGACATCGAGCCGCGGCCGCCCTCGGACACTCGCCGGTGAAGGTCACGTCGGTCGGGCACGCCGGCTTGTTCATCGAGACGGCGGGCGGCTCGATTCTCTGCGATCCGTGGCAGAACCCCGCGTACTTCGCCTCGTGGTTCCCGTTCCCCGACAACTCCGCCCTCGACTGGGACCGCCTGGGCCGGTGCGACTACCTGTACGTGTCCCACCTTCACCACGACCACTTCGACCCCGAGAACCTGCGCCGGCACGTCGACAAGCGGGCCACCGTCCTGCTGCCCGAGTTCCCGGTGGACGACCTGGAGGTGGCGCTGCGGTCACTGGGCTTCACCCGGTTCGCTTCTGTGCCCAACGAAGAGCCGGTCGAGCTGGACGGGCTGCGGGTGATGATCTCGGCCCTCGTCGCCCCCTCGGACGGACCGCTCGGTGACTCCGCCCTGGCCGTCGACGACGGCACCGCCGCCATCCTGAACCAGAACGACGCCCGGCCGTTCGACTTCACCTCGCTGCTGTCGTTCGTTGACGGCAGGGGTTACGACGGCCACTTCCTCCAGTACTCGGGGGCGATCTGGTACCCGATGGTCTACGACTTCCCGGAGGCCACCAAGGCCAAGATCGCAGCTCAGAAGCGGTCGAACGGGATGGAGCGGGCGCTCCGGTACGTCGAGCAGGTCGGCTCGTCGTTCGTCTTCCCCTCCGCCGGCCCGCCCTGCTTCCTCGACGACGAGCTGCGCCACCTCAACGACGTGGACCGCGACGAGGCCAGCATCTTCCCCGACCAGACGGTGTTCCTCGACTTCATGGCCGACCGCGGCCGACATCACGGGCGGCTGCTCATCCCGGGGAGCACGGCCGAGCTGGCCTCGGGCGGGTGCACGGTGTCGCACCCCCTCGGCGACGCCGGGGTGGCCGCCATCTTCACCGAGAAGTCGGCCTACCTCGACGCCTATGCGGAGCGGCAGCGGGGACGGATCGCGGCGGAGAAGGCGTCATGGGCGGTCCCCGGCCTGGACGTGCTCGCTGCGCTGCAGTCCCGTATGGACCCGCTTCTCGACCTGGCCGACACCTTCCGGACGGCCGTCGGCTACGCCGTCGAGGTGCTGGTGCTAGGCGACCCTTCCGCACCGGCGGGGAGCCCCCGGGCCGAGGACCTCTCGGTGGTGATCGACTTCCCGGCGGGCGTGGTCCGCCTGGGTCGGGACGGCGAACGGTGCCGCTACCGGTTCCGCGTGGCCCGGCCCCTGATCGAGCGGCTGCTGGCCGACGGCGAGGTGGACTGGTCGAACAGCCTGTTCCTCAGCATGCGATTCGTGGCCCATCGGGCCGGCGCCTACAACGAGCACGTCTACACCTGGTTCAAGTGCCAGGCCGTCGACCGCCTCGAGTACGCCGAGGGCTGGTACGCCGAGCTGGAGCACAGCGACGAGGAGACGGTGCTCGGCGAGTGGTGCGTCCAGCGGCGGTGCCCGCACATGAAGGCCGACCTGTCGCACTTCGGTGTGGTGGACGGGACGACGCTGACCTGCCGCATGCACGGCTGGCAGTGGGACCTGGACACGGGCCGGTGCCTCACGTCGGCCGGACACCCCTTGCGGACGAGGCCGGCCGCCGTGCCACTGGCCGGGCTGACGTCGCTGCGGGTGGGAGGCCCGGCCGCCCAACTGCGCACGGTCGCCGGCCGGGCCGAGATCGCCGCCGCCTTGCGCGACATCCCTGAGCGGGACGCGGCCTCGCTGCTGGTGCTCGGCGGTGGCACCAACGTGGTCATCTCGGACGAGGGATTTCCCGGCACCGTCCTGGTGATCGAGGGTGGGGACGTCGAGAGCCGGCTGCTGGGCGACGCCGAGGTCGGGTTCGTGGTGGACGCCGGTGTGGACTGGGACCGCTTCGTCGCCCAGGCGATCGATGCCGGCTGCCGAGGCGTCGAGATGCTGAGCGGGATCCCCGGCCGGGTCGGCGCCGCCCCGCTGCAGAACATCGCCGCCTACGGCCAGCAGGTCTGCGACGTGATCGACGCCGTCGGCGTGATCGACCGGGAGACGCTCGAGGAGCATGAGCTGGGCGTCGACGAGTGCGGGTTCGGGTTCCGCACCAGCCGGTTCAAGCGGGAGTGGCGGGACCGCTTCGTCGTGTCCCACGTGCGCTTCCGCCTGCCCCTGGCGGCGGCCTCGGCAGCGGAACCGTCGACCTACGTCGACGTCGAGCGGTACTTCGAGCGGACCGGGCTGCCACCGACCGACGTGGCCGCCCGCCGCCGGGCGGTCCTCGAGATCCGGCGCTCGAAGTCGATGGTGCTCGATCCGGCCGACCCGATGACGCGCAGCGTCGGGTCGTTCTTCGTCAATCCCGAGGTGCCGGTGGAGCTGGCCCGTGACCTGACCGAGCGGTTCAGGACGATGGGACTGCGGGTCCAGTACCTGGAGGGTCGCTCCAAGGTCACACCCGACGGCAGCCGCCAGCGGATCCCTGCCGCCCACTTGCTGCGGTTCAGCGGCTTCCGACCGGGCGACCGCTGGGGCCCGGTGGGCCTGTCGGAACGCCACGTCCTCGCCCTGGTGACCTACGACGGCGCATACGCGTCGGACGTCTGGCAGGTGGCCAACTTCCTGCGGGAACGTGTACGGACCGCCACCGGGGTGACGCTCGACAACGAAGCGGTGTTCGTCGGCGACTTCCCGGAGTTCGACGTCGACGCATTCCTCGCCCGGTACGACTACCAGCGGGCGAGCGCCGAAGAGCCGGAGTGGCTGGCTGGCTACAGATCCCCCCAGGTCACGACGACCGCCCCCACGAGCTAGGCACACCGTGGACGACCCGGTCGTCGCCGGGTCAAGGCCTCATACGAGCGAGGCGCCGAGTCGTGGGGCTCGGGACCGGAGCGTGTCTACCGGGCGCGGGCGGACGCGCTGGTGGCGGCCAGCCCTGTCGATTTCGCGGGTCAGCGGGCCCGGTCCGGCTCCTCCAGCCGCGCCGCTGTCTCCCGGTACCGGACGCCTGGGATGAGGTGCACGCCGGTAAAGGCACCGCTCTCGGCCACGCGGTGGGCCAGCTCGCATGCGAGCTCCACGCCAGCGCCCCGGTCGCTCTCGATGGCGCCCAGCCAGCTGGCGGGGACCTCGATCTCTGGGATGGCGGCCACGAGCTTGCGGGCCATCGACGCGCTGGGCAGCACCATGACGCCGGCGTAGACGTCGCCGTGGAAGGGGACGGTGTCGCGCCACGCGAGCAGCGCGTCCACGTCGAACGACACCTGGACGAACAGGAAGTCCGCCTCCTGCTTCCAGGCCGGGAGTGGTCGCAGCCGGGTCGTGACGCCCGCCCGGAAGCGGCCGGCGTGGCCCTGGTACTCGTCGCTGAAGCGCCGCAGCTGCTCGATCATCGACCGCACCGTGAGCTGCCCGGTGCGGGCGCCCGCGACCGGCTCGTCCCCGTACACGAAAAGGAACTCGTCGACGCCATAGGCGGCTCCGGTCAGGAGGTCGCGTCGGAAGCCGAGCGCGTTCCGGTCGCGGGCGTTGAGACAGGCGATGGCACGCCCCCCCATGCGATCGACCTCGTGGGCGACGGCGATACTCGACACGGTGGCCCGGCCCACGTGGTTGTCGGGGATGAGGTACGCGGAGGCCACCTTGCTGAGCACGCCGATCTGGTGCCGGACGTGCATCAGGTCGGGCCTGGTCGGCGGCTCGATCTCACAGATCCACTCGAAGGGCCGCTCGCTCATCCAGAGCAGGCTATCCACGGGCACGGACGATGGGGCCTGGCCGTCAAGGTGTGGAAGTGGATGTGTCATTCACGAGTTCGGTGTGGGGCAGGTGGCCACTGCGTCCGCCGCCATCGAGATCGAGGTCGGTGGAAGGGCTGTCCGACTGGAGCTCGTGTCGGACGCCTGAGCCTTGGCGGTACGGTGAGCGGTGGTGAGGGTCGTCGCACGAGCGGTTGTGCGCGGCCGTGACAACTCGTGAGCAGGAGGGGTGAGGCGGTATCGGCCGAGGCGCCGGGCCGGGTCAACCTGATCGGCGACCACACCGACTACACGGGCGGATGGGTTCTGCCGATGGCTATCGACAGGCGTACGACGGTCACTGGAGTCCTCGAAGGGGATCGGGTGTTCCTCCGGTCGGCCGACGACTCCGAGCCTGCCGACGTTCCCTTGGACGTCGACGACCCTCGAACCGTGAACCCGCCGTGGGCGCGCTATGTCGCCGGCGTCGTCGCCCAAGTCCGGCCCGCGGTGGGCCTCGCCGGCGGCACGGTCACGACCGAGCTCTCCATCGGCGCCGGCCTGGCATCCAGCGCCGCCCTGGAGGTCGCGGTGGCACTCGCTCTCGGTGCCTCGGGGACTCCGCTCCAGATCGCTCAGAAGTGCCAGGAGGCGGAGCGGCGAGCCACTGGAGTGCCGTGCGGGATCATGGACCAGCTGACTGCGACCGCGGCGGTCGCCGACCACGCCCTCCGGATCAACTGCACGACCCACGAGGTGCTGCCCGTGCCGCTCCCCGACGACGCCGAGGTCGTCGTGGTCGATTCGGGTGTCTCGCGAAGGCTCGCCACCAGCGAGTACGCCCGGCGGCGGGCGCAGTGCGAGGAGGCGGAGGCGATCATCGGCCCCCTCGTCGACGCGACCCTCGAGGACCTCGAACGGCTCGACGGCGTCCCGAAGAAGCGGGCCCGCCACGTGATCAGCGAGAACGCACGTGTCCTGGCCTTCACCCACGCGCTCCAGGACGGTGACCTGGCCGAGGCCGGTCGCCTGATGGTGGCCAGTCACCACAGCCTGAGGAACGACCTCGAGGTGTCGACGCCGGAGTTGGACGAACTGGTCGCCCAGCTCGCTGACACGAAGGGGGTGTGGGGAGCACGCCTCACCGGAGCAGGGTTCGGCGGATCCGTCGTGGCCCTGGCCGAGGTCGGATGCCTGGACCTGGGGCGGCGGATGCGCGCCGTGGGGCCTGCTCGGGTGCTCTAGTGCCTCACTCGCCGGCCACGGAGTCCGGGTCCGGCGACTCGTCGCCACTGGCGCTGGTGATCCTGGTGGCCGGCCTGGGGTCGCGCTTCAGCCGGGACGTCCCCGACGGCGGTCGTTCCCTTCCGAAGTGGCTGGTGCCGGTCGGGCCGCATGGCGAATCCATCCTCGAGCTGAATGCCCGCGCGGCCGTAGCCGTCGGCTTCGAACGTCTCGTTCTCGTCACGCGCTCCGGTCTGGCGGGCGAGTGCGCCACGGCCATCGCGTCGTGGCCGGCTTCGCGCGCCGTGTCGGTCGTCTACCAGGATCGCGACCCGCGCGCCGACGCTCTCGGGGGCGAGCGGTCGAAGCCCCTCGGCACCGCGCACGCCCTCCTCGCGGCGCGCCACGAGGTTGAGGCAAGCGGTCGGTTCGGAGTCGCCAACGGCGACGACGTCTACGGCGAGGACGGCTTCGAACAGCTGGCGGGACTCCTCGACGAGACGAGCGATCACGGGCTCGTCTCCTATCGCCTCCGGAACACGCTGTTGGGCGACCGGCCCGTCAGCCGGGCCCTGTGCGAGCTCGACGGGGCGGGCCACTTGCGGCGGCTGACCGAGGGAAAGACCTGGCGCGACGGCACCGGCCGGTACTGGTGGCGCAGCGGCGGTCCGACGGTCGAGCTGTCGGGTGACGAGCTCGTCTCGATGAACCTGTGGGCCTTCCGATCGCGCATCTTCACCGAGCTGGCCGATGCGGTCGACGGTTTTCTGGGTGCAGAGGAGCCCAGCGCAGTGGACGAGGTGCTGCTTCCACCCGTCGTGGATGCCGTCGCGTCCCGAGAGCACATTTCGGTCGCAGCCGTGCCGGGAGCGTGTTACGGCCTCACCCACCCCGACGACAAGGAGGAACTGAAGCTGCTGCTCGCAAGCACGCCCGGGCCACTCCCGCCTGGCTGACGCACTCGTACACTGCCTCCCATGCTCTCCGACTACGCCAGTGTCGCGGTCACGGGCGGCCTTGGCTTCATCGGCCGCCACCTCGTGCGGTCGCTCCTTTCGATCGGAAAGGACGTCACCGTCGTCGACAACGGCGCCACCGCATCGGCGAGCGCGCTGCCCGAGGGCGCGAAGCTGGCCCGGGCCGACGTGCGCGACCCCGAGCAGGTGACGAAGGCGCTGGTGGGTGCCGACCTGGTCTTCCACTTGGCCGGCAACAGCAGCGGCACGCTGTCGGTGCTCGATCCTCGCCTCGACTTCGAGACCAACGCCCTGGGCACGTTCAACGTCGTCGAGGCGTGCGTCTCCAACGGCGCCCAGCGGCTGCTCTACGTGGCTTCGGCGTCGGTCTACGGGGTACCGAGGCGGTTCCCGATTGCCGAGGACCACCCCACCCGGCCCTTCGTCCCCTACGGCGCCTCCAAGCTGGCCGGAGAGGTGGCGGTCCTGGCGATGCACGAGGCCCTCGGCCTCCCGGTCGTCGTGGGCCGGCCCTTCTGCGTCTACGGCCCGGGGGAGAACCCCGAGATCGCCCTGGTCGAGGTGTCGCGCTACCTGCGGTGGCACCTCAACGGTCACCCCATCGAGGTGGTCGGCGACGCCGTGCACAAGACGCGCGACTTCGTCCACGTCACCGACCTGGTGGCCGGGCTGGTGCTGATTGCGGACCGGGCTCCGGCCGGCGAGGTGTACAACGTCGGCTCCGGCGAGGAGGTGTCGATGCGCGACCTCGTCTCGGTCATCGAGGACGTCACCGGCCGCCCGGCGTCGGTCGTGGAGCTCCCCCACGTCGTGCAGGACACCTATCGGCTGGTCGGCGACATCTCCAAGCTGCGGGGCCTCGGTTACGTGCCCCGCGTGACGCTCACCGAGGGCGTGCGGGGCCTGGTGGACGACCTGGGAGCGAGCCCCGAGCTGCCCGCGACGGCAACGATCTTCCAGGTCGGCCAGGAGGCCGAGCACACGTAGCGACGCGTCGCCCTGTTGACCCATCCCGGATCAGGTTCCGAAGCGACCTCGGTGCTCGACCGGGATGAGGGGTTTGTCGCCGCGGACCTCGAGCTCCTGCACGGCCCAGGTGTTGCCGTCCGGGTCACTGAAGCCGAAGAACGTCCCGCCGTCGTCGGGCGAGAAGACCATGAGCTCGCCGCACTCCACGCCGCGATCGAGCAGCTCCTGACGGGCGGTCCGAGCGTCGGCGACGACGAGCTGCAGGCCGCGAAACGACCCGGGCGCCATCTCGTCCTGTGACGGCAGGTCGCCGAACACGATCGAGCAACCCGAGCCGCGGGGCGTGAGCTGGGCGACGTGCATGTGCTCGTTGGTGGTGTCGTGGTCGAGGTCGAAGCCGACCTTGTCCCGGTAGAACGCGATGGACGCGTCGATGTCGCTGACCGGGAGGACGACCACTTCGAGGGTCGTCCACGAGGCAAGTCCCTTCGTGCTCGGCACCGGGTCGGCACCGAACCTACCCTTGACCACCGTGGAGGTGGAGCGGAGGCCGGACCGCCGTCGATCGAACCCGCCCGTCGTCGTTCCGGCGTCCCCGACCGAGCGGGCTACGGCACCCCGGGAACACACGACCGCCCGGGAGCTGCTCCGGTTGCAGGCACGGGCGGGCAACACGGCCGTGGCCAAGACTCTGAACGCCCAGCGCCAGGGGCCCAATCCGGGCATGACCGTGACCCCGATCCTCGGCACCTTCAACGAGAAGGCGGTGTACATCCGGGCCGGCCAGAGGTTCGATCTCCAGTACGACCCCGTCGGGCCTCTGCCCAAGGTCGGCAAGGCCACGGTCACGCTCAAGATCAACGTCGACTTCAAGGACTTCACCCGGGCCATGATGCGGCGGCCCGAGTTCCGAGGCCACAGATGGACGGCCGCCCAGCGGGGCACATTCGCCTGGCCCGAGGACAAGAAGAAGGAATGGGTGGGCAAGTTCGGAACGGCGGTGGCCGACGGCTGGAAGGAGAGGCACGCGTTCGTCCTCGACGAGCCGGGCTTCGAGAAGTACCGGGCCACGTGCGACGTCCAGGTCATGCACGTCCACAAGCCCGAGGAGGCCAACACCCGCATCACCGCACAGTGGGTCCCACCGGGGGCGCCGCGGCTGCGCTCGTCGGTGACAGGCGGGGAGGTCGCCGAGCTCGACGCCCGGGACGTCGACGAGACCGAGACCCACAGCGTGCAGGGCATCCGCTTCGCCCGTCAGATCGGTCCGTTCGACTTCGACAGCAAGGAGCTGACTCCCACCGTCCTGAGCAGCATCAACGCCTTCGAGACCGGGTTCAAGCGTTGGCGGGAGCCGGGGCGCCCGCTGGCGGGACCGATCGAGGACGTGATCGTGGGCTTCACCGGTCGGGCCAGCTCGAAGGGGTCGATCCCGTACAACAAGAAGCTGGCCCAGGCCAGGGCCGAGGCGGTGATGGACCAGGTGATGACCGACCTCGACCTGTCGCTCTCGACAGCCGGGTCGGTGGGCGAGCAGCACGCCTCCGCCGACCCCAAGTTCCAGCGGGTCGACGCGGTCGCAACCAAGGACGGTGAAGTCGACGTCATCCAGAACACCGCCGCCCACGAAGCCGGCCACATGTTCGGCCTGGGCGACGAGTACATCGACGAGGCGCCACCGGACAACGTGACCCCGAAGTTCGAAGGGGACCCGGCCCGACACGATCCCGACGTGCGTGCCGCCATGGGCGACGAAGCCGCCGACGAGGTGGCCGTGCAGGACAGCGGCAGCATGATGTCCTCGGGCAGCGAGGTGAAGCGGGGTCACTACGTCTATTTCCTGACCGCGTTGAACGCGGCCACCGGGCACACGTGGAAGGTGGAGTGAGCCTTGACCGCCTGCCCGAAGGCGCCTACTTGGCGTGGCGGTACGTCGACGGCCACCGCCATGTCGACCGCTCCCAGGTGTACTGGGACGACGGCCGGGTCGAGGCCATCGAGGACGGCGAGCGCGAGGTGCTCTGCCGATTCGCGCCCGAGGACGTCGAGGCGGCCCGCCGGGCCATCGCCGAGAGCGGGTTGCCCGACGCCACCGACCGGGCACGGGACGACGCCTATGACACCGCCGCCATCACCTACTGGTGGCGCACCGAAGGCCGCAGCGGGGCCCTCGTCAACACCGCGTACCCGGCGGAACAGCCGGCCGAGATCGAGCGCCTCGAGGCCCGCCTGGCCGAGTTGGAGGAGAAGGCGGGGGGCTGGCCTTTGCTCGCCGACGAGTAGCGCGCCGGAGTCACCCTCTGGTGAAGCGACGGATCATCGGCGACGAGCGACCACAAGGCCGTCATCCCCACCAGGGCCGAGCACGGATCATTCGGCGGGGAGCACGTCCAACCGGGCCATTCCGTCGTGGATCGTCGCCGTCATGTCCATGATCCGCCGGCACATGACGACGGCGAGTCCGGCCCAGAAGACCACGACGACGACCAGCGCAGCCTTGTCTGGTGCGTACGGCCGGCTTCGACCCACGTCGACGACGATCGGAGCGGTTACCGGCAGGAACAGAGCAACAACAATCCCTGCGCACGCGGCGAGGAGCACGAGAAGGACGCGGGCGCTGCGGGCCGCGTCGAGGCTAGGTCTGAGATCACGCTTCGTATCGAAACTCGTCCAGTCCACCTCGGCCGCCTCCTTCAGGCGGTCCTTGGCGCCGGTGTAGAAGAACCCGTAGGCGGCCAGGAGCGCTCCGAGCACGGAGAGCAGTGCCCTCGCCTCTTCTCTCTCCAGGCTGGTGATGGCCATCATTTGCGGGAGGAGGCGTTATCGGCGGCCTGGCGGCGTAGCTCTTCCACGTCCAACCCAAGGGCAGTGGCGAAGCCCCGTAGCGTCGAGTCGTAGACGATGTACACGGCGGTGCTCTCTGGGTGAGGCTCGATTCGCCGGGTGCGGTCCGGTACCTCCCGAAGGACCTGACGTAGGTAGGCGAGGAGGCCGGCGTCGTCCAGCCGGAGCCGGTATCTCCCTTCCTTGTCAGAGGTGTTGGCAACGTCCTGCACCAGCCCGGCGAGGACGGCAACGACGGCGGCGCGACGGGCTTCGGACAACTCGGAGGCGAATCGCGAAGCCGTATTGTCGATAAGCGTCTGGGCTTGGCGGGGGGTGATCCGGAACAGGCGGGCCACTCTGGCACTGGGTGGCATCCGGCGCCCGTAGACGCCGATGCAGAGCCGCAACAGCCGCCGCTGCTGGGCGTCGACCTTGCCGCCCAGGTCGGTCCGCTCCAAGAGCTGGTCGACCCATTCCGATGTTGCCGACCCGGCGATTCGGACCAGCAGCTCGTCGGCCGTGGCGTCGAGGTCACCATTGACGCCGAAGAGGTCGGCCAGTCGCTGGCGATCGTCGCCGCTCAGCTCCAGCTCGAAGGAGATCAGCGTGGTCATGACGTCGTCACCTCATCAGGTCGCCGCGGCGGCGAAATCGACATCGACATCGGCCTCGGTCCCCGCGCCGCCGGGCTGTATGCGCAACTCGGCGCGGGCGGGCGGGCGGTCCTCGGGGAACAGCCAGTCCCACGCCGTGCCTGGGAACGACGTTGCGCTGGTGCTGGCTACCGTCGCCGAGGGCAGGAGGCGGGCAAGACTTTCCTCGTCGACGTCGTGGAGTAGCAACCGCAGGATCTCGACGTCGCCGAGATCGGCCAGCACGGTCGCCCACACAGACGGGAACCCGGACGCAGCGATGACCTGGCGGTACCGAACCAGATCGAACACCGTGAAGGACCCCTCCCTGAGCAGACGGAGCAGTCCTCTGGCTGCGATCCACACCTCCGTCCGCAGCCGGGACCGCTGGTCGGCAAGGCCCAGCCACTCGTGGCGGGCCACGTGCATCGTGTCGCTGTCGCTGCCGTGCTCCCATCCCGTGCCGTTCAGCGAGAAGACCTCGATGGTCCGCGATGCCTCCCACGTACCCGGCATCACCTTGACCAGGTCTCGGATCTCGGTGTCGACCGTCACACGGTCCTCCTCCATCATGACGACGGCCCGGACGACCTCATAGCTGAACGGCGAGCCCGCCTCGAGCACGAAGGTGAGCATCTCGTGGGGCAGGGCGAGCTCGCCCCGTTCGAAGGGCACTGCGGCCTGGCTCTGCTCACAAGCTCCGCACAGGAGCAGGGCGTCGTCGAGTAGAGGCGGCTCGCTCCACGGCGACACCGTGGCCCCTCGCACGGCGTCCCACACGAACCGCTCCGAGATGAGCGGCGTCTCGCACATCGCGCAGTACGCGCCCCTGCTGGCAGCCAGAGTTGCGGCGAAGCCGGGGGCTCGTACGATCGGTACGTGGGCTTGTAGAGGACGCATCGCTCAGGGCAGCCGGGCGACGTCGGTGCCGGGGAAGTGGGCGCCCATCTCCTGCACGAAGAGCATCCCCAGAGACGGGTCGATCAGCCGAGCCGTCGTATGCCACACCGTAAAACAGCCGGCGTACCCGGCGGCCAAGACAAGCCCCCGCTGGACCGCCGCCAGCCGTCCTGCGGGGTCAGCGATCACGGCGTGCCATAGGGCGACGGCGTCCAGCCAGGTTCGGGTTCGTCGGCCGATCCACGCGTCGGTGGACTCGGTTCCCGCGGTGTTGAGCCCGCACAGGGCGATCATCTCGTCGCCCCGGGTCGTGCTCGGGCCCTGCGGACTGCCGTCGGCGACACACACCCGGATCTCGAGGTCCGGGCCGATCCAGGGGATGGCGGCTCGCACCGGTACGACATGGGGCGCCGTCGTGCACCTCAGATCGACGCTGACCGATGTCAAGGCGTCGAGCTCGGTCCACGCCTGACTGATCGGGTCCAGGTAGTCGACCCGGAGCGGCAGCCACGTGGGTGACGGGTCGAGGTCGGGCCAGCAGTAGTGGGCCGCCCTGACCGCCGTGTAGTAGTCGGCGCAGGTGGGAGCCGTCGTCGTGAGCCACGGCGCCGCCTGCATGCGGGTCGGCACGTCGGACTTGCGTCGGTTGCACGGTGCGCAGGCGAGGAGCAGGTTGTCAGGGTCGACGGCGAGCGTAGGGTACTGCGACTTCGGCATCACGTGCTCGACCTGCGCGTACTCGCTCAACGGGCGTTCGCAGTAGGCGCAGCAACGGCCGAAGGCCTGGGTGAGGGAGACGGCAGCCGCCTTGTACGTACGATCGACGGCGGCGCGGATGACCCCGAGCACCTCGTGTTCGTCGCTCGACAGCGGTTGACCGTCGACCTGTCGTTCCCACAACTGGAGGCATTGGACGACGGTCGGCTGGGCGGTCGCGAAGACGTGCGTCGCGGCCGTGGCCACGGACTGGAGGTCGAACCAGGCAGGCGGGGCGTACGCCTGTGGTGCGAGCGCCAGCGCGGTCCTGTCCAGAGATCTCAGCGCCGCCTCCCTTGATCCGGATCGCTGCGAGTGTACGTCGATCGGGTGTTCGGGTACACCCGACCTACCGAGAAACGAAGAGTCTGACGCCGGCGAGGCGGTCCCGGGCCGCTATCGATGCACCAGACCGGGCCGGAGTCGCAGCAGCTGGTCGGAGTACTTGGTCAGCAGCGGACCGGCCACTGCGGTGAGCAGCACGTAGGCGGCGGCCAGGGCGCCCAGGTCCTCGCCGTGGGCGGCGGTGACGGCCAGGGCGGCGATGATGATCGAGAACTCGCCCCTCGCCACCAAGGCCGTCCCTGCGCGCAGACGTCCGGCCGGGCCGACGCCGTCCCGGCCCGCCGCCACCCAGCCGGTGACCACCTTGGTGGCACCCGTCACGATGGCCAGGAGGACCGCGGGCACGGCCACCGCGACAAGGTCGCCGGGGATGATCTGGAACGAGAAGAAGAGGAAGAACGTGGCCGCGAAGAGGTCCCGGAGAGGCCCGATCAGGGCGTGGGCGCGTTGCTGCACCGGGCCCGAGAGGGCGATGCCGACGAGGAACGCGCCGATGGCCGCCGACACGTGCAGTCGCTGGGCCACGCCGCCGACGAGCAGCGTCAGCCCGAAGACCGACAGCAGGAGCGCCTCGTCGGACCCTTTGGCCAGCACCTCGCTCAGTACGCCGCCCCACCGCAGGGCCACGGTGAGGATCGCGGCCACCGCCGTCAAGGCCACCGCCACCGCCACGACCGTGGTCAACGCGTCGTTGCCCGCCAGCAGGGCGGCGACCACGGGGAGGTAGACGGCCATGGCGAGGTCCTCGATCACCAGCAGGTTCAGGACCGTGGGCGTCTCGCGGTTGCCGAGACGGTCGAGGTCGCCCAGCACCTTGGCGATGACCCCCGACGAGCTGACCCAGCACACCCCGCCCAGCAGCGCCGCCGTCAGCACGTCCCAGCCCAGCAGCATCCCGGCCAGGAAGCCCGGCGTGAAGTTGGCGACCCCGTCGACGACGCCGGATACGGCGCCGGTGCGCAGGCCCCATCGCAACTCGTCGGCCGAGTACTCCAGCCCGAGGGTGAGCAGCAGCAGGAGCACGCCGATCTCGGCGCCGATGGCGATGAACTCGGAGCTCAGCTCCAGAGGGGCGACGCCGCCGCGGCCGACGGCCAATCCGGCCAGGAGGTAGAAGGGGATGGCGGTCAGGCCCAGGCGGGCCGACAGCCGGGCCAGCAGGGCCAGGCCGAGGGCGACGGCACCGAGCTCGATGAAGATCAGGGCTGCTTCGCCGCCGCCGGCGGCGAGCACCGGCGTCACGCCCGCAACAGCTCCCGCAGCTGGGCCAGGCCGTCAGGGGTACCGACGGCGACGACGACGTCGCCCGTCTCGAAGGCAAAGTCGGGCCCGGGGGACGCGATGGTCGTGCCGGACCGCACCACCCCGACGATCGACACGCCGGTGTTGGCGCGGAACGCCCCTTGCCCGATGGTCGTGCCCACCGCGCCCGAGCCCTCCACGATTGTCACCCAGTCGATGGCCAGGCCCTCCAGCCGCTGGACGGCGGTGATCGCCTCGCTCACCTGGGTGCCACCGCCGAGGACCTCGACGAGCACACGGGCATCCCGCGGGTTGAGGTGCAGGACCGTCGCGCAGGCGTCCGGGTCGTCACGGCCGAACACGGCCAGCTCGCGGCGGCCGCTGCGGTGGGCCACCACCGCCACCCGTTCGCCCTCGGCGGTGGTGAACTCGTGGCGGACGCCGACGCCGGGGAGCTGCGTCTCGGTGACGCGCGACCTCGGGACGTCGGACAACCGGATCCGATCGGGTGGTCCCGGAGGGACCTCCTACGAGCCCTTCTTGGCCTTGGCGGCGGCGATGGCCGCCTGCATCGGGGTCATCTTGGCGGCCGGGTCCGCCGGCTTCTTCGCCGCGGGGGCCTTCTTGGCCGGCGCCGCCTTCTTGGCCGGGGCGGCCTTCTTGGCGGGGGCGGCCTTCTTGGGTGCCTTGGGCGCGCCCGACAGCGAGTCGATCCTGTCGAGGACGCCGACGCGGCCCTGGCCCTCCGCCTCGCGCTCGCGAACCATGGCCAGCTCGTCGGGGTCGAGGGTGCGCAGGATGGGCAGGATCTGGCCGACACGCAGCTTGTCGTAGTTGTGGATGGGGAAGCCGCCGTCGTCCGCCGGCTCCTCCTCGATCACGACCGCCTCGACGAGCTCCTCCTCGACGATCTCCTCTTCGGGCTCGGGCTCCTCTTCGGGCTCGGGCTCCTCTTCGGGCTCCTCCTCGGCCTCGGGCTCCTCTTCGGGCTCGGGCTCCGCCTCGGCCTCGGGCTCGGCGTCCCAGTCCTCCTGCTCGACCTGCCAACCCGGGGCCTGGACGGCCTCGAGCTGGGCGTCGATGCGGGCGATGACCGACGTGCGACCCTTGCCGGCCGCCTCGTGGGCCCGCAGGGCCTCGAGCTGGGCGGCGTCGAGCCCCTCGAGCTGCTTGATGACCTCGGTGGCGCGCAGCGTGTCGTAGTCGGGGATCGGCAGCTCCGCCTTCCCGGCGACGGCGGGGACCTCCTCGGTGAGGTCGACGCCGGCAGCCTGCTTGCCGTACCGGCGCCGGGTCACGGGCGCGGGAGCGGGTGCCTCCTCCTCTTCCTCGGCTGCCTGCCGCCACGGGGCAGGGGACTCCTCGGCGGCCGCGGCCTGGCGCCAGTCGGGCACGTCCGCCGCCGCGGCGGCCGGCTCGTAGCTGGGGGCGGGCGATCGCAGCGGGGACGGCTCCGGCACGGGGCGGGGCGGCTCGACCCGCGCCTTGGGCTCGGGGCGTCCACGGACGACGGCCAACGCCAGCACGAGGCCGGCGACCACGCTGCAGCCGATCGAGAGCCAGATGAGGGTGAGCCCCGTCTGGAGCAGCCCGATCACCAGCGTCACGGCTGCTGCCAGCACGAGGACAAAGCTCACCAAGACCACCACGTCACCATCCCAATCGTTTGAGTTCAGGGCCCGGCGGCACCGATGCTAACGCTCTCCACCGCGGCGTCATTGTGAACATCCTCACCCGCAGAGGATCTGAGTGAGGATGTAGAGGCCGAAGATCACGATCGTCGGCGACAGGTCCAGACCCATCCCGCCCATCCCGACGGGCGGGATGATGCGACGGAGCGGACCGAGTACGGGCTCCGTGATCTCGTAGAGGACCCCGAAGACCCTCGAGATCACCGAACCCTCCTCGAGGGGGAACCACGACAGGATCACCCTGCCAAAGAGGATGAAGAGGTAGGCCCAGGCTGCTGCGCACAGGATCGATGAGATGTCCACGTACGGTTCGTACTACGCCCTGTACAGGCCGCGCTCCTGCAGGCGGCGCTTCTCCTCGGCCGAGACCTCGACGTTGGTAGGCGTCAACAGGAAGACATGGTCGGCGACCTTCTCCATCTGGCCGCCGATGCCGTAGGTGAGGCCGCTGGCAAAGTCGATCAGCCGGCGGCAGAGGTCGCGGTCGACGCCCTGCAGGTTGAGGATCACGGGCTGGGTGGCCTTGAGCCGGTCACCGATCTCCTTCGCGTCGTTGAAACCTGCCGGCGCCACCAGGTGGACGCGTGGACTGGTGACCGGGGTGATGGGCCGGACGACCGACGGCCGCTGCTGGATCGTGATGCCGCTGTCCTCCCGCGGCAGCGTGCGGACCCCCTGGGCCATCGGCGACGGCATGGCCATGGGAGGATCCGGCTCGTACGCAGGCTCCACCCGCTCGGGGCGCGCCGGCCGGCGAACCGGTGCGGGCTGCGGCGGCTCGTCGTACGGCTCGTATTCGTCGTACTCGTCGTCGTCGACAAGACCCAGGTACACCATGGTCCGTCGCCAGATGGATGCCATCTCTGAGTCGCCTCCTTGGCCCTTCGACCCTAGCGTCGCAGGTCTGTAGCGAGAGTTCGCGGACCGAACAGGGCGCGGCCGACTCGGACCATCGTCGCCCCTTCCTGCACGGCTGTCTCCAGATCGTCCGTCATACCCATCGAACGCTCCGTCAGACGCAGCCGATCGGCCATCACCGACACCGCCCGGAACGAGCTGCGAGCGTGCTCCGCCGTTCCCGTGGGCCCGACCGCCATCAGTCCGGCAACGTCGAGCCCGAGGCCTCGCAAGCCCTCCACCAGCGCCGGTGCGTCGTCGATGGCGCAGCCGTGCTTCTGGGGTTCTCCCGACACGTTGACCTGCACGAGGACCCGCGCGCCGGGAGCCCAGCGGGCGATCTCCTCCCCGGCGGCCAGGCGGTCGACGGCCTGCCAGAGGTTCACGGCGGGGGCGAGCCTGCGCACCTTGTTTCGTTGCACCCGACCGAGGAAGTGCCACCGGACTGTGCCTGCCGCCTGGGTCTGCGCCTGGGCCTGGGCCACCTCGGCCCGCTTGGCCAGCAGCTCCACGGCATAGTTCTCCCCCACGTCGGTCACTCCGGCGGCCACGGCGGCCTCGACCGCACCGGCGCCGAAGCCCTTGGTGACGGCGATCACGCGCACGCTGTCGTCGCCGCCCGCCCGGGCGATCCGCTCATGGACGACCGCCAGCCGGCCTGCCACATCCGGGGTTGGGCCATCGGGGGCTGGCACGTCGGTGGCCGGGGTCATGGTCAGCGGGCTCACGGGGCGTCCGCCCAGGCCACGGCTGCCTGGCGGCTGGCGTCGCGCCGGGCCCGCCACGAGAAGTGGTCCGGTGAGCAGGCGGTGCAGACGTCGACGTCGTCGACGTCGACGACGCCCACCGTGAAGAGAGCCGACCGCACGGCGGCCTGAACGTCGAGGGCGGGGGCGCCGGCCGAGGTCGTCGACCGGACGCCGTCGCCGAGGCGGGCGGCCACGCGGTCGAGGTCGTCGGGGCCGAACTCGTAGCACGAGGCGTGGATGCAGGGCCCGAGGTGGGCACCGACGGTCGACGCTCCCAGCGACCTCATCGACTCCACCGTGCGCTCGAGGACACCTGCCGTCAGGCCTCTCCACCCGGCGTGTGCCACTGCGGCCACACCTTCGGGGCTACCCAACACGACCGGAGCGCAGTCGGCGGACAGGACGGCGACGGCGCAGCCGGGGACGGCGGTGACGGCCGCGTCGGCCCGCTCCCCCGCTCCCTCCCCTGGCTCGGTCACCCGAACGACCCTGTCGCCGTGAACCTGGCGCAGCCACGTCCACGGCAGGTCGACGACGGCCCGGCGGCGCGCCTCGACCTCGGGGCTCACCGTCTCGACATACGTGCCGCCGTGGCCCATGTCGCCCTCCTCGCGACCGGTGAACCGACCCTTGACCGACCACAGCTCGGTTGTGTGGGAACGCTGATGCCGGAGCGGGGGCCTCGGCCCCACTGTCACACCAAGCCCGTCAGTTCAGGCATTTCAGGCCCGTCAGTTCAGGCATTTCGAGCCCGTCACTTCAAGAACGACGGCACGTCGAAGTCGTCGTCGTCGTCGGTCAGGTCGATCTCGTCGGACTGACCGCCGAACAGGTCGTCGCTCGCCGACTGGAACACCTGCGGCCTGGCGCCGCCGAGCACCGGCCGGGCCTCGGGCTTGCGCTCACGGCCCTCGTCCCAGCGGTCGAAGCCGGCGGCGATGACGGTGACCCGCACCTCGTCGCCCATGGCGTCGTCGATGACCATGCCGGCGATGATGTTGGCGTCGGGGTGGGCGACCTCGTGGATGACCTCCGCCGCCTCGTTGACCTCGAAGAGGCCGAGGTCGCTGCCGCCGGAGATGTTGAGCAGGATGCCACGGGCACCCTCGATGGACGCCTCCAGCAGCGGGCTGGAGATGGCGGCCCGGGCGGCGTTGAGGGCCCGGCCCTCGCCCGACGCGTAGCCGATGCCCATCAGGGACGACCCGGCGTTGGTCATGATCATCTTCACGTCGGCGAAGTCGGTGTTGATGAGGCCGGGCGTGGTGATCAGGTCGGTGATGCCCTGCACGCCCTGCAGCAGCACCTCGTCGGCCATCTTGAAGGCGTTGAGCACCGACGTCTTCTCGTTCGACACGGTCAGCAGCCTGTCGTTCGGGATGATGATCAGGGTGTCGACCTTCTCCCTCAGCTTCTGGATGCCCTGCTCGGCCTGCACGGTGCGGCGGCGGCCCTCGAAGGAGAAGGGGCGGGTGACCACGCCGATGGTGAGGGCCCCGAGGTTCTTGGCGATCTCGGCGATCACCGGCGCCCCGCCGGTGCCGGTGCCACCGCCCTTGCCGGCGGTGATGAAGACCATGTCGGCGCCCTTGAGCACCTCCTCGATCTCGTCTCGGTGGGCCTCGGCCGCCTCGGCACCGACCTCGGGGTCGCTTCCGGCTCCGAGGCCGCGGGTCAGCTCCCGCCCGATGTCGAGCTTGACGTCGGCATCGCTCATCAGCAACGCCTGGGCGTCGGTGTTCACGGCGATGAACTCCACGCCCTTGAGTCCGGCGTCGATCATCCGGTTGACGGCGTTGACCCCGCCACCACCGATGCCGACGACCTTGATGACTGCCAGGTAGTTCTGCGGTGCACCGATCATCGATCGTCCCTCCTGATCCGTGCGTCCACGGAGCATGCCGGTTCGTGTTGCCGTCAAAGTCATCTGTTCGCTCCCACCATTCCGCTCGTCCACATTCCGCGTTCGCCGCCCCAACCGCCCGCCGTGCGGCCCAACCTGAACCTTGACTTGAGGTTAAGAGTTATGTCAACCTGCCCCAAGGGTCGACACTGTAGCGACGGGGTTGAGACGCGTCAAGACAGGACTCTGGGGGATGCGCACATCGAGCGTCGAGACGCCACGGGTATCGACTTGGGTCAGCACCGAAAGGGCCGAGCGGAACTTCTCGTCGAGCTGCTCGGGCTCCCCCAACCGGATCGTCGCCCCCTCGCGGAGCTCGAGCGCCACCTCGCCCTTGTCGCCGGCGACGACCGCCTTCACGCGCGACCTGAGGTCGTCGGGCACGGTTGCCGCCACCCGGAGCAGCCCGGCAGCGGGCCCGCCCAACGTCGACCCCGGCGGCCCGGCGGGCGCGATGCCGGCCAGGGGCGGGAGGCTTCCGGGCGACTGCGTCCAGGCCACCACCTGCCCGTTGGAGTCGACCAGCGCCCACCCGGAATCGGCTGCCGGCGCGGCCGCCACCGCCTGGCGCTCGACCACCCTGATGGTCACCGTCGACGGCCACTGCCGGGTGATGGAGGCCGACCGGACCCACGGGAGGTCGACCACTCCCCGGACGGCGAGCGACCGGTCGAGGTCGACCATCGGAAGGCCCAGACGCACGCCCGAGGCGGCCACGACCTCGGCCCGGGGGGTGGCGGTGGCCCCCACCACCTCGACCCTGTCGACGTCGAGTAGAGGGGAACGGGTCGACGCCCAGCCGGCGACGACGAGGACCGTCATGGTCCCAGAGGCGACGAGGAAGCGCAGGCGGCGGCGTCCCTCGTGGCGAGTCACCTCGATGCGGCGCCGCTTCATGCGAGGGTCCATAGGGGGTCTGACCTGCGTGTTCATGGTCTATCTCCACTGTAGGTCGAGAGTGTTGGAGTGGGCCGTGCGCTGGGCTGATGGAGATCCGTCCTGGGGAAACGGTCGCACGCCGGCCCGGCCGGAGCGCGGATACCGGGCATCAGTCGGCCAACAGCTCGTCGGCGAGGGTGGTCACGTCGCCGGCCCCCAGCGTCAGGCACAGGTCGCCGGGCGCCAGCAGGCGGCGGAGGTGGGCGACGAGGTCGGCCCGGCCGGCCACGTAGTCGACAGGGCGTGCCGGATCGGCCTCCGCGACGGCGGAGGCGACGAGCCGTCCGGAGACACCGGGGCGGGGCTCCTCACCGGCGGGGTAGACGTCGGTGACCACGACGACGTCGGCGTCCCGGAAGGCGCCCCCGAAATCCCGCCAGAGCGACTGCGTGCGGCTGTAGCGGTGGGGTTGGAACACGCACACCACCCGCTGCCAGTCGCCGTCGCGCGCCGCCGCCAGCGCCGCCGCCACCTCCGCCGGGAGGTGGGCGTAGTCGTCCACATAGGTCACGCCGGCGCGCTCGCCCCGGGGCTGGAACCGTCGCCCGACGCCGCCCCACGAGGCGACGGCCCGGGCCGCGGCCGGGAAGTCGGCGCCGATCATCACCGCGGCGGCCAGCGCCCCCGCCGCGTTGCGGGCGTTGTGGAGCCCGGGGCGGGGAACGTCGACGTCGCCGAGGACGGTGCCGTGGTCGAGGAGCGTGAATCGGACCGAGGACCTGCCACCGACGACGTCGACCATGCGGACGTCGGCGGTGGTGGCCGTGCCGTAGGTGGTGGCGCCGTGGCTGTGCCCGAGCTCGGCGGCGACGGCGTCGTCGGCGCTCACGAGCCGGGAACCGGCAGCGGCCAGGAACGTGTCGAAGGCGGCAGCGACGGCGTCGAAGCTGCCCCAGTGGTCGAGGTGATCGGGCTCGACGCTGGTGACCACGGCGAGGTCCGACGGCAGGCGGAGGAAGGAGCCGTCGCTCTCGTCGGCCTCGGCCACCATCCAGTCGCCCGTGTCCCAGCCGGCGCCGGTGCCGAAGTCGAGGATCACCCCACCCACGACGAAGGAGGGCCGCAGCCCGGCGCCGTCGAGGGCGACGGCCAGGAGGGCCGACGTGGTCGTCTTGCCGTGGGTTCCGGCGATGGCGGCGGTCCGGCGGAGCCGGCAGATGGAGGCCAGCATGGCCGAGCGGTGCACGACGGGGATCGACGCCTGCCGGGCCGCCGCCACCTCGACGTTGGTCGCGGGTACCGCGGTGGAGATCACCACCACGTCGACGCCCGCCACCAGCAGAGGGTCGTGGCCGACGTGGACGGCGACGCCGAGGGAGCCGAGGCGGTCGAGGGTGTCCGACGGGTGGAGGTCGCTGCCGGAGACGGCGTGGCCCATCGCCGCCAGTACCTCGGCGATCGGGCTCATCCCCGCTCCGGCGACGCCGACAAGGTGGATGCTGCGGGGTTGGCGGAGGTCGACGTCAAAAAGCGAGTTTGGCGCCGCCGGCGTCGAGGGTTCGCTCATTGGCGCCCGCCACCATCGGCGGCGCCGACCGGCAGGGCGTGGGCCTCGACCAGCGCGGCGGCGCGGTCGGCGGCGTCCGGGCGACCACAGGCCACCGCCGCCCGCTCCATCGCCGCCAGTCGGTCCGGCTCGGCCAGCAGGGCCTCGACCAGGCCGATCAACGTGTCGGCGTCGAATCCGTCGTCGGGCACCAGCACCGCCGCGCCGGCGTCCGCCAGGTGCCGGGCATTGGCGGTCTGGTGGTCGCCGGGGGCGCCGGGCAGGGGCACCAGCACCGAGGGCACACCGACCGCCGAGACCTCGGCGACGGTGTTCCCGCCCGCCCGGCACACGACCAGGTCGGCGGCGGCCAGGAGCAGGTCCATTCGGTCCTCGTACTGCACCGGTTGGTAGACGAGACCACCGTCGGGCAGGGGGGGCACCGACGAGCGGATCAGCTCCCAGTCCCGCGCCCCGACGGCGTGGCGCACGGCGAGGTCGGCGCGGTCGGCCCACTTCCCCACCGCCCCGAGCGTCGCCTGATTGATGCGGAGGGAGCCGAGCGACCCACCTGTCACCGCGACGAGCTTGCGACCGCCGGGCACGTCCAGCGCGGTCCGAGCCGCGTCCCGTCCGCCGGGCGACCGGTCGACGGCCAGGATCTCGGGCCGGACGGGGTTGCCGGTGACCGTCGCCCGGGGAAGGTCGGTGCCGGGGAACGAGACCGCGCTGGCGCGGGCGAACCGGCCGAGCAGGCGGTTGGCGGAGCCCGGCACCGCGTTCTGCTCGAGCACGACGAGCGGGATGCGCGCCGCCGCCGCGGCGAGGCCGCACGCCACCGCCGCGTAGCCGCCGACGGCGACGACGACCGACGGGCGCAGTTGCCGCACGAGCCGCCGCGCCAACACCGCCGCCCGGCTGAGGCCCCAGGCCGCGCCCACGTTGCCTACCGTGTCGTTCACCGAGAGGTGCCGCACGAAACCCCGCCCGGGCAGCTCGGTGAGCCCGAACCCGGCGGCGGGCACCATCCGGGCCTCGATGCCGCGCCGGCTGCCGACGTAGTGGATGGAAGACGGGTCGTGGCCCCGCTCGACGAGCGCCCGCCCCAGGGCCAGCCCTGGCACCAGGTGCCCGGCGGTGCCGCCGCCGGCGACGATCGCCCACGTTCTCGGCGCCCAGGTGCCAGGGGCCGGGGTGCCGGCTGCCGGTGTGCCCGCGGCCGGGGTGCCGGCCGCTGCGGTGCCGGCTGCTGGGGTGCCAGGGGCCGGGGTATCAGTCACGCCGGCTGCCGGGCGATCCCTCCCGGGGCCGGCACCGATGGTGACGTCGACGCCAGGTCGGAGCGGCGGGCGACGCTGAGCAGGATGCCGACGGCCGCCATGGTGACCACGAGGGCGGAGCCGCCGAAGGACAGGAAGGGCAGGGGGATGCCGGTCACCGGCAGGACGCCCGTGACCGCGCCCATGTTCACCACCGCCTGGCCGGCGATCCACGTGGTGATGCCGGCGGCCAGGAGGGTGCCGAACCGGTCGGGCGCCCGTAGGGCGACACGGATGCCGAGCACGGTGAAGGCGACGAAGAGGCCCACCACCAGCAGGGTGCCCAGCAGCCCGAGCTCCTCGCCCACGATGGCGAAGATGAAGTCGGTGTGGGCGTTGGGCAGAAAGCCCCACTTGGCCCGGCTGGCGCCCAGGCCGACTCCGGCCAGGTTGCCGGTGCCGAGGGCCACGAGCGATTGGGCCACCTGGTAGCCGGTGTGGGAGGCGTCGGCCCAGGGGTCCATGAAGGACTGCATGCGGTTGCGGCGGTAACCGGCGCCCATTGCCAGGACGAAGGCGCCGGTCACCGCGACGGCGCCCAGGCTCGCCATGCGGATGAGGGGCATGCCGGCGACGAACAGCAGGACGACGGTGATGAGCATCATCACCAAGGCCGTCCCCATGTCGGGCTGGAGCAGGACCAGGCCGATGAGCACGCCGGCGATGGCCAGCACCGGGCGCAGGGTAAGCCGGGACAGGTGCATGCGGTCGGACCGGTCGGCCAGCAAGGTCGCCACGAACAGGAGGATGGCCAGCTTGGCCAGCTCGGACGGCTGGATGGTGAACCAGCTCCACCCCAGCCACCGCGTCGACCCGCTGACCCGGATGCCGACGCCGGGAACCAGCACCGCCATCAGCAGCAGCCCGGACACGACCACGGCGGGGCCGGCCAGCCGCCGCCAGCGCCGGTAGTCGAACCACGTGGTGGCCACCATGGCCGCCGTCCCGATCGCCACCCAGGTGGCCTGCTTGCGGAAGAAGATCCACGCCCCGCCGTAGCTGCGGAGGGCTTCCACCGACGACGCCGACAACACCATCATCAGCCCGATCACCAGCAGCAGGGCGACGACGATTGCCAGCAGGGCCCAGCCCGAGCGGGACTGGACTTCGGGCGACTGGGCTGCCTGCGGGTCGTTCATTGGATGCCCTCCTCCTGCAGCAGGGCCCGGACGGCGCGGGCGAAGTCGTCGCCGCGCTGGGCGTAGGAGACGTACCAGTCGAAGCTGGCGCAGCCCGGGGACAGGACCACGGCGTCGCCTGGCCGGGCGGCGGATGCCGCCAGGCGTACCGCCTCGTCCATCGACGTCGCCGACTGCACGGGGCGGAGCCCGTCGAACACGGCCGCCACCTCGGGTCCGGCCTCGCCGATGGTCACGACGGACCGGATTCGGCCCACGACGTCGGCGTCGCCGAGAGCGCCGAGGTCGAGGCCCTTGTTCCTGCCGCCCGCCACCAGCACGACCGAGTCGAAGGCTTCCACCGCGGCGACGGCGGCGTGGGGGTTGGTGGCCTTGGAGTCGTCGTAGAACCTGACGCCGGCGGCCTCGCCGACAAGGGTCAGCCGGTGCGGCAGGCCGTCGAAGCCGCAGAGCGCGGTGCGGATCCCCTCCGGCGTGGCGCCGGCGGCGGTGGCGGCGGCCGCCGCGGCAAGGGCGTTGGCGAGGTCGTGGGGCAGCGACCGGGCCAGGTCGGCCACCTCCGCGACGGCTCCGCCGGGGCCGCGCAGCGCCCCGTCCACGACGGTCCAGTCGGCGGCTGACTCCGGGCCGAGGCCGAAGCTGACGACCTCGCCGGGCGCGCCGGCGGCCAGGCCCATGATCACCGGGTCGTCGGCGTTGACCACGGCCACGTCTCCGGGCCCCTGGCGCTCCCAGATGCGGGCCTTGGCGGCGGCGTAGGACTCCACGTCGGGGTGCCAGTCGAGGTGGTCGGGCGCCAGGTTGAGCCACACCGCCACCGCCGGGCGGAATCCGTCCACGAACTGCAGCTGGAACGACGAGACCTCGGCCACCACGACGTCGAGTTCGGCACCGACCGCCGACACCAGGGGCACGCCGATGTTGCCGGCGGCCAGCACCCGCAGCCCGGACGCCTGGAGTGCCCGGGCCACCAGCGTCGTGACCGTGGTCTTGCCGTTGGTGCCGGTGACGGCGACGACGGGAATGTCGAGCGCTCGCCAGGCCAGCTCGACCTCGCCCAGCACGGGCACGTGGGCGGCGGCGGCGGCGGCGAAGACCGGGTGACCGACAGGGATGCCGGGGCTGGGGGCGACCACGTCCACGCCGGCCACCAGCCTGGTGAGGTCGTCGGCGTCGGGGTGGGCCAACAGGTCGACCCCCATGGCCCGGGCCCGCTCGCCCATGCCGTTGGCCGGGGCGTCGTCGACGGCCACGACCTCCCAACCCACCGAGAGCAGGTGGGCAGCGAGGGCCTCGCCGGCCAACCGGAAGCCCATGACGAGAGCGCGCGTCATGCGCCCTGGTCCAGCACCCGGCAGATGCCGGCGGAGAGGAAGTCGGCGTAGAACAGGCCCATGGCCAGCGCCGCCAGCAGGGAGGCGAGGATCCAGAACCTGACGATCACCGTGGGTTCCGGCCAGCCGAGCAGCTCGAAGTGGTGGTGGATCGGGGCCATGCGGAAGATCCGGATCCCCCACAGGCGGAAGCCGACGACCTGCACCACCACCGACATGGTGATCATCACGAACAGCCCGCCGATGACCGGTAGGAGCAGCTGGGTGTTGGTGGTGAGCGCCAGCGCCCCCAGCCCGGCGCCGATCCCGAGCGAGCCGGTGTCGCCCATGAAGATCTTGGCCGGCGCCGCGTTCCACCACAGGAATCCGGCGCACGCCCCCGTCATGGCCGCGGCGATCACCGACAGGTCGAGGGCGGGGCCGAGGTTGTAGCAGGACGCGTGGCGGAACTGCCAGAACCCGATGAAGACGAACGCGGAGAAGGCGTACATCGACGATCCTGCGGCCAGCCCGTCGAGGCCGTCGGACAGGTTGACGGCGTTGGCCGCGGCCAGCAGCAGCACCACCGCCCAGACCAGGTAGATCGGGTCGGGCAGGTCGAAGGCGACGTCGCGGGCGAAGGACACGTCGGCCCGCACGCCCGCCCGCCAGACGGCGAGGATGGCGAAGGCTCCGAAGACGGCCACCAGGCTGAGCGTCTTGGCCATCTTGGTGAGGCCCAGGCTGCGCTGGCGGGAGATCTTGATCCAGTCGTCGACCAGACCCACCAGCCCGGCGCCCAGCATGACGAGGATCACCAGCACGCCCGACGCGGTGAACACCGCGCCGGTTCTGATGTGGGCGGCGAGGTAACCGACCACCACCGCGCCCAGGATGGCGACGCCGCCCATCGTGGGGGTGCCCGCCTTGGTGAGGTGGCCCTGGGGACCGTCGTCGCGGATCTGCTGGCCGATGCCCCGCACCGCCAGCGAGCGGATGAGGATGGGCGTGCCCAGGATGGCGGCGATCAGGGCGACCCCGCCGGCGATGAGGAGCGCTACCACCTGCCCCCCATTTCGGGCACTCCCGAGGTGAGCCGCTCCGCCAGCAGCTCCCCGGCGACCACCCTGTCGTCGAAGGCCAGCGCCCGGTCGCCGACGACCTGGGTCGTCTCGTGGCCCTTCCCGGCGATGACGACGACATCACCGGCGAGCGCGTCGTCCAAGGCCAGGGCGATGGCTGCCCGGCGGTCGGGCTCGTCCACAAGGACCTCGGGGCGGCCGGCGCCGGCGACGACCGCATCGATGATCACCAGGGGGTCCTCGGAGCGGGGGTTGTCGGACGTGATCACGGCCCTGTCTGCCAGACGGGTCGCGACCTCGCCCATGAGTGGCCGCTTGGCCTGGTCGCGGTCACCGCCACAGCCGAAGACGACGATGACCCTGCCGGCCTCCCCCGCCACCTGGCGGGCGGCCAGCAGGCAGACCTCGAGGCCGGCCGGGGTGTGGGCGTAGTCGACGACGACGGCGAAGCCCTGGCCCTTGTCGATCGACTCGAAGCGTCCAGGCACGGGCGGGGCCGACGACAGGCCTTCGGCCACCGCTCCCGCCGGCACGCCGAGCTCGCGGGCAGCGGTGGCGGCGGCGAGGGCGTTGGCCACGTTGAACGTGCCTCCCGGGCGGAGCCACACCGGCCGCCCCTCCCACCCGAAGTGGGCGCCGTCGGGGCCGATTTCGAGATCGGCGGCGTCGGAGAGGGAGAAGGTCCGCACCGGCACGTCGGTCGACTCTGCCAGCCGCCGGCCCCAGGCGTCGTCGACGTTGACGACGGCCACGCCGGCCCGGTCGGGCGTGAACAGCGACGCCTTGGCCGCGTAGTAGTCGTCCATGGTGCGGTGGAAGTCGAGGTGCTCGGGGGTGAGGTTGGTGAAGACCGCCACCTCGAACCAGGTGCCGTCCACCCGGTGCAGGCTCAGGGCGTGGGACGACACCTCGAGGGCCACCGCCTGCGTCCCCCGCTCCACCGCCGCAGCGAGGGCGGCCTGGAGGTGCGGGGCCTCGGGGGTCGTGCGGGCGCCGGAGAGCGTGCCGATCACCTCGGTCTGACGCCCGTCGGCGCGCAGGACGGCACCGAGCAGGTGGGTGGTGGTGGTCTTGCCGTTGGTGCCGGTGACCCCGACCACCGAGAGCCGCCGGGACGGGTGACCGTGGAAGGCGGCCGCAGCCAGGGCCAGGGCGGCACGCGAGTCCGGCACAACGATCTGGGGCACCACGGCCTGGGGGACGTTGGCACCCGCCGGCAGCGGCAGATCGACCTCCTCCTCGACGACGAGGGCCACCGCGCCGGCGGCGACCGCCCGTGCCGCGAAGTCGTGCCCGTCGAACCGCGAGCCCCGGACGCAGACGAACAGGGCGCCGGGGACCGCCGCTTCGGAATCGGAGGTGACGGCGACGACGTCGATGCCGGCCGGGTCTCCCCGGAGGCTCAGCACCTCCACGTCGCCCAGCAGCTTGTCCAGTCGCACTGTTCAGGCTCTCGCGGGCGAAGGCACAACACTACCGGCCAGACCGGTGGCAGCCGCGGCTCCTGCGGCGGGCGACGAGCGGAGGGGGGCGTCGTCCTTGGGATGCGGCGGGATCGAGAACAGCCGGGTCCCGGCCAGCGCCACTCGGGCGAAGACCGGGGCCGAGACGATGCCGGCGTAGTACGGCGTCGGCTCGTCCAGCACGACGATGACCGACAGGCGGGGGGCCTCGGCCGGGACGAAGCCGACGAAGGTCGCGATGTAGACGCCGTCGACGTATCCCCTGCCGTTCTCGGCCACCTTGCGGGCGGTGCCGGTCTTGCCCGCAACCGTGTAGTTCGGCACCGCCGCATCGGTGCCGGTGCCGTCGGTGACGACGCCGGCCAACATCTGCGACATCGCCGCCGCGGTGTCGGCCGACACGACTCGTTCCCCCTTCGGCCGATCGGCCGGGTGGGCCTTGCCACTGGCGTCGACCACACCTCTGAGCAGGCTGGGGGGAACGGCCACGCCGCCGTTGGCCACGGTGTTGTAGGCGCCCAGCATCTGGAGGGCGGTGACGGCCACGCCCTGGCCGATGGGAATGGTGCCCATCGACGTGCCCGAATACTCGCTCGGCTTGGGAATCAGGCCGTTGGCCTCGCCCGGGAAGTCCAGAGGGGTCCGCCCGGACAGGCCGAACCGGCGCAGGTAGTCGTCCATCCCGGCCTTGCCGAGCTTCTGGCCGATCATGATCGTCCCGATGTTGGAGGACTCGGCCATGATCTCGTCGACCGACCAGTACTTGTCGTCGTGCTCGTGGTCGTCGGTGAACAGGGCATCCGAGACCTGCAGGGTGTCCGGGACGTTCAGCCGGGTCGAGCTCTCGACCAGTCCCTCCTCGATCGCTCCGGCGATGGTGACGACCTTGTTCACCGAGCCGGGCTCGAACACGCGGGTGACCGCCATGTTGTCGTTGCTGGGGACGGGAGGCCCGCCCGGCTTGCCGGCCACCATGTTGGCCATGGCCAGGATCTCGCCCGACCGGGGGTCCATGACCACGACGATGCCGCCCTTGGCCTTGGTCGCCACGATCTGCTCGGAGAGCGCGGTCTCCGCCTCGTACTGCATGGCCTCGTCGAGGGTGAGCACCAGGGTGGCGCCCGGCGCGGGGGGATGGAGCTGGCGCACGCCGGCGGCGATGTCGCGCCCGGCCGGGTCGCGCTCCACCAGCAGCTCGCCGGGACGGCCGGTGAGGTCCTCCTGGTACTGGAGCTCGAGACCGGAAAGGCCCTGGTCGTCGAGGCCGACCTGGCCCACCACCGGCGCCGCCAGCACGCCCGCCGGCTCGTAGCGCTTCGGCTCCTCCATCAGGAACACGCCCGGCAGCTTCAGGGCCTCGACGCTGCGGGCCACGTCGTCCTCCACCTTGCGGGCCAGGTAGACGAAGGCGAGGTCGTCGCTCAGCCTGTCCTGCAGGGTCGACTCGTCGACACCCAGCAGCGGCGCCAGGGCACGGGCGGCGGCGGCGGGGTCGCGCACGACCTTGGGGTCGGCCCACACCGTCTGGCGGCGGACGGAGATGGCCAGCTCGGCCCCGTTGCGGTCGAGGATCGACCCCCGCTGGGCCGGGAGCACGACGGAGTGCAGGCGCTGGGACTCGCCGTAGACGGCGTAGCGCTCGGCCGAGAGGCCCTGGACGTCGACCAACCGGAACACCAAGCCGCCGAACGCCAGCGACATGACGACCAGCAGCGTGATCAGGCGGCCCTTGGGGACGAAATCCGTCTTGGGCGGGGCGGGGCGCGGGCGCGCCGGACGGGGAAAGCTGACGACCGTCATGGCGACCCTGGCGACCGGATGGGCTCAGCCGCCGGCCGGGACCGGAGGGAGGTACGCGACGCCGACTGGCGAGAGGTACACCACAACAGGGGGCGGGGCCATGCCCATCCGCTTCTGGGCCTCGCCCACGATCCTGGCCGGCGACTCGAGCCCGGCCAGCTCCAGCCGCAGCCGCTGGTACTCGGCCTGCCCGGTGGCCACCTCGGCCTCCAGGGCGTCGACCGGCGCCTGGCCCTGGGCCAACAGCACGCGAACGCCCACGATGGCGAACAGGCCGGCGCAGGCGAGGACGACGAGGAGCACGACGACGGCGTGGCTCAGGCGGCGGGCCCTGGCATCGGGATCCGGCGGCGGCACCACCCGCAGGGGCGGGCGCGGGACCGGGCGGGGGGCGGGCGCGACCCGGGGCAGGGGCAGGGGCAAGGGTGCCTGCTGGGCGCGGCTGCGCACCGGCCGGGCCGAGGGGGAGCGGGTGGCGGTCATGGGGTCTCCAGCTTCTGTGCGGCGCGGAGGCGGGCGCTCTCGGCCCGCCGGTTGGCCTCGACCTCGGCGGCGGAGGGCTTGTGGGTTCCCCGCCACACCAGGCGGACGGTGGGCACGGCCCCGCAGACGCAGGGCAGCTGCGGCGGGCAGGTGCAGCCGCCGGTGGCGGCGAACGCGAGGCGCTCCTTCACGATGCGGTCCTCCCCCGAGTGGTAGGCGAGGACCGCCACCCTCCCGCCTGCGACCAAGAGGTCCAAGGCCTGGTCGAGAGCGGGAGCGATGGCGGCGAGCTCGGTGTTGACCTCGATGCGCAGGGCCTGAAAGGTCCGGCGGGCGGGGTCGCCGCCCCGGCGCCGGGCAGGGGCGGGGATGGCGTCCCTGACGACGGCGGCGAGGTGGTCGGTGGTGTCGATGGGCCGGGCGGCGACGATGGCGCGGGCGATGCGTCCGGCGAAGCGCTCGCCCCCGTAGGAGCCGATGACCTCGGCCAGCCGGCGGGCGTCGTAGCCGTTGACCACGTCGGCGGCGGAGGTGGGCTGGCTGCGGTCCATGCGCATGTCGAGGGGAGCGTCGGAGCGGTAGCTGAACCCGCGGTCCGGGCGGTCGAGCTGCATGGAGCTGACTCCGAGGTCGAAGAGCACGCCGGCCACCCGCTCATGGCCGTGCGCCCTCGCCGTTCGGACGAGCGTGTCGAAGCGGGCGTGTGCCAGGGTGACCCGGTCGCCGAAGGGAGCCAGCGTCGCCGCCGCCTCGGCCAGGGCGTCGCTGTCCCTGTCGATCCCCAGCACCGTCGAGCCGGGCAGCGCCTCCAGCAGGGCGCGGGCGTGCCCCCCGGCCCCCACCGTGGTGTCCACGATGACACCCGGTGGGACAGGCCGGAAGACGTCGACGACCTCGTCGACCATCACTGGCAGATGCAAGGGCTCGCTCATCCGCAACCCCCCGACCGGAGCACCGCCGGGATCCGTTCCCGGCTTTGGAAGGAGGCGAAGAGGGGGATCTTCCCGCTCGCCGGTCGGAGGGTTGCGCATGGTCGCGCCGTCTTGTGATCACGATCCAGCTTCTGCGTGGAGCCCAACTTCTGCGTGGAGCGCGGTCTCGCCCATGCCCTTGGCTCGGCGCCAGGCCTCGGCGTCCCAGATCTCGACGTGGTCGTACGCACCGGTCACCACCACCTCGTGGCTCAACCCTGCGAACTCGCGCAGGTTCTGCGGGACGGCGATCCGGCCCTGGCGATCGGGGCTGGCTTCCTGGGCGCCGGCGAAGAAGACTCGGGCCATGTGCCGGTCGGTGGCGGAGCCCTTGGTGCGCTCCTTCATCTCCCGCGCCCGCTCCTCGAACTCGGCGGGGGCCCACAGGGCCAGGCAGCCGTCGATCTGGCCGCTGACGTACGCCTGGGTCAGCTGCTCCCTGAACCGAGCCGGGAGGATCAGCCTGCCCTTCGGATCGAGGGAGTGCACGTACTCCCCAAGGAACATGTCTCACCCGCTCGCCCTCTGAGAGTCGTCGGCAAAGGCCCGGTGGGAAGGGCTCCCTCCCCTTCTCACCACTTTCCGCCATAATCTAACCCTGGTACTCCACCGGGTCAACCCAGGCCGCAGTCCGCGCCCGCGCAGGGTGTTAGAAGAGGCGCGCAAAAGGGTGAAGAATCCGTGCGTGGGGTTCCCGGCACGAACACGCGTCGCCGCGCTCGCCGGTCGCACCGTGTCGGAGATCTCCCGCCGGGCGGGCGCCGGGGCCGGCACCGTCATCGGCGGCCGCGTCACCTTGGCGCTCGACCCCAAGGCCCTCGAGGTGATGGCCACCGGGCACCAGGTGGCCCTCGTCTCCGGCACCAACGGCAAGACCACCACCACCCGCCTGCTGACCGCCGCCCTGTCGACCCGCGGCACCGTGGCGTCGAACGCATCCGGCTCGAACCTGATATCGGGGCTGGTCGGCGCCCTGTCCTACGAGCGGCCCGGCGACGCCGTCGCCCTCGAGGTCGACGAAGGCCTGCTGGCCAAGGCGGTGAAGGCGGTCGACCCTGCCGTCGTCGTGCTGCTCAACCTGAGCAGGGACCAGCTCGACAGGATCGGCGAGGTCCGCCTGCACGCGGCCTCGTGGCGCCAGACGCTGGCCGGGTCGGGCACGGCGGTCGCCGCCAACGTCGACGACCCGCTCGTCGTCTGGGCCGCCGGCGCGTCGACGACGGTCGTCTGGGTCGGCACCGGCCAGCGCTGGCGGGCCGACGCCGCCGCCTGCCCGGCCTGCGGCAGCCGCATCCGCTGGTCCTCCGCGGCCAACGGCGAAGTTCCTCGGTGTTCGGGCTCCCACTGGGCCTGCACGTCCTGCGACCTGGCCCGGCCCCAACCCCACCTGTGGCTGGACGGCGGCGACCTGGTCATGTCCGACGGCCGCCGCTACCCCATCCGCCTCCAGCTCCCGGGGTGGTGCAACCTGGCCAACGCGGCCATGGCCGTCGCCGGAGTGGTGGCACTGGGCCTGCACCCCGAGGGGGCGGTGTCGGCGATGGCCACGGTGGGCACCGTCGCCGGGCGCTACGAGCGCATCTCGGTGGACGGCACCAGCGTGCGGCTCCTCCTGGCCAAGAACCCCGCCGGGTGGGCCGAGACCCTCGACCTCCTCCGTCCCGCCCCGGTGCCCATCGTCATCGGCATCAACGCCCGGGTGGCCGACGGCCGGGACCCCTCCTGGCTGTGGGACGTGCCCTTCGAGCGGTTGAAGGCACGCCAGGTCGTGGCTACGGGCGACCGCGGCCGCGACCTCGCCGTGCGACTCCGCTACGCCGACGTGCCCCACCTCTTCGTGCCCGACTACCGCGCCGCGGTGGGCGCCGCCGGTGGGCCCGACGTCGACCTGGCCGCCAACTACACGTCGTTCCAGGACGCCCGCCGGGCCCTGTCGACCGGCGGCTGAGGAGGTCCATGGCACCCGACTCGGTCTCGATCGCCGTCCTCTACCCCGAGCTGCTTGGTACCTACGGCGACGGCGGCAACGCCACCGTGATGGCCCAGCGCCTGCGGTGGCGCGGCATCGCCAGCGAGGTGGTCGACGTCACCGCCGGGGAGGTGGCGCCCGACTCGTGCGACATCTACCTCATGGGCGGGGGCGAGGACGGGCCCCAGGCCCTCGCCGTCCGGGAGCTGCTGGACAGCCGGGCCCTGCACCGGGCCGTCGACCGCGGCGCCGCCCTGCTGGCCGTCTGCGCCGGGTTCCAGCTGCTGGGTTCGACCTTCGTCGGCCCCGACGGCCAGCCCCATCACGGCCTGGCGCTGCTCGACTGCTCGACCGCACGGGGCGCCGGTGCCCGCCGCATCGGGGAGATCGTCGTGGACCCGGACCCCGCGCTGGACCTGCCCGAGCTCACCGGGTACGAGAATCACGGGGGCGTCACCACCCTGGGACCCGACACCAGGCCGCTGGGCAGGGTGGTGGTGGGCCGGGGCAACGACACCGGCGACGGCACCGAGGGGGCGGTGAGCGACACGATCGTGGCCACCTACCTCCACGGCCCGGTGCTGGCCCGTAACCCCGCCCTCGCCGACTACGTCCTGTCCCAGGTCGCCGGGCCGCTGGCGCCGATCGACGACGAAGAGGTCGCCCATCTGCGCAAGGAGCGCATCGCCGCCGCCCTCCACCCGCACCCCATCGCCATGACCCGCCGTTGGGCCCGTCGCCTGCTGTGACGCGCTGAGCCTGTTCCTTCCCTCTTGACGGCCGCGCTTCAGCTGCGTTTCGTGTCGTCGGCGACCGACGTCGACCAGCTGCCGGATGTGCGCGCCGAGGTTGCCGTCGTCGGGCGCTCGAACGTGGGTAAGTCGTCGCTGCTCAACGCCCTCGCCGGCCGGCACAGCCTGGCCCGGGTCTCCAAGACGCCAGGGCGGACCCGCCTGCTCAACCTCTTCGAGCTGGACGGCGACCCCGGGCGCACCGTCGTCGACTGCCCCGGGTACGGCTACGCGTCGGCGCCGAAGGCGATGCGGTCGTCGTGGCGGAGGACCATGGAGCGCTACCTGCTCGAACGTCGCCCCCTGGCGATGATCATGGTGCTGGTCGACGGTGAGATCGGCCCCACCGAGCTCGACGTGCGGATGCTCGAGTGGCTCCGGGCCAACGATCGGCCCCACACCGTCGTCGCCACCAAGCACGACAAGGTGAGGTCGTCGGCCCGACCAAAGCGCCGCGCCGAGCTAGCCGAGAAGTGCGGGGTCGACTCCGGCGACGTGGTGTGGGTCAGCGCCGCCAAGGGCGTCGGCCTCGACCGCCTGCGCGACCTCGTGCGGACGTGGTTGGCAGTTTGATGCGTCGATAGCGCCCCAAGTGTGCCCGGATCGGGCCGGTTTGGGGCGCTACGGACGATCGAAACGCGGTGGGCCGCCCGGGGCGCTACGCCGGGTGGCCCGGCTTCAGGTCCTTGACCGCCTGGAAGCCGAGTTGGCCCGTCCACTCCCCCGCCGCCCCGTCGAAGAGTCGCAGCAGGTGGCCGACGTGGTCGCCGGTGCCGAAGCGCTCGACGATGTGGCCGGCCACCCATCTGGTGCAGTCGCTGAGCAGGGGCAGCCCGTCGGGGCCCTCCTCCCAGCGGCAGCGGGCGAACTTGTCCACCTCGTCGCCGGTCTGGGTGCCGAACAGCTCGGCCAGCGGGCGGTCGTCCCGGGCGAGGAAGTGAACGAGCAGCGCCGACGCCGTCCTGGCCACCCGGGTGGTCCGGTTGCGCTCCGACAGCCACACGACGAGGAGCGGCGGGTCGATGCTGCACTGGCTGGCGAACCCGATCAGGCAGCCGGCCCGGTCCTCGCGGTGGGCGGTCGTGACGACGGCCATCGGGTACTCGAGGTCGGCGGCGATGGCATGGAGGGCGTCGGGACCGGCGTCGGCGGGCATCCCGCCTTCCTACCCAGAGTCGGCTCCTACCTGGAGATCGGGCCAGCGCGGCGCCACCGCTTGAGGCAGTCACCGCTTCAGTCGGAGGATGCCCCTGTCGAGGGCGACGGTGACAGCCGCGGTCCGGTCGTCGACCCCGAGCTTGGTGAAGATGTGGACCAGATGGGTCTTCACCGTCGTCTCGCTGATGTAGAGCGCCCGGGCGATCTCCTTGTTGGCCTTGCCGTCGGCCACCAGGCCCAGTACCTCCAGCTCTCGGGGGCTGAGGGCCAGCCCCGCCGGCTCCCTCATCCGCCCCATCAGGCGGGACGCGACGGCCGCGGCCAGGACCGACTCGCCTCGCGCCGTCGCCTGCACGCCGTGGAAGAGCTCCTCGCGCGGCGAGTCCTTGAGCAGGTAGCCGACGGCTCCGGCCTCGACCGCCCGCAGGATGTCCTCGTCGGTGTCGTAGGTGGTGAGAACGAGGACCTGGGTCGCGGGGTGGCCCGCCCGTATCCGCCGGGTGGCCTCGACACCGTCGACGTTGGGCATCCGCAGGTCCATGAGCACGACGTCGGGCTCGAGGGCGGCGACCTGGCTGACCGCCTCCTCCCCGTCGGCGGCCTCACCGACGACCTCGAAGTCGGCGTTGGTGGCCAGCATCCCCTGCACGCCGGTCCGGACGACAGGATGGTCGTCGACGACGAGGATCCGGATGGGACCAGCCCGGGTCATGGCTCTTCCCCGCGCTCCGCAGCCGGCTCGACTGGCACGACCGGCTCGACCGGCACCATGGCCACCAGCACGGTGCCCTCCCCCACCGCGCTCTCCACCTCCAACCCTCCGCCGAGCGCGGCCAGCCGCGCCTCGAGCCCCCGGAGGCCCAGACCGCCGCTCACGTCTCCCGGCCGGGCACCGACCGCCACGGGATCGAAGCCCCGGCCGTCATCTCGCACGTCGAGGATCACCCGGTCGCCCAAATAGGACAGCGTGAGCACCGCCTCGCCCGCCTGGGCGTGCTTGCGGATGTTGGCGGAACCCTCCTGGGCCGCCCGCAGGAGGGCGATCTCCACCGGTGCCGCCAGCCGTTGGGGTGTGCCGCTGACCACGAATCTGGCCGCCACGGCGGTCTCGTCGGCCAGCCCGGCGGCCAGCCGATCCAGGGCTTCGACGAGCGATCCCCGGTCGAGCGCCTCTGGTTGAAGGGCCCAGACGAACCGACGGGCCTCGGCCAGGGTGTCCCGGGCCGTGCGCAGGGCACGGTCCAGGTGGTTGCGGGCGGTTGCCTGGCCGGGCTCCATCTCCGCCTCGGTGGCTTCCAGCAGGGTCACTACGCTGGTCACTCCCTGGGCCAGGGTGTCGTGGATCTCGGCGGCCAGCCGTTGGCGCTCGGCGAGCGTGCCTGCCTCGCGTTCGGCCGCGGCCAGCTCGGCCCGGGTCGCCTCCAGCTCCCCGATCAGGCGGTGGCGATCCTCGCTCTGGCGCACGATGGCGTCGATCCAGAGCAGGAAGACGATGCCGAGGCCGGCGGAGAGCGCGGCGATCAGCAGGGTCAGCGGCGACGGACGGCCCGCGTCGACGAGGTCCATCGCCAGCAGCAGCCCGGTGAGGACGACGACGCCCGGGATGGCCGAGCGCGGTGACGGCAGATAGGACGGGACCTGCTGGTAGGCGCTGAAGGCCAGGAGAAAGTAGGCCTCGTTCACCGACAACGCCAGGAGCCAGAGGGCTGCGGCGCCGGCGAAGTAGACGAGGACCTGCGGGATCGGCAGCGTCCAGATCCGCCGGCGCACCACCCACAGCCAGTACCACCCTCCCAGGAGGGTGGCCAGACCGGCGGCAGCAGCCCGGTCGGTGCCGGAAATGGCCCGGTCGGCCAGTGCCAGCATGGTGGCCAGGCCGAGGACCCCGTAGAACACGCAGTGCCAGGCGGGAGCCCACCGTTCCCACGCGTGCACGGATCTCTTCCCGGTCCTCCGTTCCTCGCCGCCCACCATTGCAGTCTGGCCCGCGCCGGCCTGCGCCGGCATCGTCCATTCGGAGGATGCCGAGATCGACCGTCCCGGCGACGACGCGACGGCGCCGTCCGTTCATGCTTCGGGTCAGGCCTCGACGAAAGGGTGAAGACGATGAGAGACAGGAACGGACGCTGGGCGGTTGGTGTCTTCGGAGACAGCACCGCGACGGGAAAGTGGCAGCCGGGTGCGAAGACGCGTGCAGTGGCGGTCTTCGGCGACAGTGAGCTCGACATGAGGGAGACGGTCGGCCGCGGGGACGACATCGCGGTCCGCGCCGTCGCCGGCTTCGGCGACGTCAGGGTGATGGTGCCCGCCGGCAGCAGGGTCGAGATCTCCGGCTTCGCCCTGTTCGGCAACAAGCGCAGCGCGGTCGTCGGCGACCCTGCGGTGGACGGGCCGGTGGTGCGGGTGAAGGCGTGGGCGCTGTTCGGCGACGTCAAGGTCGCGTGACCAGCCTTCCGGCGCCGGCCGGGGTCACCGCCAGGGGCGGTTGCCGTAGCGGTCGAGGTGGGTGACGTCGCCGACCGGTTTCCTCGACGTCGGCCCGTAGTGGCCGCGGGGCCATCCCAGGGGGATGATGCAGCACGGCGTCGTCCCCCTGGGCAGGCCGAGGATGCGGCGAGCGGCGACCGTGCTCCACAGCGGCAGGGTGACGAGGGCGGCGCCGAGGCCCACGGCCCGGGCCGCCAGCAGCAGGTTCTGCACGCTCGGGTAGACCGAGCCGTAGTACGACGAGGCCGCGACCGGCGGGAAGGGCGGCCTCGGCCCGTGCAGGCAGGCCACGACGAGCACGGGGAGCTCCTCGAAGTGGTCGACCTGCCACTCGACCGCCCGCAGAGTGCGGCTCGTCCGGCCTTCGTCCCGGCGGCGGCTGGCGACCCGGCGGCCGACGGCACCGTAGAGGCGCCACACCCGCTTGTACTGGCGGGCCAGCCGCTGCTTGACGACGGGGTCCTTCACCACGACGAACTCCCAGCTCTGGGCGTTCGACCCGGTCGGGGCCTTCAGGGCCAGCTCGATGCAGCGCAGGACCAGCGCATCGTCGACCGGGTCGGGAAGCAGGCGGCGGATCGCCCGCTGGGATTCCATCGCCTCCCGCAGGGGCATCTCCAGGCCGCCCAAAGGGTCGGCACCGGCGCCGCGGGCCGTGGCGCTACTCCCCGAAGCGGGCGGTGGGGTGGCCGGGCCGGAGCAGGATGCCGGTGAGCTTGTCGGCGACGTAGACGATCTGGAGGTGGGCGATGCCCTTCTCGAAGTTGAGGGTGGTGTCGTACATGACGACCTGCTCGCCCAGGTCGACGAGGGTGCCGAGCTGCTCCCCCGCGTCCTCCCACATCTTCTTGAGATCGGCCACCGGGATGTGCTCACGTAGCTCGGGGGCGATGGCGGCTTCGATCGCGGCCAGGTCACCGTCGGTCAGCGCTTTGATCACATCGTTGGGGTTCATGCCGACCATTCTGGCTGGCATTCGGCGGTTGACCGCACAACCGCCGCCTAGCCTGTCCTCATGGCCGACGACGGACCCCGTACTCCCCAAGACCTCTCGGCCGACGAGCGCCAGCGCCTGCACCACGCCCACCAGCGGCTGCGCAACACCTCCAGCGCGCTGGAGGCGCTGGTGGCCACCGAGCCGATCAAGGGTCGCTGGCCGGCCGCACCCGCCCCCTACGAGGCCCTCCAGGTGGCCCGCGACGACGTTCGCAAGGCCTACCAGGCGCTGGAGCGGTGCCACGTCGAGCTGCTGGGATGGACCCCGAGCCCGTCTGAGTAGCGGCGGATCACCCAGGGGGGCAGTTGTTCGACGGGGGCACGCCGGCGATGCGTTCTCTGAGCCAGAGCATGGCGGCGGGGACTCCGGCGACCACCCCGGACACGTGATCGGCGGGGTAGGTGCGGAACTCGACGGTGGCGCCCCGGCTGCACCACTCGTTGCGAAGGGTCTTGCCGAGGGCGTACGGGATCACCTGGTCCACCAGACCGTGATACTGAAGGATCGGGACTCCCGGGGCAGTCGCACCCAAACGGCTCTCGCCGAAGGCGGCCGCCCAATCGGGCAGCGCCAGGACGTCGGTGGTGGTGATGTCGCCGTAACTCTTGAGAGCGAACCCTGCGACGAGGCCGTCCAGACAAGCGTCTTGGTGGGCCGCCACCAGCTGCTGGCCTGTCGGGCTGAGGTAGTTCGAGAGCTGCAGCGAGGGGTGGGCGGCGTCCAAACCGATCAACGCCGCCACGCCGAAGCCGAAGAACAGGCCCCCATTGAGATTCCTGGCCGTCGCCACCACGTCGGCCGGCACCCCGCCGGTGGCGACACCGCGCAACCGAAGCTCCGGGGCGTAGGTCGGCTGGAGCTCGGCGGCCCAACTCGAAGCCGCCCCTCCCTCCGAGTACCCCCAGATCGCCACCGGTGTATCGGTCGCCAACCCCGAGGTGGGGAGCCGGATGGCCGTCCGAGCGGCGTCCAGGACCGCGTGGCCCAAGCTGGGACCTACGACGTAGGTGTGGCGCCCGGGAGTGCCGAGACCCTCGTAGTCGGTGACGGCCACGGCCCACCCATGGGACAGCATCCCCTGGATGATCCCCGCCTCGGTCTCGGTGCCGGCGGCCATCTGGTTCGAGGGTGCGCACTGGTCGCCCAACCCCTGAGTTCCGACTGCGTAGCTGACAAGGGGACGCTTCCCGCCTCCCAGGTAGGGAAGAGCGGGCACCAGAATCGTGCCCGACACCACGTTCGCAGCCCCGTTCGTGTCCGTCGACCGGTAGAGAACCCTGGTGGCCGTCACGCCCAGCGCCGGGATGCGTAGAAGCGGATCCATCGTGAACACGGCCGGCGAAGCGCTGACGAGGTCGCCCGGCTGACCGGTGTCGGCCGTCGCCGGCGTCGACCACACCGGCACGAGCAACAGGGCGACGAGCAACGCCCCGATGCGATGCGACCAGGTTGCTCGCATGAAGGTCCCCCTCCTGTGTGGTGTGCGCAGCCGCCATAGTCGCCGGTCATGGCACCGTGTCGACCCCGACGGCCCGGACGACCACCGGCGTCAGGCGCCGACCGGCACCTCGTGGAACGTCACCATCCACCAGTCGAGGCGTTCGCCCGACGGCGGGGTCCAGTTGCCGGTGATCCGCACGTTCGCCCGGCGGCGCCGGTCGGCCACAGCCCATCAGCCGTCGGCCCTTGCGGTCGGTGAAGACCAGGCCGTCGGGATCGTCGGCGTCGCCCCGGATGTCGAATTTGCCCTGGTGGTGGAGGCGGTGATGATGCGAACACAGCGCCACCAGGTTCCAGGTGTCGGTGGGACCGCCGTCGAGCCAATGGACGATGTGGTGGATCTGCAACCAGGCGGTGTGGTCGCAGCCCGGGACCCGACAGCCCCGGTCTCGTTCCTCGATGACCATGCGGGTGCGCTCGGGCACCAGCCGTAGGGCTCTGCCCACGCTGACCGCCACCCCATGGCGGTCGTGTTCGACGGTCTTGACCCGCCCGTCACAGCCCAGGTGGCGCAGCACGGCGTCGGGCAGGCCCGGGCCCAGGTGCAGGTTGCCGGTGCCGTCGGGGTGGAGGTGCACCACCACCGTCTGGGCATCGTGATGGCCGCGGGTGGCGTGGTCGGCGGCCAGGGCCCGTTCGGCCACCGCCACCAGGGCGTCGGCCCACGACTCCAGCTTCTGGCGTTCCCGCTCCAAGGTCAGGGCCCGGGCGACCTTGGCCCCCTCTTCGGCCCCCAGGGTCCCCCAGCACCGCCACCAGCCGTCGTCGTCGTGGCCGAAGTCGACCCGGCGCCGCTCGGGCTCGGGTTCGGGCTTGTCGGCCTCGAACACATACTTGGACAGGACCCGCGACAGTTGGCTGACGGTGGCCTGGCGGGCGAAGTCGGCGACCGAGGCATCGGCCGACGCCGGGGCGTGGCGACAGATCAGGGCCACCTGGTCCTCGCTCAGCTCCCCGGCCTCGAAGGCGGCCCGGGTGTGGGGCAGCTCACCCAGCCGCCGGGCCATGGTGACCAGCCGCTGAGCCCGCTTGGGCGACACCCCGCACTTCCAGCCCACCCAATGACAAGGCGAGAGGATGTCGGCCCCCTCCCACGACCCCGTCGCCAGCACGTCGGCGATCAGGCCGACCAGGCGGCCGGCGGCGGCGTTGGCCACCCCGCACACCTGGGCCACCTCGGCCTCCAGGGCCATGGCGGTGACCTCCCGCTCCGTCGCCGTGCTCATCCCGCCATGGTAGCGAACACACGTTCGACTCTGCAAGGGATCGGCAAGGATTTCCGGGCTATGCAGCGAGCCTTCACCGCCTCCCGCCGGGTCGCACGCCGGCATCTGCGCTCCGGCCGTCACGGGCGAGCCGGACGCGGTCGTGCCGCGGAGAATGAGCGAGCTGTTCAGGTTCGGCGGAGCGAGCCGAGCTCGGACCACGATCACCGCTGGGTCGGTATGCACGATCCGAGGCGTGGGCTCGTCGGCTCGCGATGAACGGAATCACCATCCGCCCGGTATGAGGCGGCTGGGTCACGAGGGTTCCCGGCCACCGACCGAGATCGCGTGGCGAACCCTGCTCACAACCCACCCAGCGCCTCGATGAACGAGGAGGTCAGCGCCGACCCGCTCATACCGGCCCCGCCCGCCACCGACGTCAGGTCGGCCGCGGCCGCGGCGCGGTCGTCGTCGGTGAGGACCAGCAGGTCGAGCAGCGGCGAGGGGTCCCACTCCACCAACACCGCGCACTGGAACAGCGACCCGGCCCGAGTCCGGCGTTGGCTGATCCCGACGACCTTCCGCCCGCCGACCGTCACCTCCCCCGGCCCGAGGCCACCGAAGCAGACCAGCGACGACCACCGCCCCGTGACCAGCCGGCCGTCGTAGGCAAAGGCGTCGGCGACGCCGAGCTCCCCGAGACACTCCGCCCACGTCTGCCCCAACCACCCGAACGCCTTCCCCACGTCGGCCTCCCACAGGGGATCGCCAGCAGGGACGAGCACGTCGATCCACACCACCTCGCCGGGGCGCACCAGCACCGCTCCCCCGCCGCTGCGCCGGCGGACCACGTCGACCCCCGCCGCCGTCGCCCGCTCCCAGTCGACGACCGCGTCGGCCTGCGTGCTGCCGAGGACCAGTGCGGGGCCGTCCACCTCCACGACCCAGACAGAAGGGACCACAGGCGACGGCCACGCCCGCCCATGGGCGGCGGCCGCCGTCGCCTGTACAACCTCCACCCGCCAGCGCCCAACCCCGGCCGGCCCCGCCGGCACAGGCAACGACGTGGTCAGGCCGACAGAGCCTCGCCGGAGCGGTCGTCCCCGGCCCGCGCCCTCGCCGACTGGCCGACCTGCAGGTACGGCTCCCACCGCGGGTCGATGGTGCCCACGGCCACGATGATCCAGGTCAGCTCCTTGGGCGCGGTGGGGCGGCGACGGAGCTTGAGGCCCACCTCGTGGGCCAGCCGGTCCTCCTTGCGGGTGTTGCACGGCCGGCACGAGGCCACCACGTTCTCCCACACGTGCTGGCCGCCGCGGCTGCGGGGCAGGACGTGATCGATGTTCTCGGCGGCGGCGTCGCAGTACTGGCAACGGTGGTCGTCGCGTGCGAACACGGCACGCCGGTTGAGGGCGGCCCGGGCCCGGAACGGCACCCGCACGAAGTACGTGAGGCGGATGACCGACGGCACCGGCATGGCGGCCCGCTCCGAGTGCAGCTGGCGGTCGGCGGCGTGGAGGATCTCCGCCTTCTCCTTCAGCACGAGCACGACGGCCCGCCGCACTGGCACGACGCAGAGCGGCTCGTACGTGGCGTTGAGGACCAGTGCCTTGGCCACGGTCAGCCGGCGGGTCGTGGTGGCAGGTGCATCGGCGTAGGAGGCTAGCCGACCCGGCCGAAATCTCTGCACCAATGCAGGTAGGCGACCACGTCCTCGGGTGTCGGCGGTGCCTCGGGATCGCCGTACGCGGTCTGGCTCCTGAACCTCAGGTAGCCGGGATCCGGCAAGGGCAGCGGCGGCCAGCGACGCCACCAGCCGGGCCTGGCCAAGCGGAACACCTGCCGCACACCGACCCCCCAGAGCCGGGGCCGGACGGCGACGGCCAGCGCGGCACCGGCCAGCCAGCTCATTGGTGCACCACTCCTCCGGATGGCGCACCAACGAGATCCGTGACATCCGGCCTGCGGCCGGACGAAGCGCGCCACATGGGTTCGCTCGCCTGTGGCTCGCTCACCGCCCTCCCAGTCCTCTCCAACCGACGGCGGCGGCGCCGACCAGGGGCGCGTCCGCACCCAGCCCGGCGGGGACGATGCGGGCGCCGGCCGAGAAGTCGAGACGGCAGCGGTCGTCGATCTCGGACTGGGCGGCGGCGAAGAACGGCGCGCCGAAACCCAGCGCCACCGACCCGCCGACAACCGCCAGCCGCAAGTCGAGCAGGTTGGCCACCGACGCCACCGCCCTGCCCACCAACCGTCCGGTGCGAACGACCACGTCCGGGCCGGCTTCCTCCGCAGGACGCCCGGTGGCGGCGGCGATGGCGGTGCCCGACGCCTCGGCCTCGAGGCATCCCCGCCCACCGCAGCCGCAGGCCCGCCCGTCGGGCTCCACGACGACGTGGCCGATGTGGCCGGCGTTGCCGGCGGCGCCGTCGAGCAGGCGGCCGCCGAGGACGATCCCGCCCCCCACGCCGGTGGCGACGATCAGGGCGACGAAGTCGTCGACCCCCGCCGCCGCCCCCCGCCAGCCCTCCCCCAGGGCCAAGGCCTTGGCGTCGTTGTCGACGAAGGTCTGCAGGCCGGTGGCCTCCGCCAGCCGAGCCCGCAGCGGGAACCCCCGCCACGACGGGATGTGCAGGGGCGACACCGCGCCGCCGCCGGGGGTCATCGGACCGCCGCAGCCCACGCCGCACGCCACCACCTCGCCGTTGCCTTCCAACGAGTCGGCCACCGCCAGCAGCACCGAGAAGACGGCCTCGGCGCTCCCGTCGGCGGGCGTGCCCGCCCGGGCCGACGCCACCAGTTCACCGTCGGCGGTGACCAGCCCGGCAGCCATCTTGGTCCCGCCGACGTCGAGCGCCAACACCACGTCCACCCCGGCACGGTAGGTCGCCCAGGTTGTGGGGGGTGGTGCCGAAGGTTGTCGCGGGTTGTGACGGTAGGCTGCCCCCGTCCCCGCCATGTCCAGAACTCGCGTCGCGGCCCGGGCCGTCCAGACCTTCTCCGCCAGCTTCGACGCGGTGGTGGCCAACGTGGCCACGGTCGTGCGGGGCAAGGACGAGGCAATCCGGCTGGCCCTGCTGTGCCTGGTGGCCGAGGGTCACCTGCTGATCGAGGACGTGCCGGGCGTGGGCAAGACCAGCCTGGCCAAGGCCCTCGCCGCCAGCATCGACTGCTCGTGGCGGCGCATCCAGTTCACGCCCGACCTGCTGCCGTCCGACGTGATGGGGGTCACGGTTTACAACCGCGCCACGGGCAGCTTCGACTTCCGACCCGGCGGCATCTTCGCCAACCTCGTGCTGGGCGACGAGATCAACCGGGCATCACCCAAGACGCAGTCCGCCCTCCTCGAGGCCATGGAGGAGCGTCAGGTCACCGTCGACGGCACCACGTACAGCCTGCCGCCGCCGTTCATGGTGATCGCCACCCAGAACCCGGCGGAGCACGAGGGCACCTATCCGCTGCCCGAGAGCCAGCTCGACCGCTTCCTGATGCGCATCGGCATGGGCTACCCGGACCGGGCGGCCGAGCTCGCCATCCTCGACACCCACGGCCACGCCGACCCGGTCCCCAACCTGCACCCGGTCGCCAGCGCCGCCGACGTCCAGACCATGACCGCGCTGGCCGGGGCCATCCACGTCGCGCCGGCGCTGAAGGGCTACATCGTCGACGTGGCCGCCGCCACCCGCCGCCAACCCGAGCTCGCCCTCGGCGTGTCGCCCCGGGCCGCCCTCGGCCTGCTCCGGGCGGCGCGGGCCCGGGCCGCGTCGATGGGGCGTGACTACGTGGTGCCCGACGATCTCAAGGTCCTTGCCCTTCCCGTGCTGGAACACCGCCTGGCCCTCACCGGCGACGCCCAGATCAGGGGCGTGCGCCGGGCCGACGTGCTTCTGTCGGTGCTGGGGACGGTGCCGGTGCCGTCGGCCCGATAGGCCAGATGATGCAGGTGAGGGGCCTGGTCACCCGCCGCGGATGGGGCCTGGTGGCAGGCGCGGTCGTGCTCGCCGTCGCCGGATGGATGCTGGGCGTGGTCGAGCTGTACGTCCTGGGCGCCGGCATCGGCGGGCTGGTGGCGGCCTGCGCCGCCTTCGTCGTCACCCGCCGGCTCGACCTGGAGGCCGACCGCCACCTGCGACCACCGCACGTGTACGCAGGCGGCAGTAGCCGCGTCGACCTGGTCGTGCGCAACCCCACCCGCCGGCGCTCGCCGGTGGTCACCCTGAAGGACGCCCTCGACGGCGGCCCCCGCGAGGCATCACTCCTGCTGCCGCCGCTGGAGCCCGGCCAGACCGAGGAGGCCCGGTACCGGCTGCCGGCCGAGACCCGGGGCGTGTTCCCCGTCGGCCCGCTGCGGGCCGAGCGCACCGACCCCTTCGGCCTGGCCCGGCGCACCACCGAGGTGGCGCCCGTCGCCGACCTCACCGTGTACCCGAGGGTCGACGCCGTCCACCCGCTGCCGGAGAGCCCGGGAAGCGACCGGTACATGAACGCGCCGCGCGCCGCCTTCGGGGTGGCCGGCGAGGACTTCTACGCCCTCCGCGCCTATGAGGTGGGCGACGACCTGCGGCGGGTGCACTGGCCGTCGACGGCGCGGCGCGACGAGCTGATGATCCGGCAGAACGAGACGCCCTGGCAGGGCCGGGCGACGGTGCTCCTCGACACCCGGGCCCGCTTCCACACCGACTGGTCGTTCGAGGCGGCGGTGTCGGCCGCGGCCAGCATCCTCACCGCCTGCTGGCAGCGACGGTCGCTGATCAGGCTGATGACCACCGACGGTGCCGACAGCGGGTTCGGCACCGGTCCCGGCCATCTCGAGCTGATGCTCACCCGGCTGGCGCTCATCGACGTCTCCGACGAAGAAGGGCTGGGCGGGCTGACGCCCGGGCAGGCGGGGGACGGTGCCGTCGCCGCCGTCACCACCGCCGCGGTCCCGCCCGGCGAGATGGCGGCCCTGGGCCGGCTGGGCTGGAAGCCGTCGCTGGTCACCCTCGTCGTCTTCGACGGGCCCGGTCGCCACCCGGCGTCGACCCGGTGGCCCGGCGTCGGCCATCTGGTGCGCGTCGGCTCCACCCAGCCGTTCGCGGCGGCCTGGGACCGGGCCATGTCGGTGACCCTGCACGGAGCGGGCCGCCTCTCGTGAGCCAGTTCCCATGAGAACCATGGAGCGGCCCCCCGCCCAAGCGCCGGAAGCCGGGGATCGGCCCACCCACCGGCGTCCGCAGTCGACGATCCTGGTGACGGTCGGCGCCGAGGTCGCCCTCATGGCCGTGACCGTGGCCGCGGTCGTAGGTCTGACCAGGCTGTTCGCCGACGGGGAGTTCCTGGTGCCGGTGGTGGCCGCCGCCCTTGCCAGCCACGTGGTGGCCGCCGCCTGCCGGCGGGCCGGTCTGCACCCGGCACTGGCCACAGCCGTCTCGGGGATCGGCCTGGTGCTGTTCGTGACCTGGGTGGTGGAGCCGCACACCGCCACGATGGGCCTGATTCCCGGGCCCGACACGTGGCACGGGTTCGGCGCCGACCTCCGGGACGCCGTCGCCAAGTTCGGCGAGGTGAAGGCCCCGGTGGCGACGACCAGGGGCTTCGTGCTGGCGTGCGTGGTGGGGACATGGCTGGCGGCGTGGCTGGCCGACCTGTTCGCCTTCCGGATGCGGGCCCGGCTCGAGGCCCTGGTTCCCTCGTTCACCATCTTCCTGTTCGGGGCCATGCTGGGCGCCGACCGCCACCGCGTGGTGGTGGCGGCGCTGTACCTGGCCGCCGTGCTGGCCTTCGTGGTCCTCGCCGATCTCAGCGCCAAGGCGGCGTCGACGACCTGGTTCGGCAGCCGGACGGCGGACGGCCAGGGCGCCGTCCTGCGCGGCGCAGTCGTCGTGGGTGTCGTGGCGGTCGGCGTGGGCGCCGTTGTCGGGCCGCTGTTGCCGGGGGCGGCGTCGTCAGGGCTGTTCGGGCTGGGCGACCGCGCCGGCGGGTCGCGCTCCCCGCGGGTCACCGTCAGCCCGCTGGTCGACATCCGGGGGCGGCTGGTCGACCAGTCGGACCTCGAGGCCTTCGTGGTGGCGAGCCCCGAGCCGTCGTACTGGCGGCTGACGTCGCTCGAGAGCTTCGACGGCTCGATCTGGTCGTCGCGGGGCACCTACCAGCGGGTCAAGGGCTCCCTCGACGCCGACATCACCTCCAGCGGTGTCGCCGTCCCACTCCGCCAGGAGTTCACCGTCGGGGCGCTGTCGTCGATCTGGCTGCCGGCCGCCTTCCGCCCGTCGAAGGTCACGACCCCCGTGCCGGGCATGCGCTACGAGGAGGATTCGGCCAGCCTCCTCACCGACGAGAGCACCGGCGACGGGCTGCGCTACACCGTCGAGTCGGAGGTTCCCCGGTTCTCCGAGATCGAGCTGGCGGCGGCGCCGGGCGGCGCCCCCCGGGACGTCGCCGAGCGCTATCTCAACCTCCCCCCCGACTTCCCGGCGGAAGCGGCGGCGGTGGCGCGGGAGGCGACGGCGGGCGAGGCGACGGCCTTCGGCAAGGCGCGGGCGCTGCAGGACTGGTTCCTCGAGAACTTCACGTACACCCTGAACGTCGCCCCCGGGCACGGCAACGACGCCATCCTCCGGTTCCTCCAGGAAAGGAAGGGGTACTGCGAGCAGTTCGCCGGCGCCTACGCGGCGATGGCCCGGTCCATCGGACTCCCCGCCCGGGTGGCGGTGGGATTCACGCCGGGCACGCTCGACGACGCCGGGCGCTACCACGTGACCGGCAAGCAGGCCCACGCCTGGCCCGAGGTCTACCTGGCCGGGTCCGGGTGGGTGCTGTTCGAGCCCACGCCGGGCCGTTCGCCCCCCGGCGGCGACTACACCGGTACGCCCGCCGGCGCGGGTGGGCAGGAGGCGGTCACGCCCGACGCCTCGTCGCCGGCCACGACCGCCGCGCCCTCGCCGACGCCGTCGGATGCCGACCCCTCGGCCCCGACCACCGCCGTCCCGGATCCGAGTCAGGAGGAGCTGCAGCAGCAGTCGGGGTCGGACGGTGTCGGTACCGCGCTGAAAATCCTGCTGGCGGTGGCGCTCGCGGCGCTGGCGGTCGGTGCCATCCCGTTGGCCCGGCGGGTCCGGCGCGACCGGCGCCGGGCGGCGGCGGCGACACCGGCGGAACGGGTCCTGGTGGCCTGGGACGAGGCCGAGGAGGACCTGGGCGTCACCGGGCTGGGCCGCCTCCGTCACGAGACGACGACGGAGTACGCCGGCCGGGTCGGCCCGGTGGCCGGCGCCGAGGTCGCCACGCCCCTGGAGTGGCTGGCCTCCGGCACCGAGGCGGCGTCGTGGTCGCGGGCCGGCGTCGCCCCCGAGGTGGCGGTGCAGGCCGCCGGCGCGCCGACCGCCATCGCCACCGCCCTGCGCGCCGGGGTCGGACCGCTGCGACGGGCTCAATGGGCCCTCGACCCGCGGCCGCTGCTGCGCCGCCGGCCCCGGCCGCCACGTCCACGCTGACTGCCCAACTTTGGATCACTCGGAGCGTCGTGATCCGGCGGCGGATCGTGTGGTGGCCGGGCCGAGATCACGGCGCTACCGGTGATTGAAACGCGGATTCGGCTGTCCCGCTAGAGCACGCCGCGCGGCCGGAACTGGATGCTGATGCGGGGCCCCACGGGCCTCGTCCGCTTGGGGACGGCGTGTTCCCAGGTGCGCTGGCACGAGCCGCCCATCACCAGCAGGTCGCCGTGGCCGAGGGCGTGGCGGATGCTCGGCCCGCCGGACCGTGGCCGCAGCAGCAGGTCCCTCGGCTCCCCCACCGAGACGATCGCCACCATCGTGTCCTCCGTGCTCCCCCGGCCGATGGTGTCGCCGTGCCAGGCCACGCTGTCGCGGCCGTCGCGGTAGTAGCAGAGCCCCGCGGTGCGGAACCGCTCCCCCGGCTCGGCGGCGTAGTGGCGGTCGAGGGCGTCACGGGCGTCGTGGAGGACCGGGTCGGGCAGCGGGTCGTCCTCCCCGTAGAAGCTGAGCAGCCGCGGCACAGCCACCACCCGGTCGTACATCGGCCGCTCCTCGGCCCGCCACGGCACCGTCGCCACGAGGCGCTCGAACAGCTGGTCGGCGCCGCGCAGCCAGCCGGGCACGACGTCGATCCACGCCCCGTGGTTCAGCTCCGTGCGACGCACCGGGTCCAGCGACCCGAGCCCGACGGCGTCGGCGTGGTCGAACAGCGAGGCCTGCAGCGCCACATCCACGCCCGCCAGACTACCGCCGGCGGGGAATGCACGTTCGCTCTTGGTTAGTCCTTGACCTGCTGGGAGAGGTAGAAGGGCTCGCCCATCTGGGCCACCAGGTCGAGCTGTGACTCCAGCCAGTCGGCGTGCTCCTCCTCGCCTTCGAGGATCTCCTCGAGCACCATGCGGCTGCCGTTGTCGCCCTCGGTGACGCAGGTGGCGATGCCGGCCTGGAGCCGGGCGATGGCCTCGGTCTCCAGCTGGAGCGCCAGCTTCAGCTTTTCGACCACCGTCTCGCCCACCTGCACGACGCCCAGGCGCTGCAGGTTGGGAAGGCCGTCGAGGTAGAGGATGCGGTCGATCAGCGAGTCGGCGTCCTTCATCTCGTCGATGGAGTCTGCCTTGATCTTCTCGGCCAGGCGTTCGTACCCCCAGTTGGCACACATCTTGGCGTCGAGGAAGTACTGGTTGATCGCCGTGAGCTCAGCGGTGAGGACGTCGTTGAGGACGTCGAGGACTGCCTGGTTGCCCTGCACTGCTACCTCCTGGTTGGGGTCACGCGGCCGGGTACGCCCCCGCCGTGGCCGTGCCCATCATGGCCTCTTCGCACGGGAGCCCTTCACGGAGCAGTCGCCGCAGCGACGGCAGGCAGCCGCCGCAGCCCGTTCCGGCCCCGCACGCGGCCCGGACCTGGGCGACGGTGCTGGCGCCGCTCTCCACCGCGGCCCGGACGTTCCGCTCGCTGACGGCTCGGCACAGGCAGGCGTACACCCCGCGTCAGCCCCTGTTTTCCCGTTGGACAAACTCAGCGTCCCGCCGCACGACCCACGGACTGCCGCTCGCGATCAGGGCGTTGGCCAGTCGCTTGGGCACTTCACGCACGATGGGGAGCCGGTTCGTGATCCCGATCACCCGGTAGCGGACCTTGTCGCCGCCGACGCAGATCTGCACCAGGCGGACGCGCCGCATGCCGACCTCGGGAGCTCCCGGCGTCTGGTCGGCGGCACGGGTCGGGTGGCGGAGGGCCATCAGGGGTGACCCTACCGCCGTCTGTCAGGACAGGCAATAGCTTCTTGTTAGGAACGCCTTAGCTTCCCGCGGTCATCGCCGGTGGGCTCGCTGGCGACGCCAGCTCGAGGAGCCTCGTGACCGTCACCCGCCTGCGGTCGGTATCCGCCAGCGCCGCCTCCAGCACTCCGGCCAGCCGGCACCGGGCGCCGGCGGTCGGCGTGTAGGTGCGGCGGGCCGGTCCCTGCGCCGGGCACTCCCACGACGAGCACACCGTGCCCTCCCCCTCCATCGAGCGCAGCGTGCGGTAGACGGCGACCGTGCCGGGGCAGAGGCCGAGCTCGTCCAGGCGGGACAGCAGCTCGTAGCCGTGGCACTCCCGTTCGCAGAGCAGAGCGAGGATGGCGGCCTGCACCAGGTCGCGCTCAACCGTGCTGCCTGTCCTGGGCATCCCTGTCCTGGGCATGGCTGGCCTCCGTCTATGTGTTAGGTCGACCTAACACTAGATATTCGGAGTGCCTAAGTCAAGGCTCCTCGTTCTTGAACCGCTTGCGCAGCTTGCGGCCCACGTCGCCCACCGAGTCCTTCAGGTTCCCGGGGCGGAAGTTGCCGGTGACCTGCTGCCATCCCGCCCGGCCCATGACCCGCAGGTTGCGCTCGAAGAAGAAGGCGCAGGCCAGCATGGCGAGGAAGCCGATGAAGCCGAGCACGAGCGACGACGCGAAGGCCAGGACGAGCAGGGCGAACCCGGCGACGAAGCCGAACGCCGCCCACTTGAGGTTGCGGCCGGCGTGGCGGTAGAGCGTGGTCTGCTCGACCCCGCGGGCAAAAGCCGGATCGCTCTCGTAGAACTGCTGCTCGATCTCGGAGAGGATTCGCTGCTCGTCTTCGTTCAGCGGCACGTTCAGATGACCCTTCAAGCGCCCGGTTCGCGTTCACGGCCATCTTCGCACAGCGACGCAGCGTCAACAACGCGCTTGTCGTCCGGATCGGACGGTCCCCATTGCTGATCACCGGTGCGTCGCAGCCGCAAACCGTCGCTCTCCACGAGGGCGGCCGGGCCCACCGCGGCGTCGCCGAAACGCCGCCGGACATCCTCCACGGCCCGGGCCACCTCGCTGTCGCCGAGGGAGGCGCTTTCCTCCAGGCGCAGCTGCTCGCTCTCCGGCTCGGCCAGGTTGGACACGCTGACGCCCACAAGGCGCACGCCGGGCGAGCAGTCGACCCCGTCGAGCAGCTCGGCCGCCACCCGGGCCAGGCCGGGGCCGGCGCTCACGGGCCGGGGGACGGTGCGGGAGCGGGTGATCGTGCGGAAGTCGCCGAAGCGGACCTTCAGGGTGACCGTGCGGCCGGCGACACCCGCCCGTCGTAGCCGGGTGGCGACGGCGTCGCACTGGCGAACGACCTGGACGTGCAGGCGGTCGACGTCGAACACGTCCCGGCCGAAGGTCTCCTCGTGGCCGATGGAGCGGGCCGCGCGCTCGGGCTCCACCGGGCGGTCGTCGCGGGCCCAGGCAAGGTCGTGGAGGTGGCGCCCGAGGGAGGGGCCGAGGGCGCCGACGAGGGTGTCGACGGGAAGGGCGGCGAGGTCGCCGACCGTCTTCACGCCGAACCGGTCGAGCCGGGTTCGGGTGGCCGGGCCGACCCCCCAGAGCGCCTGCACGGGGTGGGGGTGGAGGAAGGCGATCTCGGTGCCGGGCTCGACCACCACCACCCCGGGGCCCGGGACGGCACCCGACGGTGCGGCCGTGGGCTTGGCCGCCTCCGACGCCAGCTTGGCGACGAGCTTGCAGGTGGCGACGCCGACCGATGCGTCGAGGTGCAGCTCGTCGGCGATGCGCCGGCGGATGGCCGCGCCGATGTCGGGAGCCGGTCCCAGCAGCCGGCGGGCCCCACCGACGTCGAGGAACGCCTCGTCGAGGGCGATGCCCTCCACCAGCGGCGTGAACGACAGCAGGACCTCGTGGAGGCGCCGGCTGTAGTCGGCGTAGCGGTCGAAGCTGCCCGGCAGGAACACGGCGTGGGGGCACAGCCGCCGAGCCCGGGCCGACGGCATCGCCGAGCGGACCCCGTAGGCGCGGGCCTCGTAAGAGCACGACGCCACCACGCCGCGACCGCCGGTGCCGCCCACGATCACGGGCTTGCCGGCCAGGGACGGATCCTCCAGCACCTCGACCGACGCGTAGAACGCGTCCATGTCGACGTGGAGGATCGCCAGATCGCCGTCGTGTCCGTGGCCGATCGACCACGTTGACACACGCGGCCGGCTCGTCGGTCAGGCGGTCAGGCGGTGGGACCGGCTCCGGAAGGGGTAGCGACAGGTGCCCGACGGCCGTGGCCGCGGCGGAACAGGCGGCGGGGTCGGTCGCGGACGCCCCACCACGTCACGAGCAGCAGCGCCTCGACGATGATCCGGGACGACATCTTGGACGACCCCCGCTCACGGTCGACGAACGCGATGGGCAGCTCGACGATGGTGCCGCCCCTCTGGTCGACGCGGTAGGCCATCTCGATCTGGAAGCCGTAGCCGTCGGCCCGCACCGACGGGAGGTCGAGCCCGGCCACCGTCGAGGCGCGGTAGGCCCGGAAGCCGGATGTGGCGTCGGCGACGGGCAGGCCCAGCACGAACCCCGCGTAGCGGTTGCCCCAGCGGGACAGGGCCCGGCGGTGGGGCGCCCAATGCGGGATCGTCCCGCCGGGGATGTAGCGGGAGCCGATGGCCAGGTCGGCGCCGGCCTCGACCGCGGCCAGGAGGGCGGGAAGGGCGGCCGGGTCGTGGGAGAGGTCGCTGTCCATCTCGACAAGGACGTCGTAGCCGCGGGCCAGGCCCTCGGCGAACCCGGCCCGGTAGGCGGAGCCCAGCCCGGACTTGGTGGAGCGCACCATCACGTCGACGCCGCCGATCTCGGCACCCTCCGCCTTGGCGATCTCGGCGGTGCCGTCGGGGCTGGAGTCGTCGACCACCAGCACGTCGGCGGTGGGGACGGCCCGGCGCAGGCGGTGCAGGACCTCCACGATGTTCTCCGCCTCGTCGTAGGTCGGGAGAACGACCAGGGCCCTCATGGCCGAAGCCTACGATCGCTGGAAGTGGAACACCCGCCAAACCTTCCCGAATCCGGTCCGCCAAGCCTTCCCGAAGGCGGTCCGACCGCATTGCCGTCGGTCCGAGCCCGTGCCGCGGCCTTCGCCGTGATCCTGGTGGCGGGACTGTGTGGGGGTCTCATCGGCCGAGCCCTCGTTCACATCCAGTGCTCCGGCGACTGCGCCACGCCCGAGGCGATCGGTGCCCTGGTCGGAGCGCTGTGCGCGGCAGCCGGTGTCGCCGTCGTGGCGGTGCTGGTGCTTCGAGCCATGGGTGAGTGGAAAGCAGCACCGGGCGGCCGTCGAGGATGACCTCCCACGACACCCGGCGCTGGTCGCCCGTCATACCCGTGTTATCGGTAGGTCGGCCCCACTCCTGAAGGGGTCGATCGGCGCGGCGACTTGGCTCCTTCAGGCACCGAGGCGTAGGCGGCGGAAGCCCTCGGCGTACCTGACCCCTGCCATGCGGCCTGCCTCCTCGGCCCGCTCCCGCAGCACCGAACGGAACCACTCCCCTCCCTCGCCGAGCTGGCTGGTGTGGCAGAGGACGGCGTCGGCCTTGGTGTCGATGGTGGCGCCGACGTCGACCCACACGTTGGGCTCCAGCGTGCCCGACAGGAGCACCCGGGCGACGTGGTGGGCCGGGCCCGCGTCGGGGAAGTAGTGGGGGTTGGCGGCCGCCGGCGAGACGGCGTCGAGGGCGGCCCATCCGAGCGCCCGGTGGTCGGCGTGGTTGAAGTACGTCTCCCCGAAGAACGCCGCAGTGGGGTCGTGGCAGAGCAGGACGTCGGGCCGCAGCTCCCGGATGGCGGCCACGATCAGACCGCGGAGGCCGGGTGTCTCGGCCAGGTCCCCGTCGTCGACCGCCAGCCGCCGGCGCCCGGCCAGGCCCAGCACCTGCCCCGCCGCCTCCATCTCCGCCGCCCGTCGACCGGCCAGCTCGTCGGGGTCCGAGGCAGGGTCGGACGAACCCTTCTCCCCGCGGGTGCACACCATCACGTGGACTTCGCAGCCACCCGCCGCCCACCGGGCGAGGGTGCCGCCGCAGGCGATCTCGGGGTCGTCGGGGTGGGCGTAGACGGCCAGCGCCCTCGCCGGCACGTCGTCCATGAGCTCGGTCATAGGCATCTAGGGGGCGGTGGCCAGGGCTGCCACCGCCGTCTCGACCCCGGCGTCGTCGACGTCGTTGTGGGTGACGATACGAAGCGTCCAGGGGGCGATGGTGCCGACGAGCACGCCGTGCTCGGCCAGGTGACGTACGACCGCGTCGGTGTCGGAATGGGTCCAGGTGACGATGTTGGTCTCGACGGCCGCGGGGTCGCACCCGCCCTCGGGCCACCGGTCCGCCACCGCGTCGGCGAGGCGGCGGGCACGACGGTGATCGTCGGCCAGCCGGTCGACCATGGTGCGCAGGCCGACCAGCCCGGCGGCGGCGATCACCCCGGCCTGGCGCATCCCGCCGCCCAGCCGGGACCGCTCCAGCCGGGCCTCGTCGATCAGGTCGGCGGGACCGGCCAGCACCGAGCCCACCGGCGCGCACAGCCCCTTGGACAGGCAGCACATCACCGTGGTGACGGGCTCGCAATAGGCGGCGGCGGGGGTGCCGGTGCTCACCTCGGCGTTGAACAGGCGGGCGCCGTCGAGGTGCACCGGCAGCCCGACGGCGTCGGCCACGGCCACCGTCTCGCGGAGCGTGTCGAGCGACCAGGCCGTGCCGCCCGCCGCCATGTGGGTGTTCTCCAGGCTGAGGAGACCCGGACGGGGGTGATGGTGGTGGACGGCGGCCAGCGCCCAGGCCACGTCGGCCGGGGAAACGATGCCCTGGTCGTCGTCGACCGCCTGGAACTGGACGCCGGCGTTGCGGCCGGCCGCCCCGTTCTCGTAGACGACGACGTGCTGCCGCCGCCCGGCGACGACCACCGTCCCCTGCGGGGCCAGCAGCCGGATCGCCAGCTGGTTGGCCATGACGCCCGACGGGACGTACAGCGCCGCCTCCATGCCGACCCGCTCGGCGAAGGCGTCCTGGAGGGCGTTGACGGTGGGGTCCTCGCCGTAGACGTCGTCGCCCACCTCGGCGTCGGCCATCGCCCGCCGCATCTCCGGCGTGGGCCGGGTGACCGTGTCGGAGCGGAGGTCGACTGTCACACTGTCAACCGCACATTGTTCAACTGCTGGCCGGTGGCCATGCCCGTACGATGGCAGATCGTGACCTTCCCTCCCAGCCCGGTGTGACAACCGCGCCGCCGGACCCCACCGCCCTCCTCGATCTCGCCCTCGAGCTGGCCGACCGGGCCGGCACGCTGTTGCTGGACAGCCGCAAGCACCGGGGGGCGGGTGCCGGCACCAAGACCAGCGGCACCGACGTCGTCACCGACGCCGACCGGGCGTCGGAGGCCCTGATCGTCGAAGGCATCCTGGCCGCCCGCCCCGAGGACGGGATCCTGGCCGAGGAGGGCTCGGCGAGGGCCGGCACGAGCGGCGTCAGGTGGGTCATCGACCCCCTGGACGGCACCACCAACTACCTGTACGGCCTGCCCGCCTGGGTGGTGTCGATCGGGGTGGAGGTGGACGGCGTGATGCAGGCCGGCGTCGTCGCCGACCCCTCCCACGGCGAAACCTTCTCCGCCCTGCGGGGGAGCGGGTCGTGGTGCAACGGGCAGCGCCTGCAGGTCAGCGGGGCCGTCGACCTCGCCGTGTCGCTCGTCGGAACCGGGTTCGCCTACCGGCCGGCCCGTAGGACCGAGCAGGCCGCCGCCCTGCCTGTCGTCCTCGGCGCGGTGCGAGACATCAGGCGGGCCGGCGCCGCCGCCCTCGACCTGTGCTGGGTGGCCTGCGGCCGCCTCGACGGGTACTACGAAACGGGGCTGAAGCCGTGGGACGTCGCCGCCGGGCTGCTGATCGCCACGGAGGCGGGCGCCGCCGCCTGCGGGTTCGACGGCGGACCTCCCTCGGGGGCGTCGGTCGTCGCCGCCACGCCCGGCATCGCCCGGGAGCTCGTCGCGCTCCTCGCCGCCGCCGGCGCCACCCCCGACCCTGCGGGGTAGCCCGGGCCGGCCATCAGGGGAGTCTCCGGGTCCGACCAGGGACGTTCCGGAGGCGTTTCGTCGCCAGCCGTGCCAGCATGTCCTCCGTGCGGACGTTTGCCGCGGTCCTTCGGTTCCTCGCAAGTCAGCTCTGGCTGGTCCTCGTCGCGCTCGTCGGCTTCATCGTCGCTGCCGTCGGGCTGGTGCTGCTCGTCACCCCGGGGCCCGGGCTGCTCGTGATCGTCGCCGGGCTGGCCATCCTTTCGACCCAGTTCGCCTGGGCGGCCAAGGCCTTGGACTACGCCAAGGCCAAGGCGGTGCAGGCGAGGGACTCGGCATCGCGCAGGGCGGCGGCCCGGCGCACTCGGTTGCGCCACGGCCGCGGCCACGGCCACGGCCACGGCCACGGCCACGGCATACCGCCCAAGTCACCCCCCGAGGCGTTCTAACCCGCAGCGAAGGGGAGGCCGAGCGGCTCGCCCGGCTCGGCCCTCACCACGATGGTACCGGCCATGCGGTCGTGGAGGCCCCGCCGCAGCGGGTCGCGGACGAGCGTCGCCCGTAGTCCGATGGACACCGCCCACCCCACGTAGGGGATGAGCCAGGCGATTGCCGGGAGGAACCAGCGCAGGACCGACGCCCGCCAGCCGGGCAGCGTGCCGTCGTCCTGCATGACGACCCTGGCTCCCACGATGAGCTTGCCGAACGTCCGGCCCCACCGCGCCGTCGGCACCACCACGTACACGCCGTGGAGCACGAACACGACGGCCACGAACGCGGCGACCGACGCTCCGTCCAGCCGGACCGCGCCCCGCAGCAACACGAACGGGGAGCTGACGATCGCCCCGAAGACACCGAGGTCGGCGACCGCACCGATCACCCGCTGGCCGGTGGTGGCCAGCTGGTCCTGGCGCTGCCGCGGGGCCGGGAGCTTCACACCACCTGCGCCTCGAGCCGTTCAAGCGTGAGCTCCATGGCGTGCCGGTTCCGGGTGGGGAACCGCAGGATCCGCAGAGCCAGCGGTGACAGGGCGTCGGTGTAGTCGAACGTCTCCCTCACGAGGGTCCCGCCGTCCACCTGCTCCAGCTCGTACCGCCAGACCTGGCGGCCCAGGTGGCGCCAGGCCACCCTCCGCCCCTCCTCGAACTCGACCACGGTGTTGGTGATCTTGTAGTTGACGCCGATCCGCATCGACATCCCGAACTCCGCACCGGGCGCCAACCGGTCGGGAGCGCCCTCCCCTGGCTTGCGCACCGAGCCGGAGCCGTCGATGACGGGGTGGAGGGCTGGGTCGGCCAGCACGTCGAAGATGCGCTGGGCGGGGGCTGGGATCACCCGCTCGACGGTGATTGCCCTGCGTGGGCGGTGCCGGCGGTGCCGGGTGCGGCGGGGGGTCATCTGCGGCACGCTACGGGATGGCCGGAGGGACGGTTGTCGCCATCGACGCAGGCACGACGGGTGTCAGGACGATCGCCGTCGACGAGTCCGGGCGGGTGGGGGCGAGGGCGTACCGGGAGCTGACCCAGCACTACCCCCGGCCGGGCGAGCTGGAGCACGACCCCGACGAGATCTGGACGGCGGTGGCCGCCACCCTGGCCGAGGTCGTGGCCGGGCTGGACGGGCCCGTCGCCGCCGTCGGCATCACCAACCAGCGCGAGACGGTCGTCGCCTGGGACCGCCGCACCGGCCGCCCCCGCCACCGCGCCATCGTCTGGCAGGACCGGCGCACCGCCTCGCGCTGCCGCCAGCTGGAGGAGGACGGTCACCTGCCCCTCGTCCGGGACCGGACGGGACTGGTGCTCGATCCCTACTTCTCCGCGTCCAAGATGGAGTGGCTGCTCGGCCCGGGAGGCGTTGTCGCCGACGGCGACCTCGCCCTCGGCACCGTCGACTCGTGGGTCCTGTGGAACCTCACCGGCGGACGGGTGCACGCCACCGACCCCTCCAACGCCAGTCGCACCATGCTCTTCGACATCCGCCGCCAGGAGTGGTCGCCGGAGCTGTGCGAGCTGTTCGGCGTGCCCATGGCCGCGCTCCCCGAGGTCCGGCCGTCGAGCGGGCGGTACGCCATGCTGGATTTCTCCGGCCTCGAGTCGGGCATCCCGATCAGCGGGATCGCCGGCGACCAGCAGGCCGCCCTGTTCGGCCAGGCCTGCGTCGAGGCGGGAATGGCCAAGAACACCTACGGCACCGGCTCGTTCGTCCTGGTCAACGCCGGCGACACCTGCCCGCCGCCGGCGGAGGGGCTGCTGACCACGGTGGCCTGGACCCTCGGTACCGGCGCGCCCGTCTACGCCCTCGAGGGCGCCGTCTTCGTCACCGGCGCGACGGTGTCGTGGCTGCGGGACGGGCTGGGGATCATCGCCGAGGCGGCCGACGTGGAGGAGCTGGCGGCGTCGGTCCGCGACACCGACGGCGTCTACCTGGTACCCGCCTTCGCCGGCCTGGGCAGCCCCTGGTGGGACCCGTGGGCCAGGGGGACGGTCGTGGGACTGACCCGTGGCACAGGACGGGCCCACCTGGCCCGGGCGGCCCTGGAGGCCATGGCCTACCAGACCCGCGACGTGGTGGAGGCCATGACCGCCGCCACCGGCCGGCCGGTTGCCGGACTACGGGTCGACGGCGGCGCGGCGGTCAACGACCTCATGCTCCAGTTCCAGGCCGACCAGCTCCAGGCACCGGTTGCCCGCAGCGCGGCCACCGAGACCACCGCCCTCGGCGCGGCCTTCCTCGCCGGCCTGGCCGAGGGGGTGTGGTCATCGACCGACGAGGTGGCCGCGTGCTGGCGGCTCGACGCCGAGTTCCGGCCCCGATCGCCGCGCTCGGTAGCCGACCGCCGCCACGCCGAGTGGCGCCGGGCGGTCGACCACTCGAGGGGGTGGGCCCGCGAGTAGGGCTCGAATCAGACGCCGGAGGCGCCTGCTTTGTCGTCAGACACCCGATGCGCCTGCTTTGTCGTCAGACACCCGATGCGCCTGCTCTGTCGTCAGACACCCGATGCGCCTGCCAGCTCACGCATGGCCAGCTCGGCCAGGCGGGCGTCGACGATGCGGGCCAGAGCCGCCAGCTGACGGCGCTCCCGCGCCCGGAAGGGCCGGCCCCGCCGACCGAGCACCAGGGCGATCGAGGCGCCGGCAAGGGCGGCCCAGGCCACATCGTCGGGCCCGCACTCCCCCGCCGCCACAGCTGCCGACGACCGGCTGCCGGCCACGAACGCAGCGAGCCAGGCGGGAGGCGGGGGGATGCCCTCCGAGGCGAGCAGCAGCCGGTCGTCGAGGTCCACCGCGGCCACCCACTCGGCACCGAAGTCGGCGCCGGCATGGGAGACGAGCACGGCGAGCAGAGCAGCAGGCGTGATGGCAGCCACCAGCAGGGCTGCGGTCTCCAGCGCGTCGAGGCGGGCGTCGTGCAGGCGGTCGGGGGAAGGTCGTACGTCCTCCACGTCGACGCCGTCCACCTGGTCGATCTCGGCGACGAGCAGCGAGACGAGCCCGGCGTCGGGCAGCTGCACCAGCAGCTCGTCGATGGCCCTGCCGGCGCCGCGCTCGAGGATGTCGATCCCGACGACATCGCCACGCACCGCGCCGATACGGCTGGCCACCGCCCCGAGGGCTCCAGGACGGTCCGGCAACCACACCCGCACCACGAACGTTTCCACGGGGGTCAACCTACGGGCGGCGTGTGAACGGCAGGTTTCCGCGCCGCGACGACCCGGTCACAACCACACCTGAAGGGCGGATACGGTGCGCGCATGGCATCCGACACCAAACCCGACGTCTCCGTCCCCGGCGGCGAGCCGCCCACCGAGCTGGTCGTGGAGGACCTGGAGGAGGGCGAGGGCAGCGAGGCCAGGCCCGGCGCCAAGGTCGAGGTCCACTACGTGGGCGTGGCCTGGTCGTCGGGCCGGCAGTTCGACGCCTCCTGGGACCGGCGCTCGACGTTCTCTTTCCAGCTCGGCGCCGGCAAGGTGATCGGCGGCTGGGACCAGGGCGTGGCCGGCATGAAGGTCGGCGGTCGCCGGCGGCTGACCATCCCGCCCGAGCTCGGCTACGGGAGCCGCGGCGCAGGCGGCGCCATCAAGCCCAACGAGACCCTGGTGTTCGTCGTCGATCTGGTGGGCGTCTCGTAACCACCAGGGGTACTCTCGGCGGCGTGGGGGACGTCCAGCCGTCTTCGCGGCCGCCGGCGCTGATCACGTCGCTGGCGTTCGGCGCCATCGGTGCGGTGCTGCTGTTCGTCGGCCTGGCCACCAGCTCGATCCCTCTGGTGGTGGCGTCGAGCCTGGCCGGCACGCTGTCGCTGATCGCCGTCCTCGTGTGGCGGTCGCAGCTGATCGACTCCTGGCGGGCCCGCCAGTCCGGCGACCCGACCGCGAAGTAGCTACTGCTCCAACCTGGTGAGGGCCCGGCGCATGTTGAGCGTGGCCTGGCCGATGCGCTGCTCGTTCTCGATCAGGGCGAAGCGGACGAACCCGTCGCCGGTGGGACCGAATCCGACGCCCGGTGACGTCGCCACCTTGGCCTCCCGCACGAGGAACGACGAGAACTCCAGCGAGCCCATCTCCCGGTAGGGCTCGGGGATCGGTGCCCAGACGAACATCGTGGCCTTGGGCTTCTCGACCGCCCATCCCATGCGGCCCAGGCCGTCGCACAGCGCGTCGCGCCGGCCCCAGTAGACCTCGTTGACCACCTTCGGGTAGTCGGACGCCTCGTTCATGGCCACGATGGCGGCGATCTGGATGGGCTGGAACGCCCCGTAGTCGAGGTAGGACTTGAGCTTGGCCAGGGCCTTGACGATCTCGGGGTTCCCCACCAGGAAGCCGACCCGCCAGCCGGCCATGGAGAACGACTTGGTGAGGGTGTAGAGCTCGACGGCCACGTCCTTGGCCCCCGGGACCTGCAGGATCGACGGCGGCTGGTACCCGTCGAAGGCGGTGTCGGAGTAGGCGAAGTCGTGCACCAGCACCACGTCGTGGGCCCGGGCGAACTCCACCAGCTGGGTCAGCCAGGCGAGGTCGACGCAGGTGGTGGTCGGGTTGTGGGGGAACGACAGCACGATCACCCGGGGACGGGGCCAGGCGTTCTCCCAGGCGTCGATGAGGTTGGCGAAGAAGTCGTCGTCGGGCCCGAGGGGCACCCGGCGGACGTCGGCTCCGGCGAACAGCGGGGCGTAGATGTGGATGGGGTAGGACGGTGTCGGCACCAGGGCGGTGTCGCCCGGCCCCAGCAGGACCCACATCAGATGGGTCAGGCCCTCCTTGGCCCCGATCACGTTGATGGCCTCGGTCTCGGGGTCGAGCACCACGCCGAAGCGACGTTCGTAGAGAGAGCAGATGGCGGCCCGCAGCTTGGGGATCCCCCGGCTCGACGAGTAGCGGTGGTTGCGGGGGTTCCGGGCCGCCTCGGCCAGCTTCTCCACGGCGATGTCGGGCGACGGGATGTCGGGGTTGCCGAAGCCGAGGTCGATGACGTCGTCGCCGGCCCGCCGGCCCGCCATCTTCAGCCCGTCGATGACGGTGAAGACGTACGGGGGCAGGGCGTTGATGCGACGGAACTCCATGTGGCGAGACGCTACCGCCGGGCGGCAGCCACCCGGGCGAGGGTTTCCGGCACCGAAGGGTCGGTGACGTCGAGCGGGGCACACACCGCCCAGGTGGCGCCGGCCTGCTCCAGGGCGTCGAAATGGCGGTGGAGGTCGTCGGGCGTCCCCCACAGCAGCCCCTCGCGACTGCCATGGCGGGTCAGCTTGGCCGCGGCCTCGGCCACGTCGGCCCCGATGAGCACCTGGCCGGCCCAGGTGACCTCGACGCCGGTGCCGGCCAGGTCGGCAGCCTCGGCCGCGAACGTCGCCGCGTCGGGGCACCAGCCGTTCCACCCGTCGGCCGGAGCCTCCGCCGCTGCCCGCCGAACGCTCGGTGATCGCCCCCCGATCCACGTGCGGATCCCCGCCGCCCGGAGGTCGCGGCAGCAGGCGATGAGGCTCGCCCGCCTCACGGCGACGGGCGCGAAGTCGATCCCGTAGGCCAGGTTCTCGTCCTTGTTGGCCGAGTCGCCGGTGCCGAGCCCCGCGATCAGACGGTCTCCGGCGATACGCCCGAGGGTCCGCAGGTTGTGGACGAGGACCTCGTCGGGAACCAGGCCGACCCGTGCCACCAGCGTGCCGACGTGGACCCGGGACGTCTCCGCCGCCACCGCCGCCAGCACCGTCGTGGAGTGCAGGGCCGGGCGGTGGGGCTGGCGGAGCGGCCACAGGTGGTCGAAGGCGAAGACCCCGTCGAGCCCGGCCTCCTCCGCCCGCCGGGCCACGCCCACGGGCAGCTCGGCGTCGTCGTTGAACAGGGGCAGGGTGATGCCGACACGCATGGCTAGGGACGAGTTGCGGCGTGGGCCACCGACTCGGCGGCCAGGCAGGCGGCACCGATGGCGCCGGCCCGGGGACCGAGGGAGGCGGGGAGGATCGGGATCGGCGGCCGGAAGGCGGCGCCCTCGAGGAGGGTGGCGAAGGCGGCCCGGATGGGGTCGAACAGCAGGTCGCCCAGCGTGGCCAGCCCCCCGCCCACCACGAACGCCTCGGGGTCGAGCAGGTTGGCCAGGTTGGCCAGGCCCAGGGCCACCCACCAGCCCAGCTCGGCCAGCACCTCGCAGGCCTCGGCGTCCCCGGCCCGGGCGGCGGCGGACACGTGCTCGCCGCGGACGGCCTCCGGGTCGCCACCGGCCAAGGCGAGGACGGCGCCGGCCCGTCCCCCCTCGGCGGCCTCGCGGGCCAGACGGCCGAGACCGCTGCCCGACGCGAACCGCTCCCAGCAGCCCCGCTTGCCGCAGGGGCAGGCAGGACCGCCCTTGACCACCACCATGTGGCCGACCTCGCCGGCGAACCCGTTGGCGCCCCGGGCCAGCCTGCCGCCGGCGACGATGCCGCCGCCGATCCCGGTGCCCAGGGTGACGACGACCACGTCGTCCATCCCGACGGCGGCGCCCATCTGGCGCTCGGCCCAGGTCGCGCAGGTGGCGTCGTTGTCGACCACCACCGGCAGGCCGAGGCGGCGCTCGAGCTCGGCCCGCACGGCCAGGCCGTCGACGCCCCGGAGGTTCGGCGCGAAACGAAGCACGCCGGCCCGGTCGACCAACCCGGCCGCGCCCACCCCCACGGCGATCGGCGTGCCCCCAACTCCACCCGTGCCGTCACTCACCACGTCCAGGGTCACCGCAGCCATGGCGTCGAGGATCGCCTCGGCACCGACCGGCGTCGGCACCTGGGCCTCGTCCACCACCGTCGTCCCGTCGAGGGCGACGGCCAGGCACTTGGTGCCGCCCAGGTCGATGCCGACCGACAGGGGCACGTCTAGTAGCGGACCAGGGCGGCGATGCGGCCAAGGACGTCGAGGTCGGCGTTGTCCCGGCACATGGCCAGGCGGCACGACTGGGCCAGCCCCTCCTGCACCGCCTCCTCGACGATGTCGTCGACCTGCTCCATGTCCGATTCGCACAGCGGGCACCGACGGCCCCGGATCCCGACGAAGGCGCACCCGCGGCAGCGCCACCCCGGGGCCTCGTAGCCCTCCGACACCAGCAGCGTCTCGGCCCGGCGGGCCACCAGCGCCTCCAGCACGTCACCGATGCCGGCCACCGCCCCGTTGCCCGACCCCAGCGCCTGCCGGAGGCGCTCCACCAGGGCCGCCTCCCGCGCCTGCTCGACCCCGCTCTCGACGTCGAGGGCGGCCGCCGCGATCTCGCCGTCCCGGGCGCCCACGGGGATCGACAGGCGGGCGACGACGCGCTCCCGCAACCACGGGTGCAGCTCCCCCTCCACGTCGCCGACAAGGTCGTGGGGCGCGCAGAGCACGAGGTGATCGAAGGCCTGCTCCTGGTAGAAGGCGAACGCGGCCTGGGCCGCCCGGCGCACGTGGCGGGAGGCGGCGACTGCGGTGTGGCCGGCGACGTGGTCCTTCCCCCACTGGCCGCCGTCGTCGTCGTGGCGGGGGAGCTGGTCGAATTGCTCCTGCTTCTCGACCAGGCGCCCCAGCTCGAACAGGAACAGCCGGGCCCGCTGCCGGTCGACAAGCAGGACCGCGAAGCGGAGATTGTGCTCGACGATCGACTCGAGGACCCGGATGTGGGGGGTGGGCGCGACGACGATCAGGTTCGGGACAGGGACGGCCAGCTCGAGGACCTGCCAGTACCCCGCGGCGGAGCACGAGAACACCGCGAGCCCCCGCGTGGAGGACCGGTCGAGGCGGCCGCGCACCAGGTCGGAGATCCTGCGGAGGTCGGCCTCGACCGACGCCTGGGCCGCCTTGTCGGCCTCGGCCGGCATCCGCTGCCTGCCCTTGCGCAGCAGGGCGTCGAGATGGGGCTCCAGATCCTGGGGGCGGACGTAGCGGCGTCCGTCGACGTTCAGGTAGCAGGAAGTGACGGGCGCCCGCTCGTCCTTGAACCGGGCCACGTCGCGGATGAACCCACCCGTGATCGCCAAGGCACCCAGGCTATTCCACCGCGTCGTCCCGCTCGGGCGTGCCGGAGACACGGGGCCCGAAGGTGCCGTGCGTCGACGCCCACAGGCCGCACAGGCCCAGCCCGTAGACCGGCACCAGCACCCCGGCCGCCAGGTTGGTGTAGGGACGGGCGAAGGCGGTGCCCAGCGCCACCACCACCTCCACCGCCAGCGCCCCCAGCAGGGCTTTGCGGATCGGTGCGGGCGCGGTGCCGCCGGCGAGGAAGTAGAGCCCGCCGATGCCGATGGCGTCGGTGCGGCTACGCCCGACCGCCCTGAAGAAGGAGACGCCGAACAGGACGCAGCCGGCCAGGAAGAGCACGAGGTCGACCACCACGGCGAACGTCGAGAAGGTCGACGGGGCCGCGGCGGCGGCCACCGACACGACGCCGAACACGCCGGTGCCCCACCACGAGGCCCTGACGATGGGGTCGGCGCTGACCGGGTTCACGGACCCGTCCCGTCACTCGGCACTGGCCTGGCCCGTCGCTCGGCAGTGGCCAGGGCTTCGGCCAACCCCGCCGCCAGCCGGTCGTAGGAGTACTCGTGCTCCGCCCTCCGGCGAGCCGCCTCGCCCTGGCGCCGGCGCCGGTCGGGGTCGTCGAGCAGCCGGGCCAGGGCGGCGACGGCCCGCCAGGGATCGCTCGGCCGGGTCACCACCTCGCCCGTCTCGCCGGCGACGACAGCCTCGGCCGCCCCCCCGCTGTCGCCCGCCACCTGGGGCACGCCACAGGCGGCGGCCTCCAGGAACACGATCCCGAAGCCCTCCTGCTCCAGCCCGCCCCACCGACCGCGGCACAGCATGGCGAACACGTCGGCGGACGCCAGCAGCAGCGCCCGGTCGGCGTCGGTGACCCACCCCAGGAACCGCACCGGCGCCCCGCAGTGGCGGGCCAGTCGCTCCAGCCTCGGCCGGTCCCGGCCGGTGCCGGCGATGGCCAGGACCACGTCGGGCCGTTCCCGCGCCAGGAGGGAGACGGCGGCGATGAGGACGTCCATGCCCTTGCGGGGCACCAGCCGGCTCAGCGACACGATGACGTCGCCGTCCTCCGGCAGCCCGAACCGGGCCCGGGCGGACCGGCGCTCGTCCACCGCCAGCGGTCGGAACGCGGCGGTGTCGACGCCGGGCGGGACGATCACGATCGGCACCGTCGGCCCCGCCACCCGCGCCGCCTCGGCCGCGGGATAGGCGCCGGCGGCGACGATGCACGTGGCGCCCTGCAGGACGGGTGCCAGGAGCGAGTGACCCACGGGCACATGGGCCGGCACGGTCAGCTCGGCCCCGTGGACGACGACGGCGTAGGGCATGCCCAACCGGGGCCCGACCATGCCCAGGGGCAGCGCCGGGTCGAGCACGATCAGGTCGGCCTTGGCATCGGCCGCGGCCCGGCGGATCCACCGCACCGTCGCCGGCGTGGGCAGCAGCACGGGCCGGCGGGACCGCTCGACCGCGAACGCCTGCCCCCGGTCGAACTCGGCGGCGCCGGCGTGCGGTGTGGTGAGGACGCTGACCGTGTCGGGGGGAAGCCGCCGCCACAGCTCCCACAGGTAGGACTGGATGCCTCCGGTCTTGGGCGGGAAGTCGTTGGTGACCAGCAGGGAGGCCACCGGTGCGGCTGTGCCCCCGCCTCAGCTGGGGCGGGAGCGGCGCTTCCGGCGGCGGGAACGGGGCTCGTCGATGCCGGCGGGGGGCACCGACGACGCACGGCTCGAGCCCTTTCGCTTGGGCGGCTCGGCCAGCGGCCGCCAGTCGCCCGCCGGCGACGCCGAGGTGTTCGGGCGCGAGTCGTACGCGGTGGAGCCGCCCGCGGCGCCGGCGTCGCCCCAGGCGGCGTCGTCATCCTCGAACGACTCGCTGCGGCTGTTCACGCGGACCGGACCGGAGGGCGGGGGCCGGGGCGAGAACTGCCTCACCGACGGCGGCGGCGGGGCGTACTCGTCGTCCTGGATCACCGCTACCGGCGGCTCGGCGGGAAGACTCGGGAACCGACCGGTGGCCTGAGCGTCCGGGACGGACGGTTTGGCAGGGTTGGAGGTCCAGTCGGCGGCGGCTGGCAGCGGCTGGCGCTCGACCGGCGCGGCCGCGGGCGCGGGCGGAGGCGGCCGCCGCACCGGTGGCCGCCTCGACTCGGGCGAGGACGCTTGTCGTGACTTGTCGGCGCCCCGGTCCGATGCCGCTGCCGGCGCCGGCTGCGACCGCTGGCGGGCGAGTGGGGGCGCCGGTGGCGGCGGAGGCGGTTGGACGACGGGGGGTTGTGACGTCACCGCCCTTGCCACCAGCGCCCTGCTGGCGGCCACCCGGGCCGTCGTGACCTTGGCCACCGCCATGCGGACCCCGGCCCCGCCGGGCGCTGGCGTGGGCGGCGGAGAGTCGGCGCCTGTCTGGGCTGTCCCCGAACGCTTCGCCGACGGTTTGGTCGGGGCGGTCGCCTTCCCGGCCTGGCTCTTCCGGGTGGTGGCCGGCTTCGCCTCCTGCGACCCGTCCGGATCCGAGGCGGTCGTCAGCCCAACGCCCTTGGCCTTCCTGTCCGACGCCTTGGCGCTGGCCCGATCGGTGCGGTTCTTCGCCGGCGGCTTGGCCGGCTCGGACAGCGGAGCTCCCGCATCGGCGGCGTACCAGGGACGCCGCCCGGAGCGGCTGAGGGCCCTGGCCGGCGCCTTGGGGCCCGTCGACGGCACCGTGGGCGCGCTCCTGGGCACCTTGGCGGCACGAGCGCGCTTGGGCGTGGCGGCTGGGGCGGCGGCCGGCTCCGGCGTCGGCTCCGATGGCGGTAGTTCCGCCGCAGCCGCCTCGAACAGCGTGTCCTGCTCGGCGGCGAGAGCCTCGGCCGGCGCTTCGACCTCGACTGCATCCACCTCTGGCGGCTCGGCTGTCTCCACCTCTTGCGGCCCGGCGGCCTCCACCTCCGGAGCTTCGACGGCCTCCTCGACCGCGGCTGCCTCCACCTCCGGCGGCTCGGCGCCGGAGGCCTCCGCGTCCGGCACTTCCGCGGCCTCCGCGACCTCGACTGCGTCCTCTTCCAGCGGCTCGACTGCCTCCTCTTCCGGCGGCTCGGCTACTTCGGGTTCCACCTCGACCTCGACCGCTGCCGCTGCGTCCACCGGGCGCGACTTTCTCGCCGCCCTCACCGCCGCGACCCCTGCGCCATCCCCAGCCGGCGCCGCCTCGACGGCCGCGCCTCCCGGCACACCATCGGCCTGGCGCCGGGGCCTGCCCTGCTCGACGAATGCGAGCTCGCCGCCCAGCCGGTTACGAGCGGTCAGCTCGCCGGTGCGGACGTCGACCTCCCACTCGGCGCGCTGCTGCCGGCCCTTGGCCCGGTACTCGAACCGCACGAGCCAGACCTGGTCGTGCAGCTGGTGCGCGCCCCACGACGCCGCGAACTCGTCCTTCAGGAGTGTGATCCCTCGATCGAGCAGGTTCCAGGCCACCGACTCGTCGAGTGGGGCGTCGGAGCCACCCCCCTGGCGGGGCTTGACGTAGACGATGGTGCGGGCCAGCTCGACCACCTGGGCCTGCTCGGCGAAGATCGGGACGGCGAAGCGCTCCACCCACTCGACGTCGACGTCGGCCTCGTCGGCCACCGCCTCGGCCGACCGCCCGGCCCGGAGACGAGCCTGGATCTCCCGCGGCGTCAGGTTGCTGTGGCGATGGCCGGAGGCCGACGGCGGCTGGTCGGTGCGACGTCCCGCTTGGCGCGGCCGCGCGCCATTGCGGCGCCGCTGGGCCTCGGCGATGGCATCGAGAAAGTCGTCCTCGAGGGGAACGACGTAGCCACCGGTCTGTGACCCCTTGCGCGCCGTGAAGATCAGCCCCTTGCGGTCGGCTGTCAGCCCGACAAGGTGGAGCTTTCGCACACGCGCTCCCGAACGCCTCCGTAGTCGCCCGGTCGCCGGGCCTTGCCTGCCGACGGTAGCACCGGGTTTCCGCTTATAGGCGGATGTTCGGGGGGGACTCAGCCCCTCCGGCGGACCTGTCGCAGCGGCGGCACCAGTCCGGCCTCGCCCAGGAGCCGCACCGCCCTGGCCTCGGCCACGTCGATGACGATCGCCTCGTCGGGCTCGCGGCCGCAGATGAACGTGACGACGCAGTCGTCGCACGCCGGTGTGCTCTGCATGACGCAATCACCGCAGCTGATCTCCATCCCGCGGACCATACAGACGCCCTGAGACAGTCAGGCGCCCTGAGACAGTCAGGCGCCCTGAGACAGTCAGGCGCCCTGAGACAGTCAGGCGCCCTGAGACAGTCAGGCGCCCTGAGACAGTCAGGCGCCGATGCGGGAGCGCATGGCCGCGTCCCGCTCGGCGGGGGCGAGCAGCGGGCAGTTGGAGCAGATCGCGAGTGGATCGGACTCGCGCACCGAAGATCAGCGGGCGGCCTATACCGGTTCACAACTCGCTGGGCGGAACCGCTTGTCGCCCCCACAGGCGACAAGGGGAGGGGGGTTGCGGCGGCCGTCAAACGTTCGGTTGCTCGCGGACGCGTGGCAGAAGGCCACAGACTGAACACCCGATCACAACTGCCGGATCTCGTCCGGTGGTTCAACAACCGCGGCGGTATCGTTCCGAAGCAATCATTCTTGATCGTGAAACACGAGGACTGAGGGGTACCAGACTGCCAGGCCGCTCGAGTGATGCGACCGTGGGGCCCAGGGGGCCAAGGAGCCCCCCCACGGCGTCCTCGGAGGTAGCCTTTGGCAGTGGCTGACATACCGAGGTTGATCACCGCCGCGGAAGCTCGACCAGATGTCGCCGGACGAGCGGGCTCGCGTCGTGCGCGAGCACATCGTGACCGACCTCGACCATCTTCCCGACGACTTCCGTCGGCGAGTCGAAGCCACCGCCGGCCGACTGGCCGAGCAGCTTGATCGCCCCGCCGTCGATTGAGCCACGGCGGCAGGTCCGCGTCTCACCCTCGTTCTTCGACCGGCTCGACGAGTTGCTTCCTGCTGAACGCACTGCCTCCGGGCACCCTCGACGGCCGACTTCCTGCTTCACGAGATCCCGCCGCTCATCGACGTGCTCGCCGCGGACTACGCCAGGATCACTTTGGCGGTCGAAGGCGTGCCGGGAGTCCGCGTTCTGATTGCCGCCGGCGTTCTGGTCCCCTACGTGGCGCTCTATACCGTCCTCGCGTCGGATGGTGCTATCGAGATCATCCACCTCGAAGTCGACGAACTCCTCTAGACAAATGCTGGCCGGTCGGCTTGGTTAGCCCTCCAACTTCAGGAGGTCGCGGGTGCTGACGTTTACGACATGTTTGCCATTATCGGCCCCGAATTCGAAGATGGATTGCGACTAGGTCCTCAAGCTCCTTCCATAGTCGGAACCAGGTCGCTGGTCAGTCGCTGCATTTCCTTCCTCGCGTAATTTCCGCTCGGAATCTCGCCAGTTACTTCAATTCCGGTCGGGACGTGTCGGAAGGTAACCGAGCGACTGGTATTTGCCAGCGAGCGCGGGCTTCGAGCCAGGGGCCGGCCAGACGAGGCTGCCATCCCCCACTCACTGACCTCTGCGGCCGGGAGGCTCCACTCCGTCCGCAACGGATCATCCACAGCACGCCAGCGTGCCACCTCCCATGCTCGGCGTGCGGTGCATAGTGCCGGCTCCTGCTCACCCCGCCGGTTCGGCTGCCCCGTATGGAATGCTCGACCGGGCGTCGTTCGCGATCGGTACCCGCCGCGTTCCTGCGGCCCAACGCTGGCAGGGCGCCCCTGGTTCACGAGGTGGAGAAGGCGAGCCTGGTCCCACCAACTCGGATTTTCAGGCGGCTACGTACAGAGCGGCACATTCCCGACGGCCGTCACCAATGGTCGCCGTCCCTCTCGCTAGTCGCCGGTCCGCTCGCGGTGCGCGCACCCCGGCCAGCAGCAGGGTCGGCGCTGGCCGTCCTCCAGCTCCTCCTGGGTCCGGCGGATGCGGCGCGCTCGTGTGGTCGTCTGCTTGGCATTCTCGACCCAGCAGATGAACTCGTTGCGGGCCAGAGGTGTGATGTCCTTCCAGGCGTTGAGTGCCGTGGGGTTGGCGACCAGCGCTCTCCGGAGGTCTGCTGGAAGCTGGTGCACCACCCCACCCGGCACTCGCGAGGCGCTCACAGAGCCAGGGTACCGGCCCTACAAGCCTGTTCCCACGGTGTCGCCCGCGGTGGTCTTGTCATCGCCGGCGACGAATCCCCCTGCCAGACGGTCCCACCTCTGCACACGGCGAGCGTCGGCCGCTGTTGGATATTGCGCCGCAGCGCGGGTCCATGGGCGTGCAGTTGTTCTCGGCCGGGGCGCCGGACACGGTGGTGGCGCACACGTAGTCCCTTGGACTGCAGTGGCTTGCCACCGCGGCCGTGCCGCGTGTCGCTCGTCGGCGAGGATGTCCACCACCTCGAGACTGAAGTTGTTGGCTGTCATCTCGGTGAAGCGCTGAACCACTCCCAGAAACTGCTGGGGGCCACGGTAGGTCCCGCTGAGACTGTTGCGTCCCGCCACGTGCCACACGACGTCATCGCCGAGCATCTCGAGGAGAACTTCGGAGTCGCCGGTGTTCATGGCGCCGATCAGCGCTCGAACGCGGTTCACGGTTGCGGTTGTCATCTCTTTTCGCACTCCCTCAGGACCAGAACGCGTCGACGCCGTCCTGGTCGTCCGCCATTCCCCAGAACTCGAGCCAACGCCCATCGGGTGCAACCGTGAACATCTGGTGCATCAGCACGTCGAACTCGTTGCCATGGCGCCGTCCGCTCACCCGCAAGAACGCGGCGACATAGTGGTCGTTCGCGAGCACGCACTCGGGCGCGAGGGAAGAGAAGAATCCGTCTCGCTCGCCACTCGGTCGAAGTACTCGAACAGGCGGTCCTTACCCTTGTAGTCACCGGCAAGCTCATGGTTGCCTGCTACGTGCCATACGACGTCATCGGTAAAGAAGTCACGCATCGCTTCCCGATCAGACCGCCCAAAGGCGTCGAGGTACTCGCCGAAACGTCGAACACCAGCATGTTCCACCACACGGCCTCCCTCCTTGTCGCGCCAGCCGAGGGAGTCTTCGCAGTTGGTTGCATGCTGCGACGGCCCGAGTTGGAAGCCCAGTTGGGCCCGACCGCAGCTGGGACATCGCGACGACATCCGGCTGGGTCGAAGCCGTTCGCCATGCTTCCCCGCAGCAACCTCCAGCCCGATCAGGCCGGTCTCGAGACATCTGACCGGGACTGCTGGCGCATGCTACGCCGGGTCCCGGGGAGGCCAAGGCGTCGCTGCGCTACGGCGGTTCCCAGTCCTGGCCGGACCCCGACCTCAGCAGGAACGTCATGGCTCGCCCCCCCGGCTCTGTACCGTCGCCTCGTGCCACGTCCGACGACATTCCCCAACTTCGCGACCTCAAGCTCCCGGTTCTGGGACGCGTACCTCGAAACAGCGTGGTCGGCCGTTCAGCAGCGCTGGGTTCGGTGATGTCTCGTCCCGCGCCACAGGGTGCCCCGGTCCCGGCATCAGGGGTCGTAATCCTCAGCCCGGAGAACTGGTCCAGCCTGCCCACCAACAAGCATCAACTCGCCAGTCGGTTCCAGCGCATCGTACCAACTCTTTACGTAAACGCTGTTGGTCGATCGGTGGTGCGAACGGCGAGAATGAAGCTGCGGGGAGCGGAGCCGGCGACATTGCGGCAGCACCCGGACGGTCTCTGGTGTCTGGTGCCGAGCCTTATCCCATGGACGCTGGCACGAAAATCGGCTTATGTCCGCCGCGTGAATCGGGCACTCGTGCGGCATGCCGTGCAGAAGGCCGTTCGGCGCCTTCACCTTGGCGACGCGGTGCTCTTCATTTACTCACCCGTGTTTGTCGGACTCCTGCATGAGTGGCGCGGCATTACCTGTATATACCACTGCGTAGACCACTATGCGTCCTTCCCCGTGGGGAGACCTGGGTTGAGATTGGAACGGATAGCCGCGGAGCGCGAGCTTCTGGCATTGGCCGATATTGTGATTGCGACGTCCCCCGCCCTAACTCGACACTGCAGCGAGATGCGCGACGACGTGGTCGAACTCACAAACGTAGGCGACTTTGATCTGTTCAACCAGGCCGCCGAGGTTGGACCGGTCGCAGCTGATGTCGGCGACATCTCCGGGCCCATTCTGATGTTCTACGGAGCCCTGTCATCATACAAGGTGGATCTGCAGTTGCTCGAGCTGCTGGCAAACCGGCGGAAGGAATGGACGTTTGTCCTGATCGGACCACGGGGGCATCGCGGCGACTCGGAACGATTGTTCGAGAGACTTACGGGGCTCCCGAACGTTCGCTGGCTAGGCGCCCGTCGACAAGGGGATCTGCCATCTTACCTGCGTGCAGCAGACGTATTGCTCCTGCCCTACCTCCTGACTCAACACACTCGGCATGTTTTTCCGCTCAAGTTCTTTGAATACCTCGCAACAGGGAAACCCATTGTCGCGACCCAACTCGAGGCTCTATCGGAGTATGCTCATGTCATCTCTACTGCCGTCGACGCTGCTGATTACGAGCGTCTAATCGAGGACGCCATCGAGCGAGGCGCTGAGGGCAGCAGTAGACGGATCGACTTGGCGCGCCGGCACACGTGGGACGCACGTGTTCAGTCAATTCGAGACCTCGTTCTCGAACGGGAAGGCGTCAGCATTGGTGGATGGAGCTAATGCTGCGTGAGGATCTGCTGATGACTCCGCTATCGGTGTGCCAGGAAGTTGAAAATGCGGCCTTCCTCGAATGCGCCCTCGAACCGCAGCCGATCGTAAGGTCCCGTACCTTCGAAGTCGAAGATCCGAAGTCCCGCGCTCGTGAGAGCAGTCCAGATGTCCGCCGGCGCCGTGCCGTACACGGAGGCTGTTGATTTCTGGTGTTCGAACACGACGACCGGATGCCACCTGCGGATCGTGTCCACGGCGCCCGCGAGCACCTCCATCTCCGCTCCCTCGACGTCGATCTTGATCAGGGTCACCGGCAGTTCGGCGGGTAGCGCTGCGTCCAGAGTCGTGACTGGCACCGTCACCCGCTCCGTCACCTGTGGACCCGGATAGGGAACCTCACGGAAGCCGCTGCGGCTCGGCCGAGTGGTCACCACGGTGAAGTCTGCGACACCTTCGTGGTCACTCAGAGCCGCTCTGCTCACCACTACCCGCGGGTACCGTTCGCGCAGTTCTTCGAAGAGGACGGCTACCGGCTCAAACGCGTGGTGGACGCCAGCGGGAGCGGCTTGGACGATCCAGTCCAACACCTTGCCGACGTTGGCTCCTACGTCGACACAGTTGGCGTTCTCCGCCAAGGTGAGGACAAGGAGCCGCCGAAGCTGTTCGTCGTCCTTCCGGCCCTGTATCAGATCCGGGGTGTCCATCGCCTGTCTCATGCGTCGGCCCGCAGCGTCGGGCCTACGGTCGCCGTCCTCGCCTTGGTGCGCCGTTTCGCCCCCGCCATGTCGATCACATCGTCCATCTCGGGTCGATGCTACGGCTCCGTAGCCGTCCGACCACACGCCGGGGAGCAGAGGACGACGCGGTGGCCCCGACAAACGGCTCAGGCTTTGCACGCCCGCGTTCAGCACCGTCCCAAGGAGACGAGCAGAGCCATAGACAGTCGATAGGGCGCCTGGTATGCTCCCCGCAACTTGGCCCAAAGGAGACCGATATGGATTCGATTTTTTCGCCTTCGATGGATGTCGGAGTCCTCGATTTCGGGACTGCAACTCTTATTCGAGCCAGCGCGCAGGACACGCCCGACGGAAGAGAAGTAGTGAAGGACTACGGCTCCTACGACGAAAACGAAGGCCCGTCCTAATACTAGCTCTCTCGGCGTCGTGAGCCGGAGGTATGGGTATCTTGGCACCACCGGCATCGATTCTGCGGTTCGGCCCAATCCTTTGATACTGGCGATCTCTCCATGACCACGTAATGCGGATTTTGTGGCACTCCGCGGCACCGTGGGTGAGCAGCGGCTACGGACAGCAAACATCTGCATTCGTTCCCCGAATCCAGGCTTTGGGACATGAGGTTGTGATCTCCGCGAACACCGGCCTCATCGGTACGGTGATCGACTGGCATGACGTGACCGTCTTTCCGACCTTTCCCGGTCGTCCTTTCGGCAACGACTGGTTGGCATTCCACGCCCGCGAGTTCCTTGGTCACGACCCCCGAGACGGGCTCGTGATCACTCTCATCGACGTTTGGACAATTCCCGATCCCGAGGAGCTGCGCGCTTTTCGGGTGGGGGCATGGACACCCATCGACCATGATCCGCTTCCTCCCATCGTTGCGAAGTGGTTCGAGGCGAGCGGGGCCACACCGATCGCCATGAGTCGCTTCGGTGAACGGGCACTCCATGACCGCGGACTCGATGCCCGATATATCCCGCACGGCGTAGACTGCAACGTCTTCACTCCCGGGGACAAAGGCGCAGCGCGTGACCATCTTGGCCTGCCAAGCGACGCCTTCGTCATTGCGATAGTCGCTGCGAACAGGGGCAAGCCCATCTGCCGAAAAGGACTCGCCGAGCAGATCGCAGCGTTTGCCGCGCTGCGCAAAGTACACAGCGACGCTTTGCTCTACCTCCACACCGAGCCCGCACCGGAGACCGGATTCGATCTCCCCGCGGTACTCCGCGCCTACGAGATTCCCGAAAACGCCGTGCATTGGACCGACGGCTACCGCTACGCGCGCGGGCTGAAGCCAGCCGAAATGGCGGAGATCTACCGAGCCGCGGATCTCTACAGCAACACCGCCTACGGTGAGGGCTTCGGCATCGGCATCGTCGAGGCACAGGCCTGCGGCCGGCCAGTCGTCGTCACAGACTTCACGTCGATGCCCGAACTTTGCGGTGCTGGCTGGGTCGTCGAATGCCAACGATGGTGGCACCACGGCGGCGGCTCGTTCTTCGCAATACCGAACATCTCCGCCATCACCGACGCTTACCTCGCCGCGTACGACGGAACAGCCCATCTGACCGACAGGGCGCGCCAATTCGCGCTCAACTACGACGCCGACCACGTGACCAGCAACTATTGGAAGCCAGTGCTGGAGGACCTCGGGTCTGTTTGAGGCTTGGCTGGCGACGAGGCAGATCCCCGCAGCACGATGTCCTCGAAAGCACGAGACGTCTGCTCACCGATGACGCGCCAATCATGACGAGGTTGGAGCGATCGCGCCGCGCTTCCCGCGGCACGCAACGCGTCGGGGGTCAGCGATGAAAGACACGCGCCGAGGTCGCCCTCCGTTCCGCCATACCAGATGGCTGCGTCCCCGAACGTCTCCCGGAGGAACCCCCACGGGCTCGCGAGCGGCGCAATCCCACCACCGATGCAATCGAAGGCCGTACCGGTCGTCAGCATCGAGTCACCCTCGAACGGGAGGATCACCCCGTCGACCGCGGTGAGCCGACGGTAGTACCGGGCGGCATCAAGATGGCCGTCCGTCACGATGATCCGTGGGTTGGGCGGGACCCGAATCTCGGCGGAAAGCCGAGCCACCAGCTGGATGTCGTCGCGGTCGCTCCCGGCTACGGCGTCGACGACGGTCTGAAGGGCCTTCTCCGGACGTGGTTGGCCGATGACGGCCAACCTGATCCTGGTGCTCGGCCAACCTTCCTCGGCTTCGACCGAGCTCCGATCAGGAGGGGCGGTCGGGAAGTAGCCGCCCCAATGCCCATGGGGGATGACGAAATGCCGTGCCCGGGGGTAGCGATGGAAGGCCAGGGCGATCTGCTTGCTGTACCGGCTGTGGTGGATGACACCGTCGGCGGCCCCGGCCCAGAGCGAGTACGTGCGCCGCGCGGCCTCGGACCGGTCGTGGTGCGGCAGCAGGTTGTGCTGGGTCCACACGACCGGGACGCCCGCCGCCTGGAGCTGGTCAATGACGCGCCGTGATACCTCAGGGCGGAGGCCGAGCCAATGCTCGGGCCATGCGACGTGGAGCAAGTCCACGCATCGAAGCCGTCGAGCGAGGTCGCCGTCCGGCGGTCCAGCAGGCACCACCGTTACATCGGGCATCGCCCCGTAGAGCGAACAGCTGTACTGGTGATCGGGCTCGGTCGTGGCGACCAGGAGGTCGGGACCGATGTCGCTGGACGTGTTCGGCTGGACGGTCGAGAGACCCTCGCTGGTGGAGGGACACATGATTCACTCACCTGACACCTGTGGGCTCATCCGGGGAGGGAGCTCAGCCAACCGGCAAGCGCTTCAGTGTCGTGGTTGATCGTCCCGAAGTGAAGGGCCCAGCTGATCACCGGGTACCCCGCCGGCAGCGGGTCGGGGGGCGAGTAGAACGCGTCTCCGCCAGGCGCGTTGTCGGGTTCGCCGGCGATCAGCGTGTGGTCGGGCACGACGTCTCCCTTTCCTGGGTGGATCTCCACCAGGTCAGTTCCCTCGACCCTACGGACTGGGGCCACACAACCGCGCCATGCGCGGTTTCGTGTCACCGGTTCATTGGGGTCCGTCGAACGGCCGCCAGGGTCAGGTCCGGGTGAGTGCGGCGATCCCGTCGAGTCCGGTCAGCTTGTGCGGGTTGCGGACGGCGTAGATGCGGGCGATGCGACCGTTCTCGACGGCGAGGCTGACCGCGGTGTCGAGGTCACCGCCGATGTCGATCCGGAAGGCAGGCGACCCGTTCAGCCAGACGGCCCTCGTCTCGAAGTCCACTGAGCGGGCCGCGCCGATCAGGAAGGCGGCCACCCGTTGCGCACCCTCGATCGGACGACGAACGGCGGCGACCAAACCGCCTCCGTCGGCAACGAGCACGACGTCGGGCGCGAGGACATCGAGTAGGCCTTGCAGATCGCCGAGTCGGACGGCGGCGAGGAATCGGTCCACGGCGACCTGCTGCTCCGACGCGCTGACCGCCACTCGCGGGCGCCGAGAAGCGACGTGGTCGCGCGCCCGGTGGGCGATCTGCCGCACCGCGGCGGGTGACTTGCCGACCGCCTCCGCGATCTCGTCGTAGGGGGTCTCGAACACCTCGCGCAGCACGAACACGGCGCGCTCGGCCGGACCGAGGGTCTCGAGCACGGTGAGCATCGCGATCGACACGTTCTCGGCGAGCTCGACGTCGGCGGCGACGTCGGGGCTCGTGAGCAGCGGCTCCGGCAGCCATTCGCCCACGTAGTCCTCACGCCGTCTCGCCTGCGACCGCAGCCGGTTCAGCGCCTGACGGGTGACGATGCGAACGAGGTAGGCCCGCGGGTCGCGCACCACGGCGTGGTCGACGTCGGCCCACCGCAGCCACGTCTCCTGGACGACGTCCTCGGCGTCGGAGGCGGAGCCGAGCATCTCGTAGGCGACGGTGAACAGCAGGCTGCGGTGGAGCGCGAACGCGTCCTCGCTCATACCGAGGCCGCGTACCCGGCCGCCGGCTCGGCCAGCGGCAGCTTGCACGCCGAGGAGAACCCTTGGGCTTCGATCCCCAACGCCGTGTTGCACCTCGTGTTCATGTTCGCAAACCCGACCGACGCGGTGAGCTCCACCATGGCCGGCGCACCGAGCTGCTCGAGCAGCTGGGCGAACAGCTCGTCGGTAACCCGTGGGGGCGTCTGGCTCATCGCCTCGGCGAACTCCATGACGTCTCGCTCGAGCGACGTGAACACCGGCGACTCACGCCACCGGGGCACCTCGCTGGCCTTGGCCTCGTCGAGGCCCTCGTTGTGGGCGTGGAAATAGCCGAAGTCGAGGCACCACGAGCAGCCGACCAGCGCGGCGACCGCCATGTGGGCGAAGGACTTCAGGTTGGGGTCGAGCTGGTCCCATTTCTGGGCCTTGCGGCCGAAGCCGGTGCAACTGGTGAGCACCGCTCGGTTGTGCCACATGACCTCGGCCGGCTCGGGGACGTCACCGAGCAGCTTCCGGGTGAACCGCTTCACGAGGTACCCGTACATGCCGGTGATCTCTGCCTTGGGAATCCGGGGCGTACTGGCCATCTTGCTCCTCCTGTCGATGTGATCGACATCAAGACACCGCCCGCAATCCGTATGTGACAGATCGTGATCGGTTCAGAGCCAGACCGAGAGCTCCCGCTGACGGGCGTCGGTGAGCTTGGACTGCCATCCCGCATCTGGCTGGAGGGAGTCGAACGGCGACCGGCGTTGGGCCCTGGAGTCCTTGAGGTACTTGCGCCACCGGTAGTGCTGATAGACGCCCATGATGTGGACGGCGTAGCGCTCGGCCATCTGCGCGTCGCCCGCCCTGATGAGCAGGTTCTCATCGTTGTGGGTGCTGGCCCGGCGGGAGAAGTTGTGCGACCCGGTGATGACGACCGGCTTGGTGAACGGGTCGATGACGATCGCCTTGCTGTGGACGATGGCGTGCCCGATCACGCCGCCCGACCCGATGACGAAGTCCTGACGGGTCACCTCGGTCGCCCACGAGCTCAGGTCGTCCTCGACGCCCTCGGGCTGGACGATCTCCAGCCGGAACGGGGTAGGGGGCGCCGCTGGGGCCAGGACCGCCACCTCGACCTCGTTTCCACGCTCCGGCGTGCGGGGTGCACCGCTCTTGATCGTGTTGATCACGCCGTGCACGTGCACATCGGGGTCACCGAGCCGGGCGGTGAGCGCGGTCACCACGCGGCTGGCGGTCCCCGGCTCGAACATGAGGAAGAAGATGGCGTGCTCGGCGGCGTCGATGAGGCCGACGACCTCGTCGACCTCGGCGCCGCCGCTCGTGCGCGTGAACCACACCCGAGAGCTGATGCCGGCGTGGGCGCTCTGGTGGGCCTGATCGTTGCCGGCGGTGAGCGCGGCTCCGAAGGTCGGAGAGTCGACCTCCCGGTCCGGCACCGGCTGGTTGTCGGCGGCGAGACGCTGCCACTGTTCGAGGTAGATCGCGGCCAGGGCCGGGTCCTCCAGCAGCACGGCGTTGTTCGCCTGGGTGCAGAGACCCGTCGTCGCCCAGTTGGTACTGCCCGTCCAGACCGCCGTCGGCCGGCCCTCACGGCTGACCACCAGGAACTTGTTGTGGCCGAGCCCTTGGGACGAGAAGAACATCCGGCGCCGGAGGTCGACGACAGGCCCGAGCGCCGCCGCCGCCTCGGCGTTGCCGTCCACGTAGGGCGTCGGCGTGCGCGGGTTCCGGGAGTTGTCGCTGGACCCGTTGGCCAGCACGACGTGGGCTCGCTCGCCGAATCGGCCCAAGGACTCGATCAGGCTTCGATCGCTCACCTCGTAGAGGGCGGCGTGCACCTCGCTGCCGGCTGCCAGCTCCACGTCGAGCAGGTGGAGCAGGGCGGCGCCGAGGTCTCCCATCAGGAACCGGCGCAGGTCCGACGAATCGACCCGGAGGGACTCGGCCAGCTGTCTGAGGGCGGCACGCTTCTCGGGGAGGGGCGACGACGCCCAGCCGGGCGGCAGTTGGCGGAGCATGAACTGGGACAGGATGACGCCGCGGTTGAAGTAGGCGGCGCCGTCGCTGACCGCGGCGGTGACCGGCACCGGGCCGACGCTGGCGGAGTTTTCCTCGTCGACCAACTGGCCGCCGTCGCGCCGGAGCACCGGCGCTATCCGGTAGGAGACCTCGTCGCCCTCCCCCACTCCGTGGTCGGTCCAGGTGTAGCGCTGGAACGGCCACTCGCTGGAGGGACGGGTCTCGCCCGGTCTGGGCGAATCGGCGCTGAACCCGACGCGGTTCTCGAGGAGCCCGTCGGAGACGACGGCCCCGTCCCGGAGCACCCGGCGGTGGATGGCCACACCCACGCAATCGGGCGTCACCGGCATCCGCCAGGCGAGGAACGCGTCGTCGCCGTTCACGTGCACCGATGCGTCGATCATGGTTCTCCCGGCGCTCTGCGAGGTTCCCAGCCAGACGGAACGTAGCGCGCCCGCAATCCAGTTGGCGGCTTCTGCCGTATCCCAGTCGGCAACCGCTCAGGCAAGACAGAGGAGAGCTGGATGACCCTTCGACGGGCTGCTTCGATCGTGTGCGTCCTGGCGCTCGGCGCCCTCGTCCATGCCGGGCCCGCGTCAGCTGCGCCGCCCAAGGACAAAGCCGCGCCCAAGGCGCCGACCAACCTCCGCATCACCGCGTCGACGTCCACCAGCGTCTCGCTGGCCTGGGACGCGTCGAGCGCCAGCTCTTCGAACTGGTGGTACTGCGTGCAAAACGGCGGCGCAGGATGCATCCGGGTCGATCCCCCGCAGACCACGCTGACGCGGACACAGCTCCTCCCCGACCGCACCTTCTCGTTCTCCGTCTATGCCATCAACTCGGTGGGCAACCGTTCCGCCAGCAGCAACACCGTCACCTACACGACGCCGCCCGATACGACGCCGCCCAGCCCGCCACCGACGCTGTCGGCCACCGGCGTCCACCCCGTCCGCATCTCGGTGGCCTGGACGGCGTCGACCGACAACCTCAGCCAGGTCTGGACCACGCTGTTCATGAACGACGCCCCGGTGGCTGCCGACCAGATCGGGTTCCGGTCGGCGACGCTCTTCTACCTCACCCCCTCGACCACGTACGTGTTCAGGGTGACGGCCCGGGACGCGTCCGGCAACACGGTCACCAGCAACATCCTGTCGGTGACGACCCCGCCGGTCACCGATACCGTCGCGCCGACGGCACCGACCAACCTCAGGCCTTCCCCGGAGACCTCCTCGCCCGAGATCTGGCTGGACTGGACCCCGTCGACCGACAACGTTGACCCGCAGTCCCAGCTCCTGTACGAGATCTACCAGAACGGAGTCCTCACTGCCGACGGGGGCATCGGCGCTCCCGAGGGGATCACCTTCTGCCGGTTCACCGGACCGACCGAGATCGTCCTCCGCACCGTCGACACGTCCGGGAACCGGTCCGAGCCCAGCAACGCCATCATGTTCGACTGCTGACGCCTGGTGGGCGTTCTTGGTCGCTGACCCTCAGCGAGGCTGCGACCCGTCCTCCCCGGCCCAGGCGACGACGAGGCCACCGATCTGGTTGCCGGCGCCCAGCGACACCGAGTCGTAGCGCCAGTGGATGCCCCCGAGCAGCCGCGACTCGGCCTGGTCCTTGGCCCGCTGCTCGAACTTGGCCGCGTCGGCGGGGAAGAGATAGGTCATGACCGCCTGGGCCGCGCCGGCATACCCGGCGCTGCCCGAGGGGTAGGCGGGGAACAGCGGCGTCCCGAGCAACGGCGTCCAGTCCGGGTCGAGCCCCAGGTCACGGATGGCGTTGATCGGACGGGGGCTCCAGTACGTGTACTTGGCGTCCCACGCCGAGATGCCGGCGTCGGCCAGGGCGATGGTGACGAGGGTGACGGCCCGCACCGCGTAGGGCAGGCTCAGCCCGCCCGCCTCGACGTCGGCGGTGGCCGCCGTCAGCACGTCGGCCGCGTTCACGTCGAGGGTGATGCCTCCGGGGAGCTTCGTCCCCTGGCCGCCCTCGTAGAACCGGGCCAGCTCGGCCTGGTCGGGGGTGAGGTTGGTGCGGATGTCGATCAGTTCCCGGGCCGCAGCGACGAACTCGGGGGAGCCGTAGGCGGGTGGCGGTGGCGGCCGGAACATGCTGTTGGAGCTCATCACCCACGCCTTCCAGGTGCCGGCCGCGGGGTCGACGGGGGGAGACACGCTGCCGGGCGGGGGTTCCCAGAACTCCGGGCCGCCGCCGATCCCGGGGGGACGCTGACCGTCCCAGGGCGTCCCCGCGCCGTCGGTGCGAGCGTGTTCGATCCACCGGTCGGCCACTTCCCGACCGAGCTCCAGGCCGGCGGCGACGTCGCTCGGCGTGTTGACTCCGGCCTGCACCCGGGACTGCGCCGCCTGCTCCGCCTTCTCGTCGAGCCGCAGCGCCGACTCGTTCGGGTAGAGGTGGGCCAGGATCCTCGACGCGGCCCCGGCGATGGCGGCGTGCTCCGACGGGTAGGCCGGGTCGGCTCCGGCAGGGATCACCGGGTCGGCGCCGGTCGGAGGCTTCACGTCGTACTGGTACTTCCAGTGGTAGGCGGACACCATGGCGTCGTACATCGCCCCGTGGACGAGGGCGTAGTTGCGGGTCGACAGGGGCGGATTCTTCACCTGGTTGGAGACGAGGGTGAAGGCGGTCGTCATCCACGGCTCGGTCGGCAGCGGACCGCTCCACGTGTGGATGGTCTCGACGATCGCCGGCGTGCGCTCGCCGGCGAGCCTCCTGACCTCGGCCAGGTCGGCCTTGGCCCGGTCCGAACCCGCCACCGGCGGTGGGGGGACGGCGACGGCCGAAGGCGACGAGAGGACCCAGGTCTTCCAGCTCCCGACCCTGGGTTCGGCTCCCGAGGACCCGGCGTCGTCGCCGCCGCCGCACGCGACCATGGTGCCGGCGAGCAGGAGCAGAGAGACGAGTCCCGCCATCCGCATCCGGCGGGATATGAGCACGGGCAGAGCGTATGAGAGCTCGGATCGGCGTGCCGGTTAACCGCCTTCGCGCAGAGGAGCACCTCGGCGGACCTCTGCATCAGCGGGGCGCTGCCTCGTGTACTCCATCCGCGTGGCGATGTCGTCCGCCAGCTCGGACGAGAACGCTCGCTCGACGAGCCAGAGCGCCAGATCGATCCCGCTGGTCACTCCCCCGCACGTCACGAGGTCGCCATCGTCGACCACGCGTTCCGAGACGACGACGGCTCCGGCGGCCCGAAGCTCGACTAGAGCGCCGTGATGCGTAGAGGCACGCCGACCGTCGACCAGTCCGGCGTGAGCCAGAAGCATCGTTCCGGTGCACACGCCGGCGATACAGCCCGTCGTGGCGCGGGCGCCCGCGAGAAGCGGGAGCCAGTCAGCGCGCTGTACCTCGCCCCATGCCCCGACCTCGGATCGCGCGATCCAGCCACCACCAGGCACGAGGAGGACGTCTGCACCGGCGGTGTAGGCCCCGTCCGGCAACAGCCGTAGTCCGTACGCCCCCCGCACGACGTCCTGTGCTTCACGTGTGACCAGTTGCACCGTGAGGTCGTCCGCGCTCTCTGCCGCGTTGCGGAACACCTCCAACGGGCCGAGGGCATCCATCTCGTCGAAGCCGTCGTAGACGACGATGTCGAACCGCACTGCACCATATTGGCGGGCGCCAGGTGTGCCGGTACGGTCAGACATATCGCGGACAGGAGGAAGCTTGCGCGGCAGAGTGCCAGGCGGCGTGCGGAGTTTCGTTGCCGGCTCTGCGACGCCGTCGCCGTAACCGTGGAGCTGCGCGGAAAGCAGGTCGTCGTGACGGGCTTCCTCGGCAATACCTGGCTCCTCGCCTCGAACGCTCGACGCCCGGTGACGTCGAAGGGCCTCGACCGGGCCGTAGAGGCTGCCGACGCGAGCGCGCTCTACGACGTCGATCCGGAATTCGTCCCCGCTTGGTGCCCGCCTTGTGCCGGGTCGTACTGCCAGGCCCACTGGCGACTGGAGGTTGCCGGGGCCGACGATCATCCTGGCTGGTACGAGGCCACCTACGGCACCTGTCCCGAGGGGCACCGCCGGAAGCTCGACGACTGACGGCCCGCGCCAGCGGGCCCGGGCCGGGCGGGGCTGTCATCGCAGTAGCCGTATCCTCCGAACCTGGTTGTACGCCTCGACCCAGAAGGGACACCCCTTGTCTGAGCGAGTGAAGAAGGTCGATCTGGTGCTCGAGGGCGGCGGCGTCAAGAACATCGCCCTGCTCGGCGCCGTGACCGTCCTGGCCGAGGCCGGCTACACCTTCCCGCGGGTGGCCGGCACCAGCGGCGGCGCCATCATCGCCGCCGGGGTCGCCGCCTACCAGAAGGCCGGACGCGATCTGAGCGGGCTGCTCGACGTGTCGCTGCGCGTCGACAACTCACGGTTCCTGGCCTGGCGGCGGCCCGGCCGCGTCTCGGGGCCGGTTTCGGGCGCGGTCGACCTGCTGCGCCGGGGCGGCCTGCACTCGGGGGACTACCTCTACGAGTTTCTCAATCCAGCCCTGGAGGACGTCGGCGTGAGGACCTTCGCCGACCTGCGCATCGACGACGACCCCGGGTCCTCGCTGGCCGAGCATCAGCAGTACGCGCTCGTCATCCACGTGGCCGACGTCACCCACAAGGTGCTGGTCCGCCTCCCCTGGGACTACTCGCGCTACGGGCGCCGTGCCGACGACCAGCCGATCGCCGACGCGGTGCGGGCGTCGATGTCGATTCCCTTCTTCTTTCGTCCCGTCAACGTGGAGACCGACCACGGCGCCGCCACGTGGGTCGACGGCGGCCTCCTGGCGAACTACCCCATCACCGTGTTCGACCGCACCGACGGCAAGCCGGCGCGCTGGCCGACGTGGGGCGTGAAGGTCCGCACCTCACCGCCCCACGGTCGGGACCGGCCGGTGCGCACGGCGGTCGGTCTGGGGATCCGTTGCCTGGCGACGATCACCGGCGATTGGTACAGCTCGTCGCTGGGCGCCGACACCGCCGGCCGCCGGACCATTCAGGTCGACACGTCGGGCGTGCCCGCCACGCAATTCGACGTCGACAACCGCGCCCGGCTCTGCCTGTTCGAGAACGGGCGCGACGCCGCCACCTCCTTCCTGAAGCGCCTTGCCTGATCTGACCGGGTTTGTCAGTCCTACGGGAGGCGTGGCCCGGCACGTGTTCGATGCCGGGCCACGCTCTCGCTCAGCCCTGGAAGGGCTGGATCGGAATGCATTTCCTGATCGTGTAGGGGCCCGTCGAACCCAGGCCGTCGTCGTACCCGTTGTAGTGCACGCCAACCGTGCACAGCTGCGGCCCACCACCGCCGCCTGATCCCCCGGGGCCGGGGTTCGTCGCGCACGCCTCGTAGTCGTCGGGGTTGGGCGGGTCGACGACGGGCGTTCCGTCTGCGGCGTAGCAGACCGTGCCGCCCGGGGACAGGGCGCCGGCGGGCACAGCCGCCAGCACGGGGACGAAGGCCAGAGCAGCGGTGAGGATGATCTTGCGGAGCATGTCGGTTCCTTCCTGATCGGCCTCCCCGGACGGGAGGTCTGGACAGGAATGACCATCGGATACGACGGTTGCCAGAGGACTGCCGTGCGCTTGCCGTGGGAACGCCCGTCCCCTACCGCTGCCCGTGGCCCCGGCGCGCGCGTCACAAGAGCCACTTGAGCATTTTCGGGTAAGGGTCGACGCCGAGCTGGGCGGCACGCCGTGGGTCGGCCGTCATGCCCAGCCATTGGAGCATGGGAACGGCGAGGTACCTGCCAGCGCTGAAATTCTCGATCAGGCTGCGAGAACCGCCTCGATATCCAGCGTCATGGAATACGACGGCAGCGTCGAGCCGGAGGTGGCGAAGAGCGGCATAGGACCAGGCGATGGCCATCATCTCCCGGCGGGATCCGAACCTGCGTCTCCGTCCACCTGGACGCCTCGTCACCGGGGATCACGGCCAGATGGCCAGCTTCGTGCAGCAGATCCCCTGGGTAGCGAAGCGAGTCCCGGTCGACGTCGGGCGCACCACGGTCGATCGTGATGCCCGGCAACGACGTCGTCACCGGGATCGGCTCGAACCGTACGGCGATGCCGATCTCGACGAGGAAGTGCTCGATCTGCACGGCGACGCGAGCGTCGAACGCCATACCTCCGACGCTACAGCTCGAGCGTGCTCGCGCAGTCCTGGGATCGCCGCCGCCGGGCGACGGCACGGCCTCCACGTGAGCAGGCTGGCGTGCGTGCCGGAGCCCGACGTCGACCTTGCGGGTACATCGGCTCGAGAGTCGGGCGACCCGATGTCGTCGCGCAACGGCTGTCGATTAGTCCGGCATCCCCGGCTCGTCTCCCCCTTCGTAGCTCACACCAGGGAGAAGCACATGTTCGAGCAGACCAAGGCGTTCAGCGGGTTCTCCGTGAACGACATCCCCAACGCCCGGCACTTCTACGGCGACACGCTCGGCCTGAGGGTCACCGAGGCCAACGGGATGCTGACGCTCCACATCGCCGGCGACCGCGACACCCTCGTCTACCCCAAGTCCGACCACACGCCGGCGACCTTCACCATCCTCAACTTCCCCGTCGACGACATCGACGCGGCGGTCGACGACCTCGTGGAGCGGGGCATCGAGCTCGAGCGCTACGACATCGTCGACGACAAGGGCGTCATGCGTGATAGCGGGCCACCTATCGCCTGGTTCAAGGACCCCGCCGGCAACATCCTCTCGGTGATCCAGCTCGACTGAAGCCGAGGCGGAGCAGAGGACCAGGGTGTGGGCGCGGTCGCCAATCGACTCGCCCCCCCGTCCGGTCAGCGGTGCAGGACGGCCAGCAGCTGCGGTGACGAGATGACGTTGGCGCCCGCGCCCGCCGAGCCGGCCCGCACGCGGTTGTCGCTGGACGCCACCACGACCGGCCGGGACGGCCGGAGCTCGGCGGCCCGGGCGATCACCACGTCGTCGGCCTCCACCCCCGGGGGGGAGAACATCACACGCACGCGACGCCCGGTCGACGGCACCTGCGGCGACCACACGGTGTCGGCCCCGTCGAACACCACAACCACCTCGGCCCCAGTCCTCGCCGACATCTCGGACAGGGCGTCGACCAGTCGACGCCGCTGCTCGGCGATGGGGTGGTCCGGCCAGCCCAGCTTCGACACGTTGTAGCCGTCGATCAGCACCGTCACCCCCGGCACCCGCACCAGGTGGTCGGCCGCCTCCACCGAGTCGTCGAAGATCCCCGGCGGCAAGGCCACCGGCACGGGCCGGGCGCCGCTTCGGGGCCGCTTCGAGGCCGCGTCGCCGGTCCGGACAGGACCGGCACCGAGGGTCGCCGGCGGCGTTATGGCCCCGACCGTGGGGGCGCCGGGCCCGGCACGGCCTCCGGGCGGCTGGGGCTGCGGCGACGGCTGCAGCGACGTCGCCACCGACGCCAGACCGTCGGCCAGCGCCGCCGCCGCCCGGGCGGCGTCGATCAGCGCGGCCGCGGCACCGGCAACGTCGAGGGCCGGCGACTGCAGCTCGCGCTCCGCCCGCTCGACCGGGAGGACGACGACCGACGCCGCTCGCTCGAGTCGCGCCACCTCCTCCTCCGCCGCCTTCAGCAGCGCCCGCAGCTCCTCGACGTCCTTCGCAGCCACCGCCGCCACGGCAGCCGCCTCGCTCGCCACGCCCGCCGCTTCGACGGCCGACGCCCGGGCCCTGTCGCGCTCGGTCGTCACCTGGGCCAGCCGGGCCTCCAGCCTTGTCGCCTGTTCGACCGCAGCCCGCCGGGCGTGGCGCTCGTCGGCGAGGGCCACCGCGGCCCGCGCCGCGTCGGCCTCGGCCGCCACCGCAGCCTCCTCGGCCCGGCGCCGGGCCGTCTCCGCCCCGGCCAGGCGCTTGCGGGCGTCGCCCTCCGCCCGGCGGTCCGCCTCGCGCTCCTCGATGTCGGCCACCTCGCCGACCAGCTCGGCCAGCTCCTTCTCCCACCCGTCGGGCCGGGTCAGGTAGAGCCACCCCGATCGGCCCACGTCGACCTCGGTGACGGTGTCCAGCACCCGGGCCCGGAACTCCTCGTCCCCGTCGAGCACGCGCCGGGCCGCCACCAGCGCCGGGCGGGGCAGCTTGGCGAAGTGCAGGAAGGGCCGCAGCGCCGGGGGCGGCGGCTCGATGGGCGTCGCGTCCTCGCCGGCGCGGGCCACCGCGACAGCCGCCTCCAGCACCGGGCGCAGCAGGGTCTCGGCGGCCGGCGTCAGCCGCTCGCCGTCCAGGGCGCCTCCGCCAACTGCTCCACCGCGCTGCCCGACCCGCACCACCGGCAGGAGACCTCCTCGACCGACTCGGCCAGGACTTCCTCTTCCTCGACCGTCAGGTCCCCGCCCAGTGAGTAGTGGTGGAAGGCTCGGGTACGCCTGCTGCTGGTGACGTCGAACCGGGTGCGGTTGCCGCAGGCGGAACAGCGGTAGCGGGCAGGGGCCACAGCAGACCAAGTCTGTCACACCTCTTTCGCAGTCCCATCGACGGTACTTGATCATCGAACGTCTGTTCGATACCGTCGGCCGGCATGCCTCTGCACACGCAGGCCTCGCTGGACGACATGGGCACGCCGCTGGCCGACGTCACCTTCTGCGTCCTCGACCTGGAGACCACGGGCGCCACGCCGACCACGTGCAGGATCACCGAGGTGGGCGCCCTCAAGGTGCGGGGCGGCGAGCTGCTGGGCACCTTCGACACCCTCGTCAACCCTCAGACCGAGGTGCCGTTCTTCATCACGGTGCTCACCGGGATCACCACCGCGATGGTCACCCCCGCGCCCACCATCGCCGAGGTCATGCCCAACCTGCTGGAGTTCATCGGCGATTCCGTCGTCGTCGGCCACAACGTGCGGTTCGACCTCTCGTTCCTCCAGTGGGCGCTGGCCGAGCTCGGGTACCCACGGCTCGGCAACCGCTGGGTCGATACCTGCGCCCTCGCCCGCCGCCTGGTGCGCGACGAGGTCCCCGACTGCCGCCTGTCCACCCTCGCCGACCGCATGCGCCTGGCGCACAAGCCCACCCACCGGGCCTTCGCCGACGCCATCGCCACCACCGACCTCCTGCACGCCCTGCTGGAGCGGGCCGGCACGCTCGGCGTCCTCGGGCTCGACGACCTCATCGAGCTGCCCACCATCCGCGCCCACCCCCAGGCCAACAAGCTCAAGCTCACCACCCGTCTCCCCCGCCGCCCCGGCGTGTACCTGTTCCGGGGCCAGGGCGGCAAGGTGCTCTACGTCGGGAAGGCGTCCAACCTGCGCACGCGGGTCCGCTCGTACTTCGGGGGCGACGAGCGCCGGAAGGTGTCCCAGCTCCTGCGGGAGACCGTCACCATCGACCACATGGTCTGCTCCGGTCCGCTCGAGGCGGCGGTGCTGGAGGTCAGGCTCATCCACCGCCACCTGCCGCCGTTCAACCGCCGGTCCAAGACGTGGTCCCGCTACGCCTACCTGAAGCTCACGCTCGACGAGCGATTCCCCCGCCTGTCGGTCGTCCGCACCGTCCGACCGGGTGACGGCTGCCTCTACCTCGGCCCGCTCCCCTCCACCGGCGCCGCCCGCATCGTGGCCGAGGCCATCGAGTCGGCCGTCCCCATCCGCCGCTGCACCGCCAAGCCCGGCCGCACCCGGCGCGAGGCGCCCTGCACGGCTGCCCAGCTGGGAGTGGCCGCGTGCCCGTGCGCCGGCACCGTGTCCGAGGCGGAGTACGCGGCCCTCGTCGAACGGGTGGTCAGGGGCCTCACCGACAAACCCCGCACCCTCCTCGACCCGCTCGAGGCCCGCATGCGCGACCTCGCCGCGGACGAGCGCTTCGAGGAGGCCGCCGACGCCCGCGAGCGCCTCGCCGCCCTGGCCCGGGCCCTGAGCCGGCACCGCCGCCTCGACTCGCTACGGCGGGCGGGACGGATGGAGCTGGAGGTCGACGGCGACCACGTGGTGCTGGCCGGCGGCACCCTCGCCGCCGGGCCGGGGATGCTGGCCCTCGTACCCGACGGTGCCGCCGGCCCGGCCGCCACCACCGAATGCGGCGTGCCGCTCGCCCGTGACCTCGTCGACGAGGTGGCGTGCGTCGCCGCCTGGCTCGACGCCGAGGGAAGGGCCGCCAGGCTGGTCAGCTGCGAGGGGGCGTGGACCTCACCGCTTCCCGTGCTGCCCGGCTACGAGCCCGCCGGCCGGGCCGCGGCCCGCCGAGCTCGATGAGCCTGGCAGTCCCGATGAGCCCAGAAGCCCCGGTGTCGGGATCGAACTGGTTCGTCAGGTGGCGGCGGCCTTCACCAGGTTTGTGGACGCGGCGGCGAGTGCTGCGGGGGCCATGTCGATCGTCAGGGCCACGACGAAGAGGGTCGTCCCTTGCAATACCACTGCCTGGCCACCGGCGACGAAGGCCTTGTCGCCCACACCGGTGAGGTCCTTGGCATCGGCGCTTGACCTCTTGATTTGGTCGTATTTCGCAACATTGCCCTGGTCGGTCGACTTCACGACGAGGATGAGCTGCGCGGCGTTCGAGGCGAGGGTGAAGCTGCACGCGGTCCCTTGGGCGGTTACGGCCGACCCGCCCGCCTTCACGGGCGTGCCCACCGCCGCCGCCACTTCGGCCTCGGTGACGAGGTCGCACGGCTTGTCGGTCGCGGTGGGAACGACAGTGGTGGCGCCCTCGACGGTGGTGCTCGTCGCCTCCCCCTTGTCCTCCCCGCCGCCGCATGCCGTCAACAGGAGCAGCAGCGCGGCGGTCGCGCTCAGCACTCCGGCCCTGACCCCGATCCACCCTGTCGGTCGTCCGTTCACGCGCCCCCCTGTGCCGCTGCCTGCGCCGCTGCCTGGCCCTGCGAAACCTTTGCCATTCGGTCCAGCACCGACGCGGCGCGACCCTCGTCGATGGACGCGGCGGCGGCTTCGAGCCCGGCGGCCACGTCGTCGGCCAGGCCGGCGGCCACCAGACCGACTGCGGCGTTGAGCATCACGAACTCCCGCTGGGCACCGCGCCTGCCGTCCAGCACCCCTCGGGCCATGTCGGCGTTCGTCGCAGTGTCGCCGCCGACCAGGTCGCCCGGCTCCGCCATCGAGAGCCCCAGCGCGCCGGGGTCGATCTCGTACGTCCGCATCCCGCCCTCGTCCACGTCGATCACCGTGGACGTCGTGGTGGTGGTGACCTCGTCGAGCCCGTCGTGGCCGAACACCACCATGGCCCGCTCCGCCCCGTTCGCCTGCAGGACGCCCGCCATCTTGGTGGCCATCCGGGGGTCGCTGACCCCGAGGGACTGGCGCTTCAGCCGGGACGGGTTGGCCAGTGGACCGAGGAAGTTGAAGACGGTGGGCACGCCGAGCTCGCGGCGGGTGGGCCCGGCATGGCGCAGCGCAGGATGGAAGCGGGGGGCGAAGCAGAAGCCCATCCCGGCTTGGTTGATGCAGGCCGCGACGCCCTCGGGACCGAGGTCGACGACCACGCCGAGGGCCTCCAGCAGGTCCGCCGAGCCGCACCGCGACGACGCCGCCCTGTTCCCGTGCTTGCACACCGGCGCCCCCGCACCCGCCACCACCAGGGCGGCGAGGGTCGACGCGTTGATCGTGCAGCTCCGGTCGCCGCCGGTGCCGCACGTGTCCACGAGGATCAGCCCTGCCGGCACGTCCACCCGCACGCCGTGCTCGAACATGGCCCCCAACATGCCGGTCATCTCTTCGACCGTCTCGCCCTTCATGCGCAGGGCGACGCAGAACGCGGCGATCTGGGCCGACGTGGCCCGACCTTCCAACACCTCGGTCATCGCCGCGGCGGCCGACGTCGGCGGCAGGTCCACGCCGCGCGTCAGTGCCCCGAGGACGGCGGGCCAGCCGCCGAGGTCGGCGAACGTCATGGGCGAGAACGTACTGCCGGAGGCGGTTTCGTGCCTGTCGGGGTGCGGGTCAGGCGGCGGCGGTCTTGCGACGCTGGCGGAGGATCCGGCGCCGCTCCTTCTCGGTGGCGCCACCCCAGACACCCTCGTGCTCCCTCGTGCTCAACGCGAACTCCAGGCACGGCTGGCGCACCGAGCACGACGAGCACACCGACTTGGCCTCGGAGGCGTCGTCCTCGGTGGACGGGTAGAAGATCTGAGGGGAAAGACCCCTGCACGCGCCTCTAGAGCGCCAGGACAAGTCCATCACCGGCTCAGCTTCTCCTCATCTGCGGCATCGTAAACACGACTCTTCATCAGTTGCGCCCATTATCGAACATCTTCGTTGCCGAAGTCCAAGCAGTTCCCCGTGCGGACGTCCGCGCCCGAGGCCCCGAAGGACCGCCCCTAGGATCGGACGGGTCCGGCCGCCGAGTGAAGGGAACGAGCAGTGACGACGACGGCCGACGGTGTCCGGGAGCTACGACCGGGGCGCCAGCGCATCGCTCTGGCTCTGGCGGTGGCCCTCACGATGCCGGGGCTCGTGCTGCGGCTGGGACACTTCTCGACCGGCCACGCCCTGGACGCCCTGACCTTCGGCATGGCCATCGTGGGCGCCGCCTTCCTGCTGTCGTGGGCCGCGGAAGTGGCTCAGCTCGACATCTCCGCCGGGCTGGCCATCGCCGTGCTGGCCTTCATCGCCGTGCTGCCCGAGTACGCCGTCGACATGGTGTTCGCCTGGAAGGGCGGCAACGCCGTCGAGCAGTACGGGCCCTCGTGCCAGGCACCGGGAGCGTCCGGCGAGTCGCCGTGCTCGCTGGCGCTGGCCAACATGACCGGCGCCAACCGGCTGCTCATCGGCATCGGGTGGGCGATGGTCGTGTTCATCGCCTGGTACCAGTGGAGAAAGCGTGGCATGCCCGACCGGGCCGTCACGCTCGAGCGGTCCCACTCGGTGGAGCTGTCCTTCCTGGCCATCGCCTGCGCCTACTCCCTGACCCTCCCGCTCAAGAGCAGCATCACCCTCGTCGACGCCGCCGTCCTCGTCGGGATCTTCATCCTCTACACGATCCGGATCTCGAAAGCGCCGGCTGGCGAACCACACCTCGTCGGCCCCGCCGCCTACATCGGCACGTTCACCACCAAGGGCCGTCGGATCGCGTTCGGGGTCATGTTCCTGTTCGCCGCCGCCGTCATCATCCTGTGCGCAGAGCACTTCGCCGAGGCCCTGGTCGAGACCGGCGCCGAGTTCGGGGTGAGCGAGTTCCTCCTGGTCCAGTGGCTGGCGCCACTCGCCTCGGAGGCGCCCGAGCTGCTGATCGCCGGCCTCTACGCCTGGCGGCTGAACACCGATTCCGGCCTGGGCACGCTGGTGTCGTCGAAGGTCAACCAATGGACGCTGCTGGTGGGGACGCTGCCCATCGTGTTCGCCATCGCCTCCGGCAGCTTCGGCGGACTGCCGATCATCGCCCGCCAGCGCGAGGAGCTGCTCCTGACCGCTGCGCAGTCGGTGTTCGCGGTCGCCATCATGGTGGACCTGTCCCTCAGCGTGAAGGAGGCGTGGGCGCTGTTCAGCCTGTTCTGGGCCCAGTTCCTGATCGGTGCCATCGTCCCCGAATCGGCCCACGGCGTGGAGCTCGTCGTCGTCTCGATCGTGTACCTGGTCCTGGCCGCCGCCCTCCTCGTCCGCGCCCGCCGCGGCCTCCCCCTGCTTCTGCGGAACGGCCTGCGGACGTCCTACGCCGAGCTGTCAGCAGATTGAGCGAGTTCGACCGGGCGATCGCGCTCGAGCGGCTGGCGAGCGAACCTTTCGACGTCCTGGTCGTCGGTGGAGGCATCACCGGCGCCGGCGTGGTCCTCGACGCCGCCTCCCGGGGCCTGCGCTCCGCCCTGGTCGAGCGCGACGACTTCGCCTCGGGCACGTCGTCGCAGTCATCCAAGCTCGTCCACGGCGGGCTGCGGTACCTCAACCAGAGGGAGTTCGGCCTCGTCTCCCAGTCCCTCGCCGAGCGTCAGCGGCTCCTGGGCAACGCCCCTCACCTGGTCCGGCGGATGCCGTTCGTCTTTCCCGTCTACGGCGGCGCCACCGCCGCCCGGGGCGTGGGCGCCGCCCTCTGGGCCTACGACCTGGCCGGCGGGGCCCGGATCGGCCACGTCCACCGCAAGATCACCGCCGCCGACGCCCTCTCCCGCGTGCCCGCCCTGCGCCCCGACGGGTTCTCGCGGGCGTACCTGTACTACGACGCTCATGTCGACGACGCCCGGCTCACCCTGACCGTGGCCCGCACCGCGGCGCTCGACCACGGGGCCGCGGTCGCCAACCACACCGCCTTCACCGGCCTCCTCCGGGGTCCCACCGGGCGGGTGGCCGGGGCCACGGTCCGGGCCGACGGCAGGGACATCGAGGTCAAGGCCGCCGTCGTCGTCAACGCCGCCGGTGTCTGGGTCGACGAGGTGGCCGGGCTCGACCCGTCGCCCGCGGGCGGGCTGCCAGCCGACAGTCCGCCAGTCAACAATCCGCCAACCATCCGCCCGGCCAAGGGTGTCCACATCGCGGTGATGCGGTCGAAGCTGCCGTCGGCGGTGGCAGCCGTCCTGCCCGCCCCCGAGCAGGGACGGTCGATCTTCCTGATCCCCTGGCCCGGGAGCGACAGGGTGTACGTCGGCACGACCGACACCGACTACCAGGGCCCCCTCGACAAGGCGTCGTGCACGCGGGCCGACGTCGACTACCTGCTGGAGGCGGTCACGGCAGTGGCCACCGAGCGGATCTACCCGTCCGACGTCGTCGGTTTCTGGGCCGGGCTGCGGCCACTCGTCGCCGACGCCGGCACCGCCAAACGTGATGTGCGCAGCGCCGACCTGTCGCGGCGCCACCTCGTGACCACCTCGAGCGCCGGGGTCGTCAGCGTCACCGGTGGCAAGCTCACCACCTACCGGCGGATGGCGGCCGACACCGTGGACCAGGTCGTCGAGCTGCTCGGCGCCGGCGCCCAGAGCCGCACTGCGTCGATGAAGCTCCGGGGGGCGCCGATGGGCAGGCGGGAGGGGGCCTCGGCCATCTCCGACACCGGTCCCGGCTCGCACCTGGCCCGGCGCTACGGCACCGAGATCGGCATGGTCCAGAACCTCATCGATCAGGACCCCGGCCTCGCCCGACCTCTCGTGCAGGGGCTCCCCTACCTGGCCGCCGAGGCGCTGCACGCCGTCCGCTGCGAGATGGCCCGCAACCTCCACGACGTCCTCGACCGGCGCCTGCGGGTGCGCATTCTGGCTCGCGACGGCTCGGCTACCGTCGCCGGGGAGGTCGCCCGCCTGGTCGGCCCCGACCTGGGCTGGACCGACGAGGAGGCCGACGCCCAGGCCGACGCCTACCGCGCCGACCTCATGGCCGAGGCCAAGGTGGCGGGCCTCCCCCTCGGTGAAGTGGACCGTCACGGCCGACGGAGGTGACCCCGGTCACCGGCGGCCTGGTCGAGGTGGACGACCGCGTGCTGGCCCGGCTGGCCGGAGTGTGCGACGACGTCACCACCGACGGCGAGGTCCTCGCCGAGGCCGCCTCCGACATGTGGCCCTCGGTTCCGACCGGCCTCGCCGGCCGCTCCCGGCCGTCGGTGGTGGCCCGACCGGCCGACGACGACCAGGTGGCAGCGGTGCTGGCGGTGTGCCACGACGCCGGGATCCCGGTCACCCCCGCCGGCGGGCGCAGCGGTGTCTGCGGCGGCTCGGTCCCCCTTCATGGCGGGGTGAGCCTCGACCTCTGCCGCCTCGACCGCCCCGCCGAGATCGACGACGTCTCCCTGGTGGCCGACGTCGGTGCCGGGGTCTTCGGCCCCGCCCTCGAGAACGACCTGCGGGCCGCCGGCCTCACCCTCGGCCACTGGCCGCAGTCGATGGCCATCTCCACCGTCGGTGGTTGGCTTGCCTGCCGGTCGGCGGGCCAATACTCCACGCGCTACGGCAAGATCGAAGACCTCACCGTCGGGCTGCGGGTGGCGCTGGCCGACGGCCGCCTGGTCCGCACCGGGGGGACGCCCCGGGCCGCGGTCGGCCCCGACCTGACCCAGGTGTTCCTCGGCTCCGAGGGCACCTTGGGCGTGATCACGTCCGCCCGCCTGCGGCTGCGGCCGGCGCCCACCGCCCAGCACCAGGCCGTCTATGGCTTCGACACCTTCGCCGCCGGACTCGACGCCTGCCGCCGGATCCTCCGCCGCGCCGCCACCCCCGCCGCGCTGCGGCTGTACGACCCGGCCGACGCCCGGTTGGCGTTCGGCGAGACCGACGGGACGCTGCTGGTGGTCGTCGACGAGGGCGACCCGGTCACGGTGGACGCCTCGATGCGGGTGGTCGCCGAGGAGTGCGTCGGTGCAAGAGCAGGTGGGGGCGAGGGCTGTCGGCTCGACGACACGTTTGCCGAGCGGTGGCTCGAGTCCCGCCACCACCTGAGGACCTTCGCCGAGCTGGGCTTCACCGGCGACACCGCCGAGGTGGCGGCCCCGTGGTCGGCGCTGCCTGCCCTCTACGACGACATGCGCGCCGCCCTCGGCGCGGTCGAAGGCGTCGAGTGGGTGTCGGCCCACCAGTCCCACGCCTACGCCGACGGGGCCTGCATCTACGTCACCTTCGCCGGGCGGCCGGCGCCCGAGTTGGCGACCGCCTTCTGCCTCCAGGCGTGGGACGCGGCGATGGGCGCGGTCCGCCGCCACGGGGCCTGCCTCAGCCACCACCACGGGATCGGGCTGGCCAAGGCCCGCTACCTCCCCGAGGCCCTCGGTCCCGCCTTCTCGGTGCTCGTCGCCGTCAAACAGGCCCTGGATCCCACCGGCATCCTCAACCCCGGCAAGCTGGGCCTCCCCGACCCCTTCGGCCCGATTGAATGGACGTGATGGAGCGCAGGCGGCTTCGCATCGACTGGGAGGTGGTCTTGTCCGGCGCCGCCCTGGCCGCCGCGATCGACGTGCCGGCCATGGTGCTGGGCACGACGCTCTCCAGCGACTCCGCCCTTGTCATCCCCTTGTACTTCGTCCTGCTGGCCGGGCAGGTCGCCGGCGGCGCCTACGCCGCCCGCCATCACCTGGAGGCGCCCCTGGTGCACGGGGCGCTGGCGCCTCTCGTCGCCTACCTGGTCATCGTGATCGTGGTCGTGGTCGTGCGGGCCATCGACGGGCGGTCGCCCGACGCCACCGCCCTCATCTTCAACGGCTTCATGGCCGCCACCGCCGGCATCTTCGGCGCCCTCATCGCCACCCGCACACGCAGGCCGCACGCGGCCGCTGCCGACGACCCGCCACCGCCGCCCGAATGAGCCTCCTGGTCGTCGACGTCGGCACCAGCGGGGTGCGGGCCGCCATCGTCCAGCCGGACGCCACCGTCACCCACGTCCACTACCGCCAGGTGCTGCCGACCACCCCGGCCCAGGGCTTCGTCGAGTTCGACGCCGCCGAGATGGCGACGGCGGTGCTCGACGTGGCCCGGCTGGCGTTGGACGCCGGCGGCCCGGTCGAGGCGGTGGGCGTCGCCAACCAGCGGTCGTCGACGGTCGTGTGGGACCGCGCCAACGGCGTGCCCGTCGGCCCGGGGATCGGCTGGCAGGACCAGCGCACGGTGGGAATGTGCCTCGCCCTTCAGGCCCAGGGGATCCACGTCTCGCCGGCCGCCTCGGCCACCAAGCTGGCGGTGCTGCTCGACATCTTCGACCCGGCCCGGGAGCGCGACCTGTGCTTCGGCACCATCGACTCCTGGGTCGCCTGGACCCTCTCCCGCGGCGAGGTTCACGTCACCGACATGTCCAACGCCGGCGCCACCGACCTGGGTGGGATGGACGCCGGGGGCGGCGGCGGTTGGTCCACGGACCGGCTCGAGACCCTCAGGATCCCCGTTGCCGTGATGCCCACCATCGTCGACTCGTCGGGCGTGATGGGCGAGGCGTCCGCCCTGCCCGGGTCGCCACCGATCGCCGGGATGGCGGGCGACCAGCAGGCGTCCCTCATCGGCCAGGGCTGCACCCGTGCCGGCATGGGCAAGATGACGTTCGGCACCGGCGGGATGCTCGACGTCTGCCTGGGCGACCAGCGGCCCGAGTTCGCCCGGCGGGGGCCGTCGGGCACGTTTCCGATCGTGGCCTGGCGCCGGGGCGGGCGGGTGACGTGGGGACTCGAGGCCTTCATGCTCACCGCCGGCCAGGCGGTGGAGTGGGTGCGCGACGACCTCGGCCTCATCTCGTCGTCGGCCGAGTCGGAGGAGGTCGCCGGCCGGTGCAAGGACACGGGCGACGTGTGGTTCGTCCCCTCGCTGCTCGGCATGGGCACGCCGGCCTGGGACTTCGGGGCGCGGGGGACGCTGGTGGGCCTCACCCGCGGCACCGGACGCCCCGAGGTCGTGCGCGCCGTGCTGGAAGGCATCGCCCACCGCGGTGCCGACCTGCTGGAGGCGGCCGAGGCCGACAGCGGCTTCGCGCTGCCGGCGATCCGCGTCGACGGCGGCATGAGCGCCAATCGGGTGTTCGTCCAGGCCCTGGCCGACGCCACCCAGCGGCCCATCGAGGTGTCACCGGTCACCGAGGCCACCACCCTCGGCGCCGCCTTCCTCGCCGGGCTGGCCACCGGCACGTGGTCCGACGAGGACGACGTGGCCGCCACGTGGCACCCCGGCGTCGTCGTCGAACCGGCCCGCCGGTCCCGCCGGGAGCGGTGGCTGCAGGCCCGCCAGCACGCCCGCGGCTGGGTCCCCGAGCTCAGCGCCCTCGACTTCCTCTAACCGTGCGGCTGGCGGGCTATTTGGTCGGATCAAGCCCGGTAGATTTCGGCCCGCCAGTCGCCGCCGAGCGGAATGGTCGACAACGCCCGGGCCGCGCCGAGCAGCCAGGTGAGCACGTCGGCGTGCGGCACCTCGAGCGGGACGGCGACGACGAGGCCCTTCTTGATGTAGTCCTGAAGAACGACCCATCCGTCGGGAATCGGGTGCCCGAGCTCGACCAGCTTGGGCTTGGCTCTGGTGCCGGCGCCGTGTTGCAGCCCGATCTTGGGAGGGTCGGGCCGGCCCCGCTTGGGTGCGGTCGCCGGGATCCAGGTGCCCAGCGGCACGTCGGGCCCCTTCCCGCCGAACAGGCCGAAGAAGCCGCCACCGGCATCGGGTAGGTCGGCGACGTCGACCGCAGGCTGGAAGTTGATCCATCCGCTGTGCGCCTCGGTCAGCGAATCCATGGCCGCCACCGCCTCGTCGAGCCGGCTGGTGCGGAAGATGACGTAGGTGGGGTCGGCAGTCACTGTCGAATCCTGGCAGAGGCTGTGGGAGAATTGGGATGGTGAGCCGGCCGGGTGGCCGCGGCCCGGGCTTCGCGAGAGGCACCGTGTCGAGGAAGGTCGGGACTCCGCAGGGCAGGGTGCTGGCTAACGGCCAGTCGGGGCGACCCGAAGGAAAGTGCCACAGAAAGCAGACCGCCGATGGCCGGCAGGTAGCTCTGCTACCCGCCGGATCAGGCAAGGGTGAAACGGTGCGGCAAGAGCGCACCAGCGCTCGGGGTGACTCGGGCGGCTCGGTAAACCCCACCCGGAGCAAGGCCAAACAGGGGAATGGGTTGCCCGCCCGGTGTCCCGAAAGGGGCACCATTCCCAGGTAGGCCGCATAGATGGATGGCCACCCCGCCGCCTCGGCGGCGGACAGAATCCCGCCTACAGGCCGGCTCACCATTCCCACTCTCAGTGAACAGCCTCAAATACCTTTGACCTGCACTTATAGGTGTCCTGACCGGACGTCGTGGATCAGTCAACCCGGTCCAACGTCAGGGGACAAGTCAGCTGGACCATTTCCAGGGACCCCCTCTGTGACACTCACACCGCCCCCAACGTGATCGGGGCGGCATTCGCGGCGGAAGCTTCGAGGGCTTCCTCGAACGCTGTCGGCTGCGACGTATCTGCGTTGCGGTCACGATCTCGTCGTGGTGGTCAACGTCGGAGTCGACAACCCAGGCGAGGCCGGGGCGCAGCCGGCGGACACGAGGCGTCGGTTGAACGAGACATTGCCCTCCGCCCTACTGGCTTCGAGGAGGATGACCAGCGTTGACCTCTGGGGCGAAGGTGGGCTCTGGAGTATTTCCGCGATCCGAGCGTCAATGCTGGCGTTGAACGCCTGCTGGATCTGACGTATCTGGGCGCAGAAGTCCGATGGTGGGTTGGTCGTCGTGGTCGACGTGGGCGTGGTGGACGTGGGCGTGGTGGACGTGGGCGTGGTGGACGTGGGGGTGGTCGACGTCGTGATCGGGAGTGAACATCCAGCCCGTAGAAGCGCCCGGTTGAACTCGGCGTTGCCTTGAGCTCGCCTTGCCTCGAGTTCGCGGAGTAGGCGGGCTCGTTCCGAGAGAGGAGCCCGTTGGATGATCTGAACCGCCGCAGCGTCAACTCGATGGTTGAACGCCAGCTGACTGTTGCGAATCTGCGTGCACTGGTCCGACAGGGTGGTGCTGGGAGTTCCCGACGTCGTCGTCGACGTGCTGGTGGACGCCGACGTGGTGGTGGTAGTGGGCAGGATGGTGGTCGAGGTGCTGGTGGATGTCGACGTAGTAGTGGAGGTCGGCGTCGTGGACGAGGTCGTCGACGTCGTGGACGAGGTCGTAGACGTCGAGGTGCTGGACGAGCTCGTGGTCGACGTGCTCTGTCCCGGCTGCCAGTTCGGATCGTTGTCGATGGGCGGGACGGGCGTGGGCAGGCGCGTCACCCCGCTTCCGTCGGGATTGGCCACGAAGATGTCAGGGCCGTTCGGCGCGCCGAAGGCGCTGGAGGAGAACACGATCTTGGTTCCGTCTGGCGACCACGCAGGAAGGACCGAATTGGTGAGGATCTGGTGCTGGTTGGTCCCGTTCGCGTTCATCACCCATACCGCGCTCCCCTTGCCGTAGACGATCTGGCTGCCGTCCGGTGACCAGTCGGGTGCCTTCTCGTCCTGGCCGGCGCCAGTCGTGGAGGTCAAGGGGCGCTGGTTAGACCCGTCGGCGTTCATGATCCAGATGTCGGCGCTGCGGACGTAGGCGATCTGCGTGCCGTCGGGCGACCACGCCGGCTGGCTCTCGATGGCCACGGTGGCCGCGGTGTCGGTCAGGTTGATCTTGGCGCTGCCGTTGGCGTTCATCACCCAGATGTCGCCGCCGGCGTTGGCGTAGGCGATCCGGGTCCCGTCGGGCGACCACGTGGGGTTGGTGCCTTCGTTGGCCTGGCCTGACGTCACGGGCCCCGGCGTGAGATTGGTCTGGCCGGTGCCGTCGGCGTTCATGACCCAGATGTTGCGGTGCCCCTCCGACGCCTTCACGAAGGCGATACGACTCCCGTCCGGCGACCACATCGGATCGGTGTCCTCGGCCGGATCGTTTGTCAGGTTGGCCTGGTCGGTCCCGTCGGCGTTCATGGAATAGATATCGAGATTGCCGTCACGGTTGGTCTCGAAGGCGATCCTTCCGTTGCTGCCCGGGTAGGCGCTCTCCGCGGGGCCGCCGCCGTTGATCACGAGACCGACGACGAGCAGGGCCACACACACCGCGCTCCTCAGTCGCCTCGTGTCACTTTCGGCTGGGGTTTCGCCCCTCATTCCGAGTTCCTCTCTGCCGATGACAGGGTATCGAGCCGACCTGTGCCGAATAGGTGGTGGGGTAATGGCCCCGGCTTCGGCTCGGACAATGTGTGCCCCCTCTGGGTAGTGATCGGGCAGAGTAGGCGCGCCCGGGCACCACGCTGACACGTGTGGTTCCTTGGGTGATCGTGGCCACGCCGGGACGCGGTTTCGGGCTCGACTCGGCAACGTCAACCCTGGACCCCGGCGGCGGCCTGCCGCCGCCTCCGCTGGTCGGACCCACCTCGACAAGATCCTCGTCGCAACCGAGCAGAATCACCCGGGGTACGCCCAAACGTTCATCCCCTAGCTTCCGTTTCCGTCGCCGGCCCTCCGTCGGCGCGCTCGAACCGGCTCCGCGATCGCCTGGCCAATTGCTGACATCTCCTGGCCACACCGCTGGCAGACGACTCGCGCCGCGGGTCGCCTGACCCAGGCCGTCATGCGGGCATGTCATCGCGCTACGGTCTGCCTCCGGCAACGGTCGATCATCATTCGGGGGAAGATGAGCGTCGGCACGTCGAGTACCGCGAAGGTCGATGTCGCCCACGATGATGGGCCGCCGCACCTGGGCGTGGCGCGGTACCCGAGTGACGTCCTGCGGGTCGTCATCGGCACCGTTGTCCTGCTCATCTCCCTCCTCGTCGCCTACGAGGTGGCGGGGTCGCACCTGCAACGCAACATGGCCGCCGTCATCAACGACCTGCCCCACTTCTTCACCGGGCCGGCGCGCGTGATGTCTCTCGCCGCCGCCGTCATGGTCGTGGCCGGGGTGGTGGCCATGGTCGTCCTCCGGCGCTGGCGGGGCCTTCTCGCGCTCCTCCTGACGCTCGGGCTGGCGTGGGCGCTGGCCGCACTTGCCTGGAAGGTCAGCAGCCACGGCCAGCCGTTCCCGGCGCTGTTCGAGCCCGAGTCGATCACCGGCGCCCTCCCGAACGAGGGTTACCCATCGCTGCTGGTGACCCTCGCGGCGGCGACGGCGTCGGCGCTCGTGCCGTTTATCGACAGGAGCGTGCAGCGCCTGGCGTGGGTGATCGTCGGGCTGGCGGTCGTGTCGGAGATCGTCCTCGGCCGGGCGCTCCCGGTCGACATACTCGCCGGGTTCGTCATCGGGTGGCTGGCGGGGGCGGCCTCACACCTCATCCTGGGCGTGCCGGTCCAGCGCACCGACACCGATATGGTCGCCGCCCGGCTGGCCGAGTTCGGCCTGCCGGTGAGCGAGATCCGGCCGGCGACGGCCGACGCCCGGGCGTCGGTGCCGTACCTGGTCACGGGGGCTGACGGCCAGAAGCTGTTCATGAAGGAGGTGACCAGCGAGAACCGGGACGCCACCGTGCTGTTCGAGCTGTACCGGGCGGCGGCCTACCGGGGCCTGGAGGACGAGGACCCGTTCCTCCGCCCCAAGCAGGCGGTCGAGCACGAGGCCTTCCTGGCCCTGCTTGCCGTGCAGGCCGGTGTGCGGACCCCGCGGCCCCGGCTGGCAGCTGCCATCACCACCAGGCAGGCGGTGCTCGTGCAGGACCGCGTGGTCGCCAAGGGCCTCGACGGCATGAGCGCGGAGGAGATCACCGACGAGACCATCGCCGACCTCTGGGACCAGGTGGCGCGCCTCCGCCAGGCCGGCATCGCCCACCGCGACCTGCGGCTCGGCAACATGATGATCGACAGCGAGGGCAAGGGCTGGCTCATCGACTTCGGGTTCGCCGAGAACGCCGCCAGCCCCCACCGTCTGGCCCAGGACGTCGCCGAGTTGCTGGCGTCGCTCGCCACCGTTGTCGGCGTGGAGCGCGCTCTGCCGCCCGCCGTCGCCCGTCTCGGCACCGACGCCGTGGGCGCCGCCGTCCCGCTGCTCCAGCTACCGGCATTGTCGGGCGCCACCACCACGGCCCTCAAGCAGCAGAAAGGACTCCTCGACGAGCTTCGCACCGCAACCGCGGGAGCAGCCGGGCTCGAGGAGCCGGAGCTGGAACGGCTGGCGCGGGTCAAGTGGGGAGTGGTCCTCGAGGTGGTCGTGCTGGGTGCGGCCATCTACCTGCTGCTGCCCGAGCTCGGCAAGCTGCGGGAAAACCGCACCATCTTCGAGAACGCCAGGTGGGGCTTCGTGTTCGTGGCCCTGCTCGCCTCGGCCGGCACCTACGTCTTCGACGCCATGGAGCTGAAGGCTGCGTCCTTCGTCCCCCTCCGTCTGGGCACGACCCTCTATGCCCGGCTGGCGGCCAGCTTCGCCAACCGGTTCGCCCCCGCCGGACTGGGTGGCGCGGGCGTCACGATTCGCTACCTCCAGCGCTCCGGCACGGACCTCACCACCGCCAGTGCCATCTACGGCCTCAGCGGCGTGGTCGGGGTGATCGTGCCCATGGTCGTAACCGTCGTGTGCGCGCTGGCCTCCGGTCGGGGCAGTCCCATCAAGTTCGACCTCCACCACCTGGCCGTGATCCTGCTCGCCATCGGGGTGGTCCTCGCCCTCGTGGGCGTGCTCTGGTTCGTTCGCCCGGTGCACAAGAAGGTGATCCCACCGCTCATCCAGGCGTACCACAACCTCGGCAAGGTCTTCCGCCAGCCGTCCCGGGCCATCCAGCTGTTCGGCAGCCAGTTGGCGGTGACGTGCCTCTACATCGCCTGCTTCGTCCTCTGCTGCCGGGCGTTCGGGGTCCAGACCTCCACACCGCTGCTGGCCGTCCTGTACGTGACAAGCTCCACGGTGGGCAACGCCGCGCCCACCCCCGGCGGCCTGGGCGCGATCGAGGCCCTGCTCATCGGGGCGCTGGTCTCCGTCGGGGTCGAGAGTGGGGTGGCCACGGCTGCCGTGCTCACGTTCCGCCTGCTGACGTTCTGGCTGCCGATCCCCTTCGGGGCCTGGTCGCTGGCCCGCCTGCGCAAGGTCGGTCGCCTGTAGGGTACGCGCCGCGCTGCGCTCCTAGTTCAAGGCGATGAGGGCGATGACTGCGACGATGGCCCCGATCAGGATCACGGCGCCGAAGATCTTGGCCAGCCCGCTGCCAGGCCGGATCCCGAAGTTCTCCTCGACCGCCTCCCGCTCGTGGCGCAGGGCGTACCTGTCCTCGGCCGGCGTACCGACCTTCGGCTGGTGCTTGCGGCCCTTGCGCTTCATCCCCGAGCTACCCATCGAGGCGAGCGTAGCCCGCCGGTCTCGTCGTCAAATGCCGCGCTTGGCCGGCCTGGGCTGGCATCATCGGGGCGGTGGCGGAAGCAAAGGCGGTCAAGACACCCGGTGGATCGCCGATCGGGCCCATGCGTCGGGGTAGAGGCGCGCCGTGAAACGTTCGCTGGCGTTCGCGTTGCTCCTGGTCACGCTGGTGGTGCTGGCGGCGGCGACCACCGTCGCCGTCATCCGTCAGGCCGACGACGACGGAGCCACCGCCGGTCCGGCCACGCCCACCACCGCCCGGGCCGCGACCACCACGACCTCAGGGGGCACCACCGCCGTCGCCCCGACGACAACCGCCCCTGCCTCGCCTTCATCCACCGCTCCGGCAGCCACCGCCGCCCCCGCCACGACAGTTGGACCGTACGGGCCGCCGACGACGACTGCGGCGGGGCCGGCCATCACGACCGGCGGACCGACCACCACGGCCCGGCCGCCGACGACGACCGCCGGCCCGGGCACGACGGCGACGGCAGCGACGAGCCCGGCGGGCCGGCCGTCGAACGGTTCCTCCACGACCCTCACCCCCCGCACGACGATCCCCCTGCCCTACATGCCGCTCACCGGTTCGGAGTCGCAGCTGGCGCCCGCCCTCGCGCTCACCCTGCTGGGGCTCGTCATCGGGACGGTCGCGGTGCGCTCCCGCCAGAAGGCCACGCCACCACGCTGACGCCGCCGTAACGGGCGGGGTGTCGCCATGCCCTGCCCCGGGTACTGAGGCATCGTGACACTCGACGGTGGGGACACCGGGGTGCGGACCTCCCTGCCGACGGCGCCCGAACCCACCGACCCCGGCCGGCTCACGCGGGGACGGTTCGGCCGCCGGCTGTTCTTCGCCGGCCTCACCCTCTTCCTCCTGCTGGGCCTCCTCAACGTCTACGGAGTCCGCACCACAGAGAAGACGGCCACCGGCAACGGCTACGAGCTCACCGTCGCCTACACGTCGGTCACCCGGCCCGGGCTGGCCACACCCTGGTCGGTCGAGGTCCGTCACCCGGGTGGCTTCGACAGCGGCCTGGTGACCGTCGCGGCGACGTCGTCCTACTTCGACGCCTTCGACGAGAACGGCCTCGACCCCGACCCGGCCCGCTCCACCAGCGACGGCGAGCGCACGATCTGGCAGTTCGAGCCACCCACGGGCGACACCCTCACCGTTTCCTTCGACGCCCGGGTGGAGCCCGGCGTCCAGCTCACCTGGCTGAAGGGCGAGGTCGAGGTGCTCGGGCCCGCCGGCGACGCCGCCGTCTCCGCCGACTTCAGCACCTACGTGATGCCCTGATGGAGATCATCGTCAGGGCAACGGTCATCTACCTCTTCCTGTGGTTGGTGGCGCGCGGCACCGGCAAGCGGGAGCTGTCGGAGATGACGGCGTTCGAGCTCATCCTGCTGGTCACCATGGGCGACCTCATCCAGCAGGGCGTCACCCAGGAGGACATGTCGATCACCGGCGCCATCCTCGCGGTCGGCACGCTTGCCTTCTGGATCATCGTCCTGTCGACCGTGTCGTGGCGCTTCCAGAAGGCCCGCCCGCTCCTGGAGGGCGGCCCGGTGGTGATCCTCCGCGACGGCCGGCCCCTCGTGGACGTGCTGCGGGGCGAGCGGATCTCCCTCGACGAGCTCAGGGAGGGGGCCCGCAACCAGGGGATCACCGACCTGGCCACAGTCGACATCGGCGTGCTCGAGCCCGACGGGAAGTTCTCCTTCCTCCGAGTCCAGGACGCCGGCTCGGAGCAGCACGCCCCACCCGACAAGCACCAGGTCTGACCGCGGCCCGCTGGCGACCGCCGGCCGCCGGTCCGGCGTGTCAGTCCATCGGGACTGCCTGCCTCCAACCGCCGTCGCCGCGGATGTCGTAGCCGGCGGCCGACATCAGGTCCTCGATGTGGGCCTGGTCCTCCGGGCGGAACCGGCGCTTGTAGCCGTCGGGCAGCCGGGGCACGGGCACGTCGAGCATGTAGGCCGCCACTTCGAGGGCCTTGTCGTACTCGAGGATCATGGCCGCCCACTCCGCGGTCTTGGTCTCGCTGTTCCCGTGATCCGCCTCGTAGGCGATCATCTTGCGGTAGAGGCGCCGGAGCTCGGCCCCGACGATGACGACCTCCAGCGGTGCCTCGGGGAACTCGAGCAGCTCGGGCCGGATGCCGAACTCCGTGGCCATCCGCCCGGCCTTGTTGTTGTAGGCCGCCTTCTCTTCCTCGTAGGGGCTGGACGAGGCCACGGCCAGCAGCGAGCGGACCTTCAGGACGGCCTTCAGCCACTCGGCCTCGCTCTTGATCTGGGCGCCCTCTTCGGACGCCCCTGTCTTGGCGTGGTCATTGGCAGTCTTGGCGTGGTCGGAAACGGTCGTCGCCTGGTCGGTCACCATCGTCACGATAGACCCGGGGCACCGGTAGAATTGACGACGGACGGAGCCCCTGTGGGTCGCAGCACGTCGGCACTGGCCCTGTCTTCCACACTGTCAGGAGGCAACTCTCTTGTCCGGCACGACTCCCACCATCGAGCCCACGACGTCCGAGCTCCCCGACGAGCTCGTCGATCTGGCCCCGGAGCCCTACGTCCGCCCGCAGCCGCCCGAGGGCATGTTCACGTCACTGACCGAGCAGCTGGCCGCCATCCGCCGCTGGAACGAGGAGTTCGGCTGGGGCTTCACCGCCGAGGACTTCGACGCCGTCGACCTCACGCCCGCCCACCACGAGGATCCGCTGGTCGTCGACGTGATCGCCGTCTACCTGCCAGATGACGACGAGCTCGACGGCGTCCGGCGCACCGCCGAGGACCTGTGGGCCATCGTCGCCGAGCAACAGCCGAACGCCTGGTGCTGGGACATGCCCAAGCGCAGCAACAAGCCGGTGCGCCTGCTCCGCCGCCTGGAGCACCGCCCGGGCCTGCGGCGCGTCACGCTCGACCTCGGCGCTCACTGGGACGCGGCCATCGGCTTCCGGCCCATCGAGGTGCGGGGCCCCGACTCGGCCCACGCCGAGATCCTGGCCGCCGCCGCCCTCTTCCCCAACTGGGTCCGGGCCATCGACGGCATCGCCGTGCCCCACGTCGTCCTGTCGGGCTACCAGATCAGCATCCCGATCCGTGAGGCCTGGCGCCACGTGCCGTGCCTGGCGTGGAACGAGCGCTGGCATCGCGTCAACCTCACCGACCACTGGGCCGATCAGCCCCAGCGCCGGTTCGCCTCCCCGGTGATCGTCACGCCGTAGCCGCAGCGGCCGTCGGTGGACGTCCGCACCAAGGTTTGCTGCGCCGACAGCGCCCCAAATTCGGGCCCCAACACCCGAATCGGGGCGCTTTCGACGATCTAAAACGGTGCGGAGCGGTCTACCGTTCGTCGATGACCGATCCCGCCATCATGACCGAGGGACTGGGCAAGCGATTCGGCGACGTCGTGGCGCTCGACAGCCTCGACCTGCAGGTGCCAGCCGGCACCGTTCTGGGATTGCTCGGCCCCAACGGCGCCGGCAAGACGACGACAGTCCGGATCCTCACCACGATCCTCCACCCCGACAGCGGTCGGGCCACCGTCCTCGGCCACGACGTCGCCACCGAACCCGACGCCGTGCGCAACATCATCGGTCTGGCCGGCCAGTACGCCGCTGTCGACCACAACCTCACCGGCCGGGAAAACCTGCGCATGGTCGGCAAGCTCACCCACCAGAGGTCTTCCGAGGTCCTCGGGCGGGCCGACGAGCTCCTCGAGCGCTTCGCGCTGGCCGACGCCGCCGACCGCCCGGTGCGGACGTACTCGGGCGGCATGCGTCGCCGCCTCGACCTGGCCGCCGCCCTCGTCCACCGCCCGCCGGTGCTCTTCCTCGACGAGCCCACCACCGGCCTCGACCCGCGGGGCCGCAGCGACCTCTGGACCGTCATCGGCCAACTGGTGGCCGACGGCATGACCCTCCTGCTGACCACCCAGTACCTGGAGGAGGCGGAACACCTCGCCGACCGCATCATCGTCATCGACGGCGGGCGTCTCATCGCCGAGGGAACCGCCCAGGAGCTAAAGGCCACGCTGGGGGCGACGGTGGTGGAGGTCCGGTTCGCCGACGTGGCAACCGCGGCGCGGGCCCGGTCCCGCCTGGAGCAGATCGGTCCCAGCGACGTCCTCGACGACAGCCGCACCATCGCCGTCAACGTGTCCGACGCCGGCAAAGCAGTCCTCGCTGTGGTCCGAGCCCTCGACGCCGCCGACTTGGTGCCCGAGTCGCTCACCGTGCGGGAGCCGACGCTCGACGACGTGTTCCTCCAGCTCACGGGCACCGGGCCGAGGAGGTCGCCGACCCCGAGGCGGCAGCGGTGGGCCGGGCGCCGCCATGGCCGGGGCCGGAACCGAAGACGAGGTGCGGCGTGACCACGACGACGCTCTCCACGACCCCCGGCGGCTCGACGCCCGCGGGGAGCCCGTCACTCGCTCCAAGCTGGCGTGGGCGGTGAGCGACGCCCTCACCATCGCCCAACGGAACCTGATCGCCCTGTTCCGGGTGCCCACCACCCTGGTCTTCTCCACCATCCAGCCCGTCATCTTCGTGCTGATGTTCCGCTACGTCTTCGGCGGTTCGATCGAGATCCCGGGGATCCCCTACGTCGACTACCTCATGCCCGGCATCTTCGTGCAGACGGTGACCTTCGGCAGCATCAACACCGGCGTGGGGCTGGCCGAGGACCTGCGCCAGGGCCTGATCGAGCGCTTCCGCTCGCTGCCCATGGCCCGTTCGGCAGTGCTGGCCGGCCGTACCGTCGCCGACGTCGCCCGCAACGCAATCGTCATCACCCTGATGGTGATCGTCGGCTTCCTCGTCGGATTCCGCATTCACACCAACCCGCTGGCCTTCGCCGCCGCCCTCGGGCTCCTGCTGCTGTTCGGCTTTGCCATGTCGTGGGTGATGGCGCTCATCGGCCTTCGGGCCGGGAACGCCGAGGCGGCCCAGGCCATGTCGTTCCCGATCATGGCGGTGCTGGTGTTCGCCTCGAGCGCCTTCGTGCAGACGTCGCAGATGCCCGGCTGGCTGCAGGTCTTCGCCGACCACCAGCCGGTCACCGCCACCGTCAACGCTGCACGCGCCCTCTGCCTCGGCGGGCCCACCGCCGGGAAGGTCCTCGCCGCGGTGCTGTGGTCGGTCGGCGTCGTGGCCGTGTTCGCCCCCCTCGCCGTCCGCCGCTACCGCAGGACCGCATAGCCGCACGGCCGCCGGGCTCCAAACTGTGATTCCGTTCACAGCCGACGCTCAGGAAGATCACAGACTCGGAGCCGTTTACTGTGGCATGAACACTGTGGACACTCCCGCGTCGCCCTGGAGCAGGCCTGGCTCCCCGTCCCTCGAGGACGAACCACTCCCCGCATACCCCGTCGACGACGACCAGCCGACCGCCCAGGAGCCCATCATCCAGGACGCTCGTCCGCCGTGGGAGGCCGCGTCCCCCGCCTCGCCGCCCATGTGGCAGACGGCGCCGCCGGCCGCTCCCGCCGTCCACCCCCCCTCGCCGTCGTCGGCCCCACCCCGCCGACGGGCCTCCGTGCTGGTGGCGGTCGCCGCCGCGGTAGCCCTGGCGTCCGGAGTGATCGGCGGCGTGGTCGGCGCCAACCTGGCCGAGGACCCTGCCACCACCTCGGCCGGCGCGCCCAGCGCCATCGCCCCCGGCCCCTCCGCCGCCACCGCCGGACCGGTGCTCGACGTGGCCGCCATCCTGGCCAAGGTCGAGCCGGCCACCGTCGCCATCCAGGCCTCAGGGCGTCAAGGGGTCGGCCAGGGCACCGGCGTCATCATCAGCGCCGACGGTGAGGTCCTCACCAACGCCCACGTGGTCGCGGGCGCCACCACCGTCCGCGTCACCCTGCAGGGCGAGAGCCAGTCCCGGCAGGCCACCGTCGTCGGCGCCGACAGCGGCAACGACATCGCCCTCCTCAAGATCCAGGGAGCCTCGGGTCTCGCGACCGGCGAGCTGGGGTCCTCGGCAGGCGTGCGGGTCGGCGACGACGTCGTCGCCGTCGGCAACGCCCTGGGACTGCGCGGTGACCCCACCGTCACCCGCGGCATCGTGTCCGCCCTCAACCGCTCCCTCGACAGCCTGACCGGGTTGATCCAGACCGACGCCGCCATCAACCCCGGCAACTCCGGCGGGCCGTTGGTCAACAACCGCGGGCAGGTCATCGGCATCAACACCGCCGTCGCCGGCCAGTCGGTCCAGAACATCGGCTTCGCCATCTCTATCGACTCGACCAAGTCGATCCTCGACGGCCTGCGATCGGGCCAGGCCGCCCGCCCGGTCGGGTACCTGGGCGTGAGCAGCCGCGACCCGCTCGACAACAGCCGCGGCGCCGAGGTGGTCGACGTGGTGCCCGGCGGGCCGGCCGAAGCCGCCGGCGTCCAGGTCGGCGACAGGATCACGGAGGTCTCGGGCAAGGAGGTCGCCGGGTCGGCCGAGCTGGGCGGGATCCTCCGCAGCCTGGCGCCGGGTACCAAGGCCGAGCTGAGCATCGTCCGGGACGGGTCGGCCGAGACGTTGACCGCCACTCTCGTCGAGCGCCCGCAGAGATGACGCCGTGAGCGAAGCGCGCCTCCTCGTGGTCGACGACGAGCCGAGCATCACCGACCTCGTCAGCACCGCCCTGCGCTACGTCGGCTTCGACGTGGCCGTGGCGGGCACGGCCCGGGAGGCGCTCGTCGCCGCCACGTCCTTCCGTCCCCAGCTCGTCCTCCTCGACGTCATGCTCCCCGACCTCGACGGCTTCGAAGTCACCCGGCGACTGCGGGGCGAGGGGGTGCGGGTCCCGATCCTGTTCCTCACCGCCCGCGACGCCACCGAGGACAAGGTCACCGGGCTCACCATCGGCGGCGACGACTACGTCACCAAGCCCTTCAGCCTGGAGGAGCTGGTGGCCCGGGTCCGGGCCTTGCTGCGACGGGCGGAGGGCCCGACGTCGGGGCCGGGCGCCAAGCTCACCTTCGCCGACCTCGAGATGGACGAGGACACCCACGAGGTGTGGCGGGCCGGCCACCCCATCACCACCACGCCGACGGAGTTCAAGCTGCTGCGATTCCTCCTGCTCAACGCCCGGCGGGTCCTGTCCAAGACCCAGATCCTCGACCACGTGTGGAACTACGACTTCGACGGCGACGCCAACGTGGTCGAGACCTACATCAGCTACCTGCGCAAGAAGGTCGACTTCGTGGAGCCCCGCCTGATCCACACCGTCCGCGGCGTCGGCTACACGCTCCGGCTGCCGAGCTGATGACCCTGAACTGATGGTCCCAGCCTGATGTGGCGGCTTCGCTCGCTGCGGGGCCGGCTCGTCGCCGGCCTGCTGGCCGTGGTGGCCATCGGGCTGCTCGGCACCAGTGTCGGCATCTACGCTGCCCTCGGCAACTTCCTCCAGTCCAGGATCGACCAGCAGCTGCGTGACTCCCGCCGGGCGGTGCTGACCGAGCTCGAGCGGGGGGCCGACTATCCCGGCCAGCTCACCGACGCTTCCGGCAGCACGGTCATTCCCGACGGCACGTACGGCGAGCTCCGCGACGCGGCCGGCCAGCCCTTGCAGTTCTACCAGCGGGCCGACCAGGTGGTCCCCGACCTCTCCGACCGGACCTACGACCGGGAGAGCTTCTCCACCGCCCCGGCCCGCGACGGGCTCATCGAGTACCGGGTGCTGGCTACGCCGTTGAACGACCGCAGCCTGCTCATCGTGGCCCTCCCCCTGGAGGAGAACCGCCAAACGCTCCGGCGCCTGGTGGGCGTCGAGTTGGCGATGGGCGCCGCCGTCCTGGCCGGGCTGGCGGTGATGGCCTGGTCGGTGGTCGGGCTGGGCCTGATGCCATTGGCCGAGATCGCCAGGACCGCCGACGCCATCGCCGAGGGCGACATGAGCCGGCGGGTCGAGCAGATCGACGAACGCACCGAGATCGGAGCCCTGGGACAGGCGCTGAACAAGATGCTGGCGCGCATCGAGTCCGCCTTCGCCGAGCGGAAGGAGTCCGAGGACCGCTTGCGTCGCTTCGTGGCCGACGCCAGCCACGAGCTGCGCACGCCGCTCACGTCGATCCGCGGGTACGCCGAGCTGTTCCGCCGGGGCGCGGCGGACCGCCCTGAGGACCTTGCCACCGCGATGCGCCGCATCGAGCAGGAGTCGGCCCGCATGGGCGTGCTGGTGGAGGACCTGCTGCTCCTCGCCCGCCTCGACCAGGGCCGACCGCTCGAACGCTCCCCCGTCGACCTGTCCCGCCTGGCGGCCGACGCCGTGGCCGACGCCCGCGCCGTCTCGCCCGACAGCGAGATCGTCCTGTCCAACGGGTCGCCGGTGATGGTGCTGGGCGACGAGCTGCGACTGCGGCAGGTGGCGGCCAACCTGCTCAGCAACGCCGAAGTCCACACGCCTCCGGGCACGGTCGTGCAGGTGACCGTCGACTCGACCGGCGACCGGGCTCGACTGGTCGTGAGCGACGACGGGCCAGGGCTGCCGCCGGGGATGTCGGACTCGGTGTTCGAGCGCTTCTTCCGGGTCGACAAGGCCCGCAGCCGGGCGATGGGTGGGGGGGCCGGGCTGGGTCTGTCGATCGTCGCCGCGGTGGCCGAGGCCCATGGGGGCACGGTCCGCCTGGAGAACGGCCGCGAGACGGGCGGCAATGGGGCGACGTTCGTGGTCGAACTGCCTCTGTACGTCCCGAACGGGTCGTAGGTTCTACCGGCCGGCGATTCCCTTGCCGAGGATCACGGCTCCCATCACGACGAACACGACCGACACGACGGCGGCGCTGTTGGCCACCAGCCAGGTCCGCAGGGCCTCCAGTGCGTCCTGCGCCCGTCGGCCCAGGGCCAGGAAGAAGCCCAGGACGCCGACGATGACGATCGAGCCGAGAATGACGTAGGCGGCGACGGCGACGATCCGGTCGGTGCCGGCCACGCCGGGACATTGGCAAGTTTAGTTCGACAATACGGCCGGCTTTCCGACGGCTAATAGGCAGCTTGGAGACAATGATCCCGAGCCGTGACGTGTTCGGTCGATGGGAAGCGACTATGCGCGACGCCCTTGCCGAACTCGACCAGCAGGCGTGTGTGGGAGATGGGGGTTAGCCAAGCTCCCCCTTCACTTGAAGTAGTAACGAAACTCGCAGGTCATCGTCAAGAAGCGTGCCGGGTTGACGATGGAGCGCTCGACCGCGGGGCTGGGCCACGTCGCCACTCAGGTTGGATCCGGCGTGGTAGCCCGCAAACCGATCCGTCCAACGAGCGGTATCCCGCCGGCGAGATTCGGTTGCCACGTAGAGGCGCGAGTAGCCATCGTCGCTGGATGGGTGGGCCGATACCTGAACGGGTGATCGGGACGACCGCGTGTACAACCAACGCTGGTGGATGCTCGGCGTCCTGGTCTGAGCCCAGTGATGGGGATCGTCGTCAACACCATGCTGCGCGTCGCCCTGCTGATCATGGGTACGGCGACGACGCGTGAGCTGTCGATGCGTCGCGTGATGTATCCCTCGTAGCCATTAATAGCCACTATATATACCAAGATGACTTGACTCCGAAGGGGAACATATGTACGATTAGTCCGTGATGGAAGAGCTGGCAAAGGTGATCGAGAGGCTCGAGGTGGCGGTGGACGGGCCGTCGCTGGTGTGCGTGCTGGCCCTGCGCGATCGGTTGGACGCTCGCATCGCCCAGGCGGTGGGCGCGTTCGAGGCCGCCGGACTCTGGGATCTCGATGCCGCCACCTCGATGACGGCGTGGCTGCGGGCCTCGGCGGGGATGACGTCGAAGTCGGCGGGAAGGCTGAGCCTTGTCGCTCGTCGACTGCACAAGCTGCCGGCGACCTCGGCGGCCTATCGGGACGGGATTCTGTCCGGCGGCCAGGTGGAAGCTGTGGTCGCCCAGCTCGACGACGATACGGTCGACCTGTTTGCCGAGGCCGAGGACGAGTTGGTGCCCTACTTGGCTCCGCTGACCGTGGCGGGGGTCGCCCGGGCCATGGCTGCTTGGAAGTCGAAGGCCAAGCCGGAACCGGAGGAGCCCGCCGAGCCGGAGCGCAGCCTGCACCTGTCCAAGACCCTCGACGACCGCTACGTGCTGGACGGGTCGTTGGACCCCGAGGGTGGGGCCACGGTGGCCGCCGCCCTGCGCACCGCCACCACCGACGACGGCGATGCGGTGAGGACGCCCGCCACCCGGCGGGCCGACGCCCTGGTCGACATCTGCCGGTTCTTCCTCGACCACCAGCAGTCACAGCGCGGTGGCCGTCACCGGCCCCACGTCAACGTGGTGGTCGACCTGGAAGACCTCCAGCTGGGCCAGGGCGGCCGGGTGGTCGACGGGCCGCCGCTCGACGGGCCCACCGTGTCGAAGGTGATGTGTGACTGCGCTCTGCACCGGGTGGTGATGGCGGGGCGCTCGGCCATCCTCGACTACGGCGTCGCTACCCGCACCATCCCCGCTCCGCTGTGGAGCGCCCTGGTCATCCGCGACGAGCACTGCCGCTTCCCCGGCTGTGACCGGCCGTCTCCGTGGTGTGAGGGTCATCACGTGGTGTGGGTTACCCACGACGGGCCCACCGAGCTGGCCAACCTGGTCCTGCTGTGTGCTCGCCACCACCACCGCCTCCACCAACCTGGCTGGCACGCCAAGCTGCTGCCCGACGGAACCTTCGAGGTCACCGATCCCAACGGGCTGGTGCGGACCACCTCACCACCGCGGCTGGAGCCGGCATGGTGACGCGGCCGGATGGCTCAGCCGCCGGGGCCGGGGTCGGGTATGACCTTTCCGCGGTCGCTGGCGACCTCCGCCCTGCGGCGGACCACGAACGGCTCGCTCGGCCCGGCGACTGGGAAGGTGCATACCATGGGCCCCGCCGTGGATGCGCGGGGCGACGACTTCGACGAAGCGCAGAGTGACGATGACGCTCTGGCCGGTCAGACCGCGCTCTTCCACCTCGAGCGCTCTCGGGAATCACTTCAGCGTGCCGGAGTGCCCTACACGTCCAGAGCATGCAGCTGCGGGAGCACCAATGGCATTCTCCTGGAGAGGAACGGGCAGAACACGGTCCGCTGCGTCGACTGCGGCAAGTTCAACTACAACGCCCCCAAGGTTGAAACCGGCCAACGGCGGCGAACGGTCGCGACGGTCCGAGCAACGATCAAGCCGGCGCAGCAAGCGAGAATCCTCGATCGTGACCAGGGGCGATGCGTGCTGTGCGGTAGCACCGAACGCCTCACGATCGGCCACCTTCTCAGTATCGAAGAGGCATATTCGATGGGAGAGGTCGGACCGGAGCTGCATGACGACGCCAACCTCGCGGCAATGTGCGAGGCCTGCAATCTCGGGCTTGGCCGTCACAGCGTTTCGCCACGGACGTACGCGGTCATCATGTATCGGCTGGTGCAGGCCGAAATCGCCCGGCGTGAGAGCCGGCCGCTCCGGCCTCAGCCGTCGAGCGAGCAGAGACCAGCAGTCGCACCGCCAGAATTCTCACGCTGAGCTCACCGGCAGATCCGTCCCGTCCACGGACCCAGCCCCGGAATCCCGGCCGGCACAATTCGGTTGCCAAGACGGGGGGCGAGCGGCCATCGTCCCTGGATGGGTGGGCCGATGCCTGAACAGGTGACCGAGGACAACCGCGTGTACGACCGGCGCTGGTGGACGCTCGGCGTCCTGTGCCTGAGCCTGGTGATGGTGATCGTCGGCAATACCGTGCTGAACGTCGCCCTACCGACCCTGGTGCGTGAGCTCGACGCCACGTCGACCCAGCTGCAATGGATCGTCGACGTCTACTCGCTGGTCTTCGCCGGCCTCCTGCTCACCGGGGGCGCCCTGGGCGACCGCTTCGGCCGCAAGGGGGCCCTCACCATCGGCCTGGTCGTCTTCGCCGGCGGCTCCGGCATGGCGGCGATGGCGGACTCCGCCGGCCAGCTCATCGTCACCCGGGGGATCATGGGCGTCGGCGCCGCCCTCGTGATGCCGGCGACCCTGTCGATCCTGACGACCGTGTTCCCCCCGCAGGAGCGGGCCCGGGCCATCGCCGTGTGGGCCGGTCTGGCGGGCGCCGGCGCCGCCATCGGGCCGGTGGCCGGCGGCTGGCTGCTCGAGAACTTCTGGTGGGGCTCGGTGTTCCTCGTGAACCTGCCGCTCATCGCCGTCGCCGTCGTCGGCGGGCGCTTCCTCGTGCCCACATCCCGCGATCCCAGGCAGCCGCCGCTCGACGTGGTCGGGGCGGGACTGTCGATCGGCGCCCTGGCGTCGTTGCTCTACGCCATCATCGAGGCGCCGAACCACGGCTGGACCGGCGGGCCGACGCTCGAAGCCGCCGGTGTCGGCCTTGCCTTCGGGATCGCCTTCGCGGCGTGGGAGCTGCGCGCCGAGTACCCCATGCTCGACCTGCGGTTCTTCCGCAACCGCCGGTTCAGCGCCGGGAGCGCCGCCATCACCCTCGTCTTCTTCGCCATGTTCGGCACGTTCTTCCTGCTCACCCAGTACCTCCAGCTCGTCCTCGGCTACAGCGCCCTGGAGGCGGGGCTGCGCACCCTCCCCGCGCCCCTGACGATCATGGTCACGGCGCCGATGAGCGCCCGTCTTGCCGAGCGGTTCGGCACCCGGGCGGTGGTGGCCACCGGCCTGGCCACCGTCGCCGTCGGGCTGGGGATCGCCTCGACCCTGGGCGTGGACAGCCCGTACGGCGTGCTCGCCGCGTCGCTCGTCGTGCTGGCCGCCGGCATGGGCCTCACCATGGCCCCCTCGACCGCCGCCATCATGTCGTCACTGCCGCTGGGCAAGGCGGGCGTCGGCTCGGCGGTCAACGACACCACCCGTGAGCTGGGCGGGGCCCTCGGCGTCGCCGTCCTGGGCAGCCTGGCCGCCTCCCACTACGCCGCCGCCGTGGGACGAGCCGACGGGCTCACCGGTCCGCCGGCAGCTGCGGCGCGACGGTCGCTGGGGTCCGCCCTCCAGGTCGCCGGCACCCTCGGGGCCGAACGGGGGACCGCCGTGGCGGCTGCGGCCAGGGACGCGTTCGTCGACGCCATGGGCGTGTCGCTCACGGTGGCCGCGCTGGTGGCGCTCGCCGCGTCGGTGCTCATCGCCCGGTTCATGCCGGGCCGGGCGGCCCAGGGCGGTCCCGACTGGCAGGTGCCCGCCGCCGCGCCGGTCGCGCCTACGCCCTCCCCCACTCCCTAGGCAGCCCCGGCCGAACATGCCGGGGCGTATACAGCCGTGACGACCGTGTGAACGCCGGCTCACAACGCGGTCAGGGCCCTGGTGCGCAGACCGTCACCAGCAGGTGACGGGGCGGAAACCGGCTCGACAGCCGCCATCCGTAGGTTCAGCGGCAAGGACCAGAGGTCCGCGCCTTGCCCACGAGCCGACGGGGGGACATGAGCACGACGATCGACACCACCATCACCAGGACTCCACCGGAGCTCGGGGCCGGCCACGCCAAGGGCGGGTGGATCGAGCACTGGGAGCCGGAGGACGAGGAGTTCTGGGAGTCGACGGGCCGCAAGGTCGCTCGCAGGAACCTGTGCTGGTCGATCTTCGCCGAGCATCTCGGCTTCAGCATCTGGGTCCTCTGGACCATCGTGGTGATCAACCTGGCCAACATCGGGATCACCCTGTCGGTGTCGGAGCTGTTCCTCCTCACCGCAGTCCCCAACCTGGTCGGATCCTTCCTGCGGATCCCCTACACGTTCGCCGTCCCCCGCTTCGGCGGCCGGGCCTGGACGGCGATCAGCGCCAGCCTGCTGTTCATTCCCACCCTGTTGCTGGCGATCCTCGTACCCAGCGGCTGGCTCGCCGGCCAGGCCCACGACACCCAGCTGTGGATCCTGGTCGTGTGCTCGGCGACGGCAGGTTTCGGCGGCGGCAACTTCTCGTCGTCGATGTTCAACATCTCGTTCTTCTACCCCGAGCGCAAGAAGGGCGCCGCCCTCGGCCTCAACGCCGCCGGCGGGAACCTGGGCGTGGCGGTCGCGCAGCTGCTCGTGCCGCTGGCGATCATCATCGGCGTGCCGACGGCGCTGGTGAAGCTGCCCAAGCACACCGTGCACCTGTCCTACGCCGGCTGGATGTGGATGCCGCTCATCGCCCTCGCCGTGTTCGGCGCCCTGCGCTACATGAACAGCCTGACCCAGGCCAAGGCCGACAAGCGCAGCTACTTCATGGCCATGAAGGACCGCCAGACATGGGTCATGTCGCTCCTGTACATCGGCACGTTCGGCTCGTTCATCGGCTTCTCGTTCGCCCTGCCGCTGGTCATCAAGAACACGTTCCCGGAGTTCCTGGCCGGCCACCCCTTCATCGCCACCTACCTGGCCGGCCTCGGCTTCGTGGGCGCCCTCATCGGCTCTGTTTCACGGCCCCTCGGCGGGTGGCTGGCGGACAAGGTCGGCGGGGCCCGGGTCACGCTGGTCGTGTTCGTGGGCATGACCCTGGCGACTTGGGCGGCCATCGCCGGCGTGACCAACCGGAGCTTCCCGCTCTTCTTCGGCTCCTACATGGTGGTCTTCCTGCTGGCCGGGATGGGCAACGGCTCCACCTACAAGATGATCCCGTCGATCTTCGCCCGGATGGGACGCCGGGAGGCCGAGGCCGAGGGCCGCGACGCCAAGGTCACCACGGTCGAGTTCAAGCGCCGGGCGGCAGCGGTGATCGGGATCGCCGGGGCCATCGGTGCCTTCGGCGGGTTCCTCATCCAGGTGGTCCTCCGCCAGGCCAGCCTCGACGTGTCCAATCTGGTCAAGGCGGCCAAGACGCCGGCCGAGAAGGTGGCGGTCGCCGCCGCCAACGCCGACTGGTCGATTTCGGCGCTGTGGGTGTTCCTCGCCAGCTACGTCGTCTTCGCGGCGGTCACCTGGCTCGTCTACATCCGCAGGACGTCCGACATGGCGGGGGTCTGACCTTGAGGCGCCGCCCCGCTGAGCTCAAGGTCGCCAACGGCAGCGGCAACGGCGACGGCAACGGCCGGCGGACGCTCGTCGTCGTCGGCAACGGCATGGTCGGCCACAAGCTGCTCGAGGTGCTCGTCGAGCGTGGCGCCACCGCGGAGTGGGACATCGTCACGTTCTGCGAGGAGAGCCGGCCCGCCTACGACAGGGTGAACCTGAGCTCGTTCTTCTCCGGGACGACCGCCGACGAACTGTCCCTGGTGTCGCCGGGGTTCTTCGTCCAGGTCGGGCTCAACGTCCACCTGGGCGACAGGGTGGTCTCGATCGACACCAAGGCCGCCCAGGTCGTCTCGGCCCGCGGCGCCCGGATCTCCTACGACGCCCTGGTGCTGGCCACCGGGTCGTACCCCTTCGTCCCGCCGGTACCGGGGCGCGACGCGCCGGGTTGCTTCGTCTACCGCACGATCGACGACCTGGAGGCGATCCGCGACTGGGCCGCCGGCTGCAGGGTCGGGGCGGTGGTCGGCGGAGGCCTGCTGGGCCTGGAGGCGGCCAACGCCCTGCAGTCCCTGGGACTGGAGACCCACGTGGTCGAGTTCGCCCCCCGCCTCATGGGCGTGCAGGTGGACGACGGCGGCGGCAGCGCGCTGCGGCGCCGGATCGAGGACCTCGGTGTGCAGGTCCACACGTCGATGTCGACAAGCGAGATCTACACCGGCGACGGCGGCCAGGTGGCCGGCATGCGCTTCTCGGCCCAGGGTGACGGGGACGCGCCGCCCGACCTGCCGGTCGACATGGTCGTCTTCTCCGCCGGCATCCGGCCCCGCGACGACCTGGCCAAGGCCACCGGGCTGACGATGGGCGAGCGAGGCGGCGTCATCGTCGACGACGCCTGCCGCACGTCCGATCCCCGGATCTTCGCCATCGGCGAGTGCGCCCTGGCTCCCGCCGGCCCGGCCGGGCCCGACGGGAACTTCGCCCGGCGGCGCATCTACGGGCTCGTATCGCCCGGCTACCAGATGGCCAGGGTGGTCGCCGACCGGATCCTCGGCGGCGACGAGTCGTTCACCGGGGCGGACATGTCGACCAAGCTCAAGCTGCTCGGCATCGACGTGGCCAGCTTCGGCGACGGGTTCGGCACGACCCCCGGGTCGGAATCCATCACCTACAGCGACCCCGTGAACAACGTCTACAAGCGCCTGGTCGTCGGACCGCCGTCGGCGTCGACGTCGAAGCGCGGCGGTGCGCCGACCCGAGAGGTGCTGGGCGGGATCCTGGTCGGCGACGCGGCCATGTACCAGACACTCCTGCAGATGTCGCGGGGCGACATGCCCGCGCCCGAGCACCTCGAGCAGCTCATCTTCCCGGCGTCGACCGGCGGGGCCGGCCCGACCGTCGGCGTCGGATCACTCTCGGCCGAAGCCACCATCTGCTCCTGCAACAACGTGTCCAAGGGCGCCATCTGCAGCGCCATCGCCGACGGCATCACCGAGATGGGGCCCCTGAAGGCGTGCACCAAGGCCGGCACCGGCTGCGGCGGCTGCGTCCCCCTGGCGACGGAGCTGCTCCGCTACGAGCTGAAGCAGGCCGGCGTCGAGGTGAAGAACCACCTCTGCGAGCACTTCGGGTACTCCCGCCAGGAGCTGTTCGACATCGTCAGGGTCCACCGGCTCAGCACCTTCTCCGACGTGCTGAGCGGGTACGGCATCGGGCGGGGCTGCGAGATCTGCAAGCCGGCGGTGGCGTCGATGCTGGCCTCGATGGGCAACGGCTACATCCTCGACGGCGAGCAGGCGACGCTCCAGGACACCAACGACCACTTCCTCGCCAACCTCCAGCGGGACGGCACCTACTCGGTGATCCCGCGCGTTCCCGGCGGCGAGATCACCCCCGATCAGCTCATCGCCATCGGATCCATCGCCAAGGACTTCGGGCTCTACACCAAGATCACCGGAGCCCAGCGCATCGACATGTTCGGCGCCCGGGTCGACCAGCTCCCCCACATCTGGAAGCGGCTGGTCGACGTCGGCATGGAGTCGGGCCACGCCTACGGCAAGGCCCTCCGCACGGTGAAATCGTGCGTGGGCACCACGTGGTGCCGGTTCGGCGTGCAGGACTCTGTGGGCCTGGCCGTCGAGCTGGAGCTGCGGTACCGGGGACTGCGGGCCCCGCACAAGCTGAAGTCGGCGGTGTCGGGGTGCACGCGGGAGTGCGCCGAGGCCCAGAGCAAGGACTTCGGGGTCATCGCCACCGAGCGGGGCTGGAACGTCTACGTCTGCGGCAACGGCGGTATGAAGCCCCAGCACGCCGTGCTGCTGGCGGCCGACCTCGACAAGGAGACGGTCGTCACGTACCTCGATCGGTTCCTCATGTTCTACATCCGCACCGCCGACCGGCTCGAGCGGACCGCGGTGTGGTTCAACAAGCTGGAGGGCGGGATCGAGCACCTGCGGGGGGTCGTCATCGACGACTCCCTCGGGATCTGCGACGAGCTGGAGGCCGACATGGCCCGCCACGTCGACACCTACGAGTGCGAGTGGAAGGCCACGATCGAGAGCCCCGAGCGGATGCGCCGGTTCCGCACGTTCGTGAACTCCGACGACGTCGACCCCAACGTCGTGTTCGTCCCGGAGCGCGACCAGCACCGTCCCGCCTTCCACCACGAGAAGCCCGACCCCGAGCTGCTGGCGACCGGCGTCGCCAACGGCAACGGCAACGGCCAGGTCCCCTCCGCCCGGCCATGAACCCTCCCGCCGTGGATGCCACCGAGCCCGACCTGGCCACATGGGTCGACGTGTGCCCGCTCGACGACATCGTTCCCAACCGCGGCGTCTGCGCCCTCGTCGGCGGCCGCCAGGTGGCCGTGTTCCGCGTGCCCGCCGACGGGTCCGACGACGAGCTGTTCGCCATCTCGAACTACGACCCGTTCAGCAAGGCCTTCGTGCTCTCCCGGGGCGTCGTCGGGTCGAGGGGCGACAGGCTGAAGGTGGCCTCGCCCATCTACAAGCAGAGCTTCGACCTCCGCACCGGCGCCTGCCTGGACGACCCCGAGGTCTCGGTCGGGACCTTCGCCGTCCGGATGGTCGAAGGAATTGTGCAGGTCGCGTCGCCGTGAGGGAGCCGGAGGCGAGCGAACCAATGTGGCGCGCTTCAGCCGGCCGCAGGCCGGATGTCACGGATGTCACGGGTACACCACCCGAAGGGGTGGTGCACCCGTGACGCTCGTAAGCGAGCCGGTGGCCGTTCTCCTCACGACCAAGCGCGGGCCCGATCCCGGCGTCGACGAGCGCGGTCCCGAGCTGCTCCCCCTCGACGCCGGGGAGCAATACCGGTTCTCGTTCGACATGAACCAGTGTGTGGGCTGCCACAGCTGCGAGGTGGCATGTGCGGAGCAGAACGACCTGCCCGTCGACATCGCCTGGCGGCGGGTCGGCGAGCTGGAGGGCGGGAGCTTCCCCCAGGTCCGCCGGTTCAACCTGTCGATGGCGTGCAACCACTGCCTGGAGCCGACGTGCCTGTCGGGGTGCCCCACCAACGCCTACACCAAGCTCGACAACGGGATCGTCGCCCACGACGCCGACGAGTGCATCGGCTGCCAGTACTGCATCTGGAACTGCCCGTACGAGGTTCCGGTGTACGACAAGGCCAGGCGGATCGTGTCCAAGTGCGACATGTGCCTCCCCCGGCTCGAGGCCGGCCAGGCGCCGGCCTGCGTGCAGTCGTGCCCGACCAAGGCCATCGGCGTGGAGAAGGTCGACGTCGCCGAATGGCGGGCCGACTACGCCGCCGCCGACGCGCCCGGGCTTCCCCCGGCGAGCATCACCCTGTCGACGACGCGGGTCGTCCCGCCCGTGCACGTGCCGGCGGAGACCAGGGCCGTCACCGACTCCCGCGTCAGCCCCGAGGACCCGCACTGGCCCCTGATCGTCCTTACCCTGCTGACCCAGCTCTCGCTCGGCACGGTCGCCACCACGGTTGCCACCCAGCTGGCGACCTCCGCCGGCCGTGACCCTCTGGCCCGGGGGGCGGTCGCCGCCCTCGTGGCGGGGGCGGTGGCACTCGCCGCCTCCCTGCTGCACCTGGGTCGGCCGACCAAGGGCCTGAAGGCGCTCCGGAACCTGCGCCACTCGTGGCTCAGCCGCGAGGTGGCCCTGTTCCCGGTGTTCTCCGCCCTCTCCTTCGCCTACGCCGCGCTGTGGCTGGTGCCCGGGGCGCCGACGGGCGTGGCCGCGGCCGTGGGTGTGGCGGCCGTCGTGGTCGGAGCCGCGGGCGTCTACGCCAGCGGGCGCATCTACCTGGTCCCGGCCCGGCCGGTGTGGAACTCCAGGCGGACCCTCGTCGCCTTCTTCGCCACCGCCCTGGCCACCGGCCCTCCCGTCGCCATCCTGGCCATGGGCGTCGGCCGCCTCGGTCGGGGATGGGTCGTCGTCCTCGTCGTCGCCGCCGGCGCGGGCGTGCTCGTGCAGCTGGCGGTGGCCCGTCACCTGGCCACGACGGTGAGGAGCCGGGACGACCACCAGCACCAGGGCACCGCCCGCCTGCTGGCCGGACCGTTCCAGAACCTGTACTGGTTCCGACTGGCGACGGCCGTGCTCGGCCTGGCCCTGCTGGCCTGGGTGCCCTTCGGCATGGGCGGACCCGCCGCCGAGGGCCGCCTCGTGCTCGCCCTGGCCCTCGTCGCCGCCGGCGAGCTGGCCGGCCGCTACCTCTTCTACGTGACGGTCGTGCCCTTCAGCGTCGCCGGGTCCTACCGGGAGGTCTCGGGGTGAACCTCGGGGTGAACCAGCCCGCCGCCCGCCCGAGCGCCGGAAAATCGATGGGCGAGATGCTGGGCCTCGGCCGGCGGTCGCCCGATCCGGCCTACGAGGCCGACGACCGGGGCGGCGTCATGAACGTCACCCGCAAGCCCGACCACTGGGTGCGGACCACCTGCGGCTACTGCTCGGTGGGCTGCGGGATGCTCCTCGGGGTGCGCGACGGCAAGGCCGTCAGCGTCATGGGCGACCCCGACCATCCGGTGAACGAGGGGCGGCTGTGCCCGAAGGGCCTCGCCGAGCACCAGACCATCGACGTCGACGGCCGGCTGACCACACCGCTCGTGCGGCGGATGCGCGGCGGCCTCCAGCAGCCTGCGACCTGGGACGACGCCATCGCCAAGGTGGTCGGCGGCTTCAGGGACGCGGTCGAGCGCAACGGGCCCGACGCGGTGGCGGTGCTGAGCACCGGCCAGCTCGTCACCGAGGAGTTCTACGCCCTCGGCAAGCTGGTGCGGGCCGGTCTGGGCATCCGCCACTACGACGGAAACACCACCCTGTGCATGGCGAGCGCGGCCGCCGGCTACAAGCGCACGTTCGGCAGCGACGGCCCCCCCGGCGCCTACGCCGACCTCGACCGGGCCGACTGCATCCTGCTGGTGGGCGCCAACGTGGCCGACAACCATCCGCTGCTGGCGCCCAGGGTGCTGGGCAACAGGAGCGCCACGGTGATCGTCGTCGACCCCAGGGTCACCAAGACGGCGATGATGGCCGACCTCCACCTGGCCATCCGCCCCCGCACCGACATCACCCTGCTCAACGGGATGCTGAAGATCCTGATCGACGAGGGCCTGGTGGACGTGGAGTACGTCGCCGCCCACACCGAGGGCTTCGCCGAGCTGGCCGCCCACGTGGCGTCCTACGACCTCGCACGGGTGGCCGCCGAGTGCGGCGTGGAGCCGCTGGCGGTCCGCCAGGCGGCGCTGGCCTTCGGCCATGCCAGGCGGGCCACCGCGGCGTGGACCATGGGGGTCAACCACTCGGTCCAGGGCACAGAGACCGTCACCCTCCTCAACTCGCTGTGCCTGATCACCGGCAACATCGGCAAGGAGGGGGCGTCGCCGTTCTCCATCACCGGCCAGTGCAACGCCATGGGCACCCGCGAGGCGGGCTCCACCGCCTCGCTTCCGGGGTACCGGGCGTGGGAGGACGAGGCCGCCCGGGCCGAGGTCGCCGCCCTGTGGGACCTGCCCGTGGACCGGCTGCCGGCGGTGCGGGGCAGGGCCTACCCGGACATCATCGACGGCGTCCTCGACGGCACCATCACCGCCCTGTGGATCATCGCCACCAACCCACCCGTCTCCTTCCCCAACCGGGGGCGCCTGGAGCGGGCGTTGTCCAACCTCGACATGCTGGTCGTGCAGGACGGCTACACCACACCCACGACCGCCCTGGCCGACGTCGTGCTGCCGGCCGCGGTGTGGGGTGAGAAGGACGGGACGTACACCAACTCCGAACGCCGGGTGTCCCGGGTGCGCAAGGCGGTCGAGCCGCCCGGGCTGGCCCGTTCCGACTTCGACATCTTCCTGGCCGTGGCCGAGGCCGCCGGGGTGACCGACGACGTCTACCCGGGCTGGAAGGGACCGGAGGACGCCTTCGAGGAGTGGACGCGGGTGTCGGCCGGGCGGCTGTGCGACTACAGCGGCATCACGTGGGACCGCATCGACGTCGCCGGCGGCGTCCAGTGGCCCTGCCAGCCGGACACACCCGACCCGGCCGGCACTCCTCGGCTCTACGCCGACGGCGGGTTCCCGAACCCGTCGGGCAAGGCCAAGCTGTGGTGCGTCTCGTCGGAACCGGTCCGCGACGCTCCCAACCAGCACTTTCCCTTCATGCTCAACACCGGCCGCACCGTCGAGCACTGGCACACCCGCACCAAGACGGGCAGGGTCGACATCCTGGAGAAGCTGGCCCCCGAGGGCTGGGTGGAGGTCAACCCGGCCGACGCCGAGAAGCTGAGCGTGGCCGCCGGCGACAGGGTGAGCCTCGAGTCCCGCCGGGGGGCGGTGGACGGCGTGGTGGTCCGGGTGACCGCCACCGTCCGGGAAGGCGAGGTGTTCGTGCCGTTCCACTACGACGAGTGGTGCGTGAACCGGCTCACCGTCGACGAGTTCGACCCGATCTCGCGGGAACCCAACTACAAGCAGTCCGCTGTACGCATCGTCGTGAAATGACAGTTCGCATCGTCGTGAAATCAGGGCGCAGCGCCCCGAAGTTGCGGTAGCTGTACCGTTCTCCCACCGGCGGGCGACCATCGACGTGGGAGGGGCTGCGGGATGAAGGACGACGCGGTACTACCGGCGACCCGAGCCCTCGCGGCGTTCATCGTGCCCTTCCTCGTGGTCGCCTTCGTCGTGCTCTACTTCCTGCCCGGGGACACCGACCGGTGGTTCGCGTGGACGATCAACCCGGAGATGACCCCGATGACGCTCGGGGCCGTCTACCTGGGCGGCGCCTACTTCTTCGTGCGGGCCTTCAAGGCGACCACCTGGCACACGATCAAGGCGGGATTCGTGGCCGTCGGGACGTTCGCCACGTTGATGGGCGTGGCCACGATCCTCCACTGGGACCGCTTCAACCACAGTCACGTGGCCTTCTGGCTCTGGGGCGGGCTGTACTTCACGACCCCGTTCCTCGTCTGGGGCGTGTGGGCGGCCAACCAGCGGCGGGGCACGTCGCCGGGGCCCGACGACCTCATGCTGCCGCCGGTGGCCCGGTGGGCCATTGCCGGCACCGGCGTCCTCGCGGTCGCCGCCGGACTCGTCCTCTTCCTCCTGCCCGAACGGGCGATCGACGTGTGGCCCTGGACGCTCACCCCGCTGACGTCCCGCGTGATGGGCGCCCTCTTCATGCTCGGCATCGCCGAGGTCGGCGTGCTCGCCGACGGACGATGGAGCGCGGCCCGGCTCATGCTCCAGGTCCAGGCGTTCATGCTCACCCTGATCCTCGTCGCCGCCGCCCGCGCCCGCTCCGAGTTCGACACGTCGAGGCCCATGACCTGGCTGCTGCTGGGCGGCTTCGTGGCCGCCCTGGCCGCGGCCGCCGCCATTTCCGTCGCCATGGACCGCCGGGCCGCCGCCGGCAGTCCCGTTTCCTGACCGGCGAGCCGATCAGTGGATGTGTCTGGAGGCCTCCACCTTCAGGTCGTTGTCCACCATCATGGTGACAAGCTCCTCGAACTCGACCCTGGGCTTCCAGCCCAGGTCCCGGTGGGCCTTGGAGGCGTCGCCGGTGAGGATGTCGACCTCGGCCGGGCGGGTGAAGCGGGGATCGGTGGTGACCAGGTGCTCCCAGTCGTCGATGCCGACGGCGCCGAAGGCGGCCACCAGCAGGTCGTGGATGGTGTGGGTCTGGCCAGTGGCGATCACGTAGTCGTCGGGCTCGTCGCGCTGGAGCATGAGCCACATGGCCTCGCAGAAGTCCCCGGCGAAGCCCCAGTCCCGGGCGGCGTCGAGGTTGCCCAGGGCCAGGCCCTCCTGCAGGCCCAGCTTGATGCGGGCCACGCCGTTGGAGACCTTGCGGGTGACGAACTCCAGGCCCCGGCGGGGGCTCTCGTGGTTGAAACAGATGCCCGAGCAGGCGAACAGGCCGTAGGCCTCCCGGTAGTTGACGGTGGTGAAGTGGCCGAAGACCTTTGCCGCCCCGTAGGGCGAGCGGGGGTGGAACGGGGTGGCCTCGGTCTGGGGAGTCTCGCGGACCTTGCCGAACATCTCCGACGACGACGCCTGGTAGAAGCGCACCTGGTTCTCGGACCCGGCCCCGCCCACCACCCGGATGGCCTCCAGCATGCGCAGCACGCCCAGGCCGGTGATGTCGGCGGTGAGCTCGGGCTGGCGGAACGACAGGGCCACGAAGCTGATGGCGCCGAGGTTGTAGACCTCGTCGGGCTGAACGGCCTCGATCACCGCGATCAGCGAGGACAGGTCCTGGAGGTCGCCCTCGACCAATTCGAGCTCGGGGGTCTCCTCCTGCACCATCGCCGCCTTGGGGTTGTTCTGCCCCCGGACCATGCCGAAGACGTCGTACCCCTTGGAGACCAGTAGCTGGGCCATGTAGCGGCCGTCCTGACCGGTGATACCGGTGATCAGAGCACGGGGCACATGGTGCAAACTAGCTGACGGTCGCGGTGCCGAATGCGGGCCGGACGCCTAGCCTGGGGGGTGAGTGGACCAGACCAGCAAGCGGGCGGATGGGACACCCGGCCCACCAACCCTGCCTCCCGATCCGGACGTGACCCATGATGCGGCGGACAGCACCACGGTCAGGAGACGGCCCGACGACACGCGGGCGGTCCCGCACGTCGGCGCGGCCGACACCACGGAGCAGCTCGCCATGACCGGGAACCCGCCGCCGCGCCAGCGGCGCGACTGGTCGCGTGGTCGGCGGCGGTCGCTCGTCGCCCTCGTCCTGGTGGGCGCGGCGGCAGGCATGGTGGCGGTGGTGTGGGCCGCCGACAACCAGTCCCACAAGTCGGTCGTCGCCCGCAACGTCACCCTTGTCGACCGTCCCATCGGCGGTCTCGACCGTCCTGCGGTGGCGGCGGTGGTGGCCGAGCTGTCCCAGGAGTACGCCGGCGCGGAGGTGGACGTCAGGGCGCCGTCGGGGGGCTTCAAGGCCGGGGCCACCGACCTGGGCCTCACCGTCGACCAGGCCGGCACCACCGACGCCGCCTTCGCGGTAGGCGACCAGGGCTTCGTCCTCGTCCGCGTCTGGAACTGGGCCAAGAGCTTCGTCTCCTCCCGGCCCGCCCCGGTGGTCGTGAACGTCGACCAGCGCCCCGTGCGCCGGCTCGTCGCCGAGCTGGACAAGGACCGGGTGCCGGCCGTCGAGCCGACGATCACCGCCAAGGACGGCACGATGGTGGCGCTCCCGGGCAAGGACGGCGAAGGCCTCGACCCGGCTGCGTTGGTCCGGGGCCTGAGCAGCGCCGCGTCGAAGGGTCTCCCGCTCGTGGTCACCGTCGGGAGGACGTCGGTGCCACCGCAGTTCGGCCTCGAGGACGCCGAGAAGCTGGCGGCCGAGGCCGAGCAGCTGGCCGCCGGCGGGCTGGACGTGGTGGCGGCGGGCACCGCCGCCACGCTGCCGGCCGAGACCATCCGCAGCTGGCTGTCGTCGAAGGTCACCGACGAGGGCCTCAAGGTGGCCGTCGACTCCAAGAAGGCGCCCGAGGCCCTCGGCGAGCTGCTCCCCGACGCCGGCAAGAAGCCCGTCAACGCCGGGTTCTCGGCCAGCGGCGGCACCGTCAACATCACGCCGGCGGCGACGGGCACCAAGTGCTGCGCGCCGGAGGCAGCCGCGGTGGTGGAGAACGCCCTGCTCAACCGGGCCGCCATCGCCGCCCCGGTGGAGCTGCCCCTGCGGACGGTGGAGCCCGATCGGACCGAGGACGGGGCCCGGAAGCTGGGGGTGGTCGAGCCGATCGGGAGCTTCACCACCAACCACGCCGCCGGCGAGCCCCGGGTCCAGAACATCCACCGCATGGCCGACCTCGTCCAGGGTGCGGTCATCGAGCCCGGCGAGTCGTTCTCGCTGAACGGGTACGTGGGCGAACGCACCATCGCCAAGGGCTTCGTCGCCGCTCCCTACATCGACGCCGATATGAAGTTCGGCCAGGACGTGGGGGGCGGGGTGTCGCAGTTCTCGACCACCCTGTTCAACGCCGCTTTCTTCGGCGGCCTGGACATCACCAGCTACGGCATGCACGGCCTGTACATCTCCAGGTATCCCTACGGCCGCGAGGCCACCCTGAACTACCCCGGCCTCGACCTGAAGCTCCGCAACTCCACGCCGTACGGGGTGCTGATCTGGCCCACCTACACCGGCACGTCGATCACCGTCACCCTGTACTCCACCAAGTCGGTGTCGGGCGAGCAGACGAACCAGACCAAGGAGGATTCGCCGAGTGCCACCGAGGGCGAGGCGCCGTGCACGCGGGTCATCACCGAGCGCACCCGCACCTGGGCCGACGGGCACAAGACAACCGACACCTTCCGAGCGCTCTACTCGCCCAAGGAGGGCGTGAAATGCAGATGACGGGCATCCCGGGACGCAGCCATGTCTGAGCTGGAGGGAGGCGGCAAGGCGGCGGCCACCGCCATCGCCGTGGGCCGCATCGGCCTGGGAGTGGCCTTCACCCTTGCGCCGAAGCTCGCGCTGAAGGCCTGGCCCGGCCGGGGCGCGGGCGACGACCCGACCGTCCGGTTCCTGGCCAGGTCGACGGGCGGGCGGGACCTTGCCATCGGCGTCGGCACCCTGATGGCCATCCAGAAGGACGCACCGGTGCGGGGCTGGCTGGAGGCCGGGATGCTGGCCGACGCCGCCGACGTCCTCGCCATCCTGGTGGTTCTTCGCTCGATGCCGAAGCTGAAGGCCCTGTTCGCGCTGCTCTCGGCGGTGGGATCGATCGTCGCCTCCCGGCGCGCCATCGCCTCCCTGTCCTGATCGGTCCCCGTTGAACGGAGGTGTGGCGGTTGGACGCTGATGTTGCCGTGGTCGGGGGCGGGCCCGCCGGCGCGGCGGCGGCCATCCTGCTGGCTCGGGCCGGGCGCGACGTGGTGCTCGTCGACAAGGCCGTGTTCCCCCGGGACAAGTGCTGCGGCGACGGTCTCACCGCCGCAGCCCTGCGGGAGCTGGAGGACCTCGGCCTGCGCACCGAGGCGGTGCCCGACTGGCAGGTCGTGGAGGACGTGTGGGTGCGGGGGCCGTCGGGACGCACCGTCCAGTTCCCCCTCCCTCGGGACCAGGGCCAGTACGCCGTCTGCGCCCCCCGGGCCCAGCTGGACGCCGCCCTGCTGGACGTGGCCCGGGCCGCGGGCGCCAAGGTCCACGACGGCCACGGGATGACCGCCGCCCGCACTTCGGACGGGCACACTTCCGACAGGCACACTTCCCATAGGGGCATAGAGCTCGACGTCGAGGGCCTGGGGACGGTCTGCGCGTCGTTCGCGGTGGGCGCCGACGGCATGTGGTCGCCGCTGCGCAAGGCGCTGGGCGCGTCGGAGCAGGGCTACCTCGGCGAGTGGCACGCCTTCCGCCAGTACTTCGGCGGCGTCGGACCGGCGGCCGCCGGGCTGTGGGTCTGGTTCGACGCCGACATCCTGCCCGGGTACGCCTGGTCGTTCCCCCTGCCTGGCGGGCGGGCCAACGTCGGGTTCGGGATCCGCCGCGGCGGCGGCATCGCCACCCGGGACATGAAGGACCTGTGGCCCGACATCTTGGCCCGACCCCACGTGCGCGAGGTGCTGGGCGACGGCGCCCGGGCCGAGGCCCCCCACAAGGCGTGGCCCATCCCGGCGCGGGTCGGCGACGCGCCGCTGAGCGCCGCTGGCGGGCGGGCCCTGTTCGTCGGCGACGCCGCCTGCGCCACCGACCCGATGACGGGCGAGGGCATCGCCCAGGCGCTGGTCACCGGCCGGCGGGCTGCCGAGGCTGTCCTGTCACGCGGCGTCGGTGGCGACCCGGTCGTCGTGGCCGCCCACTACGAGCGGGCGGTGCGCAGGGAGCTCCTCGCCGACCACCGGCTGGCCGGCGTGCTGAGCCGGGGCATCTCCCACCGCAAGTGCGTGCGGTTCGCCCTGTGGTCGGCGGGGTCGTCGGACTGGACCCGCCGGAACTTCGGCCGCTGGCTGTTCGAGGACTACCCCCGGGCCCTCGCGCTGACGCCGCGCCGCTGGCACCGCGGCGCCCTCGCCGCCACGGGCGCCTACGTGGAGGGGTCGGCCAAGTGATCGAGATTCCGTGATCGAGATCGAGCGGGTGCGGACCTCGGGCGTGTTCTCCCTCGACGGCGCCGACTTCGACGTCGAGAACAACATCTGGCTGGTGAGCAGTGGCGACGAGCTGGTCATTGTCGATGCCGCCCACGACGCGTCGGCCATCGCCGCCGCGGTGGGAGGGCGGCGGGTGAGCCTGATCGTGTGCACCCACGGGCACAACGACCACATCAACGCCGCGGTCGACCTCGCCGCCGCGGTGGGCGCGCCGATCGCCCTCCACCCCGACGACCGCATGCTGTGGGACGTCGTGCACCCCGGCCGACCGCCCGACGTCGACCTGGCCGACGGCGACGAGGTGGCGGTGGGCGACGACCGGCTCCTGGTGCTCCACACGCCGGGTCACTCGCCGGGGGGCGTGTGCCTGTGGGCCGAGGAGGACCTCGTCGTGTTCAGCGGCGACACCCTGTTCAACGGCGGGCCCGGCGCCACCGGCCGTTCGTTCTCCGACTTCCCCACCATCGTCGAGTCCATCCGCACCAAGCTGCTCGTCCTGCCGTCGGAGGCGGTTGTGCACACCGGCCACGGCGACGACACGACCATCGGCGACGAGGCCCCCCACCTCGACGAGTGGCTGGCCCGGGGGCACTGAGGGTGGCGGCGGCGCAGGAGCCGCCTGGGTTGGAGCCGGCAGCCAGCCGGCCCCACATGCCCGGCTACGGCATCGCCGGTGCCGACGAGGGAAGCGGGCTGCTGCCGTGGACCTGGGCCGAGGAGCGGCTGGCGTCGTCGCGCGACTACTGGGTGGCGACCGTGCGGCCGAGCGACGGCCGTCCCCACGTGATGCCGGTGTGGGGCATCTGGCTCCACGGGGCGCTGTGGTTCAGCAGCAGCCTGGGATCTCGCAAGGCCCGGAACCTGGCCGCCGACCCCCGCTGCACGATCACCACCGACAACGCGGTGGAGCCGGTGGTGATGGAGGGCTCGGCCGAGGTGGTCACCGACCTCGACCAGCTGAAGGCCTTCCTCGCCGCCAGCAACGCCAAGTACGAGGTGGAGTACTCGGTGGACTTCTACGACCCGGCCGTCAACGCCACCTACCGGGTGCGGCCCCGGTGGGTGTTCGGCCTGGTCGAGGCCGATTTCCAAGGGTCGCCGACCCGCTGGACGTTCCCGCGAGCCTGATCAGCAACGGCCGACGGCCTCGACCGTTCGCGGCTACGCTGCCCCGACCGCGCGGCCCTCGCGGGCGGCCAGAGAGGCGGGAGGCTCCTCGTGTTGATGGTGGCCATTGTCGTGGTGATCGTGCTCTCGGCCGGCATCGGCTTGGCGGTCAACCTCTTCGGGCACAAGGGGGACCCCAACGAGGGCTCCTCGGTGGTGCAGATCCTCGGGGGCACGGGCCTGTTGGCCGCCTTCCTGCTCGGGATCGTCCTCTCCGGTGCGGGTAGCTCGTATGCGTCAGCCGACAAGGCATCCAAGTCAGAGGCCGACGCCATCGACACGTTGTTCGAATCGGCCGCGTACACCGAGATGCCGTTCCGCCAGAAGATCCAGGCGGCGGCCGCCTGCTATGCCCGGGCCATCGTCGGTCCGGAGTTCAAGTCGCTGGCCAGCGGCAAGACGTCTCCGGTTCCCAGCAACTGGACGGGCACCAGGCCGGGTGGTATTCGAGCGACGCTCTTGGAGATGACGCCCGATGCTACGGGCTTCGGGCTCATTCAATCGACAGACGCCCAGCGAGGGAATCTCCGCAGCGAGCGCCAGGTCCAGTCCAATCCCACGGTGCCCATCGCGATCATCTGGTTCATGGTGGTCCTCATCGCGCTTTCCCTGGGCGGGTTGGCCTATTCGATCCCCCGCACCGGCAACAAGGCCCAGCTGCTGGCGGTGGTCGTGGTGCTGATCACCTTCATCGGCGCCATGGCCCTGATCTACAACCTCGATCGGCCGTTCAGCGGCGTCCTGGCGCAAAAGCCGACCGCCATGGCCATTGTGGTGGAGGACACCGTCGCCGACTACCTGGAAGACTACAAGACCCCCTTGCCCTGCGACGAGGAAGGCGTGCCCCTGACGGCGGCGCCGGCCGCTCCGGAGAGCCCGGCCCCGGCGGCTTCAGCCCCGGCGCCCGCGCCGCAGCCGGAGGCCGCCCCACCCACCTCGGCGCCGCAGACGGCGCTCGACAGGTTCCTGAGCAGCACGACGACGGTGCCGGGGTAGCGGGGGGGTCTAGTCGAGGAGGCCGGCGGGGGGATCGATCACGATGCGACCGGCGGTAGGGCCGGAGACCACGAAGGTGAGGGGCACCAGTCCCCCGCCGGCCAGAACCAGCAGGTCGGAGGCGGGATTGGCCTCCACCGCCTCCACCGGCCCGTAGCTGCGGCCGTCGACGCCGACCACCTCGGCCCCGATCAGCTCGTGGACCCAGAGGGTGTCCTCGTCCTCGTCGTCGTCGAGGGGCTCGGCCGACAGGACCCGATCACGTAGCGCCTCGGCCGCGTCGCGACCGGAGACGCCCTCGAACTGCACGATCCACCGGTTCTGGTGGGGCTTGGCCCACTCCACCGTGAGGTCGCCCTTGTCGCTGCTCAGCACCGTCCCCGGCGCGGTGCGGTCGTCGGGGCGGTTGGTGACCAGGGAGACGATCACCTCGCCCTTCAGCCCGTGGGGCTTCACGATCCGCCCTACCTCGAGCACGGCCCGGGACGCCTCAGCTAGTCGACGATGTCAACCGAGGCGTCGACGCCCTCCCGGGCGCCCGCGGCCCGCACGACGGTGCGGATGGCCTGTGCCACCCGGCCCCGGCGGCCGATGACCCGTCCCATGTCCGACGGCGACACCCGCAGGCGCAGGGTGACCGACCGCCGGCCCTCGTCGACCTCGATCTCGACGGAGTCGGGGTCCTCGACGATCGCCTTGGCCAGGTAGTCGAGCACGCCGACCGACAGGCCGCCGACGACCCGGTTGCCGTCGACCTCGTCCTCGTCATCGTCGTCGTCGCTCTCGAGGTCGTCGATCTCGGCTCCGGCGTCGACGTCGGTCATTTGGCGGCTTCCTTGACGGGTTCACCCTTGAATTCGGCCCACGCCCCCGAGATCTCCAGCAGGCGCCGCACCCGGTCGGTGGGCTGGGCGCCCTTGCGCAGCCACTGCACCGCCTTGTCGTTGTCGACGTTCACCACCGACGGCTCCGCACGGGGCTGGTAGGTGCCGACGATCTCGATGAACCGCCCGTCCCTGGGGGACCTTGCGTCGGCCGCCACCATCCGGTAGGTCGGCTGCTTCTTCTTGCCCATCCGCATGAGGCGGAGCTTGACTGCCACGCTGGCTCTCTCCTATCCGAGGCTCGGCACGTTGAGGCGGCCCTTGCCGCCCTTCTTGCCGAGGAATCGCATCATCTTCTGCATTTCCTTGAACTGCTTCAGCAGCTGGTTGACGTCGCTGGTGGTCATACCGCTGCCGGTGGCCACCCGAAGGCGCCGGGAACCGTTCATGATCGACGGGTCGCGACGCTCCTCCGGCGTCATCGAGCGGATGATCGCTTCGACCCTGCCGATCTCCCTGTCGTCGATCTCGGCGTTCCGGATCTCCTTGGGGATCCCTGGCAGCATACCGACCAGGTTCTGGATGGGCCCCATCTTCTTGATCTGCTGCATCTGGTCGAGGAAGTCCTCGAGGCTGAACGTGCCCTTGGTGAGCTTGTCGGCGGCCTTGGCCGCCTCGTCCTGGTCGTAGGACTGCTCCGCCTTCTCGATCAGGGTGAGCACGTCGCCCATGCCGAGGATCCGCGACGCCATGCGGTCGGGGTGGAAGGCCTCGAAGTCGCCCAGCTTCTCCCCGGTGGAGGCGAAGGCGATGGGGCGGCCGATGACCTCCTTGACCGAGAGGGCGGCGCCGCCGCGAGCGTCGCCGTCGAGCTTGGAGAGGATCACACCGTCGATCTCGAGGGTGGCGTGGAACGACTCGGCCACGTTGACGGCGTCCTGGCCGGTCATGGCGTCGACGACCAGGAAGGTGTAGTTGGGCGAGATCGCCGTCGAGATGCGACGGGCCTCGTCCATCAGCTCCTCGTCGACGTGCAGGCGGCCGGCGGTGTCGACGATGAGCACGTCCCGGCCGATGCGCTTGGCCTCCTCGACGCCTGCGGTGGCGACCGACACGGGGTCGGTGGCCTGGGAGAACACCGGCACGCCGACCTGCTTGCCGAGGACCCGGAGCTGCTCGACCGCCGCCGGGCGCTGGAGGTCGGCACCGACCAGCATGGGGTTGCGGCCCTGCTGCTTGAACCAGCGGGCCAGCTTCCCGGCGGCGGTCGTCTTGCCGGAGCCCTGGAGGCCGGCCAGCATCACGACGGTGGGAGGCCGGGAGGCGTAGGTGATCTTGAGCGACTGGCCGCCCAGGCTGGTCACCAGCTCCTGGTTGACGATCTTGATGACCTGCTGGGCCGGGGTCAGGCTCCCCGACAGGTCGGCCCCGACGCACTGCTCGCGGATGCGGCCGACCAGGTTCTTGACCACCTTGAAGTTGACGTCGGCCTCGAGCAGGGCCACGCGGATCTCCCGCAGGACCTCCTCGACCTCCTTCTCCCCCATGCGGCCGCGGCCGCGCATCTTGCGGAAGATGCCCTCGAAACGGTCTGACAGGGAGTCGAACATGAAGGGACCAGGCTACAAGACGGGTCGCGGGTGCCCCGGCGACCGGCCGAACCCCGCCAGCCGGTGACACCCAACCGCGTCATGCGCGGTTTCGCGTCACCAGTTCGGGAGGAGGGTCAGGAGAAGAGGGCGTCGACGAACTCGTCGGGGTCGAACGGGATCAGGTCGGCCGCCGTCTCCCCCAGCCCCACCAGCTTGATGGGGATGCCGAGCTCGCTCTGGATGGCCAGGACGATGCCACCCTTGGCCGTGCCGTCCAGCTTGGTCAGCACCACACCGGTGACGTCCACCGCGTCGAGGAACTGGCGGGCCTGGACCAGGCCGTTCTGGCCGGTGGTGGCGTCGATGACGAGCAGGACCTCGGTGACCTTCCCCGGCGGCTTGCCTGCTACCCGACGCACCTTCTTGAGCTCCTCCATCAGGTTGACCTTCGTATGGAGACGCCCGGCGGTGTCGGCCAGCACCAGGTCGGTGTGGCGGGCCGCGGCCCGCTCCACCGCGTCGAACACGACCGCCCCGGGGTCGCCGCCCTCGATGCCCCGCACCAGCTGCGCCCCGACCCGCTTGGACCAGAGCTCGAGCTGCTCGGCGGCGGCGGCGCGGAAGGTGTCGCCGGCGGCCATGATCACGGTGCGGCCCTCGGCGACCTGCAGGTAGCCCACCTTGCCGATGGTGGTGGTCTTTCCCACCCCGTTGACGCCCACGAACAGCCACACGTTGGGCACGCCGGGCTCGAGGTGGAGGCTGCGGTCGGCCATGGTGAGGCGCTTCTTCAGGTCCTCCTTGAGGGCGTTGACCAGGGCGTCGGCGGTGGTGATGCCCTCGCTCTTGACCCGGGCCCGCAGCTGGTCGAGCAGCGCGGTGGTGGCGGCCACGCCCACGTCGGCCCGGATGAGGGCCTCCTCCAGCTCCTCCCAGGTCTCCTCGTCGATCTTGGTCCGGGTGCGGACCGCCCCGATGAGGCCCCCGAACAGGCCACGGGCCTTGCCCAGCCGGTCGCGGAACCGGGGACGGGCCGGCTCGGCGGGGGTTTCTGGCTCGGGCTCCGGCTCGGGCTCGGGCTCCGCCGCCGGTTCGGCCGCGGCGGATGCCTCGGCCTCGGCGGCGGCCGAGTCAGCCTCGGCGGCAGCGAGCAGGGCCTCGGCCTCGGCCACCACCTCGGCCGCCTGGCGGGCCAGCTCCTCGTCGCTCGGGATCTTCCGGCGTTTGGCCTTTGGCGCGGGCGCCGTCGGGGGCGGGAGCGTGCCCTTACCGGGCCCCTTGACGGACTTGGGCGCCCTGGGAGGCTTCGGGGCCTTCGGGGCCTTCGGGGCCTTCGGGCGGCGGGTCGAGCTCGGAACCCGTCCCCTTGGGCCGGCCGGCGAGGAAGGCGGCCACGATCGCGGTCACGCCGAGGACAAGGAGGACGCCGAACACTATCCACAACATCAGTGGCTCAAATGTAGGCCCTTTTCCCGGGGGACCTCGGCGGGCCGGTGATGGGTCCTAGGCCGTGGCCCGCGCCCGTTCCGACAGCACCTTGGACGACCCGCCGGGCGCCAGGGTAACCCCCAAAAGGCAGTCGGCCGCCTCCATCGTCCGCTTCTGGTGGGTGACGACCACCAGCTGGGCCTCGGCGCGGAACTCGCCCAGAAGGTCGAGAAACCGGTGGAGGTTGACGTCGTCGAGGGCGGCCTCGACCTCGTCGAGCAGGTAGAACGGGGACGGGCGGCTGCGGAAGACCGCGAACAGGAAGGCGAGGGCGCACAGCGACCGCTCGCCACCCGACAGCAACGACAGCTTGCGGACGTTCTTGCCGGCCGGCCGGGCCTCGATCTCGATGCCCGTGTCCAGGATGTTGTCGGGGTCGGTGAGCACCAGGCGGCCGTGGCCGCCGGGGAACAATGTCTCGAACAGGGCGGCGAAGTGGTCGACCACGTCGGCCAGGGCGGCGCCGAGCAGCTCGGACATCTCCACCTCGACCGCCCTGATGACCTTCACCAGCTCCCGGCGGGAGCCCTTCACGTCGTCGAGCTGGGCGGTGAGGAAGGCGTGGCGCTCCTGGAGGGCGGCCAGCTCCTCGACGGCCAGGGGGTTGACCGGGCCCATCAGGCGCAACTCGCGCTCGAGGACGCGTACCCGGCTGGCGGGGCTGGTGCCGGGCTCGAGCGGGGGGCAGGTGGCGGCCAGCGCCCGTGCCGGCTCGCAGTCGAGCTCCCGGCGCAGGACGTCGACCGCCGCCTCCATCCGCATCCTCGACTCGGCCTCGTCCAGCTCGGCCCGCCGGGCCCGCTCCCGGAGCTCCTCCAGCCGGCGCTCGGCGGCCACCCGGCGGCTCCGGAGGCCGTCGAGGCGGGTCACCGCGTCACGCACCGCGGCGGCGTGGCGGTCGCGGCGGGCCCGCACGTCGATGAGGGCCTCGTCGATCTCGGCCAGCCGTCCGAGGAGGTGGCCGCCCAGGCGCCGGAGGCCGGCGGCGGTATGTTCCAGCAGCTCGCGGCGGGCCTCGGCCTCCTGACGCCGGGCGCCGAACGCTTCGAGGCGGGCCTCGACCTCGTCCAGCCGGCGTCGGAGCGTGTCGCGGCGCTCTCCCAGCCGGGCGGACTGGACATCGAGCTCGGCTCGGACAGCGGCCAGCTGCTGGGACCGTTCCCTGAGGCGTTGGCGCTCGGTGCGCTGGGCGTCGAGGTGGGCGGTGGCCGCGGCCTCCGCCTCGGGAGTGGGCAGCGACGCCTCCAGCTGCGAAACGCGGGCCGCGTCGGTGCGGAGCCGCCCGGCCAGGGCCGCCTGCTGGGTGCGCACCGCCTCCAGCTCGGATGCCAGTCGCCCGGACTCGGACCGCAGCCGCTCGGCCTCGGCCACCACCTGGCGACGGCGCTTGTCGGCGGCGCTGGCCTCCCCGCGGCGCCGGTTCACCACGTCGGTGGCGGCGGTGAGGCGTTCGCCGGCCTCGGCCCGGCGGCGACCGGCCTCGGCGAGGGACCCGGTCAGCTCCGTGGCTGAGGCCCGGGCGAGCTCGAGGGCGGCGCGCGTGGCGCCCGGGGCGCCGGCGCCGAGCCGCCAGCCGGTGGCGGAGATGCGGTCGCCGGCCCTCGTGACGACCACGACCCCGGGATGGGCGAGCGTGAGGTCGACCGCTTCGTCCCGGCCCCGGTCGACGACCACCACCCCCGCCAGCAGCACGTCGAGGAGGCGGTCCACGCCGGCGTTCCCGAAAACCGCATGATTCGAACGCACGACTGACCGCAGCGGTCGCCCCGGGATCCCGGCGGGCAGCGGCGCGGTGGGAGCGGCCGAGCCGAGGACGAGCAGGCCAGCGGGCTCGTCGGAGCCGGCGCCGGCCAGGTCGCGGAGGAGCCGGCGGGCGCTCGTCACGCCGTCGACGACCAGGGCGCCGACCGCCTCGGCCACCGCCGCCTCGAACGCCGCCTCGTAGCCGGAGTCGACGTCGACGAGATCGACGAGGGTGCCGACCACGCCGGCCACGCCGGCCAGCCGCCGGGCGTCGCCCTTGCCCCGATCCTCGTCGACGGCCATGGCCAGGGCCTCGGCGCGGGCCACCGCCGCCCGGTGAGCGGCGGCCCCCTCCCGCACGGCGGCGTCGGCCTCGGCCACCTCGGCGGCGGCGGCGTCCCGGCGGGCCTCCGCCTCGGCCTTCGCACCCTCCAGCACCGCCTCGTCGGCCGACAGCTGCTGCAGGGTGGCCTCGGCCCGCTCGGCCCGGGCGGCCGCCATGTCGGCCCGTAGCTTCAGCGCCACCCGGCGGTCCTCCAGGCGGGCGTCGTCGGCCTTGCCCCGTTCGATGCCGGACCGCAGCGCGCTCAGCGCCCCCCGGGCCTCGGCGGCCAGGGCCAGCTGGGCCGCCGACGATGGCTCGGGCGGCGGCGCCGACGCCCGCTCCCTCGCCAGCGCAGCCTCGTCGCCGTCGAGCTCCCAGGCCCGGGCCGCCAGTGCCTCGGCACCGGCGTCGGCCCCGGCCAGCTCGGTGCGCAGGCGGGCGGCCTCGTCGTCGAGGGCGGCGATCAGCGAGGAGTCGACGGTGGCGGAGAGGTCCCTGTCCACCGATCGGCGACGCTCGGCAACCACCGCGGCCAGGCCTCGGGCCCGCTCCCGCAGCGCCTCCAGCCGGCCCGCGTCCTCGCCCAGCCGGGTCCGGCCGGCGGCGTCGAGCTCGTCCTCCACGGCGGCGACGGCGGTGTCGAGCTGGGTCAGCTCGGTGCGGACCAGGGCCTCGTCGGCCACCAGCCCGGCCCGCGCCTGGGACGCCGTCTCCTGGTGGGCGCCCAGGGCGGCCAGCTCCCGGCCCCGCAGGTAGAGGCGCAGGTTGTACAGCTCGGCGGCCAGGTCGCCGTGGCGTCGGGCGGCGTCGGCCTGCTTCTCGAGGGGCTTGATCTGGCGGCCGACCTCCCGCAACAGGTCGGTGAGGCGGACCAGGTTGGCCTCGGTGCCCTCCAGCCGGCGCTCGGCCTTCTCCTTGCGGCGGCGGAACTTGAGGATGCCGGCCGCCTCCTCCACGATCAGGCGGCGGTCCTCGGGACGGGCGTCGAGGACGGTGTCGAGGTTGCCCTGGGACACGATGAGGTGCTGCTGTCGCCCGACGCCGGTGTCGGAGAGCAGCTCCTGGATGTCGAGGAGCCGGCAGGGCACCCCGTTCAGGGCGTAGTCGCTCTCGCCCGAGGTGCGGAACAGGGTGCGGGTGATCGTCACCTCGTTGAACTCGATCGGCAGGAGGCCGGCGGAGTTGTCGATGGTGAGGCTGACCTCGGCCCGGCCCAGCGCCGCCCGCCTGCCGGTGCCGGCGAAGATGACGTCGTCCATTTTGGTGGACCGCACCGTGCGCGGCCCCTGGGCGCCGAGGACCCACGCCACCGCGTCCACCACGTTGGACTTGCCGCTGCCGTTGGGACCGACGACGACAGTGATCCCCGGCTCGAACTCCAGGGTGGTGGGCTCGGCGAAGGACTTGAAGCCCTTCAGGGTCAGCGAGCGCAGGAACACGTTGCCCCGGAGGCTACCGGCGGGGAAGTCCCTTTTCGCGGACCCTGTCAGGGCCCGCTAGACCTGGCACTGCTCGCACAGGAAGGCCGAGCGGCCGTTGATCTTGACCCGCACGACGGTGCTGCGGCACCGCCGGCAGGCCTGGCCCTCCCGGTCGTAGACCTTGTGCTCCTTCTGGTAGTCGCCCAGCGCCCCGAACAGGTCGCGGTACGTCTCGTCGGAGAGCGACGAGCCCCTGTGCTTGATGGCGTCCTGGAGGGTCTCGATCATGGCCCGGTAGAGACGCCGCACCTCCTGGGACGACAACGTCTCCGACGACCTGTCGTACCGCAGACCCGCCGCCCACAGGATCTCGTCGCTGTAGATGTTGCCGATGCCGGCCACGAACTTCTGGTCGGTGAGCAGGCTCTTGAGCTTTCCCTTCCGGGCCGTGAGCATGTCGCCGAACTTGACCCAGGACATCACGTCGTCCACCGGGTCGAACCCCAGGTGGGCCAGCTCGGGCACGTGCTCGGCCACGTCCTCGGGGGCGCTGACGAACATCTCGCCGAAGGTCCGGGCGTCGACGAACCGCAGCAGCCCACCCTGGGTGAAGGTGATGGTGACGTGGGTGTGCTTGGGCGCCGGGTCGCGGGCCCCGCCCCTGCCCTTGAGCAGCTGGCCGCTCATGCCCAGGTGGACGACGAGGACGTCGCCGCCCTCCAGCCGCATGAGGAGGTACTTCCCCTTGCGCTCGGCGGAGAGGATCTTGTGCCCCTCCAACTTGCCGATGAAGTGCTTCTTGTTGGGGTGGCGGCGGATCGAGCGCATGCCCTCGACCTCCACCGTCTTGATCCGCTTGTTGACGATCTCCTTGTCGAGGTCGCGACGGATGGTCTCGACCTCGGGCAGCTCAGGCATCGGCGTCGGCCATGTTCGGCACGTCCGGCATGTCCGGCATGTCGGGCACCTTGGGCATGTCCGGCATGTCCGGCGCGTCGGTCCCGCCTCGCACGTCGGCTGCGACCCGATCCGCCTCGGCCAGGCGTCGCCACGCCATCCGGGCCGCAGCCTGCTCGGCCTGCTTCTTGGAACGTCCCTGACCGTCGCCCCAGACGGTGCCCCGAATCGACACCACGGCCGAGAACCGCTTGGCGTGGTCGGGCCCCTCGGAGATCACCTCGTAGGCGGGAAGCTCCTCGTGGCGGCGGGCCGCCAGCTCCTGCAAGCGAGTCTTGAAGTCGTGGCCGCCCGGCCCGGCCGCGGCTTCGGTCATCCTGGCGCCGAGGAGGTCCATCACCAGCACCGACGCGCCGTCCCACCCGCCGTCGAGGTAGACGGCACCGATGACCGCCTCCATGGCGTCGGACAGGATCGACGGCTTCTCCCGGCCCCCCGAGGCGTCCTCGCCCTTGCCCAGGTGCAGGGCGTCGCCCAGGTCGAGCTCGGCGGCGACCTCGGCCAGCACGCTGGCGTTGACGACCGCGGCCCGCACCTGGGCCAGCTGGCCCTCGGGCAGGTCGGGGTAGGTGCGGTACAGGTGGTCGGTGACGACGAGGCCGAGCACGCTGTCACCCAGGAACTCGAGACGCTCGTTGGACAGCTCCCCCGGGCTCTCGGAGCACCAGGACCGATGGCACAGCGCCCGCGCCAGCAGGCTCAGGTCGGCAAAGGGGCGGCCCAGCCGCTCTTCGAGGGTCGCCAGCTGGTCGCTGTTGCTCAGCTGCTGTTCGCTTCACCCACGCGTGCGACCACATAGTCGACCGCGTCACGCACCGTCTTGAGATCCTCGAGATCCTCGTCCTCGATCCGGAACCCCACGCTCCGCTCGTTCATCTCCTCCTCGATGGCCTCCACCAGCTCGATGAGGGCCAGCGAGTCGGCGGCCAGGTCGTCGCTGAACGACGCCCCTTCGGCGATGGACGCCGGCTCGATCTCCAGGATGTCCGCCAACCGGTCACGTATCAGGGCGAAGACCGCAGGGCGGTCGAGGGGGCCTCCATCGAGGTCAATGTCGGCAGGCACGGCCACAGCTCCTGGCGTCCGGTGAGTTGAGGGGGACGGCCGGGCATGATACCGCCAAGCGACTTTGTGCGCTTGTGAATTGGCGCTCGCACGATGACGTGACATGTCATCGGTGAGTGTGCAAAAGACCCTCATATAGCGAGCTTCTTGCACACTCATCGTGGCAAAGGGCGGGATCAGCCGGCCGCGGCCTCTGTCGACGGGGTGACGGCCTCGGCCACGCGGCCCACCATGCCTGCCTCCACCATCTCGCGGGCCAGGCCCACCGCGTTGAAGATGGCCCGGGTCGACGACGATCCGTGGCTGATGATGCACACGCCGTCGACACCCAGCAGCATCGCCCCCCCGTAGGAGTCGGGGTCGAGCTCGGCGTGCAGCGGCAGGATGAGCGGCAGGACCTGCTCGGTGGCCCGCTGGCCCTCTTCGGTGGAGGTCATCACCCGCAGGAAGCTGTCGACGAGGAACCGCAGCGCCCCCTCGAGGGTCTTGAGCACCACGTTGCCGGTGAAGCCGTCGCAGACGACGACGTCGACCTTGTCGCTGAGCAGGTCGCGGCCCTCGACGTTGCCGATGAACGTGCCCGCCGCCCGCAGGCAGCCGGGATCGGCCAGCAGGACGTGGGTGTCCTTGACCAGGTTGTTGCCCTTGCTGTCCTCCTCCCCGTTGGACAGGAGGGCGACGCGGGGTGAGTCGAGATGCCAGCGGGCGGCGGCGTAGACGGCGCCCATCTGGGCGAACTGCACCAACATGGCGGGGTTGCAGTCGGTGTTGGCGCCGGCGTCGAGCAGGATCGTGGGCGTCGAGCCGGGTACCGGCAGCACCGATGCGATCGCCGGCCGCTGGACCCTGGAGATCCTGCCCATCCGGAGGAGGGCGCTCGCCATGGCCGCCCCGGTGTTGCCGGCGCTGACCATCGCCGACGCCGTGCCGTCGCGGACGGCCTCCGCCGCCCTGACGACCGACGCGTCCTTCTTGCGGCGCACGCCTTGGGCCGGATCATCGGTCATGCCGATGACCTCGCCGGCGGGGATGACCTCCAGCCCGCCGGCGTCGCCGATGGCCTCGGGCTGGCCGACGAGGACGACGGGCACACCGAGCTCGTCGGCCGCCTGGCGGGCTCCGGCCACGATCTCGTCGGGGCCCTTGTCGCCGCCCATCACGTCGACGGCTATGGGGAGCACGGCTGCCTACCCGAGACGATGCTGATCGAGACTGGGCTGATCGAGACTGGGCTGATCGAGACTGGGCTGATCGAGACTGGGCTGATCGAGACTGGGCTGATCGAGACTGGGTTGATCGACGTCTGTGCTAGTCGACGTCGATGGCCTGCCGGCCGCCGTACCAGCCGCAGTTGGGGCACACCACGTGGGGTGTCTTGGTGCGGCGGCACTGCGGGCAGGTGCTCTGCGCAGGCGTGGCCAGCCGCCAGTTGGAGGCTCGGCGGCTGCGGCTCTTCGCCTTTGACGTCTTCTTCTTGGGGACGGCCATGAGCCGACCATGGTATCCGGCTCCGGGACCTGGCTACGCCGGCCCGCTGCGCGACCTACTCCGGAGCGCCTGGGCCTACTCCGGATCGCCTCGGCCTACTCGGGATCGGCAGCCGGATCTGCGAGCAGGAGGTCGAGGGCGGCCCAGCGGGGGTCGCGGTCGTCCGACCGGCAGTCGCACGGCGACTCGTTGAGGTCGCCGCCGCACGTCGGGCACAGGCCTCGGCAGTCGGCACGACACAGCGGAGCGACGGACAGGTCGAGCATCACGACCTCCCGCGCCAGTGGTTCGAGGTCGACGCTGTCCTGTCCGAGCTGGTACGTCTCGCCCTCGACCGGCTTGGTCTCGAACAGCTCCCGGAACGTGACCTCGAGGATGCCTTCCGCGGTTCCGAGGCAGCGGCGGCACTCGCCCCGCCACGGCGCCGTCACCGATCCGGTCGCCAGGATCCCGTCGGAAACCCATTCGAGCATGACGTCCACGTCGATGGGAGCGCTCGGATGCACCTCGGACGCACCGACCTTCAGCCCGTCCAGGCGGCCCCGCAACCGCTCCCGGCGCCGGGCCGCGGGCCGGTTGAGCAGATCTGCGACGTTCGCGACGAAGGGCTTCATCGGCGGCTCATCTGGACGCTACCGCGGCCATCGGTTTCGCACGGGTTGCTGTCCGATCAGGCGCCGGCTACCACTGGTCCTGGTCGAAGAAGACCTCGCCCGTCTCGGGCTCGCCCTCGGGCGTCGTGGTCTGGTCGCCCTCCTGGGGTGGGGGCAGCGGGGTGACCCGCAGCTTCTGGCGGCCGGCTCCGACGGTCTTGGTGATGCGCTCCAGCACCGTCTCGAAGCTGGCCAGCTTCTGGTCGCAGTAGTCCTCGGCCTCGTGGCGGAGCCGCCGCGACTCGTCGTTGGCCTCCTCCACCGTGCGCCGCGCCACCCGCTGGGCCTCCCGGACCAGCTCGGTGCGCTGCACGATCCGCTCGGCCCGCTCCCTTGCCGCGCTGAGGATGTCGTCGGCCTCGCGCTGGACCTTGGCCAGGTACTCCTGGCGCTCCTTGAGCAGCCAGCGGGCCTGGCGCATCTCCTCGGGCAGGCGGACGATGGCCTCTTCGAGCAGCTCGACGACCTCGTCCTTCTCCAGTCTGACGGTGGACGACAGGGGCATCTTGGGCGCGCCGTTGATGAGGTCGAGGACCCGGCGCAGCAGAACCTCGCTGTCGGGCGGATCGCCCTGGCGGTCGGTGTGGATGTTGACCGTCACGCGGGTTTCCCGTGCATGTGGAACCGCTCCTGGAGCCGGCGCCCGACCTCGGGCGGAACCATCGACGATACTTCCCCGCCGAAACGGGCGACCTCCCGCACCAGGCTCGACGACAGGAACGAGTGTTCCGGGGTCGTCGGCATGAACAACGTCTCGATCCCCGACAAGCGGTAGTTCAGCTGAGCCATCTGCAGCTCGATGTCGAAGTCGGAGATCGCCCGCAGGCCTTTGACGATGGCGGTGACGTCCCTGTCGAGGGCGAAGTCGACAAGCAGGCCCTCGAAGGCGTCGACCTTCACGTTGGGCAGGTAGGCGGTGACCTCGGCCAGCATCTCGGTGCGCTCGTCGAGGCCGAACAGCCTCGACTTGTTGGGGTTCTCGACCGCGGCCACCAGCACCTCGTCGAACAGCCGGGCCGTCCGCTCGATGACGTCGAGGTGCCCCAACGTCACCGGATCGAAGGATCCGGGTATGAGCGCCCTGGTCATCCCGTCCCTCCTCCGTCTTCCTCCGGCTCCGGACCGGCCTCGCGTCGAACGAGCGTCACCACGCTATCGCCATGTCGGCGCGATTTGAGGGCTATCCACGGCGGAGGCACCGCAATGTGCTCCCCCGCCTCCAGCACGGCCAACCGAGCCGGGAGCCGCGCGAGCAGCGGGAACCAGGCATCGAAGGCGTACGGGGGGTCGACGAGGGCCAGGTCGAAGGTCTCGGTGGTGTCGGTGAGGAAGCGCAGGGCGTCCGAGTACACGACCTTCGCCCGGTCACCCAGGGCGGTGGCGGTCAGGTTGGCCTCGATGGCGCGGATGGCGGCGTGGTCGGCGTCGACGAACGTGGCCGCCGCCGCGCCCCTGGACAGGGCCTCGATGCCGAGGGCGCCGGTGCCGGCGAAGAGGTCGAGCACGGTGGCCCCGTCGACGGCGTCGATGCTCCCGAGCGACGAGAAGACGGCCTCGCGGACCCTCTCGCTGGTCGGACGCAGCCGACGACCCGGCGGCGCCTGCAGCTTTCGTCCCCTGGCCACGCCGGCCACGACCCTCATGGCGGTCACGGTAGGGCACAGCGGCGAACTGGGGTCACAGAACCGCGCCATACGCCGGTACGTGACCCCAGTTGCCTGGTGGGGCGGACCACCGAGCCGTGGTCAGCTCTTGAAGAGGAAGTCGGCCTCGGCGTCGTCGATCAGCAGGCGGACCTCCTCGGCCAGCAGGGGGTTCTCGACCAGGCCGGGGTCGGCGTCGACGATGTCGAAGGCGATTCGGCGGGCCAGCTTCACCGTCTCACGGTCGCGCCGCAGCGACGCCAGCTTGAGGTCGCTGTGCCCCTTCTGGCGGGTGCCCAGCACCGTGCCCTCCCCCCGCAGGTCGAGGTCGATCTCGGCCAGGAGGAACCCGTCGGTCGTGTCGACCATCGCCTGGAGCCGGGTCTCGGACTCGGGCGTCGACCCCTCGGCCAGCAGGTAGCACCAGGAGCGGTCCGATCCCCGGCCCACCCGGCCACGCAGCTGGTGGAGCTGGGCGATGCCGAACCGGTCGGCGTCCTCGATCAGCATGACGGTGGCGTTGGGCACGTCGACGCCGACCTCGATGACCGTTGTCGCCACCAGCACGTCGAGAGCGCCGGACCGGAAGGCCGCCATGGTGGCCTCCTTCTCCTTCGACGGCATCTGGCCGTGCAGCAGCCCGAGCCGCAGGTCGGGCCACACCTCTGTGGCCAGCCGCTCCCGCTCCTCGATGGCCGATCGGGCCTGGATCTTCTCCGACTCCTCCACCAGCGGGCACACCACGTAGGCCTGGCGACCGGCGGTCACCTCGTCGGCCACCCGCCGGTGGGCCTCGGCCTCCTCCAGCCCGGCGTGGACCCAGACCGTCTCCACCGGCGTCCGCCCGGGGGGCAGCTCGTCGAGGGTGGTGACGTCGAGGTCGCCGTAGACGGTCATCGCCGCCGTACGGGGAATGGGCGTGGCCGTCATGACCAGCACGTCGGGGTCGTCGCCCTTGCCCTTCAGGGCCGCCCTCTGCTCCACCCCGAAGCGGTGCTGCTCGTCGATCACGGCCACGCCGAGGGTCCGGAACGCCACCTTCTCCTCCAGCAGGGCGTGGGTGCCGACCAGCAGGTCGACGGTGCCGTCGGCCAGGCCGGCCAGGATGCGGACCCGCTCGGTGGCCGTGGTGCGGTTGGTCAGCAGGTCGACCCGCAGGGGACGGTCGCCGGAGAGCGTGCGCTCGTCGGGAACGCTGAGGTCACCCAGCAGGTCGCGCAGGCTGAGGTCGTGCTGCTCGGCCAGCACCTCGGTGGGGGCCATGAACACGCCCTGGAAGCCGCCCTGCACCGCGGTCAGCAGGGCGGTGAGGGCCACGACGGTCTTGCCGCTGCCCACGTCACCCTGGAGGAGGCGGTGCATGGGATGAGGCCCGGCCAGGTCGGCCACGATCTCGCCGATGGCCCGCTGCTGGGCGTTGGTGAGGGCGAACGGCAGGCCGGCGTGGAAGCGGGGCACGAGGTCGCCGTCGATCACGTGGCGGATCCCCTTGGCTTCCCGCTCCACGGCCCGCTTGCGCAGGACGAGCGCCACCTGCAGGCGCAGGAGCTCGTCGAGCACGAGCCGGCGGCGGGCCTCCCTGGCCACGTCCAGCGAGTCCGGGTTGTGGATCGACGTGAACGCCGTGCGCCGGTCGACGAGCTTCAGCTCGGCCCGCCAGCGATCGGGCAGCGGATCGGCGAAGGGGCCGGCGCGGGCCAGCGCCTCCTCGATGAACGCCGCAAGCTCCCAGGAGACCAGGCCCGCCTTCTCCGACTGCGGGTAGACGGGCACGATCCTGCCGGTGCGGTCGCCCACCAGGTCGACCAGCGGGTTGGTCATCTGCCGCCGGCCCCGGTACGCCTCGAGCTTGCCGAAGAAGATGGCCTGGGTGCCGACGCCGAGCTGCTTGGCCCGCCACGGCTGGTTGAAGAACACGCAGTGCAGGTAGCTGGTGCCGTCGAAGACATCGACCTCCACCATCGCCCGCCGCTGGCGGGTGCGGCGGCTCTGGACCTTCTTCACCGTCGCCAGCACCACCGCCTCGTCGCCCACCCGCAGGTCGGCGATGTCGGCCTGGCGGGTCCGATCGACGTAGCGGCGGGGATAGTGGGTCAGCAGGTCGAGGACGGTGCCGATGTCCATCTTGGCCAGCGCCTCGGCCTTGACGACGCCGACGCCCTTGAGCTCGGAGACGGGGATCGCCGCCAGCTGGGCCAGCCGCCGTCCCCCATGATGCATATGGCAGCGTCGCCTACTCGATGCTGAACAGGTAGGCGGACAGCGGCTGCCGCCAGCACTGGACGTCGACGGCGACCTTGGGACGGTCCGACTCCAACCACTCCCGCACCCGCCCGGTGGCCTCGGCCGTCGCCGTCTCGCCCTCGATCACCATGACCAGCTCGTGGCGGTCGCCGACGAGCGTGTCGAGCAGCGCGACGGCGCATGCGGCCAGCTCCTTGCGGACGACCACGATCTTGTCGCTGGCCAGGCCCAGCCAGTCGCCCTCGGCGATCTCCCCGGAGTCCCGGACGGCGTGGGTGACCTGCCCGGACACCACCTGGCCGGCGGCGTCGGCCATGGCCTCCGCGTTGGTGGCGCCGTCGGCGTCGGCGTCGTAGACGAGCAGGGCGGCCAGACCCTCGACCAGCCCCCTCGTCGGGACGACCCGCACCGGGCGGGACGCCAGCTTGGCGGCCTGCTCGGCCACCGGCACGATGTTCTTGTTGTTCGGCAGGACGACCACCTCGTCAGCCACCACCCCGTCGATCGCCTCCAAGAGGTCCTTTGTCGATGGGTTCATCGTCTGGCCGCCGGCCACGACCCGCTGGGCGCCCAGGGCTCGCAGGGCGTCCTCCACCGCCGCCCCGAGGCCCACCGCCACCACTGCCGTCGCCACCTTGTCGTAGGCCGGCTGCTCGTGTGGTTGGGCCAGGCCCTGGCGGACCCAGCTCTCTTCCTGCACCTGCTCTGACAGGTCGGTGACCCTGATGTTCCGGGGCCGGCCGGCCTCCACGCCTGCCTCGATGGAGGCGCCGATGTCGTCGCTGTGGATGTGGCAGTTCCACAGCCCGTCGCCGCCCACCACCACGATCGACTCGCCGATCGCGTCCCACGTCGCCTTGAAGGCGTCGACGGCGTCGTCCGGCGCCTCCAGCAGGTACATGACCTCGTACCGCGGGCCCTGCATCCCCGGCTCCTCCGCCGATTCCGACGTCGAGGGGGGCGCGTGGGACGTGGCGTCGGGAACGTCCGGCGCCTCGGGCAGCGGCCTACCGTCGACGACGTGCAGGACGGCGTCGAGGAAGAGCACGAAGCCGGCCCCGCCGGCGTCGACCACGCCCGCCGCGGCCAGCACCGGCAGAAGCTCCGGTGTGCGCTCCAAGGACTCTCGCGCCGCCTCGACGGCGCAGTCGAGGACTTCCACCAGGGGCAGGTCGCCCGCCGCCACCGCGGCCGCCGACGATTCCCGCACGACGGTGAGGATCGTGCCCTCGACCGGGTGCATCACCGCCTTGTACGCGGCCTCGCTGGCCGCGGCGAGGGCGCCGGCCAGGTCGGCCCCGCCGGCCGACGACGACCCGCTCAGGCGCTGGCACAGCCCCCGAAGCACCTGGGAGAGGATCACCCCCGAGTTGCCCCTGGCCCCCATCAACGACCCGTGGCTGATCGCCTTGCACGTCGTCACCATGTCGTCGGACGCCTCGCCGAGGCCGGCCACCACCGACTCGAGGGTGAGGGCCATGTTGGTGCCGGTGTCGCCGTCGGGCACCGGATAGACGTTGAGCCGGTTCAGCCGGTCCTGGTGGGCTCGCAGGGCGTCGCGGTAGCTGACGACGCTGGCCCGCAGGTGCTCGGCGTCGAGCCGGTCGAGCGTCTCCATCGGCCGGATCGTAGACCCCCCGCCGAATCCGGGCCTGGCTTGGATAGAGGCAGGGCCAGCTCGGATCGAGAGCAGGGGCAGTCCTGCTGTAGCCTGGCGCCGATGGCTTCCGTCTGCGACATCTGTGGCAAGCACCCGTCGTTCGGGATGCGCGTGAGCCACTCCCACCGCCGCAACAAGCGCCGCTGGAACCCCAACATCCAGCGCGTGCGGGCCATCGTGGCCGGCAGCCCCCGGCGCCTCTCGGTCTGTACCTCCTGCATCAAGGCGGGCAAGGTCCAGAAGCGAGTCAGCTAGACCGAGTTTCGGGCGGCGGCTACCTCGCCCCCGCGGCCAGATCGCTGAGCGCACCCACCGGCCCCACCGCGATCACCACGTCGCCCTCGGCGAGCTCGCTGTCGGCCTTGGGGGGGATGAGCACGTCGCCCGCCGCCCGGCGCAGCGCCAGCAGGGTGATCCCCCCGTACGGCGCGCACACGTCCTTCACGCTGCGGCCCACGTAGGGCGAGGTGGGGCCCACCCGGAGCTCCTCGATGCGCAGGTCGGGCGCCACGCTGATCATGTCCACGAACTCGATCATCGCCGGCTGCATCGACAGGGACGCCATGCGGATGCCACTGAGGCCGTAGGGCGACACAACCCGGTTGCTCCCGGCCCGCTCCAGCTTGTCGATCGACTCGGGGCGTGACGCCCGGGAGACGATGAACAGACCGGGGTTGAGCGACCGGGCGCTGAGGGTGATGTACACGTTGACCTCGTCGGAGTCGACGGCGCAGATGAGGGCTTTGGCCCGGTGCAGGCCCGCCGCCTCGAGGACGTCGTCGTCGGCAGGATCCCCGATGATGTAGGGGACGTCGTCCTCCTGCATCAGGTGCTCGAGGTCCTCCTTGGTGTCGATGACGACGACCTCCGCGCCCTGGCGGATGAGCTCCTCGGCCGCCGACCGCCCCACCCTGCCGTAGGCGCAGATGATGTAGTGCCCGTCGAGGTCGTCGATCCGCCTGCGCATCTTTCTCCGTTTCATCTTGTAGCCCAGCTCGCCCGTGGCCAGGACGGCGGTGAACGACCCGATCAGGACGAACACGGCGCCGATCCCGAAGGCCATGAGCGAGAGGGTGAACCAGCGGCCCGCCGGGCTGAGTGGTGCGTTGATCTCCCCGAACCCCACCGTGGTCAGCGTGGTGGCGGTCATGTACAGGGCGTCGAGGATCGTGAAGTGCTCGATGACGATGTAGCCGACCGTGCCGTACACCAGGGCCACGACCAGCAGCAGGGCCGGGAACCGGATGCTCGACGCGATGAGGCCGGCGACGCCCTCCCTCGTCCGTCCGGTGGCCACGCCCGAAGTTCTAGTCAGTTCTGGTCCCGTGGTGCCGGGCTACGCCTGCGCTACCGCAGCGGGTGGGGCTGGAAACCGACGGCGACGCCGTCGCGACCTCGGCGTTGAGAATCGCGAACCCGACGAAGCGGTAGGCCGGCCACGGCCGCCAGCGCCAGGCTGATCCACAGCGTCCGCGGCTCGTTCACCCGTCCCGCCTCGCTCAGCCGGTAACCCCACCAGAAGCCCGCCAGGAAGCCGGCCGCCGACGCCACCGTGAAGCGGCCGATCTTGGAACGGGCCACACGGGCGGCGCTGCGGAAGCCGGCCTCGAAGAGGACCTCCCCGAAGAGCTCGAAGACGAGCTGGAAGAGCAGCTCGAAGATGAGCTCCACTGGCGGCGGCCCCGGCCGGCCGACGTCGCTACGGGCGGCGGTCGCGGGGGCCTGGCCGTCTCGGACGGGACCGGCCGGTGCCGCCCAGGATGCCGAGGCGGACCTCGGCCAGGGCGGTTCGCACGGAGTGGAGCGTGATCCCGGCCTCGACGGCGGCGTCCTCGACCGCGCCGGTGTCGATGGCCATCTCCGGGACCGTGGGAAGGCGGTCGAGCTCGGCGGCGCGCTGCCACACGAGCCAGATCTCGTCGCCGGTGAGACGGTCCCCGTCCAGGGACGTGACGCTACTGCCGTGCGTGCAAAAAGGTCGCCATATCCGACCCTTTTGCACTTCGGGCCGCTCTATTCGCGCCAGCCCGGGTTCACCGGCCCGACGCCCGACCCGAGCGCGACACCGGCGGCGATGGCCTTCTCGACAAACCGCTTGGCCGCCACGCAGGCGTCGGCGGGCTCCATCCCCCGGGCCAGCTCGGCGCAGATCGCCGCCGACAGCACGCAGCCGGTGCCGTGGGTGTGGCGCCCGGCGATCCTGGCGCCCTCCAACCAGATCGGCTCGGTGGCTCCCGCCTCCATCAGGCAGTCGGGCGACGCGTCCCCGCCCAGGTGGCCGCCCTTCACCAGTACCACCTCGGGCCCGAGCTCGAGCAGGGCCCGGGCGGCGGCCTCCATGCCGTCACGGTCGTGCACGGCGAAGCCGACGAGGGCCTCGGCCTCGGGAAGGTTGGGCGTGACGACGGTCGCCAGCGGCAGCAGCCTGTCCCGCACGAGGGCGACGGCGTCGGGCGCGAGCAGGCGGTCGCCGTGCTTGGACACCAGCACCGGATCGACCACAAGGGGCCCGACACCCAGCTCGGCCACCGTCTGGCACACCGTCTCGACCACCTCGGCCGATGCCAGCATCCCGGTCTTGGCTGCGTCGACGCCCAGGTCGACCGCCACCGAGGCGATCTGGGCCCGCACCAGCTCGGGCGTCACCGGGTCGAAGGCCTGGACGCCCAGGGTGTTCTGGGCGGTGACGGCGGTGAGGGCCACGGTGCCCCACACGCCGTGGGCGGCGAAGGTCTTGAGGTCGGCGACGATCCCCGCCCCGCCGCTGGAGTCGGACCCGGCGATGGTGAGGGCCACCCTCGGCCTCGGCTCCGGGTTCACCACGTGTGCTCCCACCCCAGGTCGGGAAGCGCGCCGTCGCGCAGGCGGCGCTCGGCCGGGTCGGCGGTGCAACGGCCGATTCGCAACGGCACGCCCAGGCCGGACTCCACGAACACCGAGTCGACCCGGTCGGGGTCGGGAGCGGCGAAGACCAGCTCGTAGTCCTCTCCCCCACCCAGGGCCAGCCGCTCGGGCTGGTCGCTGACCCGGGACACGCCCATTGCCACCGGCACGCGGTCGACCACCACGCCGACACCCGACGCGTCGGCGAGGTGGCGGAGGTCCCGGGCCAGGCCGTCGGAGACGTCGATCATCGCCGTCGCCCCCGCCGCCCGGGCCGCCGCCCCCTCGGGCACCCGCGCCCGAGGACGACGGTGGGCCAGGACGAGGTCGCCCCCCTCCCCTGCCCGCCCGGCCCGCAGCAGGGCCAGGCCGGCGGCCGACGAACCGAGCGGGCCGGTGAGGAAGAGGACGTCGCCGGGGCGTGCGCCGGAACGCAGCACCGGCGGCGGCGAGGCAGGCCCGGCGTCGCCGACGACGGACACCGACACGACCAGCGCCGGCGCCGCCGACAGGTCGCCGCCCACGACCGGGCAGTGGTACAGCGCCGCCGCCGCCAGCAGCCCGTCGTAGAGCAGGTCGACGTCGACGCTGCCCAGCGGGCCCGACACGGTGACGACCGCGGCCAGCGGCTGTCCTCCCACGGCGGCGATGTCGCTCAGGTTGGCGACGAGGGCCTTCCAGCCCATGTCGTCGAGCCCGACCAGATCCAGGTCGCAGTGCACACCGGCAACTACCGCGTCGGCGGCAAGTAGCATGGAGCCCACCGGCCCGGGCACCACCGCCACGTCGTCACCGACCCAGACCTGGCCTTCCGGCCCCGTCATCCGGCGGCGCAACTGCTCGATGAGGGCAAGCTCGCCCGGTAAAGTCGTGAAGTTCACGTTACGCGTCAGTGCGGAGGCCCACGTGCAGGGAGTCATCAAGTCGTACGACCCAGGCACCAAGGAGGGCACGCTCGTGCGCGACACCGATCGCAGCGAGTACGAGCTGTCCGCCGACGCCATCACGGGGTCGGTGTTCCGCATGCTGCGACAGGGCCAGCGGGTCGTGTTCGACCTCGCTCCCGACGGTAGGGCGACGCGTCTGCGGCTGGGTTCGGAAGTCGACATGGGTACCCCGGGTTTCCCGGCACGGGTCGAGAAGAGCGAGAGGACTTGATGGCAAACACGACGAACCAGAAGCTGCTGGACTGGGTTGACGAGGTTGCGGCGTTGTGCACGCCCGACCGGGTGGAGTGGTGCGACGGCTCCCAGGAGGAGTACGACCGCCTCTGCCAGGTGCTGGTGGAGGGCGGCACGCTGACGCCGCTCAACCCCGAGAAGCGTCCCGGCAGCTACTGGGCGACGTCCGACCCCGGCGACGTCGCCAGGGTGGAGGACCGCACCTACATCTGCTCCGAGCAGGAGATCGACGCCGGCCCCACCAACAACTGGCGTGACCCGGCGGAGATGAAGGGCGTGCTCACCGACCTGTTCCGGGGCTCGATGAAGGGCCGCACCATGTACGTGGTGCCCTTCAGCATGGGCCCCCTCGGCTCGCCCATCGCCCACATCGGCGTCGAGCTCACCGACTCGCCCTACGTGGCGATCAACATGCGGATCATGACCCGGATGGGCCAGAAGGTGCTCGACGTGCTGGGTGACGGCCACTTCGTGCCCTGCCTGCACTCGGTCGGCGCCCCGCTGGAAGAGGGCCAGGAGGACGTGTCCTGGCCGTGCGACGCCGAGAACAAGTACATCGTGCACTTCCCCGAGGAGCGGTCGATCTGGTCCTACGGCTCCGGCTACGGCGGCAACGCCCTGCTGGGCAAGAAGTGCTTCGCCCTGCGCATCGCGTCGGTCATGGCCCGCGACGAGGGCTGGCTGGCCGAGCACATGCTCATCCTCAAGCTCACGTCGCCCGAGAACGACGTCAAGTACGTGGCCGCGGCCTTCCCGTCGGCGTGCGGCAAGACCAACCTCGCCATGCTCGTCCCGTCCCTCGAGGGCTGGAAGGTCGAGACGGTCGGCGACGACATCTGCTGGATGAAGTACGACGACGAGGGCTACCTGCGGGCCATCAACCCCGAGGCCGGCTTCTTCGGCGTGGCTCCGGGCACGTCGAACGACACCAACCTCCACGCCATGGAGACCCTCGAGAAGAACTCGCTGTTCACCAACACCGGCCTCACCGACGACGGCGACGTGTGGTGGGAGGGCATGACCAAGGAGAAGCCGGCCCATCTCATCGACTGGAAGCGCAAGGACTGGACACCGGAGACGGGCACCCCGGCGTCGCATCCCAACGCCCGCTTCACCGCGCCGGCGTCCCAGTGCCCGGTGATCGCCCCCGAGTGGGAGGACCCGGCCGGCGTGCCGATCTCGGCCATCCTGTTCGGCGGCCGGCGGTCGACGGTGGTGCCGCTGGTGCACGAGTCGTTCAGTTGGCAGCACGGTGTGTTCCTGGGCTCGATCATGGCGTCGGAGACCACCGCCGCCCAGGCCGGAGCGGTGGGCAACCTGCGCCGTGACCCCTTCGCCATGCTGCCCTTCTGCGGCTACAACATGGCCGACTACCTGGGCCACTGGCTCGACGTGGGCGCCGCCGCCCCCGACCCCGCCAAGCTGCCCAAGCTGTACTACGTCAACTGGTTCCGCAAGAGCCCCGAGGGCAACTGGCTGTGGCCGGGCTTCGGCGAGAACAGCCGGGTCCTGACCTGGGTCTTCGGCCGGGTGGCGGGTACCGCCGAGGGCCGCGAGACCGCCATCGGCGTGCTGCCGGCGGCGGGTGCCATCGACACGTCCGGCCTCGACGTCGACGACGCCGCCCTGGCCGAGTTGCTCAGGGTCGACGTGGAGGAGTGGCGTGACGAGGTGCCCTCGATCGAGGAGCACTACGTCAAGCTGGGCGAGCGCCTGCCCGACGCCCTGCGCGACGAGCTGGTGGCCCTCCAGAAGCGCCTGTTCGCCTAGGGCTCGGCGGTCGCCGTCGGGCCGGGGGTCGACGCACGGGGCCGGTCCGGGTAGGTTTCGGTCCCGATCGAAGGGGGCCAGGCCATGGGCGTTCGCGCGTTCGTTCTCATCCAGACCGAGGTGGGCAAGTCGGCGCAGGTCACCAACGAGGTGGCGGCCATCGAGGGTGTCGTCACGTCGGAGAACGTGATGGGGCCCTACGACGTGATCGCCAGAGCCGAGGCCGACACCGACGACGCCATGGGCAAGCTCGTCGTCGGCCGGATCCAGCTCATCGACGGCATCACCCGCACCCTCACCTGCCCGGTGGTGAACCTTTAGAAGGGGCCGGAACGGCGGGTGTCAGTAGTGGATCGGCGCCCGGTAGGTCGCCAATCCCTCCGATACACCGGAGAGGTCCAACAGCAGCCGGCTCACGACGCTGATCCTCGCCTTTCCCGCCTCCACCTGGTCCCACCCCGGGAGTAGGTCGCAGGCGGTGTACCACGTCACCCCCGTCGGCTTGCGCAACATCACCAGCGCCCGGTCCCTCAGGTCCTCCCACGGCACTCCCACGAGGGCACCACCGGCCAGCTGCCGCTTCACCTTCTTCTTCTCGTCGTCGTCGATCCTGTCGAGCGTCGTGGTGTGCACAAGCATGGTCAGAGCCTCGGGCGTCTCGTTGAAGACCGTCTCTCGAGCTGTCAGGGCGATCTCGCACACGTTGGCCTCTGGTCCGTAGTCCGGCTGGTCCGGCCAGACCAGTTTCATGGCGTAGTCGACCTGCTGCTGCACCGCGGCCTGTCCGAGGCCCAGGATCTTCTTTGCCGCCTCCGGACTGGTCTCGGTGCTGAGGACTTCCTGAGGCAGCAAGGACTTCTTGGCCTGTTTCGCCGAAGGCACGCCGTGCGCGGGTTCGGGGTCCTTGTGTCGCACGGTTGCCAGCTCCGAAGTCACGAGCTCGATGTGGACGGCGAGGTCCGACAGCCCCTCCGGCGCCAGCGCCACGTACGACCGCTGCTGGCCACCGACCCCCGGCAGGGTCACGGGCGTCCACGGCTCCCAGTTCCCGTCGGCCGGGAGGCTTGTGGCGGTCGCCGGCAGCGCCCGCTGGACAAAGGTCGACTTCAAGGCGGCGAGCGCCTTTCCCGCCGCCGCCTCGGTGACCGACGCCTTCACGACGCCCTCCACCCCTGCCCATGCTCCGTCGATCGCCTGTTGGAGTTGGGAGGCGGTCATTGTGGGGTCTCCTCGCTCGGAAGTCGTGCCGCGAGACGCTGGAAGCGCTCCTCGTCCCGCAGCGGTCTCAGGTCGGGGTCGGCCTCCAACCACTCTTGGGTCAGCTGGTGACCGCCGGGTCTGGTGACCGCCAGCTCGAGGAGTCCCAGCGCCGCCGCGATCTCCGTCTCCTGCAACTTTGGGTCACCCAACGAGGGGCGAAGAGCTCGCTCCGCATGCACGCACGCCAGGTTGTAGGCGAGCTGCCAGGTGAGGCCCTCCTCCCTGAGCACAGTCTTCCATTCGACAGCGAGCTCGCCTGGCGTCCGTGCTCGAATTTTCGCCATCTCCAGCGCGCTCTGCGCCAGGACGATGAACTGGGCTCGAAAAGCGATGTGGGCCTTCGTCTTCCGCATCGTGAGCCAGTACGAGCGCTCGTTGGCCCGAAGAAGGCCCTTGAGCAGGATCCAGTACCCGAGCAGGCTCTCGGGCTCCAGCATCGCTTCTGCGAAAGCGCACAGCGCTCTGCGCTGGGCATCCGCGTCTTCGTCGGCGGTATCCGCGTCGTCGGCGCCCAGGGCCTTGGCGAGGGCGTTGTCCCGATCGAGCGTGCTCTCCTCGAGGGCTGCACATATGGCCTGTCGGCTGGCGACCTCGGCCTCGCGCCACCGGGACGCCCCGTCGCTGGCAAGCATGATCGCGGTCACGGCCAGCCGGTACTTCGACACCGGCCACCGGGGATAGAGGGTGGCGGCTCGCAGGCAGAGCTCGAAAGCCTCGACGAGCTGTCCCTCCAGCGCGTACCGGTTCGCCAGGTGAATGAGCAGCAGCCCGCTCCGCGGGGCGATCGCAACCGCCCCCTCCAAGCCTTCGAGTGGCGGCTCCTGCTCGGTGTCCTGCTTGGCGTAGTAGGTGGCCAGTGCTTTGCAGGCATCCGGGTTCCACTCCGCCCACGGAGGTACCCGCCGGGTGCGTTCGATGAGGGTCGCGCTGGCCCAATAGGCACCGACCCGGAGGGCCTCGTCGAGCGTCTCGGCCCGGAACGTGCGCTGAAGCTGCTCGGACGCCGCCGGCGGGCTGACCCGGACGGCGATCATGGCCCCGTCCACGATCGACTCGGCGTCAGCCTTGGCCGCTCCGGGCTCGTTCGGCGCGGCGGCCTTGACTACGTCGGGCACGTTCGGCGCGTCAGCCTTGGCCGCGTCGGGCCCGTTCGGTGCGGCGACCGCCTTCGCCTTGTCGGGCTTCTCTCCTCCCTGGAGCACCGACAAGGTGACGACGGCGCCGCGGGGTGCCTTCAGCGCATTGGCCGCACCACTGAGCAACTCGCCGATCTTCGTCGCCGGCGAGCTGGCGGCTGCGCTCAACAGGTCGGTCACGGGCTCCAGTACGCTGCTTGCACCCGGGACCGCGCTCGGTTCCGGGAGGTTGCGGGTCAGGAACGTGCGGAACCGCTCGAGGTCCGCCTCCTCACCGCTGTCTGTCTTCACCTGGTTGAGCAACAGCTCGCCGCGCCCCGTTCGAGTCTCCTGGCGCCTGTAGAACACGATGCCGAGCGCGGCAAGAACGACCCAGCCCGCCAGCTCCAGCGTCAACGGGACATCGTTGCCTCCCCACCCTGGAATGCCAGCGGTCAGGGCCCGGCCGCCGGCGCTGAAGGCGTCGGCGACCGAGGTCGGCGTCGATGGCTTCTCGATGGAAGCGAAATAGGTGGACTCAGCCGAGGCCGTCTCGGTCGCTCCTGTACCGCCGCCCTCGGCCGCGGCGACGGCCCGCGCCGTGTCGAGTCGGGCGCGCGCCTCTGCCGCATCGACGTCACGGTGCGAGACCTCGGCGTCCCGCGAACCGGCGCCGTCGGCGCCCTTGTGGCCATCGTCGCCCTTGTTGTCGTCGTCGCCCTTGTTGTCGTCGCCCTTGTGGCGGTCGGCGCCCTTGTTGTCGTCGTCGCCCTTGTCGTCGCCCTTGTGGCCGTCGGCGCCCTTGTGGCCGTCGTCGCCTTTGTGGTCATCGGCGCCCTTGTGGTCGTCCTCCGTCGAGTCCTTGACATCGACGAGTGCCCGGAGCTGCTCGATCGATTTCTTCGCTGTCGCGACGCGATCTGCGACCGTCGGCGCCAGCGATACGCCTACCTGCTTCGAGAGCGCCGCCGCCTCGTCCACCAAGGCCCTTCTGGGGTTCACCGGCGGCTCCGACGCTCCAGCTTCCTTGGCCAGGCCTTCGAGCGCGGCCGTGACTCCCTGGACCCCCGTGGCCGAATTTGCCGCCGGATCGAGCGCCTTCTCCAGGACCGTGAGCTGGTCGAGGAGCTTCTTGGTGATGTCGTCCTGCGGCGATGCCGCGACCCGCGTCCGCAGGTCGGTGATCGACTTCGTTACACCCGCACGCGCCTCGGCGGACATGGAAATGCCGCCCTCGATGGCCTCGAGTTGCGCGGACAGCCGGTCGGCGGCCCGGACGGCCGAGGACCGCTGTTCCTCGCGGATCTGGTCGCGACCCAGGTTGAGCACGCTGAGCGCAGCCAACACGACAAGGGCAACCGTGACGATCCGCAGCATCCGGCGTGAGAAGCGACGGGCGACGATCCAACTGGTGAGGACGGTGCCGAGGACGACCCCGATCACCAACCCCGGCCTCGGCCGTCCGAGGTCCCAGGTGCAGATCGACACGCCCAGCCCCAGGAGGATGGCAGCACCGGCCACGATGAGTGCTCCGAGGCTTGACCAGGGTTCGTCGTCGGCGAACACCGAGCGAACCATCGCAGCCGTCTTTCGACGCCTGTGTCGACCACCTCCGAACGCCCCCGTGGCGGCCGCGAGCCCCACCGCAGCGGCGACGATCACCAAGCACAAGATCATGAGCGTCATGAGCGGTGCTCGCGCCCGGGACATACCGAGCGATCGACGTCCACCACCGTCCTCCCCATGCCCGCCTCACATCCCCGTTGGAAGCGTCAAGCGTCCACAGGTCTAGCTCATGCGTCCGCTCTATGCTCGGGCGCCGACCTGCACGGCGCGGGTGCCCAGGCCCAACACGAACAGGCCGCCCAGGCCGTAGAGCAGGTCGAGCCGGCTCTTCATCGTTGCCACCCACGCCCACCGCTCATGGACGGCGAGCAGGTAGTCCTCCTGGCCAAAGGCGACCCTGGACCGGGTCGAGGGGCATGGTCAGGAAGGCCGTCGGGTCGACCGCCGGCGGACCCGTATCTTGCTTGTTGCGGGAGGGTTGCACGATTAGCCTTCGCCCTGCCGCCACCCTGGCGCCTGGAGCGGGAGGTACTGCCTGGGTCGGGTCCCATCGCATGTCGTCTCGTTCAGGCGCTCCGGTACCTGAGACCGCGGGGCTCTGCCCGGTCCAGCCCGGCTCGCGACGCCGAAGCCGTCGGCCTCGTGACCGCCTGACGTTTCCCACCTGGCCTTTCCGGGCAGTTCGTTCCGGTACAGGCGGGATGATCGTGCTCAGGTCCAACCCGGCGGCCTGTGGATTTCGGTTCCATCGAACGAGGTGACTGCGGCGCGGCACCTGGAGCGACACCTATGGCCACCCAGATCCCAACCGGCGACCTTGCTCTCCGGGCCGGTCGTGCCCTCCTGACCGGTAGCCGCCGATCACGGGCAGAGATCCTCGGCGGTCCCGCCCGATGACCCAGACCTACGGCACGCACGTCCCCACCCGGCACGACGCCAATCGGGACGACCACCGCCCGTCCGATCCCGCACGCCGTCCTCGCCACAGCCCCCCGTTGGCCATCGGCCGGACCCCGCTCGTCGACGTGGGCCTCCGGGTGGACGGCCGGTGGTGCACGGTCGGGCTGAAGCTCGAGTCCCACAACCTGGCGGGGTCCATCAAGGACCGCACCGCCTACGCCCTCATCCGCAGCCTGGAATCCACGCGGGGCCTCTGCGCCGGTGACCGGCTCATCGAGTCGACGTCGGGGAACCTGGGGCTGGCGCTGGCGCTCATCAGCCGGGCGAGGGGTTACTCGTTCACCGCCGTCGTCGACCCGAAGGTGGATCCGCTCGTGGTCGACCGGATGCGGGCCTACGGTGCCGACGTCATACAGGTCGACGAGCGGGACCACACCGGGGGCTACCTGCTCACCAGGATCGAAGTCGTCCAGCGGATGATCGCCGACGAGGGCATGATCTGGCCCAACCAGTACGGGAACCCGGCCAACCCGGGCATCCACTACCACCAGACGGCGCCGGAGATCCGGGCGCAACGGCCCGACGTCGACGCCGTGTTCCTGGCCACGTCGACGGGCGGGACCCTCGCCGGCATCGGGCGGTACTTCAAGGCTCTCTGCCGCACCGTGCGCGTGGTGGCGGTCGACGTCCCCGGGTCCCTCGTCTTCGGTGCCGTCCACGCCCCGCGCCTCCTGAACGGCGTGGGGTCGAGCTGCGCGTCCCAGTTCCTGTGCGCGAGCGACTACGACGACGTCGTCATCGTGAGCGACAAGGACGCGATAGCGGCGTGCCACGCCGTGCACGACTCGGTCGGCATCGGGGTCGGAGGCTCGTCCGGTGCGGTGGTGGCCGCCTGCGCCCGGTACCTGGCCGCCCATCCCGAGGTCCGCCGGGCGGTCTGCGTCTGCGCCGACGGCCGGTCGCACTACCTCAACAGCCTCTACAGCGACGCCTGGCTGGCCGGTCACGGGTTCTGCCCGGGAAAGGACAGGGCGGCCCTGTCCTTCGACGACTGCATGATGGTGGCGTGAAGACCACCAACGGGAACGCAACCGAGGCGCCTTCGCAGACGACCGGGAACGGGCTGCTCTACCTGAGCGAGGACGACGTCGAGCTGGCGTTGCGGGAGGTGGATCCCGTCGCCTGTGTCGCCCAGGCCCTGTCCCACCACGCCGCTGGTGAGGTCGAGATCCCCGACGAGGCGGTCCTTCGGTGGAGCCCCGCCGGCGGAGGGATGGCCCGGACCCTGAACATGCCCGGTCTGATCGCCGGTCCGGTCCCGATCCTCGGCACGAAGATCATCAACGCCAGCACCCACAACCCGGACCGGGGGCTCCCCCGTGCCGCCGGCCTCACACTGCTGTTCGACCCGGTGACCGCCCGTCCCGAGGCGATCATCCAGGCGGCCGGCATCAGCGCCCTGCGAACCGCGGCGGTGTCCACCCTCGCCGCCCTGCACCTGCAGCCGGCGGTCCCCCAGACCCTGGGCCTGATCGGTGCCGGCCCGATCGCCCGGGCCCACGCGTCGCTGATGACCGAACACCTCGACGTGGACCGGGTGCTCGTCTTCGACCGGGTGGACGGCCGTGCCGGCGCCCTCGCCGACGAGATCCGCGACTGGGGCACGACCTGTGTCGTCGAGACCATGTGCGACCCCGAGAAGTTGGTGCGGGAGGCGAGCATCGTGGCCGCCGCGACGACGACCACCGAGCCGTACATCCGCTACGACTGGCTGCAGCCCGGCTCCCTTGTGGTGAATGTCTCCCTCGACGACGTCGAGGAGGAGGCCTACCTGCGGGCCGACCGGCTCTACGTGGACGACTGGGGCCTCGTCGTCGCCGACACGCAGCGCCTCCTCGGCAAGCTGGCACGCGCCGGCATGATCGCCGGCCCGGGCCAGAGCGGAGGCCGAGTCGTGGACGGGACGCTGGGCCAGCTCGTCGCGGGCACCTGCGCGGGCCGCGACGACGACCACCACATCGTCCTCGTCAATCCCTTCGGGATGGCGATCGAGGACCTGGCGGTGGCCAATCGGGTCTACGAAGTGGCGCTGCTCCGCAACTACGGCGTGTTCCTCGACACGTGACCGACCCTGGAGACAGGCAGGGGGCCCGCAACATCATCTCCGTCGACGACCTGACGGCGGACGACCTGCGGTGGTTGGTGAGCCGGGGGTGCTCCTACGCCGACCCCACGGTCGAGGTGCACGACGTCCTGCGCGGCCGCATCGTCGCCATCTACTTCCGCAAGACATCCACCCGGACCCGCACCGCCTTCTCCTCCGCGGCGTTGCGCCTGGGGGCGCAGATCCTCACCTACGGGCCCAACGACCTGCAGACCGCCACCGGGGAGACCTACGCCGACACCGGCCGGGTGCTGTCGGCGATGGTCGACGCCCTCGTCGCCCGCACCGCGGGCGACCCCCAGGAGCTCCGCGACCTGGCGGCCCAGGGCGTGATGCCCGTCGTGAACGCGATGACCCGGGACGAGCACCCCACCCAGGCCATCGCCGACCTCGCCACCATGCAGCAGCACTGCGGCAGGGTCGAGAACCTGCGGGTGCTCTACGTCGGCGAGGGCAACAACTCGGCTTCCGCGCTCGCCCTGGCGCTGACGCGCTTCCCGGGCACCGAGCTGTACCTGCGGACACCGAAGGGGTACGGCCTGGCCGCCGACAAGCTCCAGCGTGCCCGTCAGCTGGCCCAGTCCTGCGGGAGTCTGGTCGACGAGGGGCACGACGCGTCGGCGTTGCCGGACGAGGTCGACCTCGTCTACACCACCCGCTGGGAGACGACGGGGACGACCAAACCCGACCCCGACTGGAAGCAGGGCTTCTGGCCCTTCCAGGTGAACCAGCAGCTCATGGACCGGTGGCCCGGCGCCCGGTTCCTGCACGACCTGCCTGCTCACCGGGGTCAGGAGGTCACCGCCGAGGTCCTCGACGGCCCGGCGAGCCTCGCCTTCAGCCAGGCCGCCAACAAGTACCACACCGCCCTCGCCATCCTCGAGTGGTGCCTCGGCCCCGGGGCGGCCGGGTGACCGCTGCCGGCGTGGTGAGGGTCTCCCGCTACTGCCACCTCGACCCGTTCGACCGCGACCCGCCGCCGCGGTCGAAGGTCTTCTTCGACCCGGCCGACACCGAGGTCGGCGTCTGGGCGACGGTCGACCTCGTCGAACCGGGTTCGACGGTGCTCGACCTCGGGTCGGGCAGCGGGGCGGCGGCGGGGGCCGTCGGCCGCGCCGGCGCCGCCCACGTCCACGGCCTGGACGTCTCCGCCGAGAGCGTGGACTGGGCAACCGAGCACTACGGCCTCGACGACGGCACCCGGCGCGTCACCTTCGGCGTCGCCGACTACACGCTGCTGTCCCCGGCCGAGCTGCTCGACACCACGCCGCTCAGCCGGCCCCCGGACGTGGTGGCGAGCAACCCCCCGTACGTGCCCATCCCGGCGACGGCCGGACGGGACAGGGTCTCGATCGACGGGGGCAGCGACGGCCTTCGCCTGGTCCGGACCGTCGTCCGCCACGCGGCAGAGCTGGGATCGTCCCTGGGGCTCACCATCGGCAGCTACTCGTCGGTCCGTCTTGCCGCGTCACTGCTGGCCGAGTCCGGGTACGCGATCACCGGCCTCACCCTGAGCGCCCTGCGGCTCGGTGCCTACACGCTTCGCCACCCGGAGCGGGTCCTCGAGCTCGAGGCCATGGGCGAGGGACCGCTGCTCCGACCCGACGACGGCGCCGTCTACTACCTCATCCTCGGCATGTCGTGCCGCCTGGCCTCCTCGAGCAAGCCGGCATCCCCGAGCGGGCCCGTCGGTGACACCCGACGCGTTCCTGAAGCTCCTCGCGTTCGCGTGCCAGTCGCGGACCACGGCGCTGGAGGCGCTGGACGCCCACCCGTTCGAGTGCCCCGTGCCGGTCCGGGTCGTGGTGCTGCCCGACGAGTCCCGGCGCCGTCATTCCTGACGACGTGGCCGATGGGCTGACGCTCGGGGTCGAGGAGGAGTTCTTCGCCGTCGACGCGACGACCCGGGCGCTCGTCGTGGACGCCGCCCCGGTCCTCGCCGCCGTTGGCGGGGCGTCCCGCGGGTACCCGGGCTACGCCGATGAGCTCCGCCCGAGCATGCTCGAGAGCCGGACCAGCCCGTGCCACACCCTCGACCAGCTGCGGGGCGAGATCGGCACCCTGCGGCAGCGCCTGGTGGCCTCGGCGGCGGACACGGGCCACGGCATCGTGGCGGCCGGGAGCCTGCCCCTGGCCGACTGGCACACGCAGACGTTCAACCCTGCGCCCCGGTACCAGCGGGTGGCGGAGGTCTTCGCCCAGATGGCCTCCGAGCACGTGATCTGCGGCTGCCACGTCCACGTGGGGATCGACGACCGGGACGTGGCCGTCCAGGTGATGAACCGTGTCCGGCCGTGGCTGCCGGTGCTCCTGGTGCTCTCGTCAAGCTCCCCCTTCTGGATGGGAGAGGACACCGGCTACATGAGCTACCGCAGCGTGGTGTGGGAACGCTGGCCGATGGCGGGCATCCCCCCGCTGTTCGCCTCGTTCGAGGCGTACACGCAAGTGGTCGGGTCGCTGGTGGAGACCGAGGTCCTCGCCGACGCCGGACAGGCCTTCTGGGACGTGCGCCCCGGCACCATCCACAAGACGCTCGAGTTCCGGATCGCGGACTCCTGCGCCACCGTCGACGAGACGATCCTCCAGGCGGGGTTGTGCCGGGCCCTGGTCCGGACCTGCCTGGACGAGCTCGGCGACGGCAGGCCTGCCCCCACGCGCTCCGAGCTGCTGCGCGCCGCCAAGTGGCGAGCGGCGCGCTTCGGCCTCGCCGACCGGCTGCTCGACCCGTTCTCGGGCACGCTGCTCCCGGCGACCACCCTCGTCGACCGCCTCCTCGCCCACGTCCGGGGTTCCCTCGAGCAGGCCGGCGACTGGGCCGAGGTGTCCACGATCGTCGAGGACGTGAAACGCGTTGGATCGTCCGCGCAGCGTCAGCGGAAGACCTTCGTCGCCACCGACTGCCTGACCGACGTCGTCGACCTCATGGTCTCCGAGACGGCGCGGGTCCGGCCCCCACCGCAGGAAGATCGAACGAGAGGTTGCGAGTGAGCGAAGAACCGGAAGCCACGATCACCGCCTATCCGGACGGGCCCTACCTGGTGCGGGGCTGCTACAAGGTCCTCGACGTGAACGGCAACGAACTCGAATCGACTCGCAGGACGGTCGCGCTGTGCCGGTGCGGCCGGTCGGCCCTCAAGCCCTTGTGCGACGGGTCCCACGGCGCCGCCAACTTCAGGGACTCAGGCAATTTCAGGGACTCGGGCAGGTTCAAGGACTCGGGCAGGTTCAGGGACTCCGGCGCCTGACCGTCAGGCGGTGGCCTCCGCCGGGCGAAGGGTCGGTCGTCCCTCGGCCCAGGCGCCGAGCAGGAGCTCGCCGGACATGGCGTCGATTCCCGTCCATGCGGTAGCGCCGAAGAGGATGTCCCCCACCAGGTGCGGCTGGTCCTCGGCCAGGCCTCCGGCGAGATCGTGGAGCGAGATCATGTCGTGGATCGAGTCGGCGATGACGTGCTCGTCGAAGAAATGGGTCGCATCCGGGCCGTACCCGAGCCTGCGCAGGCCGTCGGCAAGCCGCTTGTTCGCCACCGACGAGGTGACCTCGGCGATGGCGAGATGGCCGACCAGGGCTCCCCGCAGGCGCCGGTGGAGCCCGAACATCGACATCAGGTTGACCGGGGCCAGGCTCATTCCCGGGATGCGGTCGAGGTAGGCGCCGTAGCGGCCGTCCAGCCCCATGGCCTCCATCGAGTTGCGGTACAGGGCGGCGTGTATCCGTTCGGCTCTGCCGCAGCCGTACTCGTCGAACACCACCTCGACGAGTGCGGCCTTGGCCCGGCCTTCCAGGCGGGGGACGGCCCAGGAATGCGGGTCCGCCTCCTTGAGCTGGTAGGCGGACCGGTGGACGAGGTAGTCGCTCCATTCGGCCTGCGAGGCGCGGTCTCGCAGGTACCGGGAGAGCGGTGGGCCGGGCTGGCCGGCGATCCGGCTCAGGCTCGACGTCGTCCCCGCCGGCTCCACCGGGCCGTCGTACCCGAACCGGGAACGCAGGGCGGACTCGAACGCCACCTCCAGCTGTCCCCGAAAGGCCAGGAGGGACGGGTTCCACTCCCAGCGCTCCTCGACGCCGGCGAATCCGCGGTAATGGAGCTCGTAGCAGGCATACAGGGCGAGGTGGAAGTCGTCATCCGACAGCGGGTCGACGTCGCCGAGGGGGACACCAGGAATGTCGCCGGGTGCGCCCACCAGAGCGGCGAAGAGGCGGTCGGTGAGGGGGCCTCGCGGTTTCGGCAGGGGTGGGTCCCAGTCCTCGATCGGGGTGGAGACGGCCGAACCGGCGCCGACGCTCATCGGGGGGCCGCCCGGAGGTGGCTGCACTGCGGAAAGGCGCTCATTTCGCCAGTCCCCCAATTCGACAGTCCCCCAATTTGACAGTTCCCTTGCTCTCGCGCTCGGTGGCCGAAGCCCTCGCCCGACGCCGTTCGGCCACCGGGCAACGTTCTCGACCGGGCGACCTCTTTCCTCGGATTCGAGGTTACCTCTCCCCTCTACCCACGCCGGGATGCTCAAGCACGGCCGTCGCCGCGCCGAAAACACAAGGTATGGCGACAGTGACTCAGTGGTCCCGTACCGAACGCAATACCGCCAAGGCTGCGACCCAGTTGCTCGAACCCGACGTCTCCGTCTACGGATGCGTCCGCGGCCGCGCCAAGGCTCGGGTCACCGGCGGGGTCGTCGCCGCCATCGTCGTCTTCACCGTCGCCTTCGGGGCCGCGCTCAGCCAAGGCATTTGTCCTGCTGCCGGGCGTCATCCTGGCCGTGCTCCTGTACGGCCTCCTGCGGCCGCTGCGGCCGGTGCTGATCACCGACCGGGGCGTCGCCATCTTCGAGTGCGGCGTCATCACCGACCGGCCCAGGAAGGCGCTCGTGAAGGTCTCCGCGGCCATGCTCGACCGAGCGAGGGTCGTCGGCGGTGGGTCGAAGGTGGAGATCGCCGTCGGCCCCGAGGTGGTGCAGGTGAGGCACAAGGACTTCGACCGGCTCACCTCCGCGGCACGGCACGCCGTCCCCCTCGCCGCCTGACGTCAGGCCTTGGCGCCCACCTGCATCGCCCTGATGCCGAGGCCCATCAGGAACAGGCCGCCCAGGCCGTACAGCAGGTAGAGCCGGCTCTTCATCTGGTTGCGGTACGAGTAGATGATCGCCACGGCGATGATGCCGAGGAAGCCGTAGAACATGTGGAACTGCGACGCCTTGACGTCCTGGCCGGCCACCAGTCCCACGCCCAGGCAGACCTGCACGAACACCGCGATCTCGGCGAAGGCGGTGAACCACCACAGCGCCTGCGACCGCAGCTGCGGAAAGCGGAGGGCACCGAGGGCCCACAGCCCGGCCACCCCGTTGCCGACGATCACCACCCACGCCCACCACTCGTGGACGTCGAGCAGCGTCAAGGCAGGCCGGCGAAGACGTCGGTCTCGGACAGTCCGGGCGAGGCGCCGGAGAGGATGTAGTCCTCCTGGCCGAAGGCGACCCTGAACCTGTCGATGGGCATGGCCAGGAAGAACGAGGACTCCGTGATCTGGCTGGCGTGGGCGGCCATGGCCTTGCGCTTGAGGTCGACGTAGTCGCTCACGTCGACGGTCGTGGTGATCAGCTCCTCGCTGACGCCGAGGTCGAAGTCGGAATCGATGTCGCCGGGCAGGTCGTCGCCGCCCTGGGCCATCGCCTCGGCGATCAGCCGCCGCGCCCGGTCCTTGTTGACCGTGCTCAGGTACACCTTCGGCGTACCGGCCAGCTGACCGGCCCGTACGCCGACCCGGTTCACCTTGATGTGGTCGGGGTGCCCGTACACGCCGTTCTCGTCGTAGGCGGTGAGGACGTCGGCCCTCTCCTCGGTGAGGATGGCGGCCAGCCGGGCGGCCGCCTCGTCGACGTCGGCCTGCCAGAACGACTCGGGATCGTCGTTGGTCGGCAGCCCCGCCATCCCCGAGTCGACGTAGCCCAAGAACTCCACCCGGCTCACGCCGAGCATCCCGGCGGCGGCGTGGGTTTCCTCCACCCGGCGCTGCCACAGCCCCTCCCCCGGCCGCAGGTAGCCCTCGGCCACCTCGCCCCGCTCACCCCGTGTCGCCACGACCAGGACGACCCGGTGCCCGGCGGCGGCGGCCTTGGCCATGGTGCCGCCGGTGGCGATGGCCTCGTCGTCGGGATGGGCGTGGAAGACCACCAGCGTGCTCATCTGCCGATTTTCCTCATTGTGGCGAAGCTACCGGCAGTCGCGTCCTACGTTGAACCCATGGCCTTCGCCCTCCCCGACGGCTTTCGCTTCGGGGTGGCGACGTCGGGCTTCCAGACCGAGGGCGGCTACAACGGACCGGGCCAGCCGGCCAACAACTGGCTCGACTGGGAGCGGTCGGGGCGGGTCGAGCCGGTCGGGATCGCCCTCGACTTCTGGAACCGCTACGAGGAGCACCTCGACCGGGCGGTCGCCGCCGGATGCGACGCGTTCAGGATCTCGGTGGAGTGGGCCAGGTGCGAGCCGTCGGAGGGCGAGGTCGACACCTGCGCCTTCGACCGCTACGCCGCCATCCTCGACGCTTGCGCCGACCGGGGCGTCGAGCCTGTCGTCGCCCTCCACCACTTCACCCACCCCCGGTGGCTCGGTCCCGACTTCTGGCTCCAGCTCGACAGCCCGGAGCGGTTCGGGGCGTGGGCGGCCATTGCCGCCGACCGGCTGGGAGACCGCTGCCGCCGGTGGCTGACCATGAACGAGCCCAACGGCCTGGCCGTGCAGACCTACGTCATGGGGGCCCTCCCACCGGCCCGCCGGTTGGCCCAGGGCGACTTCGTCAGAGCCCTCGATCACCTCCTCACCGCCCACGTGCTGGCCCACCGGGAGATCCACCGGCGCCGGCCGGACGCGGTCGTGTCCACCAACAACTCGGCGTCGAGCATCTACGAGCTCGACCGCCTCCTCGTCGACGTGCTCCTCGCCCCGGGCCACGGCGTGCCCCGGGCCGATCTGGGCGAGTGGCTGGCCGGGCGGCGGGCCGAGTACCACGCCGGGCTCGGCCGACCCGAGCGGCTCGACGCCGCGCTCCGGCGGGTGGTGGCCGGCGTGGTCCCCCTCGACAAGGCTCTGCCGCGGGCCGTCGACGCCGCCTACCGCGCCCACCCGGCCCGCGCCCTCGACGCCGTCCAGATCGACTACTACGACCCGGTCGCCTGCCACCACCTCCGCGTCCCCCGCCACCGCTGGGACGACAGGGTGCACCCCCGCGGCCTGAGCACCTGGCTGCGGGCCAACGTCGAGCCCGGCCTGGGAGTCGAGGTGGCGGAGAACGGGCTGTGCAACAGGGTCAGCGGCAACCAGCCCCAGCCCCGCGGCGACGGGTGGGACCGGGTCCGCTTCCTCCGGGCCAACCTGGCGGCCGTCGTGGCGAGCATCGAGTCCGGCGTGCCCGTGACCGGGTACTTCCACTGGACCCTGGCCGACAGCTACGAGTGGGGCTCCTACCAGCCCCGCTACGGCCTCTACGGCGTGGAGCGGCGCTCCGACTCGGTACGCCTCCGCGACACCGACTGGTTCGGGGGCGACGCCGCCGGGGCCTACCGCCGCTTCGCCGACGGCCTGCGGGCCGGCGACGTCGACGTGCTCCGCCGATAGCGGCGGGTAGCCCGGAGCTCTTTCGGCTCAGACGGTGCTGGCCACCTCGGCGTACTCGGCCATGGTGAGGCCGCCGTCGAGGCAGGGCGCCAGGCCGTCGGTGAACTCGGCGACCCACGTGGTGGCCGAGTGGTCGTCCTCACCGCACTCGTCCTCGAAGATCATCAGGTGCAGGAACTTGGTGGGCTGGTCCTTCTCCTGCATCGAGACGTAGAGGCGGGTGCCGGGCTCGCCGTCCTTCACCGCGGCGACGAACTGCCGGACGACCTCCTCGGCCACGTGCAGCATCTCGGGCTTCACCTGGAAGCTTGCGGTGCGGACCAACGGATCCATGTCACTCCTTCTCTCGGCGCTACTCGTCCCGTCGTGAGCATGCCCCGTGGGCGTGCGTCTTGCAGGCGCCCATCACAAGCGATCGAGCAGCTTGGCCTTCTTCACCTCGAACTCGGCCTGGGAGATCACGCCCCGCTGCCTGAGCTCGTCGAGCTTGTCGAGGTGCTCGAGCGGGGACAGCTCCCGGCGACCGGCCATGCGGTCGGCGTCGCGGGCCTGGGCCAGCTCGATCTCACGGTGGATGAGGTTCTGGGTCTCCTGCGGGTGGGCGAAGTTGCTGAAGATCTGCTGGCCCCGTTCACCGCCCGACTCCACGAGGATGTCGCCCGACCGCACCAGGCGCTGAAACACGGTCTGGTGGTAGCTGACGTCGTTCAGCCGCTCGAGCGGGATCTCCCGGCCGGTGCGGTGGAGCACGCCGCGGCGGTGGATCAGGCGGTCGGTGGTGACGACGAACTCGGTGGTGTACCACTTGGCGAACCGCACCAGCAGCCAACCCACGGCCACCACGACGAGCAGCAGGGGCGGGATCACCGCCACCCTGTCGAGAGTGCCCTGGAACCGGCCGGAGGCGTACAGGGCGAGGGCGATGCTGAGGGCGAGGGCAATGGCCGGCGTGGCCAGGACGCACCAGTGCGGCCGCATCTCGAGGGCGATGTCCTCGCCTTCGTTCAGGTACCTGCGGGGGAACGTCATGACGGGTAAAGGCTACCGAGGTTCTCCATGCCGGCGGTGGAGCCCGCGGGCGGCAGAATCACGCGAACGGCCGGTCAGGCGCGGGTCCTCCTGGTCCGGATGCCGGGCGAGCGCTCCTGGGCGAGAAGATCACCTCGAGCCGGCGGCGCGGCGCTGGTTTCGTCCGTCCTCCCATCGCACGACCAACCCGAGCGGCAGCAACCACAGACAATCGCCCACCTGCCGGACGATGAAGAAGGCCCATGCATACCCGTCGGTTGCATTCCCGGTGCCGATTGTGCGGACGCCGAAAAGCCACAGGAGGAGCCACGTGAGGGCCGGAACCACCAGCAGGCCGATCGCCTCCGCACGCCACATCCTGCGGCGCCCCGCCATCTAGCTGTCAACATCGCGACGAGCCCCGCCCTTGTCCAAAATGCGTAGCGAGCCTTAGGTTCGACCGTGCCGCCGGGTTTCGGACCACGGTGGCCCGAGCTGGTCTAGGCGAACAGGCGTAGCTGGCAGAGCCGGCCGACGGCGTCGTCCCACGACAGCAGCCGCCGGGCCCGCACCAGACGGGTGGTCGCGGTTGTAGGACCTGTCGAACAACCACGACTCGCACACCTCGGCCAGCAACTCGGCCTCGACGGGGTTGTCCTCGATCGTGGCGTCGACCCCCAGCCGGGCCGACACCTCGGCCTTGTGGCCCACGGGGGCGTGGTGGACGGACTCCAGGGGCAGGTCGTGGGCGGCCAGCCAGCCGGCGGTGGCCTCGGCCAGGTGCGGCGCCCGGGCGGTGATGCCGACGATGCGCCAGCCGGCGTCGACCAGGGTGGCCACCGCGGCCGCCGCCCCCTCCGACACCGGCGCCGCCCGGTAGAGGTCGGCGTCGGCGAAGGTCTCGTCGAGGAAGGCGTGGAAGCTGGCCTCGGGCAGGCCGAGGCGCAGGAGCCGCAGGTCGTACGTGCGCCAGGTGGACGGATGGCTGGCGACGCCGAACCGCGCCGCGATGCGGGCCGACACCGAAGGCCCGATGTCGCACAAGACCCCGTCGAGGTCGAGTCCGAGGAGCATGGCAGGAGCCTACCGGCGCCCTGCGACACCGATCCCAGCGGACCTCGGGCGCGACCATCCGCGATCCTGTCGCACCCCGTCGGTACGGTCGGTCCCGATGGGCACAGACGTTCCCCCCTTGGGGGGTGACAGCGCCGGAGACAATGCCGGAGGAAACCGTCTCCTCGATGGGCTCAACGACGCCCAGCGGGAGGCGGTGGTCAGTGACGCCGCGCCTCTCTGCATCCTCGCCGGTGCCGGCTCGGGGAAGACCCGCGTGCTCACCCGGCGCATCGCCTGGCGGGTTGCCCAGGGCAGCGCCCTCGCCCCCCACATACTGGCCCTCACCTTCACCCGCCGGGCCGCGGCCGAGCTCGGCACCCGGCTGAGCCGGCTCGGCGTCAGGGAGCAGGTGGCGGCGGGCACGTTCCACTCGGTCGCCTACGGCCAGCTCCGGCGCTGGTGGGCCGACAACGACGAGCGCCCGCCGGCCGTGCTCGACAGCAAGGTCAGGCTGCTCGCCCAGCTGATGCCCCGGCTCGTGCCTCACCGGGGCAAAGGTGGTGCCCCCGAGCCGGCCGACGTGGCGGCCGAGATCGAGTGGGCCAAGGCCCGCATGGTCGGTCCGGCCGGCTACGAGGCGGCGGCCGAGGGCGCCGGTCGCCGGCCGTCGCTTCCGGCGGGCACGGTGGCCACGCTGTACGAGCGCTACGAGGACGAGAAGCGCCGCCGGCACCGGGTCGACTTCGACGACCTCCTCCTGCTGTGCGCCGCCGCCCTGGAGGACGATCGTCGGTTCGGCGCGGCCCAGCGCTGGCGCTTCCGTCACCTGTTCGTCGACGAGTTCCAGGACGTCAACCCCCTGCAGTTCCGGCTGCTGGAGGCGTGGCGGCAGGACCGCCCCGACCTCTGCGTCGTCGGCGACCCCAACCAGGCGATCTACGCCTGGAACGGCGCCGATCCGGGGTACCTCACCGGCTTCCGGCAGCGGTACCCGGCCGCCGAGGTCGTCCGGCTCGACGACAACTACCGCTCCAGCCCCCAGGTGCTGGCCGTGGCCAACGCCGTGCTCGACGGCTCGCCGGGGCTGGCGGCGACCGGCGGTTCGCCGGCGACGGGACGCGGGATGCGGGCCCACCAGCCCGGCGGCCCCGCGCCCACTGTCGCTTCCTATCCCACCGACGGCGAGGAGGCGGCCGGCATCGCCGCCGCCCTGCGGCTGCGGGTGGGCGAGGTCGGCTGGGCCCAGATGGCGGTCCTCACCCGCACCCACGCCCAGCTGGTGCTGTTCGAGCGGGCCCTGACCGCGGCCGGCGTCCCTTTCCGGCTTCGTGGTGGTGGTGCGTTCCTCGACCGAGCCGAGGTCAGGGGCGCGCTGGCCGAGATCGGCCGGCGGCCGGCCGACACCCTGCTGGCCGCCGCCCTGCCCGACCTGCGAGAACTGGCCCAGGAGGAGGCCGCCGGGGCCGGACCGGGGGCCACCGCCACCGAGCCGTGCTGCCACCTGGAGAACCTGCACCGCCTGGCCCGGGAGCACCTGGCCACCGACCCGTCGGCCACCTGTTCAGCCTTCCTGGGGGGCCTGCGGGCCACCCTCCGGGGCGACGACCCCGATCCCGGCCACGAGGGAGTCGTCCTCGCCACCTTCCATGCGGCCAAGGGCCTGGAGTGGGAGGTCGTGTTCCTGGCCGGGCTCGAGCAGGGGCTTCTGCCCATCGGTCACGCCGAGACGCCCGATGCCCGTGCCGAGGAGCGGCGACTGCTCTACGTGGCGATCACGAGGGCCCGCCGCGAGCTCCACGCCTCCTGGGCCCAGCGCCGCAGCTTCGGCTCCCGCACGCTGAGCCGCTCGCCGTCGCCGTACCTGGAGGCGGTCGAGGCGGCGGTGCGCGACATGGCCGAGGGCGGCTCGGGCGACGGCTGGCGCAGCTACCTCGACGACGGACGCGCCCGCATCGAGGCGGCCAACGGCCGCCGTCGCCGGCGTCGCCGACCGCCGGGGATGGCCGGCAGCAATGCCGATCCTGCGGTCCTGGACGCCCTACGGACGTGGCGCTCGCGCACCGCCCGGGCCACCGGGGTACCTGCCTTCGTCCTGTTCCACGACGCCACGCTGGCGGCGATGGCCGAGGCCAAGCCCCGCAGCCGCACCGCCCTTCTCGCCCTGCCGGGCATGGGGCCGGTGAAGGCGGAGCGCTTCGGCGACGACATCCTCGCCGTGGTCGCCTCGTCGGCGCCGGTGGCTTGACGCAAGGCTGCCGTCGGCGCGACAAAGGTGCATGACCTCGGATGCCTGGCGCAGCGACGAGGGTTGGCCCTATCCCGACGACGAGACCGACCTGGCCGACCCCGAGAGCGGGATCGACGACGAGGCGCTGGTGCTCAGCACGACGCCGCTGCGCCTCGACCTGCTCGAACCTCTGGAGGCCCAGGTCGTCGCCGCCCACTACGGCATCGGCGGCACGCCGCCACGCTCGATGAAGGAGCTGCACCACGAGCTCGGCATCTCGCGGGCGGAGCTGAAGGACGCCCTCGCCGGAGGCCTGGCCAAGCTGCGGAGCACCCTGAACGACTGACGACCGGGGCTCGCGCTCCTCAGCGAACTAGGGCGACGTAGACGCGGATGGCGCGACTGTGCCGCCCCAGTTCGGCGGGTCTCAGCGCTGGAGCGTCCCGAGCAGCGTCTCGCCGGTGCGGAGCGCGGCGTCGAGATCCTTCTTGCCGGCCTGGTCGCGGAGCTGAGCCAGCTGGCCGTCGACATCGGTGGCCTTGGCCGGGTTGGCCGAGTCGACGGTTGGTCTCACCCGTTCCCACACCTGGCCGACGACGGCGGCGTCGCTCCGCACGCCGGCGAGGTCGTTGTCGCCGACGTCGACCCGGATGCGCCGTACCCACTGCTGGAGGCGGTCGGCGTCGATCTCGGCGACCGGCCGGTACTGCATCTGCAGGTCGAGGGCGGCAAAGGCCACGTCGAGGGCGGCGGTGCTCACCGCCTGGGCCTTCCTGCCAGGGGCGGCGGCGACCAGGCCGGCGAGGGACCGGTTCATCTCGGCCACCAGCAGCGGTGGAGGGCCACTCGGGCCCAGGGCCGCCCAGGAGGCGGTCATCGAGTCGAGCACCGTGGAGATCCGGTCCCAGTCGTTGGCGGGGACGGCGTCGAAGATGAGCACGGCCCCCCCGTACAGGCTGGCGAGCTGGTCGGGCATCGGCGTCGACGCCGCGTCGGTGGGCGCGGCGACCGCCACGGCGAGCTGCTCGTCCTCGGAGCTGGCCCGGAACTCGCCGTAGGCGGGTGCGAACGTCTTGTCCTCGGTGGTCCCTTCCAACAGCAGCTCGTGGACGAGGATGGCCCCGGGCACGGGCCCCCGCGGCCCCTGCACCGTCTGGTCGACGGCCTTGACCGTCGTCTCCTCGAGCACCACACCGGGAACGTTCTCCGGTCGGTAGACGGCTCCGACCACGGGTTGAGCCGGCATGATCATGCCGGGGGGACCGTCCCGGCCGGCGAGCCAGCTGCCCTCGTGCTCGGCGACCACACCGTCCTTGTAGTTGTCGACCTCCTCGCCGAAGTACCAGACCGACCCGTCGGCCGCCTGGGCGAGGTAGTCGCGGGCGGCCTCCACGATCCGGCCCTCCCTGAAGCCGACGAACTGGCCGATGCGGGTCTCCACCTGCGTGCCGTTCCAGTCGATCGTCCGGGTAGCGGGCAGGACAGTGAACTCGCCCCGCACCCGGGCGTCCCCCTCGGTGCCCAGCTGCACGACCTGGGTCAGCCCGCTGATCGGGAACAGGGGGTTGGTGATCTCGGTGGGGTTAGGAAACTCGGGCAAGACCAGGTCGATGCGGGCGCTCTCGGGCGCGGTTGGCAGCGGGCCCGACTCGGAGTCCTCGTCCCCACCGCTGCAGGCGCCGGCCAGCAGAGCCAGGACCAGGGCGAACGCCCCGATGGTTCGGATCCTCATTGGTGCGCCTTTCCTTCGGATGGCGCACCAACGAGCACCGTGACATCCGGCCTCCGGCCGGACGAAGCGCGCCACATTGGTTCGCTCGCCTGCGGCTCGCTCACGCGCGGCAGCCTAGGAGTCACCCGTCCGGCCGGGTCGAGCCGGGGAGGCGAACCTCGACCCGCGCCCCGCCGAGCGGGCTGTCGGCGATCGTGACCCGCCCGCCGTGGGCCTCGACCACCTCGGACACGATGGCCAGCCCCAGCCCGCTGCCGCCGGCGTCCCGGGCCCGGGCGTCGTCGAGGCGGACGAAGCGCTCCAACACGACGGCCCGCTCCGACTCCGGGATCCCCGGACCGTCGTCGTCGACGGCGAGGAGGAGGTTGCCGTTCTCGACCGCCAGGGCGAAGGCGACGCGGCTGCGGGCGTGACGGCCGGCGTTCTCGCCCAGGTTGCGCAGGACCCGACGCAACCCGGCGGCGTCGCCGTCCACCCGCCCGGCCGACACCTCGGCGGTCTCGACCAGCAGCTCGGTGGCCACCCGGAGCCGGCGGGCCTCGTCGAACACGATGTCGTCGAGGTCGAGGGGCCGCCGGCTGAGACCGAGCGCCTGCTCGTCGGCCCGTGCCAGCAGCAGCAGGTCCTCGACCAGGCGCTGGACCCGCAGGTTCTCGGCGAGCACGGTCTCCGCCAGCTCGGCGGTGGGTGTGGTCTCGGGATGGGCGAGCGCCACCTCGGCGTGCTGGCGGATCGACGCCACGGGCGAGCGCAGCTCGTGGGACGCGTCCGAGATGAACCGGCTCTGGCGGGCCTGGGCCTGCTCCAGCCGGGCGAGCATGCGGTTCATGGTGGTGGCCAACCGGGAGATCTCGTCCTGGCCTGGCGGTATCGGGACCCGGCGGTGCAGCTGGGCGGCCGAGACCTCGTCGACCTCGGCGCGGATCGCCTCCACCGGCGCCAGCGCCCAGCCGACCACCTTCCACGTGATGGCGGCGACCAGCAGCAGCATGAGCGGCAGACCCACGGCCAGGAGCCGGGTGACGGTGCGGGTCGAGTCGGCGACGGTGTCGATGGTGCGGGCTACCAACACGACCAGCTCGCCGTCCGGGGTCCGGGCGGCATGGGCGGTGGCGAGGAAGTCGGTGTCGTCGATCGGCACGGTGACCACCGCGGACTGGCCCGGGCCCAGGCGGACGACGGGCGCCAGGCCCTCGACGTTGTGGCTCGCCGCCACCACCCTCCCGTCGGCGGCGACGACCTGGACGAGCATGTCGTCGTGGTCGTCGATGGCCAGGCTCCCCGCGCCGCTGCCCGATTCGATGTTGGTCACGATGTCGCTGGCCCGCAGGTCGACCGCGTTCTCGATGGCATCGGTGAGGTTCTGCCGCAGGAGGCCAACCAGCAGGAGGGCGCCGACGACCATCGCCAGCCCGACGACGAGGGTGGCGGCCAGGGTCGTGCGGACCCGGACGGTGGCCAGCCGGGCCGTCACCCCCCGGACCACCCCTGGCACCCCCCGGACCGCCCCGGCCGCCCCGGGCCCACGTGCGTCAGCCATCGGCCGTCAGCCGGTAGCCGGCACCTCGGATGGTCTCGATCGAGTTGCGGTCGAAGGGCCGGTCGACCTTGTTGCGCAGGTGGCGGACGTAGACCTCGACGATGTTGTGGTCTCCTTCGAAGTCGTAGTCCCACACGTGGTCGAGGATCTCCCGTTTGGACACGACCTCACCCCGCCGGCGCAGCAGGAACTCGAGCAGCGCGACCTCCCGGGCGGTGAGGGGCACCTCCGAGTCGCCCCGCCACGCCCTCTTGGCCGCCGGGTCGAGGCGGAGGTCGCCGGCCACCAGCACTGGCGGGCGCTCCCTGACGCCCCGGCGGAGCAGCGACCGCAGGTGGGCCAGCAGCACGGCGTAGGAGAAGGGCTTGGTCAGGTAGTCGTCGGCGCCGGTGTCGAGCGCCTCGACCTCGTCCCACTCGCCGTCCTTGGCGGTGAGCATGAGGATCGGTGTCCAGTCGCCCTCCTCGCGCAGGTTGGCGCAGATCTTGAAGCCGTTGACGCCCGGCAACATGATGTCGAGGACGATGGCGTCGTACGGATTCTCCCGCGCCATCCACAGCCCGTCGGTGCCGTCGAGGGCCACGTCCACGCTGAACCCCTCGGCCTCCAGGCCCTTGCGCAGCCCGGCGGCCAGGCGCTTCTCGTCCTCGACGACCAGGACACGCACCGTCCGGCTCCCTCCGTCGAGCGGATCCTGCCAGGCCACCGCTGAATGATGGCTGAAGGAATGCTGAAGCGCGGTGTCGGGCGCTCAGAGATCGAAGTCGACGAGCAGGGGGGCGTGGTCGGAGGGCAGCTTGCCCTTCCTGGCGAAGCGGTCGATCAGGGCATAGGTGACCCGGTCGCCGAGGGCCTCTGTGACGAGGACGAGGTCGATGCGCAGACCGCGGCCCTGGTGGAAGTCGCCGGCCCGATAGTCCCACCAGGAGTACAGGCCGGCGTCGTCGTAGCGGGTGCGGAAGGCGTCGACCAGCCCCCACTTGCACAGGTCCCGCACCGCCTGGCGCTCGGGCTCGCTCACGTGGGTGCCGCCGTGGAGCTTGGTCGGGTCCCAGACGTCACGGTCGTCGGGGGCTACGTTGAAGTCGCCGCAGATGGCCAGCCGCCCGGCGGGGTCGCAGTCGTTGCGCACGTGGGTAAGCAGGCGGTCCAGCCACGCCAGCTTGGCCTCGTAGAACTCGCTGCCGACGCTGCGCCCGTTCGGGACGTAGACGCTCGCCACCCTGACGCCGCCGCACGTCGCCCACAGCAGGCGGGCCTCGGTGGTCTCGTCCTCGGACTGGTCGGAGAAGCCGGCCATCACGTCCTCGAGGCCGACCTTGCTGAGAATGGCCACGCCGTTCCACTGGCCCTGCCCGCAGTGGGCGGCCTCGTAGCCGAGGGCGGCGAAGGCGAGCGCGGGGAAGGCGCTGTCGGCCAGCTTGGTCTCCTGCATGCACAGCACGTCGGGCTGGGCATAGGACAACCACTCCTCGACCCGGGTGAGCCGAACCTTCAGCGAGTTGACGTTCCAGGTGGCGATCCGCATGGCGCTGGGCCCGACTCTACGGGTGGCGACCTTGGCCGCCGGAGTCGAGCGTGCAAAAAGGTCGCTATACGAGCCCTTTTTGCACTCTCGACATCGAGTGTGCAGAAATCGGCACGTGGGTGGGCCGGGAAGGGGTTTACGTCCCGGGTTCGGGAGCGTTCTTGGCGGCAGGGCGCCGCCGCGACGACGCCTTCCTGCCCGAGACGGCCGGAGGTTCACCAGCAGGGGCGCCGGCGGTCGGGGCGCCGGCGGTCGAGGCGGCCGTGCGCGCCGACTTCGTCGCAGCGGCCTTCTTCACTGCCGCCGTCTTGGGAGCCGCCTTCTTCGGAGCGGCCTTCGGGACGGCCGCCTTGGTCGCAGCCGCCTGTTTCACTGCCGCCTTCTTGGCGGCCGCCTTCGTCCCGGCCGCTTCGTCCCGGCCGCCTTTGTCCCGGCCGCCTTCGTCCCGGCCGCCTTCGTCCCGGCCGCCTTCATCCCGGCCGCCTTTGTCCCGGCCGCCTTCGTCCCGGCCGCCTTCTTGGCGGCAGCATTCTTGGAAGCGGCCTTTTCTGCGGCCACCGCCTGCGGAGCCGCCTTCCTCACCGCCGCCTTCTTCGGAGCCGCCTTCTTCGGAGCCGACTTCTTCGGAGCGGCCTTCCCGACGCTCGCCGTCTGCGGGGTGGGAGCCGGTGCGGCCGTCGGTTCGCCGGCAGCCCGCCTCGCCGCGGCCTTTTTCGTCGACGCCGCCGTGGGAGCGGGCCCTGGCTGCACATCGGGCTCCGCGGCCGCAGCCTTCCTGGCCCGCGACTTCTTGGCCGGGATCACTGTGGCCTCGGTAGCGGCAGGGTCGGCGACAGAGGGTTGTGGCTCGTCCCGGGGCGGCGCCGCCTTCCTGACACGCGACCTCCGGGGCCCCTTTGCCGCCTGAGGCGCCGGTACCGGCTCGGGCGTCGGCGCGCCGGTCGTCTGATCCACCGCGGTCTGGGCCGCGGACCGCCGCCTCGGCGCCCGCTTGGCCGGCGCCGCCTCGACGTCGGCCGCCTCGACATCGACTTCGACTTCGGCGGCCGCGGCCAACCGACTGCCGCGGCGGCGACGCTTGGCCGGCGCGCCGATGTCGATCTCGGCCTCCACCGTCTCCTCGGTGGGAGCCCCGGCCACACGGGCCAGCCCCGGCAGGGCCAGCTCGATGCCGCGGCGGGGCGGGTCGAGGGCCTGGACGACGAACGTGCGCACCTCGCCCCGCGTCAGCACCTCCTTGGCGCTGCGGGGCGGCGGGTCGCCGAGCCCGACCACCGGCGCGTAGCACCGGGCCCCGCCCGCCTCCACGAAGGCCCCGTGGGACGTGAAGCTCTCGACGGTGCCCTCCACCTCGCTGCCCAGCCGGTGCTCGGCGATGAAGGTGATGAACGGCAGCGGGTCGTTGACCGCCTCCGGCGTGGGCGCCGCGCCCCGCCGCCGCGCCCCCCGCTTGGTCGGCGTCGGCCCGGGGTGCGTCGGGTTCGATGGCCTCCGCCGTCGCCTCGGCGATGGCCTCGGCCACCGGCTCCTCCGGCGACGCCTTGGCCGCCGACTTCTTGCGCGCCCGCTCGGCGTCGCGCACCGCCACCCGGCTCTTCGGCCCCCGCACCGGCGTCCGCGGGGTGAAGATCCAGCCCACCCCGGGCACCGGCTTGCCGCCCATCAACCGGCCGTCGTCGAAGAGCCACTTGTACTCTCCGTGGAACTCCTGGAACGAGTCGTTCGACAGCACCACCGCACCGGTGCGGTCGGCGATGCGAAGCAAGAACCCGTCCCCGCGCCCGACTGCACCCGCCGGCGGCGACACGATCTCGCCGGCTGCCTCCGCGTCCTCCAGGATCTGGCGCTCGGACTCGTCGATCCGGTAGCTGAACGAGGCGTCGACGACCACGATGATGTCGTCGTCGGGCGCGTTCTCGGACCGGTAGGCGCGCACCGCCTCGTCCAGCTGGGCGAGGCTCGGAAGCGAGCGGCCTTCAGTGGCGAGGTTCGATCCGTCGACGACGTGGCGCTTCGCCATGTGCTGATCAGTCAACCATTCCTGCGGCGGGCCGCCGCGGATGCCCGGCCCAGGGCGCTGGGCTACAGGCCTTCGAAGGCCCGGGCGAGCAGGTCAGCCTGCTCCCTCTGGTGCACAGTCTGGCTCCCCGTGGCGGGACTGGCCGACTCGGGGCGGCTGACGTGGCGCAGCGGGAGCCTTTCGCGGAGGACTCGGTGCAGCCGGCTGTGCACGAAGTTCCACGGCCCCATGTTCTCGGGCTCCTCCTGCAACCACACGATCTCGGTGGCGTTGGTGTACCGGGCGATGGTGTCGAGGAGGACCAGCTCGGGCCACGGGTAGAGCTGCTCGACCCGCACCACGGCCGCCGGCAGATCGTGCTCGTCGCGGTGCGCGATGGCGTCGTGGGTCACCTTTCCCGACCCGACGATGACCCGCCGCACCCGCCGGACGTCGCCGGTGCCGGCGCCGCCGGTGTCCCCATCGAAGGCGGGGTCGTCGAGCACCTCCCTGAACCGCCCGGTGACCACCTCGTCGACCGAGGATCGGGAGCTTCGGGCCCGCAGCAGCGACTTCGGCGTCAGGATCACCAGCGGGCGCCGCCGGGGACGCCGGACCTGGCGGCGCAGCACGTGGAAGTACTGGGCCGCGGTGGTGGCGTTCACGACCTGGATGTTCTCGCCGGCGCACAGGGTGAGGTAGCGCTCGATGCGGGCCGAGGAGTGCTCCGGGCCCTGGCCCTCGTAGCCGTGGGGCAGGAGCATCACCAGGCCCGACGTCTGGCCCCATTTCGACTCGGCGGCGGCGATGAACTGGTCGATGACGATCTGGCCGCCGTTGCCGAAGTCGCCGAACTGCGCCTCCCAGGCCACCAGCGCCGCGGGGTGGGCGGTGGAGTACCCGTACTCGAAGCCGAGGGCGGCGTACTCCGACAGCAGGGAGTCGTAGACCCAGAACTTGCCCTGGTCGGGCGACAGGTTGGCCAGCGGGAGCCACTCCAGCCCGGTCTCGTGGTCCACGAGCACCGAGTGGCGATGGGAGAACGTGCCCCGGCGGGAGTCCTGCCCCGACAGCCGGATGTCGGTGCCGTCGAGCAGCAGCGAGCCGAACGCAAGGGCCTCCGCCATCGTCCAGTCGAGCACCCCGTCGGCGTAGAGCTTGTGGCGGGTCTCGATCTGGCCGACGAGCTTCGGGTGGACCCGGAAGTCCGCCGGCGGGGCGTGCAGCACCGACGCCACCCGGTCGAGGGTGGCACGAGGGACACCGGTGTCGACCGACGGGACGACGAGGACCGGCGCCTGGGCGGTGGGGACGGCCGGCGGCGGCGCCGACTTCCGGGTCTGCTCGAATGCCGTCTGCATCCTGGCCAGGAAGTCGTCGAGCGCCTTCTCGGCGTCGTCGGCGGTGATGTCGCCCCGCCGCACCAGGGTCTCGGTGTACAGCTTGCGCACCGACCGACGACCCTCGATCCGCTTGTACATGAGCGGCTGGGTGAACGACGGGTCGTCGCCCTCGTTGTGGCCGTGGCGGCGGTAGCAGACCATGTCGATGACGACGTCCTTGTGGAACCGCTCCCGGAACCTGAACGCCAGTCGCGCCACCCGCACGCACGCTTCGGGATCGTCGCCGTTGACGTGGAAGATCGGCGCCTGGACCATCTTGGCCACGTCGGTGGGGTACACCGACGAGCGGGCCTCAGCGGGGGCGGTGGTGAAGCCGAGCTGGTTGTTGACGACAAGGTGGATCGTGCCGCCGACCCGGTAGCCCCGGAGGGCGGACAGGTTCAGCGTCTCGGCCACCACGCCCTGGCCGGCGAAGGCGGCGTCGCCGTGGATCACGAGCGGCAGGACGCTGAAGGCCTCGGGCTCGTTGATCAGGTCCTGGCGGGCCCGCACCATGCCCTCCACCACCGGGTCGACCGCCTCCAGGTGGGAGGGGTTCGAAGCCAGGGTGACCGGAAGGGTGAGGCCCGAGCGGCCGACGAACTTGCCGATGGCGCCCACGTGGTACTTGACGTCGCCCGAACCCTGGGTGGTGGCCGGGTCGAGGTCGCCCTCGAACTCCCTGAACAGCTTGCCCAGCGACTTGCCCACGATGTTGGCCAGCAGGTTCAGGCGGCCCCGGTGGGCCATGCCCAGGATCGCCTCCTGGTACCCGGCCACGGCGGCCTGGTCGAGCACCTCGTCGACGAGGGGGATCATGCTCTCGGCCCCCTCGAGGCCGAAGCGCTTGTGGCCCACGTACTTGGTGTGCAGGAAGCGCTCGAAGGCCTCGGCGGCGTTGAGCCGGCCCAGCAGGTACAGCTGCTGGTCGGTGCCGAGGGTGGCGTCGACACCCTCGGTGTGCTCCTGGATCCAGCGCTTCTGCTCGGGCTCCTGGATGTGCATGTACTCGACGCCGACGCGCCGGCAGTAGGCGTCGCGGAGCACCTTGAGGATGTCGCCCAGAATCATCTGGTCCTTGCCGGCCAGCCCGTCGGTGTAGAACCCCCGGTCGAGGTCCCAGATGGTGAGCCCGTAGGTGGCGGGGTCGAGCTCGGGGTGCGTCCTCGGCTCCTTCCACCGCAGGGGGTCGAGGTCGGCGATGAGGTGGCCACGCACGCGGTAGGTGTTGATCAGCGTCTGGACGTGGACCTGCTTGGCCGCCGGCTGCGAGTCGTGGACGTCGGGGGGGTTCTCGTCGGGCCGCCACCGCACCGCCTCGTAGGGGACGCCGAGGGAGCGGAAGATGTCGCGGTAGAAGCCGTCGGCGCCGCACAGCAGCTCGTGGACCTGGCCGAGGAACAGGCCGGACTCGGCGCCCTGGATCACCCTGTGGTCGTACGTCGACGACAGGTTGACGACCTTCGAGACGGCCATCTGGGCCAACGCCCTGGGGTCGGCGCCCTCGAACTCGGCGGGGTAGCCCAGCGCGCCCACGCCCACGATGACGCTCTGACCCGGCATCAGCCGGGGCACCGACGACACGGTGCCCAGCGTGCCCGGGTTGGTGAGGGTCATGGTGACGCCGGCGAAGTCGTCGGGCTCGGCCCGCCCGGCGCGCAGCTTGCGGATCACCGCCTCGTAGGCGTCGTGGAAAGCGGCGAAGTCGAGGGTGTCGGCCTGTTTGATGCACGGGACCAGCAGGGTGCGGGTGCCGTCCGGACGCTTCATGTCGACGGCCAGGCCCAACCCGACGTGCTCGTTGACCCTCACCGACGGGGCCGGCTCGGCCACGTAGACCGACTTCATGGCCGGGACGGCCTCGAGGGCGCGGACCACGGCGAAGCCGATGAGGTGGGTGTAGCTGACCTTGGTGCCGCCCACCCGCTCCAGGTGGCCGTTGACGACCCGCCGGTTCACCTCCAGCAGGCGGGCCGGCACCGCCCGGGTGCTCGTGGCGGTGGGTACGCCCAGGCTGGCCTCCATGTTGGCGGCGAGCCGAGCGGCGCCACCCTTCAGGGGGCGGACACCCTCCCCGTCGGCCGACGGGGAGGGCGCGTCGACCGCGGGCCTGGCCGCGACGGGCTTGGCCGCGGCGACGTGGCGCGACACCGACGGGATGCGCCGAGCCACCGGCGGCTCCGGGGCCGGAGCCTCCTCCGGAGCACCGACGTGGCCGTTGGGCCGCCACCGCGACCCTTCCGGCCGGTAGTCCTCGAAGAAGTCGCGCCAGCTCGCGCTCACCGACGACGGGTCGGCCTTGTACTGGTCGTACATCTCGTCGACAAGACCGGCGTTGGGCCCGAAACTCCCCGATTCGGGGCGACCGCTCATTGGTAGTCAGGGGCGCGCCGCCCGACAGTCGAGCACGTTTCCCCATCCCCCTTTCAATCCGTGCGTGCGGTTTTCCCGCACACGGCTTACCGACGGTCTTCGTGACATGGTTACGCCGCCTTCGGGTATCGGATGGTGCCCATGAGCTGGTGCAGGCCCTGGTCGTGGAACCAGGTGCGGGTCCAACGCTCGGCCTGACCCGCCCGCAGGTTGCGACCGCGCTTCTTGAGGAGCAAGCGCTTCAGCCGCCACGCTACGTAGCGGTCCATGGTGACGAACTTGTCCGCTGCGTTGCCGGTGCGGAAGTAGTTGCCCCATCCCCGCAGGAACAGGTTGAGGTCGTAGATCACGTCCTCCAACTCCACGCCGACCCACTTTTGACCGGTGAGGGCCTTGACCCGCTGGCGTGCCCGCTTCATCGACCGCTGCGACGGCCATCGGTGCAGGTAGTAGCGGATGATCCGCGGCTGTTCCCACAGCCGGCCCGACATGCGGGCGTGAAGATGGCAGCCGAGGAAGTCGAAGCCCTCTGCTCCCTCCCGGAGATCGACCACACGGGTCTTGTCCGGGTGCAGACTCAGACCGAGCTCACCCAGGATGGCGGCTGCCCGCCGCTGAGCTTCCTCGGCCTGGCTGCGGGTCGTGCACAGCACCACGAAGTCGTCCGCGTCGCGAACCAGCTCCCCGGTACCGGACTCGGCCCAGGCCCGGTCGAAGGCGTGCAGGTAGATGTTGGCCAGCAGCGGAGAGATGACCCCGCCCTGGGGCGTGCCCGTGACCGTCTCGGACCGCACCCCCTCGACCAGCACCCCGGCACGCAACCACAGCCGTAACAGCTCGAGCACCCGCCGATCCGACACGCGGGCCTCGACCAGCGACAGGAGCCTGTCGTGGTCGATCTGGCCGAAGAAGTCGCGGATGTCGGCCTCGAAGACGAAGTGCCGCCCTCGGGGGAACGACACCCGGATGGCTTGCAGGGCGTCGGTGGCCGAGCGCTTGGGCCGGAACCCGAAGCTGGTGGGCAGGAAGTCGGCCTCGAAGATGGGCTCGAGGACGATCTTGGCTGCCTGCTGGCACACCCGGTCGCGCACGGTGGGGATGCCCAGAGGCCGTTTGCGGCCATCTGGCTTGGGAATCTCCACCCGTCGAACAGGCGACGGGCGGTAGGTGCCTGCCCGGAGGTCACGGGCCAACTCGTCGAGCAGGCGCCCGACCCCGTAGTCCTCCACCGCCTCCAGGGTCAGGCGATCGACCCCGGCGGCGCCACGATTGGCTCGGACCCGTCTCCACGCCTCCCACAGGACGTCAGGTCTGTAGATGCGGTCGTACAGGGCGTGGAAGCGGCGACCCGGAGACTGCTTGGCCCCAGCCCATAGCCGGTTCTGGAGTTTTCGCACGTTGTCGGGGGGCGGACGCCCCCCGGGGTGGTTGGGCCGGGCGGTCCCGGCCATGCCCTGGCGCTTACCTCCATCCTCGGCGTGACCGAAGTCGGGGCCCTTCCCCTCCGCTTGTTTGGCGGTTGGTACTACGGCCCCGTCGGACTCCCGCTGCGCTCCGCTCGGCTTCACCACTGGCTTATACGAGCGGTCTTTGCCGACGAGGCTGCGCAGACGGGTCTCTCCTGTCCCGAACCTGACCGTGCGTGCGTGCCGATCCCCATACCCCGGAAGGACCCGACGGTGGGCATGTCCGGAACGCCAGTCCGTCGGATGTTGCCTTCGCCGTGACATGAGCGGCTCGGCTCCCCCGTTGTGTATCTGACGAGGCTGCAGGACTCACGCCTGGTGGCGCTACGGCCCGCACGCTTGCTCCCTCCAAAGAGGCTCTTGACGCCCCGCTCAGCCCGCCGCCTCTCGGCGACGAACCGGGGCCTGCTACCGGGCTCTCCGGCGATTACCCGGGCGGGACTCACACCCGCTGGTCTGGTCCAGTTTTCAGGACGCAACATGGCCCGATTCTACCGGCGGGTAGCGTTTCGACCGTGGCTCCAGAGAAACAGGCCGGCAACGTCATCGACTCCCGCTACGAATTGCTCTCCCCGATCCGCTCCGGGGGCATGGGAGTCGTGTGGCGCGCCCAGGACCTGTTGGTGGAACGCGAGGTGGCGATCAAGGAGATCCGCTTCCCCGACATCCTCGGCGAGCAGCAGCGCGCAGCCCTGTCCGTTCGCCTGGTGGCCGACGCCAAGGCGGTGGCCGGGCTCGGCGATCCGGGCACCATCTCGGTGATCGACGTGCTGGACCAGCACCAGCCCCCGCTCGTGGTCACCGAGCTGGTGCACGCCCCCTCGATCGCCGACGTCGTCGCCACGGACGGCCCGCTGCCGCCGGAACGGGTGGCCGCAGTGGGCCTCGCCGTCCTCGAGAGCTTGGAGGCGGCGTCGGCCAAGGGCATCGTCCACCGCTTCCTGCGGCCATCCCGCATCCTCCTGCCCGTCGAAGGCGGCGCCCGGGTCGCCGACTTCGGCGTGATGGCCCTGGTCGGCGACCCCGACGTCAACGCCTCCGGATCGGTGTCCGGCTCGGCGTCGTACCTGCCGCCGGAGATGCCGACCCAGCCCGGCGGCAGCCTGGCCTCGGACCTCTGGTGCCTAGGCGCCACGCTCTACTTTGCGGTGGAGGGCGCCCCCGCCTTCGCCGGTGAGACGACCCAGGCGACGCTCCAGGCGATCGCCGCCGGGCGACCCCGTCCCGCCGAGCGAGCCGGGGAGCTGGCCCCGGTGTTGAAGGCCCTCCTCGACCCGGATCCGGCGGCACGGCCCCAGCCGGATCGGCTGCGGGCCCTCCTCGGTGCCGTGGCCCTCGTTCCCGTCGGGGCCCCGGCCGGGCCGCCCCCGCCGGGCGAGATCCTCGATCGGATGTTCCACCGCGACCCCGACACCCCCCAGCTCCACCTCCTCCCCGAGGAGCCGGAGGAGGGCGCGGCAGAAAGTGGCGGGGCGCTGGGCAAGGTGAAGCGCAAACGCCACCGGGGCAGGAAGGTCCTCACCGGCGCAGGTGCGCTGGTCGTGATCGCCGTCCTGGGAGCCCTCCTGGCCGTAGGCGGGCGCCATGCCATCGTGAAGAAGAAGGCTGCGTCCCAGGCGATCCAGTGGACGACCTACTCCGACGCCGCCACCGGCTTCAAGATCGACCACCCGGGCGGGTGGACGGCGGCCACGGAGGGCCGGCACACCGATTTCCGGGACCCCGCCACGGGCGCCGCCCTTCGGGTGGGCTACACCAAGCCGGCCCAGTCGACTCCCGAGCAGGTATGGCTGGACCTGGAGAAGTCGTTCCAGGCGGAGCACCCGTCCTACAAGCGGGTGAGGCTCAACCAGAGCGTCCACGCCGGGCTGCCGGCAGCCATCTGGGAGTTCACCTGGACCGACAACGGCATCGACCTGCACAACTACGACGTGGGATTCACGTCCGGCGAGTACTCGCTGGCCCTGAACTACCAGACCAAGGAAGCGGACTGGGAACGCCTGCGTCCCCAGTTCGACAGGTTCGCCTCGACGTTCCAGCCTCCCCCCGAGTAGCAGGCCAGCCTCCCCCCAGTAGCAGCCAGCCTCCCCCCGTAGCAGGCCAGCCTCCCCCCGAGTAGCAGGCCAGCCTTTCCCCGAGTAGGAGGCCAGCCGCCACCGCAGCAACGTGGGAGAGGCCGGGGCTGGGGTGCACGGCGGACGCACCCCGGGCCCCGACGGACGAGGAAACTTGCAGAGTCCAGCGCTCCAGTCAAGCCCGGGGGCCCCGGAACCCAAGAAATCTCATTCAACCCGGGCCCTCGAAATGCCGATACGCGAAGATATGACCACACAGACGAGTTTCACGAGCAGGGCCGTGCTCCGGACCGTCGAGGCCGGGAACTCGGCTGTCTGCGTGGGGTGCGACGAGGTCGTGAAGTTCAAGGCCAAGCTCCGCCTGACCCAGGTCATCGCCAACGTCTACGTGGACGGCGCATGGAAGCGCGTCGAGCATTTCCACGACGAGTGCTACGAGCGTGTCGGACGACCCTACGGCAGCGTCGTCGACGACAGGCGAGTCAGCTAGTTCTCGCCCTCGCTCTGGTGCACCAGCCGGCCGGCCCAGCTGGCCGGTAGAGCCGGCTGGCCTCTTGGCGTTCCGCTCTAGCTAGCTGGCCAGGCTGGGGATGCTTACGCCCAACGCCTCTTGGATGTAGGCCCAGAGCACGTGGGTGGCCGAGGCCTGGGTCTCCTGGACCCTGTGGACGCTCTGGGAGCGGACCACGATGCACATCTGGACGGTGTCGGACGCGGCCATGCGGCCGCCGTCGATGCCGGCGAAGCCGACGGTGAGCATCCCCCGCTTCGTCGCTTCGGTGTAGGCCACCATCAGGTTCTCGGAATTGCCGCTGGTCGAGTAGCCGAGAGCGATGTCGCCGGCTCGGGCGTGGGCGATCAGCTGGCGGGAGAAGACTTTGTCGTAGCCGACGTCGTTGCCCAGGGCGGTGAGCACGGCACGGTCCTCCACCAGCGACCGCACGGCCAGGGGCCTGCCCCACGGCGGGCGGGTGAACAGCTGGGCGATGCCGTCGGAGTCGGTGGCGCTGCCGCCGTTGCCGAAGGCGAACATCCGGCCCCCGGCGGCGAAGCGGGTGGCCATCGCCTCCGCCACCTCCCGCAGCTGCGACTCGCAGCGGGCCAGGGTCTCGATGCGGAGGTTGGTCGACGACCGACCACTTCTCCTCGGCGGAGCGGGCCAGGTCGTCGAGCAGGGAGCCGGAGTCGGTCTCGTCGCCCTCGATGAAGGGATACAGGAAGTCGGTCGTCTCTTTCACAGGGCTCCCTTCCTCATTTGCCAAAGTGTCATTTGCCAAAGTGTCATTTGCCAAAGTGTCATTTGATGGCGAATCCGGCGTGGACCAGGACCAGGTCGCCGGGGCCGGGAGGCTCGATCAGGGAGACGTCGATCCGCTCCTCCTTGCCCTCGGCCCGCACCACCGCCTCGTCGCCCTCGACCATCACGACTTCTGCCAGGCGGCCTTCGTCGGAGCAGGTGATGCAGACCTCTTCGGTGCACTCGACCGACGAGTCGACCTTGAGCAGGCCGGGGTGCTCGAAGCACACGTGGGTGAGCTCCCACAGGAGGTGGTAGATCCGCACGAAACACTCCGACGCGGTGAGCTCGTCGTCGGTGTCGAGCCAGATCACGTGATCGGCGGCACCGGATGGAGGTCGCTCGGAGCCGGCGCCGATCCACACCGTCTCCACGCCCCACGCCTCGCCCCGGCGCAGCGCCTCGGAGACCTGACGATCGTCGGCCCGGCCCAGGGCCAGCACGATGTCGCCGGCGCGGACCGAGGCCCGCAGGGTGGCGACCACGTCGGCGCCGACGGGCACGCTGACGGCGGCGAGGGCCCGCTTGCCCACAATCACGGGGTGCACGAACTCCACCGACACGTGGGCGGCATGGAACGGCCAGGACGGCGACGCGCACCACATGGTGCCCCCGGCGGAGAACCGCCGGGCCAGCGCCAGCGAGGCCCGGCCCAGATCTTCGGCGACTGCTGCGATCTCTGTCATCGGGTACCCGATCCTACACCCGCCCCGATTCTTCACTTAGATGTCGCTGGCATATACGAGCGCCGGCGTCGGGCTGCCCAGCCGCAGAGTCAGGGACCTACCCGAAGAACTCGGCCGTTCCCTCGGGCGCTTTCCTGCCGACGTACATGTCGACAGGGATGTTCAGCGCCCACACCAGGTAGGCGACCTGGCCGGCGACAAAAGCGACAGGGATGGACGCCGTGAACAGCACGACCGGTACCAGTGACGACAGGTGCGCCCACCGGTACACGTCGTCCGGCATCGGCTCACGGAGAAGGCCGGCGGTCCGGGCATGGCGCAGCTGGACCACCTCGAAGCCCGACACGATGGCGGCGACCGCGGCGTAGCCGGCGATGGCGAGGGCGTTGGCCGAGTAGGTGCCGAGCAGTGCCGTCGGGAACGGCAGGAAGGCGATGAAGGCCAGGTACTCCAGATTTATCGTCAGCATGCGTCGGTCGAAGCGCTGCAGGTGGGACATCAGGCTGTGGTGCGCGAGCCAGTATTTGCCGATCACCGCGAAGCTGAGGAAGAAGCTGGCGAAGTTGTGGCCGAGGTCGCCGAGGGCCTCCAGCAGGTCGCCGGCGTCGTCGGCGTTCGACACCGTCGGCACAGCGATCCCCACCACCAGCAGGGTCATGGCGATGGCGAAGACGGCGTCGCTGAAGTTCAGGACCCGACCGAACTCGTCGCTCCCCCGCTCGTGGTTCAGGCCGAATCCCCTTCATTGCGCCCGACCACCAGGTGATGGGGGTGGGGGTAGCCCCGGTGGAGGGGGCGGTGGGAGGCCGCCAGCCCGTCGTCGGCCATCCACGCCGCCAGCTGCTCGGGCGGGACGAAGCTGAACCCGCCCTCGCCCTCGGTGATGCCGAGCAGGCGCACCGCCAGCGTCTCCTGGCACCGGTTCCACGCCGCCTTCCACCGGGGAGTGGGCGCCATCTCCTTCACCACCAGCACCCCGCCGGGCGCCAGCCTGGCGCTGCAGGCCCGCAGCACCTCCCGTTGGACGTCGGCGCCGAGCAGGTAGAGCACGTCGACGATGACGATGCAATCCCACCCACCATCAGGGCAATCCCAAGGGCCGTCGGGCAGCTCGCCCGGCGCCGTCACCTCGAAGCGGCAGCGGCGGGCGTGGCCGGCCCGTTCGGCGGCGGCCGCGGCGGCGGCGATCTTGGGGGCGTCGACGTCGATGCCGAGGACGTTCCGGGCGCCTGATTCGAGGGCCAGGTGGTTCGACAGCAGGCCGTGCCCGCAGCCCACCTCCAGGACCGTTCCCGCCCGGGGGACGACGGTCGCAACCGCCCGCATCGGGCAGGTGGCCCAGCGGACACGGACGTGGGCCCGCACTCCCAGCGACCCGGTGCCGTACAGCCCCACCACGCCCCCACCGGTACCGGCGGTCGCCGCAGCGGCTCGGGCGTAGGTCACCGACCGGCTACGGGAGGTCGGCGTAGGTCGCGAGGGTGAAGCCGTGGCGGGCGACGACCTCGCGGGCGGTGGCGCCGCTGAGGGCGGCCAGCTCGTCCTCCCACCGGTACCCCCAGACGTAGCGGGCCCTGTCGGCGTCGTCGCCCTCGCCGGGATGCACGGTGAGCTCCACCGACCGCTTGCCGCCGGCGGCCAGGCGAGTCAGCACCCGGGGCAGCCGCGCCGCGTCCAGACAGCCGGCGCACTCGATGCCGATCGCGTCGAGCGGGTGGTGCAGCCCGACCTCGACCGCCCGCCGGGCCAGCCGCCGCCCGAGGAGGGTGACGCCGATGCCGGCGGGCTTGAGGGATCGGTACCGGGGGACGCGCACGGCGGGGATCCCGAATCTGACGGCCAGGGCCAGCACCACCTCGCGCACCGACGGCCACAGCTGCAGGTGCTGATGGGCGTCGAGGTGGGTGATCGGCAGGCCGAGCTCCTGCACCATCTCCAGCTGGGCGGTGAACTCCCGCCTGAGGTCCTCGGGGTCGATCCGTCCTGTCGCCGCCCTGACGACGAAGTCGCCGTAGGTGGGGCACAGATGTCCGCGACGCCCCAGCAGGGTGGGGATCTCGTCGGCGGGGAGCAGCGGCGGGTCCTCGCCCACGGCGGCCAGATGGACACCGATCCCGAGGTCCCCCTCGTCGGCCAGCCAGTCGGCGACCTTCGGGTAGGCGGGCCCGATGGCCAGCACCGACGCGCTGGTGACGATCCCGTCGCGGTGGGCGTCGAGGATGCCACGGGAGATCCCGAGGGTGAGCCCGTAGTCGTCGGCGTTGACGATGAGCAGGCGGTCCCCAGTCACGTCGCGTCCCTCATGAGCGCCCATCATGACAAGTACCAGATCATGAAAGGTAGTAGCCCCGGGCGAAGGCGGCAGTGAGCAGGACAAGGCCGAGTCCGCTCACAGCAGGCACGGCTCGGCGGAGCACGGGGCGGTCGGCGACGAGGCTCCCGGCCACCGCGAACACCGGAAAGGCGGCCAGCAGGTAGCGGCTCATGCCGAAGAAGTTCTTGGTCGAAAGGGCAGAAAGGCCGATCATGAGCAAGGCGTAGACGCCGTAGGCCCGCCCGAACCGCCGGAAGACACCGGGCACCAGCGCCAGGCCGACGACGGTCAGAACGGCGTGGGCGACGTAGGCGATCCACGACAGCGGGCTGCGGAAGTCGGTCACGTCCTTGAAGAACTGCACCTTGAACCACGTCGCCGGCCCTGCCTGCTGGTCCCAGGCCTCCTGCCCCGTGAGGAAGGCGAACGGATCGCCGAACCGTGACCACAGGTACAGCGAGAAGGCGCCCACCCCCGCCAAGGCGACCAGCACGCCGCCGTAGGACCACCAGCTGCGTGCCGCACCCGGTTGAGCCGGGGCTTCGTCGCGGCGGCGCTCGAGGGCCCGGAGGACGAGGCCGACGACGAGGATCACGCCCATGGGCCTGGCCGCGGTGGCGACCGCGGCGACGGCACCGGCCAGCCACGGGCGATCCCGCTCCAGCAGGACGAACGCCCCGATGGCGGCGACGACGAAGAGGGCGTCGGCGTAGACGGCCCCGAACAGGAAGAACGAGTACGGGTAGAGCACGAACAGCAACAGAGCCGACCAGGCCGCCGCCGCCCCGAGCCGGTCCCGTAGCCACACCCCGAGCAGCGTGGCGGCCCCCACGCCGGCGGCGAGGGTGACGAGGATCCCGGCCAGGTAGGTGTCGCCCACGACCCCGCCGGTGACCCGCATCAGCAGGGGGTAGGCGGGGAAGAAGACCACGGTCGACTGCTGTCCGGGGACGTAGGAGTACCCGTCGGTGGCGATCCGGTGGTACCAGCCCGAGTCCCATTGGGCCCATCCCACGAGCCACCCGGGGCCGGTGAAGGCCGGGACGAGGTGGGACTGGCCCGACCAGGGAAAGACGGCCACCGACACGGCGGCCACCACGAACAGCCCGGCGGCGACGGCGACTGCGAGCACGGCAGCCGACACGGTGGTCGAGCGCAGCCGTCGCGCCGGATCGGCTCTGGTGGACAGCACCTCCGGGATACCTAGGCCAGCCGGCGGCGAAGCTCGTCGCGGTACTCGGGGAAGTACCGGGGGATCACGTCGAGGGAGAACTGCCGCAGGATGCTGGTGGCCGGCTCCCGTTCGAGCAGGAACACGAAGGACTCCCTGACGACCCGCTCGGGGTCGACCACGCCAAGGCCGAGGCCCTCCAGTGCGGCCGGCGACGCTTCGACGGCGTGGGTGGTGGCCGACCCGCCCTGGCGGACCTCGACGGTGAACCGGCCAGGGCCGGCGCTGCTGACGGACACCTCGCTCATCGGCACGCTCATACAGGTGGGTCGTGCTCGCCGATGCAGAACTCGTTGCCCTCGGGGTCACGCAGGGTCGCCCAGGTGACACCCCATTCCTCGTGGCGTCCGACGAGCTCGGCGCCGAGCGCCGTGACCCGCTCGACCTCGACGTCCAGGTCGACGGTGCCCAGGTCCAGGTGGCAGCGGTTCTTGGCCGCCTTGGGCTCGGGCACCTTGATGAACATCATGCGGGGACCGACCGAGCCGTCGCCCCGCAGCATGGCGAAGAACGGGTTGGCGTCGCCCACCTCATAGCCGGTGACACCGGCCCAGAACGACGCCAGGGCGGCGGGGTCGTCGCAGTCGAAGGTGACGCTGTGGAGATGAAGAGCCATGCGCTACGGGGCCACCCGCGTCGACGACTCGTTGCCCACGGCGGTGGCGTCGCCAGTGGAGATGCTCGCCGACGACCCACCCGGCTCATCGGAACCCACCACCACGTTGCCGCCGACGTCGGCGGTGGCCGCGCCGGAGTTGATGACGACGATGCCGGGGCGGCCGTCGGTGCCCTCGACGACGCTCACCGAGTGCTCCGACGACGCCTCTGCCCGGCCGGTTGCACCGGCAGTCGCCGCGGCCGAGGCCCCCGTGGCGACGGCCGTGGTCACGCCCGCCCGTGCGCCCGCCCGGCCAACGGCATTGGACCCACCGGTGTCGACCAGCACGGGACCGGGCGGCCGGTGGTCGGTCACGGCGAGCACGGCCAGGACGGCCAGGACGGCCAGGACGGCCAGGACTCCCGCCACGATCAGCGGCCCCACCGGCGGGACCCGGTACCGGGCCGGCATGGAGACCTGCCGCCCGAGAGCCATCCGGCGATCCTAAAGGGCGCGGCCGCGGTGCCGCGGGGCCACGGGGGCCGCCCTACCGGCGGCGGCCGGTGACGGCGAGGAGCCGCGTCAGCGGATCGGCGCAGTCGGGCACCTCGACCTCGGGGCCGAAGACGCCGGCGGCGCGGGCCCCGTCGGCGTTGGGGCCGATGTAGGCGAGGACCCACTCGACCAGACCGGGATCGAGGGACTCCTCGGTGCCGATGGCCCGGGCCAGGTCCCAGGCGTGGATCACGTGGTCGCTCAGCAGCTGGGAGACGTACTCGGCGCCGGAGATGTCGCCGAACGACACGTGCACGGTCCGATCCAGCGCGCCGGTTTGGGCGACTGCGACGATCGCCGCGGTCGACGCTTCGTCCCAAGCCGCCTGCGGGTCGGCTCCCAGCAGGTCACCGTCGAGACCGTCTCCCACCTCGGCGACGGTCTTGCCGTCCAGCAGCGGCAATGCCCACAGGTTTTCGTACACGAGGTGGTTGACGAGCGCCCTGACGTCCCAGTCGGTGTCGGGGGTGGGCGCGCCCCACTGGTCGTCGGCCACCAGGCGGACCCGTTCCCCGAAGCAGGCCACTGCCTGGGCGAACAGGCCCGGCAGCTCGTCCGGCATCAGGAGCGCACCGGGCGGCTCACCGCCGGCTGTCGCCGGAGCGCTTGCCGAGGGCGCCGACGCGGTCGCCGATGATGATCAGCAGGACCGCGGCGGCGATGGCCACGATCGAACCCAGGACGTTCAGCTCGAAGATGTCACCGGTGCCCAGGGCGTTGGCGACCAACCCGCCCACCACCGACCCGATGAGGCCCAGGAGCAGCGTCATCCACACGCTCAGGGTCTGGCGGCCCGGTATGAGCAGTCGCGCGACAATCCCAACGACGAGGCCGAACACGATGAACCCGATCACAGCGAGACCCTTTCGCTCGAAAACCATCGACATCCGCGCGGCAGAGCGTACGCCGTCATAGCAACGCCGACCGGGCCACACTGGGTGCGATGAGGGTCGAGGTCTGGTCCGACGTGGTGTGCCCGTGGTGCTACATCGGCAAGCGCCGCCTGGAGGACGCCCTGGCGCGCTTCCGGCACGGCGACGAGATCGAGGTGGTGTGGCGCTCGTTCGAGCTGGACCCGTCGGCCCCGAGGACGCGGGAGGGCGACTACGCCACCCGACTGGCCGGCAAGTACCGCGTTCCGGTCGGCGAGGCCGAAGCCATGATCGACAGGATGACCCGCACCGGCGACGACGCCGGTGTCGACATGCGCTTCGACCTGGCCCGCCCCGGCAACACCTTCGACGCCCACCGCCTGCTCCACCTGGCCGCCGACCGCGGCGTCCAGGACCGGCTGAAGGAACGCCTGATGGCGGCCACGTTCACCGAGGGACAGCCGATCGGCGAGCGGGACACCCTCGTGCGACTGGCGGCCGAGGTCGGGCTCGACGAGGAGGAGGCACGAGGCGTGCTGGAGAGCGACGCCTATGCCGCCGAGGTCAGGGCCGACGAGCGCCAGGCCCACGCCTTCGGCATCGACGCTGTGCCCTTCTTCGTCCTCGACCGGCGCCTCGGCGTGCCCGGCGCCCAGCCCTCCGACGTGCTGCTGGCGGCGCTGGAGCAGGCCTGGGAGGGCGCCGACCACGACACGCCTGCCGTAGAAGACGAAGAAGGCGAACACGAAGAAGCAGGCGAGCACGACAAACCAGGTGATCCGGTCGCCGTGGCGTCCGGCGCCGAGTGCGAGGACGGCGCCTGCGCCACCTGACTGCCTACACTTGCCCGGCCCACCCGCCGAAGCGAGCCCCGCCGGGCGGACGGGACGTCATATTGACGAAGCAGGCAGGCAGAAAGGGACTCGAACTGAGGATTGGCTTCTTCGGGGTCCGCGGTTCGTACCCGTGCTTCTCGCCCACGGGGGCCCGCTACGGCGGCAACACCGCGTCGGCGTGCGTGGAGTCACGGTCGGCGCCGCCGATCCTCTTCGACATGGGCACAGGCCTGCGGCGCATCCCCAGGGCGACCTTCGGCCGGCCCTGCCGCGTCACCGCGCTCCTCACCCACCTTCACTTCGACCACGTGCAGGGCCTCCCGTTCTTCGAGCCGGCCTTCGACCCCGACGCCAGGATCGACATCCACGCCCCGGCCCAGGAGGACTGCTCGGCTGGTGACGCCCTGGCCCGCCTGATTCGACCGCCGTACTTCCCCGTGCCGCTCGAACGGTTCCAGGCCGACATCGGGTTCCACGACGTGGGCAGCGCCGACTTCGAGGTCGGCCACGCCGTGGTCAGGGCCAGGCCGGTACCGCACCTTGGGGCGACGGTCGGCTTCCGGGTCGAGGCCGACGGTGCCAGCGTCGCCTACGTCAGCGACCATCAGGCGCCCCCCGGCCAGGACACCGTCGCCGAGTCGGTCCTGGAGCTGTGCGAGGGCGTCGACCTCCTCGTCCACGACGCCCAGTACACACCCGACGAGTTCGCGGCCAAGTCCGACTGGGGTCACTGCACGGTGGAGTACGCGGTGCTGGTGGCCACCGAGGCCAATGCCCGGCGGCTGTGCCTCTTCCACCACGACCCGGCCCACAGCGACGCCGACCTCGACGCCATGTGCGAGGTGGGCCAGGGCCTGGGAGCCCGGCACGGGGTGGACGTGCTCACCGCGCGCGAGGGTCTTACTGTCGAGCTATGACTGCCACGGCGGGCGGGGGACGGCGCTGGTCCCCCCGCATCTGGCACAAGCTGGCGGCGATCGCCCTCACCCTCATCGTCCCGCTGATGCTGACGACGTGGTTCCTCGTCGACGAGGCCCGCTTCAGGATCGACTTCGTGGGCAAGGAGATCCAAGGCGTCGAGTACCTCCGGCCACTCAGCTCGCTGCTCGTGCACGTCTCCGAGCACCGCTCCCTTGCCCGGCGGGCCCTGGCCGGCGACACGGCTGCGACGGAGGCCCTGGCGCCGGTGACTGCCGCGGTCGACGCCGACTTCGACGCCCTGCTGGCAGCCGACCGGCGGATGCAGGCAGCCCTCCAGACCACGGCGGCCGACCTGGAGGAACGCAGCCGGGCCCGTTCATTGCCGGCGCTGCTCGCCACCGACTGGGGACGCCTGCGGGAGGGCCACCCGAGCGCCAGCGCGTCCGACGCCGTCACGAACGAGGCGCTCCATTTCGACCTCCTGCTGCGGATACGCGACCTCATCTCCCACGTCGGCGACTCGTCTTTGCTCATCCTCGACCCGGACCTCGACACCTACTACGTCATGGACGCCCTGCTGCTCGAAGAACCGAAGCTGATCGAGCAGATCAGCGAGGCCGGCGGCACCGTCGAACGGCTCCTGCCCCGGGGGTTCTCGTTCTCGGACATGGTGGCCCTGGGAGGGGCCATCACCCTGCTCAAGGCCACCTCCGAGAGCATGACCCAGAACCTCGACACCGCCTTCCAGGAGGCGGCCCGGACGGGCAAGCACGACGTCGAACCCACCCTGGCGCCGCTGGTCAGCCGGGCGGTGGGCTCGATCAACGAGCTCATCCGCCTGACCGCCCAGGACGTCATCTTCGCGCCGTCGGTGCAGGTCGACGCCCCCGCCTACGCCGCCGTCGTGACTGAGGCGATGGCGGCCAACGCCACCCTGTGGAACGGCCTGCTCGACGAGGAGCAGCGACTCCTGGAGATCCGTCGCGGGACTGCCCTCGACCGCCGGGCAGTGGCGCTGCGCAGTGTCCTGGTGGCCGTGGCCGTGTCCCTCGTCCTGATCTTCGTGCTGGCCCGGCGCATCAGCCGCAACGTCGGCGAGGTGGCGGAGGCCGCGGCCGAGCTGGCGTCGGGCGACCTGTCCCGGCGGGCGGACGTGAGCACCGGCGACGAGGTGGGCGCCATGGCCACCGCCTTCAACGCCATGGCCGACCAGCTCCAGGCCTCGGTCGAGAGCATCGAGGAGACGGTGCGGAACAGGACGCAGGAGCTGTCCGAGCGCACGTCGTCGCTGCAGCTGCTCCAGGCGGTGGCGGTGGCGGCCAACGAGGCGGCCACCGTGGAGGAGGCCCTGCAGATCACGCTCGACAGGGTGTGCGCCTCCACCGGGTGGCCCGTCGGCCACGCCCTGTTGCGGGTCGACTCGGAGCTCACCGACCGGGAGCCAGTGCTGGTGTCCTCAGGCGTCTGGCACATCGAGGACGAGGAGCGCTACCGGGAGGTTCGCCGGGTGAGCGCCGGCGCCCGCTTCGCCAGCGGCATCGGGCTGCCGGGCCGGGTGCTGGCCGCCGGGAAGCCCGACTTCGTCGAGGACATCATCCTCGACGGCAACTTCCCGCGCGCCGACCTGTCCCCGGACATCGGGGTCCGTGCCGGCATGGCCTTCCCTGTCCTCGTCAACCGCGAAGTGGTCGCCGTGCTCGAGTTCTTCTCGTCCGAGCCGGCGAAGCCCGCTCCTGGCCTGCTCGAGCTGATGGAGAACGTCGGCACCCAACTCGGGCGAGTGATCGAGCGGGCCCGGGCGGAGGAGACCCTCCAGCGGTCCAAGGAGGAGGCCGAGAGCGCCAACCGCACCAAGAGCGCCTTCCTGGCCAGCATGAGCCACGAGCTGCGCACGCCCCTGAACGCCATCATCGGCTACAGCGAGATCCTCGAGGAGGACCTCGCGGACCTGGGTCAGGAGCAGATGGTCTCCGACGTCGACAAGATCCGCACCTCCGGGAAGCACCTCCTGGGTGTGATCAACGACGTCCTCGACCTCTCCAAGATCGAAGCCGGCAAGATGGACCTGTACCTGGAGACGTTCGAGGTGTCCGCCCTCGTCGACGAGGTGACCTCCACCGTCCGCCCCATGATGGAGCGCAGCGCCAACACGCTGGTGGTGCGGGCCGAGGGAGACCTCGGCCAGATGCGGGCCGACGCCAGCAAGGTCCGTCAGTCCCTGTTGAACCTGCTCAGCAACTCGGCCAAGTTCACCGAGGCGGGGACCGTGACGCTCGAGGTCCGGCGCTCCGAGACCGAGTCGGGCCCGTGGATCGGCATGGCCGTCACCGACACCGGCATCGGGCTCAGCCCGGACCAGCTGGGGCAGCTCTTCCGGCCGTTCTCCCAGGTCGACTCCTCGCCCACCCGCCGCTATGGCGGCACCGGGCTGGGCCTGGTCATCAGCCGCGACTTCTGCCGACTCATGGGCGGCGACATCAGCGTGGAGAGCCAGCTGGGCCGGGGCTCGACCTTCACCATCCGGCTCCCCGCCGTCGTCCCCGATCCCGTCGCCGACTCACCCGCCGGCGTGGCCGCGGCCACCGCCGGCGCGTCGGTGCTGGTGGTCGACGACGACCCCGCCGTGCGCGAGCTGCTCCAGCGCTTCCTGGCGGGCGACGGCTACCGGGTCGCCACCGCCGCCGACGGGGACGAGGGCCTGCGGGTGGCCAGGCAGCTCGTCCCCCGGGTGATCGTGCTCGACGTGGTCATGCCCAGGGGCGACGGGTGGAGCCTCCTCAGCCGGCTCAAGTCCGACCCCGCCCTCCGCCACATCCCCGTCATCGTCCTCACCGTGGTCGACGAGAAGACCACCGGCTATTCCCTCGGCGCGGCCGAGTACATGACCAAGCCGATCGACCGCGACAAGCTGGCCGCCATGGTCAAGAAGCACTTCGACCCACCGTCGTCAGCCGACGGAGCGTCGTCACCGGACGGCGGCGTCTCCGCCTGACCGGGATTGCCTGACCGGGATTGCCTGACCGGGATTGCCTGACCGGATTGCCTGACCGGATTGCCTGACTGGATTACCTGACTGGGTGACTGGTCAGGTCTCCGGCCGGAGGACGGTGACCACGTTGAAGACCGACACCGGGGCGTGGAGGCCCTTGAGCGACAGCGCCCCCACCGGCTCGGCCTCGACCAGCTCCTCGACCGCCAGGTAGGCCCGACCGCTGACGAGGATCTGGCCGGTCTTGGCCTGGTCGCACAGCCGGGCGGCGAGGTTGACGACGCTGCCGATGACTCCGTACTCGTAGCGTCCCTCGAAACCCATCTGGCCGAGGGTGGCGTACCCGAACGCCAACCCGACTCCGAAACCCAGGTCGTGGCCGCGCTTGCGCCACTCCCGCGTGAGCCCGGCCATGGTGTCCCGCATCGACACGGCCAGCCGCACCGCCTTCTCGGCCGGACCCTCGCAGGGGATGGGGTCGTTGAAGAACACCATGATCCCGTCCCCCGCGAAGAACCCCACCGTGGCCTCCCAGCGGTGGATCTCGGCCCCCACCGCGGCGTGGAACTCGCCCAGGAGGGCCATCACGTCCTCCGGCTCGCTCGTCTCGGCGAAGGCGGTGAACCCCCGCAGGTCGCAGAAGAGCACGGCGATCTTGCTGCGGTGGCTCTGGAGTATGCGCTCGTCGCCGGACGTCAGCAGGAGGTCCGCCACCTGCGGGGACACGAAGCGCCGCAGCTGGGCCAGTCGGGCGATCTCGGTGACCTGCCCGCTCACCCGTTCCTCCAGCTCGTGGTTGAGCTCCTCCAGCCTGGCCGCCTGCTCCTGGACGGTGGCCAGCAGCTCGCGCTCCTGGTCACGGAGCCATTTCTTCTCCAGGCAGGCGCCCACCCGGGCCTCGAGTACCACCGGGTCGAAGGGCTTGGGCAGGAAGTCCTCGGCGCCAAGGCCGATGCAGTCGACCATGTCGTCGATCTCGTCTCGCGCGGAGATCATGATGATCGGCAGGTCCCGCAGCTGGGGGTCGTCCCGGCACGCCTCCAGCACCTCGTAGCCGTTCATCTCCGGCATCATCAGGTCCAGCAGGACCAGGTCGGGATGCTCGGCGCGGATGGACTCCAGGCCTTGGCGGCCGTTGACCGCCGACCGGGTCCTGTACCCCATGCGGGCCAGTCGGCGGGTCAGCACGTCGCGGTTGGTCGGGTCGTCGTCGACCACCAGGATGGTCCCCCGGGCCGACCAGGTGCCCTGGGTGACCACGCTCTGGGCGTCATCGTCGTCCTCCCCATCCGACCCATCAGGGCGGTCGGGTGCCTGCTGGTCGGAAGCCGGCTGGTCGGAGGTCGGGGGGCCGTCGTCCACCAGGTGGGTGTCGTTGGCCAGCGCCAGCGCCCGCACGACGGCCAACCGGATCCGGTCGAGGTCGACGGCGGCACTGCTGTCCCAGTCGGCGTCCTGGCCCACGAGCCCCGCGGCCTCGTCCCTGATCGTCGCCAGGGCCCGGCGCACGGCGCCGAGGGACGTCGCCCTGTCGAGCGTCGACGGCTGGAGGAACTCGCCGAAGGCGGCGGTGGCCCGATGGCCGGCGGCGACGATGTCGTCCAGCGCCGACGTGGCACTGGCGTCGTCGGCGGGCACGTCGTCGAGCAGCAGCTCCGCGTAGCCGAGGATGTGGTTGAGCTGGGTGCGCATCTCGTGGCGGAGGTTCCGGCGCTCGACCCGGCCGCCCTCGGGCCCCGGGACGGCCGTCATCCGCCGGACACCGTCATCGGCCGGGTGTCGTCATTGGCCCGGTATGACGAGCAGGGCGTTCATCTTGGCCAACAACCGGTCCAGCTCGATCGGTTTGGTGTCGTAGTCGTCACAGCCGGCCTCGAGCGCCCGCTCCCTGTCGCCGGCCATGGCGTGGGCGGTGAGGGCGATCACCGGGATGGACCTGGTGTCGGCCGAGTCCTTGAGCAGCCGTGCCACCACCCAGCCGTCGAGCACGGGGAGGCTCATGTCGAGAAGGATGAGGTCCGGCGCGTCCGACCGCGCCCGCTCCACCCCCTCGCTTCCGTCGACCGCCACGATCACGTCGAATCCCCTCCGGGTCAGGCGCCGAAGGAGGAGGTCGCGGTTCAGCTCGTTGTCTTCGACGAGGAGGATCTTGGGCATCGGTCACCACGAGCGCTTCAGCCCTTGGAGGCGCAATTCTGCCCCACCACCGGCGGACGTGCATACCCCGCCGGCAAAGGCCCGTGACGGGACCGACGTGTAGCGTTGGCGCCATGCGAGTGGTCGTCGACTTCGACAAGTGCAAGTCCCATGCCAACTGCATGGCCTACGCCCCCGAGGTGTTCGAGGTCCGCGACGACAATTTCCTGTACATCCTCCAGGAGCACCCGCCCGAAGAGCTGTGGGAGTCGGTCGAGATGGCCCAGGCCGTCTGCCCGGAGCAGGCCATCACCCTCCTGGATGACTGACAGCCGCTGAGCACCGGCAGCCTCCCTTGAGGACTGAGAGGCGGCGCTCGAGGACTGGCAGGCGGCTCACGGGGACGGGCGGGACGCGGTGACCGCCGGCCTGGGCACCGTCGTCGTCGTCGGTGCCTCGTTGGCCGGGGTCCAGGCCGCCGACACCCTGCGCGACCAGGGCTTCGGCGGGCGGGTCGTCCTGGTAGGCGCCGAGCACCACCTGCCGTACGACCGGCCCCCGCTGTCCAAGGAGCTGCTGGCCGGGACCAGCACGCCCGACGAGGCCCTGCTGCGCCCTCCGGGCCACTTCGAGGACCGGGCCATCGAGCTGATCCTCGGGACCATGGCGACCGGCCTGGACCTCGACCGCCGCCTGGTCCATCTGGCGGTGGCCGGGGCCGAGGTGGCCCCCCTCGGCTTCGACGGACTGGTGATCGCCACCGGGGCCGCGCCCCGGCGGCTGCCCGGCACGTCGGCCCTGGCCGGCGTGCACGTCCTGCGCACGCTCGACGACTGCCTGGCAGTGTCGGCCGCCCTGGACGAGTCGCCCCGGGTCGTCGTGGTCGGTGCCGGCTTCATCGGCGCCGAGGTGGCGGCGACCTGCCGGGGCCGGGGCCTGGAGGTGACGGTCGTCGAGGCCCTCCCGGTGCCGCTGGCGAAGGCCGTCGGACCCGACATCGGCGCGGCGCTGGCCGAGCTGCACCGGGACCACGGCGTGGCCCTCCGCACCGGGGTGGGGGTCGCCGCCCTGGAGGGATCCCGCCGGGTGGAACGGGTGGCCCTGGCCGACGGATCGGCCGTCGAAGCCGACCTGGTCGTGGTCGGCGTCGGCGTGAAGCCCCAGACCGCCTGGTTGGCGGGCTCGGGCCTGACCCTCGACGACGGGGTGGTCTGCGACGCCGCCTGCGTCGCCGCCCCCGGCGTGGTGGCGGCGGGCGACGTCGCCCGCTGGGACAACCGGCTGTTCGGCCGCCTCATGCGGGTCGAGCACTGGACCAACGCCGTAGAGCAGGGAGCAGCGGCGGCGACCTCCCTGCTGGCCGCGGCCGCCGGCGAGCGGCCGCCGTCCTTCGCCCCGGTGCCGTACTTCTGGTCCGACCAGTACGGGCTGCGGATCCAGTACGTGGGGGCGTCGAGGCCGGGCGACGAGATGGTCGTCGTCGACGGTTCGCTCGACGACCGCCGGTTCGTCGCCGTCTACGGCCGGGAGGGCAGGATCGTGGCCGCCCTGGCCGTCGGGCGGGCCCGCCGGCTCATGGCCTACCGGCGCATGATCGCCGAGCGCGGGCCCTGGGAGGAGGCCCTGAAGGGCTCGGGCAGGTGACTGGCCGTAGGTGACGAGCGGGCAGGTCGGCGCCCTGTCACCCACATGCTGGCTCTCCCCCACCTACTGTGCGTCGGGTGCCGAAGAAGAAGGGAAGGCATCCGCGGGGCGGCAGGACCACGCCCAAGGGAACCAGGCCGGGCGAGCACGCGACCACCTCGGCGATACCGGGGGCAGCCGGCGAGCCCGACCTCATGCGCGACGTGCGGCGGGCGCTGGCCGACGACGATCCCCTGGCCCTGCTGGCCCTGGTCAGCTCGATCATGACCACCGTCGACGAGCGGCGGATCAACCCCTTCGGTGCCGACGACCGGCCCGAAGGGCTCACCCTCGACACCCTCGTCGCATCCTTCGCCGGCGTCGACCGGCGGGAGACCTCCGCCCTGCTGACGGCCATCGCCGCCATCACGCCCGACGACCTTCTTCGGGCCCGGATCCGCCGGGTCCTCGAATCCCGGCGCCACCCGCTCCCGGTGTGGCTCACCGGCATGCACGACGCCCGCGCCTACATCACCCTGGAGATGGTCCACGTCCTCGGTGACGGCGACAACATCATGATCGGCCTCCGCCTGGTCGGGGGCGTCGAGCTGACCTTCGTGGTCTACATCGACCACAACGTCGGCACCCTGGTGAAGGACGCCTTCGTGGTCCCGGAGACCATCGACAAGCTGATCCGGTTCATGAAGACGAAGAGCGACGACATCGACACCGAGTGGCTGCCCCTCGACCCGGCCGAGGCCCGGGCCCGCGTCGCCGACGCAATCGAGATGGCGGCCATGACCTACCCGCCGTTCGAGTCGGACACCTGGCCGATGTGCCGGCCACTCGTGGAGTGGGTCAACCGCAAGCTGCCGGCCGGCGGCACCGGCTACCGGTACCGGGACTGGACCGACGACGCCCTCGACGCCATCGCCCACCGCTTCTTCGCCTCGCCATTCGGCACCGACCTCGACGACGAGGACGGCCGCGAGCTGCTCGATCACCTGCTGTGGTTCGCCGTCGTGGACGGTCCGGGCGACCCCCTCCGGTGGAGCGCCGTCGCCGTGGAGCTGGTCCTCGTCTCCTGGATCCCCCGCACGACCACCGTCCCGGCGGCCAACCTGGCCCAGTTGCCGGACGTGCTGCGGGCCTTCATCCGGTTCTGCCACCACGAGCGCGGGATCAGGCCGGCGCTCACCACCGAGACCCTCGAGGCCGTCGACCGGTGGGAGCCCGAGTACCACGAGCTCCTCGCCGACCTCCGGTCCGAGTTCGGCGCCTTCGACCCCGCCGAGTGGCCGCGGATCGCGCGCTTCGCGCTGGCCCGCCAGGTGGGAGGCGAGGAGGCCCTCGACGCCCTCGACCTCGAGCCCCTCCCCGACGAGGCGTTCGAGTGGGACGGTGTCCCCGACGACATCCGCCCTGTCGTCGCCGACGTGCTGGCGCTGACCGACGGGTGGTGCGACTCGGTGGGCAACCTCGAGTACCGCACCGCCTGCCGCCGCTTCGTCGCCCGGGCCGCGGACCGCAGCCCCAGCCTGTTCCGCGGCAACGCCCGCGCCGACACCACCGCGGCCGCCGCCTGCTGGGCGGTCGCCAAGGCCAACGAACTGTTCACGGTGTCGGAGCGTGGCAACAAGAGCCTGCTGGTCAAGGACCTCCTGGCCCACTTCGGTCTCCGGCGCAGCGTCTCGCAACGGGCCTACACCATGATCAGGGCGGGAGGCTTCGACGACCCGGACAGCGCCGGCTACCACTTCGACGTCGTCCTGGGCTCCCCCGACTACCTGACGGCGGCGCAGCGCCGCCGGATCGTCGAGACCCGGGAGGCGCTGACCACCCTGTGACAGACTTGCGGCTCCGGGAGCCGCGGCTTCGGGGGGGGTGACGATGCGCTGCCATAACAGGATGGCCCTCCGGATCGTCGCGCCGCTGTTCGTCCTTCTCGTCGCCTGCACCTCCGGCGACCGGACGCCCCAACCACCGGCCGGTGCCGACACCACCTTGACCGTCACGGTCGGCTCCTTCGACTTCGCCGAGAGCGAGCTGCTGGGCGAGCTGTACAGCCAGGCGCTGGAGAGCGGCGGGTTCACGGTGCGCCGGGCGTTCGACCTCGGCCCCCGTGAGTTCGTGGCCCCCGCCCTCGCCCGGGGCCTCGTGGACCTGGTGCCCGAGTACGCAGGAACGGCGCTGCAGTTCGTGAGCCTGGGACGGGCCCAGCCGGGTGCCGACCCGGTGGCGGCACGAGAGGCGCTGGTCCAGGCGTTGACAGGGACCGGCGTCACCGCCCTGCAGGCTGCTCCTGCCCAGGACGCCAACACGTTCGCCTGACCCATGAGACGGCCGAACGCCTCGGGCTCCGCCGCCTGAGCGACCTGGCCGCCGCCGGGCCCAGCCTGACGTTCGGCGGACCGCCCGAGTGCGGCACCCGCCCCCTCTGCCTGCAAGGTCTGGAGCGGGTGTACGCGGTGCGGTTCAAGGAGGTCGTCGCCCTCGACGCAGGCGGCCCGTTGAGCCTCCAGGCGCTCCGGGCCGGGGTGGTCGACGTAGCCCTGCTCTTCACCACCGACCCCACCGTCGCCGACGGGGGGCTCGTCGAGCTCGTCGACGACCGGGCCCTGCAACCGGCCGAGAACGTCATCCCCCTCGTGCGGACCGCGGTCGTCGACCGCGGTGGCGCCCGGCTCGTCGAGCTGATCGACGGCGTCTCCCGCCTGCTGACCACCGACGAGGTCCGTGGCCTCAACCGGCTTGTCGCCGAAGGTGGCGGGGTGGTGGCCGCCGCCTGGCTGGCGTCGATGGGGCTCACATGACCGAGCCGCCGGGCAAGGTGCCGCCGGGCGAGGTGCCGCCACCGGGCGAGGTGCCGCCGGTCGAGGTGTTGCCGCCGGGCGAGGTGCCGCCGGTCGAGGTGTTGCCACCGCCGCTCCCGACGGCGGAGGAGTCGCTCCCGCCGACGGTCGAACGCCGACGCCGCCGACGACGGCCGACCGGTGCCGCGGCCCCGCTGCCGAGGAGCATCGGCTCCACCGGCAAGGCCCTGCTGGTGGCGTCGGCCCTCCTGCTGTTCTGGGTCGTCGCGGTGGCCGAGTGGGCGTGGGCCCGGCGGGTCACCGACCGGTTCGACGCCGACGTGCTGCGCCAGATCGCCCGCGCCCGCACCGGATGGCTGACCAACGTCATGTCCGGGGTGCAACGGATGGGATCGGGCTGGTGGGTGACGGCAGTGGCCGTGGGCCTGGTCGTGGCCCTGCTGGTGTTCAAGCGATGGCGCCACCTGTTCACCCTGGTGGGCAGCATCATGCTGATCGAGGTGATCGGCGGGCTCGTGTACGAGGCGTTCTCCCGCCCGCGCCCCTTCGACGTGACCATCATCGGCAGGTGGGGGGGCTTCTCGATGCCGGCGGCCCCCGTGGCCGTCGTCGCGGTCATCGGGATCGGGATCATCTACTGCCTGGTCGTGGCCGGCCGTCCGGTGTTCTTCTGTGATCCCCGCTCGCCCTGGCAGCGAGGCACCAACGAGAACTGGAACGGGCTGGCCCGCCAGTTCCTGCCCAAGGGCACCGACCTCTCCGTCCACAGCCAGGACCAGCTCAACGAGATCGCCCGGTTGTTGAACGAGCGCCCCCGCAAGACCCTGAACTGGGATACTCCAGCGGAACGATTCAACGAGCTTGTCGCGGTCACCACTTGAAAGCCGCGCGCCCGGATCACGGCGCTACCAGTGATCCGAACCGCTGGCGCGTGCCGCGCTGTCAGGACGGCGGCGTCATGGGTCGAGCGACGCGGCCGCGTAGGCGGTGCGCACGGGTTCGCACCATATGACGACCGACCGGAGCTCTGCGGTCGGGACGTCGGCGGGAACCACGTAGTTCTGGGCCCCTGCGGTGGCCTTCAGCCGGTCGAGCTGCACGTGGGGCGCCTCGAGCGCCTCCTTGCTGGTCCGGGGCTCGTCCGCCTCGCTGAGCCACACGAACAGGTCGGAGTTGCTCGTCACCTGGAACGGGTCCAGCCGCAGCGCCATCGCCCCATCCGGCAACTGGTACAGAGTCGCCGTGCCGCTCCCGGCCTGGTCGATGCCGTAGAAGCTGCCGTGGGACAGCCGCGACCGCTCGTCCATCCCCGGCAACACCGCCTCCGAGACGGGGGTGTCCAGCTGCTGTTCGACGACGACCTCCCACCCGCCCGTGGCCACGACGTCGAGGGCGGCGGATCCGGTCCGGATGGAGAAGCCGAACGCCTTGCCGGGACAGCTCGGCTGGGCCAACGGCTCCGGCTCCCCGTCCACGGACACCTTGAGGGCGCCGCCGGTGCACGACGCGGTCACCCGCCACTGCAGGGCTTCGGAAGAGATCTCGAAGCCGGCGGTCCGCTCGTCGGACGTGCCCATGAACGACGCCACCGGCTCCCACCGCGGCGCCACCTTCGACGGTGTCGACGGTACCGAAGCCGTCACGCCCGGGTCCTCACTCGCAGACGAACACCCCGTCAGCGCGACGAGCAACGCCGCCAGCGCACCCAGGCGTCCCCGCCCGGTCAGTCCCGCCAACCGGTCAACACAGCCAACCGGTCAACACGGCCTGCCGGTCAGCACTTCTTGTCGAGCCCGATGATGTTGAGGCCGGACTGGCCGCCGCGCACGTTGCCGTTGCGACCGAAGACGTACCGGCCCCTGGGCGCCACGAACGCGGTGTAGGTGTCGGGCCTGCTGAACTCGTCGTTGTAGCGGTAGGCGGTGGCCAGGTCGGCACCCAGCATGGGGAACTCGGTACCGTCCGGAGCTTTGAGCGTGCCCATCACGGTGCCGTTCTCGTAGCGGAGGTCGAGCGTTGCCCCCTGCTCGGACGTACCCGTGTGGTGGCGGTCCGGGGCGACGGTCACGGTGTAGATCCCCGCCCCTTGGCCGCTGGGGACGGCGTAATAGCGGCGCGCCGGCTGGTCCGGCAGGGTGATCTCGCCACCGATGCCCTCGTCGGAGATGGTGCCGTTCATGGTGGCGTCGCCGGTCTTGGACGTGATGGCGAACTGCGGGGGCGTGACCGGCTCGGCGAACCACTGGATGTCGCCGGCCGGCTCGGGCTCGGAGTCCGACACGTAGGCCCGCACCAGCGTGGTGCCGTCGGGGTTGGCCTTCAGCTCGAAGTTGAGCCGGTCGGTGGTGCCGGCCACCCGCCCGTGGTAGACGCCGGGCGTCGGCGTGGCCTCCTGGGACAGGTCGAGGGCGACGATGTTGGCGTCGGGCTTACCGCCCTTGACGTCACCGCCCCGACCCTGGATCTCGGTGGCCTGGCGGGTGACGATGGTCGTGTAGGTGTCCGGCGCGCCACCCTCCGTGACGTAGCCGAGACGGCGGGTGAGGTCGTTGTGGCGGAAGTCGTACTTCTCGCCCGTGCTCGACACCACGCTGCCCTCGACGTAGGGCCCCGTCTGCTTCGCCGTCAGCGTCGAACCGTCGAGCGACGTGCCCGTCCAGGTCCCGTCGGCCGCCACCGTGATCTCGAACACTCCGGCCCCGTCGCCGGCCGGGCGGGTGAAGAAGTTCCGGGTCTGGCCGTCGGCCAGGGTGACGGTGCCGTCGGCGTCGAAGGCCTCGATCGTGCCCTCGATGGTGGCCTTGCCGCTCTTGGACGTCAGCTTGAACGTCTCGCCGTCGGCCTTGCCCTCGAACCACTCGGCGTTGCCGTCGGGCAGGCCGTCGGTGACGAACACCCTCATGCCGACGTGGTCCTCGTCGGCGCGGTCGAAGTGGATGGCGACCAGGTTGCCGGTCATGGCCACGCCGCCCACGAACACGCCGGCGTCGGCCAGCTCGGCCAGGCGGTCGGCCAGCGTCGACGACGTCTGGCCCGAGGAGCTCTCGTCGTCGCTCCCGCAGGACGACAGAAAAAGCGCCGCCAGCAGGACAGGAGCGACGAGTCGGACCGTGCGCTGAAAGGACATCTCCCCCAGCTCCTCTCCCCGCCGTCAGCCCGAAAAATCTAAGCCCGCGGGAGCCGGAAAGCAACGGCTCGGTGTCAGGTCGTGTCGACGCCGAGCAGCCGGGCCCGCGTGACCGCCCGCGCCCCGCGCGTGAGGCCGATGATCGCCGCCGTCCAGGCGACGGCGCCGAGGATCAGCCCCGACCGGCCGCTCGCGCCCAGCAGCGCCCCGCTGGACTGGCCGTAGGACAGCACGATGAGCGGCAGGGTCACCAGGCCGGAAGCCTGCTGGGCGGCCGCCGCGCTCTTGACCCGCGCCGAAAGCCGCAGCACGACCGACAGGGTGATGGCGAGGAAGGGCGGGACGACCCACAGCATGAGGATCCACCACGCACGCGTCGGGAAGAACCACCCCCCGACCTGGGGCCCGACGATGAGGTTCACCGCCAGGGAGTAGATCCCGAAGCCGACGAGCGTGGTGAGGTAGCCAGGCAGGAGGCTGGCCACAAGCTTGCCGAGGTAGATCTCCCGCTCCGAAGCCGGCGAGTGGGCGAGGAACTCGCCGGTGCCCTTCTCCCGCTCGCCCACCAGGGTGTTGGCCCCGACTGCCGTCGAGATGGTCATGGGGACGATGACGGCCAGCGGGGCGAACAGGTACACGGCCAGGGCGTAGGTGGTGCGGGCGGCGGGAGTGTCGCCCCGCACCGCCGCCTGGGCGGCCGGCGGGAGCAGGTCGAGGGCGTCCGACACCTTCTGCACGGTCGGCACGCTGCCCAGGTTGGTGATCGTCAGCAGGAGGATCACCGGGATGACGACGAAGAACAGGGCGGCCAGGACCAGCATGGGCGCCCAGAAGTCGGGGCTGCGGGCCAGCTGGCGCAGGTCGTTCCTTGTCACCGCCCACATGCGGCTGCGGTTGAAGTGTCCCATGTGGATCACCGGTGCCTGACCCGCAGGTAGAGCTCCTCCAGCGACGGCTGGTGCGGTGTCACCTGGGTGAGGCGGACGCCGGCGGCGGTCAGGCCGGCGACGAGCGACGGGACCCGCTGCAGGTCGTCGACCAGCGCCTCGGCCCGCTCTCCGGACCGCTGGTAGCCGACGACGCCGTCCATGGCCGCCAGCCGGTCGAGCTGGGAGGGGTCCTCGGCCCCGAAGACCACCATCGGCGACGGCCAGTACCGGCGCATCAGCTCCTCGGCGGCTCCGGCCATCACGTCGGTGCCGTCCTCCATCATCACCACCTGGTCGGCCAGGCCCTCCGCCTCCAGCAGCAGGTGGGTGCACATGACCACTGTCTTGCCGCCGGCGGCCAGCTCGTCGACGAGGGCCAGCACGGCGTGGGAAGACTCCGGGTCGAGCCCCGACGTGGGCTCGTCGAGCAGCAGCAGCTCAGGATCGTGGAGGATCGCCCGGGCCAGGGCCAGCCTCGTCTTCATGCCCGTCGAGTAGCCGCCGACCTTGAGGTCCAGCGACTCCTCGATCCCGAACCGGGCGGCGCTGGGCTCGACGTCGGCGTCGCGGCCCAGACCGAACAGCTCGGCTGCGTAGCGAAGGTTGTCCCGCCCCGTCAGGCGGTCGTACAGGGCCGGCTTGGCCGCCACCACCCCGCACCGGCGACGGACCTGCTCGCCGTCGGCGCTGCGTGGGTCGAGCCCGAAGACCCTCGCCGTCCCCTCCTGGGCGGGCAGGGCCCCGGTGATCACCCGCAGCGCGGTGGTCTTGCCGGCGCCGTTGGGGCCGACCAGCACCGTCACCGACGCGGCCGGTACATGCAGGCTGAGGTCGATCAGCCCCGTCGCCGGCCCGAAGCTGTGCCTGACGTGGTCCAGCGAGACGACGGGGCCGGGCGCGCCGGCAGGAGCGGCGGCGGCTGCCTCGTGGACGGGCGACGACGTGTGCACTGACACTTCTGTACATGATCGACACCACGGCGCCGGCCCTTGATGGGCCGAACGGCCCCCTTCTAGACGGCGAGCTGGGGCGGCGTACCGGCGTAGGCCGCGGTTGAGTCAGCCCAGTTCGGCGCGGGCCGGGTGTCGCGCGGTACCGTCAGGACCGGACAGGGCGGGGGCTGAGCGCAGCTGAGCACCTCGTGCTGGGCGGGGAGAACGGCGAAATGCGGCGATGGGCAGCGGGGTTCGTGGCGGCCATGGTGACGGGCATCTTGTGCCTGACGTTGGCCGTCCCGGCGGGAGCGGCGGGTCACGTGGCCGCCAGCTCGTTCAATCAAGCCAATTTCACCAACCCGACCGGGATCAGCAACCAGTACCTGCCGCTGGCCCCTGGCCGGCAGTTCACCCTCAAGGGGCGGGCGGACAGAGGCGACGGGTTGAAGCCCCACACCTCGATCTTCACCGTCACCGGCCTGACCAAGGTCCTGAACGGCGTCAAGACGAGGGTCGTCTGGGACCAGGACATCAACGACGGCACGCTCGTCGAGGCCGAGCTGGCCTTCTTCGCCCAGGACAAGAACGGCACCGTGTGGGTGCTGGGCGAATACCCCGAGGAGTTCGAGGGAGGTGTCTTCGTCGGCGCTCCGAGCGCATGGGCGGCGGGTTTCGACGGTGCATCCGCCGGCATCGCCATGCAGGCGACCCCCACCGTCGGGCAGCCGGCCTACAGCCAGGGCTTCGCACCGGAGATCGAGTTCGGAGACCTGGGCCGGGTCATTCAGACGGGGGCGACCGTCTGCCTCTCCCCCGCGTCACCGCTGGGCTGCTTCTCGAACGTCGTGGTTGTGGAGGAACAGAACACCTTCGCACCGGAGGAGGGCTTCCAGCGCAAGTCCCACGCTCCCGGCGTCGGCGTCGTGCTGGTCAAGCCGGTCGGGGGACTCGAGGGGGAGCAGCTCGAGCTGGTCAAGCAGGCCACGCTGACCGGATCGGCCTTGAGCGCGGCGAACTACGAGGCAATCAGACTCGACCGCCGGGCGTACGCGTTCTCGGAGATCTACCGCGCCACCGCACCGGCGCAACCGGGGTAGCGCCCGTACCCCCCGGCTACTTCTGGTGCACGTAGCTGCCGGGGGCGTCGGCGAGAGGTGGGAAGCGTTCGCTGCCCGTTGACGGCGGCGGTCGCCGGTCACCGGCCAGGGGCGCGATCCAGTCGGCCCAGTCCTGCCACCACGACCCCGCCTGCTCGGCGGCCCCGGCCAACCACGCCTCGGGGTCGCCTGGCAGCGCCTCGCTGGTCCAGTGCGTGCGGCGCGAGGTCGGCGGGTTGACGATCCCGGCCACGTGGCCCGACGAGCTCAGCACGAAGCGGACCTTGCCGCCGAGCAGCTGCGTCGTGGCGTATGTCGACTTCCACGGGGCGATGTGGTCCTCGCGGGCCGAGAGGACGTAGGCGGGCGCGGTGACATCCTCCAGGCGGAGCCGGGTGCCAGCCAGGCTCATCTCGCCCCGGGCCAGCTGGTTCTCGACGTAGCAGCACCGCAGGTAGAAGGAGTGCATGTCGGCGGGCATGCGGGTGCCGTCGGCGTTCCAGACCAGGATGTCGAAGGCCGGCGGCTTCTCCCCCATCAGCCACCCGCTGACCACGTAGTTCCAGATCAGGTCCCGGCCCCGCAGCAGGTCGAACATCCCGGCCATCTCGGAAGCGTCGAGGAAGCCCCGCTCGGCCATCTGCTCCGACAGCCGCTCGACCGACGCGGGATCGAGGAAGTGGCCCATCGGGCCCGGCTCGGAGAAGTCCACGAGGGTGTTGAGCAGGGTGGCGGATCGCACCCGCCCGCCGGAGTTGGCCGCCAGGTGGGCCAGGAGCATCACGGTGAGCGTGCCGCCCAGGCACAGGCCCACCACGTTGACGGCGTCGGTGCCGGTGATGTCGGCGATGACGTCGAGCGCCTCGTACGGCCCCCGGAGCAGGTAGTCGTCGAGGGCGACGTCGCGCATCGACTCGTCGGGGTTGCGGTAGCTGATGGCGAAGACGGTGTGACCGTTGGCGACCGCCCACTCGACGAAGCTGCGGCCGGGCGCCAGATCCATGATGTAGTACTTGTTGATCCACGGCGGGCTCAGCAGCAGCGGCACCTCGTGCACCGTCTCGGTCTGCGGCGAGTACTGGATCAGCTCCATGAGGTCGTTGCGGAACACGACCTTGCCCGGCGTCGCCGCCAGGTTCTCCCCCACCCGGAACGACGACGCGTCGACCTGGCTGGGCTTGCCGTAGTTGGTGGCCATGTCGTGGAAGAAGTTCTTCAGTCCGGCGAGCACCGACAGGCCGCCGGTCTCGTAGGCCCGCCGAAGGGCGGCAGGGTTCGTCCAGAGGACGTTGGTGGGCGACGCCGCGTCGATCAGGAGCTCGGTGGCGAAATGGGCCTTGGCTGCCGTCCGGGCGTCGAGGCCGGCGGCGTCGACAAGGTCGTGCAGGAAGCGGGCCCACGCCAGGTACCACTGGCGGAGGGCGAAGAACCACGGGTTGCTCGCCCAGCTCGGATCCTGGAACCGTCGGTCCCGCGGGTCGACCTCGATGGGGCCGGGGACGGCGACGCCGAACGAGCGCCCCACCGACGCCCAGCTGCTCTCGGCCAGAGCCGACGCGTACCGGGTGGCGGCGACCGTCACCTCGCCCGGGCGGGAAGCCAAGGCGGCGCCGACCTGCTCGAGCGCCTCGGCGAAGCCGGCGGTGTCGAGCCCGGCCAGCAGCTTGGTCTCCGGGCCCAGCGCCTCGGTGGCCAGGAGCGCGATGTCCACGGCCTCTCTCGAGTCAGGCTCGCCCGGATCGGGCTGCTCGGCTGCGACTGACATATCCGGCGCGTCAGGCACATCCGGCACGTCAGGTGGATCCTGGCACGTCAGGCGCCGCGGTTGTTGGCGAGGTAGCTCCGGTAGACAGAGAGCAACGCGTCCTTCTGGTCGTCGGACAGCTTCGGGTCCCTCCGGATGGCCGCCTCCGTGGTGGGTGGTTGCTCGTCGGCCGCGTCGCCGGCGGGGTCGTCCTCCATGAGGCCGGCCTGGGTCAGCATGGCCTCGGCCGACAGGTCCAGCGCCTTGCCGATCGACCGCAGGACCCGCACCGAGGGCGCGTGCAGGCCGCGTTCGAGCTGGCTGAGGTAGGCGTTGGAGACCTTGGTCCGCTCGGCCATGTCCCGCAGGGACAGCTTTGCCAGGCGCCGCTGCGACCGCAGGAAGGCGCCGAACGCCTCCTGCTGCGCAGCCCACGGGTCGTCGGTCACGTACACAGTGTGCTGCACCCGCAGAGCCGTACTTTCGACCCTGCGGGCGCAGCGGGTCCCCAGCGGAGGGGACTACTTGGGCGAAGCCGCCTTGGCCGCTGCCGTCGTCGCCAGCTTGGTCACGGGCGTGGTCGCCTCGACCAGCTTGGAGAAGAAGTCCTTCTGGCTGGTCATGACCTTCTCGGTGAAGCCGATGGTGTTCTCGATCAGCTCCATGGGCTTCATCGGCCCGGCCTTCATGAGGTCGGGCATCTTGGTGTACATGGTCTCCACGATGTCCGCCCAGGTCTTGACGGAGTCGATGACAGCCTTCTGACCGACGATCATGCCGGCGTAGAGCTTGTCCTGGATGGCTGTCGTGGTTTCGAGTGAAGTCGTCATTTGGCAGCCTCCTTTCTCTTTCGGTTTGCGTACTTTACCACGCACTTGCTAGATTTCAAGCGCTGATCGAGATCCAGACCGCGAGTTCCAGGTCAGCCGAGATCAGGCGAGGGAGGGTGTTTGACACGGGCCTCGACGATCGGTAGACCGGTCGGCAGCACCGTTGCGAGCCGCGTGTCCGGGGCCTTGGTCGGCCCAAGATCTTCACACGCCCGCCAGCAGGCATTCGCACAGGCGGTACCGCGGCGTAACCCGCACGGTGCAAGCTCAGCGAGGGGCAGAGCGCCGCAGGGCAACCTGAGACCCACCGCACATGACAAGCCACATCGGAGACCCTCTCCCCACTCCCTTGGAGGCGGCACATTGACGAGTCGCACATCGTGACCCCGGCAGTACTCGACGTCGACGAACTGGCTTCGCGCCTCGGTGAGCACCTGGGCCAAAGCTCGTGGCGCACGATCACCCAGGACGACGTCGACACGTTCGCCCGGCTGACCGGCGACGAGCAGTGGATCCACGTCGACCCCGAGCGGGCAAGGGTCGGCCCCTTCGGCGGCACGATCGCTTACGGCTACTTCACCCTCTCATTGTCGACGGTGTTCCTGGAGGAGGTCGTCACCGTGAAGGGCGCCAACCTCGTCCTCAACTACGGGTCCAACCGCGTGCGCTACCCGGCGCCGGTGCCGGTCGGCTCGCGGGTCAGGGCCGCCATCGAGCTGCCCTCGGTCGAGCCCATCGCCGGAGGGGTGCAGGTCACATTCCGCCTGACGTTCGAGGTCGAGGGACAGGCCAGGCCCGGCTGCGTGGCCGACATCGTCTACCGCTACTACACCGACTTCCCGGGAAAGAACGGCTCATGACCGACTCACTCGACACGGACACAGGCATGCGCGACCCGGCGGCGTTCGGCCCCGCCCTGGCCAAGCTGATGCTGGGCCTGGCCGCCAACCCCGTCGCCGCCCTCGAGGTGGTCGCCAAGGCGGCGGCCGCCGCCGTCGACCCGGACGACGGCACCCAGGCCAAAACCGATGATCGCCGGTTCACGGACCCGGCGTGGGAGGAGAACGGGTGGTTCTTCGCCCAGCGCCAGGCCTATCTCGCCTGGTCACGGGGCCTGGAGGAACTGCCCGGCGTCAGCGGCCTCCAGGGGGTCGACGCCGCCAAGGCCGAGTTCGCCCTGGAACGGATCGCCGAGGCCCTCGCCCCCACGAACTTCCTGTGGGGCAACCCCGAGGCCCTGCGCAAAGCGGTGGAGACCGGAGGCGCAAGCGTCCTCGACGGCCTGTCGAACTGCCTGGACGACATGACGGAGAACCGCGGCAAGCCGCAGCAGGTCGACGCCTCGCAGTTCGAGGTTGGCGCCAACCTGGCCGCCACGCCGGGCAAGGTCGTGTTCCGCAACGACCTGATGGAGCTCATCCAGTACGCGCCGCAGACCGGGACCGTCCACGCCGTCCCGCTCCTGATGAGCCCCCCGTGGATCAACCGCTACTACATCATGGACCTCGCCCCGGGCCGCAGCTTCGTGGAGTGGGCGGTGTCCCACGGCCACACCACGTTCGCCATCAGCTACCGCAACGCCGACTCGTCGATGCGTGACGTCGGCCTCGAGGACTACATGGGTCGCGGCCTCGGGGAAGCCGTCGACGTCGTGCGGGAGATCACCGGCGCCCCCCATGTCAACGTGGCCGGGCTGTGCGTGGGCGGCACCCTGGCCGTCATGCTCGGGGCGTGGCTGGCCGGCGGCAAGGCCGAGGCCAGGCCCGGGGTCGGGGCCGGGAAGATCAACTCGATCACCCTGCTCAACACCCTCGTCGACTTCGACGAGCCGGGACAGCTCGCCGTCTTCACCGACGCCGAGGCCGTGCAACGGGTCGAGGAGCGCATGGCCGAGCACGGTTTCCTCGACGGCAGGGAGCTGGCCGACACCTTCGACTCGCTGCGGGCCAACGACCTGATCTGGAACTACGTAGGCGCCAGCTGGCTGCGCGGCGAAGGTCCCCCGGCCTTCGACATCCTGGCCTGGAACGCCGACGCCACAAACGTCCCGGAAGCCACCCATTCCCAGTACCTCCGTGCCCTCTACCTCTCCAACTCCCTCGCACGGGGTAGCATGCGGGTGAAGGGCCGGACCCTGGCGCCGAAGGGCGTCACGGCCGACACCTACGTGCTCGCCGCTCGCGGCGACCACATCACGCCCTGGCTGGGCTCCTACCGCACCACCGGCCTGCTGGGCGGTGCGGTCCGGTTCGTGCTCAGCTCGGCCGGTCACATCGCCGGCATCGTGAACCCGCCGGGGCCGAAGCGGAAGTACTGGACCAACGATGACGTGCCGCCCGAACCCGATGGGTGGCTGGCAGGAGCCACCGAGCACTCCGGCTCCTGGTGGGACGACTGGGCCGACTGGATCGCGGCCCGCGCCGGCGACCGCCGGCCGGCACCACCAGAGCTCGGGAGCACCGCCCACCCCGCACTCACCGATGCACCAGGCACGTACGTCACGGGCTGATTGACGGGCGTCGTGGCGGACCACCCACGCACTAGCGAGAAAGAGGATGCGATGAACGCAATCAAGTCAGTAGGTGTCGCAGGATCAGGGATGATGAGCGCCGGGATCGCCGAGGTGGCGGCCAAGGCCGGCTTCGACGTCGTCCTGCGGGGCCGCACGCTGCGCAGCGCCGACGCCGCCCTCGGGCGGGTGGCCAAGTCGCTCAACGTCCAGACCGAGAAGGGCAAGCTGTCCGCCGGCGAGGGCGAGGTCATCCTCTCCCGGGTCCGCACCACGGCCGACCTGGCCGACCTCCAGCTGTGCGGCATCGTCGTCGAGTCGGTGGTGGAGGACCTCGACGTGAAGAAGGACCTGTTCCGCCAGCTCGACTCGATCTGCTCCGAGGACACGATCCTGGCCACCAACACGTCGACCCTGTCGGTGATCGACATCGCCATGGGCACCGACCGGCCCGACAGGGTCGTCGGCCTGCACTTCTTCAACCCGGCGCCGCGGATGCCACTCGTGGAGATCGTGTCGGCCCTCACCACCACCGCGGCCACCGTCGACACCACCCGCCGGTTCGCCGAGGAGTGTGGCAAGGAGACGGTGATGGTGAAGGACAGTGCCGGCTTCATCGTGAACGCCCTGCTGTTCCCGTACCTCAACAGCGCGGTCAAGATGCTCGACGGGGCGGTGGCCTCCAAGGAGGACATCGACACCGCCATGAAGGGCGGCTGCGGCTTCCCCATGGGCCCGCTGGAGCTGCTCGACCTCATCGGCCTCGACACCGGCCTCTCCGTCCTGAGGGCCCTCGACGAGGACCGTCACGACGCCTGCTGCACGCCTGCCCCGCTGCTCGAGCGGATGGTCACGGCCAACCAGCTGGGCCGCAAGACCGGGCAGGGCTTCTACGCCTACCCCCCGACGCGCTGAGCGCCAGCCGTACCGAACCCCGCCAGCACCACCCCCCGAGCCAAGGAGGATCCTCATGCCCGGATCGCTACTCGTCTCTTCCGCCCGCACCCCCATCGGCAAGCTCTCCGGAGCCCTGGCGACGCTGTCGGCCGCCGACCTGGGGGGCCTGGCCATCGCCGCCGCCCTGGAGCGGGCCGGCATCGACCCGGGTGACGTCGACCAGGTGGTGATGGGCAACGTGCTGCAGGCCGGCGCCGGCCAGAACCCCGCCCGTCAGGCGGCGGTCAGCGGCGGCGTGCCCATGGACGTCCCGGCCGTCACGGTCAACGCGGTGTGCCTCTCGGGCATCCACTCGGTGTTCCTCGCCGACCAGCTGATCCGGTCGGGCGAGGCCGACGTTGTGGTCGCCGGAGGCATGGAGTCCATGACCCGGGCGCCCCACCTGCTGCCGGGGTCCCGGGCCGGATTCCGCCTCGGGGACGTGACCGTCGTCGACTCCATGATCGGCGACGGGCTGTGGTGCGCCTTCGACGGCGTGCACATGGGCGCGGGCACCGATGCCTACGCCGGCGACGCGTCGATCTCCCGCCAGGCCCAGGACGAGGTGGCGGCACGGAGCCACGAGCGGGCGTGCGCCGCCATCAAGGACGGCCGGCTGGCCGACGAGATCGTCCCGGTCTCGATCGTCCAGCGCAAGGGAACGATCGTGGTCGAGACCGACGAGGGCGTGCGGCCCGAGACCACCGTCGAGACCCTCGGCCGCCTGCGCCCGGCGTTCTCCCCGGAAGGCACCATCACCGCCGGCAACGCCTCGCAGATCTCCGACGGCGCCGCGGCCGTCGTGCTGGTCAGCCAAGCCAAGGCCGAGGAGCTGGGACTGGCGCCGCTGGCCGAGGTGGTCGGCTTCGGGCTGGTGGCCGGGCCCGACCCGTCCTTGCTGACCCAGCCGTCCCGGGCGATCGCCCTGGCGCTCGACAAGGCGGGACTGACCGTGCCCGACGTCGACCTGTTCGAGATCAACGAGGCCTTCGCCGCCGTGGCGGTGGCGTCGCTGGCCGACCTCGGCGTCGACGACGGGATCGTCAACGTCAACGGCGGGGCCATCGCCCTCGGCCACCCGATCGGCATGTCCGGCACCAGGCTCGTCATGACCCTCGCCGCCGAGCTCGGGCGGCGGGGCGGTGGCGTCGGGGCAGCGGCGCTGTGCGGCGGCGGAGGCCAGGGCGAGGCGATCGTGCTTCGAGTGCCGATCACGACGACGCCGTGACGGCCTCGACCCAGCTGGGCGGCTTCACCCGCCAGCTCCCCGACGACGACGTCGAGCCGACGGCCGAGGACGTCGCTGACGCCATCGTCGACTGCGGGCTCGACCCCGAGGCCGTCGAACCGAGCCTCGCATGACCCAGGGAGGGCCCGGCAGGAGCCGACGAACCAAGATCGTCTGCACCCTCGGACCGGCCACGCGGTCGGTCGAGGCCATCCGGGGGCTGGTCGAGGCGGGGATGGACGTCGCCCGGCTGAACTTCTCCCACGGCAGCCACGACGACCACGCCGCGATGTGCGCGGCCGTACGGGAGGCGTCCGACTCGGTGGGCCGGGCGGTGGGCGTGCTGGTCGACCTCCAGGGCCCGAAGATCCGGCTCGGCAGCTTCTCCGGCGGCGCCGCGGTCCTGGAGCCGGGGTCGATCTTCACCATCTCCACCGAGCCCGGCGAGGGCAGCAGCGAGGGTGCGTCGGTGACCTACGAGGCGCTCGCTCGCGACATGGTTCCCGGCGACACGATCCTCGTCGACGACGGGCTGATCAGGCTCGAGGCCATCGCCACAGACGTCCTTCGCGGGAACGTCACCTGCCGCGTGCTGGAAGGCGGGCCGCTGTCGGACCACAAGGGCGTGAACCTTCCCGGGACGCGGCTCGCCACGCCGGCCATGACCGGCAAGGACGTCGACGATCTGGCCTTCGCCCTCCGCCTCGGCGTGGACATGGTGGCCCTGTCGTTCGTCAGGCAGGCCGCCGACGCCGCCGCCGTCCGGCTGGTCATGCAGACCGTCGGCCGCTCCGTCCCGGTCATCGCCAAGATAGAGAAGTCGGAGGCGATCGCCGACCTCGACGCCATCGTCGACGCGTTCGACGGCGTGATGGTCGCCCGGGGCGACCTGGGCATCGAGCTGTCCCCCGAGCAGGTGCCCATGGTGCAGAAGCGGGTGGTCCAGCTGGGACGGGAACGGGGCAAGCCGGTGATCGTCGCCACCCAGTTGCTGGACTCGATGACCCACCGCCTGCGCCCGACCCGGGCCGAGGCGTCCGACGTCGCCAACGCCGTCCTCGACGGGGCCGACGCCCTGATGCTGGCCGGCGAGACGGCTGTCGGCGTCCACCCCGCCGAGGCGGTGGCCACCATGGGCCGCATCGCCGCCACCATCGAGCAGGACGCGCTGGTCCGGTTCCCGTCCCTCTCGCGCCCGCCGTCGACCGCCGAGGAGGCGGTCGCAGCCGGCGCGGTCGGGATGGCGGCCCAGATCGGCGCCTGCGCCATGGCCGTGTTCACCGACAGCGGCGAGATGGCCCAGCAGGTCGCGGGCCGGCGGTCGTCGATCCCCGTGCTGGCCTTCACGTCCGACCCGACCGTCCGCAGCCGGCTGACCGTCACCTGGGGCGTGGAGACGTTCGTCGTGCCCTGGACCGACGATCCCGCGCACGCCGCCGTCCAGGTCGACAGGACCATGCTCGAGCTGGAACGGGGCCGGCGCGGCGACCAGGTCGTCATCGTGGACAGGTCGCGCACGATTCGCGTCCACGAGCTGGCGGTGGCCGAGACCCGATCGGAGATACCCGCCTGATGCCGATCCAGGGAGATGGCGGCCAACGACAAGCTGTCGAGAGAGTCGGCGTGGTGGGGTGCGGGCTGATGGGTTCCGGGATCGCCGAGGTGTGCGCCCGTGCCGGTGTCGACGTCGTGGTGCGGGAGGTCGACGAAGCCGCCATGGCCGCCGGCCGCGCGCGCCTCGAACGGTCCCTGGCCAAGGCCCTGAGCAAGGGCAAGCTCTCCGACGAGGCGAGGGAGGCCGCCCTGAGCCGGCTGCGCTACACCACCGACATGGGCGAGCTCGCCGACCGCCAGCTCGTGCTGGAGGCGGTGTCGGAGTCGGAGGCGCTCAAGCTCGACGTCTTCGCCACCCTCGACAAGGTGGTGGCCGACGACGCCATCCTGGCCTCGAACACGTCGGCCATCCCCATCATGAAGCTGGCCATGGCCACCGGCCGGGCCGACCGGGTCGTCGGGCTCCACTTCTTCAGCCCGGTGCCGGTGCTCAAGCTGGTGGAGCTGGTCTCGTCCCTGCTGACCAGCGAGGAAACGGCTCTGGCGGCCAAGTCCTTCGCCGAGGACGTTCTCGACAAGCGGGTCATCCAGTCCAAGGACCGGTCCGGGTTCATCGTCAACGCCCTGCTCATCCCCTACCTGATCTCGGCCATCCGTATGCTGGAGTCCGGCTTCGCCACCGCCGAGGACATCGACACCGGCATGGTCCTGGGCTGCAACCACCCCATGGGACCGCTGGCCCTGGCCGACTTCATCGGGCTCGACACCACCATGGCCGCGGCCCAGTCGCTCTACGAGGAGTTCAAGGAACCGCTGTACGCCCCGCCGCCCCTGCTGTCACGGATGGTCGAGGCCGGGCTCCTCGGCCGCAAGACCGGCCGGGGCTTCTACGAGCACCCGGGACAGCGGTGACGACGGACCTGCTGGCCCACGACCTCGATCTGTTGGCCGACGACCTCGAGCTGTTCGAGCTGCTGGCGGAGATCGGCGACGGGCCGCCGCTCGAGGCCGCCGCTCAGGTGGAGTCGAGGAACCGCTTCGCGGTCGACCAGTAGACCGCCGCGGTTACTTCCGTTGCGCGGGCTCGGTCGCGCCTCTTCGCTTCGGAGAGGCTCGGGTCGGGGCGGGAGGGCTCAGGCGGGGATGGCGCGGGCTGGACCACCGGCTTTGTGTCGGGTGAGTCCGGTGACGGCCAGCGTCCCGGGGCCGGAATTGTTGAAGGTGATCGTGTTGAAGGGCTGAATGAAGCTCGCGGCGCTGTATTGCGAGGTCAGGCTCACGAGCGACGTGATGATGATGTTGTTGCCCTGGGCGCCGATGAACCCTCCGGTGCACGAGAACGATGTCGTCGTGAACGTGCAGGTCCCAATGGTGTTGGGTGACCCGCCCAGGTACTGGAAGGTGGGATTCCCCACGAAGACGGCGCCGACCGGCAGGGTCGACCCAACGGAGAGGTTGGTGACGTTCTCCAGCGCCCCGTTCGGGTTCCGGAGGCTGACGATCGTCTTCACCTCGTTGCTGGCGGCCGGTGGGTCGCTCGGGACGAGCGGCGGGGGCGCCTGGGGGGTCGCGCTCGCGTTGTCGATGCCGAACGACGAGAGCAGGGGCCGACGTCGTGACAAGGAGAGTCCCCGCCACGAGGAGGAGGCTCGACAGCAGCGCGAGGGGGCGCTTCGTCGTGGCGCGTGCCCGGCTTGCGTTGCCCAGCACAACCATTCCGGACCGGGGCCGCCTCGACCGCCGTGGGCGCGATGATGCCCACTCACCGCGGGACAGTCAGAGCTGAAGCGTCTCGTTCGGTCCATCGATGCGGTCGACCTCGGCCACCCCGACCGGCGAGTTCTGGTCGTGGACGGTTCTGCTCGCGATAGCGCCCGCTCCTGCCGGTACTTGCGCGAGCAGAACCAACGTCGTCGTAGGAGCGCCACGCTCAAGCTGACCGCGCCTCTGGTCGAAGACGTCGCGGACGCGGCGGATCAGACTCCCACCGCCATCGAGGAGCGCGGATGGGTTTCGGGTGTGCGGCCGCCGGTGGAACGAACACTCGCCGGGGCAAGTGTGGGGCTGGCGACGCTGCTGGCCACGGCCATCGTCCTCACCTCGACTGTCGCGGCGGCGCCCAGCGGCGCCGCCGACGGCGCCGGACCGGTCATCACCACCTATGCCGGAGGGCCCGGCGAAGGCGAGGCCACCAACGTCGGCCACGTCCCGTCGTCGATCGCCACAGTGGGACCGCTCACCTATGTCGCCGACGACGAAAACGCCGTCGTTCGCGCCCTCGACCTGGCTACCGGGCAGTACCGAGTCGTCGCCGGAAACGGCCTCCACGGATCGACCGGCGACGGTGGGCCGGCCCTCGACGCCAGGCTGAGGCCGCCGCTCGCCGTCGCCGCAGGAGCGGACGGCTCCCTGTACATATCCGAGATCGAGCAGAACCGGGTCCGCCGGGTCGACCCGTCTGGCGTCATCGACGGCTTCGCCGGAACGGGCACGCGGGGCTTCGCCGGCGATGGAGGCCTGGCCCGCAACGCCGAGCTCGACGACCCGCGTGCGATGACTGTCGACACCGCTGGCAACCTGCTCATCGCGGAGGCCGGGAACGACCGCGTCCGCAAGGTCGGCACCTCTGGTCGCATCACGACTCTGGCCGGGACCGGCACCGAGGGAGACGGTGCCGACACGGGGCTGGCCACCCTCACTCAGCTACGCGACCCCATGGGGATCGCCGCCGGTGCGGGTGGAAGCGTCTACATCGCCGACACCGGGAACCAGAAGGTCCGCAGGGTCGACGCCAACGGCCTCATCACCAAAGTGGCGGGCTCGCCGGGCGGTAGCGAGTACGACGACGGGGACGGTGGACCGGCCACCCTGGCGCACCTCTACTCACCGCTCGGCCTCGCCGTTCGCGGCGGCGAGCTGTTCATCGGCGACTACGGGAAGCTCCGACGCGTTGACGCCTCCGGCACCATCACCACGATGTTCGAGGGGACCCTCGAGTCGTACGGCCGGCTCGGGACCACCTTCCACCTGGCGGTGACTACTGACGGCAGGGTGCTCGTCGCCGATCGCAATCTCCGGCAGGTGCTGCGGCTGGACGGGTTCGGGTACACCGTGGTCGCCGGCAATGGTCGCGACGGTGCCGGTGGGGACGGCGGGCCGGCGACGGCGGCTCAGATGTCCCAACCGAACGGCCTGGCCGTGGACGGGTCCGGAAACGTCTACATCGCCGACGAGGGGGACCACGAGGTCCGGAAGGTCTCCCCCGGTGGGATGATCACCAAGGTGGCTGGGACCGGCGAGGCCGGCTACACCGGCGACGGGGGCCCGGGTACAGCAGCGTCGTTGAACTGGCCGTCGGGAGTTGCGGCCGACGAGATGGGCAACGTGTACATCGCAGACCACGGGAACTTCGTCGTTCGGAGGGTGGACCCGGCCGGAGTCATCACGACGGTCGCGGGGACCAAGTGGTGGACGCCGTGGCGAGATGGCGCACCGGCCACCGACGCGTACATCGGTGGGCCGAACACGGTGGCCGTCGGTCGGCAGGGCGACCTCTTCATCGCTGCCCCCGGCTGGATCTACAAGATGGACGCCGCGGGCACGATCCGGCGATTCGCCGGCAACGGCAGGCAAGACTCGACCGGCGACGGCGGCCCTGCCACCTCGGCCTCGCTCTACAACCCGTTCGGGCTGGCGGTCGACGACGAGGGAAATGTGTTCGTGGCCGACGTCGACAACAGGACCGTGCGCAAGATCGACACCGCGGGGATCATCACGAGGGTGGCGGGCTCCGGCTACGGCCTGGGGACCCCGAACAGCGACCTCGCAGTGGAGACCGAGCTGCACATCCCCCGCGGCGTGGCCGTCGACGGAGGCGGCAACGTCTACGTCGCCGACGTCGACGAGGTGCGCAGGGTCGACCCGTCGGGCGTCATCTCCACTGTCGCCGGCGGCGGCGAGGATGTGCCCGGCGACGGCGGCCCGGCAACTTCGGCACACATCGTGGCAACCGCGGTCGCCGTCGACGTCAGTGGCAACCTCTACCTCTCCGACGTCGGCACCCATCGCATCCGCCGGGTGGCGGGCGGCGGCGCGGCGACGAGGCCGGCGGCCGTGGTCCGCTCGTTCGGTTGGAACGGCGCCGGCGCCCTCGGCACCGGCGACCTGTCGGACCGGCTCGGCCCCGTAGCCGTCGGCGGCGTGGGCGACGGGCTGAAGGTGGCGGCCGGCGGCTACCACAGCCTGGCGGTGACCGGCGACGGAACGGTGAAGGGGTGGGGCTACAACGGGTACGGCCAGCTCGGAACCGGTGGCACGTCGTCCAGCTCCCGACCGGTGACGGTACCCGGCCTGGCGGCCACCGCGGTCGCCGCCGGTGCCTTGCACAGCGTCGCCCTCCGGGGGGACGGCACCGTCAGGGCGTGGGGCTGGAACGGCCTGGGACAGGTTGGCGACGGGACGGGCGTCGACCGCCTGAGTCCCGTCGTCGTGCCAGGCCTGGCCGGTGTGACGGCGGTTGCCGCCGGGGCGTTCCACAGTCTGGCGCTGCGCCACGACGGCACGGTCTGGGCGTGGGGTTGGAATCCCGCCGGTGGGCTCGGCGACGGCACACGCACTCAGCGCCCGTCACCGGTCAAGGTTCTCGGGATCAGCAACGTCGTGGCGGTGGCCGCCGGGGCCTACCACAGCGTTGCCTTGACCGCAGACGGCGCGGTGTGGGCGTGGGGCTGGAACTACTTCGGCCAGTTGGGCAACGGCACGACCGTCGACCGCCTCACGCCGGTGCGGGCGTCCGGTGTTCCGTCGGCATCCATCGCGGCAGGGGCGTATCACAGCCTGGCGGCGAGAAGGGACGGAACGGCAGCGGCCTGGGGCTGGAACGGGCTGGGCCAGCTCGGCGACGGAACCGTCGTGAACCGCCTTTCCCCCGTGGCCGTACACGGCCTGTCCGGCGCCACCGCGGTCGCCGCCGGCTGGTACCACAGCGTCGCCGTACGGGGGTCGACGTCGATGGCGACCTGGGGCTGGAACGCCTACGGCCAGCTGGGCGACGGGACGACGGTCGACCGCCACGAGCCAGTAACCCCGGTGGGCGATCCACCCGTCGGGTCCGTCGCTGGCGGCGGTCTCCACACCGTCGCCCTCGGCTAGGCCCGACCACCCTGGTCGTCGGTGCAAAACTCAGCCGCCCGTGGCCGAGAAGTGCTGGTAGTCGGGATTGCCCGCCCACGTTCCGCCCCAGGACCATCCCACGGCGGCGAAGGCCGACGTGAGCACGCCGCCGGCGACAGCCATCCCCGGGCGGTAGACGGAGCGGTCGAGGTAGTCGGCACCAGCGGGCGGCAGGACCCGCCCGCCGAGGAGGTACGGGTTCTCGACGGGGTTGACGTCGATGGCCAGGCCGTAGGCGTGGTTCGACCAGTGCGGGTCGCCGTCGGTGACGGCCTGGCGGCAGTTGAACCCCGACGTGTTGTCGACCGCCATCGAGGCGTCGTCGTCGCCGCCGTGGACGTCGACCGGTTCCATCCGACGGATGGGAAAGCGCTGGTCGTAGAGGCTGCGGAAGACCTCGATGACCGCGTCGGTGACCGACGCCGCCACCACGATCGAGCCGATGTGGGACTGGTCGTCGAAGCCCCAGTGCGACACCCGTACGAGCCGGAGATCCTCGGGTGAGACGGGGCAGCCGGGCCGCCACGACGACGGCAGGTCGCCGGCCGTGACCGCCGAGACCGTCCCGGTGAACACCTGGTCGGGCACGGCGGCGACGGTAGTCGTGGGCGCCGCCGTGCTCGTCGGCCCAGTAGTCGTAGGCGGCGAGGTGGATGCCGTGCTCGGTGGGCGCTTCGACGGCGAGCCCGAGCAGGCACCGACGAGAAGGGTCACGACGACGACGACCCACAACCGGCACCGCCGGCCGGGCGCGTGTCGGCGACCAGCCACGACTGCCTACCGTAGCGACGTGGCCGCCGTCCGCTGTGTGCTGGGAACGGCCCTCCTGGGAATCGTCATGGCCGCCTGCGGTTCGTCGCCGACCGAGGCCTCGCAGGTGCGAGCCGGAACGGTGGCCTCCACGTCGACCACGGAGCCGGCAGCCACCACGACCGCGCCCGCCTCCACGTCGACGACTCCCCCGCCGCCGGCCACCACCGAGGCGCCACAACCTCCGCCGCCGCCGCCTCCACCGGCGAACACATCCGCGCTCCCGCCGGAGCTCGACCGGGCAGGGGACGCGGGGCAGGCGGTCGTCGTGACCGCCTCCGGCTACGGGAACACGACGGCCACGCTCACCACCTGGCAGCGGACCACCGACGGATGGGACCCTGTCCACGGGCCGTGGACCGCGTACGTCGGCCGGGCCGGTTTCGCCCCGCCCGGCGAGAAGCGGGAGGGCGACGGCCGCACGCCGTCGGGCACCTACGGCTTCCCGTTCCTCTTCGGCGTCCAGCCCGACCCGGGCGTGGCCCTGCCCTACCGCCGGATCACCGGGCCGACCTTCGTGTGGGTGGACGACCCGTCGAGCCCGTCGTACAACCTGCTGGTGGACACCGCCGTCCAGAGCCCCGGTGGCCACGGCGAGGCCATGTTCCAGACGCCGGCCTACGACTACGGCGCGGTGATCGCCTACAACACCGACCGCACGCCCGGGCTCGGATCGGCCATCTTCCTGCATGTCTCGGTGGGCGCCCCCACCGCCGGGTGCGTGTCGCTCCCCGCCGACGGCCTGCTCGAGGTCCTTCGGTGGCTCGACCCGTCCCGCGCGCCGGTGATCGTCGTGGGCGTGGCATGAGGGCGGTCCAACCCCTGCTGGCCGCGCTCGCCCTGCTCGCTCTGACGGCCTGCGGCGCCACCGCCGACACCGCCGGCCCCGGCGACGCCCCACCGCCAACCCCCACGACACTCCCCGGCGACGAGGCCTGGATCGACGTCGCCGTCGCCAACCTGTGGGCCGAGCCCGACCAGGTCCGCCCCCTGGACGCCCCCTCGCTGACCAGGCCCGTGGACATGGACGCCTGGCTGGCGTCGATGTCCAAGGAGGACCGGCTGTGGCTGGTGGGCCGGCTGGTGACCCAGGCCCTCTACGGCGACCAGGTGACCGTCGTGGAGTCGGCCGGCGACTGGACCAAGGTGGTGGTCCCCCGGCAGCCGTCGTCGCTCGATCCCCGCGGGTACCCGGGCTGGCTCCCGACGGCCCAGCTGACGTCGACCCCACCCGGACGGACCGGCGACGCCCAGGCCGTCGTCACCAAACCAGCCGCCACCCTTCGCGACGTCGACGATCCCGAGCAGACGGTGATGGAGCTGAGCTTCAACACCCGGCTCCCGGTGATCGCCTCCGACCCCACCTGGGTCACAGTCGCCACACCCGGCGGCGGCCGCGGACGCCTTACGATCGCCGACGTCAGCCTCGATCCACCGCCGACGGCCACCGGCGAGGACGTCGTCCGCACCGCACAGCAGTTCGCCGGCGTCGCCTACCTGTGGGGCGGCACGTCGGGACCAGCCTGGGACTGTTCCGGCCTCACGTCGGCCGTCTACGCCGCCCACGGCGTCGTCATCCCACGGGACGCCGACGACCAGGCCGCCGCCGGCACACCCGTCGACAAGGCCGACCTCCGCCCCGGTGACCTGCTCTTCTATGCCACCGGCTCCGAGCGCCAGTCCATCCACCACGTCGGCATCTACGTGGGCGAGGGCAGGATGATCCAGGCCCCCGCCACGGGCCGCACCGTGGAGACGGTGCCGATCGACCGGCCCGGCCTGGCCAGCGAATTCTGGGGCGCCCGCCGGTACCTGCCGTCGGAGTAGGCAGGCGGGGCCGCCTAGCCTCGAAAGCCATGGCCCCGCAGTTCATCTTCACCATGCGCGACCTTCGTCGCTTCTACCCGCCCGACCGCGAGGTCCTGAAGGGCATCAACATCTCGATGTACCCCGGCGCCAAGATCGGCGTCATCGGCGCCAACGGGTCGGGCAAGTCGTCGCTCCTGCGCATCATGGCCGGCGAGGACGACGGTTACACCGGCGAGACCCGCCTCACCCCTGGCTTCACCGTCGGGTACCTGGCCCAGGAGCCGGCGCTGGACGAGTCCCTCGGCGTGGCGGGGAACGTGGCCGCCGGCGTGGGCGAGATCAAGCGCACGCTCGACCGCTACAACGCCGTGTGCGAGGCCATGGGCGACCCCGACGCCGACTTCGACGCCCTCCTGTCCGAGCAGGCCGACCTGCAGGACAAGATCGACGCCGCCGACGCCTGGGACCTCGACCGCACCCTCGACATCGCCATGGACGCCCTCCGCCTGCCGCCGGGCGACGCCGAGGTCTCGACCCTGTCGGGCGGGGAGCGACGGAGGGTGGCGCTGTGCCGGCTGCTGCTGTCCCGCCCCGACCTCCTGCTGCTGGACGAGCCCACCAACCACCTCGACGCCGAGTCGGTGGCCTGGCTGGAGCGGTTCCTGAGCGAGTATCCCGGCACCGTCGTCGCCGTCACCCACGACCGCTACTTCCTCGACAACGTGGCCGGCTGGATCCTCGAACTCGACCGCGGCGCGGGGATCCCCTGGGAGGGCAACTACTCGTCGTGGCTGGAGCAGAAGCAGGCCCGGCTGGCAAGGGAGGACAAGGCCGACTCCGCCCGCCAGCGGACGCTGCAACGGGAGCTGGAGTGGGTGCGCATGTCGCCCCGGGCCCGCCAGGCCAAGGGCAAGGCCCGCCTCACGTCCTACGAGAAGCTGGTGGCGGAGGCCGAGGCCGGTCCCGACAAGGCCGAGAAGCTGGAGCTCACCATCCCGCCCGGTCCCCGGTTGGGCGACGTCGTCGTCGAGGCCGAGGGCGTGGCCAAGGGCTACGGCGACCGCCTGCTGATCGACGACCTGCGCTTCGCGCTTCCGCCGGGTGGAATCGTCGGCATCATCGGCGCCAACGGGGCGGGCAAGACCACGCTGTTCCGGATGATCGTCGGGTCCGAGTCACCCGACGCGGGCACGCTCACCGTCGGCAGCACGGTGAAGCTGGCCTACGTCGACCAGAGCCGTGAGTCCCTCGACGCCTCCAAGACCGTCTACGAAGAGGCCACCGGCGGCACCGACAGGATCGTCGTCGGCAACCGGGAGCTGCACGGGCGGGCCTACGTGGGCGGCTTCGGGTTCAAGGGCTCCGACCAGCAGAAGAAGGTCGGCGAGCTGTCGGGCGGCGAGCGCAACCGGCTCCACCTGGCAAAAGTGCTGGTGGAGGGGGGCAACGTCCTCCTGCTCGACGAGCCCACGAACGACCTCGACGTCGACACCCTGCGGGCCCTGGAGGAGGGACTCCTCAACTTCCCCGGCTGCGCGGTGGTCATCACCCACGACCGGTGGTTCCTCGACCGGGTCGCCACCCACATCCTCGCCTTCGAGGGCGACTCGGCGGTGCGGTGGTTCGAAGGGTCCTACAGCGACTACGAGGTCGACCGCCACAAGCGCCTCGGCACCGACGCCGACCAGCCGCACCGGATCCGCTACAAGCCCCTCCAGCGGGCCTGACCCGAGACCCCCACCGAACTGGTGACGCTCAGCCGCGCCAGGCGCGGTTTCGTGACCCCGGTTCGAGTGGGGTGGGACGGTCAGGCGCCCCAGACCTCGCGCTCGATGTCGAGACCGCTGGTGCGCAGCTTGACCTCGAAGTCGTAGGACGCCTCGCCCGACCAGTTGTGCTCCAACAGGGCCAGGACGTCGTCGTCCGGGCTGCCGCCGAGGAGCTCGACGACCTTCGGGACGTCGGTCGCGGCGATGGTCTCGTGCCACTCGTATTCGCCCTCGGAGCCGATCGACGCGGTACTGGGGCCGAGGTCCTCTCCCTCGATGTGCAGGCGGCCCGACTTGTCCAGGTAGGCCCAGAGGGTGTGGACGTCGTCGCCCACCCGCTCGTCCCGCACCAACACGATCTGCGACCTTCCCTCGTTCATCTCGCTCCTCCGGGTGAAAGGCGGACCATCGACCACGCTGTCGATCGACCGCTACGACACCTATCGGCAGGTCCCGGCCGATCCCGTAGCCTTTGCTGCAAAGGCCATTGAGCGAGCCAAATGAGTGAGCATGTCGAACTGGTCTGGTACGGCGACGACGCCCCCTGGTACGACCACGGCGCCGATCACCCGCTACGCCCGGCCCGCGTCCTTCTGACCCGCCAGCTGATCCACGACTACGGCCTCCTCGACGGCGGGCGGGCGCGGGAGACGCCGGCCCGCGACGCCACCGACGACGAGCTCCGCCTGGTCCACACCGACCCGTACATCGACGCCGTCCGGCGGGCCGGCCACGGCGAGCGGGGACCGTGGGGACGGTTCGGCTTCGGCCCCGGCGACAACCCGATCTTCCGGGACATGCACGAGGCGTCGGCCCGGGTGGCCGGTGCCTCCATCGCGGCCGCCGAGGCGGTGTGGACGGGGCGGGCCGAGCACGCCTTCAACCCGGCCGGCGGCCTCCATCACGCGATGCCCGACCGGGCCAGCGGCTTCTGCGTCTACGACGACCCCGCCATCGCCATCGCCTGGCTCCTCGACCACGGGGCCGAGCGGATCGCCTACGTGGACGTCGACGTCCACCACGGCGACGGTCCGCAGTGGATCTTCTACGGGGAGCCCAGGGTCCTCACCATCTCCCTCCACCAGGACGGGCGGACACTCTTCCCCGGCACCGGCTCGGTCGGCGAGACGGGCGCCGACCACGCCGAGGGCACCAAGGTGAACGTCCCCCTGCCCCCGTTCACGGGCGACGAAGGCTGGCTGCGGGCCTTCCAGGAGATCGTGCCCCCGCTGGTGGAGTCGTTCCGGCCCCAGGTCCTCGTCACCCAGCTGGGGTGCGACTCCCACCACACCGATCCCCTGGCCAACCTGGCCCTCACCACCGCGGCCTACCGCAAGACGGCGACGCTGCTCCACGACCTGGCCCACCGGGCCGCCGGCGGCAAGTGGCTGGCCACGGGTGGGGGCGGCTACCAATGGGCGGCGGTCGTGCCCCGGGCGTGGACCACCTACTTCGCGGAGATGGCCGGCGCCGGCGGCGACCTGCCCGACGAGCTGCCGCCCCAGTGGGTCGAGCGGGCCGAGCGGGAAGCCGGCCACCGCCTGCCGCACACGCTCTCCGAGCCGGTGCCGACCGGCGTCGACGACCCCGACGCGGTGGCGGCGTCGATCCAGGCGGTCAGGAGCCGGATCTTCCCGGCCCACGGCCTCTCCTGAGCCCGCCGGCGGTTGGCCGTTTTCCGAGGTCACCACCGCCCCCGTTAGGGTGACGCCCCGGGCAGCCTGTCGAGCAGAGGCGGTGTGCCGTGTCCAACGATCTCTTCCCATCGGCTGGCCCCGGCACCGGCCTCGACGAGGACGAGCCGTCCCCGATCGAGGTCGTCCTCGAGGCCATCCCCCCCGTCCTACGGGGTTGGCTGCACCTCGTCTGCTTCTTCCTCTCCATCCCGGCCGGACTGCTGGTGATCACCAGCGCCCAGCACCCCGTTGGCCCGGACGGCGGCGGTCATCTACGCCATCGGCGTCTCTGCCCTGTTCGGTGTGAGCGCCCTCTACCACCGGCGGGAGTGGTCGGTCACCGCTCGGCCGAAGATGAAGCGGGTCGACCACGCCACGATCTTCGTGATGATTGCGGCGACCTACACGCCGCTGTGCCTGATCGCCCTCGGTGGCACGCTCGGCACCGCCATATTCGTCGCGGTGTGGGCCTGCGCCGTCACCGGCGTGATTTTCGCCGCCACGGGCATCGCCGAGAAGCCGGTCGTCGGCCTGGCCATGTACATGGGCCTGGGCTGGGGCATGGCCTTCCTGTTCCCGCAGCTCACCCGGGTGCTGAGCGGCGGCCAGCTGGCCCTCATCGTCGTCGGCGGCATCCTGTACACCGCGGGCGGGATCTTCCTAGGCACCCGTTGGCCCGACCCCTTTCCCGCCGTCTTCGGCTACCACGAGATCTGGCACCTCATGGTCGTGGCCGCCGCTGCTTGCCACTACGTCGTCATCCTTGGCGTGGTCAAGGCCGCCACCGCCTGACCTCAGTTCAGGTCAGGCGGTGGCTCGCACCGCTCGCAGGTGCACCACGACAGAAGGGTCTCCCAGCTGTAGATACCGGTGGTGTGGGTGTCGTTCCAGTGGATGTTGAGGCCCCAGTTGCCGACCAGTTCGGCCGACTCGATGCGCAGGACGGCCGGCGCGCCGGGGCGGGGCCAGGCCTCCTCCCCCGTCTGGCGCAGGCCGCGACACTGGGCGCACGGGCAGCTCATGCGCAGCTCCTCCAGCGTGAACCGGCTGACGTGGTCGTCCTCCCACGTGAGGGCGACACCGTGCTCCCGGTCCACGTCCACCGCCACCGGATTGGCGACGGCCGGCGAGCTGTCCACCGCTAGAGGCCGACGATCGGCACGGGGGACGAGCCGTGCGCAGCGAGCCGGATGAGGTCCTGCCGATCGGAGGTCAGCACCCCACCCGACGCGGTCGCTGCGGCCACGAGCACGAGGTGGGCGTCGACCACGTCGGAGGTCCCGGATACGCCGACGAGTGCGCCCACCTCATGGGCGGACTCGGCCGAGAACGGAATGACTTGGCAGCCACGAAGGAACCGTCGTAGCTGAACCTGTCGAGGCGACCGACTGGCTTGCGCCACAACCGGCGCAGTCGTGACGGGTACGAGCCCCAGCTCGAGACGGACTCGATGGGCGGCCCAGATTGCTCGGTCGTTCCGCTCGGCCGCCACGAGAACGCCGGCGTCGTACGCCACCGTCACGCCGGTCGCTGCCGTTCCTGCCAGAGCTCCTCAGCCACTCGGCCGCGGGCGGCAGCCAGTTCGGCGTCGGTGAACGGTCCGTGCTCCTCCTCCCACTCGGCTACCGCCTTGCGTCCGTCGCGTAGCAGCAAGGCTTGCCGGGCGGCATTCGTCATCCACGCCGAAACGCTGACGCCCTCCTCCCCGGCGGCGGCCACGACACCAGCGTGGACTTCGGCGTCGACCGTGATGGCCAGTTTCGGCGAAGGCTTCCCCCGCGGCACGGTAGAACTCTACTACTGCGGTAGTAGAGGAGTCACGATGTCCCCGCCCGGGCCAGGCGGACGTGGACGACCGACGGTGAGCTGACGAGCTCGACGCATTCGTAGCCCTCCGGGGCCCCGCCGAGGTTGTCGAACAAGCGCTCGCCCCCGCCGAGGAGGATCGGCACGATGGCGACGTGCAGGTCGTCTATGAGCCCGGCCCGCAGGTACTGCTGGATCGTGGCCGAGCCGCCGCCGATCCTGACGTCGTCGTCGCCGGCCGCCTCCCGGGCCCGCTCGAGCGCGACCTCGATGCCCTCGTCGACGAAATGGAAGGTGGTCCCGCCCGCCATCGGGATCGGAGGACGGGGGTGGTGTGTGAGCACGAAGACCGGATGGTGGTACGGCGGTTCGTCACCCCACCAGCCGGTCCACTCCTCGTCACCCCACGGCCCTCGCACGGGGCCGAACATGTTGCGACCCATGATCGTGGCGCCGATCCATGCCTCTCCCCGGGACAGGAAGTCGTTGTCCACGCCTTCGGTTCCGCCCTCCTCGCCCATCATCCGGCGGCCGAACGCGGTCTCGAACACCCATTCATGGAGCCTGGGGCCACCCACGCCGAGGGGGTTGTCGACGTCCTGGCCGGGTCCGGCGGCGTACCCGTCGAGCGAGACGGCGAGGTTGTGCACACGGACTCTCGACATCGGTACCTCCCGAAGGCGTGGACGAGTGGCGCGCCGACACCCATCGTGCCACCGGTACGTCAGTCGGCGGCGGGCTCCATGGCCAGGCGGGCGGACTGGGTGGTGAGGTAGTGCTGCTCGCGCAGGTTCGTGGCGCGGGCGGCGGCAGCCCGGAACTCGACAATGGCTCCCGCGGTGTCCCCGGCCCGCTCCAGCAGGTGGGCCCGGGTCGAGTGGAGGCGGTGGTGGTCGCCGAGCTGCCCGTCCAGACCGTCGAGAAGCGCCAGCCCGGCGGTCGGCCCGTCGACCATGGCGGCTGCGACAGCCCGGTTGAGGGTCACCATCGGATTGCCGGTCATCCGCTCGAGCAGCCCGTAGAGGGACGCGATCTCCGACCAGTCGGTGTCGGCGTACCGCGCCGCCTGGTCGTGGACGGCGTTGATCGCAGCCTGGACCTGGTATTCCCCCACCCGGCCCCGGCGCAGGGCCTCGGTGACGAGCGCCACACCCTCGCCGATGAGGGCCCGGTCCCAGAGGGTGCGGTCCTGCTCGGCGAGGGGCACCAGCTCGCCGTCGGCGCGCGTGCGGGCCGGGCGCCGGGCGTCGGTCAGCACCATGAGGGCGAGCAGGCCGGCGACCTCGGGGTCCTCGGGCAGTGCCGCCCGCACCGCTCGGGCCAGCCGGATGGCCTCGCCCGAGAGGTCGGTACGGGCCAGGTCGGGACCGCTGCTGCTGGCGTAGCCCTCGTTGAACAGCAGGTAGAGGACGTGGAGCACCGATCGCAGCCGTTCGTCCCACGCGTCGGGTGGGGGCAGCGCGTACGGCTCGTCCGACGCCCTGACCTTGGCCTTGGCCCGGCTGATCCGCTGGGCCATCGTCGCCTCGGGCACGAGGAAGGCGCCGGCGATCTCGCGGGTGGTGAGGCCGCCCACCGCCCGGAGGGTGAGGGGGATGGCCGACGCCGGCGTGAGGGACGGGTGGCAGCACATGAACATGAGGATGAGCGAGTCGTCGCGGTCCGGGGCCGGGTCGGCTGGGTCGGCGACCGACCACGACACGGCCAGGTCCTCCCGGCGGCGGCGGGCATCGTCACTGCGGTACTGGTCGACAAGGCGCCGGGAGGCGACACGGATGAGCCAGGCCAGCGGGTCGTCGGGGGCCCCGTCCCTCGGCCAGGCGGTGGTGGCGGCGATGAGCGCCTCCTGGACGGCATCCTCGGCGTTGGCGAAGTCTCCGTAGCGGCGGACGACGGCGGCGAGGGCCTGCGGCGCCAGCTCCCGCAGCAGGCCCTCGATGCCGGTCCTGCCGATCACCCGGTCACATCTCGGGGTCGGGCGCGCTCAGCACCTGGCGCACTTCGATCCGGTCGCGGATCGGAACCCCGTCCGGCCCGGGCGCGGCGGACGACTGGGCGGCGATCTCGAGGGCCCGCTCGAGGGTCTCCACGTCGATCATCCGGTAGCCGGCCAGCAGCTCCTTGGCCTCCGGGTAGGGGCCGTCGGTGATCACCGGGGCGCTGACGCCGTCCGAGACCACGAACTTGGCCTGGTCCGGCCCGGCCAGGCCCTGGGCATCGACCAGCTCGCCACGCTCGGTGAGCTGCTCGTTCAGCGTGCGCTGGAACTCGATGTGGGCCTTGATGTCGCCCGGAGTCCACTCCGACATCGGCGCGCAGCCCGATCCGACCTCTCCGTAGTTCTGCAGCAGCATGAATCGCATGGCTCCATCCTCCATCTTCGGCCGGCACCCGGGTGGCACCGTTCACACCTAGGTCGAAGCTGGCGCCGGATTCTCGACATCCGCCCGCTGTCTATCGCCAGAAGATCGTCAGCCTGTCGCGCTCGATCTCGTCGAGGAGGTCGGCGAGGCCGGTCGACTCCGGCACCTGGTCGTACAGGCGAAAGCGGGAGGACGGGTCGACCCAGAAAAGCGCCCACCGGCGCAGGTCAGCGGCGTAGCGAAGCCGGGCGATGGGCTTGCGGGTCCAGTCCGGACCGGCCAGGTCCTCGTCCCACGGCGCCCGCCGCTCCACGATGGTGACGTGCCCGATCTCCTCGGCCTCGTCCCCGTCGACCTCGGCCTCGAGCCGGATGAACTGGCGCGACCCTGGCGGGATGCGGGCGTTGCGGGCCTCGACGTAGCGGCGTATCCGAGCCAGGTCGAGGTCGGGAATCGTCATCGTCGGCACCCCACGACCGCAGTCTGTCCGAGTCACCGGAGCCTCCTGAACGAGGGACTGCCGCCCAGACGAAACCTGACATCGGGCAGGACGGTTGCGACAGGGCCGAGCCGGGAATCCCTTTGAGCAACATGAGAACGCTCGCACGGTTCCTTCTCGTCGCCCTCGTGGCCCACGCCGCCGCCTTCGCCGCCCCGGCGGTGGCCCAGGCCCAGGACAGCTCCGCGGTCGCCGTCAACAAGAAGGACGGGAAGTCGGTGTTCAAGCTGGCCTTTTCCGTGAAGAAGGCGTCGGGCGACGTGGACGCCACGAACGTCGCCTACGCCTACTCGGAGTGCACCGACTGCAAGACCGTCGCCGCCGCCATCCAGGTTGTCCTCGTCTCGGACGCCGGGTCGGTCGCGCCCGAGAACGTCGCCCTGGACATCAACTACCAGTGCACCGAATGCGAGAGCCTCGCCGCCGCCTACCAGTTCATCTTCGCCAGCGGAGCGGAGGTCGAGTTCACCAAGGAGGGCAAGGAGCGGCTACACGAGCTCAAGAAGATGTTCCACGACCTGAAGCAGCGCGACGACCTCACCATCGACCAGCTGGCGGCCGAGATCGCCGCAATCGCCGCCGAGGTGGCGGAGGTGGTCGACACCGAGGTGGTGCTCAAGAAGCAGAAGGAGAAGGAGGCGGCCACCGAGGACTCGACGACCACGACCGCCGGCAACGCTACGTCGGCCCCGACCAGCACAAACTCCCCCTCGACGACGGCGGCACCGGCGTCCGAGTCGGTGTCCACGACCGCGCCCACGACGAGCCCGCCGACGACCGCGGCCACGTCCGACACTTCGCCCTCGACGACGACCGGCCCGTGATCCGGCGCCTGCTCGCCGCCGCGGTCGTGGGAGCCCTGTTCCTCGCCGGCTGCGCGGCGTCGACCCCCGGAACCCGGGCCCTTGACGCGACCCAGGACAAGCTCGACGACGTGCGCAGCGGGACGCTGTCCCTGCGGTTCCTGGCGGCGTCCACCGACGCCCCGGAAGGAACCGGAGCCGGGTTCCTCCTCGAAGGGCCCTTCGCGGTCGGCACCGAGGAAGGGTCGCTGCCAGTTGCGGACCTGACCTTCACCCGGATCACCGGCCCCGACCGGCGCACCACCCGATTCGTCAGCACAGGCAGCCGGGCCTTCGTGGTGGTGGGCGGCGACGTCACCGAGCTGAACGAGGAGCAGCTCGCCGACCTGCGGGTTCGCGACGGGGAGTCCACCGAGGGGCTCGAGGGACTGACGCTCACCAGGTGGCTCGACGAGCCGACGGTGGCGCCCGGGCCCGACGTCGAAGGCGCAGCGACCGAGCAGGTCACGGGCAAGGCCGACGCGGTCGCCATCCTGAACGACGTCATCGGTCTGCTCGACCAGTTCGGCACCGGCCAGGACGGCGTGAAACGGCTCGATGGCGACGCCGCCGACCGGGTCCGCAAGGCGGTGGCGGCGGCCGGGGCCGACGTGGTCACCGGCAGGGACGACCGCCTCCTACGGCGGGCCAGCGCCTCCGTCGACCTGGCCGTGGCCGACCCGAAGGTGCGGGAGGCGCTGGGCGACCTGGCCGGCGCCCGCCTGGCCCTGTCCCTGGAGGTGACGAACCTCAACCAGCCGGTCGAGGTGGCCGCGCCCTAGGCGGGCTGTCAGGCGCGCCGGCGTGCGGCGGCCGGGACCGGCGTGGCCTGCGGCGCCCCGGTCTGGGGCACCAGGTCCAGCATCCGCTCGTCGAAGGGCAGGAGCTTCCCCGACGGCAGGACGATGGCGTGCTTGGGGGCCAGCTGGGTGACGAAGTCGATGTCGTGGCTGACCAGCACGACGGTGCCCCTGAAGTGCTGCAACGCCGCCAGCACCGCCTCGCGGGACGCCACGTCGAGGTTGTTGGTGGGCTCGTCGAGCAGCAGCACGTTGGCCCGACCCGCCACCAGGCGGGCGAGCGACAGCTTGGTCTTCTCCCCGCCCGACAGGGTCGACGCGTCCTGGTGGGCGACGTCGCCGACCAGGCCGAAGTGCCCGAGGATGGCCCGCAGCTCGGCGGTGGTGACCCCCGGCGAGGCGGCGGCCTGGATGGTGTCGAGGACGCTGGTGCCGGCTTCGATGTCCTCGTGCTCCTGGGCGTAGTGCCCGAGGGTGACGTTGGCGCCGAGGCGGACGCTGCCGGCGTCGTGGGCGTAGATGCCGGCCAGGCACCGCAACAGCGTCGTCTTGCCGGCGCCGTTGGGCCCGACCACGAGGAACACCTCGCCCCGCCCGACGGTGAGCTCCACCTTCCGCAGGACGGTCTTGTCGCCGAGGCGCTTGGTGAGCCCGTCGACGGTCAGCACGACGTCGCCCGCCCGCACCGGGTCGGGGAACCGCACGCCGAGCTTGCGCCGCCGGACCGGGCTCAGCTTGCCTGCCTGCTCGTCGTTGATCCTGCCGATGCGCTGCTCCAGGCCCTTGCGCTTCCTGGCCGACGTGGCGTTGCCCTGGCGGAACTTGTCGGCGGTGCGCTGCAGGCGGGCGACCTCCCGCTCGGCCCTGGTGGTCTCCCGCTCCATAGCCGCCTCGCGGTCGGCCCGCTTGGCCAGGAACTCCCGGTAGGTGCCCCGGTAGACGTCGAGGTGGCCCTGCTCCAGCGCGAACACCCGGTCGATCGACTCGTTCATCAGGTCGATGTCGTGGCTCACCACCAGCACCGCGCTGGGCGACGTGCGCAGGAAGCCCATCACGAACGCCTTGGCCTCGGCGTCGAGGTGGTTGGTGGGCTCGTCGAGCATGAGCAGGTCGCCGCCGGCCAGCAGGACGCGGGCCAGCTCCAACCGTCGGCGCTGACCGCCGGACAAAGAGCCGACGTCGCGCAGCAGGGCCTCCTCGTCGAGCCCGAGCCCGGCAGCGATGCGCTCGGCCGTCGACTCCAGCTCGTAGCCGCCGCCCAGCCGGAACCGCTCCTCCAGGTGACCGAAATGGCCGATGGCGTCCATGTCGGCGGCGTGCATCTGGTCGTTCAGCCCGGCCATGTGGTCACGGATGCCGGCGAGATGGCTGGCCGCCACCAAGTGGTCGTAGGCCAGCAGGTGGGCGACGTCGTCCCGCGGCGTCGTCTCCTGCGGCAGCCAGGCGAACTGCTCCGGCAACCGCACCATCCCCGCCGCCGGGCTGAGCTCACCGGCCAGCGTCCGCAGCAGGGTCGTCTTGCCGGCCCCGTTGGGCCCCACCAGCGCCACCTTCTCGCCGGTCGTGACCTGGAACGTGGCGTCGTCGAGCAGGACGCGGGCGCCCGTGACGATCCCAAGATGTGACGCTCGCAGGCTCATGGCAACAACTCTCGGCGCTGGCGGTGACGGTGGACGGGCCTCTGCTCGGCGACCGAGAGGCAACCTTGGGGAGCGACGCCCGAGCCGCCTCCGGGTCGCTCCCGTCTCGATTGTAGCCGGGGGCCGAGGCGTTGGCGGTCCTGTTCCTGGTCGGGTCAGGCAGGTGGTTCGTCGCCCAGCAGGTACCGCGGCCCGGGGCCGAGCGCTCCGGCCCTGTCGCCCGGATTGCGGAGCCGGCATTTCTCCAGGGACAGGCAGCCGCAGCCGATGCACGAGTCGAGCTGGTCCCGCAACCCTTCCAGCAGGCGGATCCTCTGGTCGAGCATGGGACGCCACGACGCCGACAGCCGCTTCCAGTCCTGCGGCGTCGGCCCGGCATCGGCCGGCAGGCCGGCCAGGGCCCGACCGATGTCGTCGAGGGTGAGGCCTACCTGCTGGGCGGCCTGGATGAACGCCAGCCGCCGGAGCACGTGGCGGTGGTAGCGGCGGCGGCCCCCGTCGGAGCGGGTGGACGTGATCAGACCCCGGTCCTCGTAGAAGCGCAGGGCGGACGTGTTCATGCCGGCGCGGGCGGCCACGGTGCCGATTGGAAGGTCGTCGTCGAACACTTGACATCAAGTTAACTTGAACTCGTAGTGTCCGCCAACATGAACCTTCTGATCGTGGGCCTGGGTGGGTCGCTCCGGACGCCGTCGTCGAGCCTGGCTGCGCTACAGGTCGCGCTGGATGCAGCCTCGGCCGCGGGCGCCGACGTCGAGCTGCTCGACGTCCGCCTCCTCGACCTTCCCCTCTACCGCGAGCCCCTCGCCGACCGTCTCCCCGGCCTGGAACGGCTCGTCGCCCTGGCGGCCCGGGCCGACGGGATGATCTGGAGCAGCCCGCTGTACCACGGCACGGTCAGCGGGGCCTTCAAGAACGCCCTCGACTGGCTCCAACGGCTCGGCGCCAACGACCCTCCGTTCCTCAGCGGCAAACCGATCGGGCTGATTGCCACCGCCGCAGGAGTGCAAGGACTGCAGGCCGTCAACACCATGGAGCACGCCGTGCGGGCCCTCCGAGGCTGGACCGTGCCCTTCGTGGTACCGATCAGCCGGTCCTACGAGGCCTTCGCCGGCGACGGGTCGCCGCGGGACCAGGCGGTGGCGGCCCAGCTGTCGACGCTGGGGCGGGAGCTCACCTCGGCGGCGCAGCGGTTCGCTGCATGAGCGCCGCCACCGAACCGGGGAGGCACAACCGCCCGGCGTTTGCATCGCCGATAGCGCCCCTGTCCGGGCATTTCGGGGCGATTTTGGGGCGCAACCGGTGAAGCAAACGTTGCGGTGAGTCGGGATCGCTACCCCGGACGCGGCTATCCGGCCGCGGGGAGCGACGACCGATCCGTCGGGTAGCCGGCCACCTTGGCCAGCCACTTCACGGAGGGCTCGCCCTTGGTGAGGATCTTCAGACCGGCGGTCAGCTCCTTCTTGCCGCTGGCGCGGAGGATCCGCCGGTTGTCCTCCGTCGGCGACACCCCGATCAGGCAGTTCACGACGTCAGGCGCCGCGAGCTGGGCGATCCCCAGCCCGACACCGAACCAGCCAAGGCCGCGAGGCAGGCGGGCGATCTCCTCGTCGACTTCGATCGATACCGGCATGCAGCCGGCCTACCCGCGCCCGGAAGCGCCGAAACGGGCCGCCAGGCCGGCGCCAGCAGGTCAGGGGTCGAGCGAGGCGACGGGGAGCGCCTTGGTGCTGACGGCCTGGGCCACGTCGGTCAGGAGCAGGTTGTGGTTGCGGGCGTGCCGCCGGAGTCGGGCGAAGGCATGCTCCATGTCGAGGCCGGCCCGCTCGGCGATGACCCCCTTGGCCTGCTCGATGGCGATCCGGGTGTTGAGCGCCTGGGTCAGCTGCTCGTTCAACACCTGGGCGTCGCGGACGGCCCGGTGCTGGAGGATGGCGATGGTGGCCACATCGGCAAGCGCCTGAGCGGCCACCACGTCGGCGTCCCGCATCCGGCCCTCGTCGACCCGGAACATGTTGAGGGCGCCGATCGTCCGGCCCCGCAGCCGCATCGGCAGGGCGTGCACAGACCGGAACCCGGCTTCCACGGCCATCGGCGCCAGGCGGGGCCAGCGGCCGTCGACCTCGGCCAGGTCGAGGTTCACGATCGGCCCTCCACTGCGGTAGCAGTCGACGCACGGACCCTCGTCGGCCTGGACCTCCAGCAACTCGAGCACGCGCATCGCCTCGCTGGACGAGGCCAGCACCCGCAGCTCCCCGTCCGGGGACACGAGCATGAGGCCGGCCGCGGCGACGTCGATCACGTCGACGCACCGGTCGGCGAGCAGGGTGAGGAGCTCGACCACGTCGAAGTCCTCAACCAGGCTGTCGGCCAGTTCCACGAGCGTGCGGGCGAGCAACGCTTCTCTCGGGATGTCCGACCCCCTCGTCAGTAGCGCCCAGGCTTGACGCTCCCACGACATCGTAGGACCGGTGGCCGGCTTATGGATCCTCCAGCGAGAAGCGCAGGCGCCGGGCGACGACGTCGGCGGCCACGTCGGCCAGGAGGCGCTCGTGGCCGAAGGCGTAGGCCCGGAGACGGACCAGGGCCTGGACGACGCTGACATCGAGCTGTCCCGACACCATCCCCGCCGCCTGGTGCACGACGTACTGGAAGTTCGAGCCCTGTTGGAGCTCGGCGGCGAGTGCTCCGGCCGACGCTCCCGCTTGCATGGCGAACACGGTTTCGGCGGCCACGTCGGCCATGACCAGGGCGTCGGAGTGCTGGTCGTCGGTGAGCCACCCGGTGCGGTCGGCGTACAGGTTCAGCGCGCCCAGCCGCACCGCCCCCACCCTCAGCGGGAACCCGAAGACCGCCCGCACCCCGGCGGCGACGGCCGGGCCGGTGAAGGCCGGCCACCTCGGCACCGCGGCATCGGCCAGGTCGGGTTCGAGCACGGGCCGGTCGAGTCGGTAGGCATCCACGCACGGGCCCTCGCCGAGGGTGTACTGCAGGTCCTCGATGACGGCGCTCACCTGGTTCGTGGTGCACGCCGAGCCCAGCGGCAGCTCGCCCGACATGAGCATGATGCCGGCACCGGTCATCGACGTCACGCTCCTGCACACCTCGCACAGCCGGGCGGCAGTGGCCGCGTGGTCCGCAGCACCCGACATCTCGGCCAGGATCCGGATCCGCCGAGCGCCGCTCACCGCCGCCCCCGCCTGGGCGACCGCGCCCACGGGGTGGCCGATCGAGGTTCGGAGCTGTTGCTGGCCATCCGGAAAATCCCTGGTTCGAGAGGCGACGTGCAAACACGCGCTGCCAGGGACTGGAGCATCGCCCGGGGCCGGCCGAGGCCGGTCCGACACGCCACCGGCGTCGTGGGCGTGCCCCACCGACGGTACACCCGGGGTGGATCGTTCCGTTTCAGGAACAGACGAACGGGCTGCGACCAGGTAACCTGGGTGGAAGTCGATTCGATGCCTCGGGTTCGGGGCATTCTCGGCGAGTTTCCGGCGAGACAGACTGTTGCCCCAGACCCCGGCAGCGTCCCAGCGTGGGCGAAGCCGTAGGAGGTCGGGGAGTGGTCATCGGTCGGTCCTGGAGCCAGGGTCTGTTCGACGTCCACGCGCCTGCCCGTCGACAGGTCGCCTCGACCGTGAGAGCCCCCCTCGTACCCGCCCATGCACCGACACTTCCCGAGCGCATGGTGTCCCAGGACCACCCACTCGGAAAGGGAAACCGATGGCTGTGATGTGGAGCCCTATCTTCGAATGGGACAGGGAGGGCTGGCGCGACGACGCCTCCTGCCGGCACACCGATCCCGAGCTGTTCTTCCCCGCCGGCACCAAGGGCGCAGCCATGGAGCAGATCGAAGCGGCCAAGGCTGTATGCCGGGGCTGCCCGGCGATCGCCCAGTGCCTGCAGTTCGCCCTCGAGACGAATCAGGAAGCCGGTATCTGGGGCGGGAAGGACGAGGACGAGCGCCGGAGGCTGCGACGGGTGTGGCGCACCGGCCGCCGCCCGCCGATGAGGTCAGTGATCAGCTGACCCCTTCGCCGGGCCCGCGCCCGGCAAGACCGCGCTCCGCCGCGATCGCGCTACCCGACACGGCCGTCGACGTCGGAGTCGATACCACCCCGCGCCGGATGGGCCCAACCCGGTGTCATGAAGAACACCTTGTCGAGTCCGGCCGATTCCAGCGTCAACGCGACCTCGCCGGTGGCACCGCTGAGCACGAGCTCACCGCCACTCCGCCGCAGCCGCTTCAGCGCGCCGACGAGGACGGAAAGCCCGGCCGAGTCGACGTGCGTCATGCCGGAGATGTCCAAGACGAGCTGATGGTTGCCCTGTCCGTCGATGACGTCGGCCAGCCGGTCGTCCAATTCCGGGGCGTTGTTGACGTCGAGCGAGCCGTTGACCTGCACGACGACATTGCCGCGTGTGCGGCTGAACGCCAGTGAGAACTCGGGAACGTCGCCCGTCATGAAAGGTTCCTCTCGGGCCGGCGACTCTCCTGGGGCTCAGGCCGGCACCGCTCCGCCGGACCGGCGGGCTTCGACTCAGATCCTACCCCGCGCCCGGTTGTCTCAGACCTGTTGTCAGGCGCTCTCCCGGGATTCCCCGGCCGCGGCCGGTGGGATACTCGTGGGCACAGCCAGTTCGCCGACCGCTGGGGGTCACGGTGACAACGCCCATCACACCCTGTGGCCCGACGCGGCCGGCTGCCTCACACCGATCGGTGACGACGTCCATGGCGTCGGAGGCCCTCCACCCGTGGCGCCGGACGAGATCCCGGCTGTTCGACCTCGAGCTCGACGCCGAGGTCGCCGAAGTTCGTCGGCGCCTCGAGACCTCGAGGGCCCAGGCGCGTCGCCACGACCTGAGAACGCCCTGACCGCGGTGGAGGGCGCCGCGTCCATCCTGACCCAGGACGGATTGCGGGACTCCGATCGGTCGAAGGTCTCCCGGCTGCTGGGCTCCGGCGTGCGCCGTACCCGCGACCTCCTCCTGGCCGAACCGGGGCGGCGTTCCCGATGTACGTGACTCGCGACCTCGACGAGGCCCGGGCGTACGCCCGGTCCTGCTGTGAGGAGTCTCCGCAAAAGACGTTCGGCCTGCTTGCCTCCTCTCACGCCAAGATGTTGCCTCGCTTCGGCGTCAACAATGGGTTCATGGCCACGAGCCGGATGAATGTCGCCCGTTGGTATAACGCACCTCGCGATGACCCTCTAGCCTGCAGCGCGCTTTCCCAGCCCGTGACGGAATTCGGCTGCCAGGGCCTCGAACTCGATCTTCCCATCCTGTGTTGGGGCGAGGACGTTCGGTGGATCGGGGGCACGTGGCGCCTCACACCGGTGCGCCGCCAGTACCGACAGCTGAGTCCGGATCAGCTACTGCGAAACGCTTATCGGGTGCTGCTTACACGAGGCCGTGATGGGCTCGTGGTGTTCGTACCGGACGACCCGATACTGGATGAGACGGAGCACATACTCTTGGCAGCCGGCATCAAGCCCCTTCCCGGCGAGTTGGAACTCGCCATTGAGGCGTAGCGAGAGTGCAAGAAGTGGTGCTCGGCGGCAAGTCCCCTCTGTCACCACTCCCAGTCCGCCGCTCGGGCATGATGCAGAGATGACAGCGCGCGTGGCTTCCATCCTCGAGCGGCCGGTCTACGGCATCTCCGAGGCCGCTGGCTTGCTTGGCCTGCGGCCGGATCGAGCGCGCGCCTGGGTCGACGGGTACGAGCGTCGGGGCTTCTTCTACGCCCCAGTCATCCGTGAGGAACGGACCGGCGACGATGTTCTGACCTGGGGCGAGTTCGTCGAACTCGGATACCTCCGGGAGTACCGGCGGAAAGGCGTCCCTCTCCAGCGCCTGCGGCCTGTGATCGACGAGCTGCGCTTGGAGTTCAACACGCCCTACCCGCTGGCCACAGCGAAGCCCTACCTCTACGGCAAGGAGCTTGTGCTCAAGCTTCAGGAGAAGAACGAAATCCCGCGCGCCATCGCGATCGTTGTCGCATCGGGTCAGACGATCGCGTTCGCCGACGAGGCCAACCGCTTCCTCAAGAAGGTTGAGTTCGATCCACCCGGGGATGGCGACGTCCGTCGGCTGTACCCCGCCGGGACCGCATCGCCAGTTGTGATCGATCCGTTGCTGCGCTTTGGCAGGCCAACTGTCCAAGGCGTCGCAACGGAGCGGCTCTGGGAGCTCTTCGACGCCGGCGAATCGGTGGCAACCATCGCCGATGGTTATGAGCTGGCTGACGAGCTTGTCAGGTCGGCTGTCGCCTACGAGGAACAGCAGCGCTCCCTCGCTGCATGAACCTCGTTGGAAGCCAGGTTCTTTGTCGATGAGAACGATCTGGCCCTCGGCAAGGCCCTCTCCATCCAGCGTGATGACGTTGTCTACCCCGGGCACTGGGCAATTCCCGACGTGCCCCGCGGCTCCCTGGACGACGATTGGTTAGCGGTCGTCGGCGAACGCGCTCTCGTTGTGATCACCCGAGATCAGCGGATTCGATATCGCCCCGTTGAGAAGCGCATGTGGGTCGCACACCGAGTCCGCGGCTTTGTGCTCGCCGGCCGAGGGAGCCAATCGACAGCGGCGAGCCTTGCCGTTCTCGATAGGCGATGGTTCGAGATAGAGGCACTCATGGCGGCTCGGCGCGACGGTACGCAGTCACGGAGAAGCGGCTTCGCGAAATCGCTCTGTAGTCCCCCTGGCCACATCAACCCACTGCACCCGTCCGACGACCTCGTCGCCATGGATACGCAGATCTCGAATCGGCCCCTTCACCCACGCCGCAAACGCTATGACCGGTGATACAGAAAACTGTCACGCCGACCCGTCGATACGGGCCACGTCGACCGAGACCTTCATCTTGTCGCTCTTGCTCTCGGTGTAGATCACGCCCTTCACCGGTGACACGTCGCGGTAGTCGCGGCCCCACGCGGTGGTGACGTAGCGGTCGTTTATGAACTGGTCGTTGGTCGGGTCGAAGTCGATCCAGCCGGCGGCGGGCACGAAGCACGACGCCCAGGCGTGGGACACGTCGGCCCCGACGACGCGGGGCCGTCCCGGCGGCGGGCGGGTCTCGATGTAGCCGCTCACGTAGCGCGCCGCCAGGCCGAGCGACCGGAGGCACCCGATGGCCAGGAGGGCGAAGTCCTGGCACACCCCCTGGCGGCGTTCGAGCAGCTCGGTGAGCGTGGTGCCGACCGAGGTGGCGCCGGGCTTGAAGGCGAAGTCACCGTGGATTCGGGAGGTGAGATCGGCCAGCGCCTCGACAAGTGGCCGTCCCGCCGGGAACGACGGCGTGGCGTACTCCACCAGCGCAGGCGACACCGCCACCATGGGCGAGTCGAGCAGGAAGTCCTGGGCCTCCAGCAGGTCGCCGCCCAGGTCGAGGTCGCCGTCCCGGAGCGGGGGCCGGCCGCGCGCCACCTCCCATGGCTGGTCGCCGGCGAGCACCAGCCCGCCCTGCCGTCCGTCGAGGTCGACGTCGACAACGCTCTCGGCCGTGATCGACAGCCGCGTGTGCTCCTCGAGCACTGCGAAGTAGGCGGTGCGGTTCCCGTAGAAGTCGGTCCGTTCCCGATAGTCGTGGGGCTCGGGTTCGATACGCAGCCGGGACTCCCGGCACGTCTGTCCCGAGAAGTCCCGCGGCAGCAGGTGCAGCTCGCCGAAGCTCGAGGACACCTCCGACTCGTAGCGGTACTCCGTGCGGTGGGTGACGCGGTAGGTCACTGGTCGCCCATCCTGCGCTGCGGGAGGGAGCGGACGAAGCTCTCCTCGTCGATGGCGTCCGAGGTCCGTCGGAGGAGCCCGATGATCCGGTCGAGGAACCCGTCGAGATCGGGGCGGGTGCCGTCGGGGCCGGGCACGGCGAGGGCGGCGGTGTCGGCCAGGCGCAGCGCGGTGGTGGTCTCCAACACCACCCGCTCGGGCCGGGTCAGGCGGGCGCCCTGGTGGGGGGCCGGCAGGTGGCGCACGTCCTCCTCCAGCCGGTCGACCTGGTAGGCGAGCGACCGGGGGTTGTCGGCGTCGAGCACCAGCAGGTCGAGGATCGTCTCCAGCTGGGCGTGCGACCGGTACCGGCGGCGGTAGGTGATGATGCTCTCGGCCGCGATGAGCGCCGACTCGAGCAGGAGGCTGTCGGTGGCGGTGCCACGTTCGACGGTGACGGTGGCCTGGAGGAGGGACGCGAGCTGCACGCCCCGCTCGATGCGCCGCCCGGCGTCCATGAAGCGCCAGCCGGGGTCGCGCACCATGCTCTCGCCGGCGAGACCCGACAACGCGAGCAGGCTCTGCATGATCTGGCCCAGGGTCTGGACGACGACCGACTGGCGCCCGGACGGCGCGGTGCGCAGCCCGAGGATCTCGCGCTCGAGGTTTCCCACGACCATCCACGTGTCGGTCGAGAGCTGGTCGCGGACGGTGTGAGCGGCCGCCAGCAGGCGGTGAACGGCGTAGGCCAACGTGCCGGGCCGGTCCTCGTCGACCACCAGGGCGAGCAGTTCGGCGTCGGGCGCCGCCAGCCGGTCGGCTGCCCCCTCCCCCGCGAACCCGGGATAGGTGGACGTGAGGCGGGTGAGGGCGCTGAGCAGCACCTGCAGGGTCTCGGCCCCGGCCGGGTTGGGGCTGTGCTGGAACTCGTTGCGGCGGTCGTGGACCGTCCGCAGCAGACGGGCCACGGCCTCGGCCCGTTCCGCGTACCGCCCGATCCAGAACAGGTTCTCCGCCGCCCGGGACGACATCGACCCCGCCGGGTCGATGGCGCTGACCGGCGGTCCCGGCTGGAGCCAGAACCCCGAGAGCTTCTCGGGCTCGGAGGCCAGCACCCAGGTGTCCTTGCTGAGGGCGCCGGTCTGGTTGGAGATGCGCGACCCGTTGGACGAGGCCGCCACCCGGGTCAGACCGCCCGGCATGGCCGCGTAGGAGTCGTGGCGGGCCACCGCGAAGGCCCGCAGCACGGAACGGCGGGCCTCGAGGCCGGCCGCGCCCAGTGCCGGGGCCGAGGCCATGTCGACGTACTCCTGGCCGACCCAGATCTCCGGGCGGGCTTCGATGCGGCGGCGCAGTTCGTCGCGCCCCGCGCCGCTCAGCTCCGACGGGAGCACCGTCGCCCCGAGACCCCGGGCGATGGGCTTGACGACGAGCCGGTCGAGGTGGGCGAGCACGTGGCGGCGTCCTTCGGCATCGCCGCACCACCAGGTCTGGACCGACGGGAACAGGAGCGGTTGTCCCAGCAGGTGCTCGGCCAGGCCGGGCAGGAACGGCAGGATGCCCGGGTTCTCGATCACCCCGCTGCCGAGCGTGTTGACGATCGACACCGTGCCGAGGCGCGAGGCCTCGACCAGCCCGGGCACGCCGAGCACGGAGTCGCCGCGGAGCTCCAGCGGGTCGCAGAACATGGCGTCGGTCCGGCGCAGGATCACGTCGACGGGCTCCAGCCGGCCGAGGGACCGCAGCCACACCCTGCCGTCGCGCACGGTCAGGTCGGCGGCCTCCACCAGGGCGTAGCCGAGATACGAGGCCAGGTAGGCGTGCTCGAAGGCCGTCTCGCTCGCAGGACCGGGGGTGAGCACCACGATCCGGGGGTCGTCCGCCGCTGGCGGGGCGATGACCTGCAACGCCGTCCGCAGCATGCGGAAGAACGGCGCCAGCCGGTGCACCTGGGCGTCCCGGAACATGCCGGAGAACACCCGGGACACCACGACCCGGTTCTCGAGCGCGTACCCCACACCCGACGGCGCCTGGGTGCGGTCGGCCAGGACGGTGAAGCGGCCGGCAGGATCGCGCACGAGGTCGACGGCGATGGTGAACAGCTGCTGGCTGCCCGGGAGGCGGACGCCGTCGCACTGGCGAACGAAGCCCGGGTGGGCGAACACCATCTGCGCCGGCAGCAGTCCCCTGCGCAGCAGGTCACGACGGCCGTACAGGTCGGCGAGGACGAGGTTCAGGAGCTGGGCCCGCTGCACCACCGCCCGCTCGATGGCGGCCCACTCCTGGCTGCTCAGCAGCACCGGAAGCGGGTCGAGCGCCCACGGCGTGGGCGTCGAGGTGTCGTCGCCGTACACGTTGTACGTGACCCCGTCGTCGTCGAGCAGGCGGCGTGTCTCGCGGCGGCGGAGGTTCAGCTCGTCGAGGCCGAGCTCGTCGATGACCCGGCCGGCGTGGGCCCAGTGCTCCCGCACCCGCCCGTCGGGAGTCAGCATCTCGTCGTACACCCTGGGCTGGGGCCGGTACGAGTCGAGCAGGTCGGGCATCGCGGCCGTTCGTCCTAGTTGAGAGGCTCAGCTCGACGGGGCGCGGCGCAGGTCGAGGTTGGAAGGGTACTCCAGGCTCGACGCGGCTCGGCCGGTGGCGACGAGGGCGCCGACGTCAACGGGGCCGGGGGTGTGCCCCTCGGCCCGGAAGCGGCTGGCCCGGCGGGCCTCGGCCTCGTTGGCGTTCACCGGGAAGCGCTCGTAGGTCCGTCCCCCCGGGTGGACCACGTGGTAGGTGCAGCCCCCGAGTGAGCGGCCGCTCCAGCGGTCGACGAGGTCGAAGATGAGCGGGCTGTGGACCCCGATGGTGGGGTGGAGGGCCGAGGGCGGCTTCCACGCCCGGTAGCGCACGCCGGCGACGAAGCGTCCCGGAGCGCCGGTGGCCTGGAGCGGGAGGGGTACGCCGTTGCAGGTGATCAGGTGGCGCTCGCCGACGACGCCGTCGGCGCGCACCTGCAGCCGCTCGACCGAGGAGTCGACGCTGCGGGCGGTGCCGGTGGAACGGACCTCCTCGCCGAGCACCGACCACGGTTCGATGGCGGCGCGCAGCTCGATGCCCACCCCGGCGACGTCGACCCCGCCGATGCGGGGAAAGCGGAACTCGAGGAACGGCGCCAGCCAGTCGGGCTCGAAGGCGAACCCGTGGCGGTTGAGGTCGTCCACCACCTCGGCGATGTCGGCCTCGACCCACCACGGCAGGAGGAACCGGTCGTGCAGCTCGGTGCCCCACCGCACGAGCGGGGCGGCGTAGGGCTCGGCCCAGAAGCGGGCCACCAGCGCCCGCACCAGCAGCGCCTGGACGAGCGCCATGCGGGGGTGCGGGGGCATCTCGAAGGACCGCATCTCGAGGAGCCCGAGCCGGCCTCGCTCGGTGCCGGGGCTGAACAGCTTGTCGATGCACAGCTCGGACGCGGTGGGTGTTCCCGGTGATGTCGACGAGCAGGTTGCGGAACAGGCGGTCGACCAGCCAGGGCCGCGGCTCGTCGCCCGCCAGGCGGTCGAGCTCGGCGAAGGCGATCTCCAGCTCGTAGAGGCTCTCGTGGCGGGCCTCGTCGACGCGGGGCGCCTGGCTGGTCGGACCGATGAACCGGCCGGAGAAGAGGTACGACAGCGACGGATGGTGCTGCCAATAGGTGATGAAGCTTCGAAGCAGGTCCGGGCGGCGCAGGAGCGGGCTGTCGGCTGCGGTGGGGCCGCCGAGGGTCAGGTGGTTGCCGCCCCCGGTGCCGGCGTGGGTGCCGTCGAGGTGGAACGTCTCGGTGCCGAGGCGGGTGGCCCGGGCCTCGGAGTGTACGCCGTCGACGATGTCGACCAGCTGCGGCCAGGTCGCGGCGGGGTGGACGTTGACCTCGATGACGCCGGGGTCGGGGGTGACGACGAGGCGGACCAGGCGGGGGTCGACGGGCGGGAGGTAGCCCTCGAGGACGATCGGTAGGTTCAGTGCGGCGGCGGCGCTCTCGACGACCGAGAGCAGGTCCACTGCGTGCTCGAGCTGCTCCGTGGGCGGGAGGAATACCCGGAGGTTGCCGTTGCGGGCCTCGACGCAGAGAGCGGTGAGCGGTACTTCCTCCTCGGGCTCGTCGGTGGGCTCCTCCGCCTGGCCCTTGCGCTTGCGGGCGGCCAGGGCCTTGCGGGTGGCCAGCTTCGATCGCTCGGCGAAGGGCGACCGTTCGGGCTCCGGCGGTTCCGGCCGCCAGGTGAGGGCGTCGAGGGGCAGGCGGGAGCCCATCGGCGAGTCGCCGGGGATGAGGACGAGGTGGCCGCGTCGCAGGGTCCAGCTGGTCGTCGCCCACTCGGTTTCTTCGGCTGGGAACGGGGTGCAGCGGGATCACCCAGCCGACCGGGCCGCCGAGGCCGCCGAGCTTCTCGAGCGTGGCGATGCGGGCCAGGCGGGCGTCGCTGTCGACGGTCGAGCCGTCGGTCGGGTCGACGTCGGTGGCCGGCGGGTCGCCTCCGGGCAGCCGGGCCTCCACCAGCAGGGTGTGCAGCGGGTCCTCGTAGCCGGCCAGGCAGCTGTCCTCGGGGAGCCCGAGGCCTGCCGCGATCGTGCGGGCCAGCTCCTCGGTGTCGGCCGGCGTGGCGCCGCCGGCGATCTCGGGGTCGGCCAGCAGCTTCTGGTCGGCCCAGAGGGGGTCGCCGTCGGCCCGCCACATTCTTTTACGGCGATCGGCGGGACGCCCAGGTCGACATCGCCCGTCTCTCGGTAGAGTTCTGTTCCGAGCTGCCATCGGGCGACAAGTGCGCTCACCATGTGCCCACCGATGACGCGGTAGTTCCTCGCTCCAACCGATCCGACGATCCCCGCAAGGTCTGCCAGCGCGACAAAACCGAGATCGTCGGCGACCGATGTCGCCGCCAGTACGAGCCGGCTCAGGGGCTCCTGAGCAGCCATGCGCGCAGCATTCCCGCGGCCTCGAGACGTTCGGCACCACCAAGGTCCTGAAGGTCCCAGATCAGCTGCGACGGCGCCGCCAGCGGAACCTCGACGCCGCGCATTTCGGCGACCAGATCCGGAACAGGGAACACCGATCGATCGTCGGGATACCGGATGATCACGTTGGCGTCGTGCCGTCCTTGCGCCTCGACCAGACCCAGGTCCCCGGAAGCGATCTCGAGCTTGGCGTAAAGGATGACAACGCTCGGCCGGCGCCATGCAATGAGAAGGTCGGGAGCGACGTCGGCCGACACGAGGATCGGGCGTTCCCGGGAGTTGGAGCCTGCCGCTTGTATGGCGACATCGGTCGGTGAGTCGAGGCTGTACATGTACCGCTCGGACCCGCCGGGGCCCCGGTAGTCCCCGAGAAAGCGGTCGAGGAGCGCCTCGCGGTTGGGTGACCAGCACCCGCCCTCCGACCGCTCGACCAGTTCAAGGTCTTGGAGTTGGCGGAGCACCTGGGACGCCCGAGGCTGGGAGACCTTGGCCTTAGCGGCGACGGTCGTGGCGCGCAACTCCTCGTCCTTGCCCTCCATGAAACCGATGAGCGCCCGGATGATGGCCAGGCTCCCCGATCCTTGGGGGAGGCTCTTGCCCTTTACCCTCGGGGCCACGATTGCCCGTCGCTGGCGCAACGTGAGACCTCGGGCGCGGACGTCAAAGTTTCCCTGGGTATCCGCCCAGGACCAACCGGCGGCAGTGAGGACCGGCCCGAGTGCTTCGGACACGAATTGCGTCACCAGGAGAGGATGGCCTCCGACGGCGAGGGCCAATTGGCGCCCGGCCAGACCAGCCAGCTCGTTGGGGTACGGCGCGCGGCGCTTCTCCTCGACGGCAAACCGGGCCGTGGCGTCGCCGGCGGCCAGCTGAAGCGTTGCGTCGACGAGGATCCCGCCGTGCCGCGACTGAACCTCGAGCAACTCAGCTTCCACGCCTGACTCCCGAAGCCACTTCAGCGCATCCATAAGCACGATCAGAATTATAAGCGCAGTGCTTATGTCGCTGGCTGGCTTATTTCGTCCAGACTCGGTTCAAACCATCCTGGATGGCCCGCGGATGCCCCGCCCGATACGCATGCCCCTCAGCATGGTGCCCCCGGCAGGATTCGAACCTGCGACACACGGTTTAGGAAACCGATGCTCTATCCCCTGAGCTACGAGGGCTCGATCCGCAAAACCGCTGGTCAGCGAGCATGTGCTCAGGGGCCAGCGGTCTGTGGAATCACACATCTTGTCACGCCGAGCCACAACTGGCGGAGCTTTCGGCTCGACTCCAAGCGCTCAACTTATCGCCCAAGTAGGCTATACCTATGGCGCCGCACGAGACCACGACCCTCCGAGTCCCGACAGAACTGCGCGACGAGATCGCCCGGATCGCCAATCAGCGGGGTACGACAATGCTCGAGGTGGTGACCGACGCCATCCACCGCCTGAGCCGAGAGCAGTGGTGGGACACTGTCCATGTGGCCATCGAGGCCATGACCGACGACGAGAAAGCCGCCTACCACGCGGAGGTGGAAGCTCTGGACGGCACCGCTGGCGACGGGCTCCGTGAGGACTGAGCCCACCCATGCCCGTGGCGACATCTGGCACGTGGATCTGGGTCCTCATCCCGCTGAGCCCGAACAGGCGTTTCTGCGCCCAGCCGTGATCGTCTCGGCCGATCGACTCCACCATCCGAACCTCCGAATGGTCGTGGTCGTGCCTGGGACCTCCACGATCAGGCCACTGCCGCTTCACGTCGTGGTCGAGCCAGACGCGGTGAACGGTCTTAACCGTACGACCGCGTTCCAGGTCGAAGAGGTCCGCTCCATCTCCACCGCGCGCTTGCTGGAGCATGTCGGTCGACTCGACGCCGAGACCCGTCACGCCCTCGACGAAATCCTTCGAAACGTGCTCGACCTCGACTGACCTGGCCGGGGCCACCATCGCCTGTTGTCATCGGTACGCAGGGAGTGCTACAAGTAACACATGACCAGCGTCGGCATACGCGAGTTGCGGCAGCGGGCGAGCGAGCTGCTGCGCCGGGTGGCGACCGGGGAGACGATCGAGATCACCGACCGTGGCCGACCGGTGGCCCTGCTGGCACCACTGCCTGACGGCAACGCCCTCGACCGACTGCGCGCCGCCGGAGACGTCCAGCCCGCCACGGGTGACTTTTCTGACCTCCCCGAGCCCCTTCGCCTCGACCCTGGCATAGAGATGCCTTCGGCGACTCTCGCTCGCCTCCGTCAGGACGAGCGTTGATGCCGGTCACCTACCTGGACTCCTCGGCCATCGTGAAGCTTGCGATCCAGGAGCCGGAATCGGCAGCCCTGCGCCGCTACCTCCGTCGGCGCCGGCCGCTCATGTCGAGCGCTCTGGCCCGTACCGAGGTGATTCGGGCGCTGGCGCCCGCCGGTCACGATGCCGTGGCGCGGGGCCGGGACGTACTCTCCCGGCTCGACCTGATCCGGCTCAACGATCGAGTGCTGAACACGGCCGGCGCAATGAAGCCGCTCGAGCTGCGTTCCCTCGACGCCATCCACCTGGCCACCGCCGAGCAGCTCGGGAGCGAGCTGGGACCATTCGTCACCTATGACGAGCGGCTGGCCGATGCCGCCAGACAGCAGGGTCACCGCGTGGCGACTCCCCGCTGACGCGGCCGGGAGGCACAGGCGGTCCGCCGCCCGTGACGCCGGCCGCCGATGCCACGTACGGTCCGTGGGTGGACAGATTCGAGGGACTCAACGATGCCGTGGCGGCGGCGCTTCGCCACGCTCCCGTCGACGAGAAGGCCCAGCTCGAGGTGGCCGTTCGATGGCCGGACCTCGATGGGGCGGCCGCTCACGTAGCCGAACACGTCCGCGTGCGGGTGCTCACATGGCATCCGCTCGGTTGGTTGGAAGACCTGCCGGGCCCCGTCGTGTCGGTGGAGGGCTCCGGCAGCGACTACCGCATCACCCTCTTCGTCCGAGCCTGGATGCTCGACGGGCCCGACGTGTGCACTGTCGAGGCCGAGATCGGCGCGCTCGCTCGTTCGATCGTCCAGGTGGGAGCCCGGAACGAGGCGTCGCTCATCAGCGGCGAGTGGGCCGAGCTGGAAGAGGGCGGCCTGGTCCCGTCCCTGCTCGGTGCCGTCCGCCTCGACGCCGACGCGCCGGTGCCCGACATCGATCTCGTCGCAGACTGGTCGCCCATCGATTCCCAGACCGTGGCCATGGTCGTCACCGGGGCCTTCAGGCCGCTCGACCTCGACATGGCCCCTCGGCCCCTGTCGTCGCGCCCGAGATCCTCGCCGAACTCCGCGGCGTGCGCGGGAGCTCGCTTCTCGGTGCCCTTCGACCTCGACAACGCCCGCCCCGGCATGTGCTCGGCCCATCGCGCTGAGGCGCTGGAGGTGATGATCCGTGACGTGGGCACGGCCATGGCCGACGACCCGGACACGTGGGAAATCCTGGCCCATGCCGCCGGCGACCTTCTCGCCGCTCCGCACGTGCCGTACCCGATCCGCGACCCCTTGCTCGAGGCTCTCGGCATCGCTGAGACGGACGTGGAGGCTGACCTGGCGGACCAGGCCGACGCGCTTCTCGCCTTCCTTGCCTGGGCGGCGACGCCGCAGCGCTACGAAGCGGCGATGTGGGACCTCGGCTGGCGACCGTTGGATGGTGGGCCCGCCCGCGACGACGGGACGTTCGACGACGTCGCCCACACCGTGGTGTACAGGCTCGGCGCCAGCGGGCAGTTCGAGCTCGCCGCCCGGCTGGTGGATGCGCTGGTGCCGGTCATCCCTCATGCCGCGGCCAATCTCCACGGCGAGCTGGCTACCCAGCTCGGGGAGGCCGGAAGGATCGACGACGCCAGAGCCCGGGTGCGCCTGGCGCTCGACGACCCGTCGCGAGATCTCCTGACCGAGATCTTCGCCGGCGAGGTGGACGAGCACTCCGGTGATTTGGCCGGCGCCGAGGCCCGCTATCGATCGACGCTCGCCACCTGCCGGCGCCGGGGAGACGCTGACTTCGAGCACGAGACCCTCTGGCACCTCATCGAGCTGCTCCGGGACGACGACGATCGGGCGGACGAGGTGGCAAAGCTGACCCGCGAACGCGACCGGGTTCACGCCCGGAGCATGGCGCCGGGCCGTCGCACCGAGGCTGCTGGTCGGTCGGACGCAGACGAGGACTTCGGGCGCAAGGTCGGGCGCAACGAACCGTGCCCCTGCGGCAGCGGCAGGAAGTTCAAGCGCTGCCACGGCGGGTCCCGATAGGCCTGCCGCCACACGGCTCCCACCTGCGCTTTCGCGGTCCTCGTGGTACCTCACCGGGTCGGAACAGGGTGGTAGCACCATTGTCGCCGGCCCTGCGTTCGTGGTTCCTTTCTCGTGCATCCGAACGGGTGTCTTCGCACATGAGAGGAACTCCAATGATCAAGGCTGCTCGCAAGCACGTGAAGTACGTCGTCAGCTCCTTCGCCGCTGTGGTCTTCGCTGTCAGCTGCTAAATGCCCCTGCATCGTTGAGTGAGGCGGCCTGACTACCCCCAGGCCGCCTCACTCGCTTCTTGAAAAGGAGAGTGCGCATGCTCGACACGGGATGGCGGCAGCTGCGGTACGGGATGGCCATGGCGATGGGCCGTGACATCCGCGTCACCAACGTCCGCAAGCTGGTCGACGATCTCCTCGCCACCAGGGCGGAGTTCGGGAGCCTCGGCCAGGACCAGATCCAGGAGATGCTCGGTGCTCCGCTCGACCCCGAGGCCCGGCGGGCCATGGACACCAGGCGCTGGCGCAACGCAGTGCGGCGGGCCTACGACAGCACCGCCTACTACCGCCAGGCGATCGACGGCCTGGGCCTCAGCCCCGACGAGCTCACCCTGGAGCGGTCGGCCGAGCTGGCGCCGACCCCCAAGGAGATGCTGCGTTCGATCCCCGAGGCGTTCGTGAGCTCGGGCGCCAAGCCCGTCTTCCAGGCGTGGACCACCGGCACCACCGGGGTCCCGACGTCGTTCTGGTTCTCCCGCTACGAGGTCGAGCTGGCCACGTCGCTGGCCGCCGTCTCGTTCATCATGAGCACCGGCCTCGGACCGGAGGACGTCTTCCAGATCTGCATCAGCTCCCGCGCCGTCCTCGGCCTCCACAACACCATGGACGCCTGCCGGTTGATCGGTGCCGCCTGCTTCCTCACCGGGATCGTCGAGCCGTCGGAGACGCTGGCCCGCCTGGCCACGCCCGTGCACCTCCCCGGCAAGAAGCCCCGCGTCAGCGTGATCTCGGTCAACCCCAGCTACCTCGGGATGCTCGTGCAGGACGCGGCCCGGCTGGGTTACACCAAGGAGGACTTCGGCCTCGAGCGCATCATCTGCGGCGGCGAGATCCTCACCGACGCCCTCCGGCTCAGGGCGGAGGAGACGTTCGGTGCCGAGATCACCGACAACTACGCCATGACCGAGACGTTCCCGGTGGCCGGGCTGGTGTGCCGGGAGGGCCACCTCCACGTCGCCGCCGACCAGGGCCTGGTCGAGGTGCTCGACCCGGTCACGTTCGAACCGACCGGGCCGGGTGAGGTGGGCACGCTCGTGGTCACGCCGTACCCGCCGTACCGGGAGACGATGCCGCTGCTGCGGCTGGCCACCGGCGACATGGTCCGGCGGCTGGTCGACGTCCCCACGTGCGAGCTGGCTGCGCTTCCTGCCACCTCGCCGCTGCTCGGCAAGGCCTCGCTGTGCCCCGAGCTACGCGACCGGCCGCTCTACCAGCGCCACATCCTCGAGCTGCTCGAGGCCGAGCCCGACCTGCCCCTGCCCTGCCGGTACGCGGCCCGGCCCGCCGCCGGCGGGTTCGACCTGCACGTTCTGGGGGTGCGGGCCGACGCCGGACTCGAACGTCGCCTGCAGGAGCGAGCCGCCGACCAGGGCCTGCCACTGACCAGCGTGACGCTGCACACCGACCTGACGACCATGCCGGCGCCGGAGTTCAATCGGGCGCTGCTGCGGGAGACCGTCGTCGTGAGAAACGAGAGGAGCGGGTCGTGGACCCTTCGCTGAGCTCGATCGTCGTCGTCACCGCCGGTGTGGCGTCGATCCTGGCGGCCGGCGTGGCCTACCTGCGGCGGGTACGAGTCGACCGCCCACCGATCGGCGTCTTCAACGGGCGTGACGTCCTCATCGTGGGCGCCATGCTGATCGTGATCCCTCCGCTCTACCTGAGCATTCCCGTCGGGGTCCTCGCCGGGATCTTCGCCTTGCTGTCGACGGGGCTGCTCTACTTCTCCCTGTCGCCGGTGCTCGGTGGCCGGCGGGCGGCGGGCGTCGCCGTCGCCCTCGTCGTGGCCGACGTCGTGCTGGCCGAGCTGGCCCGAGGCAGCCACGAGTGGACGTTCCTGCTGGTGAACGACGTGGCCCTGGCCATCGTCGTCGTCGGGGTCTGCAACATCTGGGTGCAGAGCGGCATCCGGGCCCGCCACGTGGCCCTGCTGGCCTGCGGGCTGGCGGTGTACGACGTGATCGCCACCCTGGCCCTGCCCCTCATGACCGACTTCCTGGAACGCATCTCGTCGGTGCCGCTGACGCCCATCATCGCCTGGGGCCATGGATCGGGCCAGGCTGGCATCGGGCTGGGCGACCTGCTGATCGTGCTGGTCTGGGTGCTCGTGGCCGAAAAAGCGTTCTCGCGGCGCGCCGGCCTGGCCGCCGCCGGGTTGGCGATGTCGTGCGTCTCCGTTCTGTTCCTGGCGTTCTGGCTCGATCTTGTCAACCGCCCGCTCCCCGCCATGGTGGTGCTGGGCCCGGTGATCGGGCTCCAGTACCTGGTGCTGGCCCGCAAGGGACGGCATCAGCGCACGGTCGCGGAGTACTTCGCCAGCCTGGACGGGGCAGTGGCATCCGCCGCCACAGTGGCGCCGGTGGCGGTGGAACCGGAGCTGGCCCTGGCCCTGTCGCAGCTGGGCTCGCTCGGGTCGGCCAACGGCGGAGGCGGCCGGTACCTCGCCCTGCGGGACGGCGAGGTCGTCGCCGAGGGCGACACCGTCGCCGAGGCCGTCCAGGCCGCCCGCACCTCACCCGCCGGCCCGGTCCCGATGCTCGTGCGGGTGGCGGCCAGCAGGGTCGACGCGCCTCTCTGACGGGGTTGTGAGACCGCTGGCGCGTCGGGTGCGGTAGAAACAGACTTCTGGGTCAGCCTCGGCGCCCTCGGGCCGCGTATTGGGACGTCCTGGGGAGGACGGCGACGGCCGCGTACGCGAACCACACGCAGCAGCCGGTGAGGACGACGAACGGCAGACCCATGAGCGGCTGGTCCGCAAGGGCGTCCTGCAACGGGCCGGGCTGGGATCCGAACGCGGTCGCCAACGCGACGGCGGACGCGGCCAGCGTGACCAGCACGTGAGCCGCGGTGGGGGGCGTGCCCGGCGCGCCGAAGCACCCGCAGGACTGCGCCGCCCCCTTCCGGGACATGGCGAGCAGGACGAAGCCGGCGAAGCCGAGGTAGGAGGCGGCCACCAGCGACCACGCCAGCCGACCACCCGCGGCCACGGCTGCCACACCGATGCCGATCTCGGCGACAGCCAGGAGGCGCACCGCGGCGGGATGGCCCGGCAGCCGGAGCGCCTCGAGGGCCTTGGTGGTGGTGCCGGGCCGAACGACCTTGGATGCCCCGCCGACCACGAGCAGGACCGCGGCGGCGGTGGCCGGCCCGGCCAGGACGTTCACGGGCCTGACTCTAGGTTGGCGTCGAGAACCCCGTCCCGACCCCGGATGGCTGGAATTGCTGTCGCGGGCATCGCCGCGTTGGTGCTGATCGTGGCCTGTTCTGCGTGTTCGCCCAAGGAGGCGCAGCCGGAGCCGACGTCCACGACCGCGCCCGCCCCGACCACGACCGCGCCCCCGCCCACCGAGGAGCCGGCGACGACGGCGGCGGTGACGCCGACCACGGGAATCCCCGGCGGCTGCCCGTCGGGAACCGGCTCCGCCGCCCAGAGCGCGCCGCAAGCGGCCCGGTGCCTCTACCAGGCTTGGAAGGACGCCGACCGAGCTGGAGCCGCCGTCTTCGCGTCGCTCGACGTCGTCGACAGCCTGTTCCGCGAGCCGTGGTCCCCGCCCGAGGGGACGTTCGAAGGCTGTTCCGCCTCGCCGGGCAGCAGTGGCCAGTCGTGCACCATCGAGCACCACGGGACCCGCTATCTGTTCGACGTGCGGCCGTCGGAGGGCGGATGGCGGGTTACCCGGCTGCAGGCCCCATAGGATTCGCCACGCGTGCCCACCGTTGCGACGCTCACTGCGAGGACCGACGTTCGTGGACCCGAGGCCGGGTGAGGTGACACCGGTCGCTACTCCCGCCGTGACGATCCCATGACGGCGCTGATCGTGGTCGAGGCCGCCGCCATCGTGCTCCTGGGCGTGCTCGTCGTCGGCCTCCTCAAGAGCCACGCCGAGATCCTCCGCCAGCTCCACGACCTGGGCGCGGGGCGGGGTGAGGAGGTCCGGCACCCCGTCCCGGTCGTCCTCGCGGTGGGAGGCTCCGCGGGCGCCCCGGCCCACGATCTGGCCGGCGAGACTCCCGGTGGTGAGGCGGCGGCGGTGGCCGTGGCCGGAGCGACGGACAACACCCTGCTGGCATTCCTGTCAAGCGGATGCCTGACCTGCGCCGGCTTCTGGGAGGCGCTGGGCCCTGGCGGTGAACGGGGATTGCCGGCGCAGACGCGGGTGGTCGCCGTCACCAAGGGGCCCGAGGACGAGAGCGTGGCCGCCGTCCGTGCGCTGGCACCGCCCGGTCGGCTGGTGGTCATGTCGACGCAGGCATGGTTGGACTACGAGGTGCCGGGCTCCCCCTACTTCGTCCACGTCAGCGGTGTCACCGGCCGAGTGATCGGTGAGGGAACGGCAGCGACCTGGGCGCAGGTGGCCAGCCTGGTCAACCGGGCCCACGACGAAGCTCACGCCAACGGCCAAGCCACGACGACGGCGGGCACGCCGGCCGACGGCCCCCGTGGAGCCAGGATCGACCAGGAGCTGATGGCGGCGGGCATCCACCCCGGTGACCCGAGGCTCTACCCGACCTCACCGCCTGTGGCCGGGGATGACGAGTGATCGCCTCCGCGACCCTGATCGAGCTCATCGGAGTGCCCGTGGCGGTCGCCGCCGGGCTCCGATCGAGCTGGTCGCCCTGAGGAGAGTCGATGCTGGCCAGCATCGTCCCGCTCGTGGAGCGGGCCCGCAACCGATCCTGGGGCGTCACCGCCGTGGCCTACGTCGTCGGCTCGGTCGTGGCCGGCTCCGTGCTGGGTGGCGCGCTCGGCGCCGCAGGACACGGCGTGCTCGGTGCCGGCCGGCCCGGTCAGGGGCTCCTGTTGGCGGCTGCCGCGGTGGCGTGCGCGGTGGGCTGCGCCCTCGACGTGGGCCTCGGCGGCCTGTCGGTGCCGACGGTGCACCGCCAGGTCGACGAGGACTGGCTGGGTCGGTATCGGGGATGGGTGTGTGGCCTCGGCTTCGGCGTCCAGCTTGGCCTCGGCGTCGTCACCATCGTCACCACCGCGAGCGTCTACCTGGTGTTCGTGCTCGCCTTCCTGTCGGCGTCATGGCTGGTGGGCGCCACGCTGGGCGCCACATTCGGTCTGGCCCGGGCCCTGCCGCTGCTGGCAATGGCGCGGGTGGCGACGCCCGGTCAGCTGCGGGCGAAGCATCGCCGCATGCAGAGCTTGGCGCCCACGGCGGCGCGGGCCGCGGTTGGCGTGCAGTGCGCCGCCGCGGTGGCCGGAGTGGCGGGAGCGGTCGCAGTGGCCGGGGTGGTCTCGCCATGAGGATTTCTCGCTTCGGGCTGGCCCTGGATGCCCCGCCGGGCTGGGACGCCAGGATCCGCCGGCACCGCCCCGCGGTCGAGCGGGCGACCTCCGCCCACGATCTGTCGCCCTCCGACGCCCGGATCCTGGGCGTCCACCGGAACACCGGCGCGGGGGTCGTCGCCAGGCCGGAGCTGCACGTCCACCCGGTTCTCCACGCCGCCGACTTCGCGCTGCCCGAGGAGCGTGGCGACTTCGGGAGCGGCGCGGTCGAGACCATGCGGTCCGACCGGGCGTTCGTCGCGTTGGTCGAATACCACCGCGACAGCGCCGGCACCGCGCTGTTCTCGTCCCAGTTGGGGATGCCCCGGCAGATGGGCGCCGACGACTTCAGCCCGAGACAGCTCCAGCGGACGATCCGGGGCCAGGGCGGCGCCCAGGTCTTCTTCGTCGAAGCCGGCCGCGCCTTCTGCCTGTACGTCGTGCTCGGCAGCATGGCCAACCGTCACCAGGTCGTGCCGCGGGTGAACTTCGCCCTCTCGGCCATCGAGATCGTGTCGCCCGTGCCTCACGAGTCACTGGGGATCGTATGAGCTGGGACCCCGACCAGGAGCTGGCGGAGGCGACGGCGTCGTTCCTGGACGCCAGGTCGACTCGACGGAGCTTCCTCGTCAAGGTCGCGGTGGTCGGGTCCGCCATAGCGGTGGCCCCGGTGCGCTACCTCCTGCAGCCGGGGACGGCCTACGCCGCGGTCTGCGGCCCGGACGCGTCGTGCGACGCTGGCTACACCGCCATGTGCTGCACCATCTCCGGCGAGAACCGCTGCCCACCCGGGACGTTCCCCGGAGGCTGGTGGAAGGCGGACAACTCCGGCCTGTGCTGGCAACGCGGCCCGCTACTACATGACTGCAACATGGCCTGCGGCCAGGACTGCGAGTGTCGCTGCGCCAGCGGGAGCTGCGACGAGCGCAGGGTCTCCTGCAACCAGTTCCGCTACGGCCAGTGTCACCAGG